>CAVQMT010000015.1:0-370443 GCA_963713655.1 uncultured Acidobacteriota bacterium
GCGGGGCGCGCGGCTCGATGCCAGGACCAAGCGGGGCCGCACGCCGCTCGACGAGGCCATAGGCCAGGCCAACGAGAGCGACGCCGCGGCGGTGCGGCGGCCAGAACGCAAGAGCACGCAGGCACTGCTGACGCGACTGCTTGAACAGCGGGCCGCAGGCGGCATCGCGCGTTAGGTCGCATGCGGGGGACCGTCTTCTTCGGCGTGCGGGTTGGCGATTGCCCTGACCTCGGCCAGCGCCGCGGCCCAGGGCGAAGCCTGGCCGATCTGGACCGGCGCGTTCTCTCCGAACAGGCGGCGCGCGGCAAGGCCAGCTACGAACTCTTCTGCGCGTCGTGCCACGGCGGGGATACTGGCGGGCCAGAACGGTCCGGCACTCAAGGGCGAGAGGTTCCTGTCGATCTGGGATGCAGCGACACTGCGGGAGTTCTACCGCAAGGTCAGCACGACGATGCCGCGGGCACAGGCGCGCCTCGACGACGCGGTCTACCTCGACGTCATTGCCTACGTGCTCCAGCAAAACGGGTTTCCCACCGGGCCGCGGGAACTGACCGTGCAGGCCGACGCCCTGGGGCGCTTTCAGATTGTCGGCGCCAGCGGACCGCTGGCGGCGGAAAACGGACAACTGGTCAGCGCCGTCGGCTGCCTGGCCCGAGATGCGAGCGGCTGGATGCTGACGCGCGCCTCGACACCGGTACGCAGCCGCAGCCTGGAGCAGACGGCCACCGAGGACTTGAAGGCGCTGGAGGCCGTGCCGGCCGGCTCGAACACGCTACGGCTGATGGCGGTTGGTCCTGGAACGGAGAAGCACGAGGGGCAGCGGATGGAAGCCAAGGGCCTGCTCAGCAGCGCCGGCATCGCGGCGATGTCGCTGCAGATGGTGGCGTCCACCTGTAGCTGATTCATGCGCACACGAACCCTCCTCTCGTCGGCGATCGCAGCGGCCGTGGCGGCCTGGCTCTCCTGGACCGCCCCGCAGGCGGCCGCGCCCGGCCAGGGGGGGCCGGCCCGCGCCGTCGCCGCCAGCGGTGCGGCGGCTCATCGAGCGTCGCTCGACACCTACTGCGTCACCTGCCACAACCAGCGGCTGAAGACCGGCGGTTTGGCGCTCGACGCCATGGATCTGCCCGCGTGCCGGCCGACGCCGCGATCTGGGAGCGGGTGATCAGGAAGGTCCGGACGGGCGTGATGCCGCCGGCGGGAATGCCGCGGCCCGACGCCGCGACACGCGACAGCCTGGTCGCGTGGCTCGAGGGCACCATCAATCGAACGGCCGCGCCGTTTCCCGGCCATCCCTCGATCCATCGCTTGAACCGCGCCGAGTACGCCAACTCGGTTCGCGATCTGCTGTCGCTCGACGTGGACGTCGCGGCGCTTCTGCCGCCCGACGAGCCGGCCTACGGTTTCGACAACATCGGCGAGATGCTGGACACCTCGCCGGCGCTGTTGGAGCGCTACACTGCCGCGGCGGCCGAGATCGCCACCCTCGCTGTCGGCGACGCCTCGGACATCGTGGCCGGGGCCCGCGTGTTTCGCGCCGCGGCCGATCATTCGCAGGACAGGCACAACGAGGGCCTGCCGCTCGGCACGAGCGGCGGCATGGCCGTGACATCCACGCTGCCGCTCGACGGCGAGTACGTGATCAAGGTCGGGTTGTTCAAGACCAATCTCGGCCTGATTCGCGGGCTCGAGTTCCCGCGCGAGCTGGAGATCGTGGTGGACGGTCGGCAGGTCTTCGCCGAGACCATCGGCGGCACCAAGGACTTCGAGGGCATGCTGCAGAACCAGACCGCGTACGCGGACGCGGTCGAGGCACGCCTGCAGGTGCGGGTGCCACTCACGGCTGGCCCGCACGCCATCGGCGCCACGTTCGCGGGACGCGCCGAGGTCGAGAACACGCGCCGCCTGCAGGCCATCCTGCGCACGACCTCCGATACGTCGGAGACGCTGATCGGTCCGCCACACGTCCTGACTATCACGGTGACCGGTCCGTTCAATCCGACCGGTCCGGGTGACACGCCGAAGCCGGCGCGCCATCTTCACTTGCCGTCCGGCGACGCCGGCCCAGGAAGAGCCGTGCTCCCGCACGATCCTGTCGACCCTCGCCCGCCGCGCCTATCGCGGCATGCAGACGCCGTCGGACGTCAACGAGCTGACGGCCCACTTCCGCGAATGGCGCCGCGAAGGCAGCTTCGACTCGGCCATCGGGTTCGCGCTGCAGCGCATCCTCTCCGGACCCAAGTTCCTGGTCCGGACCGAGCGAGTGCCGGCGTCGCGGCCGGGCACCGTCTACCGCGTGACGGACCTCGAGCTGGCCTCACGCCTGTCGTTCTTCCTGTGGAGCAGCCTGCCCGACGACCAGCTCCTGGATCTGGCGGCTCGCAATCAGCTCTCCCGGCCGTCCGTACCTCGACCAGCAGGTCACGCGGATGCTGGCCGATCCCCGGTCGCAGGCCTTGGTCGCGAACTTCGCCGGCCAGTGGCTGCAGCTGCGCAACCTGCGCAGCGCGGTGCCGGATTCGCGCGAGTTCCCGAACTTCGACGACCAGCTGCGGCAGGCGTTCCGCCGCGAGACGGAGCTGCTCTTCGACAGCATCATCCGCGAGGATCGCGCGGTCCTGGATCTGCTGACCGCCGACTACACATTCGTGAACGAGCGGCTGGCGAAGCACTACGGCATCCCGCACGTCTACGGCAACCACTTCCGCCGTGTGCCTGTCACGGCTGATGCCCGTCGCGGCATCCTGGGGCACGGCAGTGTCCTGACGGTGACGTCGCACGCCGACCGCACGTCGCCGGTCGTCCGCGGCAAGTGGATCCTCGACAACCTGCTCGGCACGCCGCCGCCGCCGCCTCCCGCCGGTCGTGCCGGCGCTGCCGGAGCGCTCGGCGCTGTCGCGCCCGATGACCATGCGGGAGCGCATGGAGCAGCACCGCGCCAACCCGCAGTGCGCGAGCTGCCACAAGGCCATGGACCCGCTTGGCTTCGCGCTCGAGAATTTCGACGCGGTCGGGGCCTGGCGGGTGCGTGACGACCGTGCGCCGATCGACGCCAGCGGCGTGTTCGTGGACGGCTCCGCGATCGACGGGCCGGTGGCGCTGCGTCAGGCGCTGGTGGCGCGGCCGCAGGCGATTGTCGGCAACCTGACCGAGAAGATGCTGATCTACGGCCTGGGACGCGGCATCGACTACCGCGACATGCCGACCGTCCGCGCAATCGTTCGCGACGCCGCGGCGCAGGACTACCGGTTTTCGGCGCTCGTGCTCGGGATCGTCAGGAGCGACGCGTTTCAGAAGCGGATCGTTGCGGTGGACACCCGAACGGACTGAGGAGCTCGCAGCCATGTTCATCACCAGGAGTTCTCTGCCACGGCGGACCTTTTTGCGAGGGGTAGGCGCCACCATTGCCCTGCCGTTCCTCGACGCCATGGTGCCGGCCTTGACGCCGCGACTGAAGGCGGCGTCGGGGCCGCGCCGCGCCGCGTTCATCTATTTCTCGAACGGCACGGTGATCGAGCACTGGACGCCGGCCACCACCGGCAAGGGCGCCGGCTACCCGACAATCCTCAAGCCGTTCGAGCCGCATCGCTCGTCGGCCGTCGTGGTCACGGGCCTCGGCAACAAGGTCGAGGGCACGCATCCCACCGCCTCGTCCGGCTGGTTGACGGGCGTCTCGGCCAAGCCCACCGAAGGCGACGACGTCTACAACAACACCTCGATCGACCAGGTGATCGCGGCCAAGGTGGGCGGCGAGACATTGCTGCCGTCGCTCGAGGTCGCCACCGAGGACTTCTCGAGCGCCATCGGATCGTGTGCCGGCGGCTACAGCTGCATCTACGCCAACACTATCTCGTGGCGCACGCCGACCATGCCGCTGCCGATGGAGATCAACCCCCGCGCGGTGTTCGAGCGGATGTTCGGCCGGGCCGGCACGCCGGCCCAGCGCGCGGCGCGTCTGCGCCGGCAGAAGAGCGTGCTCGACGCTGTCGGCCGCGAGATCGGCCAGCTGCAGGGCCGCGTTGGCGCCGGGGACAAGCACCGGCTGAACGAGTACCTGCAGCACGTTCGCGAGGTGGAAGGGCAGATCCAGAAGGCCGAGAAGCAGAGCGCGGCGAACCCCGCCGCGCCCGAGGCCCCGATCGGCATACCCGAGTCACACCACGATCACCTGACCGTGATGTTCGACCTGATGGCGCTCGCCTGGCAGGCGGACGTGACGCGCGTGGCCACCTTCTACACCTCGCGCGAGGCCAGCCAGCTCACCTACCCGGAAGTGGGTGTCACCGAGCCGCATCACTCGATCTCGCACCACAACGACGACCCGGCCAAGCTCGCCGGCATGGCGCTCATCGGCGTCTACTACTCCCAGCACGTGGCGCGGTTCGTCGAGAAGCTGAAGGCGATGCCCGAGGCCGACGGCACCGTGCTCGACAACTCGATGGTGTTCTTCGGCAACGGCATGTCGAACAGCGACATGCACATCCACCTCAACCTGCCGATGATCGTGCTTGGCGGCCAGTTCGAGGGCGATCGCCACGTGGTGCACCAGGGCAAGCCGATGGCCGACCTGTGGATGACGGCGGCGTCGAGGTTCGGCGTCGAGCTCGAGAGTTTCGGCAACAGCACCGGGCCGCTGGAGATCTGATCGATGATGCGCACGACGCCCGGACCTCTGGCCGGCCTGCTGGTTCTGCGCGCTGGCGGCCGGCGCCGCCGCCGCCGCGGCTGACAGCAATCTCATCGAGGCGGTGAAGCGGGGCGACCGCAAGGCCGCCGGCGCCGCGGCGCGGGCGGCGAACGTCAACGCCGCCGAGGCCGACGGCACCACGGCACTCCACTGGGCGGTGCGAAACGGCGACAGCGAGATGGTGCGCCTGTTGCTAGGTCGCGGCGCCAACGCCTCGGTCCGCAATCGCTATGGCGTGACGCCGCTGTCGCTGGCGGCGACCAACGGCGACGCCACCATGATCCGCGCGCTGCTCGTTGCCGGCGCCGACCCGAACACCGTGGTGACCGAAGGGCAGACGGTGCTGATGATCGCGGCCCGGACCGGCCGGCCCGAAGCCATCGACGTGCTCGTGGAGGCGGGCGCGAACGTCAACGCGCGCGAGAGCTGGATGGGCGAGACGGCGCTGATGTGGGCGGCTGCCGACGACCACGCCTCCGCCGTGCGGGCGCTGGTGAAGCACGGTGCGGAGATCGACGCGCGCTCGACCACCGTCGCCTATCCGCCGCAGAAACCGAAGGACCCCAGCAACTACGTCACGAGCTTCGTTCCCAAGGGCCAGTGGACGCCGCTGATGTATGCCGCGCGCGAGGGCGCGGCCGGCCGCCGCGATGGCGCTCATCGAGCTCGGCGCCGACGTCAACGTCAAGGACCCGGAGGGCGTGACGCCGCTGCTCGAGGCGATTCTCAACGCCCATTTCGACCTGGCGGCGCGGCTGCTGGACAAGGGCGCAAACCCGAACCTGGCCGACAACGCCGGCATGAGTCCGCTGTACGCCGCCATCGACATGAACACCCCGCCGTGGGAGCGCAGCCGGCCGGACGCCAAGATCACGACCGAGCTCGATTGCCTCGGGCTGATGCGCGTGCTGCTGGATCACGGTGCCGACGTCAACGCCCGGATCAAGGGACGCCTGCTGTCGCGTTACCACGCCGGCGGCGCGCCCGGCATGATCGAAGGCACCACGCCACTCATCCGCGCGGCCAAGTACGCCAACCGCGACATGGTGGAGGTGCTGGTCAGCCGCGGCGCCGACGTCAACGCTGGCGCAATCCGACGGCACCACGGCGCTGATGTTCGCCTCCGGCGTCAAGTACTCGATCACGCAGCAGGGCGACCCGCCCAACCACGGCAGCCTGGACGACGCCCACGCGATCGTCAGGCTGCTGCACGAGAAAGGCGCGGACCTGAACGCGATGAACAACGAGGGGGAGACTGCGCTCTATGGCGCGGCCTTCGCGGCGCGTAACAAGGTGATCAGTTACCTGGCGGCGAACGGCGGCCGTCTCGATGCCCGCACGAAGCAGGGGCTGACCGTGCTCGATGGCGCGCTGAATACCGGCGTCGCCGAGGACGGCACCGGAGCGCGCGTGGGCGGCAAGCCCGGTCCTGAAACAGTAACGCTGGTGCGAGAGCTGATGGTCACGGCCGGCGTGCAGCCGTTGGCGTCGAGCGACGCCACGGTCAAGGTGGTGCAGGGACCGGCTCGCGAGACGCCGAAGCCGACTGGCCGCTAAAGTGGACATTGGGGTCGGGTAACGCCCGGCCCCCACCCTCTAGTCCGCTCGCCAGAATGCGAAGCGGCGCGACTGGACGCTCGGCTCGCAGCCGCGGCGGTCCAGTTCACCAGCACGGTAATCGACTCCTGCGCGTCGCTCGCCGCATTCACCAGGAAGCGCTGGCCGTCAGGCGACGCCACGTAGTGGTTGCGCCGCGAGTTCATCTCCCCGGTGATCGGGATCGACGTGCGGAAGAGCGGCGTCGGCCGGCCTGCCTGTAGCGTCGCCCCTGCCATCACGTTCACCGTCATCAGCGTCCCGTCGGGCGTGACGTAGAACAACTCGCGGCCGTCGCGCCGCCATTGCGGCTCGGAGCCGCCGCCGCTCGAGATCGCCCGCTTGGCCCCGAGCTCCGGGAACGACTGGACGTAGACCTCCCAGCGGCCCGAATCGTCGGACGCGTAGGCGATCCAGCGGCCGTCCGGCGAGATCTGCGCCTGGAACTCGTTGTAGGGCGTGGTCAGCAGCGCCATCGGCGCGCCGCCGCCGGAGGTCGGCACCATCCACAGGTCCATGCGCGTCTCCGGGTTGGTGCTGGCAAAGACCAGATAGCGGCCGTCGCGCGACCAGTCGTTGACCAGCTTGTTCTCGCGTGTGCGCAGGAACAGCCGGTCTTCGCCGCGGCCGACCGTCGATGCCACGTACAGGTCGGAGACGCCCTCGAGGCGGCCCGAGGTGAAGGCGATCTGCGTGCCGTCCGGCGAAATCAGCGGCGAGTTGCCGGCGCCGATGCGCGTGGCCGCGTCGCGCTCCAGATCGATCAGCCAGACGTCGGTGCCGCTGCCCGCCAGCAGGTAGCGAAGATCCTGCGAGATGCTCGGGTTGTAGAGATTGGGCGGCGCCTTGATCGTCTGCTGCCGCTCGCCCGGATCGACTGAACCAGGCCAGCTCGAAATCGGGCGCGCGGCCGCCGTAGACGAGAATCTCGCCCGCCGCCGAGGTGCTGGCGCCGGTCGTCGGCGAGAGCGGGAACACGTCGCCGGCCAGCGTGGTGGCCGCGCCGCTGGCCCTGGTCTGGGCCACGCTGAAGGGCTGCGCCATCAGCACGCGGTCCTTGACGTAAAGCAGGTGGCCCGGTCGGCGCGAACATGCCGCCGGGATCGGGCAGCACGCGGACACGCGCGTCCGACCCGATGGCGCCGACATAGGTCCCGGCCCGGTCGGCGTTCTCCGAGTAGATCGAGAACAGGAACCGGCCGTCGGGCAGGAACTGCGGCCACCGGTGCGCGGTCTCCTGCGCGGCGGCGTCGAGGCGCGTGGCCGCGGTGACCTCGCCGCCCGACGCCGGCACCGCGTTGACGCCGGAGCGGAAGCTGGCGAACAGGATGACGTCGTCGGCGCCCCACGTACCGCCGGACACCGTCAGCCCGACCACCGGCGCCAGCGTCTGCACCGGGTCCGCCGGCGACGCCGACGCGCTTGAGGCTGCCGGCTGCGAAGAAGCCGATGGCCTGGCTGTCCGGCGACCAGAACGGCTTGCCGGCGCCCTCCGTGCCTTCGATCGACGCGCGCACGTGCCCTCGTCGAGCGCCCGCACCCACAGGTGCGAGACGCCGGACGCGTCGTCCTGGGCGATGAACGCCAGGTGGCGGCGATCGGGCGAGATGGCGCCTCCCGATGCCAGCCTGGTGCCGCGCGGCGCATCGAGGCTGAAGCGCAGCATCGCCGGCGGCGGTGCCGCGGGCGGGGCGCTGGCCAGCGTTGCGGCGAAGCACTAGCGACCGCAGCCAGGGCGGCGCCCGCCGGCCCAGGCCCACGGCGAGCGCCACCAGGTGCTGGCCGGCGACGCGGGCCGCGGCGGCCGGCGAGGCTTGCGGCTCGGCGCGCCGGAGGGGGAGCGGTGGCTGGCGGCGGTGGCGGTTGGTACCCGCCGCGGGCTTTCGACCGGCGCCGCGCTCGACCAGGGGCGCGATGAACCGGTAGCCGCGCCGCGGGATGGTGGAGATGTATTCGGGCTGGTGCGAATCGTCGCCGAGGGCGCGCCGCAGGGCCGTGATGTTCTGGGTCAGGCTGTCTTCGGAGACGAACGAGTCGGCCCAGACCGCGCTCATCAGCTCGTCCTTCCGAACCAGCCGATGCCGGTTGCGGATGAGCACCAGGAGGGTGTCGAACGCCTTGGGCGTCAGACCCACGGTCTCGTCCCCGCGGGTGAGCTGCATCGACGACACGTCCAGCCGGAACGGGCCGAACAGGTATTCGACGGCGGGGTCTGAAGTGGCGGCCTCGACGGGGTGTTTCGCTACGGGTGGCAAGGGGTCCATGGTGCTCCCGGCGGGCGGATTCTAGCACCGAACGCCGGTGCCGCCCGCGTGACGCCATGGGCAAAAAACGTCGAATTCAGGCCGGTAGCGGCTTTTTCAGGCTTTTATCCACGTCCTATCAGTGGCTCTATTAGGGCGCTGTCAGGATTTCGCTCTCGACTCCTGATAGATTCCGCCGGCACGGGTGGTCGTCTGTCCTGAAGATGGTGAATCGCCTCCGTCGCTCGATTAGCCGGGGAGTGCTTGCCGCCGCGATCTTCGGCCGCTGGCTCGTGGACCGGCTCGTCCGTTCCCCAGGCCCAGGTCCGGACCGCGCAGGCGTCCCCGCGCGGCTGCCGGGCCCGCCGCTCGTGGTGGGTCAGGTACTGCGTCACGTGCCACAACCAGCGGCTGAAGACCGGCGGCCTGGCGCTGGATGCGGTGGATGCCTCCGACGTCCCCGCGCATGCCGAGGTGTGGGAGAAGGTCATCCGGAAGGTGCGAGGCAACATGATGCCGCCGGCCGGAAGTCCCCGGCCCGACGCGGCCACCCTGGCCGCCTTCGCCCGGGGGCTCGAGGATACGCTCGACCGCGCCGCGGCGGCACGGCCCCACCCGGGCCGGACGCGGCCGCACCGGTTCAACCGCGCCGAGTACGCGAACGCGATTCGCGACCTGCTGGCCCTCGAGATCGACGCCTCGACCCTGCTCCCGCCGGACGACTCCAGCTACGGCTTCGACAACATCGCCGACATCCTCGGCATGTCGCCCCTGCTGATGGAGCGCTACGTCGCCGCTGCCGAGCGCATCAGCGCGCTGGCCGTAGGCGATCCCTCGATCGGCCCGAGTTCGCAGCTGTACCGCGTCAGCTTCGATTTGCCGCAGCACGAGCACATCAGCGGGCTGCCGATCGGCACGCGCGGCGGCACCGCGTTCCGGCACCACTTCCCCCTCGACGGCGAATACGTCGTCAAGCTGCGGTTGTGGAAGACGAGCGTCGGCTACGTCCGTGGGCTGCAGACCGAGCACGACCTCGAGGTCAGCATCGACGGTCAGCCGGTGCTGCAGACGCCCGTCGGCGGTCCGAGCGACTACCAGATGAACGTGCTCAACTCGGGGGCCGCGGAAACGGCGCTCGAAACCCGACTCCGGACCCGGACCCGGGTGACCGCGGGGCCGCACGACGTGGTGGCGACGTTCCTGGCGTTGGCCGGCGGGGTCCGGACCGGCCCCGAAGGGCTGCGGCCGACGATGTTCGCGGTCGATCCGCTGTACATCCACGGCGTGCCGGCGATCGAGCGCGTGATCATCGAAGGGCCCTACAACCCGACCGGCCCCGGCGACACGCCGAGCCGCCGCGCGATCTTCACCTGCAAGCCGGGCACCGCGAGCGACGAGCTGCCGTGCGCGCGGACCATCCTGTCGCGCCTGACGCAGCGCGCCTACCGGCGTGCGTCCACAGATGCCGACCTGCGGCCGCTCCTCGACCTGTTTCGCAAGGGCCGCGCCAACGCCAGCTTCGAGGCCGGGATCCAGCTGGCGCTGCAGGGCGTGCTCACCAGCCCGAAGTTCCTGTTCCGCGTCGAGAGCGACCCGCCGAATCTTGCGGCCGCGACCCACCGGGTCAGCAGCGTCGATCTGGCGTCGCGGCTGTCGTTCTTCCTCTGGAGCAGTATTCCCGACCAGGAGTTGCTCGACGCCGCGGCCGGGAATCAGCTGGGGCAGCCCGCCGTGATCGAGCGGCAGGTGCGCCGGATGCTGGGCGACCCGCGGGCGCAGTCGCTGGCGAAGAACTTCGGCGGCCAGTGGCTGCACCTGCGCAACCTCGCGGCGTTCGTGCCGACACGAGACGACTTTCCGGAGTTCGACGACGCGCTCCGTCAGGCGATGCGCACCGAGACCGAGATGCTGCTCGACAGCCTGCGGCTCGAAAACCGCAGCGTCCTCGACCTGCTGCGCGCCGACTACACCTTCGCGAACGAGCGGCTGGCGCGGCACTACGGGATGCGCGGCGTCTACGGCAGTCACTTCCGGCGGGTGCCGGTGACCGACCCGGCGCGGTTCGGCTTGCTTGGGCACGCCAGCGTCCTGGCCGTCACGTCGTATCCCAACCGCACGTCGCCGGTGGTGCGGGGCAAGTGGATTCTCGAGAACATCATGGGCACGCCGCCGCCGCCGCCGCCGCCGGGCGCGGCCAACGTGCTCGCGGACAATGCGCCCGGCAAGCTCGATTCGGTGCGTGCGCGCCTGGCGGCACACCGCGCCAGCCCGCAGTGCGCGTCGTGCCATCGGGTGATGGATCCGCTCGGCTTCGCGCTCGAGAACTTCGACGCCGTCGGCGCCTGGCGCACCGACGATCAGGGCTCGCCGATCGACGCCTCCGACACGCTGGTCGACGGCACGACGGTGAACGGTCCGGTGGAGCTGCGGCAGGCGCTGCTGCGGCAGCCGGAGATGTTCGTGACCGCCCTGACCGAGAAGCTGCTGATCTACGCGCTCGGGCGCGGGCTCGATCACCACGACATGCCGGCGGTTCGCGCCATCGTCCGCGGCGCCGCCAGCGACGACTATCGCTTCGGTGCGATCGTCCTCGGCATCGTCCGGAGCGTGCCCTTTCAGATGCGGGAAGGGTCCTCAGACTAACGGGGCTCCGCCTCGCGAGTGCAGTGTTTGATTGTCCGCGCGTACGCGCGGGCGTAGGGAGAGTGGATCATGTTCGTGACCAAGACGTCACTGCCGCGTCGAACCTTCCTGAAGGGTGTCGGCACCACCCTGGCGCTGCCGCTGCTCGATGCCATGGTGCCGGCGGCAACGGCGCTGGCGCAGACCGCGGCGCGTCCGCCGCGGCGCTTCGCCGCCGCCTACTCGCCCAACGGCATGATCATGAGCCATTGGACCCCGGCCGCGTCGGGCGCCGGCTTCGATCTCCCGCTCATCCTCAAACCGCTGGAGGAGTTTCGCGATCGGCTGGTGGTCGTCAGCGGCCTGAACGCCGGCCCGCAGCGGGAGGGCGGCCACGCGCTGGCGCAGCCGTGCTGGCTGACGGGCATCCTGCATCCGAAGCAGACCGAGGGCTACGACCTCGAGGCGTCGACGACCATCGATCAGATGCTGGCGATGCAGTACGGGAACGACACGCTGTTCCGCTCGCTCGAGATCACGGCCGAGGATTTCACCACCCAGGTGGGGTCGTGCGAGGTCGGTTTCAGCTGTGCCTATCTGAACACCATCTCCTGGCGCACGCCGACGCAGCCGCTGCCGATGGAGCTCAACCCGCGGCTGGTCTTCGAGCGCATGTTCGGCGGCGGGCTCGGCTCGCCGGAACAGCGTGCCGAGCGCCTTCGCAACCGCCGCAGCGTGCTCGACATGGTGGCCGGCGAGGCCAGGCAGCTGCAGGGCCGGCTGACGCCGGCGGACCGCGGCCGGATGGACGACTACCTGCAGAACATCCGTGAAATCGAGCTTCGCCTCGAGCGCACCGAACGGCAGAACGCGGCGTCGGTCGGCACGCCCGGATCGCCGGTCGGCGTGCCGGACGACTACGGGGATCACGTCGGGCTGATGTTCGACCTGATGGCCGTGGCGTTCCAGTCGGACATCACCCGCGTCTTCACCTTCATGCTGGGCCGCGAGCTGAGCAGCCGCACCTATCCGCATCTGGGCATCTCCGAGCCGCACCACGCGGTCTCGCACCATCAGAACAAGCCGGAGCGGATCGAGAAGTACGCGACCACCAACGCGTATCACGCGCAGCTGGTCGGCAAGTACCTGGCCAAGCTGAAGGCGATCCCGGAGGGCAACGGCACGCTGCTCGATCACTCGCTGCTGCTCTGGGGCTCGGGCATGAGCAACCCCAACATCCACAGCTTCGATCCGCTGCCGGTGGTGCTGCTGGGCGGCGACTCCGGCCACCTGAAGGGCGGCCGGCACGTGGTGGCGCCCGACGGAACGCCGATGGCGAATCTCCTGTTGTCGCTGGCGCACAGCGGCGGCGTGGAGCGCGAACGGTTCGGCGACAGCACCGGCACGCGTGGATCTCTAGGGCCGGAGGCCGAACCATGTCACGCACAGCCGTAGTCGTGCGCGCCATCGCGGTGCTGCTGCTTGCCTCCGCGCCGGGGCTCGGCCGGGCCAGGCGCCGCCTCGGGGCGCCGACGATGCTGTCCGGCGTCACGCCGCTGCACCGCGCGGTCGAGAGCGACGATGCGGCGGCGGTGGAGCGGCTGGTTCGCGGCGGCGCCGACGTGAACGCGATGAGCCGCTACCGCGTCACCCCGCTCTCGATCGCGACGCTGCGCGGAAACGCCGAGATCGCGCGCGCGCTGCTGGCGGCGGGGGCGAACCCGAACGTCGCGATGGGTGCCGGCGAGCCCGTCATCATGACCGCTGCCCGCACCGGGAATGTTCCGCTGCTGAAGGCGCTCGTCGACGCGGGCGCCGACGTCAACGCGCGGGAGCGCTTCTACGGCCAGACGCCGCTGATGTGGGCGGCGATTGAAGATCACGGCGCCGCGATTCAGATGCTGGCGGCGGCGGGAGCGGACGTCAACGCGCGTGCCAACATCCTCGAGGGCGAGCCGACCTGGCGCTACGGCGCCGACAGCCGCAACGGCATCAATGGCGAGGCGCTGCAGAACTTCAACACCAACTTCTCGAAAGGCGGCCTGACGCCGTTGATGTATGCGGCGCGAGAGGGATCGATCGCGGCCGTGCGGGCGCTGATCGACGCCGGCGCCAGCCATCGGGCGGTGGATCCGGAGGGCTTCACGCCGCTGCTCCTGGCGATCCTGAACGGCCACTTCGACACCGCCGCGGCGCTGGTCGAGAAGGGCGCGGACGTCAACCAGGCCGACCGGAGCGGTCAGACGCCGCTCTTCGCCGTGACCGACGTGCGGTCGCTGCTGTGGGTCTACAACCGTCCCCGGCCGCGCCCGCGGACGACCCTCGACTCGCTCGGGCTGGCGAAGGTGCTGCTCGACAAGGGCGCCAAGGTGGACGCGAAGCTGACGGGCCCGGCCCGGCGCCCCATGGGCGGCGGCGGCAGCGGGCTGACCGGCCGCGGTGCCACGGCCTTCCTGCGTGCGGCCGTGGCGTCGGACGTGCCGATGATGCGGCTGCTGCTCGAGCGCGGCGCGGATGCCAAGGCCGCGACCGCGAACGGCGTCACGGCGCTGCACGCGGCGGCAGGCCTGCGCTGGAGTGACAACGCGATGAGCTGGGCGGTGACGATGGGGCTGGCCACCGAGGAGCTGTCGCTCGCTGCGGTGAACATGCTGCTCGACCTTGGCCTCGACGTGAACGCGGTCGACGATCAGGGCGCCACCGCTCTCCACGGTGCGGCCTCCCGCGGCGCCAACGAGGTCGTCAAGCTGCTGGTCAGCAAGGGCGCGCGGCTCGACGCGACCACCAAGCCGCGCATGCGGCCGCAGACGGTGGACAACGAGCCGCCGCTGAACATTCCGCCGAGAACGCCGCTCGACGAGGCGATCGAGTCGGACCCGGCCAGGCCGGCGACGGTGGCGCTGCTGCGGGAACTCATGGGGCTGGACCCGAACGCGCCGATCCAAGGGCCTTCCCGGCGCCGATAGGAGCAGAATGATGATGGGCATTCGCAGGGCGTTGCTCGTCGCCGTTGGCCTGATCACGCTCGCGCCTGCGGCCGCGTTCGCGCAGGCCTCGATCGAAGGCGTGGCCCGTGACTCGTCGGGTGCCGTCCTTCCCGGCGTGACCGTCGAAGCGTCCAGTCCCGCGCTGATCGAGAAGGTGCGCAGCGTCGTCACCGACAGCACCGGTCAGTACAAGATCATCGACCTGCGGCCCGGGACCTATGCCATCACATTCAGCCTGCCGGGCTTCAACACCTTCAAGCGCGAAGGCATCGAGCTGGCCGGTGCCTTCGCGGCCACCATCAACGCCGACCTGCGGGTCGGAGAGCTGAACGAGACCATCACCGTCACCGGCGAGTCGCCGGTCGTCGACGTGCAGAACGCGCGGCAGCAGACCGTGATGGGCTCCGAGGTGATGAACACGATTCCCGACCGGCCGCACGCAGTTCGGCAACGCCGTGCTGGTGCCGGGCATCAACTCGACGTTCCAGGACGTGGGCGGCGCCAACAACCTGGCCGCGGCGGCCAGCTCGCTCACGCATCCACGGCAGTCGCGGCGGCGACCAGCGCGTGGCGGTCGGCGGCGTGCCGATGGCGAATCTGGAGTTGTCCGGCAACTCCAGCAACTTCGTCCCGAACATGGCGAGCGTGCAGGAGATGACCGTGGACATCGCGGCCGGCACCGCGGAGCAGGAGACCGGCGGCGTGCGGATGAACCTGATCCCGCGCGAAGGCGGCAACGCCCTGAGCGGCTCGTTCTTCGGCACCGCCGCCAACTCGTCGTTCCAGGGCAGCAACTACGACGACGACCTCAAGGCCCGCGGCCTGCGGACGCCGGACGAGATCAAGCTCAACTACGACTTCAATCCGGCGGTGGGCGGCCCGCTGGTGCAGGACAAGGTGTGGTTCTTCTCCGCCGCGCGGTTCGTCAAGAACGAGAACTACGTCGGCGGCGTGCTCGCCAACCTGAACGCCGGCGACCCGACCAAGTGGCTCTACGCCGCCGACGAGGACACGCGCGGCATCTACAACCTCACGCAGCAGGCCGTGAACACCCGCGTCACCTGGCAGGCGAACCAGAAGAACAAGCTCAGCTTCTTCTACGATCACCAGTGGCGCTGCTGGTGCCGGCGCACCAACGTCAACGTCTCGCCCGAGTCGGCCAGCACCTACCACTTCCCGGGCCTGAACATGGCCACCGTGACCTGGACCTCGCCGCTCAGCAACCGGCTGCTGTTCGAGGCCAGCGCCTCGCGCCGCGGCGAGCGGTTCATCGTCATCAAGCCGGACCCGAGCGATGTGTTCGCGAGCCTGATTCCCGTGGTCGAGCAGTCGAGCGGCGTGGTGTACAGAGGGCTGATCACCAACAACTCCACGAATACCCAGCCCTTCATCGACAACAAGACCGGGCCCTCGAGCGTGCTCGCCTCCCTGTCGTACGTCACCGGCTCGCACGCCTTCAAGTTCGGCTTCGTCGACAGCTTCGGCACGCGCGACGTCTCGCTGGACTCACCGGGTGGCGTCGGGCTGATGTACCGGTTCAACAACGGCGTGCCGAACCAGTTGACGCAGTACGCGACACCCTACCGGACGCTGGCCACGCTCGACTCGAACCTGGGCGTCTTCGCGCAGGACAAGTGGACGCTGCAGCGGCTGACGCTGAACGTCGGCGTGCGGTTCGACTACATGGGCATCTCGTTCCCCGAGCAGTCGGCCGGGCCCGGCCCGCAGGTGCCGAATCGCAACGTTTCGTTCCCTGCGACCCCGTGGGTGAGCTGGAAGGATCTGTCGCCTCGCCTCGGCGCCGCCTACGACCTGTTCGGCAACCGCAAAACCGCGGTCAGGGGAGCGCTCAACAAGTACATGGTCGCGCAGGGGTTGCAGGGCATCTACGCCACCGACCCGATCTCGCTGCTCGCCAACCGGGTGACGCGGACCTGGAACGACCGGGTGTTCGGCGCCACCGATCCGCGGTCGAACAACTTCAGCCCCGACTGCAACCTGCAGGATCCGCAGCCGAACGGTGAATGCGGCATCATGTCGGACGTCAATTTCGGCAGCCAGACTCGCACCACGGCCTACGACACCGATGTCCTGCGGGGCTGGGGCGTGCGCCCGTACAACTGGGAGTTCTCAGTCGGGGTGCAGCAGGAGATCGCTTCGCGTGCGTCGCTCAACGTCGGCTACTTCCGGCGGTGGTACGGCAACTTCGCCGTGACCGACAACCTGGCCGTCGAGCCCGGGGACTACGACCCGTACTCGATCGTGGCGCCGGCCAACCCGCAGCTGCCGGACGGCGGCGGCTACACCATCGGCGGGCTGTACGACGTGAACCCGAGCAAGGCGGGCCGAATCAACAACTACTTCACCCGGTCCGAGGCCTACGGCGAGCAGAGCGAGTACTGGCACGGCTTCGACACCACGGTGAACATCAGGGTCCGGAGCGACATCACCCTGCAGGGCGGGTTCAGCTCGGGCAAGACGGTGACCGATACCTGCGACATCGTCCAGCAGTACCGGGGCAAGGTGGCCGTCATGGGCACCGTTGGCACGCCCGAGAGCACGGATTTCTGTCACCTCGAGACGTTGTGGCTGTCGCAGGCGAAGTTCCTGGGGGCCTACACCATTCCGAAGGTGGACGTGCTGATCAGCGGGACTTTTCAGAGCCTGCCGGGGCCGCTGATCGCGGCCAACCGAGTGGTGCCGACCTTGGAGGTGGTGCCGTCGCTGGGCCGGCCGCTGTCGGGACAGGCCCCGAACGTGACGATCAACATGGTGCAGCCCGGCGCCATGTACGGCGAGCGCTTGAATCAGCTCGACCTGCGCTTCGGCAAGTTGTTCGGGGGCGGCGGGATGCGAACCTCGTTGAATCTGGACGTCTTCAATGCGCTCAACAGCAACGCCGTGCTGACCGAGAACTCCGCCTACGCGAGCTGGCGGGCGCCGCTGACCATCCTGCAGCCCCGGTTCATGAAGATCAGCGTGCAGCTGGACTTCTAAGAGACCTTCAGTCTTCGGTCTTCGGTCTCCAGTCCTGAACGGGCGCGGGTCTCCCCGCGCCCGTTTTCGTTCCCTGCAGGCCCATAGCCATCGCCCGAGCCTGGGCCGCATATACTGATCGCGCCATGCGACCTTCACTTCTCCATCTGGCTCATCGCCGTCTCCACTCGCCGTCGCCACGCCGGCTGCGGCGCAGCAAGCGGTTCCCTTCGAGGGCGGTTCCCCGGTGGCGCCGGCGGGATTCGAGCCGCAACCGATCCCGGCCGAGCCGATCGAATACGACACGGCAGAGGTCATGCGGATCCGCGTCGTCCCCGTCGCTCGAGGACTGGTGAACCCCTGGAGCCTGGCGTTCCTTCCGGACGGCAGCCTCCTGGTGACGGAACGGGAGGGGCGGCTCCGAATCATCCGCAATGGAGTGCTCGACCCGAAGCCTGTTCCCGGCACTCCGGCGGTTCGGCCACAGGGCCGATCCGGGCTGATGGACGTCGTGCTGCATCCGCAGTTCGCCGCCAACCAGCTGCTGTACTTCTCGTACCTGAAGCCGGCGGGCACCGAGAGGCAATCGGTGTTGACCGTCGCGCGTGGGCGTTTCGACGGGTCGGCGATTACCGGGCTCAGCGACATCTTCAGCGCGGGCACGGGCGTCAGCGGCCCGTCGCGGATCGCCTGGGGCCGCGACGGCAAGCTGTACATGACCACGCCGAGCGGCGGGAACGGCAGCAGCTCGCAGGACCCGAACACCTACTCCGGCAAGGTGCTGCGCCTGAATGACGACGGCACGGTGCCACCGGACAATCCCTTCGTCGGCCGCGCCGGACACAAACCGGAGGTCTACACGTTCGGTCACCGCAACTCGCTGGGACTCGGCGCCCATCCAGTCACCGGTCAGATGTGGCAGACCGAGATGGGACCGAACGGCGGCGACGAGATCAACATCCTGAAGCCGGGCGCCAACTACGGCTGGCCGCTCGTGAGCCTGGGACGGAGCTACCCGGGCCCGTGGCAGTCGCAGACGTTCTCGAAGGAGGGGTTCGAGCCGCCGGTCGTCTACTGGATGCCCTCCGTCTCGCTATCCGGCATGGCCTTCTACACCGGCAACAAGCTGCCGAAGTGGAAGGGCGACGTCTTCGTGGGCGGGCAGCGGACCGGCGAGATCCCCGGCACCGGCCGGCTCGAGCG
Organism: uncultured Acidobacteriota bacterium; assembly: GCA_963713655.1. GTDB lineage: Bacteria > Acidobacteriota > Vicinamibacteria > Vicinamibacterales > UBA2999 > CAWEBF01. The sequence continues at coordinate 18,315 of CAVQMT010000015.1, forward strand.
GGTGCTGGTCAACGACAAGCTCGAGGAGCTGCGCCGCGAGTCGCTGCTCGTGCCGCTGCAGATGCGCATCCGCGACGTCCGGCAGGGACCCGACGAGCTGCTCTACGTCCTGGTCGATCACGAGAACGGTGGTGTGCTGCGGATCGAGCCGTCGGCGACCAAGCAGATAGAGAAGAGTGGTCGTCTCGCGCGGCCGCCGCGCTGAAGCCGTGAACCCCGGGCTGCTCGCGGCGTCGGCGGCGATCTCGCTCTGCGCTGCGAGCTTTGCCTGGGCGCAGTTCGGCCGCAACAGCCTGGAAGCGCATCTCGCGCGTCCCGACAGCTTCGACGGACAGTTCCACTACTGCCGCGCCGTCTACCGGCCGAATCCGCGCGGCGACGGCGGCAGCTGGCTCACCGACTACCCGCTGGCCGACATCGACCTGTCGATCCGGCTTTCAGAGCTGACGAAGACACGCGTCAGCTTTCGACGGCGCCGGCCAGCCGAACCATCTCATCGTGCAGCTGACGAGCGAGGAGCTGTTTCAGTGCCCGGTCATCATCATGCAGGAGGTGGGCAGGCTGCTGTTCACCAAGGAGGACGCGGTCGCCTTGAGGACCTACCTGCTGAAGGGCGGTTTTCTCTGGGTGGACGACTTCTGGGGCTCGTATGCCTGGGACGTCTGGGAAGGTGAGATCCGGAAAGTGTTTCCGGCGGCCGAGTACCCGATCGTCGACGTGCCGCGCGACCATCCGATGTTCCACATGCTGTTCGATCTGGACGCCGTGCCGCAGATTCCCGGCATCGGCACTTTTCTCGCCGGCCGCACGTCGGAGCGCGGCGCCGACAGCGACACCGTGCACACACGGGTGATTGCCGACTCGCGCGGCCGTGCGATGGTGTTGATGACCCACAACACCGACGTGAGCGATTCCTGGGAGCGCGAGGGAGAGGATCCGACCTACTTTCGGGAGTTCTCAGTGAACGGTTACCGCGTGGCCATCAACGTGCTGTTGTACGCGATGACGCATTGAGGACCGAAGACGTCCGTCTTTGGTCTTCGGTCTTCGGTCTTCGGCCTTTGGTCCCGCTCAGACTGAATACCGCTCACCCTAGCAACGTCGGTGAAGGACGAGCCGTCGATCGGCTGCGTCACCGCATCCTGCGCGGCGCGCCAGAACTGAACGTCATCGTCGAGAAGTTCAGACTGAAGCTCTCGAAGCCATCAAGGAAATCGTGCCCGAGATTACCGAACAGTACGTCGATGCCGGCATTCATGCGAACGGGCAGGATCGATAGGTCGTTTAACGTGACCGTGCTCGTTCCCACCTTCATGACAACGCGTGGCTGGATGTATGTATCCCGTTGAATCGAGCCGCCCGCGCCCGCGCTCTCGGCAATCTGCGTCTTCCAGGAGCCAGCCTGCGCACGGAACAGCTCGTAGTACCGCACTGACAAGTCGGTGCTCGATGCTCCGGTATCGACGGTGAATAGGAGCGGCCGGCCTTCCACTTCACACTCGATCGCCGGAGTCAGCCCTCGCATGTACATCCGCACCCCTCGGCCGTTCGTTTCGGCTGCTTCTCCGGCCAGAAACTCATCGCGCGTGAAGGTGACGACGCCGAGCGCCTTGAGGATCGGATATCCGAGGATCGCATTGATCTGATACGCGTCCGGTCCACTGCCAATCCGAAGATTCTCGTCGTCGATGACGAGGAGCACGACATTGGTCAGAGCGGCGCCTCCCACTTGCATCGCCGGCAGCACTGCGGCCCGAACGGAGCTCTGGCGTCCCGTCAAGCCCGATCCGACGGGAGCAACTCCCGGCAGCGGCATCACGCCGAGCCGTTCCGCGAACGTCCGGGTAACCAGCGACTGGTTCGCGCCCGTATCAAGAAGCCACGGTGCGCGCACGCCATTGACCACGAGCTCGGCGACACGCGAGCGTATCGGGTTGGTCGACGTCTTCAGCTTTACCGGGCCGTGCCATGAGATCGTTTGAGGGGGCGTTCCACTGAGAATGCGAGCGAGCGCCGCGTCATCAGCAGGAAAGTCATCCAACTGATCGGCAAAGTGATCGGATAGTTCGGCATACGCCCGCGCCGCATCGCCGTACTGGTTGTCAGCCCTGTAGGCGGTCGCGATCGCTTCGAGCGCCATGGCGGCACGTTTGGGGGCCGACTCACGAACATGCGGCAGCGCACGATTGAGCTGAGCGACCGCATCGCCGAATCGACCAGAGCGGGCGGCGAGCATGCCGCTGAAGTAGTCCCGCTCGGGACCATCGGGCATCCTCTGAAGGTGAGTCTCGAGGGCCCGAAGTTGATAATCTTGAAGATCCGTGTCCGCCATCGTGGCGGTCGCCGCGCTGACGTTCTCAGCCCCGGGCGGCGCAGGCGTCGCACAGGCCACAGACAGTGAGGCTAATCAGCACGTAGGCGTAACGGAAACGGGGGAAGGCGCGCGACCGCGACCTGCCACTCTGCCGAACGAGAGGAAGCGTTACGCCGTTCGCGGTTTTGCGCACGCGTCGCTTGCTTGATCTTGTCTTCCGTCTCAGGACCGAAGACCGAAGACCGAAGACCGAAGACTGAACTCACAGCAGGACCAGTCCTCCTACGCAGCGTCAGTTCTGCGACCGCCGCGACGCGCCACCGGAATCCGGAACCAGCATGCGGATCGTGCCGTCCTGGCGACTCGTGATCAAGAGCTCGCCGTCGCGGCTGCGGCTGATGTTCAGATCGGCGCGCGTCGCGGGGGCGCCGTTCGCCTTCTCGATAAGCTCTCGCAGCGACACGTTCACCCGGCTGCCGCTCGCGTCGCGAACGTACAGCTGGATCTCTTCGATCGGCGCGACCGTTGCTGGAATGCCGTCATCCGCCTTCTTCAGCGCCGCCAGATCGGCCGCGAACAGCCTGCCCTGGGCCACGTCGCCGAACACGAACTTGCCTCGCAGCGAGTCGATGCGACCGTAGTAGGCAAAGCCGCCCGAAATCGACCGGCCTTCGTCGTGGTCGTAAATAGCCACCGGATAGGTGAATCCGTCCTTCTCCCGACCGTTCAGAACGTCGGCCGGAAGGGGATACAGCTGATTCAGGGCCCCGCCGGGTCTGGTCATGCCATTTTCGAAGTAGCCCTCTCGTTTCATCCACCCGTAGTTCTCGCCTTCGCGGACGATGTTGACTTCCTCGATATGGTTCATGCCGATGTCGGAGGCGAACATCGTTCCATCGGTAAGGTCCCAAGACAGCTTGTGCGCGTTTCGGAACCCGTAGGCGTAGATTTCACCAAGCGTCTTTGCGTCGCCATCGGCAGCGAATTTGTTGATCGCTGGAATGGTGTAGTCCCCGAGCCCCTTTGTGCCGCGCGACACCGACGGGCTGCGCGGATCGATTCTCAGAATCGCGCCGATGAGCGTATCGAGCCGCTGCAGCTGCCCGGGGTTTCTCGCGTTCGGTCCCGCACCGTTGCTGAAGCCGATGTCGCTGCCGCTCGTGTAGATCAAGCCATAGTCGCGATCACCCGGCGTGGAGCGCGGGTTGAACTCGAGATGGCCGAACGGATGCGTCGGGCCGTTGACCACATGGGCGACCCGCAGCAGCTCACGCCTGGTGCCCTCGAACGTGTTGGCGGCGGGATTCGTCGCGTGCCACTCGGTGATGACGTTGTGGTGGGTCACGTCCGCCGTCGTGAATCCGGGCGGGATGAAGTGCGCGGCGACGTCGCCCGTCGCGCGCTCCACGTGCACGGTGTACAGCAAACCGCTCTTCGCAAACTCCGGGTGGAAGGCGAATCCCGTGAACCCGCCGGCGAGTGCGGTGTAGGCGCCATTCGGGAAGACAGCGGCGACGATTCACATACAAGCTCGGCTGGTTGTTTCGGTCGAGCACGTACAGCAGCCCGCGCGAGTCGTTGACGAAACGGCGTCCGTCGGCCAGGTCACGAACGTTGTTGATGCGTGCGCGGCCCGCTGGCGTCACATCCTGGTTCGCCGGGCGCATGCCACGCGTATCCGGCAGCCGCGCCAGATCCGTGATTTCGACGGCCAGGCCGCGTTTCTCGATTGGCGCCGCAAGCGGATTCGAGGTGATCGGGACCGGACTCTGTGCCGCAGCACCGAGCACCGCCAAAACGATGACGAGCGTCGTCAAGATGCGCATGACCCCTCCTGTGTCGCCCGTACGGGAGCTGGACCGAACGGGCCGGTGCTAGTATGCGCCAGCCTCTAGCGAAGCCCGGCCCCAGACCTTCGAGCATGTTCCGGACCCGGGCCTCGCTAGCGAGTGGAGGTACTTATGCGGACGATGATCACGAACTTGGCGGCGCGAAGGCAGGTCCTGATTCCGGCGATCCTGTCGGGGGTGCTTGTCGCTCCCACGTGGCTGGCCGGACAGGCGCCGGCGCCGAGACCCGGGCCGGCCGCCGGCGAGCCGACGGCGCCCCGCGTGAACAGCGAGCGGCACGCCGCGGCGCTTGCCGCCGGGTCGAGGGCGCTCCACTACTGCGGCGGCCTCTTTACCGCAGGCATGAGCCTCGAGCAGATAGCGGCCACCGATCGCAGTCCGGCGGCCGCGGCGACGCTCAAGACCGACATCGATCGCGATGGCAAGGCGGTGGCCGTCACGTATCACGATGACATGCCGCCGCGCATCGCTGCCTGGCGTCCGTCGCTGGGCTGTACCCAGCTGCCGATCGGGGCGACGCTGGATGCCGTCAAGTTGCTGCCGCGGCTGCCGGCTGGGGTGCACCATCCCAACTTCGACGAGAGGCCGTGGCCACTCGGCGACGCGAACGCGACCGCCAGCCTGGCTCCGGCGCCGCACGGCGCGCTCGACGCCGTCGTCGCGAGAGCGTTCGACGGGAGCACCTACCGTGGTTCCACCTGGGGCGTCGTCGTGATCAAGGACGGCCGGATCGTGGCCGAGCGCTACGAGAACGGGTTCAACCCGCATATGCCGGCGCGTACTCAGTCCATGTGCAAGAGCCTTGCGGCCACAGTCGTAGGTGTCGCCGTGAAGAAGGGGTTGGTGGACATCCACAAGAAAGCGCCGCTTGCCGAGTGGCGGCGCCCGGGCGATCCACGCGGCGAGATCACGATCAACGACATGCTGCACATGGCGAGCGGTCTCTACACCGAGAACGCCGGCGACCCGCAGCCCGAGCTCTATCAGGGCGGTGCCGCCGCGGCCGAACGGTCAGCCCTGAACATCATGGACTCGAGGCCCGGCAGCCGCTTCGTCTACGCCGGGTCGGACACCATTCTCTCGGTGCGCGCGGTCCGGCAGGCCGTGAATGACGATCCCCGGTTCTGGCGACTGCCGTTCGAAGAGCTGTTGTGGAAGATCGGCATGACGCGCACGATTCCTGAAACCGACTGGAACGGCGACTTCATGATGTCGGGCCAGTGCTGGAGCACGGCGCGCGACTTCGGCCGGTTCGGCCTGCTGTACATCAACAACGGCGTCTGGAACGGCGAGCGGATTCTGCCGGACACCTGGGCCAAGTACGTCTCGACGCCGTCTCCGGCGAACAAGGCCTACGGGGCCCAGTTCTGGGTCTACGGCGGGCGCGACGGGCTGCCCGCCGACGCCTACAGCCCGAACGGTGCCGCAGGCCAATACGCGATGATCGTCCCGTCGAAGGGCGTCATCGTGGTTCGCCGCGGGCTGGACCGGGGACCCGGCTTCAACATCACGAAGTTCTCGGCCGACGTGATCGCCGCGATGGGGTTGTAGAGTCTCACAACGTCTTCAGGTACTCGAGCAGCGCTCCCGCGGGCGACTGCAGTATCCGCGTCTGGATTTCGGCACGGTCCCGCACCGGATCCAGCCCCGACGTGTCCGGGCACAGGCGCCGAGCCGAACGTGTGGCCGCCGTTGGCCTTGCCGGCCACTGTCGTGTCGTATTCCTTGACGAGCAGAGTCTCGTTCGGGCTGTAGCGCGCCGCCGGCCGAGTGCTCCATTCGAAGCCCACCAGCGCCTCGTCGTAGTGCAGGTTGCCGCGCAGGAACCGCGGCGGCCGCGTGGCCGAGCAGAGCAGGTGGCCCAGCGTCGGCACCGATCCGTTGTGCAGGTAGGGTGCCTGCGCCCAGACGCCGTGCAGCATGTCCGCCTTGTAGCCGTTGGTGCCCTCCGCGACGCGGCGCGGCGTGTCGCGGAAGTACTCGTCGAGCCGCGCCTGCCAGTCGCCCTCCGGCACGCACCAGTCGGCGCCCGGCTGGCCCTGGTTGTTGAGGCCGTAGATCTGGCAGGCCTCGGTGACGAGCGCCGCCAGCCCGTAGCGCGACACGCTGGTGTTGACCCGCGTGCGGTTCGGATCGACGCCGAGCTTCGAGGCCGGATAGATCGCTCTCGTTCCGCGGCTTGTGGCACGAGGCGCAGTTCTCGCGGAACGATGCCTTGCCCTCGCGCGCCCGCGCGAGGTCCACGCTCCTGAACGGGTACGGCGGCGGCGGCAGGTTGTCGATGAACGGGTTGAGCGGCTCGTGGATGCGCACGTTGACCATGCGCGGATCGCCGGTCGCCGACGCTCCGGACGCCAGCGTGCGCGACGAGGCGCCCTGGTTGCCGTCCCAGTTGGCGTGGTAGCGATCGACGGCCCAGTTGACGCTCTTGATGTCGATCGGCGCCGGCACCGGCGGCGCCCACGCCGGAATGTTCTTGAAGATGCGCTCCGCCGCCGCCTTCGGATCGGTGACCGCGTCGGTCATGCCGGGCACGTCGGCCGGCATGCCGTTGGCCGTGGAGAAGCCGGTGAAGATCGGGCTCTGCGGGTTGTCGCGGCGCACGAACTCCAGGAAGCTGTTGTCGGGGCGGCGCGTGTGGATCGCCACCAGCCCGGACGCGATGCCGAACGCGTCCATCTGGCCCGGCCGATCCTCGAGCACGTCGGGCAGCGGCTGCCGGTAGGCGTTGTTCTTCGCCACCACGTAGTAGATGAAGTGGGTCTTCACGCCGACGGCGATCAGATCCTGCATCACGCTGGGGAACTCGTCGGCGATGGCCAGCGCCTGGATCTTCGCGCGCGCGATGTCGGCGGGCGAGGATCCGTACAGCGTCTCGGGCCGCTGCCGCGCCTTGTCCAGCATCTCGGTGTACAGCGCGCGGACCGCGCCGGTGTCCGGCTTGATGTTCGCCGGGTTCACCGGCGTCGTCGACTGCGGGTCGAACCCCGACTCGACCAGCGCCGCCGCGGTCAGCATCAGCAGCTTCGAGAAGTACTGCGCCTCGATCTCGGTGTTGGGCATGCCGGGCAGGAACTTCATCTTCCCGTCCACCACCACGCGGCCGACGTGGCACGCCGCGCACGAGAAGAACACGCGATCCATGCTGCCGGGGCTGCCGAATCCGGGGCGGTCGCGCTCCCAGTTGTCCTCGTGCTCGGTGGCGCGCATCTTGGCCAGCAGCAGGCTGGTGTTCTGGAAGACGCGCCGCGCCAGCAGCCGCCCGTCGTAGAGCGTGGTCTCGGCCGCCGACAGCGGCTCGAACGTGCGCGGGTTCTCGAAGCGCGAACCCGAAGGGCAGCGGCGACCGGCGCTCGCCGGCCGGGCGCGCGACGCCGTCCACGTAGTCGGACGGGTTGGGGCCGATGCCGATGTGATCGATCGTCCATCGCGTGGCGCGCGGCGCCCGAGCCCGGCGGGCAGTTCCGCCTCACGCTTCCAGATGCGCGCGATCCGGCGCAGCGCCGGGTTCTCGTGTTCGGGATCGAGGTCGAGAATCGTCTTGAAGAGCACGAACGGCACGCCGTTGAATCCGACCGGGTTGTCGCGGAACCAGCTCCAGGCCAGCCGCGGATGCTGTCCGCTGCGGAATCCGTATTCTCCGCCCGGCCGGCGTCGCTGTCGTTGAGGTAGCCCTCGATGGCGCGTTCGCGCCTGGCGATCTCGGCCGGCCAGTCGGTGACCACCTGTCCGTCCACCCACGACAGGATGTCGTCGCTCGTGTCGTCGGCGAGCGGCGCCACCAGGCCCGCCTCGGCGCGCTGCGCGGCCTCCGTGTACTCGGGCGCGGCGTTGCCGGGCCCGCTGCCGCAGCCCCAGGCCGTCAGCAGCACCAGTCCGCGCAGCAGCAGGCAGTCCCGTTGCGAACCATCGACATGTCACATCACCTCGGCGCCGGCTTCCGTCAGCGGCCAGAACTGCCGCGTGGTGCCCGAATCGGAATACTGGAGGACGAACGTGGTCGCGTACAGGTTCTGATCGTCGAGCTGCAGCCGGCCGAGGCGCCGCTCGAACGGAAACGACGGCTCGCCCGCGCCGGGCGCGGGCCGCGCCAGGTCCTGCAGTCCCAGCAGCGCGATCATCGTCTCGACGATGATGACCGGGGAGACGTGCTGGCCGAGACACGTGTGGCGGCCCCACCCGTACTGCAGGTAGTGCTCGCGCGGCCGATCCAGGATGAACGCGTCCGGCTCGGGAACGTCCTTCATCGCCGACCCGTGCGAGGCGAAGACGAGCGTGCCCGCCGCGATCGGGCGGCTGTCGGCGATGCGAACGCCGTCGCGCGCGCACTTGCGCAGCAGCACCTCGCCCTGCGGCTGCAGCCGCAGCGCTTCGAGGAAGTACCTGTACAGCGCCGCGCGGCTCTCGGCCGTCGTCCCGGCCGCTCAGAACGTTCAGCGCCAGCTGCCTCGCTTCGGCAAAGCTGCCGTAGCGGTACCGGGCCGGCCCGTCCGTCCGGCATTCCCCGTCCTGCAGCCGCATCAGCGAGTCGATCACGCGGCCCGTGGCCTCTTCCTGGCCGGCGACGGCGCCGACGATTGTGCCCATCACGTTCTCGGCGATGCGCAGGTCGCTCACGAGGCGCGGATCGAGGTCGGGCGGCCGCTCCACGGACGGTGTGGACCGACCCGAGCTGGAAGTGGAGCATCCGCGTCAGCATCGTGTCCGCCACTGGCTCGCCGTTCAAGATGCGCTGGCGCTGCATGCGCGATCTCGCGCAGCAGGTAGGCGAGCAGCAGGCGGCAGGCGCGGAAGCCCTGCTTCTGCACGTCGCGGTCCTTCTGCACGTTGTTGAAGAAGTGCTGGAAGGCCGCCTTGATCCACGCGTACATCTGCGTCTCGTCCGGGATCACGCCGTCCTGACGGCCGAGCGCCGTCTCCGGCTGGCCCTCGATCGGCTGGCCGTAGTAGGTCAGCATCTCGTCGGTAAGCGCGAACGACCCGGGACGCTCGGCGACCGGCACGCCCAGATACTCGTGGCCCAGCGTCACCGGCACGTAGCGGGCGACGCTCTGAACGACATCGATCGCAGACGACCCGTTGGCCCGCGCCGCCCGCACGGCCGCCCCGACGCGCCGCATGCAGTCCCGGTGAATGAGCCCGGTGATCCGATCCGCGTCCTGCCGGTTGCAGACGAGCGACAGCAGGCGCTTGTCCGGCTCGTAGACCGCGTTGTCGTCGGTGCTGAGGACGAACGTGGTGAAGCCGCCGTTGTGCGCCGGCGACATCACCTTCATCATCTCGACGCCGTAGGGCTCGACCGTGAACTCCTGGTCGCGCTCGAGCACGCCGCGCACGGTGTCGCCGTCGACGACCAGCACCGGACCGAACGCGGGCTGGAACAGCTTGCCGCGGGCGCGAATCTCCTCGAGCATCGGATACGGCCTCAGCTTCAGGAAGAAGCCGATCACCGCGCCGACGGCCCGCCCCTGCCGCAGCGCCTGCAGCTTGAGCTGCTGCAGCTCGCTGGATTCGGCTTCGCTCAGGGGCGAGCCACGCGCCTTGCCGGCCAGCTCCTGCAGCCGCCCGATCGCCACCGGATTCGCGGCGGTGATCCGATCGACGGTGGCGAAAAACGACTGCAGGGCCGCCGCTGGGTCCCGCGTCAACACGCCGAGATCTGGGGCGGCGGGATCGGCGGCTGGCGCCGGCGGAACCGAAGCAGCAGGTAAAGGTGTATCGGCGACTGAAAGGCGCATACGGGATCCCGGCATGGCGCGCGCGTGAACGACCTCAACCGTTTTCTATGGATGAGGTCGAGGGAGCTGATCAGCGCGGCGCCAGAATCTTCGCCGCTTCCGGTCACACGGGCAAGCGGTAAGCTCCGCACCCATGCACACACCGCTCGTTACTGGTGCCACTGGCTTCCTCGGCTATCACGTCGTCAAGCGGCTGAACTCATCAGGGGTGCGCCCGCGCGTGCTCGAACGACGAGACGCCAGTACTCGGGATACTCGAGTCTCTCGACGTCGAACGCGCTGCCGGCCATCTCGAAGAGCCAGGCTCCATGCGCGCGGCATGCGACGGCGTCGATCACGTGCTGCACCTCGCCTACAAGGTCAGCGTCGGGGGTGGTGCTGCGCTCGCCGCCGAGATGCGACGTGTGAACGTCGACGGCACCGCCGAGCTGCTGCGATCCGCCGCCGCCGCCGGCGTCCGCCGTGCCGTGGTCGTCGGCAGTGCCCTCGCCGTCGGCGTCAATCGCGAACCTGCTCCGCTCGACGAGCGCGCCAGCTGGTCCCAGCATGCCTTCGATCTTCCCTACGCGACGATCCGCCGGGACGCGGAGATCGCCGCGCTGGCCGAGGCGAGGCCAGGCTTCGACGTCATCAGCGTCTGCCCGGCGTTCACCTTCGGGCCGGACGACCCGGTCGGCGCGCCGGCGAACAAGCTGCTCGAGCGGCTGGTCTCCGGCAAGCTGCCGTTCTCCCTACCCGTCGCGTTCAGCTGCACCGACGTGCGCGACTTCGCTGATGGGATGGTGCGCGCCGCCGAGCGCGGGCGTTCCGGGCGAGCGCTACCTGCTGACAGGGGAGAACGTCACCGCCGACGCAGCTGCTGCAACGAGCCGCCGCTATTGCCGGCGTTCGCGCGCCGCGGTGGAAGCCGCCGATGTTCCTCGCGCACGGGGTGATCGGAGCGCTGGAACTCGTCAGCCGGCTGCGCGGACGGTCGGCGCCGGTCACACGCGACGTGCTGCAGGTCGTCGGGCGCTACGCGTGGTACGACGCAACCAAGGCGCGAACCGAGCTCGGCTGGACGCAGCGTCCGCTGGACCAGACGCTCGCCGACACGATCGAGTGGCTGCGCAAGCGCAGCAACTGACGGGCCTGGAGCCCTCACCCGGGCGGTTGAGCTCAACGCCAATTGCAAGTCGGGTCCGACGAGGCGTTATGACTGAGTGGGTCCCCAGGCCGCATCAAAGCTGGCTGGATCGCGGGGTTGCTCGAAGCACTTGGCAAGCTTCCCGTCCCGGATTTCATAAATATGAGCGGTTCTGTAGTCCCGTGTAGACCCGTCCCGGGTGAAGCGGTGACGCGCCAGCACAACGGCGTGCTGTTCGTTTGCGAGCACATCCTCCACTTCTTCGTGAAACGTGCCGCCTGTGATCTGCATGGCCTTGCCGGCTAGATCATGGAGCCCATCTTTGCCGACGTAGACCCCGCCAATCCCTCCAGCCCCCGGCACGTGGAACTCGAAGTCCTCGGTGCACGGCCGCAAATACCCGTCGACATCACCTCGGCCGAACGCCGCGTAGGCTTCTCGAATCGTCGCTTCCATCGGACGTGTCATGCGCGGAAGGTACCACAACTTTACGACCACGAAGTGTCAACACCGTAACCTCCGCCGGAGTGCCGCGACGCGGGTCGGAAGGACTTTGACGAGCAGTCCAAGGACTTCGTAGGCGCCAAGGCGAGTGCCGGGCGTCAGCGCCATGGGAGGCACGGTGGGAAGGTTTTCGATCGGCGACGAACAACAGCGGCTTCCTGCCCAGGATCCTAAGTGCGTGGTGGACTACACAACTGTGTCGGTAGAGATGCCGGACGCTGAGGCATGGTAGACCACCAACACCGGGCCCACATGAATCTGGTTCCCGTCGTGGAGGGCCACCTTGCCGGTCACAGGCTTCTCCCCGATCCTCGTGCCGTTCTTGCTGCCCAGGTCCTCCAGGATCACGCCGCGCTCACCGACCACAATCTGCGCGTGCCGACGCGACACGCCGCTGACGTCGAGAAGGACCGTCGCCGTTGGGTCCCGGCCGATGAGGTTCTGGCCGTCGGCCAATGCGATACGACGGCTGCCGGCAACGATCCAGCGGCTGACCAGTGCCGGTCCGCGCGGCCCGCGGGCGATGGGCGCTGCAAAAGCGTAGCCCACCCCGTGCGCCGTTCGAATAATCGGTATCCGCGGATCGCGATCCTCGAGCGCCCGCCGAAGTTCCTTCACGAGACTCACCAGCGTCGCGTCCGACACGAACGTTCCAGGCCAGAGCCGTTCGTGCAACTCGTGTTTTCGCACCACGCGTGGTCCTTCGTCTACCAGCAAGGCCAGCAGATCGAACGCCTTGGGTTTCAGATGAATCTCAGCGTCATCGCGCGTCACCTGCCGGCGGTCTCCATCGAGCGTGAAGGCGCCGAATCGTACGGTCACGGTAGCCCCCTCGAATTACCCCTGAATTGCCCCAGCTTCCGCCCCCGACCTGGACAGGCGGCTGAATCGCACCATCGCCTGGCGCTCGACGAGAGCGCGTAAGGAGGCGGGCGATGTTGTTTGCGTTCATCGTTCTTGCACTGGCGGTCACAACCCAGGAGACTTCCGCGCGGCACGTCCGCGCAACCGATCCCAAAGTTCAGACGCTCATCGATGCGGGCACCTTCGGCTCTCCAACCTTTCGTGGCTTGATCGGGATACTGAATGAATCCGATGTCATTGTTTATATCCAGCCGAAGCTGACACGCCAGGCCCTGGGCGGCTATCTGGCGCACAACATCGTCGCCGGGGTCAATTCCGTTATCTCCGTATCGCCGTCGAGATTGCGGGTTCGGAACGTCGCCTCGTCTCGCTCCTTGCTCACGAACTCCAGCACGCCGTCGAAGTCGCGCACGCACCAGGCGCGCGTGATCCAGAGAGCCTGGAGCGGCTGTTCAGTGGGCTCGCCATCACGTTCGCCTGCGGCGGCACCAGTTGCTTCGAAACGCAGGCCGCCAAGGATATAGAGCACATCGTGAACAAAGAGTTCGCCACACCGCGGCGTGGCGCGTCGGGGACTGGCCCAATCGCCGAGTGACGCAGGCGGCTCTGGACCTCTAGTTCATGGTGAGAGTCGAGATGGACAAGCGTCCCGCTCCCGATGCGCTAGAATCGTCTCGAATGCCGCTGCAACCATGGCGTCTGTGTCGGCCGGTATGAGATTGTCGGTCTGCTCGGCGCCGGCGGGATGGGTGAGGTGTACCGCGCCCGCGACCTGCGCTTGAATCGCGTGGTCGCAATCAAGATCCTGCTTCAGGGCCTGTCGGACGATCCGCGTCGCCGGGAGCGGTTCGACCGCGAAGCCCAGGCCATCTCGAGCCTGAACCACGCACACATCTGCACTCTGTACGACGTTGGCCGCCATGAAGGCGTCGATTACCTGGTGATGGAACTGCTCGAGGGGCAGACCATGGCCGAGCGGATCCGGAGAGGTCCGCTGCCCCTCGATGACGCGATTCGGCACGGCATTGAGATTGCCGATGCTCTTGATGCCGCGCACCGACGGGGTATCGTGCACCGGGATGTCAAGCCAGCGAACGTGTTTCTCGTTCGCGGCGGCGGACTTTCAGGCCAGCCGATCGCGAAGCTGCTGGATTTCGGGATCGCCAAAGCCATCGATCCGAGTCCAGCTCCTGGTATACGAGCAAACGACATTGACCGAGGAAGGCACAGTGCTCGGCACTGTGCAGTACATGGCGCCCGAGCAGCTCGAAGGACGGGCGGCCGACACCCGTAGCGATCTCTTTGCGTTCGGCGCCGTCCTGTACGAAATGCTGACCGGGCGCCGTGCCTTTGACGGCGAGAGCACGTCGAAAATCATTGCCGCCGTGCTCGACTCCGAGCCGTGCCGCTGGTGGAAGCGCAGCCGCTGGCGCCCCCTCTTCTCGAGCACGTCGTCAAGACATGCCTGGCGAAGAACCCGGACGAGCGCTGGCAAAGCGCGGCGGACGTGAGGCGGCAGCTCGCATGGATTACTTCGAACGCAAAACCCGGCGCCGGACCTGCAGCCACCACGGGTTGGAGCGCTGGCCTGCGCGGCCGCCGAACAGCCCTTGTGGGCGCCTGTGTCGTGGCGCTCGGCGTCGCGAGTGTATTCACCTGGCAATCGTGGTCACCTCAGGCCGCTCTGTCCGTTCCCAGTGAAACCCGCCTCGAGATCGCCACGCCGGCAACCACGCAACCATGGTCAATCGCCATATCGCCAGACGGTCTGACAATCGCATTCGTCGCGGAGTCGGAGGGAAGGCCAGCGTTGTGGGTCCGCCCGTTGGATGATGTGACGGCGCGACCTCTGCGCGAGACGAGTGGGGCAACCGATCCGTTCTGGTCCCCGGACAGCCGGTCGATCGGGTTTTTCGCGGACGGAAAGCTGAGGCGAATCGACCTCAAGGGCGGTGCGCCGCAAACGGTGGCAGACGCAATGCAACCCCACGGTGGCGCTTGGAGTCGGGACGGCATCATCGTCTTTGCTCCCCACCAACTGAGTCCCCTTCTTCAGGTCTCGGCGGATGGTGGCGCTCCGTCGGCAGTGACGGAGCTGGCATCGGGACACGGCGGTCACATGTACCCGCGCGTGCTGCCGGACGACGACCATCTCCTGTACTACGTGGCGGGGCCGACGGATGTGCGCGGTGCGTATCTGGGCCGGCGCGATGGGACGCCCGCGAGGAAACTGCTCGTCCTCAACGAGCCTGCCGAATATGCGTCCACCGGACACTTGCTCTTCCTCCGGGGGAGCGCGCTGTTTGCCCAGGCGCTCGACGTGGCGCGGTTGGAGTTGAATGGCAGTGCCATTCGCGTCGCCGACCGCATCGCGCTGGCGCGTGCTGGTGCCGCGGTCGCCATGTCGGCGTCGAACACGGGGGCCATCCTCTACCGCGGTTCGACCGAGAGCGGGCGCCAGTTGACCTGGTACAGACAGGGCCGGCACACCAGTCGCGCGGGTCGGCGACGCCGATGTCGCGAGGTTCAGAGCAGGCGGCGAGTGTCTCTGTCTCCAGATGGGCAGCGGGCGGTGGTCGCTCGTAGGATCGATGAAACCTCTGATCTCTGGCTGCTGGATCTCAGGCGCAACGGTGCGATGACGAGGCTCACGTTCGACCCTGCGAACGACGGTAGTCCCCTTTGGTCACGAGACGGCCTTCATCTGACATTCACGTCTAATCGGAGCGGCGACGCCGATCTCTACCAGCGCGCGCTTGGCGCCAACAACGACGAACCCCTGCTGGTCTCGCCGGGCCTCGAGGTGCCGGTCGAGTGGGCACCTGACGGCAGCGTGCTCCTCTATCTGGTTGCGGATTTAAGTACCCATCTCGACGTCTGGGCCCTGCCGGTCGGCGGTGGGAAGCCGTTTCCGGTTGTTCGGTCGCCGTACGAAGATCTCAACCCCCAGTTCTCTCCCGATGGAAAGTGGATCGCCTATCAATCCAATGAGTCGAGCCGCTACGAGGTCTACCTGCGGCCGTTCGGTGACTCCGGTGCCCTGGTGCCCGTTTCCACGAACGGCGCGACGCAGCCCGGTGGCGGCGCGACGGCAAGGAGTTGTTCTATCTCGGGCTCGACCGGCGGTTGATGGCGGTTCCTGTGGCCTTTTCGTCCGATGGCCGTTCGGTGGACGTCGGCACCCCAGCGACGCTGTTCCAGACAAAGATTGGCGGGCCGGGCCTCTCACAACGCCAATACGAGGTCTCTCCCGATGGACAACGGTTCTTGATCGACGTTCTCATGGAGGATGTGCCCGCCCCGATCATCCTGATTCAACACTGGAGACCGCGAGTGAACCAGGATCCACGGCACCTCGCGCGGATCGGGTTCCACGGCCGTCTGCAGACGAGCGAGCCAGCTCAGAAGGGATGGTGCCCCAAATCCCAGTAGGATGCGGCGACGTGCTGGTCGTCCTACTGCAGGGGAGGGACAAGAGAAGGGGAAGCGCATGATGGCGGGGGGAGCGGGAGGGGGCCGACGTCGCGTAACGCGGTTTACGTCACCCTCGACCGTCGCTAATGTTGTCTATCCTCTCCGGCATCGCTGCAGAGATGTCCGAGGTCGCCAACCACTACTCGGGTGCGGCGCCGCCCCGAGTGACCGGTGCCGATTCGCTCGAACGCATTTTGGCTCGCCGTCGGAGCTACTGAGTCGGTCCAGAGCCGCAGCAGTTTTGCTGGCGTTTCGAGTTGTGTTGCCGCCCTGTGACCTTGGGCCAGCCTGGAGGAATGGCTTGAGAGCCTCCGCCGCAGTGAAGACTAAACGCAGGTGAATCTGGCGAAGGTCGTGGTTCGAGCGCTCGTTGCAGCGCGGGTCAGCAGGGGGTTCGATGGCCACCCTGACTCTGACCGAGTCGGTCCGACGAGACCTTAGGATTGGGCGGGTCCCCAGGCCGCATCGAAGCTGGCCGGATCGCGAGGTTGCTCGAAGCACTTGGCAAGCTTTCCGTCACGGATCTCATAAACATGCGCGGTCCTGTAGTCCCGTGAAGACCCGTCCCGGGTGAAGCGGTGACGCGCCAAGAACAATGGCGTGCTGTTCGTTGGCGAGCACATCTCGACTTCTTCGTGAAACGTGCCGCCCGTGATCTGCATGGCCTTCCGAGCTAGGTCGTAGAGCCCGTCTTTGCTGACGTAGATCCCGCCGATCCCTCCACCTCCAGGCACGTGGAATTCGAAATCCTCGGTGCACGGCCGCAGGTATCCGTCGACGTCGCCACGGCCGAAGGCCGCGTAGGCTTCTCGAATCGTCGCTTCCATTGGATTTGGCATGCGCGGAGGATACTAGAGTTCTGGACACCCACGAGTTGAAACATGCCGACGCCTGGCGATGAAGTCATCAAGGTGAACACATGGGTCTGCTGAGCGAATTGATGGAATGCGTCCGAGGTTGAGGCGGGGAAGCTGCAGGCCGAGCTCGCGCAGGTTCTCGCCTCGGGCGAGCGGGTCGAGAAGGCATATCAGCTTATCCGGGACATGTTCGTGTTCACTGACAACTCTAGGCAGTGCTAGGACCGCCGTCAGGTCTGAGGAAATCCCTGACGAGCCACGTCGTCAGGTGCTCAGGCGTCGAGTAGCGGAATACCGGAGCAACCCACGCGTATCTGGCGAGGTGCTCGAAAGTCGAATACTCGGAATCGGAGTCTGCCAGGATTGGCTGGACCGGAACAGAGGGCAAGGATGGAACGATGGCCATCAGCTCCTGTGGCACGCTCCTCGCGTCCGTCAGATCCACGATGATCGCGCGCGCGAGGTGCGCTAGTGTAGAGATTGTTTCTGTGCGGTCCCGGTTTCGCGGTCCGTCAAAGTCGAAGAGGATTGGGATCCAGTCGTCACGTCTGAGGGCGTCGCGAAGCGCGTCGAGCACAGCCTTTCGCTCGGACGTGAACCGGCCAAGCAACAGCACGGCTTTCTTGCCAACTGTCTCGATCACATCGCGGACTCTCTCATTGTGAAGAAGCAGGAAGAGAAGTTGGGCAATCGCAAGGTTGTCTGTCGTTATCACGCTGTCTCCGTCCGGCGTGATTACCAGGTCGTGCTGCGTCGCACCATGGAGGTGGATACTTCCACGCCGATATGCCATACACGTAACAGCCGGACAGATCGGCGCCGCGAAAGTTCGTCCCGACAGCGACGACTTGTCTGAGATCGGCTCCGCGGAGCACGGCACGCTCGAGAGTCGCGTCGCTCAAGTCGGCGAGCCGCAAGCGTGCTAAGGCCAAGTTAGCCCCGAGCAATCGTCCCCTCGACAGGTCGGCGCCACTCAGCTCTGCTTCGGTCAACGTCGCGCCCTCGAGCAACACGCCGGTCAGGCGCGCCCCGCGAAGGTAAGCCTGTCCCAAGTTTTCGCAGGACAGATGGTCACAGACAGATCCGCGTCTCCCAAGTAGGCCGATTCGAAGTTTGCGTCAGCGAGGTTGGCGACACTGAGCCGAACGTGTTGCAGGTGAGCGCCGCTGAAGTCAGGAATAATCGAGGGGTTCTCCCGTCGCCAGCGATTCCAGCTAGGTGTTCCGAGCTTCAATCGCTCCAGGTGCTCAGCAAGGGCCATACAACACAAACTCTACGGCCGCTGGTCTTCGTTGAATTAGCGCGGCCCGTCGGGTGCAAAGCAAACGCTGTTCGCGGAGATGTTCGCGTGTTGATCGACTCCGGATTCCTGGACGAGACGCAGGCGACGTGACTTTCCCGTTCGATACAATTCGTGTCGAGCTCACCCTCCGCGCAGCTTGAGGATAGACAACACTATCTTAGGAGGACAGGCAACATCTAATCGGGACTAAAGACTGAAGACCGAAGACCGACGACTGCTCTCCTACGGCGCCAGCGACCCCACGTACGCCGAGATGTTCAAAATGTCGTCGTCGGTGAGCTGCGCCACCGGCAGGTTCATCAGCGGCGCGTCGGGCCCCTTCCGCGACCCGTCCTTGAACAGGTAGAGCTGGCGCGCGATGTAGATCGGGTGCACGCCGGCCAGCCGCGGCACGTTGGCCAGGCCCTTCATGCCGCCGCCGTGGCAGATGGCGCACGCGATGGTCTTGCCGCCGCCGCCGGTCTCCACCAGCGCCTTGCCCTTGGCCAGGCTGCCCGGCGGCACATAGGACACGAAGCCCGACTTCGGATCGCGCAGCCGCGCGCGATCCTGATCCTCGGGCAGCGTGATGATGCGGTTGCCGATCGGCTCCATCCCGCCCTTGGGATCGACGAACCGCATGCGGCCCTGTCCGACGAACGTGCGCGGCACCATCGCGGCTTCCACCACGCGGGACCACTTCTGGCGCGGCAGCGACGCGAACCACTCGGCCGCCTCGCGCGACTCCTGGTCCGACACCTCTTTCGAGATGCCGTTCATGCGCGCGTAGTCGCGCCGCACGCCGGTCTTGAAGTCCAGCATCTGCTGGACGATGTAGTCGGCGGTGTAGCCGGTGAGATCGGCGGACTCGGGGTGGCCGAGCCCCGACATCAGGTGGCACGAGCCGCAGGCCAGCGCGCCGCCGCGGCCCTTGACCACGATGCCGGGCCCTGGCTTGTGCTCGTCCGGGAACCAGTCCGGCGGGTTCAGCAGGTCGTCGATCTGCGGCGGCGTGTACTGCTTCGGTGCTGCCGGGGACGGTCTTCGGTCCTGGCGCCTCGGCCGGCAGCGTCCCGGCCTGCACGGGGAACGCCCACGCGGGCTCGCGGCCGGCGGGCGAGGGAAGCGCCGTGGACTGCACGCCTTGCTGCTGCGACTCCAGCCCCGCCGACACCGCCATGACCAGCGCCACGGCAACCGCCCACATGCGTGCGTTCATCACGAAGTCCTCCGGCGACGAGTCTAGAATCACCTTCGGGCGGGCAGCGCGAAGCTGAGGATGAGGTCGCCGCCGCGGCGGCCCCGGTCGCCGCCGCCCGAGCCGACGGTCACGAACTGCTCGCCGTTCACCATGTAGATCGACGGCGACGAGAACACCCCGGCGCCGGTGTTGAACCGCCACAGCAGTTCGCCGGTCTTGGCGTCGTAGGCCATGAAGTAGCCGGCCTCGTTGCTGCCGCTGCCCACGAACAGCAGTCCGCTGGCGGTGACCACCGATCCCGCCTGGCCCCATCCGTCGTAGGTCTTCTGCCACGCCAGCTCACCGGTCGCCGGATCGAACGCCGACAGATACCCGCGCGCCGGCCGGCCCGAGTTCAGCGGGCCGTCGATCGCGTTGACGTAGAGG
Organism: uncultured Acidobacteriota bacterium; assembly: GCA_963713655.1. GTDB lineage: Bacteria > Acidobacteriota > Vicinamibacteria > Vicinamibacterales > UBA2999 > CAWEBF01. The sequence goes on from CAVQMT010000015.1 coordinate 37,951, forward strand.
AGCTTCGTTTGCGGGCTGTAGGACAACGGCCCATAGTTGGCGCCGCCCTCGGTGCCCGGCGCGTAGATCATGTTCGGTCCCGGCTGCGTGAAGTGCGGCACCAGCTTGTTGGTCGCGAGCCGATCCGCGGGGATGTCGGTCGGGAACACCGGCGTCACGGGCTGCATCGGCTTGCCGCTGGCGGTGAAGGGAATCGGCTGCGTCGGCCATGCCGACTCCCCGGGCCGCGCCACCTCCGTCGGCACCGGCATCTCCTTGATCGAGTGCACCGGCGCGCCGGTCTCGCGATTCAGGATGTAGAGGTAGCCGTTCTTGCTGGCCTCGGCCAGCGCCTTCACGCGGCGCCCGCGCACGTCCATGTCGAACAGGATCGGCTGGTTGCCGGAGTCGTAGTCCCAGACGTCGTGATGCGTCTGCTGGAAGTACCACTTCAGCTCGCCGGTCTTGAGCGAGAGCGCGATGATGCAGTCGGTGAACAGGTTCATGCCCGCGCGCTTGGTGGTGTCGCCGAAGGGGTTTCCCACCGCCACGTAGACCATCCCCAGCTCGGGATCGATCGACGGCGTCTCCCAGATGCCGCCGCCGTTCCGCTCGCCGCCGACCCAGGTCGGGCCGGCAATCGCCCACCCCTGGTCCTTCTCGTCCTGGGGGATGGTGTTGAAGTGCCAGCGCACCTTGCCGGTCTTGGCGTCCACCGCCAGCACGTGGCCGCCCGGGATGTGGCTCTCGCTGCGCGTGCTGCCGATGTAGATCACGCCGTCGTGCACCTGCGGCGCGGTGGTGAACCAGTAGCCGAGGCTGATCGCCGCGGTGACGTCGGGGAAACGCTGCTTGACCACGTCCAGGATCACGGCCGCCTGGCCGTTGGTGCCGAAGGTCGGGATCGGCTTGCCGGTCTTGGCGTCGAGCGCGAACAGGAACGAGCCGGCGGCGGTGTAGACGACGCCGTCGGCGTAGGCGGCGCCCCGGTTGCGGAAGACGTAGCCCTCGCGGCGGCCGCCGCCGATCAGGTTGGTGACGTCGAAGGACCAGAGCAGCTGTCCGTCGGCCGCATCGAGCGCGTAGACGCCGCCGCGTGGGTCGGTGACGAACATCCGCCCGTCCACGACGATCGGCGTGGTCTGGTTGCTGACGCCGTCGATGATGCCGGTCTGGAACAGCCAGCGGGGCGTGAGGGTCTTCACGTTCGACGGCGAAATCTGGTCGAGCGTCGAGTAGCGCCCGCCGAAGAGGTCCAGGTTGTGGAGCGGCCAGTCCACGGATTTGCCCGTGCCGCCTCGCTGGGCCTCGACGCTGGGCGCGACTGCCGCGACAGCCAGAAGCCCCAGCCCACCAACAACACTCCGACAGGATCACGCGACGCCACGCCATGGTGTTCGTCTCCTTCAGAGCGAGAGTCTATCGTGGCTGCGATAGGATTCGAGCGGCATGGTGAAGCTGTCGGTCAACGTCAACAAGATCGCCACGGTGCGCAACTCCCGCGGCGGCCGCGTGCCGTCGGTGCTCGAAGCCGTGCGCACCTGCGTGGCCGCCGGAGCCCCGGGCATCACCGTCCATCCCCGCGCCGACGCCCGGCACATCACCGCCGCCGACGTTCGCGAGATCGCGCGGGAGCTGGCGCCGCTGCGCGGCCGCGTGGAGTTCAACATCGAGGGCGACCCGCGGCCCGACTTCGTCGAGCTGGTGGCGGAGGTGCGGCCGGATCAGTGCACGCTGGTGCCGGTGCGCGCCGGGCGAGATCACCAGCCAGGCCGGCTGGTCCGCCGACACCAGGTCCGCCGCGCTGGCGGCGGCGATCGAGCGGTGCCGCGACGCCGGCGTTCGCGTCAGCCTGTTCGTGGATGCCGACGACGAGCCGGTTCGATGGGCGGGCAGCACGGGCGCCCAGCGCGTCGAGCTGTACACCGAGCCGTTCGCCCGTGCCTTCGAGGCGGGGCCGGATGCCGGCCGTGCGTCGTTCGACCGTTACGCACGCGCCGCCAGCCTGGCCGCGTCGCTGGGGCTGGCGGTCAACGCCGGCCACGACCTGGACCTCGACAACCTGATCCTCTTCCGCGGCCTGCCGCACCTGGCCGAGGTGTCGATTGGCCACGCGCTGGTCAGCCACGCCCTCTTCGTCGGGCTCGAGCGCAGCGTCCGCGACTACCTGGCCGTCCTCGCCGGCTAGCCTGGCAGGCAGCGTCGCCTGCGCTAGCCAGGGATCCAGGTAAGATCGCTGTCTATTCATGAAGCTCGAATCCGCCGTGTTTGCCGTGGCCGGGATGTGTTTCGGCATCATCCTGGGCTGGGTGATCGGCACACAGCAGGCGCGCTCGGCGGTGCCGCCGCCACGACCGCGGCCGCCCCCGCAGCGCCAGTCCGCCCAGGCCGGCGGCGGCAACACCCAGCGCCAGGCGCCGGCGCTGGACGAAGCCAAGGTGCAGTCGCTCACCACGATCCTCCAGAGCGATCCCAAGAACGCCTCGGCGGCGCTGCAGCTGGCGAACACCTACTTCGACGCCGAGCGCTGGAACGACGCGATCACGTGGTACGAGCGCACCGTGAAGCTCGAGCCCTCGAACGTGGACGCGAACACGGACCTCGGCGTCGCCTATTACTACGTGAACCGCACCGACGAGGCGCTCGGCCACGTTCGAGCGCAGCCTCAAGCTGGACCCCAGGCACACCAAGACGCTGCTCAACAAGGGCATCGTGCTCGCCTTCGGCAAGGAGGACCTGCAAGGCCGCGTCCGCCGAGTGGAAGAAGGTGGTCGAGCTGGCGCCCGAGAGCCCCGAGGGCCAGGCGGCACGCCGGGCGCTCGAAGGCGTCGCCGCCGCCGCCCACCAGAAGACGACCGGCGGTGCCGCGGGCGGACAGTGATACGCGCGCTCCTCGTCCTCGCGCTGTTGCTCGCTCGTGGCGTGGGCGTTCTGGCGCTTCGTGGACGGCGTCATCGACACCTTCGGCGGCCTGCCGAACGGCCGCCGGCAAGGCCGCGGCGCGGGCCCCGGTGAAGCTGGTGCGTGATCCCGTGTGCGGCACCTGGGTCGACCCGGGCGCCTCCCTGGCCATCGACACGCGCGGCATGACGCACTATTTCTGCTCGGCCGCCTGCCGCGATTCCTTCACGAGGTCGGCGTGAGCTCGCGGCACGAGGAACAGCTCCGGGCCGAGATCGTGGAGGTGGGCCGCCGCATGAATGCGCGCGGCTACGTGGCGTCCAACGACGGCAATATCAGCGCCCGCCTGGACGACACGCGGCTGATCACCACGCCGAAGAGCGTCCCGAAGGGCTTCATGACGCCCGACATGATGGTGATCGTCAACTACGACGGCGAGAAGCTCGCCGGCGACCGCGACCCGTCGTCCGAGCTGCCGATGCACCTCGAGTTCTATCGCAACCGGCCGGACGTCAACGCCGTGGTGCACGCGCATCCGCCGATCGCCACGGGTTTTGCCGTCGCCGGCATCCCGCTGACCCGCGCGGTGCTGGCCGAAGTGGTCACCACGCTGGGCAGCATTCCCATCGCCGAGTACGGCACGCCGTCCACCGAGGAACTGCCCGCCGCCGTCCGCAAGTACATCAAGGCGCACGACGGCATGCTGCTGGCCAATCACGGCGCCGTGACCTGCGGCAAGGACGTGCCGTCCGCCTACTACAAGATGGAGACGATCGAGCACTTCGCGAAGATCAGCTTCGTGGCGCGCATGCTGGGCCGCGAGCACCTGATCTCGCGCGAGGAGGTGGAGCGGCTGCAGGGACTGCGCGGCATGTACGGCATCGCCGCGCCGGCGCCGCTCTGCGCCGATCCGGCCGAGGCCGCCGGCATGGATGACGCGCTGTGCCAGGTGCTCGAGGCGCCGGAATCGGCCACCGAACGCCTGGTGCCGGACGTCAACACGGTGCTGCGACAGGCGAGCAGGGACGGGGAAATTCGGCTAACATACGGCGAGTTGACGGCGCTCATCGCTGACGCCGTGAGAAGTTTGCGCGATTGAGCCGGCGCGGCCGGCGTAACGAGGAACGCGAATGGGTGAGGCACTCGGGATGGTCGAGACCAAGGGTCTGGTCGCAATGATCGAGGCGGCCGATGCCATGGTGAAAGCGGCCAAGGTGACGCTCGTCGGCTGGGAGAAGATCGGCGCCGGCTACGTCACGGCGATCGTCCGCGGCGACGTGGCCGCGGTGAAGGCCGCCACCGATGCCGGTGCCGCCGCCGCCCGCCGCGTGGGCGAGCTGGTGTCGGTGCACGTGATCCCGCGTCCGCACTCGAACCTCGAGGACGCGCTCCCCATCGGCAAGTCCGGCGCGAACAAGAACTAACCCCGGATGCTTCTTGCCCGCGTCGTCGGGACCGTCGTGGCGACCCGCAAGGACCCGCGGCTCGTCAGCAACAAGCTGCTGATCGCGCGGCCCATGGACCCCCACGGCAAGCCCGAGGGCAACTACGTGGTGGCGCTCGACACCGTGGACGCCGGCGTGGGCGAGACCGTGCTGATCGTCAGCGGCAGCTCGGCGCGCATGGCCGCCGGCATGAAGGACTGCCCGGTGGACGCCGCCATCGTCGGCATCGTGGACGCCGTCGAAGTCACGTCGGGGGACTAGACCACCCATGCAACTCGCGCGCGTCATCGGCGACGTGGTGGCGACCCGGAAGGACGAGAACCTGACCGGCGTGACGCTGCTGGTCCTGCAGCCGCTGGCCGCCGACGGGTCCAAGGCCGGCCGCACGCTGGTCGCCGTGGACACGGTGGGCGCGGGCGTCGGCGAGACCGTGTTCTTCGTCAGGGGCAAGGAGGCCAGCTTTCCGTTCCATCCGGTCGAGGTCCCGGCCGACGCCGGCATCGTCGGCATCGTGGACCACTGGGACGTGGAGTAGGACCACAGCACCGATGCAGCTCGCGCGGGTCGTCGGGACGGTGGTCGCCACGCAGAAGCACCGCGCGTTCGAGGGCGCCAAGCTCCTCCTCGTGCAGCCCGTCGGGCTGGACGACACCCCGCGCGGCGCCACCCTTCTTGCCGTAGACTCGGTGGGAGCAGGCGTCACCGAGCGCGTGCTCATCGTGCTCGAGGGGCGCGCCGCCGGCGAGGCGCTGGGCCGCAAGGGCGCGCCGGTCGATGCGGCTGTCATCGGCATCGTAGACAGCGTGGACGTGCACGAATGACCGAACAGGAACTGCGCGCGCTGGTACGCGACGCCATCGCGCGCCATGGGCAGTTCGTCGCCGGCCGAGCCGCGTCCCGACGCCAGCGCCGGACGTCCAGCCGCGCTCCTTCGCGCCCACTTGAGCCACGCCCAGTTCGTGCTGCCGGCCGGCATGGACACCGACGGCCCGTGCCTGATCGAGCCCGCGGTTCAGTGCAATCACTGCGGCTACTGCAAGTCGTACGGGCATTGAGGCGGGCTCCAGGCTCCGGGCTCCAGGCTCCAGTTCCGCAGTGACGTAGCAGCCCAGCCCGTGAGCCCAAGTCCGCCAGTGTCCAGACCCATCGTTCTCGTCACCAGACGTCTTCCCGCGCGGGCGATGGCGCGCCTCGAGGAGGCGTGCGAGTCGATCTGCACGACGGCGAGCCGCTGTCGCGCGATGCGCTGGCCGAACGGGTGCGCGGCAAGCAGGCCCTGGTGACGATGTTCACCGACCCGGTGGACGAGACCGTGCTCGAGGCTGGTTCGGACCTCAAGGTCGTGGCGACCGTGGCCGTCGGCTTCAACAACATCGACGTGGCCGCGGCGCGCGCGAGGGGCGTGGTGGTGACCAACACGCCGGACGTCCTCACCGAGGCCACGGCCGACCTGACCTGGTCGATCATCCTCGGCTTGACGCGCCGCATCGTCGAGGGCGACCGGCTGGTGCGCAAGGGCGGATGGAAGGGCTTTGCCTTCGACTTCATGCTGGGCTCGGACCTGCGGGGCAAGCAGTTGGGCATCGTCGGGTTGGGCCGCATCGGCCGGGCCGTGGCGAATCGGGCCCGCGCTTTCGGCATGCGGGTGGCGTACACGCGCGGCGCGCCCGCGCCGGGAGAGGCCGGCGAGGCGATGCCGCTCGATCGGCTGCTCTCGACCTCCGACGTCGTGTCGCTGCACTGCCCGCTCTCGCCCGACACCAGGCACCTGATCGACCAGCCGGCGCTGGCGCGCATGAAGCGGAGCGCCTATCTGGTCAATGCCTCGCGCGGGCCGATCGTGGACGAAGCCGCGCTGGCGTGGGCGCTCAAGAACCGGCTGATCGCCGGCGCCGGCCTGGATGTGTACGAGGAGGAGCCGACAGTGCATCCGGACCTGCTGGGCCTCGACAACGTGGTCCTGGTGCCGCACCTGGGCAGCGCCACCACCGAAACCCGGACGGCCATGGCCGATCTGGCGGCGCAGAATGTCGTGGCCGTCGTGACCGGCAAGCCGCCGCTGACGCCGGTCGGGTAGCGAGGTGCACAAGGCTCCAGGCTTCGGGCTCCGGTCTACAGGCCTGGCAGTGCGGAACTGCAGTTCTGGCCCTAGGCCGGAACTGCAGTGTCGGCACTGCGAGGACTGTGGTCCGAAGCCTGTAGACTCGAAGCCTGAACTCATGGCGTTTCATCCACCGAACGACCGCCTCGTCGACCGCACCATGCGCACGCTGGCGCGCGCGATCACGGGCATGGAGCTGCCGGCGGTCGAGAAGATCTCCGAGAGCCAGCAGGAGGATCCGTTCCAGATCCTGATCGCGACGCTGCTGTCGGCCCGGACGCAGGACGCGACGACGCACGCGGCCTCCACGCGACTGTTCGCGCGTGCGCGGACGCCGCGGACGATGGCCAGGCTGCCGGTCCGGGAGATCGAGAAGCTGATCTACCCGGTGAGCTTCTACCGCAACAAGGCCGAGCACGTGAAGGCCTGCTGCGAGATGCTGATGTCGCGCTTCGGCGGCCGGGTGCCCGCCACCCTGGACGAGTTGATCCTGCTGCCGGGCGTCGGGCGCAAGACCGCCAACCTGGTGCTGATCCTGGCCTTCGCCAGCAAGCAGAACATCTGCGTGGACACGCACGTGCACCGCATCTCGAACCGGATGGGGTGGGTGAAGACGGCGCTGCCCGAAGAGACCGAGCAGGCGCTCTACAAGGCGACCCAGCAGCGATGGTGGCCCTACATCAACCTGTATCTGGTCACCTGGGGACAGAACGTGTGCCGGCCGGTGTACCCGCGATGCGGTGATTGCGCGATCGCCGCCGATTGTCCAAGAATTGGGGTGGCCAGGAGGAGGCAGGGATGACGCGAGCTGCGTGCGTGTGGATGGCGCTGGTGGCGCTGGTGTCGATGCCAGCCGTGTCGGTGGCGCAGACTCGAGGCGGGGCGGCCACGCCTCCGGCGCGAGGTGCGGCGCCGGCCGCTCCGAACCCGGCCACGCTCAAGCGCTCCCCCGGCGCCGGGCCCCTCGTCACGGTGACCACCGCGCGCGGCAGCTTCACCTTCGAGACGTATCCGGAGGAAGCGCCGAAGAGCGTCGCGCACATCACGGAGCTCATCAAGCGAAACTTCTACAACGGTCAACGAATCAGCCGGGTGGCGCCCGGATTCGTGGTGCAGTTCGGCGACCCGCTGTCGCGGGATCTCTCGAAGAAGGATCTCTGGAACACGGGCGGCAGCTTCAAGATCGTCGGCGAGCTGGAGGCGAGCCCCAAGCGCACGCACGTCATCGGCGCCGTTGCGTTGGCGCACGACGGCGATGCGCGGCGCAGCGACAGCATCATGTACATCACCATGCGTGAAGCGCACGAACTGGACGGCAAGTACAACGTGATCGGCAAGATCGTTTCTGGCATGCCGATCGTGCGCGCCACCCAGGTCGGTGACGTCATTAAACGCGTCAGCATTACGCCCTAGGGGATGGAGGTTGGTCGTTGGTGGTTGGTCGTCCCGACCTTCAACGCCTACTCCGTGGACGGCGACGTCACCGGCACCACTGGTCTACGTCAACTACGGGCGGCCGGCCGACTACGAGGAGCTCGAACGCCGCGGCATCTCCGTCAAGCGGCGCAATCGTCATCGCCCGCTACGGTCAGTCGTGGCGCGGTATCAAGCCGAAGGTGGCCGCAGAGCACGGTGCGATCGGCTGCCTGATCTACTCCGATCCGCGAGACGACGGTTACTACGTGCGACGGCGTGTTCCCGGACGGCCCGATGCGCAATCGGGACGGCGTGCAGCGCGGCAGCGTGATGGACATGCCGACTGTATCCCGGCGATCCGTTGACGCCCAAACGTCGGGGCGACCGCTCGGCGCGAAACGCCTGGCCATCGAAGGACGTGACGACGCTGACGAAGATTCCGGTGCTGCCGATTTCGTACGGCGACGCGCAGCCGCTGCTGATGGCGCTCGAAGGCCCGGTCGCGCCGCCGATTGGCGCGGCGCGCTGCCAATCACGTATCGCATCGGTCCGGGTCCGGCGCGGGTGCACCTGAAGGTCGCGTTCGACTGGGAGCCTCAAGCCGCGCGCACAACGTGATAGCGCGGCTGCGCGGGCTCGACGTATCCAGACGAGTGGATCATTCGCGGCAACCATCACGACGCCTGGGTCAACGGCGCGCAGGATCCGGTCAGCGGCATGGCTGCTGAGCTCGAGGAGGCGCGCGCACTCGGTGAGCTCGTCGAAGCAGGGCTGGCGGCCGAAGCGGACGATCGTCTACGCGGCGTGGGACGGCGAGGAGCAGGGCCTGCTCGGGCTCCACGGAATGGGTCGAGGACCACGACGCAGGAGCTTCGCGACAAGGCCGCGGTCTACATCAACACCGACGGCAACGGCCGTGGTTTCCTGGAACGCGGGCGGCTCGCACGCGCTCGAAGCAGCTCGTCAACTCCGTCGCCCGCGACATCGAGGGATCCCGACACCAAGGAGTCGGTGTGGAAGCGGATGCAGGCTCGCGCCATCGTCAACGCTGCGCCCGGTCCGCGTGCCGAGGTGCGCGCGCGCGCCGATCTGCGCATCAACGCACTCGGGTCGGGATCGGACTACTCACCGTTTCTCCAGCACGCCGGCATCGCCTCGCTCAACCTGGGGTTCGGCGGACTAGATCAGGACGACGGGATCTATCACTCGATCTACGACGACTACTATTCATTTCACGAAGTTTCTCGATTCCGACTTCAGCTACGGCCGCGCCCTGGCGCAGACGGTCGGCACAGTCGTGATCAGGCTTTCCGACGTCGGACGTGCTGCCATTCCGAGTTTTCGCACCTCGCAGAGACCGCACAAACATACCAGCGCGAGCTGCAGACGCTGCTCAGGGAGCGGCAGGACGAGGTGCGCGAGCGGAACCGCCAGATCGAGGACGGGGTCCTGGCCGCCGTGGCCGATCGCCGAAGACCTGCCAGGGATGCCGGCCATTGAAGAGCTCCCGCCGGCGTTGAATTTCGCGCCGCTTGAAAACGCGACCAGTGCGTTGACGCGCGCCGCCGGTCGCTATCACAAGGCGTTCGAGGCGGCGCGGTCGAAGTTGACGTCCGAGTCGGCGCGTACCGTCAACACGAAGCTGATTCAGAGCGAGCGTCAACTGACCGATTCTGCCGGCCTGCCGCGGCGCCCGTGGTATCGCCATCTCCTGTACGCGCCGGGCTATTACACGGGCTACGCCGTGAAGACGATGCCAGGCGTGCGCGAGGCCATCGAGGAGAAGAACTACGCCGAGGCCGAGTCGGAGATCGTGCGGGTGGCGCGCGCGCTCGATCGGGAGACCGCGCTGATCGAATCCGCGGCAGCCGATCTTGAGCGCATCCAGTAGCGCTACCAACTACCAACTACCAACTGAAGAAGCGCCGATGGCCGGCAAGAATGCGGCCGGCTTCGACGGGATCCGGCACCAGCGTCCAGTCGCCGCGTTGGTGGCTGCCGCCGAGCACCACGCCGTCTCGGCGCGAGAACATGTACAGGTCCTCCGTGGTCGACTTGACGGCGTAGTCCACGCCCGGCTGCGGCTCGAGAATCGTCAGCTGGCCCTTGATCGGCACCAGATCGCTGTCGCCGAAGAGCGCCGCGGCGCCCATGCCGTGCAGTTGACGACCACGTCTTCGTCCAACGCCGCAACGGCTGCGGGTGACAGCTCGGTCTCGACGATGCGGGCGCCCGCCGCCCGCACGTCAGCCAGCAGCGCCGCCAGGTAGATCGCCGGTTCGATCAGCATCAGGCGATAACGGTGGGCGTAGGCGGCTCGGAAACGGATGCTCGCCGGGTCCGAGCGTGGCCGGGCGAAACAGCTCGGGCGTGGCGGCCCATTCCCACGACACGGGCGGTGCCGGGCTGTCACCGGTCAAATAGAAGGGCACCCACGCGGACGCCGTAGCGCTCGGCCGACCATCGTTTCGAACCGCTGGTGGGCGAAGCGGGCCGCCGCCGCGAGCTCCGCGGCAAACCCTGGATGCGGCCGGCCCTCGTCCACGAGCGTCACCGGTGACCACAACGCGCCGGCCACATCCGAGGTCGTGTGCGGCGGCAGCTCGCGGGCGTAAACGGTGACGCCGACGCCGCGTTCCTGCAGCAGGCGCGCCGTGGCGAGGCCGACGGCGCCCGCGCCCAGCACGGCCACCTGCCGCGGCGCCGCCTCGCACGCCAGGTCCACGGCCCGGGCGGCGGTGCCCCACGACAGCGTGACGCCGCAGCCGCCGTGGCCGTAGTTGTGAACGAAGAGTGTCCGGCCCAGGCGCTCGGCCTCCACGCGGAACCCGGTGGGCCTGAACGGGCGAAGGCCGGCCACCTGCCGCGCGCGTGGCGAGCGCCGAAAACGTCACCGGATGCATGCGACGGTCCTACGCCGGCGACGGTGCGCCCACCGTCACCAGGCCGCGAATCTCCGGGTAGTGCTCGACGAGCGTGGCGGGATACTCGCCGTCGATGGGCTGGCCGAGCTGGGCTTTCAGCATCACGGCGTTGACCACCGACTTCGACGCGAAGTGGTTGTTGGCGTAGAGATACGACTTGCGCACCAGCGCCTGCGCCGCGCCGGCCACGTCGCTGAACTCCCGCAGCTCCTCCGCTGAGTACAGGTAGTCGTAGCGGTCCTCGGCGGCCGCGTGGCGCCACCAGCTCGCCGTGTTCCGTCCGTGCAGCCGCATGTAGTAGAAGCTGGTCACGTTCGGCAGGTAGTTCTGCTCGATCGACAGGCGGAACTTCGGCTCGTCGATCTGCACGAAGGCGGCGTTGTGCGAGTTGAGCAGCGACAGCGTGTCGCCGAGCTGATCGCTCCAGGTCTTGTGACGCAGCTCCACGGCGACGCGGTAGTCCGCGAACGCACGCGAGCAGCGTCGCCAGATAGTCGCGCGACTGCGGCGTGGCCTTGAAGCTGGCGGGAAACTGCGCCAGCAGCGCGCCCAGCTTGCCGGCCGACGCCAGCGGATCGAGCGCGGCCCGGAACTCGTCGATGTCGCTCTGCGTCACCTGGGCCAGCAGGTCCAGCAGCTCGCCGGTCGGAGCCGGGCGCCGCCTTCAGCGCCGTTTCCCGGAACATCTTCGGGTGCGTGAACTTCTGGTAGAGCTTCACCGAGAACTCGAAGCCCGGCGGCGTGCGGTCGGCCCATCCGCGCGTCACCTCGGCCCGCGGCGTGCCGTAGAACGACGAGTTCACCTCCACCGTGTCGAAGTGCTCGGCGTAGTAGCGCAGCTCGTCGAACCCCGCCGTGCCCGCCCGCTTCGAGCGGCCGGCGGGATAGAACACGCCGTTCCACGTGCCGCGGCCGGTGGGGTAGCTCCAGCCCGAGGTGCCGATCGCGAAGAGTCATGGCGCAGGTCCTCATCGATAATAAGAGGGTTGGTCACCATCAACGAGATCTTCTATTCGGTTCAGGGCGAGTCGAGCTACGCCGGCCGCCCGTGCGTGTTCGTCCGCCTGACGGCCTGCGACCTGCGGTGCTCGTGGTGCGACACGCCGTACGCGTTTCACGAAGGCACCAAGCGCACGGTGGACGACGTGCTGGCTGAGGTGGACCGCTTCGGCTGCTCGCTGGTGGAGGTGACGGGGGGCGAGCCGCTGCTCCAGGAGGACGTCTATCCGCTGATTCGACGGCCTGCTCAGCCGCGGCAAGCAGGTGCTGCTCGAGACCGGCGGCCACCGCAGCACCGACCGCGTCCCGGCCCAGGTGGTGACCATCCTCGACGTGAAGTGCCCGGGCAGCGGCGAGACGCACCGGATGGATTGGGCCAACCTCGAGCGCCTGCGTCCGCACGACGAGGTGAAGTTCGTCATCAAGGACCGCGCCGACTACGACTTCGCCAGCGACGTCACCGCGCCGCTTCGACCTGACGGCCCGGGCGGCGGCAGTGCACTTCTCGCCGGTTCACGACGTGATGGACCTGCGCCAGCTCTCGGAGTGGGTGCTGCAGGACCGCCTCGGCGTCCGCGTGCAAGTGCAGCTGCACAAGTACATCTGGGACCCGGCCACCCGTGGCGTCTGAGGCGCAACCCGCCGTTGGCGAGCGCGTTGCGTCGTCCTCCTGAGCGGCGGGCTGGATTCCTACACCACCGCCGCGATCGCGCGGCAGCAGGGGTTTCGCGCTCCACGCGCTGACCGTGCGCTACGGCCAGCGGCACGCGGTGGAGGTGGAGGCGGCCCGTGCCGTCGGCACGCGCCCTGCAGCGTGGCTCGCCACGTGGAGATCGACGTGGACTTGTCCACCTTCGGCGGCTCGTCGCTGACGAGCGATCTGCCGGTGCCCAAGGATCGGCGCGATCGACCAGCGACGAGATCCCGTCCACCTACGTGCCGGCCCGCAACACGGTGTTCCTGGCGCTGGCGCTCGGATGGGCGGAAGTGCTCGGCGCCCACGACATCTTCATCGGCGTGAACGCGCGCGACTACTCCGGCTATCCCGACTGCCGGCCCGCGTTCATCGCCGCTTTCGAAGCGCTGGCCGCGGTGGCGACGGCCGCCGGCGTGGGCGGCGCACGCTACAAGGTACATACGCCGCTCATCACGATGACCAAGGCGGAGATCATCACCGCCGGCCTGGCGCTTGGCCTCGACTACGGCTTGACCCACAGCTGCTACGATCCGGCCCCGGACGGGCGCCCGTGCCGCCGCTGCGACAGCTGCGTGCTGCGTGCGGCCGGGTTCGCCGAGGCGGGCGCCGTGGATCCGGTGCTCGCGCGATGACCGAACGCCTCTACTACACCGACGCCGAGACTGCTGGCGTTCGACGCCCGGGTCACCGAGAGCGCCAACACCGGCGGGCAGCCGAGCGTGGTGCTGGACCGGACCGCGTTCTACCCGACTTCGGGCGGCCAGCCCTTCGACACCGGCACGCCTCGGCGACGCGCGGGTGGTGGACGTGATCGACGAGGGCGAGCGCATCGTCCACGTGCTGTCGATGCCGCTCGAGCCGGGCACGCTGGTGCACGGCGCGATCGACGCGGCACGGCGGCGCGATCACATGCAGCAGCACACCGGGCAGCACGTCCTGTCGGCGGCCTTCGATCGGTTGTTCGGCAGCCAGACCGTCAGCTTCCACCTCGGCGCCGAGGCGTGCACCATCGACCTGGCCAAGGCGCTGCCGGCCGCCGACGTGGAACGGGCCGTGGACGAGGCCAACCGCGTGGTGTGGGAGGACCGCCCGGTGGTGGTGCGATTTGCCAGCGCCGACGAGGCCCGGGCGGCCGGGCTGCGCAAGGAGTCGCAGCGCGAAGGCGAGCTGCGGCTGGTCGAGGTCGCGGACTTCGACCTGTCGGCCTGCGGCGGCACGCACGTGGCGCGCACGGGCGCGATCGGGATCATCGCCGTCACCGGCAGCGAGAAAGTGAAGGGCGGCTTGCGGGTGTCGTTCGTCTGCGGCCGCCGCGCGCTCGACCAGCTGCGGCTGCTGCGGGATGCCGTGTCGGGCTCGCTGCGGGCGCTGTCGGTGCTGCCGGCGGAGTTACCCGATGCGATTCGCCGCCTGCAGGCGGACGGCAAGGCGCTGCGCAAGCGCGCGGCCGAGCTCCAGGTTGCGCTGGCCGGACAGGAGGCCGAGCGGTTGCTGGCACAGGCCGCGCAAGACGAGCCGCCCATGGTAGTGGCGGCGGTGATGGACGGGTGGGAGGCCGGCGGCCTGCGCGCGGTGGCCTCGAGCCTGATCGCCCGCGGTCCGCTGCAGGTGGTGCTCACGACCAGCGAGCCGCCCGTCTCGATCGTGGTGGCGCAGTCTTTGGCCAACGGCGCCGACGCCGCCGCTGTGGTGGCCCGACTGATCGCGCTCTTCGGCGGCCGCGGCGGCGGCAGAGAGCCAGACCGGCAAACGTGCCGACGATCGCGGCGCGGAACCGGTAGCCGGCGGTCGACTCCACGGACAGGAATTCCAGCGTGCGATCGCGGCGGACCGGTGTGTTGGGATCGTAGCGCGCGACGATCGAGCGGATGATCGGAGTCAGCGCCTCCGCGCGGCCTGTCGATGCGCGCGCCACCATGTACACGTCGCCGGTCGCGAACTGTGCCAACGGCATGTAGACCTGCAGGATCTCCGCCCGCTCGGCAGCCCCGCCGCTGGTTTGACGGGCAACGCCGACGATCTCCTTGACGATCGGCGGCATCTGCGGCGTCCGCTGCAGCGCGATGCGCATGCCCACCGGGTTTCGTCCCCGCAGCACGCGCCGGACGAAGGCATCGTTGACGATGCAGACCGGCGGCGCGCCGGCGGCGTCGCGGTCCGTGAAGCCGCGACCGGCCACGATCGGCAGGTCGAGCGTCTTGAAGTAGCCGTCGGTGGCCACGGCGAAGTCGGCTCGTGGCCGATCGTCGGCCGTGATCGGCGGATCGCCGACTACGGCAACCGACCAGAAACCCAGTTCGCTGGTCGTTCCGTATGGCAGCGCGCTCGTCCAGCCCACGCTTTCGACTTCCGGCCGCGCCTCGACGTCGCGCGCGACGTTGGCGTAGAACTGCTGCAATGCTTCTGGGGTTGGTCGAGGAGTGTTGGGCCCGAATGGCAGGCTGAAGTCCAGCGTCAGCACGCGGGCGCCGTCAACGCGGTAGCCCGTATCGACGTTCACCAGGACGAGCAGCGTGCGCAGCAGCAACCCGGCGCCGCAGAGCAGCAGGACGGCGGCGGCCACTTCTGCGGACACCAGGGCGCTGCGGAAGCGTCCGCCTCCGGTCGACGTCCGACTTTCCGTGGCCAGTGACTGTAGGAGCGACCCACTGGTGGCGTGCCACGCCGGCACAAGCCCGAACACGATGCCGACGACAACCGCCGCTACAAGACCGAATGCCGCCACGCGCGCGTCGAATGCCAGGACCACGGCGGGCGAGAGGATTCCAGGCGGGATCACCACCGGAGCGACTCGAAGAATCGCGGCTCCAACCCCGACGCCAAGCACGCCCCCGACGAGCGCGAGGACCAGGCTCTCTGTGAGCATCTGGGCCACCACGCGGCCGCGGCCCGCGCCGAGCGCCGTTCTGACGGCCAGCTCGCGGGCGCGAGCGCTGGTGCGCGCCAGCAGCAGGTTGGCCACGTTGGCACAACACATCAGGAGGACGAAGCCGACGACGCCGAGCAGAAGCAGCGACGTGAGCTGCAGGTCGGGGCCCATGAGCAAATCACGAAGCGGCTCGGCATCGACCGCGAGCCCTCTGCTCGCCGTGGAATCTTCGCGGGCGATGCGGGCACCGATCGCGGCCACGTCGGCCCTGGCGCTGTCGAGCGTCACACCCGGCTTGAGCCGCCCGACGACCTCGAAGATCCCGAACGATCGCTGTCGCACGAATGGCGGTATCTCCGGATTCAGGGTCCACATGCGAGCTGGACGCGTGAACTGCGCGTGGTCGGGCACCACGCCCACGAGCGTGTGTGGAACGCCGTTCAGCTTGACCGTGCCTCCGATCAGGGATGCGTCCGCGTTGAAGCGCCCCCGCCAGAGACTCTCGGTGAAGATGACGACGGTCGGCCGCGGCGCCTCGTCGGCCGCGCGGAAGGTGCGGCCGGCCACCGGCACCACGCCAAGCACGTCGAAGAAACGCGTCGAGACGCTCTGCCGCTCGACGGCTTCGACGGTGCCGTCCGGTGCCGTGACCAGCGGGCCACCGCCCGCCCCCATTTGAATCGCGGCCAGCTCGACGAAGCTCTGACTCTGATTCGTGACGTCTTCGAGCGTGAGTACCGACACTGGAACGCGCGGCGCCGTCGCATTGCGCTCCACGAGAGCAACCAGGCGATCGGGCTCCCGGAACGGCAACGGACGCAGCAGCGTCGCATCGGCCAGCGCGAAGATGGCGCTGTTGGCGCCGATGCCGAGCGCCAGCGTCGCTGTCGCCACCAGCGTGAAGGCGGCAGACGTCCGCATCTGCCGGAACGTAAACCTCACATCTTCGATGAGATCGCTCCACCACTGCACCAGCCGCATCTCTCTGTCTCTCTTTCTGGCGATGGCAAGGCAGGTACGCCGCACCTTGGCGATGTCGTCCTCGCTGAGCGGCCTGCCCTCGCGCCGCCGCATCTCGACGTGGAGGGCAAGCTCCTCATCGACTTCCTGCTCGACCGGTACGCGCCACAGCCAGGAGCGCAGCGAGCGTTTCATTGCGCCAGCAGGATCTTGGACACGCCGGCGGTGAAGAGCCGCCAGGCTTCGGTTTCAGCCACGAGCCGCGCGCGCCCCTGGCGCGTCAGGCGGTACAACTTGGCACGCCGGCCCAGCTCGGACTCGCCCCATTCGGCCTCCAGCCAGCCGCGCCGTTCCATCCGGTAGAGCGCCGGATACAGCGATCCCTCTTCGACGAAGACCGTATCGTCCGAGGTGTTCTCGATGAACTTGGCTATCGCGTAACGCCGAACTGGCGCAGGCCGGCGGCCTGACGGGCCCGCCTCAAGCGGTGCTCGATGCAGGGCGCCGACGCGTTCAGCTAGGAGCGGAGCCGGGAGCCGGGAGCCGGAAGCCGGAAGCCGGAAGCCAGACCTACGGCTGCCGGCTGAACTCGGCCAGCCGCACGGCAATCGCGTCGATCGCGGCGGCGGCTTCGGCGCCGGTGCCTTCGAAGTTGTTCACCATCACCACCAGCGCCACGTCTTCCTTGTCGCGCGTCGTGACGTAGCCGGCCAGCGTGCGGATGTTCGACATCGTGCCGGTCTTGGCGCGGAGGTTTCCCGCCGCCGGCGTGTCCTTGAGCCGGGTGGCCAGCGAGCCGTCCACGCCGGCGATCGGCAGCGCCTGCATGAAAGGCGATTCACCCGTCGGGTCGTACATCCGCTGCAGCACCACGACGAGCGCTTCGGGTGACAGCGCGTTGCGGCGTGACAGGCCCGACCCGTCCACGATCTGCTGGGCGTCCGGCGCCACACCCCACGCCGCCAGCCGCCGCTTCAGCCCCTCGAGCGCGGCGTCGTTGGTGGGCAGCACCCCGGGTCCGGAATTGAGGCGCATCAGCGCCTCGCCGTACAGGTTCACGCTGTCCTTCAGCATCGGCCGCACCAGCTCGCGCAGCGGCGCCGACCGGTGGGTGAACAGCAGCGTGGCGTACTCGCGCTGCGGCGGCGGCTGCACGTCGTCGATGTCCACGGCTTCGCCCGCGACCGCGATGCCGCGTGCGATGAGGTGATGCCGCAGCACGCCCGCGAACCACAGCGTCGGGTCGCCGGCCGACACGAGCAGCCGCGCCGGCTTGGCGCCGGCGCGAATCGAGCCGGCAATCGTCAGCGCAGCCTCCGCGGGCCGCTGCTCCGGCCACAGGACCTGCGCGGCGTCGGCGGCGGTCGTCGACGCGCGGCTCACCAGCGGGCGGTGGGCGGCATATGGCTCCACGCTCAACTCCGCGGGCGCTCCGGCACGCGGCCCCCGGCGACACCGTCACGTTGAGCCGATTCTCGGAGGTGTTGAGCGCGCCGAACAGCGCGCCGCTCGAGTAGCCCAGGTCGTCCCAGGCCCACGCCAGCGCCGGCCGCGGCTCCTCCACCGCGTCGTCGTCGCCGATGATCGCGCCCCTCGATCCGCTGGATGCCGAGCTCGCCCAGCGCGGTGGCCCAGTCCTCGCACGCCCGCGAACCCGCGCGAGTCGAAGCTGGGATCGCCGCTGCCGGCAACCAGCAGGTCGCCCTGCAGCGTGCCGGCGACGATCGGTCCCGTGGCCCACACCGAGGTCTCGAAGCGGTAGTCCCAGCCCACGGATTCGTAGGCCGATGCCGCCGCCAGGAGCTTGGCGGTGGACGCCGGCACGAGCAGCGTCTGCGGGTTCAGCTCGAAGAGCGGCTGGCGCCGCGTCAGCGAGTACGCCACCACGCCCCAGAGCGCCCGCTTGACGCCCGGCATGCCCGTGATGGCGCGAAGATCGGCTGGCGAGCTGACGCAGCGGAGGCTGCGGCCGCTGTGCCTGGACCTGCGCCTGGCCCGAGGCGGCCAGCGCGACGACCGCCGCGACAGCGACCATTCCGTGGCGCCAGGCGAGCCTCAGCGCCATCGGCGTGTTACTTCAGCGCGTCGAGCGCTTTCAGGGCCTCGTCCACGGCGGCCGTGTCGAGCTTGGCCGCGCCTGGCTCGTCCGGCCGCGCGGCAAACGCGTCGGCGCCGGAACGGCCAATGGTCACCGTTTCCGTCTTCGAGTCGAAGCTGCGCCTTGACCGTCACCACCGGCGTCTTCAGCGCGGCCGGCGCCGTGGCCTCGAAGGACGACGCCCGCAGGCCCGAGACCTTGGTCAGCAGGTCCTCGATCTTCATCGTCTCGACCGTGGCGCCCTTGGCGTCCTTCCATACGTCCACGTCCTTGCCGTCCTTGTCCTTCGACTTCGACTTCTCGAACGTCTGCGTGGCGGTGCCGCGCGTGAACTCCACCCGCGTGGCCGTGAACGACCGGAAGTCGAACACGTCCTTGCGGCGGAAGTCGCCGACCGGCTTGATCACGTCGTCACGCAAGGTGGGCGCCACCGTGAAGATCAGCGGCCGGGCGGCGTC
This sequence comes from uncultured Acidobacteriota bacterium, assembly GCA_963713655.1. Taxonomy (GTDB): domain Bacteria; phylum Acidobacteriota; class Vicinamibacteria; order Vicinamibacterales; family UBA2999; genus CAWEBF01. Next base: position 56,798 of record CAVQMT010000015.1, read on the forward strand.
CTTGGCGAACACCACCGCGTTCTCGGTCTTGCCGAGCGTCAGCGTCGCGGATGAGCTGCCGGACTTCACCGTCATCGTCGCGGTGGGCTTGTCGAGGCCGTATTGCTTGAGATCGCGTGGCGTTATCGGCGGTGATGCCCTGCATGTTCGCCGTCGCCAGCCGCTCGATGGCGCCCTCGACGGCGCCGAAATCGGCGCGGGCCGCGATCGGCTTCACGATCGTCCAGTCCGAGCCGTTCTTCGCGAACTCGAGCGTGGTCGTGCCGGTCGGAGGCCGTGAAGCCGTCCACCTTCGCGCGATCGACTTTCAGAATCGTCTTGTCGCGCAGCGAGAACGGGTCCTTCTTGAACGTGGACTCGACGAACGACGACACCAGGAACACGCGCGGCGAGTCGGGCAGCTTGGCGTAGATGTCGCCGCCGGTGGCGGTCTTGTCGCCCAGCAGGATGCGCTTCTCGCGCGGCCTGGCCCTTGACCTTGAACGACGACGTCGATGCGGGCCGGCGCGAGGCCGTACTGCGCCAGGTCGCCGGGCTTCTCGTCCACCACCCGCTCGATGTCGAGCGTGGACAGGCTGCCGGTGATCGACGACAGCTCGGCGGCGTCGGCGTCGGCGGCCGACGGCTCGACCAGCTTCCAGGTGCCGTTGCTCTTGGTCAGCCGCGCCGGCATCTCCTCGTTCAGCGGCGATGCGCACCTCCTCGATGTCGTCGGCGGCCACGGTGCCGAACGCCTTTTCCTTCGTCGTCGTCGTGTCGCCGGCGCTGTCGCCGTCGGCAAAGTAGATGTAGCCGGCCAGCCCGGCCAGCACCAGCACCATCGCGAGCGTGGAGATCAGACGGCCCATCAGCCCCGCCGCCTCCACCAGGTGTAGACGCCCGTCCCGAGCACCGCGCCCGGGATGACGACGATCGACAGCCAGAACATCAGCGTGATCTGGCGCGCGGTCAGCGTCAGCCGGCGGTCGGCTGGCCTCGCGCGGCCGGATGGAGATCAGGTTCTCCTGCTGCGCCAGCCAGCTCACCGTGTTCATGAACAGGTCGCGGTTGCCCTCGACGCCCAGGTAGGCGTTGCTGGCGAAGTCGGAGTCGCCGACCGCCACGACGCGCGTTTCCATGCGCCGCCGCCGGCGGTTCTGGCGCCGACGCGTTCGGCCGCCTTCGCCGGCTCGGGCGCCTTGTTCTGGACCGCCACGGCCATGCCGATGGTCACCGGCCCCGTCGTGTCGCCCTTGTCGGTCTCGGGCGCCAGCGTGTCGGGGTTCTCGAGCTGCGCCATCGTGGTCTCCGCCCAGCTGCGCTGCGCCGTCTGCAGGAACGGCTGCGGCGTCGGCCCTCGGGGATGACCGCGGTCGGGGCGATGGCGCGGACCAGCGGGAACATCGTGATCAGATCGAAGCGTTCGGTGATCGCGTGCGCCGGGTAGGGCGGCGCCGCCACCGGCACGGTGGCCACCGAGGTGCGGCCGCTCACGTCCACGACCACCGACTTCATGCGCCTTCATGCCCCACTCGGCCAGCAGCGCTTCCAGACGCGGCATCGGCGGAAACTGCCTTCAGGTCCTCCGGCGGGTCCAGCAGCACCAGCAGCTTGCCGGACTTGTTCAGGTAGTCCTGCAGCAGCGGCACTTCCTGCTCCAGCAGATCGGTGCGCGGGCCGGCGAGCGACCAGCACCGTGGCGTCGGCCGGGATCTCGTTGGTCTGCGCCAGCACCAGCTTGTCGAACTCGTAGTTGTCGCGCTTCAGCGCGTCGGCGATGCCGCTGTAGCCGGTGCGCTCGCTGACGGCGGTGTCCTTCTCGCCGTGCCCGCCGAGGAAATAGACCTTCTTCTTGGCCGGGTTCAGCACCTTGATGAGCGCGTTGGTGATGTCCTGCTCGGCGTCGGTCGTGACGCGCTCGCGGCGGCCCATGTACTCGACCACCACGGTGCCGTACTGCTGGATCTCGTACTCCTTGGCCTGGACCGGGCGCTGGTCCGGGTCGATGTACTCGGTCGAGACCTGGCTCGAGCTGTACTCGTAGTTGGTCAGCCGGGTGCGGAAGCGGTCGAAGTTGGTGTTGCGGTCGAAGACCACGAACTTCACCGGCGCGGTCAGGCCCTGCAGCAGCTTCGACCGTCTGGTCCGACAGCGTGAACTGCTGGTTCTCGGTCAGGTCCCACCGCTTGTTCTGCGCGGTTGGCCAGGTAGTTGACGGCCACCAGGATGCCCAGGCCGACCAGCACGCTGACGCTGGCCAGCGTGCCGTAGCGGGCGTTGCGGTGCCCGAACCAGGCGGCGATCTGCCGCCACTGGCCGAGCGTGTAGAGCAGCACCAGCGCCAGGCCGGCCCACGACGCGTACATCGCGTAGCGGTCCATGTCGGGCCGACACGCTGCATCGCGTCGGCCCACCCGAGGATGCGGACGGCGGCCGCGACGAACACCAGCGCCGGTGCCGACCCATGCGAGAACGTTGAGAGCGCGTTTCACGGCTCGATTACCCCCGCCACCGTTCGGTGTCCACCGACCGCGCGGTCAGGAACAGGCCGAATGCGATGAAGCTGACGTAGTAGACCAGGTGCTTGGTGTCGATGATGCCCCTGGTGAAGTCGTCGAGGTGATCGGTGATCGACAGGTAGTTGAGCACCGCCTGGGTCGTCGGACCGCGTGAACGACGCGATCCAGTTGATCACCCACAGCATCAGGAACACGGCAAAGGTGGCCATGCCGGCCACGATCTGGTTGCTGCGTCAGGCTGGAGATCAGCAGGCCCAGCGAGACGAAGCAGCCGCCCATCAGCAGCAGGCCCAGGTAGGTGGTGAGCACCGGCAGCGGCTCGGGGTTGCCGCGCCAGAAGAGCACGCGCCATGTGGACGAGCGACAGCGCCAGCATCGAGGCGTAGAGGCCCATCGCGCCGAGGAACTTGCCGAGGATGATCTGCAGGTCGGTGAGCGGCGCCGTGAGCAGCAGCTCCATCGTGCCGCGAGCGCTTCTCCTCCGCGTAGGTGCGCATCGTGACCATCGGCAGCACGAACAGGAAGATCACCGTCGCGTTGAGGAACACCGGCCGGATCAGCTGCTCGTTGACGTTGACGGCTCTGGCCGCCGCCCTGCATGGCCCTGCCGGTCGAAGTAGAGCAGCAGCGAGTAGAAGAAGAAGCCGAACATCAGCGCGAAGAAGCCCAGCACGATGTAGGCGATCGGCGAGGCGAAGTAGCCCTTCAGCTCCTTGCTGGGCGATGGCCAGCATGTTACTCATGCGGCCTCCGTCGCTGCGGTCGGTGCCGGCGCCGGCGCGGCCGGCGCGTCGGGCTCGCTGCGTGGTCAGCGTCAGGAACACGTCCTCGAGGCTCATGCGCATCGGCCGCAGCTCCAGCAGGCCCCAGCCGCGGTTCGACGACCGCGGCGGCCAGCTCGCGCCGGACGTCGCGGCCGGCCTCGCTGTCCACTTCGAGCGCGGTCAACCCGTCCTTCGCGTCTCGGTCACGGTCACGCCGGTCACGCCGGCCAGCCGCGCCCAGCGCGACCGCCGCGTCGGCGCCCCGCGCATCCACCTGCACGAACAGCGATTCCGATCCGCGCAGCCGCGACGTGAGGTTGTCGGGCGTGTCCACCGCGACCACCTTGCCCTTGTTGATGATCACGACGCGCTGGCAGGTCTGGCTGACCTCGGGCAGGATGTGCGTGCTCAGGACCACCGTGTGGTCGCCGGCCAGATCCTTGATCAGCTTGCGCGTCTCGATGATCTGCTTCGGGTCGAGGCCGGCGGTGGGCTCGTCGAGGATCAGCACCTCGGGGTTGTCGAGCAGCGCCTGCGCCAGGCCGACGCGCTGCCGGTAGCCCTTCGACAGCTTGCCGCAGTGGCGCTCGGCCATGTCGGCGACGCGCGTGCGCTCCATCGCCGCGTTCACGCGCGCCGCGCGCTCGCCGCGGCCACGCCCTTGATGCGCGCGCAGAACATCAGGTAGTCGCGCACGGTCATGTCGGTGTAGAGCGGCGGCGTCTCGGGCAGGTAGCCCGTGCGGCGCTTGGCCTCGATCGGCTGCTCGACGACGTCGAATCCGGCAACGAGCGCCGCGCCCTTCGGTGGCCGGCATGTAGCCGGTCAGCACGCGCATGGTGGTGGTCTTGCCGGCGCCGTTCGGGCCCAGGAAGCCCAGGATCTCGCCCTTTTCGACCGTGAAGCTGATGTCGTCGACGGCCGTGAAGGGGCCGTAGCGCTTCGTCAGGTGCTCGACCTCGATCACCTTGTCCCTCCCCGCAATCGGTTCCGCCGCGCCGCCGTAACTATCACAGTGTCAGCCGGTTGTGCCCCGAACAACTCGAAATCGTATCGGAAGGGCTGGTCCGCCACAAGCTGCCGTCGCCTAGTGGCCGCCAGGCGACGCCCTCGGCCGCTAGGACGTCAGGCAGCACGCGTGGTCGGCTCGGTCGACGGCTCCAGGCTCCGGGCTCCGGGCTCCAGGCGATCTCGGATACAATATATGAGCAATTGTTCATATGTCGAGCTCACAGACGACGCCGATCGTTCGACCTGACCGAGATCTTCCGGGTCCTCGGCGACCCGACCCGGGTGCGGATTCTCGACGCGCTGGTCGAGCGCGAGCGCAGCGTGGGCGATCTGGCGACCGGCCTCGGCGTCACCCAATCTGCGGTGTCGCACCAGCTCCGGCTGCTGCGGGGCGCCCGCATCGTGCGGCCGCGCCGCGCCGGCCGCTCGGTGTTCTACGCGCTCGACGATCACCACGTGCTGGCGCTGTACCAGCAGGGCCTGCGCCACGCGCTCGAGGATCGGCGGGTGGACGCGCGATGACCGGCCGCGCCCAGCCGGCCTGCGCGGTGTGCGAGGTACCACGCCGAGGCGGTGTTCCGCGTGGAGGGGCTGCGACTGCAACGACGAGGTGGTCATCCTGGAGCGCCGGCTGAAGCCGCTTGCCGGGCGTGGAGGCGCTGTCGGCCGACGTGGTGTCGCAGCGCCTGCGCGTCAGCTACGACGCCGCACGAGCTCGACCCCGCGGCGATGGTGGATGCGGTCGCCGACGCCGGCATGCGCATGTGGCTCGAGCACGAGGAGCCGCGGCGACGCTGGGCGCCGACGTGCGCCGCGCGCTTCTGGTTGACCGCGGCGTCGGGGGCGGCGCTGGGCCTGGCCTGGGCCGCGCTGGGCGGGCGCTGGCCGGCGTGCCGGCCGTGCGCCTATCTGGCGGCCGTGGCCGCCGGGCGTCGCGGTGCCGGCGCGGCGGGCCGTCGGCCGCGCTGCGCACGCGCACCCTGGACATCAACGTCCTGATGGTGATCGCCGTCGGCCGGGGCCCTGGCGATCGGCGAGTGGCGCCGAAGGCGCCAGCGTGGTGTTCCTGTTCGCGCTCGCGCAGTGGCTCGAGGCGCGCACGCTGCAGCGCGCCCGCAGGGCGATTCGCGCGCTGCTGGACCTGTCGCCGCGCGAGGCGCTGGTGCGGCGCGGCGGCCGCGGACGCAGCGGGTGCCGGTGGAGGCGGTGGCGCTCGGCGAGACCGTCCTCGTGCGTCCCGGCGACAAGATGCCGATGGACGGCATGCGTGGTCGGCGGGCACAGCGACGTGAACGAGTCGCCGATCACCGGCGAGTCGCTGCCGGTGGACAAGGCGACCGGACGCGGAGGTGTTCGCCGGGCACGATCAACGGCCACGGCGCGCTCGACGTGCGCGTGACGCGCGTCGGGCCGCGACACGCGCATGGCGCGCATCATCCACCTGGTGGAGGAGGCGCAGTCGCGCCGGGCGCCGCTGCAGTCGTTCGTCGATCGCTTCGGCCGCGTGTACACGCCGCTGGTGGTCGCTGGCGGCCGCTGGTCGTGGCCATCGTCCCGCCGCTGGCCGGCGCGCCGATCCGTGGGTGTGGATCTACCGCGGCGCTCGTGCTGCTGGTCGATCGCCTGCCCGTGCGCGCTCGTGATCTCGACGCCGGTGTCGATCGTGGCGGCGCTGTCGGCCGCGGCGCAGCCGCGGCGTGCTGGTCAAGGGCGGCGCGGTGCTCGAGCGGCTGGCGGCGGTGGACGCGGTGGCGTTCGACAAGACCGGCACGCTGACGCTGGGCGAGCTGAGCCGTGGCCGACGTCGAGCCGCGGCACGGCTGGACGAGCGACGACGTGCTGCGCCGGGCGGCCGCGGTCGACGCGCGATCGGCGCATCCGGTGGCCCGCGCCATCGTGGAGGCGCGCACGCCACGACGGCTGGCCTGGTCCGATGCCGCGCAGTTCGCGTCCATGCCTGGACTGGGCGCGAGGGCCGTCGTGGACGGGTCGCGTGGTGCTGGCCGGCAACGCGCGCGCTGATGGCGGCGAACGGTGTCGCGCTGCCCGCGCCCGCGGCGCCTTCGCTGCCGGCAGCGACGCGTGTTCGTGGCGGTGGACGGGCAGCTGGCCGGCGCGATCTCGCTCGTGGACACGCCGCGGCCGCACGCGCGCCGAGACGCTGGATCTGCTGCGGCCGGCGGGCATCGCGCGCGTCGTGATGCTGACCGGCGACCGCGTCGAGTCGGCGCGCGGTCGCGCCGACGCGCTGGGCGTGCGCGAGTTCCACGCCGCGCTGATGCCCGATCAGAAGCTGGCGCGCATCGACGCGCTGCGCGGCGAAGGCCGCCGGGTGGCGATGGTCGGCGACGGCGTCAACGACGCGCCGGCGCTGGCGGCGGCCGACGTCGGCATCGCGATGGGCGCGGTGGGCTCCGACGTCGCGCTCGAGACCGCCGACGTGGCGCTGATGTGCGACGAGCTGACGCGGCTGCCCTACGTGCTGCGGCTGGCGCGCGCCACGGTGCGGAACATCCGGGCCAACATCGCCGTGTCGCTGCTCTGAAGGCGGTGTTCCTGCTGGCGGCCATCACCGGCACCGCGACGCTGTGGATGGCGGTGGTGGCCGACACCGGCGCGTCGGTGATCGTCGTGGCGAACGCGCTGCGGCTGCTGCGGACGCGGGAAGATTGAACAGGCTCCAGGCTCCAGGCTACAGGCTCCAGTAAGCCGGTACTGCCGGAAGCCGGAGCCGGGCCGGAGCCTGAGCCTGACTAGGCTTTTCTATTCGTGAAGAAATGCGAGTGCACGAACGACTCGATGGCGGTGCGCGCGCCGTCGCTCGAGCATCGAGAACTCGATGCCCATGCCGAGCCCCGGCTCCGACCACACCACGCGCGCGTCGGTTTCCAGGTCGGAGCGCGACGGTGGACAGCCGGAAGCGCACGCGGAGCGCGGTGCCGATCTCGAGCGGGCTGGCGGTGCGGATGCCCAGGCCGCGCAGGCTGATGTTCACGGTGACGGCCGACGTGATGGTGTTGCCGACGCGGTAGGCCACCGGAATCGCCAGGCTGACGCGCGGGCTCAGCCGCCGCTGGTAGTGCTCGGGGAAGAGGTGCGGCGCCAGCGCCGGCAGGATGTGCTGCACCGCCGTGTACTCGTTGAGGTAGCCGGCCACGCCCAGCGTGGTCAGGTCGCGGACCTCCACGGCGTTGGCGATGGTGCCGCTGAAGACGACGATCGGCGCTTTGGCGGGCACGGTGGACCGCAGCGCGCGCACCATCCCGGTGCCGATGCCCTGGGGCAGCCGCAGGTCCAGCGCGATAAGGTCGAGCGCGGTCGCCCACGCGGCGGACGATCTGAGGTCAGCTCGGGCCACGACCGGGCTCCCAGCGCCTCGTGACCAGCCTCCTCCAGGGCCGCTGGTGAAGCGGTCGCGGACGAACGCCGTGTCGTCGGCGACGACGATGGTCTTCACGGCCACCATGGTCGATGCGGTCATCCGCATCCTTTTATCGGGACTGTACCTCCGAATGCGTTAGCCCTCGTTGCCGGCCCCGCGAGGATCTCGTTATAATTCGAGCTTTGCGAGGTTTACAGCCGAGGCGGACAGCCGCCCGTGGAGCCCGTATGGCGACCTGCCCTGATTGCGAATTCGAAGACGTCGACACCGAGGACCTGGAGGAGGGCGATGGCCTCAGCTGTCCCGAGTGCGGCAGAAAGCTTGTGATGAACGGATGGGCGAATTGGACTTTGCGGACCCGGATGACGACCTCGACGACGATGAGGAGGAGGACGAGGACGAGGACGACGAGGACGAGGACGCCGACGATGACGACGACGATGACGACGACGAGGAAACCGAGGACGAGGACCTCGACGAGTGAGCTCGAGGCCGCGGAAATCCAGCCGCCGGCCAACCTTAGAGCCACCGCGCAACGTCTCGACGAGCTGATTGGCGGCTACGGCTCGGTGATCGTCGCCTTCAGCGGCGGCGTGGACAGCGCTCTCGTGGCCGTCGTCGCCGCCCGTCAGCTGGGCGACCGGCGCGCTGTGCGTCACCGCCGAGAGCCCCAGCTACCCGGCGCGTCACCGCCAGCTGGCGCTGACCGTGGCGCCGGCAGTTCGGCCTGCGCCACGAGTTCATCTCCACCGCCGAACTGGAGCGCCGGAGTACCGCGCCAATCCCGGTGAACCGCTGCTACTACTGCAAGACCGAGCTCTACACCACGCTGGCGGCGATGGCGCCGGCGCGCGGCATGGCCGTCGTCGCCGACGGCAGCAACGCCGACGATCGCGGCGACTACCGGCCCGGCCGGCAGGCCGCGCGCGAGCACGGCGTGCGCAGCCCGCTCGACGAGGTCGGCCTGACCAAGGCCGGCATCCGCGAGCTGGCTCGCGCACCTCGGCATGTCCACGTGGGACGAGCCCGCGTCGGCCTGCCTGTCGTCGCGCGTGCCGTACCACACCGCGATCACCGAGCAGGCGCTGCGCATGATCGAGCGCGCCGAGGACGGGATCCGCGAGCCTGGGCTTCCGCGTCTGCCGCGTGCGCCACTACGACGACGCCGCGCGCCTCGAGCTCGGCGCCGACGAACTGTCGCGCGCGCAGGAGCCCGAATGGCGCGACAAGATCCTCGGCGCGGTGCGCGCGGCCGGCTACACGCACGTGACCATCGACCCCCAGGGGTACCGCATGGGCAGCTTGAATGAGGGGATTCCCCTTCGCGCGGTCTGATTCCCCCGACAACCTGCCCCAGGAGCCGAGCGCGGCGTTCCGCGGCTGCTGCTCGTGGGCGCGGTGGTGCTACGCCGCCGCGCACCTGCCGTTCCTGGCCCAGTCGCTCGAGGACATCGACTCGATCAACTTCGCGCTCGGCCTGCGCCACTTCGACGTCGCGCAGCACCAGCCGCACCCGCCCGGCTATCCCGTGTACATCGGCATCGCCCGTGTGGTGCTGGGCGCCGTGCAGCTGGTGCACTCCGAGCGCCGAACCGGCCGCCGCGGAAGCGCTGGCGCTGGCGCTGCTCTCGGCGGTCAGCGGCGCGCTGGCCGTGATCTGCCTGGGCGTGATCTTCGCCGCGTTCGATCGCATGAGCGCCGCGCCGGCCAGGCGGCTGTGGTGGTGGGCGACGGCGCTGACGGCCGCATCGCCCCTCTTCTGGATCTCCGGCCTGCGTCCGATGAGCGACCTGCCGGGACTGGCGCTGGCGCTGCTGTCGCTGGCGCTGATGCTTGGCAGTGACAGCCGCGGCCGCCCTGATCGCCGGCGCGCTGGTGGCGGGTCTGGCGGCCGGCGTGCGCGTGCAGACCGCGCTTCTGACCGTGCCGGCGCTGACGCTGCTGTTGTGGGCGCGCCGGACGCGGCCGCGCGACGCACTCGAGGCTGTCGCCGCACTGGGCGCCGGCGGCCTGCTGTGGGCCGTGCCGCTCGTCTGGCTGTCGGGCGGCGTGAGCGGGTATCTGGCCGCCCTCGGATCGCAGGCGGGCGAAGACTTCGCCTGGGTGGACATGCTGTGGGCGAATCCCACGCCGCGCCGCGTGGCGATGGCGCTCGCCGACAGCTTCGTGCGTCCGTGGTCGTCCACCGGTCTGGCCGCGACCGTGCTGTCGCTGGCCGCGATCGGCTTCGTGGTCGAGGCCCGAGGCCGGCGCCCGCGCGCTCCTGTTGGTGACCGTGGCGTTCGGTCCCTACGCCCTCTTTCACTTGCTGCTCCAGGAGACCTCGCACGTGCGCTATGCGCTGCCGCTGCTGCCGCCGGTCGCGTGGCTGGCGTCGCGGGCGCTGATGCAGGCGGGCCGGCTGGGCTCCGCGTTCGCCTTCGTGATCGTGGCGGCGTGCCTGATCGACGCCGTGCCGACGGCCGTGGTCTACGCGAGCCAGCGTCATCCCGCGTTCCGAGTAATCGCCGACATGGCACGTGAAGCGGAAGGGGCTCCTCCCGGTGCCGTCTTCTCCCACTACGCCCTCTACCGCTCGCTGCAGGCCGCGGCGCCGCGGCGGCTCCCGGTCGTGGCCCCGGTCCGGAACAAGGAGTGGATGGGGCCGCTGGACTATTTCCGGCGCGGGGAGCGCGCCACGGCGTGGTTCCTGGCCGACCCCCGGCGCACCGACCTGGATCTGTTCGATCGCCGCAGCCTGCAGAAGGCCGAGGGCTATCCCTGGGACGTGGCCGAACGGCCCGAGTTCGGCGGGGCGCGGCCGATCGGCGCCGAGTGGTACCGGCTCTCGCCCCCGATTGGGTGGCAGGGGAGGGGTGGTCCCTGACGCCAGAGGCCGGCGGGCGCGTGCGCGCCGAGGGCTCCGGCCTCAATCGCCGGCCCATCGAGGCCGTGGTTCGCCGCCAGCCCGGGCCCGTCGTGGCGGTCCTGGGCGGGTGGTATCTGGGCCCTCCCGGCGATCCCGCCACCGAGCTGACGCTCGAGCTCGACGGTTCGGTGATCGACACCTGGACGCACGACCATCGGACGGCCGGCCCCGGGTTCCTGCACGTCGTGCGGTTGGCCGGAGGAATCCCCGCCGGGCCGGGCGCCTACGCCACCCTCCGGCTGGCCGCGCGTCGCGCCGGCGGCGGCCCGGCCGGCGAGCTGGCGATCCGCCAGTTCGACCTCCACCGGGAGTCGGGATCGCTGCTGGCGTTCGACCGGGGCTGGCACGAGGACGAATACAACCCGGCAACCGGGCTGCGCTGGCGGTGGTCGAGCGATCGATCCGACCTGTTCGTCGTCGCCGGCTCGGACGCACGCTGGTGCTGCGGGGCGAGTCGCCCCTCAAGTACTTCGGCGAACCGCCGATAGTCCGGGTGACCACGGGTGCGGCCACCTTGGGCGAGTTCAGACCCGATGCGGACTTCGAGTGGCGCATACCCATACCGCGAGGCACGATGCCGCGCGGCGGCGGGGTCGTGACGCTGTCGCTCGATCGCGCGTACCTCCCCGGAGCAGCCGAGGGCACGTCCGATACTCGCCGACTTGGTCTTCGCATCTTCGGCGCGACGCTCGAAGGGAGTGATCGCTGATTGACACGTGCGAGATCGGGGGCTAAGCTCGGGTCCGACGACCTTAGCTCCACCGCACGCACACCGCTGGAGGCCCGATGAGTTCTCGCCGTTACGCGTGGGTGACCACGATCCTGCTGCTTGCCGTGTTCGTCGCGGCTTGCGCCAAGAAGATTCCGCCGCCGCCGCCACCTCCCCCGCCGGAGCCACCGGCTGCCCCGGCGCCGCCACCACCGCCTCCGCCGGCGCCGGCCCCGAAGCCGCCACCGCCTGCTCCGCCGGCGCCGCTGACGGAAGACGAGCTGTTTGCGCCGGAAGACGCTGGACCAGTTGAACGCGGAGATGCCGCTCGGCGACGTGCTGTTCGACTACGACGCCGCGACCATCCGTGACGACCAGCGGGGAATCCTGCAGAAGAACGCGGACTTCCTGCGGCGATGGCTGACGACCCGCGTCTCGGTCGAAGGACACGCCGACTCGCGCGGCACCAACGAGTACAACCTGGCCCTCGGGCAGCGCCGTGCCAACGCGGTGCGCGATTACCTGGTCAGCCTGGGGGTTGCTGGCGATCGGATGGTGACGGTCAGCAAGGGCGAAGAAGCGCCGACCTGTACCGAGGAAACCGAAGGGTGCTGGGCGCGCAACCGCCGCGGGCACTTCGTCTTCACGGCCAAGTAGCTGGTTGGTAGTTGGTGGTTGGTAGTTGGTAGTTCTTCAGTGATGGTTGGTCGTTGGTCGTCAGGACCAACGACCGACCCGCCTCACGGCCTGTAGCCCGGAGCCTGGAGCCCGGAGCCCCTAGTTCAGCGCCGCGACTCGTCTTCGCAGCGCTTTCACATGCTCCCAGATCTGCTCGTGCTCGTCCTTGGCGTCGTCGTCCATCTGGCTCATCCGCGCCAGTTTCAGGTAGGTCTGCAGGTCCCGTAGCGCCGACGTCACGTCGTTCAGGTGATACGCCAGCAGCCCCCGATCGCGCAGCTCGGTGAGCGCCGACGGCGTGATCGCCAGGATCAGATCGGTGACGTCGCGGGCCTGCGGAAACGACCGCATGTGCACGTATAACCGCTTCAGATTCAGCAGCATCCGCGCGATCACCTGGGCCCGGGTGGCGGACGACAGCAGCGACCGGCTGAAGGCCACCTCGGGCCCGACGTGGCGCTGCAACAGCACCCGGCAGTCGTGCTCGGTCAGCACCGCCCCGCGGTGGAACGGGTCGATGATCAGGCCCGCGCCGGCGCGCTCGGACGCGCCCTTGCAGCGCACCAGGAAGTGACCGGGGAAATTCACGCCCTCGATGCGCAGGCCGGCCCGTTGCGCCACCTCCATGTAGACCACCGACAGCGTGATCGGAATGCCGGTGCGCCGCTCCAGTACCTCGTTCAGGCAACTGTTGCGGGGATCTTCGTAGCGCTGGCGGTTGCCCTCGAACCCCTGGACGTCGAACAGATACTCGTTCAGCGCCTGGACGCAGGAGGCGGGCGATCGATCGTCGGAGCACGACGCGCGGCGTTCCATCGCCTGTCGCGCCCCCTCGCCCATCGCGTCCAGCTTCTCGAGATACGGCTCGGGATCGAGATGCGGATACTCGATGCGCGCGATGAGCAGCGCGGCGTGGGCGAGACCCGACCCTGGCCCGGTGGTGGCTTCGACCAGCGCGTCGGCGAGATCCTTCGGAACCATCGACATCTACGACGAGCACAGATCGTCGAGAGCGGCCAGCGTCAAGCTGCCCAGCCCGCCGACGATCAGCTCGGCTCCCGGGAGTGCATGAGCCGGATAGCTGTTTGTCACCCCCACACAGCGTAACCCGGCTCCCCGTGCGGATTCGATACCCCAGCGCGAGTCCTCGATAGCCACAGAGCGCCTGGGATCGAGCGCAACACCCGTTTCTGCCCGCAGTTGCTCGAATGCCTTCTGGTAGGGCGCCGGCGACGGCTTGCTGGCGGGCGTGTCGCCCGACGCCACGATGGTGCGAAACAGCGCACGCAGCTGCGCCGCCTCCAGGATCTCTTCGATCTCGTGGCGCAGCGCGCCCGAGGCGATCGCCACCGGCACCGCCGCGGCTGCCTGACGGATGAACGTCGGCGGCGCCGGGAAAGAGCACCGAGCCGCTGGCGAGCAGCTCCTGCAGCCGCTCGCCCTTGCGCGCCACCAGCTCGGACACGCGCGCGTCGGCCATCGGCAAGCCGCGATCGCGGCCGAGGGCGCGGAACACGCCGACGTCGTCGAAGCCGAGATAGTGGGCGAAGTAGTCGGCGGCGCTGAAGTCGATGCCGTCTTCGTCGAGCGCCTGCTTGAACGCCGTGAAGTGCAGCGGCTCGCTGTTGGCAATCACCCCGTCGAAGTCGAAGATGATCGCCTGCAGGGCCCGGGTCACGCAGCCGGCGCCTTTTCGCCGGCCCGGATCGGCACTTTGAGCCGGTTCGACGGCGGGCGGGAAGGGGCAGTCGTAGGTCTGGTTGTAGGCGCAGTAGGGGTTGTAGGCCTTGTTGAAGTCCACGGTGTAGAAGCCGGTGGACGTCGGGTGCAGGTCCAGGTAGCGGCCCGCCGGGTAGGTTTCGAGGCCGGTGGTCTCGTCGGCAAACGGCACGAACAGGTTGACGATTTCCTGGCCTTCTTCGACGAACGCCCCGAGCGTCATCGGCTGTCCCTGGAGCGTGAACTCCAGCACGCCCACCCGCTGCATGCGGCGGCGCTTGCCGGTGGACGTGGGCATCTCGAACACCGGCCGCTCGTCCGCCAGCTTCAGCGCCGCGGGCACGGCGTAGCTCGGGTCCACCTCGTAGTAGGGCAGCGGCAACAGCTTGTCGCGCTTGTCGGCGGGAATCGGATCCTCCTGCTCCCGGAACGCCCGCTCGATCGCCGCGCGGTGCTCGGTCACCTCCTGGAGATACGCGCCTTCGTCGGGCGCCGACGGGCCGGAGGTGCAGGCGGCCGCCAGCGCCGCGGCCAGGGCGATGGCCGTGGCGAGCGCTCGCCGCGACACGCCATGAGATTGCAGGGTCATCGTCTTCACAGGATATATCCGCCCCTGGCCGTCACGGCATCGGCCAGCTCGCGGCGCAGCGCCACGGTGTTGACGGGCGCGGGCTTGAGCACCCGGCGCAGCGCGGCCAGGAGCGTCCGCAGCTGGTCGCCATCGGCCATCGCTGCGAGCGCCGTCTTTGCCGACGCCTCCACGCGGGCCGCAGCGTCGTGGACGTAGACGCGCGTCGCCGACTCGTGCAGGCCCGCCGGCGCGGCCTTCACGCGCGCGACTCTGGCGCGCGCGCGACAGCGCGCTTTCGCTGGCGTAGGTCTCGATCAGGATGTCGGCGGCGCAGCTCAGCACCTCCTGCTGGCTCTCGAGCTGTCGCCGTAGGTCTGGAGCGCGGTGCCGATCACCATCACGCGCCACCTGCTTGAACGCGGCGACCGTGCGCTGCTCCGAGCGCCAGTGGTCCGTCGCCGTCCGCGCCGGCACCAGGCGCCAGCGACAGGATCTCGTCCTGCAGCCGCCTGGCCGCTGCGACCAGCGGCAGCTCGCCCTTCAGGCCGCGGCGTACCAGCATGCCCGGGATCAGCAGGCGGTTGATCTCGTTGGTGCCCTCGAAGATGCGGTTCACGCGCGCGTCGCGGATAGTAGCGCTCGGCCATGTAGTCGCGCACGAAGCCGTTGCCGCCGTGGATCTGGACGTTCTCGTCGAGCACGAAGTCCAGGGTCTCGGTGCACGCCACCTTGCAGATGGAGGACTCGATGGCGAACTCCTCGAACGCCTTGGCGATCGACGGCGCCGTCGCTCGGCGAGGCGTCCAGCGCCGCGTCGATGAGCCCGGCGGTGCGATACGACAGGCACTCCGCGGCGTAGGCGCGCGCCGTCATCTCGCCCAGCTTGTGCTTGATGGCGCCGAAGCCGGCGATCGGCTGGCCGAACTGCTTGCGGCCGGCGGCGTAGCGGGCCGCGTCGCCGATGGCGGCCTTGGCCCCGCCGGCGCACATCGCCCCCAGGCTGAAGCGGCCGTAGTTCAGCGTGTTCAGCGCCACCTTGTGGCCGCGGCCAATCTCGCCCAGCACGTTGCCCGGCCGGCACGCGCGCGTCCTGGAGGATGAGCGGCGTGGTGGACGAGCCGTGCAGGCCCATCTTGTGCTCTTCCTTGCCGGTGGAGACGCCGGGGAAGGCGCGCTCGACCAGGAAGGCCGTGAACTGCTCGCCGTCCACCTTGGCGAAGACGATGAAGAGATCCGCGAACCCGCCGTTCGAGATCCACATCTTCTCGCCGGTCAGCGACCAGCTGCCGTCGGCCTGCTTCGTCGCGCGCGTGCGCGCGGCCAGCGCGTCGGACCCGGAGCCCGACTCGCTGAGCGCGTAGGCGCCGATGATGTCGCCGGCGATGAGCCGCGGCAGGTAGGCGGCCTTCTGCTCGGCGGTGCCGAAGAGCGACCAGCGGCAGGACGCACAGGTTGGACTGGCCGCCGAACGTGGTGGCAAACGACGCCGACGCGCGCCACCTGCTCGACCACCACCAGCGCGGACGCCTTGTCGAGATCGAGGCCGCCGTACTGTTCGGGCGCGGCCAGGCCCAGCAGGCCCAGCTCGCCGCAGCGCTTGATCAGCTGCCGCGAGAACGCCCAGTCCTTCGACTCCAGCCGCTCGAGGTGGGGCAGCACCTCCGAGGTGATGAACTCCTCGGTGGTCTTGGCGATCAGCCGATGCTCCTCGGTCAGCTTCTCCGGCGTGAACACGTCGGCGTCGGCCACCTCGTCGAACAGCCACGACCCGCCCCGCAGTGCCACAGTCTCCATCGATCCGATCTCACCACAACGGGGCCGCTCCTGTCTCGCCGCTAGAGCGCAGGCGCGCTTGACCGTAGTCGGTGGAGCGTCCGCGGATGCTGCGACCGGGAAAGCAGTCTCGCTCCCTGCTCTGCCGCTGCCCCGCGCGTCTAGTGCGTACCTCGGGGCGACATCCGCCGCCGGCTTAAAACGACAGCCTGAGTAGCAGCAACGAAAACGCAGGGAAGGAAGACGCGCGGGTTCGTCGCTGCGCCTGCTTTCCGGCGGGGTCGAGGTCGGTCTGGCATACGCGGCCGCCCCACCGACCACGGCCAAGCGCCCGGTTCCCGACCAAGCGCTGTTGATGTTGTGTGGCAGTGGCGCACATCCGGTAATCAAGAGCGTGGTTGTACTGCACGCGATCGCGGCCTGACCCGGTGCGCCCGTCAGGTGTCGGTCGAATCGGCCGCGCGGCTTGAACCTGAACCTGGTGGAGACGCGGACGTTTCCCGGCGGCGTGGTCCTGACCAGGTTCGAGACGAGGCGTTGAGCGTGATTCCTTTGCTGCTTGCCTGAGGGAGTGGCAGCATGCCCCGGAGCAAGGTCGGGCGCGTAGAACCCGTAGGGTGAGCTGGGGAGCAAGGTCGCGGGGGGGCCGGGTTGAGGGGCTCGCAACCAGGGGAAACGCGGCGAGAGGAGGGCGGAATGACGTTCGCCGGGCGCAGGTCGCCATCGGCTCGCGGTCCAGGCGGTCCTGTCAGGCGAACACCTGGTCGCATGCGGCACTCGATTCGACCGAGGGCGGTGCGCGAGCTGTGGCTGGCAGCGCGTCGAGGATCCGCTGCGCGACCTCGTGGTCCGCGACGACGGCACGCACATCGAGCCTGCCACCGCAGCGGGCGCAGGCGGTGACGTCGACATCGAAGGTGCGAGCGAGCGGCGTGGCCCACGGAACGTTCGAGGTGGCGGCGTAGAGGAGGCCGCCGGCTATCCGGCCGAGGTGCTTGGCCGAGAGGACGTTCGGCATCGGAACATCTGCGCCCTCGATGCTGCATGCGAGCGTCGTGGCCGATACGGACAGCGCCGCCGGGATGACGGGGCCGGTCTTGTCGCGGGGAGCTGAACGCTCCCCCGTGCCACCGCGCGGCTCGTTCCGCCCTCGGCGCGCAGACGACAGCGAGGTGCACGCCTGCGCGGCGCTCCCGGGTAGCTTCGGCACGATGCGGGGCCGGAGCTTGGCGCGCGGGGCGAGCACGCCATGGAAGCGCGTCAGCGGGTAACGCGGCGGTGGCACGAGAGCGCAGAGCCTCGCGATGCACTCGATGGGCATCCTTCGGGGACTCGAGCAGCACCTCCTCCTCGTCGGTGCGTTCGTCTACGCGCGCGACGACTCCAAGAGCGCCGATTCCGACTCGACGCGCACCGCGAACTACGACGGCGAATTAGTCACGAAGCGATGTGCAGGGATTTCCGGCACTAGGCGCCTGAGATCTTCCATCGAAGGAACCCGTGGTCTTGCTGATATCAGGTCTGGAACTCACAACCGATCGAAATGATCCAGGTCTCCGGTGCCCTGAACGGTTATTCGCAAGTATGCTGTTTGCGTTACTGTCTCTACATGTGCGACACCGAGAGCGCGCTCGACGAGACTTCATTGCGGCGACGCTTGAAGCGCGAGACGACGGCCGCGCATCAGCACCTTGAGGCCCAGCTCGGGCTGCTCGAGCCCAGCCTCGACGTGCATCGGTATCGCCGCGTGCTCGAGACGTTCTACGGGTTCTACGTCCCCGTCGAGATCGACGTGACGCGGCTCGCGGCTGCGGAACCGCCGCTCGGGTTTCCGTTGCGCGCTCGCGCCGAGCTCATCGAGCGCGATCTCCTGGCGCTCGGCCGGTCTCCGGCGGAGCTCGCGGCGCTCCCGCTGTGTAGCGACCGACCGGAGTTGTCGTGCTTCGAGGATCTTGCCGGCTGTCTTTACGTGCTCGAAGGCGCGTGTCTCGGAGGACAGGTCCTCGTCCCGCTGTTGCGCCGGCGGCTCGGCCTCGCGAAGGACAGCGGTGCTGCGTTCTTCGCCGGCGACGAGGAGTGGACGCTGCCGAGGTGGACCGTCATAGTTGCCTGGCTCGACGGACTGCCGCGCACGGGCGCATCGACCGCAAAGATCATCAGTGCCGCGAAGGGGACGTTCGATGCGTTCGCGCGATGGGCGGCGGTTGCTCGAGGGGGATTGCCGTGGTCGATCTGAACGAATGTGATCGCGAGCCCATCCACATACTGGGAACGATTCAACCCTTCGGTGTGCTCTTCGCGTTGGACGAGGAGATGAAGGTCACGCAGGTCAGCGAGAACGTGAGCGACCATCTCTCGTTGCGCGTCGACGAAGCGCTCGGCCGGCCGCTCTCCGAGAGCGTGGATCCGGCCGGCGCCGAAGAGGTGCGCTGGGTGCTGCGCGAACAGCGCTGGCACGACGCGAACCCGCTGAGCATCGGCGCGCGCGGGAAGCGATTCGACGGGATCGTTCACCATTACCAGGGCGCCGCGATCCTCGAGCTCGAGCCAAACCCAGAGACTCCAGAGGAGCGGTCGATCCATCACCCGTTCCACGCGGCGCTGTTGCGCGTGCAGCGCGCGAGCACGCTGAGCGAGCTTGCCGCGATCATCACTCAGGAGATGCGGCGAACGACCGGATTCGAGCGGGTCATGTTCTATCGATTCCACGAGGACGGCAGCGGTTCCGTCGACGCCGAAGCGAGGGATGCGGTGCACGAGCCGTATCTCGGCTTGCGCTATCCCGCGTCCGACATCCCCGCGCAGGCACGCATGCTGTATCTCAAGAACTGGTTGCGTCTCATCTTCGACGCCGACCAGAAGCCAGCGCGGATCGTTCCGGCCCTGCGACCCGACACAGGAGCGCCACTCGACCTCAGTTTCTCGGTGCTTCGAAGCGTCTCGCCCATTCACATCGAGTACATGAAGAACATGGGCGTTCGCGCGTCGATGAGCATCTCGCTCATCGTGCGGAATCGGCTGTGGGGGCTCATCAGCTGTTTGAACCACACCAGTCCGCGGCGCGTCTCGCACCGGATGCGATCGGCATGCGAATTCATGGGCCGCCTTGCGTCGCTTCAGATCGCCGCGTTCGAGGATCGCGAACTGCTCGCGTCGCGCGCGTCGCGCCGAGCGACTGAGGAAGCGTTGCACCGCGCGATGAAGGAGGCCACGGGCAGCGTGCTCGCGGCCCTCGTCGCTCAGCCGAGGGCACTGCTCGACCTGGTCGACGCCGGTGGGGCCGCCGTCGTGGAGAATGGAGAGCCCGTCACGTGCGGCAGCGCTCCGCCGGCCGACATCATCCGCGAGATCGCGCGCTGGCTCGACGAGAGGGGCGATCTCAGGCCGTTCTCTTCCGCTTCACTCGGAGTCCACTTTCCGCCGGCGCTCGCGGCGAGCGAAGTCGCAAGTGGTCTGCTCGCGTTCGCGCTGCCAGGCGTTCGGCTGATGTGGTTCCGGCCGGAGGTCATCCAGACGGTGAATTGGGGCGGCGATCCAACCAAACCCGTCGATGCGGCGGCCGGCAAGCGCCTGCGCCCGCGCCACTCGTTCGCTCGGTGGAAGGAAGAGGTGCGCGCGCGCTCCCGTCCGTGGACGCAGAGCGATCTCGAGGTCGCCGACGAGTTGCAGCGCCGCGCCACGGAAGTGGACATCGAGCGGCGTCTTTCCAGCGAGCAGCGCGCCGTGCGCGCGCGCGATGAAGTGCTCGCGGTAGTGTCCCACGACCTGGGGAACCCGTTATCCGTGATCCTGCTCGAAGCCGCTCACCTCTTGGGTCACTTGCCGGAGACCGGCGACCAGCGCGCCCGCACAATGCGTGAGTCCGTGGACTCTATCCGGAGATCGACGACGCAGATGAAGGCGTTGATCGAAGATCTCCTCAAGCTTGCGAGTATCGGGGAGCAGAGCTTTCCGCTCGACGTTCAGCCTGTGGAGAGCCGCGATCTGCTCGAGGATGCCGTGACCGACGCGCAGCCGCTGGCGGACGCAAAGCACATCTCCCTCGTCCTGGATCTGCACGATCCGCCGAAGATCGAAGCCGACCCCCACCGCATCTCGCAAGTGCTCTCGAACCTGCTCGGCAACGCGATCAAGTTCACCCCCGAGGGTGGGACGGTCACGCTTTGCGCGCGGCCGCGCGACGGCGTGCTCTCGGTCACGATCGCGGATACGGGACGCGGGATCGCTCCGGAAGATCTCGCGCACATATTCAATCGCTATTGGCGACCAAAGGGATCGGAAGGAAAGGGAACGGGGCTCGGGCTCTACATCGCGCGGGGAATCGTGGAGGCGCATGGCGGACGCGTGTGGGCAGAGTCTTCCCCCAAGGAGCGACCTTCGTCTTCTCGTTGCCGCTCGAACAGCGGCGCGACTGAAAGTTCACAGCTCGCGAAGCGCCGAACGGACGGTTCAAATCATCCAATCGCGTTCTCGGCCGCCGACGGGCTCAGGTGCATGTAGCCACCCCGTTACGCACCGTCAACGCCCACCGAACACATCCACAGGCGGCGCCTCTGCTGGCTTGTCCCAGCCGGCTTCGAACCACTTCTCCCAGTTCCTGGCCCACGGTCGGTTGTAGTAGTCGATGAAGTCGGGGTGCGTGGGTGTCAGCTGCACGGGCCGCCCGTTGACGTTCTTGAGCTGGCCCAGGCACTCGATGAAGGTGTATCGGCGCTCCGGATCGTCGGTCGTCGCGACGCGCTGGAAGCGAAACGCCGCCCGGACTGGCGCGACGAAGGCGTCGGGGTCGTAGAAGATCGTCTCGTGATCGAGGCCGTAGAACTTGCCGCCGGGGTCGTACACGGGCTTGAAGGTTTCCACGGTCTCCATCTTGTCGCTCGTGTCGAACATGGCGTGCGTCAACGTCCAGGCTTGAACGTTAGCCGTCCAGGTCACGAGCGTGGTGCCGTCCCAGAAGCCGATGGTTTCCGTGCGAGAGAGGAGAAGGAAGGACCGGAGCGGCCGAAGAGGGCGGCCAAGGTCGCATAACGGAGAATCGGTCAACCTTCGCCGGCGCTAATGCTGTCTATCCTCCATCGGGATGGCGGACAACGTGCAGATAATAGAGGGCGTCGCGTCTTGTCACGCTCGAGCCCTCCAGGACGCATCGGCTGCGTTCTGGAGGGCATGCGAGCAGGCTAACGATTCTCCATCCGCGACTTCGTGATCTTGAGCGCCGCCTGCATGCCCTCTTCTGCCTCGCCCCGCACTTTGCCGCGGATGAGCGACCCGGTAAATCCGTCCAGCCCGTCCGCTCGGCTGCGATTCACGTTGGCGAACCAGAACCCTTCACCACGCGCGGGGTCGCGAACCAGGATTCGCAACTCGATCGCCGTCCAGAAGTAGTGGCTCGCGTACAGCATTTTCGACACCACCGCGACGTGTGTCGGCTGGTCAGCTATCGTCAGGTGGTTGATTCGTAACGTCGGCTTCAACCCGAACTTGGCTTCCTGCCAGTACAGAAAAGACTCGGCCTTTGGCAGCGTCACCTTCGGATAGCCGAGGAGGTATTTCTTGAGATCAGGCAGATAGATCGTCAAGGACGGCATGCGCTCGACCATCGTGGCGAACTCCTGAGCGACGAAGGTCGGGCGGGCCGCGTCCCGGTAGATCGCCAACCGGCTGTTTCCGCCCTCGAGATACCCGGTGACGTACTCGAGGGCCAGCCCTCTGAATGTTCGTTCCACGTCGGCCGTCGCGGTCGGCTTCGACCAGTCGGTCGTCTTCTGAATGCGCACCAGCGCCGCCTCGCCCAGCTTCAACTCGCAATCACCCACCTTGCACGTTTTCAAGTCAGCTAGGTCATCCGGCGGAAGAGCAAGCCTTTCGAAGTCTTCGAGCCTGGGTGGGCTGCTGATGCGCTTCGTTACCAGGAAGTTGCCGCCTTTCTCGAACTCCTCGATGTTCTTGACGGCGTCCACATAGCGCGCAATCGGCGCGGCTACCCAGACCGCGCCGAAAATGGCCACTTCTTTCGCGGGGTCCGACTCGAGTAACTGCATCACCGGCTGGCCGGCAAGAAGCTGCTTCTGTTTCTCCGGTGTCAGCTTGACGTGAGCCTTGATGTACGAATCGAATTGCGCCGGCAGCGGGGCCGGACTCTGTCCATGCGGGACGCCACCCGTCGCCACGGTCACGATGAGGGCAAGCGCTGCCGCGGCGATCAGGTGAGCTCTCCTGGTGTGCATGACGTGTCTCCGTACACTCTCGAAGGCCAGCTCAGTATGGCCCTGGGGCTTTAGGTTCTCTTGGCTCGCGATATTGAGTCGGATCAGGCGATTCATACTCATCTGCGATGCGTCAGGGTTGGTACACGAGCGCCCCAGGTGCACTTCGCGTTCCGAATGCAGTCGTTCAGAGGGTCAGTCGGAAAGGTCGCCCAGGTCGAGCCGGATCCGCCCTTCGTCTGGTTTCGCTACGCACTTGAACGTAATTGCTCGGGATCCGGTCGCTCTTGACTCACCGCGTCGATCTGATGAGCTGACGGTTTTTTATCACGATTTCGTTCACTGTTGTCCCCGCAACGTCCCACAACTCGGCCCACTGCTTCGAGCGGCGCTACCGCGCCCGGCCGGGCCAAATACTCTCGAGGTACGCGGCCAGGGCACCACGCAATTCGACAATGGACGAGAAGCGCCTGTCGGGATCAGGGTCGACAGCGTGAAGGGTGCAAGAATTCACGTCCGCCTGTTGCCGTGCGAGACAGGAGAAGGAAGGACCGGAGCGGCCAAGGTCGCGTAACGGAATTCGGTCAACCTTCGCCGGCGCTAATGCTGTCTATCCTCTGAGTAGATGCTGGTGGACGCTGGGCTCGCCGGCATTCGTTTCTTCGTCGTGATGAACGACAAGTTCGTCGACATCGAGGAGCCACAGTAGCCGACTGCTGGCCCTGGACCCAGCCAGGAGCTTCCTGGCCGTCGTCTAATTTTAGCAAGCCACCGGTCGCGTTCGACCTCGTCACCAATCCTCAAACAAAAGACGACCGAGCCTGTTCACAGGCCGGCCGCCACGTCCACCGAGGCGACGGGGTGCCTCCCGAGCCGCACGAGCGAGACGCCGACATTTTGGCGCGGCCGTCTCTGCTCGGTTGCTGCGCCCATCGGATGGCGCGATACGACATGATCAGGCTTTGCTCCCACAAGGAAGGCGCGTCTGTCTCGCTGCTGGCTGCAGGGGCGCCGAGCGCCTCGCTTGCCGGGTGTCACCTGTCCGTGGGTTCACCGGGGTAACATCGCCGGTTCAGGGCCGCGCCCTGCGTTTGACGCTGCGATGACACCGTTGTCTCCGATCTCGCCCCGTCACCCGATCCGCGTCGTCCTGTCGTCGACGGCGTTGCTGCAGTTCGTGTCGGTGCGGAATGCTGCCGCGCTGGCGATTGCGCAGCTGGGCATCGCAGCGTTCTTCGCCCCGAGCATCACGCGCCCCGTTCTCGGTGATGCCTCCGGGTGGTTCGTTCTCGCGGCCGCCGCAGTGGCAGCCCTGGTGCGCGCCATCGAGCTCGAGAGCTGGGGACTGCTGATGCCCGGCGGCTTCGCGGGCCGCGTCGCGGCATCCCTGGGGCATCGTGCCGGGGCCGTCGCCGCCGCCGCGACTCTGGTCGAGCGTCTCCTGGTGGGCGCGCTGACCTGCCTGGTGATCGGGCACTACGTCTCGGGTGTATTCGTGACCGCCATATTTGGATGGCGTTTCACGGGATTCGTCAGGCCAGAGGATCTCGCGACCATCTTCGCGGCGGCTGCCTTGGGGCTGCTGTGGATCCGCGCGCGTCTCGGCCGCGAGGTTCGGCGCGAGACTTTGGCTCGCGGCGTGTGGATCGGGATCGGCGTCCTGCTGTCGATCGTGGGGTGGGGGATCGCGACGACCGTGCGCCTTGGTTACTCCGTCGGTCCGCTGGCGTCGGGGCCTCCGTTGCAGGACCTGTCAGGCTCGGCGGTCGTGGATGCGGCGCTGACCTACCTGATCGGAGCGGCGCTGGTCCTTCCGGTCATCGGCGGCGGCCAGGTACTCGCGCGCGCGGCGCACGAATTCCCGCCTCCCCGCGTGCACGCCCTGGGCCGCACGGCGCTGCTGACGCTCGTGTTCACGCTCACGGTGACGACGCTCGGCACGTTCCTGTTCGTGCTGCTGGTCCCGTCAGCCGAGCAGGATCTGTGGCTGAACGCTCCGCTGGTGGGCCTGGTCCAGCACCTGGCCGGACCCGCGTGGGCGCGCGACCTGATGGCGCTGCTGCTCGTCGCCGCCGCCGTGCTGGTGCTACTGCCGGGGGCCTACGCGGCCGTGGCCGACGCCGAGCAGTTGATCCAGCGAGTGTCCACGGAGGGGACGCTGCTGCGCGGGCTGGTGTCGCTGCACACGCGCTTCGGGACGCCGACCCGGGTCATCGACCTGGCAGTGGTCGCGATGATCGTCGTGATCGTGGCCAGCGGCGGCCGGGTTCCGTGGGTTGCGCGTGCGTACGGCTGCGCCATCGCCCTCATCGTGGTGTTGACCGTGGCGGCGCTGGTGCGTATCCGCCGCACCAATCGCGGCCCGACCCCGTTCCGAACTCCCGTCAACGTGTGGTTGGGTGGCCACGAGCTGCCGCTCGGGCTGCTCCTGACGGGTGTCGTCGTGGGGCTGAGCCTCGTCACCACTTTGGCGTTGGGTGACCTTGCGGCGGCCGTGTCCGCGGCGTCGATTGCCGTCGTGGCGTTGTGGTTGACGTGGGTGCGCCGCGGTGCCACGGCGACGGTTGCCGTCGACGACGAAGACCGGTTCGATCTGCTCCTGGCGGCCGAATTGTCTTTGGACCAGGTGGAAGTCCGGCCGGGGAACGTGCTGGTGCCGGTGCGCAATCCGCACGCGCTGGCTCACGTGGCGGCAGCCCTGCAGGCGGCCGGCGATCGCGACGTGGTGGTGATGACGGCCAGGTTGATCGGCATGGACGTCACCGAGGACGAAGCCGGTCAAAGCGCGCCCACTGCCTACGAGCGCCGGCTGCTCACCGATGTCGTGGCCCTGGCCGAGCGAATCGGGCGTCCCGTCCGGCTGCTGATCGTGCCGGCCCGGAACGTCATCGACGCGCTGGTGGGCACTGTCATCCGGTTGCGCGCCTCAGACGTCTACGTCGGCGAGTCGGCGTCGCTGTCGGCGGCGGACCAGGCACGTCTCCTGGGCGAGGCGTGGGAACGCGCCGACAAGCCCGACGCGCTCGACGTCCGCCTGGTGATCCATCACCGCAGCGGCCGGACCGACACCTATCACCTCGGCGCGCATCCGCCCTCGCTTTCGCCCGGCGATCTCGATCTGATCCACCGGCTGTGGATCGACGCGGTCAAGGCCATCGGCCCCCACGTGCATCACCACGACGTGGTCAGAGCGGCATTGAGACAAATGGACAACCAACTCAAAGGCACTGAACGCGACACCGCCGTCGCAGCCATCCGCGAGGTGGCTCAGCCAGCGGAGGAATTGGCCGCCGTGCTGCGCACCCGCGACTACGCGCGTCTCCGCGACACGCTGCGCAACCGCCACGCCGGTGACGTCGCCGAGTTGTTGACGGCGCTCAGTCTCGAGGACCAGGTGGTGGTTTTTCGCGTGCTGCCGCGAAAAGACGCCGCCGCGGTATTCGAGTACCTGTCGCACGACGCCAAGGAAGGCCTGCTCCGCACCATGGCCCAGGGGGAGGTCGCCGATCTGCTCAACAACATGGCCCCCGACGACCGCACTTTGTTCCTGGAAGAGTGCCCCGCCGAGGTCACCCGGCAGATGCTGGCGCTGCTGACACCGACGGAGCGTTCGGTCGCCGTGAAGCTCCTGGGCTACCCGGAGCGATCGGTAGGCCGGCTGATGACGCCGAACTATGTCGCGGTCCGCGAGCAGTGGACCATTCGGGAGGTGTTGGACTACGTCCGCACCCACGGCCAGGACAGCGAAACGCTGAACGTCATCTACGTCGTCGACGATCAGGGCGCGTTGATCGACGACATCCGCATTCGCGAGCTGCTGCTGGCCCCGCTCGACAGCCGCATGGCCGAGCTGATGGATCGGCGCTTCGTCGCGTTGAAGGCCAGCGACGATCAGGAAGCGGCGGCCAGCGTGTTCCGCCAGTACGATCGCACGGCGCTGCCGGTCACCGACACCGCCGGCGTGCTGATCGGCATCGTCACGATCGACGACGTGCTGGACGTGGTGGAAGAGAAAGCGACCCGCGAGATCCAGCGCATCGGCGGCTCAGAGGCACTGGACGAGCCCTACATGCGCATCAGCTTCGGCAGGATGATCCAGAAGCGGGCCGGGTGGCTGATGGCGCTGTTCCTGGGCGAGATGTTGACCGCCACCGCCATGGGTGCCTTCGAGGACGAGATCTCGAAGGCAGTCGTGCTGGCGCTGTTCGTGCCGCTCATCATCTCGAGCGGCGGCAACTCAGGGTCCCAGGCGGCCACGCTCGTGATTCGCGCCCTGGCGCTCGGCGAGGTGGGCATCGCCGACTGGTGGCGGGTGATGCGGCGCGAGCTCATGTCGGGCCTGGTGCTTGGCGTCATCCTTGGCAGCATCGGCTTCCTGCGCATCTCCGTCTGGTCGGCGTTCTCGGACGTCTATGGGCCGCACTGGCTGCTGGTGGCGGTGACGGTGTCGGTGGCCCTGGTCGGCGTGGTGTTGTGGGGCACGCTCAGCGGCTCGTTGCTGCCGTTCGTGCTCAAGCGGCTGGGGTTCGATCCGGCAGCGTCGTCGGCGCCCTTCGTGGCCACGCTGGTGGACGTGACCGGGCTGGTGATCTATTTCTCCGTGGCCTTGCTGGTGCTCCGCGGCACCCTGCTGTGACGGAGCGGTCAGGGTCGCGTGGTAGCATGCCCGCCACAATCGGAGGGTGTATGCCTCGCATCCTGGTGTGCTGCGTTGGTGTCTTGATTGCGTTCGCGCCCGCGATCGCCTCCGCGCAGGCGCCGGAGGCCACACGTATTCGCGAGGCCATCACGCGCGGCTACGCCGCGATCCAGACGGCGCAAAAGGTGTCGCGCAAGTCGCAGGCGTGCACGGCCACGTGCCACCTGCAGGTCTATGGCGCCTTCTCCTATCGGGCCATCCGTGGCCAGGGATTTGCCGTGGACGAGGCCGTGGCCCGCGCCGACCTCGATCGCGCGTTTCGTCGCCCGGTGACCGATTTCGACGCGGCGGTAGCCGACAACTCCCTCGGGGAAGTGGGGATCAACCAGGCGTTCTTTCTCGTCGCCGCGCACCAGATCGGGCTGCCGTCCAGTGTGGCGACGTCGGCGATCGCCAGGGCGATCGCACTGCAGCAAGCCGCCGCCGGATCCTGGCCGGCGTTCTACACCCGTCCGCCGTCCAGCCACAGCCCTTTTACGTTCACGGCGTTCGGATTGCGATCGCTTCAACTCTACGGTCACCCCAACCTGAAGGCGGATACGACCGCTCGAGTGGCGCGCGCCAAGGCGTGGCTGCAGTCACAGACGGCGCCCGACACCGAAGGCCGGACGTATCAACTGCTTGGCTTGTTCTGGGCCGGTGCGGAGCGCCGGGTACTCGAACCGCTGGCGGCAGCGCTGGCGAAGCTGCAGCAATCGGACGGCGGGTGGAACTCGCTCGCCGGCCGCGCGAGCGACGCCTACTCGACCGGCGAGGTGCTGGTCGCGTTGCACGACGCCGGCGGGATGTCCATCCAGGACCCGGTCTGGAGACGAGGCCTGGAGTTCCTGCTGCGCTCCCAGGTTGCCGACGGCACCTGGCACGTGCCGACGCGTCTGCCGTCGTGGGTAAACCCGCCCTACTTCGAGAGCGGCTACCCGTACAAGCGCGACCAGTTCATCTCCGCGGCTGGGGCCAACTGGAGCCTTCGGGCGCTGGCGCTGGCGCTGGGTGCACCCACGACTCCGGATCGGTTGCCGCTCGCCGACGTTCGGCCCCGGGAGATCGAGCCGTGGGTCGAGACGGCGATGTTCGGCTCGACGGCCGACCTGAAGCGACTGCTCGACCAGGGCTTGAGTCCGGATGCCGCGACGGCCTCCGGCCGTACGTCGTTGCTGATGATGGTCGTCCCCGATCTGGAGAAAGTACAGCTCCTCGTCCAGCGCGGCGCCGACGTGAACGCGCTGTCCTCTCGACGCTATTCCGCGCTCCTGGTCGCGGCGCAGTATGAGAACTCGACCGAGGTGATCCGCGCGCTGATGGCTCGTGGCGCCCAGGTGCGCGTGCCGGCGGACAAGGGCAAGCCGGCCGCCAACGCATCCGCCTTGTTCTTTGCCGCTCACAGCGGCAACGCGACGATTCTGCCCTTGCTGCGGAAGGCCGGTGACGATCCTGACAGCCCGACCATGATGTTCGGCACCTTTCCCGTCACGCCACTTCATATTGCCACCGCGTGGGGATACACACCTGTGATGCGTTCGCTCCTCGACTTGGGCGCCAAGGTGGACGAGCAGCAGCCGAATAGCGATGGCCCACTGATTTTCGCGGTGCAGAACCATCAGGTCGAGGCCGCCCGCCTGCTGATCGAGCGCGGCGCCGACGTGAACCGCCCCGGCGACAAGGGCCGGACGCCCTTGATGCACGCCGCTATCGCCGATTTTGGCGATGCGCGGATGGTGGAGCTGCTGCTGAAAGCCGGGGCGCGAAAGGACGTTCGCGACGCCGATGGCGTGACGCCCGCCGACTACGCGCGCCAGTACCGGCACCAGAAGCTGGCCGAGCTATTGAAATAGCCGCGCCAGGCTAGTCGCGTTGCCTGAACGGGATCCACGAGCCGTCCCGGGCAAGCACTTCGTTGGGCTGGAAGGCGGCCTTGTAGGCGAGAGAGCGGCAGCCTTCGACGTAGTACCCCAGATAGACGTTCGGCACGCCAAGCGTGCGTGCGCGCTCGATGATTGACAGCACGTTGTAAGTGCCGAGCGACCGCGAGCGCTCGTCGGGGTCGTAGTAGAAGTAGATGGCCGACAGCGCCTGCGGCAGCCGATCGACGTAGCCGACGCCAATCAGGCGCCCGCCGGTCGTGTAGCGCCATTCCTCGGTCGCGAAGGGGTTGTCCAGGAAGGCGTCGACCCCGTTGGCCTCCGGACTGCGCCAACCTTTCTCGCGGCTCTGATGGCGGTGAAACTTCTCGTATAGCGATCGATGCGCGTCCGAGATCGTTGGCCGGCCGATCACGAGCGACACATCACGGTGATTGGCTTTCCAGGCGCGCTGCTGGCTCCGGCTCGGCCGGAATGCTCCGACCGGGACGCGGAGCGACTGGCACCGGCGGCACGCCGGGCACTCGGGCCGGAACATGGCGAAGCCGAATCGCCGCCATCCGCGCTGCAGCCGCTCCGCGTACTCCGCGGGCGTCAGCCGCTCGGCCACGTCGTAGCGGAGCTGCCAGATCTGATCCGGCAAGTACTCGCACGCAGACGGATCGGTAACGAAAGACACCATCGGCTTGCGGTCAGTCTACCGCCGGCATCTTCCGCTGGTTGTCGAGGTCGGGTCTGTCCCCCAACGAGGTCGGCCTCGCGTGATGTCTCCGCGGAATCTCCCGGCAGATATGGCCGATTACGTGCATTGCACGCACGGGCATACCGCTTGCTCCCTCCTCAGGCAGGTCAATCGTGACCATCCAAGGAAGGTCCCAGTGAACCGTGTCAAAACGGCAAGCGTCGTGTTGCTCCTGGCATCGTGCGTCGGCTTGAATCCGTCGTTCGCGGAGGCCAAGGACAAGGACAAGCACAAGAATCGTCAGGATCGTTACTGGGATGCGGATCGCGGCATTACACGCGAAATACGGGATGCATCGCGCATACCAGGCACGACGGTTGGGCAGAAACGATCGAATCTACCGCGGCTCGGACGACCGCTACTACTGCAAGCGCGACGACGGCACCACCGGCCTGATCCTCGGCGGCATCGCCGGCGGCGCGCTCGGCAACATCATCGCTCCCGGCGGATCGAAGACGCTTGGCACGATCGTCGGCGCCGGTGCCGGAGCATTGATAGGCAAGGCCATCGACGACGGCGACATCGTCTGCAAGTAGCCGCGCGGGCGTCTGACCGTAGTCACTGGAGCGCTCGGGGGTACTTTGAAGTCGCTTTAGCCTTTGCACTTTGACCTCTCCACTTCTATAGTCGCGCCATGCCTCTCGCCGTCGGCGCGCGACTCGGACCGTATGAGATCGTCGCGCCCCTCGGAGCCGGCGGGATGGGCGAAGTCTATCGGGCCCACGACTCCCGCCTCCAACGCTTCGTTGCGGTCAAGTGTCTCTCGAGCGAGGTGACCGGTGACGCCCGGGCACGCCTGCTCGACGAGGCGCGCGCGGCGGCGGCGCTGAATCACCCGCACATCTGCACCATTCACGAGGTCGCCGACATCGACCAGCAGTTCTTCATCGTGATGGAGCTCGTCGATGGCCGGGTGCTGTCCTCGGTCGCCGCTGAAGGCCTTGCGATCGAGGCGACGGTTCGATACGGCATCCAGATCGCCGACGCCGTTGAACACGCACACGATCGAGGGATCGTGCATCGCGATCTGAAGACCGCGAATCTGATGCTGACGGCCGAGGGCCGCGTGAAGGTGCTGGATTTCGGCATCGCGCAGCGATTCGCCGATCCGGCGATCGGTCCGACCACGCAATTGCCGACGCTGGCGCCCGTGTTGACCGCCGGCACGCTGGCATATATGTCGCCCGAGGTGCTGCGCGGCGGAGTCGCCGATCGACGCGCGGACATCTGGGCGATCGGCGTCGTGCTCTACGAACTGCTGGCGGGCCGTCGTCCGTTCCAGGGCGATACGAGCATCGATCTCAGCTCGGCGATTCTGCGCGACCCGCCGCCGGCGCTTTCGAGCCAGGTGCCTCGCGCCCTTGTGGCGCTGATCGCGCGCTGTCTCGAGAAGGATCCTGCGCGCCGGTACCAGCGCGCCGGTGAGGTTCGGGCTGCGCTCGAGATGATTCCCGCGGATTCGGCGTCGGCCGCGTCGGCGCCACGGCCCCGGCAGCCACGGCCGCCGAAAGGCCGCTCGCCGGCCAAGTCGCGGATCCGCGCGATTGCCGTCCTGCCCCTCGAGAATCTCTCGCGCGATCACGATCGTGACGTCTTCGCCGACGGCATGACCGATGCGCTGATCAACGACCTCGCTCAGATCCAGGCGCTGCGCGTGATCTCCCGCACGTCCGCGATGCGCTACAAGGGCGCCCGCAAGCCGATCGCCGAGATCGCGCGCGAGCTGTCGGTCGACGCGATCGTCGAGGGAACCGTGCTCTGGGAGGCCGGAACCGTCCGGATCGCCGTCGAGCTCGTCGACGCCGCAACCGACACGCATCTCTGGGCGCGAAGCTACGAGCGCGAAGTGTCCAGCGTCCTCGCGCTCCAGCGCGAGCTCGCCCGCGCCATCGTCGAGGAGATTCAGGTCACGCTGAGTCCCGACGAACGCGCCCGCCTCCAGACGACGCGTGTGGTCAAGGCCGACGCGTACGAATTGTGGCTTCGCGGACGCGAGCTCCAGAAGCGGTGGACCGAGGAGGGCCTGACGGCCAGCGTCGCCTCGTTTCAGCGCGCGATCGACCGCGATCCCGGCTGGGCGCCTGCTCACGCCGAGCTGGCCGAGTCGTTGCTCCTGATGGCGACGTTCGGGGTGCGACGGCCGGCCGACGTCGCGTCCGCCTGCAAGGAGGCGGCGGCCAGCGCGTTGGCCCTCGACGAATCGCTGGCCGAGGCCCACGCGACGCTGGCGTTCGCCGAGGCGGCGTTCGACTGGAAATGGACCGACGCCGAACGGCGTCTCCGGCACGCGCTGAAGCTGAAACCTGGCGACGGGACCACGAGGCAACTGCTCGGGTGGCTGCTGTTGGCGCTCGGACGGCCGGAAGAGTCCATCGCCGAGCAGCGGCGTGCGCTCCACCTCGATCCGTTGTCGCCGAACGTCAATTCAAATCTTGGGTGGGCGTACGCCTGGGCGGAGAAACCGGACAGGCCGTCGAGCAGCTGCAGGCGACACTGCGTCTGGAGCCGAGCCTGCCGACGGCGCATTTCTGGCTGTCCGAAGCGTATCGCATGCGTTCGATGCCCGAGGAGGGCGTGCTCGAGTGCCAGAAAGCCGTGCGGCTGTTCGGCGGGCCGCAAATGGTCGCCCACCTCGGCCATGCCTACGCCGCCGCCGGTCACGAAAGCGAGGCGCGAGCCATTCTCGACGATCTCACGGCGCTCGGTACGAAGCGTTACGTCGCGTCGTACGGCTTCGCGTTGATTCATGCGGCGTTGAAGGAGATCGACGAGGCCTTCGTCTGGCTCGACCGCGCCTGCGACGAACGATCGTGGTGGGTGATGTGGACGCGAATCGATCCGCGCGTCGAGCCGTTACGGGCGGACCCGCGCTATCAGCGCCTGTTATCGAAGCTCGGTCTGTCGACATAGACTCGATCCCTGCGCGCGGTGCTTTGGCGATCGGCGCCTGAACTCTTACACGATGGCTGGCACATCATATCGGCCACGAGTTGTCGGATTGTCTGGCCACCGCACCTTCTTGTAACGTTGAGGCAGAGTCCCTTTGTGCCAAGTCCCAGAGCCGACGACCCTCGCGTGACACGTCCCAGCATCGCTATCGTTGTGGCATTTTTCGGGCGCGCGCCGCTGTGGCTTCCAGCCTTTCTGCTGTCGTGCCGAGAGAACAGAGACGTCCGCTGGTTCCTCTACACCGATTTCGAGGTGGCCGGGGCGTTCCCGCCAAACGTCACGTTGAGGCGTACGGACCTCCGGGAACTCAGTCAGAGGACGTCGGACGTGCTTGGAACGAAGGTCGAGATTCAGCAGGCCTGGAAGGTGAACGACCTCAAGCCGGCGTACGGGCTGATCTTCGCGGACGACCTGCAGCCGTTCGACTTCTGGGCGCAGGCGGATCTCGACATCGTGTGGGGAGATGTCAGGCATTTCATCACCGACAGTATTTTGAGCGAGAACGACATCGTGTCGTCGCGCTCCGGCCGAGCGTCTGGACACTTCAACCTGTATCGGAACACTCCGGAGATCAACCGGACCTTCGAGCTGATTCCGAATGTCGCCCAGGCCATCGCGAACCCGCAGTATCTGCACCTCGACGAACGCGAATTGACACGCCATCTGAAGCAGCGCTTGAGGCGCACGCCGCGGGACTCGGCGCCACGCGTGCACTGGCCGCAAGAGTTGACCTTGGACGCCGCGTATCAGAGGGCGCTCGGAAACGACCAGGGTCTATGGTGGCGCAATGGCAAGACATTCGGCGCGGAGGGCCAGGAGGTGATGTATGTGCACTTTAACAAGCTCAAGAAGGACATGACGGTGATCAATTTCGAATACGACGACGCGCCGACCGCGTTCATGATCGATCGGAGGGGATTTTCGGCGTGATGGCCGGCTCGACCGTCGTGATGTATCTCTACATGGCTGACACTCCACCTTTGACCTCGCTTTTGCCATTCGCCTTTTGCCCTTTGATCTGACGTTTTTCAATGGTCATTGGCATGCCGAACCGCGGACGCAGCGTGATGAGCGGCCACGGTTCGACCCGGTGCCCCTTCACGAGCTGAAGCCGGTAGCGCTGCGCCAGCGTCGCCACACTCAGGTGCGCTTCGATCAGCGCGAACTGGTTGCCGATGCACTGCCTGGGTCCGGCGCCGAACGGCACATAGACGAACTTCGGACGATCGGCGCTGCGCTCCGGCGAAAAGCGTTCGGGATCGAACGTCTCGGGATCCTGCCAGAACGCGGGAAGCCGGTGCAGCACGTACGGAATCACGAGCGCCAGCCAGCCGCGGGGCAGGTGGAAGCCGCCAAGGGTATCGTCAGCCAGCGCCTGCCGCGAGAAGCCCCATGCCGGCGGATAGAGCCGCATCGCTTCGTCAACGACCATCCGCGTGTAGGGCAGCTGCGCCAGATCGGGGTACTCCGGCGGCCGGCCGGCCAGGACCGTGTCGAGCTCCTGCTCGAGCCGCTGCTGTGCGGCCGGATACTGCGACAGCAGGTACCACGTCCACGTCAGCGCCAGCGACGTCGTCTCCTGCCCGGCGAGCAGGAAGGTAGTGACCTCGACGCGCAGCTGCTCGTCGGTCATGCCCTCGCCCGTCTCCTCGTCGCGAGCCCCCATGAGCATCGACAGCAGATCGGCGCTGTCCGAGGGATTGCGGCGTCGCTCGTTGATGACGTAATCGACCGCTTGTCTGAGGACCAGACGGGCCTCTTCGAACCGCCGGGCCTTCGCGCGCTGAAACCGCGCGGCGATGCCGAGCGACCAGAAGCTGTTGCCAACGTGCTCGTTGATGACCACCCACGCTGAATCGATCTTCGACGTGAATGGACCCAGGTCGCCGCCGAGCAGTGCGCGCAGCACCACAGTGCGCGTGAAGCGCATCATCTCGTCGGCAACATCAACGGGCCGGCCGTCGGCCGCGATCGACTGCCACTCGTCCCCGGTCTCGCGTGCGGCCCGCGCCATCACCCCGGCCAGTTCCGCAACACGCTGACGATGAAACGCCGGCTGCGCGATGCGCCGCTGCCGCAGCCAGAAGTCGTCTTCGCTGGTCAGCAGCCCGTTGCCAATCGACATGCGCAGCTTCTGATAGAGCGGGCTCTTGTGATAGTTGCGCGCGTTGTCCTGCAGCACGTGGCGGACATCGGCGGGGTTGGTAATGAGATAGCCTCGACGCGGCCCGATCTTGAAGTACACCACCTCGCCGAAGCGGCGCGCGGCACGCATGAAGACGCCGGTCGGATCGCGTCTGACCGCCGGCAGCATGCCGAGAACCGGCCAGCCGCGAGGGCCGGGTGGAGTCATATCTCGGATCATAGATCCCCACCATGGGCCCGGTCCTTCCGTCTTCGCCAAGGCTTCGGCAGACTCGAGCCCAGCGAGAAGCGCCGTATCGGCCTCGTCCACCGAGGACGGCTATACTCGCTTCTGTGAAGCGACGCCTCAGGTCCGGGCTGACGGTGTTCGTGTATTTCACAGTCGTCGGGTTCGCGATCGGCGCCGTGCTCCACGGCCAACCGGACGGCGACTGGCCTGCCTACGGGCGCGACGCGGGGGGAGAACGTTTTTCGCCGCTCAAGGTCATCAACCGAGACAACGTGGCGTCGCTCCAGGTCGCCTGGACGTTTCGCACTGGCGACGCGTATCGACCGCAAAATGGCCGCCCGACGGCGTTCGAGGCGACGCCGCTCCACATCGACGGCACGCTGTATTTGAGCACGCCGGTCGGGCGGGTTATCGCGCTGGATCCCGGTGACGGGCCAGCAGCGGTGGGCGTTCGATCGCGAAGGTTCCTCGTGACGCGGGCTACGGCGACTTCGCGAGCCGCGGTGTGTCGATCGTGGCAGCGCGGTAGCGAGCGCCGCATCTTCGTCGCTACCATCGACGCGCGCCTCATCGCGCTTGATGCCACGACCGGTCAGCCGATCCCAGCGTTCGGCGAGCGGGGGACCGTCGATCTCCGAAAAGGGCTGCGCATCGCTCCGCGCGGCTTCGCGCGACTACCAGGTCACGTCGCCCCCCGCGGTCATCGGCAACACGATCGTCGTCGGATCTGCGATTCAGGACGGCGCTACGACGACCGAGCCGAGCGGCGAGGTCCGCGCCTTCGACGCGATCACCGGGCGGCTGAAATGGAGCTGGGATCCAATTCCGCAGGAGCCTTCGGCGGTCGGGGCCGACACATGGAAGAACGGGAGCGCGATGCGCACCGGGGCCGCGAATGCGTGGTCGGTGATAGTCGCCGATCCTGCGCGCAATCTCGTCTTCGTGCCGACGAGCAGCCCGAGCCCCGACTACTTCGGTGGCGAGCGCCTCGGCGATAACCTGTTCGCCGATTCCGTCGTTGCCTTGCGCGCCGATACAGGCGCGCGTGTCTGGCACTTCCAGACGGTTCATCACGACCTCTGGGACTACGACGTTGCGTCGCCGCCGATCCTGTTCGACTGGCAGCAAGGACGGCCGGACGGTCGCCGCGGTCGGCGTCGCCTCCAAGACAGGTCACGTCTTCGTGCTCGATCGCGAGACAGGTAAGCCGCTCATTCCGGTCGAAGAGCGCGCGGTGCCAAAGAGCGACGTCCCAGGCGAGGAAGCCTCGCCGACGCAGCCCTTCCCGACGGCTCCCCACTCGCTCGCGCGCACGAGCCTCAAACCGGAAGACGCCTGGGGGCTGACCGATGAGGACCGCATGCTGGTGTCGCGAGACCGTGAGCAAGCTTCGGTCCGACGGCTTCTTCACGCCGCCATCACTCCAAGGAACGCTCGTTGTTCCAGGCAACGTGGGCGGCATGGCGTGGGGCGGCATGGCGCACGACCGGGTGAACGAGCTGCTCGATCATGCCGGTGAACAACATCGCGGCGGAG
Organism: uncultured Acidobacteriota bacterium; assembly: GCA_963713655.1. Lineage (GTDB taxonomy): Bacteria > Acidobacteriota > Vicinamibacteria > Vicinamibacterales > UBA2999 > CAWEBF01. The sequence goes on from CAVQMT010000015.1 coordinate 93,176, forward strand.
GTGCGCCTGATTCCGCGCGGCGCCGTTGAAGCGGAACGGAAGGCGGGGCGGCTCGGCGGCGACTTCGAGTTCGCCGCGCAGCGAGGCACTCCTTACGCGCTCGTGCGACGGCTGTTGCTCGGGCCGAAAACGCTGCTGCCTTGCACGCCGCCCCCTTGGGGCACGCTTGCGGCTGTCAAGGCCGCGACCGGTGAGATTGCGTGGCAGGTACCGCTCGGTCAGTTCCCTGGCACGGAGAAGGCGCGCGACGCTGCACGAGTGGGGATCGATCGCGCTCGGCGGTCCGATCGTGACTGCAGGAGGACTGGTGTTCACGGCCGGCACGCTTGAAGCCGCGATCTACGCCTTTGACGTCCAGACCGGCAGACAACTTGTGGAAGGGCACGCTGCCGACAAGCGCACGATCCACGCCGATGACCTATCTTGGCCGCAACGGCCGGCAATACCTCATCATCTCTGCAGGCGGCCATGGGGCGCAGATAGGCCCGCCGCTCGGGGACTACGTCGTGGCGTTCGCACTTCCTGATTCCGAGTCAGAGCTCAAGCTGAGGTGAACTTGGTCAAGCACGGAGGGCGAGGGGGCTTAGAACAGCCACTTACCGCCGGCAATACCGCCCAGTGCCGCCCCGATTGGCGCGCCGATAGGCTCTGTCAGGCGATCGCAAGTGCGACGTTGATCACATTCGATAGCCGACGCCGGCAAAGCCGAGCGAATAAGCCGCCCATGGCCGACGACGCGCCAAATGCGGCCAGCGCCGCGCCGACTCGCAGCTGCGCGTGGCTCATTGCAGAGCCAAGCCTGCGGCACCTTGGGCTGCGCACGCGCAGCCGAAACGCAGGAGGCCAGGCCTGCGTATCGGCTGCGTTCGCTGTCTACTTCTTAGTGGCGAGCGAGGCGCGAACCTGAATGTCGCTTGCGATCATGCGGTTGTCCTTCTCCACAAACTTGACCATCACCTGATCGCCGACGTGAACGACGTCCGGTACCGTGAGGCCACCCTTGCCGGCCGCCTGGTTTTCTTTCGTCTTCGCCGTCGCCCCGGACACGGAGACGTGCGTCTTCGAGTCGAATCCGAAGACGCCGGTAATCGTCCCGCGTTCGACGGTGACGGAATTACCGGACACGGCCTTCACACTTCCCAAGAACGACTCGGTGGCCTGCGCCCAGGCGTGGACAACGGAGAGCGCGAGCACCGCCACCATCACCGCGAGTACCTTGCGCTTCATGGAACTCCTCCTTGACTACCCACTCACCTCGCGGGACGGAACCGGCCGGCATGATCGCCGCCGGTCCCCCGCAGAGCGGCCTAATCTTAGCGAATTGTCGGGCTGGCCAGGCCATGAAAACGTCCCCTCGGCCCTGCGCGCGGCGGCGCGGGTCAGGTCCGGGCTATCGTCTCTACCTGTCTCTAACGACGCGGCAAAGCTTTCCGTACAGAGGCGGTTCAGACGGTGCGCGGCCCTCCCTCGCAGACGGCGACCCGAGCCGGCACGGTTCTGGAACCCCAATCTCCGAGTCAGTGAGAGAGGCACTCATCGATGCAGCCCGCCGCCTGAAATCCGCCCCTGACGAAGTGACTCGCCGCCGGGCAGGCGCTCGAAGGGCCTTCCGGTCGCAGCATCCGCGGCCGCTCCACTGACTACGGCCAAGCGCCCTGCAGAGCGACTCAGAGGCGCTCGAAGATGCCGGCGGCGCCCATGCCGCCGCCGACGCACATCGTCACCAGGCCGTAGCGCGAGCCGCGGCGGCGCATCTCGTGGACAGCGTCGTCGTGAGCTTGGCGCCGGTGCAGCCGAGAGGGTGGCCGAGGGCGATGGCGCCGCCGTTGACGTTCAGGCGATCGGGGTCGATCGGCAGCTCCTTGAGACACGCCAGCACCTGGGCGGCGAAGGCTTCGTTCAGTTCGACGAGGTCGATCTGATCGAGCGAGAGGCCGGATCGTTTCAACGCCTTGCGCACGGCGGGAACCGGGCCGATGCCGAAGAGTTCGGGTTTGACGCCGGCGGTGGCGTAGGTGACGAACCTGGCCAGCGGCGTCAGGCCGTGCTCCTTGGCGAACTCGGCGGAGGTGACAAGAAGGGCCGAGGCGCCGTCGCTGGTCTGCGACGAGTTGCCGGCCGTGACGGTGCCCGCAGCGTGAAACGCCGGGCGAAGCTTGGCGAGAGCGGAGGCCGAGGTGTCGCGGCGGGGGCCCTCGTCCTGTGCGAACGTCGTGCTGGCCTGAACCGAGCGCACGGTCAGGGGCACGATCTCGTCGGCGAAGCGGCCGGCGTCCTGGGCGGCGAGCGCGCGCTCGTGGCTGCGGAGCGCGAAGGCGTCCTGCTCCTCGCGCGTGATGCCGGACTCGCGGGCGTGGTTCTCGGCCACCAGGCCCGTCGTCAGGTAGACGTCGGGATACGAATCGACCAGCGCCGGGTTGGGCGACACCTTGTTGCCGCCCATCGGCACCAGGCTCATCGACTCGGTGCCGCCGGCCACGATCGCGTCGGCGCCGCCGGCGATGATGCGTTCTGATGCGTACGCCACGGCCTGCAGACCGGAAGCGCAGAAGCGATTGACGGTGACGGCCGCGGCGCTGACCGGCAGCCCGGCGCGCAGGCTGGCGATGCGGGCGACGTTGAGGCCCTGCTCGGCCTCGGGCATGGCGCAGCCGACGATGACGTCGTCGATCTCCTCCGGCGACACGCCGGGCGCGCGCGCCATCGCCGCCTTGATGACCTCGGCGGCCATCTCGTCGGGGCGCGTGGTGCGCAGCGTGCCGCCGGGCGCCTTGCCGACCGGGGTGCGGACCGCCGAGACGATTACGGCTTCGCGCATGAGAAATCCGTCAGCAGGTCGCGCAGCGCGTCGCCGACTTCGCTGGCCTGCCCGTCGAACAGGTGATTGGCCAGGTCGATCTCGACCAACTCCTTCGGCTCCTGCATGCGCGCGTAGAACTCGCGCACCGACCGCAAGGAGATCAGCTCGTCGCGCTCGCCGTGGACGACGAACTTCGGCTTGGATGATTGCAGCGCGGCGTCGAAGTCGTAGCGATCGACCGGCGGTGCGATGCCGATGAGCGCGCAGACGCGCGGATCGGCCGCGCCTGCCGTCAGCGCGATGTACGAGCCGAACGAGAACCCGGCCGCCCAGATCTCCACGCCAGGATGGGCCGCGGCCATGTAGTCCACCGCGGCGCGGAAGTCGTCCAGCTCGCCCTTGCCGTTGTCCCAGGTCCCGGCGCTGCGTCCGACGCCGCGGAAGTTGAACCGCAGCACGACGCAGCCGATGTCCGCCAGCGCCTTGGCCGACTGGAACACCACCTTGGTGTGCATGGTGCCGCCCTGCGTCGGCAGCGGGTGGGCGAAGACCACGACGGCGCGCGGTGCGCCGGCCGGCTTGTCGAACAGCACTTCCATCGGCCCCATCGGGCCGGGGATCTCGCGGACGAGGGGATCAGCCAACACGCCTCCTGGTGGGTGCGCCGTGCGCGCTGCGATCGAGAAACGACGTCACGATGTCGGCGAACTCGCGGGGCCTGGTGATGATGCCCAGGTGGCCCGTTCGCGGCAGCGTGACGTGCTGCGCGTGCGGCCAGAGCCGGAGGTAGTCCAGCGTCAGTGCCGGCGGCACGACACGGTCCAGCGACGGCTCGCCGGTGACCACGAGCGTCGGCACGTGGACCGTCGCCAGGTCCGGCCACTCGAGGTCGGCCGCCATCAACGCCCGTCCCGCCATGCGCCGCGCGTTGAACGGGTGGGCGATCACGTTGGCGGCGTGGCTCACTGCTGCCGGAAGCGCCGTTCCAGAAACCCGGCCGCGCCGCCGCGATCTCGCGGTAGAGCCGCAGCGACGACAGGCAGAACAGCGGCGCGAACAGCCGCGGCGATCGCAGGTAGAAGCTGGCGCGCTTGTCGGGCTTCCAGGACGGCGGCAGGGCGGAGGCGAGGACGAGGGACGTGACGCGTTCTGGATAGCGGGCGGCGAAGGCCGAGGCAATCAGGCCGCCGAACGACACGCCGCAGATCGCGGCGCGTTGCAGCCCTGCGCTATCGAGCGCACGCGCGATCTGGTCCACGTAGCGATCGAATCCCGCCGACGCGCCGTCGTAATCCGCCGTGGGCTCGTCGCCGAGTGAGAACGTGATGACGCGGCAGCGCTCGGCCAGCGCCTCGATGCCTGGTCGCATCCACTCCCACCGGCCCTGGATGCCGGGGACGATCACCACCGGCTCGCCGTGTCCCAGGTCGATCACCTTCACGTCAGTTCCTCAACGGCTTGCCGGTTTTCAGCGTGTGCTGAATCCGCTGCTGCGTCTTCGGCTCGCCCAGCAGGCTCAGGAACGCCTCGCGCTCCAGGTCGAGCAGGCGCTGCTCCGACACGGTTGTCGCGTGCGGCAGGTCCGCGCCGCCGGCGATCACCGTGGCCAGCTTGCGGCCGATCAGCGCGTCGTGATCGCTGATGCGTCCGGCGCGCCACGCCAGGTGCACGCCCAGCTTCAACGGCGCCAGCACCGTCTCGCCGCCGACCGGGATCGCGGCACGCGGCAGCGGCGGCTGGTAGCCTTCCTTCACCCGCTGCAGCGCCTTCGCCTTGGCGTCGGCCAGCAGACGCTCGCGGTTCATCGTGATGCCGTCCACCGCCCGCAGGTAGCCCAGCCGCACGGCGTCGGGGCCGCTCGCCGAGGTCTTGCCGAAGCCGATGGTCTCGAACGCGTGCTGGGCGTGCGGCAGTCAGGTCGCCGCCGCTGGCGCGCGCGGCCGCGCGCGCCGTCATCTCCTTGGTGCCGCCGCCAGCCGGGATCAGGCCGACGCCCACTTCCACCAGCCCCATGTAGGTTTCGCCGGCGGCCTGCACGCGATCGGCGTGCAACGCCAGCTCGCACGCGCCGCCGAGCGCCAGGCCCGCGGGCGCCACCACCACCGGCACGTCGCAGCCGCGAAGCATCGTCGACCGTCTGCTGGAACAGGCGCACCATCGCATCCAGCTCGTCCCAGTTCTCGTCCTGCGCCTCGAGCAGCACCAGCATCAGGTTGGCGCCGGCCGAGAAGTGCAGGCGCGTCGTTGCCGATTACCAGCGCCGCGAAGTTCTGCGCCGCCTCCCGCGCGCCCTGCTGCAGCATCGCGAGCGCGTCGCCGCCGATCGCGTTCATCTTCGAGTGGAACTCCACCGCCAGCACGCCGTCGCCCACGTCCACCAGGCTCGCACCGGGGTTGGACTTCACCACCCGCGACCGGTCCTTCGCCGACCGCAGCACCTGCAGATCCGCGCCGGCCGGCGGCACCCGGCCCTCTCGCAGCCGGTTGCGGCCAGCGTCGAGGGCGTGCTGCAGCAGCGGCGGCACGCCCGCCTCGAGCAGCGACGGTGCGGTCTGGCGCGCCGCGTCCAGGACCTCGCGGATGCCCATCACGTCCATCAGCTCGAACGGGCCGCGCTCCCATCCGAACCCCCATTGCATCACGCGATCCACGTCGTCGGGGGAGTGCGCCACGTCCGGTGCGATGCGTGCGGCGTAGACCAGCGTCGGCGCCAGGATCTCCCTGCAGAAACGCGCCAACGCGATCGCTGCCGCTGAAGAGCTTGGCGACGCGCGCGCCCAGGTCGGTCACCGGCTCGGCCGCTGCCAGCGCCGCCAGCTTGGGCGGCTTCTGCGGTCCGTACTCCAGCGTCGCCGGGTCGATCACGAGAATCTGCGAACCGCCCTCCGCGTCCTTCACCCGCTGATAGAAGCCGCGCCCGGCTTTCTCGCCGGTCAATCCCGCCGCCAGCATCCGCTCCACGAACGCGGGGATGCCGAAAGCGGCGGCCTCGTGTGCCGGCAGGCGCTGCCGCAGGTTCTCGATCACGTGCGCCAGGATGTCCAGGCCGGCCAGGTCCAACGTCCGGAAGGTGGCGCTCTTGGGCCGCCCGATGGCGGGCCCGGTGATGGCGTCCACTTCTTCGATTGAGTACGAGCCGGCCGCCACCGCCGCCAGGATGCGCGTGACCTCGAACAGCGCCAGGTGATTGCCGATGAAATTCGGCGAGTCCTTGGCGATCACCACGCCCTTGCCCAGGCGCTCGTCGGCGAACCGCGACACCCGCTCCACCACCGCGGGGTCGGTGTCGGCGGTCGGGATCACCTCGAGCAGCCGCAGGTAGCGGGGCGGGTTGAAGAAGTGCGTGCCCAGCCAGTGCCGCTTGAAGCCCTCGCTGCGGCCCTCGGCGAGGGCGGCGATGGGGATGCCCGAGGTGTTGGAGCTGACGATGGCGTGCGCGCCCCTGGCCTGGTCCACCTGCGCCAGCAGCTCGACCTTCGCGTCCAGCCGCTCGACAATCGCCTCGATCACCCAGTCGGCGTCCCGCAGTCGCGGCCAGCCCTGCTCGAAGCTCGCGGTCTCGACCAGGCGCCAGGTCTCCGGCGTGAAGAACGGATCGGGAGACAGCCCTCGTGCGCGCTTGAGGCCCGCGGCCGCCGCCTCGTCCGTGAGATCCAGCAGCAGCGCGGGCACGCCGGCGTTGGCGAAGTGCGCGGCGATCTGCGCGCCCATGACGCCGGCGCCAAGCACGGCTACGGAATGAATCGCCATGTGTTGGGGATGTCCTACCAGTATGGATCGGTGCGTCGCGTGGCCAGGCGATGTGGGGCCCGGGGAAGAACAACGCTCGCCGGATCAAGGCAGCGGAATGCGATACAGGTTCCTCGTCGTCGTGATCTTGGAGAACGCATACGCTGACGATGTCGGGCCAGGCCCGACATCTCCGTACAGGAACCATCTCGACGTTCGGAAGCGAAGCAATCTCCGCCTCGTTCCGAAAGCCGCCGGCCGGTATCACGGGCAACGCTGTGCCCGAAACCAGGGGCAATGCATAGGTACGGCCGGTCCCAAATCCGGAGGCCGCTCCGTACTGAATCGCAAAGTACACCCGCGAGCCGTCCGGACTCCAGCGCAGCCTGGTCGTTTGTGAATAGGGGAAGACACGCACGGGCGCGCGTCCGCTGAGGGAGAACAGGACCATGTAGCCGCGATCACTGCTGATCCCCGTGACCCATTCGCCGTCGGGCGACACCGTGCCCAGCACATTTCCTGCAGCCTCGCCGAGCGCGCTGCCGGCCCGAACCATCCTCGCCCATTCGCTCGATATAGAGCCTGTCGCCTTCGGACACCGTGAACACCACGTCGCCGCGGCGACCGAACCGGGGGTTTTCGCTGTTCCCCCCGGGAATCCGCCGCGGGGGTTCGCGATCGTCCAGCCATCCGATCCACAGGACCCGGGCGCCGTCGGCCTGGATCACCGAGGCGATCACGCGGTCGTCGGCTGACAGGTCGTAGCCCGCGACCAGCTGTCCCGGAAAGAGCCGGCGGCTCTCCCCGGTCGCCAGGTCGGACACGTGCAACTCGCTCGGGGTGAGGCCCGAACCGCCGCTGCTCCTGGTGACGCGATAGAGAAGCTTTCGACCGTCGGCGGAAAGGAGCGGCCAGGATGCGTACCCTTCCAACGAAATCTGCCGCTCGCCGCGATCGTCGTGCAGCCACACGCTTCGCTGGCTGAGGCCCACCGACGTGACGAGCGATCGGCCGTCCGGCGCCACAGCCAGCCCTTCCTCTTCGGTGGGGCCGGCGGTCAACTGTTCCGGCGCGCCGTCGGGAAACCGCTGGCGCCACGCGTGAAATCCGTCACCCGCGTCCGCCGTGAAGTACATCCACCGCCCGTCCGGCGACCAGGCGGCGTTCGTGCACCTGGCAGGCGCTGGCCCGACCTGACTCGACGAGCTTCCATCCATCTTCAGCAGGCGGCACGGAAGCCAGATGCTGACCTCGTCCATCTCGACCACCAGCAGCCACTGTCGATCGGGCGACGCGTACGAGCGATGGGCCATCGCGCCCTGATGCGAAGGGAAGTAGATGTCGCGCGCCGATGCCCGGCTATCGGCCGACCTCACGATGCCCATGTGCAGGCCGGTCTTGATCTCGGAGAACAACAGCTCATGCTGGCTCAGCCACACCAGCCCCGACGCATTCCTCAACCAGCGCCGGGGAGACCCCCGCAGCACCGGGACCTCGAAGGTGTCCCAGGAATTTCCATCGTTGACGGTGTAGGCGATGCGGGTGCCGTCGGGCGAGAACACCGGCCCCATCTTCGGCAAGCTGTCGTTGGTGATCGCCGTCGGCTCGCCGTCGGGAAGCGGCTTCAGGTAGATCTGCCCGGGCGACACGAATGTGTTCGGGCCACGGACGAACGCCAGCGTCCGGCCGTCCGGCGAGAGTGCCGGCTGGGTGGCTGAGTCGAGGTTGGTGAGCTGGATCCAGGCATTCCGGTCGACGGTCGAACGCTGCTCGCGCGCGGACCAGAGATACAACCCGAGACCCACGGCAGCGGCCGCCGCGACGCCGCCGGCGATCCAGCGCTGATGTCAGCCCCGAGCGGGACACCAGCCTGTCGATGACCGTTTGGATCTCGGCACAGGTCTGTGGCCGCCGCGCCGCGTCCTTCTGCAGGCAGCGCCGAAGCAGGTCCCGCACCATCCGCGGAGTCGACGACGGGAGGGCACGCCACTCCGGCTCGCGCTCGAGGATCTTGGTGACCGACGACGTCGTGGCATCGGCGGCAAATGCTTTGTGCCCCGTCAGCATCTCGAACAGCACGCAGCCAAAGGCCCAGATGTCGGTGCGGGCATCGACCGGCAGCCCCCGCGCCTGCTCGGGGCTCATGTAGGCCGCCGTGCCAAGCACGGCGCCGACGCGTGTGTCGCCCGCCTGCGTAGGTGCCTGGGAGGCGCGGACGCTTCCGTCCGTCGCGGCGGTCTTGGCCAGGCCGAAGTCCAGCACCTTGACGACGCCGGCCGGCGTCACTTTGATGTTGGCGGGCTTCAAGTCCCGGTGAACGATCGACTTCTGGTGCGCCGCTGCCAGCGCCGCGACGATCTGGCGCGCGATCTCCAGCGCTTCCCCCAGCGGCAGCCGGCCGGCGCGGATCCGGTCGGCGAGCGTGCTCCCGTCCACCAGCTCCAGCACCAGCGCCTGCCGCGTCCGCCGACTCCTCCAGCCCGTAGATGCCGCCGATGTGCGGATGGTTCAGGGCCGCGAGCACCTGCGCTTCGCGCTTGAAGCGAGCCATACGGTCGGGGTCGGAGGCAAATGCCGCAGGCAAGACCTTCAGCGCCACGTCGCGATGCAGCTTGCCGTCGCGCGCGCGGTACACCTCGCCCATGCCGCCGGCGCCGATGGGCGCGAGCACCTTGTAGGGCCCGATGTGCTCGCCCGCCGGCAGGAACGCGCCCGCGGGCTCGTCCCGGCCCATCAACGGCAACCGCTCGGTCGGGACGCTGCCGCCGTCAGCTGCCAGGAGCGACTCCACTTCGCGTTGCAGCTCGGGGTCGTCGGCCGCGGCCGCTGCCAGGTACGCCGCCCTCTCCTCGGGGGGACGCTCGACGGCGCCCTGGAAGAGACTCTTGACACGTGCCCATCGGCCGCCGGTCATCAGCGCTCCGCCAGCCCGAGTTCTCGCACCAGCCACGCCTTCGCCGCGCGCTCGGCCCGAAGCTGGCGGGCGGCAACGCGACGCAGCTCCGCATAGATCAGCGGCAGCAGCTCATCCAGCGCGTGGCTGTTGCCGCGATTCCACTCGTCCAGCAGGTCCGTGACGTCGCTCGTCGAGCGCATCGGCGGTCTCTAAATGTCTGAAAGACCAATAGGATAGGAGCGCCGAGCGGCGGACTGCAAGCAGGTTCGAGAGCGCCGTTGAACCGTTTCGGCCCGGTCTTGCGCGATCTCTACCAGTGGGGCACGGTCGCGCCCCCGGGGGAGGTGAGCGATGAAGGCTGCATTGCGCGTTGGTGGTGGCGTTGGTACTGGGCACGGGCGCCGATCGTGCCGCTGGCCAGGGGCGGGGGATTCCGGGCGGCGTGGCTTTCTACAGCGCCCGTAGCGGCAACAACGAGATCTACGTGATGGACTGGGATGGCCGCGATCCTCGCCGGATCACCGAACATCCGGCCTCCGACCTGGACCCGGCAATCTCGCCGAACGGCCGTGACATCGTCTTCACCTCCAACCGCAGCGGCAACAACGACATCTATCTCGTCGACAGCACGGGAGGCCCCGTCATCAACCTCACGAACAACGCTGGCAACGACGGCTGGGCGCGCTGGGCGCCGAACGGCGAGCACATCGTCTTCCAGTCGAACCGGACGGCAACTTCGAGATCTACGTCATGAACCGGGACGGCAGCGGGCAAACCCGGCTGACGAACTATCCCGGCGTCGATCAGTTTCCCGACTGGTCGCAGAACGGACGCGAGATCGCCTTCAGACGCGACACGGACATCTACGTGATGGAGCTGCCGAGCGGCGAGACCCGCCGCCTGACCAACGCGCCGCCGCTCAACCAGATGCCGGCATGGTCACCCAACGGGCAGCATCTGGTCTTCATGAGCGCGCGAGACGGGTACCCCTCGGTGTTCATCATGGATGCCGACGGCGGCGGGCAACGCAACCTGACGCCGAAGAACGCCGGAGACGCCGACGCGGACTGGGTCAGCAGGGCCCCGTCGTGGTCGACCAACGGGCGTCACATCTACTTCATGTCCTCGAGGCCGAGCACGGGTCTCGACACCGAGGTCTTCATCATGGACATGGACGGTAGTGGTGTCACCCGCTTGACCAACGTCATCGGCGTGGACGGCAGCCCGCGCGCACGTTAGCCGGTCGGCTATTGGTCGGTGGCGGCCCGCACCAGCGGGCGGGTCAGGCAGGTGGGGCCGCCGCAACCTTTCACGCTGATCTCGCTGCCGTCGTACTCGAGCACGGTGGCGCCGGCCTGTTCGAGCGCGGCTCGCGTGCGCGGGTTGCCCTTCAGCATCAGGCAGCGGCGCGGCGCCAGGGCCAGCACGTTGACGCCCATCGAGTCGAACTCCTCGCTCAGGCACCTCCACGAAGCGGATGCCGAGCGCGCTCAGCCGCTGCCGGAACGGGACGGCCATCAGCGGCGAGTAGACCACCGCCAGGTCGCGGTCCACCGGGCTCAGCAGCGACATCAGGTGAAGCACGTCGCCGGGCCCGCGCCAGTGGGGGAGCGGCACCTCGATCAGCTCGTCGATCGAGTGTCCCAACAGACGTCGCAGCTGCGCGGCGCCCTCGGCGTTGGTGCGGTAGCCGATGCCCACGGCCAGCGTCCGCGGTGTCAGCCACACGACGTCACCGCCCTCGATGCAGCCTGGGCGGCTCCACCCGTCCCAGCACCGGCACGGCCGGGCTGATGCCGGCGAAGGCGTTCGCCTGCGAGGCCGGCTCAGCCGCGCGTGCCGCCTTCCCCATCGCGCACAACACCATGCCCTGCGGACAGGCCAGCGACGCGTCGCGGGCGTAGATCGCGTCCAGCGTGGTGCCGGGCCCTGGCGCCAGCAGGTGGACTGCGGCGCCGGCATCGCGTAGCACCGCGATAAAGGCCTCGTGCTGTTCCACCGCCCGTCCAAAGTCCGGCCGCGCCGTGAAGCCCAGGCCCTGCCACTGGCCATCGATCGTCGCCTGGTTCACGAACGCATCGCGGGCATGCGTCACGGCGACGTGGCGCAGCCGGCCGATCTCGCTGGGCAAGGTGGGGAACACCGGCGGATCGTATCGGACCGTTCTTGGTTCTTGGTTCTTGGTCCAGACCGGACCGACGACCGACAACCGGACTCTATTTCCACCGCGTGAGGATCGACTCGCGATCGAACAGGGCGACGGCGATCCGCAGCACGAAGACGTTCAACACCGCCAACGCGGCGGCGATGCCGAGCGCCAGCCAGGCCGTGAGGACGATGCTGCCGACCACCTGGGCGATCAGCAGGCCGGCGATCGGCAGGATCACCAGCGCGCCGATCTGCTGGGCGCTGCGCGCGTCGTTGACCCGTGACGACACGCACACCGCCATCTGCAGCGCCAGGAGCGACGCCAGCGGGCCCACCAGGAACACGACGGCCAGCGACGCGGGCGTCAGCAGCGCGCGGTAGACGCCTGGGGACGCCAGCACGGCCGTGCCGGCGAGGTAGACCGCGAACGTGCCCAGCGTCAGACACGCCGCCGGCACGAAGGCGCCGAGGATCTTCGCGCTCAAGAGCTCGGTGGTCGAGATCGGCGTCGCCAGCAGCGGCTCCAGCGTGCGCGCCTGCTTCTCGCCGATGATGCTGAAGGCGGCGCTCGACATCGACGCCGCCACCGGCGAGAGCACCAGCAGGACCAGGAACTGCTGGAAGATGAACGCCTGCACCGCGCCCTCGGGGTCGAGATCGCGCGTCCAGGGCTGCGTCCGCAACAGCTCGGCCGCCACGCTGAAGTCGCCCGAATCCGACAGCCGCTCGCCGGTGGCATACGGCACGATGACGGCGACGAAGAACGGCAGCAGCAGCGAGATCGCGGCCGTCAGCAGCGCCGGGCCGAACACGCCCGGATTGAGCCGCAAGTCGGCAATCTCCTTCGCCCACAGCGCCCGGACGCGGCCGTTCATGCCTGGCCACCCCCGAGCACGCGCAGGTAGACCTGCTCGAGCGACGGCGTCTCGCGCCCCACCTCCTCGACCGGCGCGCCGGCCTCCACCAGCAGCCGCACCAGCTCCGGGGTGGAGCGCACCGGGCTGCCGTCGAGCGCCACCGACAGCGCGCAATCCTCCACGCGCACGTCGGCCACGCCGGCGGACTGCAACAGGCCTGCGTAGCGCTCGGCCCCGGCTGCCAGCTGCACGCGCACGCGGCTGCCGAAGTAGCGTGCGCGCAGCGCCTGCGGCGTGTCCACGACCAGGAGGCGCGTCCGCAGCACGGCCACGCGGGTCGCCAGGCGCTCCACCTCATCGAGGTTGTGCGTGCAGATCAGGACGGCGCGGCCCTCGGTTTCCAAGCCGCGCACCAGCTCGCGCACGCTGCGCGCGCTCTCGGGGTCCAGCCCGGACGTGGGCTCGTCGAGCAGCACCACCGCGCGGATCGTGCAGCAGCGTCCGCGCCAGCGCGACGCGCTGCCGCAGCCCCTTCGACAGCTGGGCGGCCGGCTCGCGCGCGCGGTCCAGCACGCCGAACCGCGTCAACGCGGCGTCCACGGCCGCGGCCGGTGCCGGCAGCCCGTAGAGGCGCGCATACACCGTCAGGTTCTGCCGCACCGTGAGGCGGTCCCAGAGTCCGGGCGCCTCGGTCAGGATGCCCACCTGTCGCCGGGCCCACCCGGCCGACTCCGGCGTCAGCTCGCGCCCGTTCAACTCCACCCGCCCCTGGTTCGGCGCAATCAGCCCCGCCAGCATCCGCAGCGTCGTGGTCTTGCCGGCGCCGTTCGGGCCCACCAGCGCGAACGTCTCGCCCGGCCGCAACTCGAGCGACAGGTCGCTGACCGCCTCGCGCGCGCCGAACGACTTGGCCAGGCCGCGCGCCACCAGCAGCGGCGTCATTGGTCGGGGGATCGCGGGTCGAACTCGTAGCACCCTGGCGTGACCAGCAGGGTGCCGCGGCCGGTGAAGGCCAGGCTGGTGGGGCCGACGATGCCGGCGGCGCGAAACTGCAGCGTGCGCGTCTTGTCGCCCTGCGCGTCGTAGACGTAGGTGTAGGGGACGGCCAGGGAGATCCACAGCTCGCCGGAGGGGCTGACCGCGGCCGCGCGTACCACCGGCGCCACGAAGGGCACCTCGCGATCCTGGATCACGCGCCGCGGCCACTGCGTCGGCTGCGCGTCCAGGAACGCGTCCAGCTCCGCGCCCTGGACCAGCCGCTCGAACAGCAGCTTGCCCGTGGCGTCGTACTTCCGGAACGCGGGCCGCCCCGCCATGAACACGAAGTAGTAGCCGCCGGTCGGGTCGGCGAGCGGCAGGCCGGCGTTCATCGCCAGGTGCAGCTCGCGGTCCGACTCGTAGGCGGTGGATCGCAGCCGGCCAACCACCGACGTGCTGTAGCCCGCGGCCGTGTAGGCGGTGATCAGCGCGCCGCTCTCGGGGTGGCTGAGCAGCAGCTCGCGCTTCGCGAACTGGATCGCGCCGGCCCCGTTCAGCACCGCGCCGCCGATCACGATGCGCGCGGCGGGCTGGCCCGGGAGGATGAAGCCTCCGACCCGCAGCCCCTCCGGATCGAAGACCTGGATGCGCTGCCGTCCGCCCGGCCGGTCGGCGACCACCAGCCGGCCGTCCTCGGCGACGTCGAATCCGGTCGGGTCGATGACCTTGCCGTCCTCCTGGCCGATGCCGATGATCTTCCGCGCCGCCGAGCGATCCGGCGCGACGCGATGCACAGCGTGGCCGCCGCGGTCGAACACGAAGTAGTCGCCGCGCGGGCCTTGCTGGAACGCGGCCGGCGATTCGAACTGGGCGGTGATATGCGGCGGCAGCCCGCCGATCGATGTCAGGACCTCGACGCGCAGCGCCTGGACGGCTGGCGTGGCCAGCGCGCCGAGCGCCATCGCCAGCCCCGCCCGCACGACGTGCGGGCACAAGAGACACTGGGCCTTGGCTAGCGAGGCGGAGCCACATGCTCTCGGTCCGAGGCGGAGCCTCGCTAGCGCGCCTTGAAGGAAGGCTCGACGAGCGCCTGGTAGATCATCGCTGGAAACTTCTCGCGCACATCGGTGGTGTTGGGCAGGAGCTGCAGCATCAGCATCGTCACCATCCGCTCCCGCGGATCGACGCGGTACACGGTGCCGTAGGCGCCGCCCCACCCGTAGGAGCCCACCGAGTCCATGCCGTTGGCGCCGTAGCGATCCGTCGTCTCGAATCCGAGGCCGAACCCCAGGCCGTTGGCCGAGTGGAGCGTGCCCACCTGGTTGGTGGTCATCAGCTCGACGGAGTGCGGCGCCAGGATGCGGATGCCGTCCAGCGCGCCGCCGCTGCGGATCATCTCCAGGAAGCGGCCGTAGTCGCGCGCCGTGGACAGCAGGCCGGCGCCGCCCGCGAACGTCTTGCGCGGGCCATCGACGTAGGAGCCCTGACCGCGCGCCCCGTCCGGCGCCCGCGCGATCTTCCCGTCGCCCGTGCTGGCATACACGGCGGCCAGCCGGGTGCGCTGTTCAGGTCCCAGGAAGAACGCTGGTGTCGCGCATGCCGAGCGGCTCGGTGATGCGCGCGCGGATGAACTGGTCGAGCGGCTGCCCCGACACGCGCTCGACCACGCAGCCCAGCACGTCGGTGTTGTAGCCGTAGACCCAGGCCTCGCCGGGCTGCGCCACGAACGGCAGCGTGGCCAGCCGCTCGATCGGCGCGCACACCGGCTCGTCCTTGTCGGCGAGGTACCAGCCGAAGCCTGCCGCCGGCCCCAGCCCGCGCTGCTCGTATTGGCTCGCGATCTCGGGTTGCACGCCGTAGGAAATGCCCGCCGTGTGCGTCAGCAGATCGCGGATGGTAATCGGCCGGCGTGCCGGCACCACCGTGACGCCGTTCTCGCCGCGCACCGAAACCGTGGTGTTCCCGAACGCCGGGATGAAGCGGCTGACCGGATCGCCGAGGCTCAGCTTGCCTTCCTCGAACAGCGACAGCACGGCCACGCTGGTCAGGGCCTTGGTCTGCGAGGCGATGCGGAAGATCGTGTCCATCGTCATCCGGCGCCCGGCTTCCTTGTCGGCCCAGCCCACCGCCTTCTGATACACCGGACGGCCGTCGCGCAACACCAGCGCCACCGCGCCGGGAATCAGGCCGTCGTCCACATAGGACTGCAGCATCTTGTCCGCGCGCGCCAGCCGCTCGGCCGAAAACCCCGCCGGTGCCGTGGTGGCGGCCCTGGCGGCAACCGCCGGCGGCGTCGCGGGCGCCTGCGCCAGCGGCAGGGCCGTCGACAGTCCGAGCAGACACGCGAGCAATGCAGTGGAGCGAGCAATGTTCATGGCAGGTTCCTTGAAGGCCTCGTAGCCTGGCGCCCGGAGCCCGGAGCCCTAGTACGCCGCGACCGTCCGAATCGCCGCCAGTACGTCGGCGGCGCCCGGGCAGTATCGCCTCTTCCAGCACCGGCGAATAGGCAACCGGACAATCGGCGGCGGCGACCCGCTTGACCGGCGCGTCCAGGTAGTCGAACAGCTCGTCGGCGATGCGGGCGGCGATCTCCGCGCCGAAGCCCGCGGTCAGCTGATCCTCGTGCGCCACCACGACCCGGCTGGTGCGCTGGGTGTACGCGGCAATCGTCTCCCAGTCGTACGGGCATGATCGTCCGCAGGTCGATCACGGCCACGCTGACGCCGTCGCGTTCGGCCTGCTGGGCCGCCAGCAGCGATCGCTGCACCAGCGCCCCCCAGGTGAAGACCACGACGTCGCGGCCGTCGCGGACGACCGACGCCTTGCCGAAGGGCACGGTGTAGTCGGGGCCGGGATAGACGCCCTTGTTGTAGGTCTGGCGGTAGAGGTGCTTGTGCTCGCAGAAGAGCACCGGGTCGTCGCAGCGGATCGCCGTGCGCAGCAGGCCGGCCGCATCCTCGGCGTTCGACGGCAGCACGATTCGCAGGCCCGGTGTCTGCGCGAAGATGGCCAGGGCCGACTGGCTGTGGTACGGCGCGCCGCCCTTGAGATAGCCGCCGATCGGCACGCGGATCACCACCGGGCACGACCAGTTGTTGCCCGAGCGATACCGCATCATCGACAGCTCGTCCCGGATCTGCATGAACCCGGGCCAGATGTAGTCGAAGAACTGGATCTCGACCACCGGCTTCAGGCCGCGCAGCGCCATGCCCACGGCGCGGCCGACGATGTTGGCCTCGGCCAGCGGCGAGTTGAACACCCGGTCGCCGCCGTAGGCGCGCTGCAGCCCGTGCGTCACCTTGAACACGCCGCCCTTGCCGGACACCGTGGCCAGCGCCTCGGCGCGCGTGGCGTCGGCGACGTCCTGACCGAACACGACGATGCGCGCGTCGCGCGCCATCTCGTCCCGCAGCGTCTTGTTGATCGCCGCCAGCATGGTGTCGGGGTTGCCTTCGGGCTGCGGCTCGCTGAGGAAGAGGGCCGAGGCCGGGTCCACCACCGGCGAGTAGACGAACGCCGTGGCCGTGCGCGGATCGGGCTTGGGCGCCTCGAGCGCCTGGTCGGCCGCACGCGCCACCTCGCGCTCGACCGAGGTGACGAGATCGGCCAGTTCCTCCTCGGTCGCAAGGCCTTCGGCGACCAGGAACTGGCTCATGCGCAGCAGCGGGTCGCGCTTGGCCTCGGCCTCGCGCTCTTCCGGCGTCTTGTACAGCTTCTCGTCGTCCGACAGCGAGTGCGAATACGGCCGGATCACCTTCGCGTGCACCAGCGCGGGCCCGCGGCGCGCCCGCACGTAGGCGATGGCTTCCTCCAGCGTGTCGTAGCTGTCCAGATAGTCCGTGCCGTCGCAGCGGTGCACGGACAGGTCGGGGAACGACTCGACCAGCCGGGAGATGTCGCCGCCGGGCGTCTGCGCCTCGACCGGCACGGAGATCGCGTAGCCGTTGTCCTCGACCAGGTACAGCAGCGGCAGCTTGCGCGTGCACGCCGTGTTCAGCGACTCCCAGAACTCGCCTTCGCTCGTCCCGCCCTCGCCGATCGATACGTAGGTGAGCTGGTCGGAGTGGTAGCGCGCCTCGCGGTTCGGGATCGACGTCACGCGGTCGTAGATCACGCCCGCTTCGGCGCATCCCACCGCGTGCAGGCACTGCGTCGCCACGCAGCTGCTCTGCGAGGGGATGTTCAGCCGCGTGCTGCCCCAGTGCGACGGCATCTGGCGACCGCCGCTCGCCGGGTCGTCCTTCGAGCCCACCGACGACAGGAACATCTCGAGCGGCGTGAGGCCGATCGCCAGGCACAGCGCGCGGTCGCGATAGTAGGGAAAGAACCAGTCGTAGCCCGGGCGCAGCTGGCGGCCGGCCGCCACCAGCACGGCCTCGTGGCCGGCGCCGCTGATCTGGAAGAACGCCTGGCGTCTGGTTCTTGAGCTGGATCTCCTTGTCGTCGATCTTCCGCGACAGGAGCATGGTGCGATACGCCGCGAGCAGTTCGTCCCGGGATAGACCGCGGCGACCGCCGGTACGCGCCTTCGCTCCAGAGGCGCGGGTGTCCGCGCCATTGGCGAGGGTCGAAGCCTTCATGGCTTGGCGAATTATGGCACTATCGTCCGGCTCCTGTCTCCATGACTGCCACCGTGCACCGCTGGGACGAAATCGGCCTCGTCAAGATCACCGAGATGATGTCCCAGAAGATCGTGGCTGGTTCGAACCAGATGCTGGCCCAGACCTACCTCAAGCAGGGTGCGCTGGTCCCCCGGCATGCGCACGCCAGCGAGCAGATGACCTATGTCCTGCAGGGCGCCGTGCGCTTCGTGGTGGCCGGCGAGGAAACCATCGTGCGGGAGGGGGAAGTGCTGCACATCCCGTCGATGGTCGAGCACCAGGCCGAGGTGCTCGAGGACACGTTCCAGCTGGACATCTTCAGCCCGATCCGCGCCGACTGGGCCGACCTGGTCGAGGAGCCCTGACGCCGCGGCGGGAACAATCGCGCTGCGCCCCCCGTCCAACGGCGTAACGCGCGGGCGAGGTGCGCTCCGATGACGAAAAATGCCCTGTTGCTCGTGGTTGCCGCTGCGGCCGCCGTCTCTCTGGCCGCGTGTGAGATTCGCGTGGCGCGCGACGAGGACCGCCGTCCGACCGACGTGGACGTGGACACCCCGTTCGGCGACCTGTCGGTGACCAAGGATGCGGTCCCCGAAGACGTGGGCGTGCGGGTCTACCCGGGGGCCCGTCCGCTCGAGGACGGCGACGAAACCGACCGCGCCAACGTGTCTATCGACAGCCCGTTCGTGGACCTGCGCGTGGCGGCGCTCGAAGTACACGAGCGACGCCGCGCCCGATGCGATCGCCGAGTTCTATCGCCGCGAGCTCGCCGCGTACGGACCGGTCACGTTGTCTGCCAGGGCGACATGGACTTCGAGCGGCGACTGCGGCCGCCGCGCTGCAAGTCCCGGCGTTCGCGCCAGGGCCAGCTGCAGGTGGGCGTCGGCAACAAAGGCAACTTCGGCTGGCGTCGGTGAAGCCGCGCGGCAGCGGCTCCGAGTTCGCCGTCGTCTACGTGCGCGCGTCGAACGATCTCTGAAGGCTTCTGCCTTCTGCCTTCTGCCTTCTGCCTTCGCGGTCCTAGTGAATCCACGGGCCCCGCTCTTTCCCGCCCTTGTGCACGTCGAAGCGCCGGCGCATGCGATCGATGCGCCAGCGATTGAGGCGGTACTGCAGCTCGGCGCCCAGCCGTAGCCGGCGTCCCTTCAGATACAGATAGCCCACCGCCAGCCCGCCCAGATGCGTGGCGTGCGCGACGCCGCTGCCAGGGCCTCCCGTGGCCGAGAGCAGCGAGATGGCGCCGACGATCATCACGAAGTACTTCACCGGCACCGGGAACAGGAAGTACATGTAGATCCGCCGGTCCGGGAAGTAGAGCGCGTAGGCCATCAGGATGCCGTAGATGGCGCCCGAAGCGCCGACCGTCAGCGACCCATAGAGGCCGTCGCCCAGGCTGCCGGGCAGGAACGAGAACAGGATCGTCGTCGCCGCCGCGCCGACGCCGCACACCAGGTAGAAGCGCGTGAAGAACGCCGAGCCCCACATGCGCTCCAGCTCGACGCCGAACATCCACAGCGACAGCATGTTGAACAGGATGTGCGACACGCCGCCGTGCAGGAACATGTAGGTCAGCGGCTGCCACACGCGTCCGCCGAGCACATCGGCCGGGCGCAGGCCCAGGCTGAAGGTCATCTCGGGCACGATCAGGGTCAGCAGGAACGCGACCACGTTGGTGATCACCAGCGCCTTGACCGCGGGCGTGAGCGGCCCTGGCCCGAAGGAGTAGGCGAAGTTCGACGGTGACATCCGTGATCGCATCGGCGGCGTTGGATCCGTTGCTAGTCTGCGCTATCCGGCCCGACGTGGGCAACCACGGCAGGTCCGTCGCCTGGCGGGAGCGGCAGGGCCAGCAGTGCCGCCGCCAGCGGCGTGAATGCCATCAACTCGAGCGCGCCCTCGATGCCGATGCGGTCGGCCATCATGCCGACGAGCGGCACGCACAGCCCGCCGGTCCCCCAGGCGAAGCCCATCATCAGCGACGACACCGTGGCGGCGCTGATCGGCGCGATCCGCTGGCCGAACGTCACGTTCACCGGCAGGGTGGACTGCAGCAGCAGCCCGCCGATCGCCAGGCTGGTGATGAACGCCCAGCCGTCGAAGAAGGGGGCCGCGACGAAGAACGGAACGGCCGAGACCAGCGAGGCGACGATGACCCGCCGGGGCCCCCATCGGTCGGCCAGCCCGCCGCCGAAGAACCCGCCGAGGCTGCTCGAGACCAGGAAGATCGCAGAGAACGTGCCGGCGCCAGCCAGGCTCATGCCGCGCCTGGTCAGCATCACCGGGACGAAGGTCGAGAAGCTCAGGGCGGTCAGCGTGCGCAGGACGACGATCAGATACAGCAGCGTGAGCGGCCGGGCGTAGGGTCGGAGCGCGCCGAACCCGCCGCCGTCGTGCTCCGCCCGCCGGGCGGGCACGGGCAGCCGGCCGAGCACGGCAGCCAGCGCCACGAGCGCCGGGATCGCCAGGACCGGCATCCATGCCAGCCCGAAGCGATCGACGAACGACGCGAAGATCACCGGCCCGATCGAGAACCCCATCGATCCCGCCGTGATGTAGAACGCCATCGCCCATCCCGCGCGCGCTCCGCTCAGGGAATGGACCAGCGCGGCCGCGGGCGGATGGAAGGCCGCGGCGCCCAGCCCGCCGACGATCAGGACGGCCGCGAGTGCCGCCGGCCCCTGCGCCAGGCCCACCAGCGGCAGCACGATGACGGACAACAGCGGCCCGGCGATGAGCAGCGGCCGGTGGCGCCAGCGGTCCGCCAGGTGCCCGAACGCCAGCTGCGCCACCGAACTGGACATCTGGAAGATCGTCTGCAGCAGCCCGGCCGCCGCCAGCGACAGCTGCATCTGGGGAATGAAGAGCGGCAGCAGCGGCGCGAGGATGTTGCTGTAGACGTCGATGACGAAGTGGGTGAACGCGAGCCGCAGGACGCCGGGGTGGAGGCCCAGCCAACGATCCGTCATCGCGCGCGACGCCGGAACCTGCGCAGCACCAGGTCCACGCCTTGCTGGAACTCCTTGATCGACAGCACGTAGGCTGCGAACGCCAGCACACCCACCGCGCCGCCGATCGCCACGCCCAGCCGCACGATCTGCGGCAGCAGGGCGTTGCCGGGCAGCAGGTCCAGCATCTCGCCGTGGAGCCAGACCGCTGCCAGCCCCATCGCGATCGACGCGATGGCGATGCGGCCCAGCGAGTCGACGATCCGCGCGTCTTCGATGCCCTCCAGGTGGCGGCGCAGCAGCACGAGCAGCAGGCCGGCATTGAGGAGGGCGGCGATCGACGTTCCCAGTGCCAGCCCGGTGTAGCCCATCGTGCGCACCAGGATCACGTTCAGCACCGCGTTGGCAGCCACGGTGATGATGCTGACCATGACCGGCGTGCGGTTGCGGTCGAGGGCATAGAACGCCGGCGACGCGATCCGCACCACCGAATAGCCCAGCAGGCCGATGGCGTAGTACTGCAGCGCGGCGGCCGTGGCCAGCGTCTCGCGCGGCGTGAACGCCCCGCGCTCGTACATCAGCTGCACGATCGGCGCCGCCAGCACCGCCAGGCCCACGGTGGCGGGCACGTTGAGCATCAGCATCAGGATCAGGCCGTCGGCAATCGTGCGCCGCACCGCGCCGCGCTCGGCGTTGGCGGCATGGCGCGCAATCGCCGGCGTGGTCGCGGTGGCGATCGACACGCCGAACAGCCCGATCGGCAGGTACATCAGGCGGAAGGCGTAGTTGAGCCACGACACCGCGCCGGTGCCTTCGCCGGTCGCCAGCAGCGTGTTCACGAACACGTTGACCTGCGTGGCCGCCAGCCCGAGGGTGCCCGGCCCCATCAGCAGCAGCACCCGCCGCAGCGCCGGATCGTTCCAGTCCAGCTGCGGCGTGAAGCGGAAGCCCTCGCGGCGCAGCAGCGGCCACTGCACGAGCCACTGCGCCAGCCCGCCGAGCAAGGTGCCGATGGCGATCGCCGCGATCGCCGGCTGGCCCAGCCCCGGCATCAGCGGCACGAGCACGATCGCGCACAGGATCGTCCCCACGTTGAACATCGCCGGCGAAAGCGCCGGCACGAAGAAGTGGTGCAGCGAGTTCAGCATCCCCATGAACACCGCGGCCAGGGCGACGAAGGTCAGGAACGGCAGCATCACGCGGGTCAGCTGCACCGTCAGGTCCAGCTTGCCGGGCACGTCGCCGTAGCCTTCCGCGAACAGCGACACCAACGGCTCGGCGAACACCCACCCGGCCGCGACCAGCACGCCGGTCAGGAGCAGCAGCGCGGTGACCACTTGCGCGCCCAGCCGGAAGGCCGCCGGCTTGCCCCTGGTGGCGAGCTCGCGCGTGAAGGTGGGCACGAACGCGGCGCTCATCGCGCCCTCCGCGAACAGATCGCGGAGCAGGTTCGGCACGCGGTAGGCGACGTTGTAGGCGTCCATCGCGTCGCTGGCGCCGAAGAGCGACGCCAGCACCTGCTCGCGGACGACGCCGAGCACGCGGCTGGTCATCGTGGCGGCGCCGGCCGACGCGGCCGAGCGCGCCACCTGCGGAGGCGCGGAGGGATCAGGCGCCAAGCGAGCGGCGCACGGCTTCGTTGACAGCCCGGCCGTCGGCGGACTTGCCGGCGAGCTTCGGCATCACGGCCTTCATCACCTTGCCCATGTCCTTGGGCGACGTGGCCCCGGTCTCGGCGATGGCCGCCGCCACGGCGGCGTCGATGTCCGCGGCGGACGCCGCGGGCGGCAGGAACGCGTCGAGCACCGCCATCTCGGCGGCTTCCTTGTCCACCAGATCGGTGCGGCCGGCCGCCTGGAACTGCTCGATCGAGTCGCGCCGCTGCTTCACCAGCGAGCCGATCACCTGCAGCACCTCGGCGTCGTCGAGATCGCGGCCCTTCTCGACGCCCTTGTTCATGATCGCGGCCTTCAGCATGCGCAGCGCCGACAGGCGCACCTGGTCCTTGGCCTTCATCGCCGCCGTGATGCCCGTGTTCACCTGGTCGTTCAGCGCACTCGCCATCGCTCAGCCCTTCTCCGCCCTCACGGCTCGGAGTCTCCGTAGGTGATGTGCCAGTTTTCGGTCTCTTCGTAGAACCCGCGCGGCACCTGCACGGCGTTCACCTTCACCGCCACCTCCACCGACGACTTCACGCCGAAGTAGCCCTGGCGGCGCAGGACGCGCCGGAACGAATCGTTCAGCGTGTAGCAGCGGACCTTGTCGGAGTGTTCCGCGCGGGCGGCGCGGTCCACCCACCGCAGCAGCGTCTTCAGCCCGGAGATGTCGTCGGGATGCGCCAGGAAGTCCACGATCAGGGTCACGCGGCCCAGCGGCTCCTGCAGGTGGCGGTAGACGGCGTAGCCGTGCACTTCGCCGTGCCGTTTCAGCGCCACCGCCGAGTAGCGCACGTGCGGCGGATCGATGTAGCGCCAGTTCAGGTAGGCGGCGTCGCGGCGGACCGCCAGGTCGAAGCGCTGGGCCAGCCGTTCCCACAGCGCCGTGAACCCGGCGTCGAACCGGCGGATCGGCTCGCACTCGGCGCGCAGCGGACGGGAGCGTGCCAGCACCTGAACGAAGGGATAGGCCAGCGCCGAGACCACGGTGTTGAGCGGCGTCGGCCAGTTCGGGAGCCGCACCGCGCGCCGCGTCAGCGGCTTCACCAGACACGACACCACGCGCGACTCCGGGAAGTGCAGCCGATCCAGGACCGCGCGCGCGCCGGGCGACGGGCTGAGCGTCAGGGCGGCGCCGTTGTTGCGATCCCACGCGCGAACCAGCGCTTCGCCGAGACCCTGCTGCTCGCGCTCGGGCGCCACCATCGGCATCGGCGCCCCAGGCGCCATCCACCTCGATGCCCTTGATCGACACCCGGACCGGAAGCGTCGGAGTACTGCCCGACGACCGTCGGCCCTTCCCGCGCTACCCAGATGCGTGGCTCTCCGCCTCGATTGAACGGGTTGCGACGGTGCTGCCATTCCCACCGCAAGCGGTGCGCGTCGGCCGCGTCGGCGCCGTGTCGTCGTCGGTACAGGGTTTCGATGCCGCGCCTGTCCTCGATTCTGAAGCGGTCGATCTCTGGCATGGACGCGCCGTGTGGGGTGACGGGCCGCAGACGTCATTGTATGTCGTCGGCCCAGGCGCGATGGCGGGCGCGAGCGCGGCGACCGCGCAGCCGCGGCAGCGGCTGTCGTGCAGGCTCGGACGCGCTTCGAGGCGGAGCCTCGCTAGTTCTGCGGCGGCTGTCTCGCGCTGGCGGCTGCGCCGGCGGCGCCGGCTGCACGCATGCCGGGGCGGGAGGCACCCGGGACGGCACCGAACGGGTTGCCCGGCGTGGGCGTCGGACGGGCCGGCTCCGGTCGCGGGCTCGAGGGTACGCGGCAGCGGCGGCAGTCCTGGGCGTCGGCACGGGGCGCCCGGCCGCACGCGCGCCGCCGAGCTCGGCGCGTTCCGGAGTGTCGGGCTCCGCGTCGTCGGAGTCGTCCACAATCGGCTCGCGCTCGATCGGGGTGACGACACGTCCCAGCTGCGGCCGCGGCGCGGCGACGGCGGGTCCCGCTGGCGCGGGTCTCCCCGCCACGGCGGCGACGACGACCAGGCGGTCGAACGACGACACGCCCGCGACCAACGCGGCGCGCGGTCCCAGGATGTAGCCGCCGACGTCGCGCATCAGGATGTCGAGCGCCTGACGTTCGGGCACGCCCACGAGCTCGAGCGTCACCGGACCGCCGGTGAGCCGTTCCGGGTTCACCAGGCGCGTGCCGCCGACGCGCGCCCACTCGTTCATGATCGCGCGGAGGGAGGCGTCCTGCGCGACCAGGTTCACCTTGCCCATCAGGAACTCCACCTTCACCGTCTGGGCTTGTGCCGAGAGAGAGGCCATCGCCACCAGCACCGCCGCGAGCACGGATCGACGTGTCATGCGCTGCACTCCCCTGAGAGGTCAGTATACGACCTCTGGTCGCGGCTTTATCGGCGGGGTCGCAGGCATCGTACTGCGAGTCCTCGCCGGGCCGTGTCAGGGCGTGCAGGCTCAGCCGTAGCGGAGCGCTTACCGCTGTCTGAAGTGTTCGATCACGGTGCGGATGATGTCGTCCAGGCCCATCCGCGGCTCGAAGCCCACCAGGGCGTGCACCTTGGAAATGTCGGGCACGCGGCGCGGCATGTCCTCGAAGCCGGCCTCGTAGGCCTCATCGTAGGGGATGAACTGGATGGGCGAGTCGCTCCCGGACAGTGCCTTGACCCGCTGCCCCAGCGCCCCGATCGACACTTCCTCGGTGTTGCCGATGTTGAACACCTCGCCGACGGCGCGCGGTTCCTGCGCCAGCTTGATCAGCGCGTCCACCACGTCGGCGACGTAGGTGAAGCTGCGCGTCTGCGTCCCGTCGCCGAAGACCGTGATCGGCTGGCCCGCCAGCGCCTGCCGGACGAAGGTCGGCAGCACCATCCCGTATTGTCCGGTCTGCCGCGGACCCACGGTGTTGAAGAGCCGCACCACCACCACCGGCAGCTTCTTCTCTTTCCAATACGCCAGCGCCAGGAACTCGTCGAGCAGCTTGCTGCACGCGTACGCCCAGCGGTGACGGACGGTGGCGCCGAGCACCAGATCCGCGCCCTCGCGGAACGGCACGTCCGCGCTCTTGCCGTAGACCTCGGACGTGGACGCCACGAACACGAGCTTCTTCTTCTTGTTCGCGTGCTTCAGCACCACTTCGGTGCCGTGGACGTTGGTCTCGATGGTGTGGACCGGCTGTTCGACGATCAGCTTGACGCCGACGGCGGCCGCGAGGTGGAACACGACGTCGTTCTGGTCGATCAGCTCGGCCAGCAGCGACTCGTTGGTCACCGAATCGATCGTGTAGGCGAACCCGGCGCGGCCCTTGAGGTGGGCGATGTTCTCGATCGATCCGGTGGACAGGTTGTCGAGGACCATCGCCTCGTGGCCCTGCGCCAGGAGTTGGTCCGCCAGGTGCGAGCCGATGAACCCTGCACCTCCCGTGATGAGTGCCTTCACGCGTTACCGCGCCTTCCCGAGAACTCGTTCACCGTGTCGGCCACGCGCGTCACGTCCTCCCTGGACAACCTGGGGTTGAGGGGCAGCGACAGCAGCTCCGCCGCCGCATGCGCCGCGACCGGGCACGCGCGCGGATCGTATCGCGCGAATGCCGGCTGGGACGAGAGCGGCACGGGGTAGTGCACCAGCGTCTCGATGCCGCGCTCGCCCAGGAACGCCATCAGCGTATCGCGTTCGGGTGAGCGAACGGGAAACAGGTGGTAGACGTGCCCGGGATCGCGCTCGACGATCGGCGTCACGCCGGCTCCGAGGCGCTGGCGATAGGTGCGCGCCAGATCGCGGCGGACGGCGGTGGCCTCGGCCAGCCCCGGCAGGCGCACCCGGAGCACGGCCGCCTGCAGCTCGTCGAGACGGCTGTTCACGCCGGGCTCGACGTGGTGGTAGCGGCCGGCCTGGCCGCCGTTGCGCAGCCGCCGGACGCGATCGGCCAGCGCCGCGTCGTTGGTCACGACCGCGCCCCCATCGCCGAGCGCGCCCAGGTTCTTGGTCGGGTAGAAGCTGAACGCGCCGGCGGCGCCGGCGGTGCCCACCGGCACGCCGCCATCGGTGGCCAGGTGCGCCTGGCAGCAGTCCTCGACCACCGCCAGCCCGTGGCGCGACGCCAGCGCCAGCAGCGCCGTCGATGTCCGCCGGCTGGCCGTAGAGGTGCACCGGCACCACGGCGCGCGTCCGCGGCGACACCGCGGCGGCGCACGCGCCGGCGTCCATCGTCAGCGTGCGCGGATCCACGTCGACGATCACCGGCGCCGCGCCGATCGACGCCACCGCCAGCCCGGTAAAGGCGGCGGTCATCGCCGGCACGATGACTTCGTCGCCCGGCCCGATGTCGAGCGCGCGCAGCGCCAGCGCGATGGCGTCGGTGCCGCTGGCCGACGCCGACGGCGTGCGCCGCGCCGCTCGCGGCGGCGAACTCGGCCTCGAACGCCTCGACCTCGGGGCCGAGCACGAACCAGCCGCGGGCCAGCACCCGGTCGATCGCCTGGGCGACGTCGGCCCGATCGCGGCCCGGGCCGCAGCTCGGCGAAGGGTATGCGCGCGCGCCGCCGTCACCGGGCGCCCACCTGGGACGCCGACGGCACGTAGTGCTCGAAGTGCGCGCGGTAGAACGAGACGGTGGCCGCCAGGCCCTCGGCCAGCGTCGTCGTCGGCCGCCAGCCGGCGGTCTGCAGCAAGCGCGACGAGTCGGCATAGAAGTCGCCGATGTCGATCGCCTTCTTCTCGGCGGGCCACTCCACCAGCTGGTAGCTGCCCGAGCCGGCGATGCGGATCAGCAGCTCGACCAGCGCCCGGTGCGCGATCGGCTCGGCCCCGCCGACGTTGAACACCTGCCCGTTGCAGCGATCGCTGGCGCCGGCGCGCAGGAACGCGTCGGCCGCGTCGTCCACGAACACGAAGTCGCGCATCTGCGACCCGTCGCCGTAGATCGGAATCTGGCGCCCTTCGATGGCGAGCCTGATGAACCAGCCGATGAAGCCCTGGCGGTTGTGCTTCAACAGCTGGCGCGGGCCGTAGACGTTGGTCAGCCGCAGCGAGCAGGCGCGGACGCCGAACACGTTGTTGTAGACCAGGTGATAGTTCTCGCCGGCGGCCTTGTTGATGCCGTTGACGTCGGTGGGGCGCACCAGGTGCTGCTCGCTCACCGGCAGGCTGTCGGGCCGCCCGTAGACCTGGCGGGTGCCGGCGAACACCACCTTCACGCCCGGGTTGTGCCGGCGGCAGGCCTCCAGCAGCGACAGCTGCGCGCGGCAGTTGATGTCGAGGTCGGTATCGGGATCCTGCATGCTGTCGATGTGGCTCACCTGGCCGGCGAGGTTGAAGATCACCTCGACCTGCTGCACCAGGTGGTTCATCGTGCTGCGCTGGCGGACGTCGGCGATGTTGATGCGGACCTTGTCTTCGAGCCCCGAGACGTTGAAGGCGTTGCCGCCGTAATCGGGGATCATCGAGTCCACGATCAGGACGTGCGCGCCCAGCGCGGCCAGCTGGTGCGCGAGGTTGCTGCCGATGAAGCCCATCCCGCCGGTCACCATCACGCGGCGGCCGCGGTAGAAGGCGCGATAGGCCTCGGCGCCGACGCTGTCCGACGGGCTCACGGGTCGAAATTGTATCAGCCGCGAATCGGCGCGACGATCATCAGCTCCAGCCACAAGCGCGCCAGGTCGAAGTAGGTCTTGGCGATGCGGCTCGGGCGAAAGAACTGCGACTGGCCGAACTCGCCGCGCGTAGTGGTGCACCGACACTTCGCGGAACTGCGCGCCGGCACGCTGCGGCCAGCTTGACCAGCTCGACGCAGATCGACCCGCTGTTCTGCGTCAGGCGCACGCGATCGACAATCGAGCGGCGCACCAGGCGGAAGTCGCAGTCCACGTCGGTGATCGGCAGCCAGAACGACCACCGGGTCACGAAGCGGTGCAGGTTCCCGGCAAAGACCCGGTAGCCCGGATCCTGCCGCGTCATCTTCATCCCGTTCACGAAGTCGGTGTCCGGCGTCAGCAGCATCAGCAGCAGCGGCAGCTCGCCGACGTCGTACTGGCCGTCGCCGTCGGTGTAGAAGACCAGCTCCTTGGTGGCGTTGGCGAACCCGCTGCGCAGCGCGCCGCCGTAGCCGCGATTGGCCTCGTGGGTGATCACCTTGAGGCACGGCAGCTCACGCGCGAGGCCGTCGAGCACCGCGGCGCTGCCGTCCTGCGAGCCGTCGTTGACGACCAGGATCTCGAAGTCGTCGGTCAGCAGCGCCAGCTGCTGCGCCGTCTTGCGCACCAGCGGGGCGATGGTGCGCTCGTCGTTGTAGCAGGGGAAGAACGCGGAGATCGACGGGCCGGGGAGCGGGCACGGGAACGGGGGAATATATCACGGCTTCTGGCTCCGGGCTCCGGGCTCCGGGCTCCAGTGCCGCCGCGTGACGAGCCGCCAGGGGAGGAGCACGACTCTCGCCGATCACGCGCCACGACAGCTTCGACGCGCCTTCTCGCCGTTCGACGAACGTGATCGGCACCTCCAGGATGCGGCCGCCCGCCCGCCGTGCCTTCCACGCCAGCTCCACCAGAAAGGCGTACCCGTCCGAGCGCACGTCGCCGAGATCCAGCGACGCCAGCAGCGGCCGGCTCCAGCACCGGAAGCCGCTGGTGCAATCCGAAATGCCCACGCCGGTGATGGCGCGCACGTACCAGTTCGCGAACGCGCTCAGCGCGCGCCGCCGGCGCGGCCAGTTGATCACGCGGCCGCCCTCCACGTAGCGGGACCCGATGATCAGGTCCGCCTGTGCGCGCTGCTTCGAGCATGCGGCGCAGGTCCGCCGGGTCGTGCGACAGGTCGGCGTCCATCTGGCAGATGTGCGTCGCGTCGGTCTGCAGCGCCGCACGCATGCCCTCGAGGTGCGAGCGGCCGTAGCCGCGCCGGCCGGTGCGATGGATCACGCGCACGCGCCCGCGGCTGGTGCGAGCGAGTCCGTCCGCCTCCGCGCCGGTCCCGTCGGGCGAGCCGTCGTCGACGATCAGCACCTGGAGGCCGTCGATCGCCAGCAGCGCCGGCACCAGCACGGCGATGTTGGCGCGCTCGTTGTAGGTGGGGACGATCACCACCGGACGCATGCTCGCGTCCATCGGCTCAGGCGCGCGGCAGGGCCGCGCCGCCGGTGACGGGTGAGAGCAGGCGCGCGACGACGCCCTCCCAGGTGATCAGCTTCGCACGCTCGTAGCCGCTGTCGCCCAGCCGGCGCGCCAGTCCGGCGTCGGCGGCGAGGCGGCCGACCGCCGCGGCCAGGGCCTCGGGAACCGGATCGCACACGAAGCCGTTGACGCCGTCCTGCACGAACTCCAGCGGCCCGCCCGAATCGGACGCCGTCACCACCGGCTTGCGCGCCAGGAACGCTTCCAGCGTGACGTAGCCGTAGTCTTCCTGGAACGGCGCAAACAGGATCCCCCGTGCGCCCGCCATCAGCTCGATCATCCGCGCGTCGTCCACATGGCCCACCAGTTGGACGCGGTCGCCCAGGCCATGACGCTCGATGCGGGTTTCGAGATCGGCGCGGACGCTGCCTTCCCCGGCGATCACGAGCCGCAGCGGTGCCGGCACGTTCACGAACGCCTCGATCGCCAGGTCGAGCCGCTTGACCTTCTCGAGGCGCGACACGGCCAGCATGTAGTCCCCGTAGGCGCCGGCCCGCAGGGAGGCGGCCAGGCGCGGCGGGTGATAGACAGGCTCGGCCGTCAGCCCGTTGTACTGCTCGACGCGCGCCGACACCGTCTTGGCGATGCTGAAGCGGCCCACGCACTCGGCCAGCATCTCCGTGTCGAGCTCGATCAGGCGCTTGCGCAGCGCCACGTCGCGCTCGGTGTGCTCGAAATCGCTGAAGGGCGTGCCGCACAGCTCGTAGGCGGCACGGTGCTGGTGCACCAGCCAGGTGACCTTCGCCGGATGGCGGACGAAGTAGGTCGGGAACTTGGTGGCGATCACGGCGTCCACCGGCCGCTCGAGCGCGCGGCTCACATCGATCAGGCGCCATGCCGTCGCGTGCGCCAGCAGCTCCTCCCGCGGGCTGTCGCGAAACGGGATCGAGACCAGATCCGCTTCCACCCCGTGGGCGCGCAGCGCGCCCACGAGCTCGCGGACCAGGATCTCCGCGCCGCCGCGGACAAACGGCGTCTGGCTTTCGAGAACGAGGACCCGCTGCACCGTTACGTCAGGACCCGATCGCCGTGACGGGGACCGAAGTGGACATTAGGTCTATCAACAGATAAGCGAAAATCGATCGAATAACGACCATTAAGTTGCAACAGATCAGACGTTTGCCGTTGACAACCCAATCTTGCGCCACTTAATATCCCTGTGGATTTTTGTGGCCTGAAATGGACCAAAAAGGTCTCCGCGGGAGCGCTTCAGCCCGTATCGACGACAAGGGACGGCTGAAGATCCCGACCCAGTTTCGGGGGCTCGTCCGTGATCAGACCGGTTCCGAGGTGTTCGTGACCAGCCTGACGGGGGAGTGCGTACGCATCTACCCGATGAACGTGTGGCTGGCGGTCGAGCAGAAGGTGCTCGAGATGCCCAGCAACCTGCCCGCCCGGCTCAAGTTTCTCGACCGCGTCAACTTCTACGGTCTGGAAGGCGAGCTGGACGGCCAGGGCCGCGTGGTGATTTCGCCGCTCCTGCGCGAACACGCCGCCATTGTAGGCGACGTCTCCGTGATTGGCCGCATCAATCACCTGGAAGTCTGGAACGTGGAACGGTTCAACGCCAAGCTGGTTCGCGAGCCGTGGGGGGATCGCGACGGGCTGAAGCTGTCGAAGCACGGCGTCTGACGGCGTGTGGCGGCAGCGACTGTGGAGACTCGCCACGAGCCCGTGATGGTGTCGGAAGTGCTGGCGCTGCTGGAGCCGTCGCGGGGTGGAACGTTCGTGGATTGCACCGTGGGGTTGGGTGGGCATGCCCGCGCGGTGCTGGAGGCCGGTGCGACGCGGCTGATCGGGCTGGACCGCGATCCCGAGGCCGTTCGCCGGGCTCGCGCGGCGCTGGAGACGTTCGGATCGCAGACCGAGGTGGTGCACGCCGACTACCGGCGGATGGCCGAGGTGCTCGACGCGCGCCAGGTGATGACGGTCGAGGGCGTGCTGGTGGACTTGGGGGTGTCGTCGATGCAACTCGACGCAGCGGACCGCGGGTTCAGCTTTCAGCGCGACGAGGTCCTCGACATGCGTATGGACACGTCCGCCGGGCCGACCGCCGCCGAGATGCTGGCCGACGTCGACGAGCAGACGCTGGCCGACGTGATCTACGAGTTCGGAGAGGAGCGATATGCCCGCCGCATCGCCCGGGCGATCGTGGCGGCGCGCGCGGCCGCCCCGATCGACTCCACCGGCCGGCTGGCCGAGATCACGCGGCGCGCGGTGCCCCGGCGCGGCTACGCGCGGATCGATCCGGCGACGCGGACGTTTCAGGCGGTGCGCATCTGGGTCAACCGCGAGCTCGACGGCCTGGACGTGTTCCTGCGGCAGGCCGCGCAGCGGCTGGCCGCCGGCGGGCGGATCGCCGTGTTGTCGTTCCATTCGCTCGAGGACCGCGTCGTCAAGCACACGTTTCGCGCGCTTCAGGCCGAGCTGCCGCCGATCGTCCGGGTGCTGACCAAGCGTCCGGTGCTGCCCAGCGAGGCGGAAGTGGCCCGCAACCCGCGCGCGCGCAGCGCGAAGCTGCGTGGGGCAGAGGCGGCATGAGGAGATCGTCATGACCACTGAATCGTTCGAATACGCGGTTCGCAAGGACGTTCGGAACAACCCGATCGTTCGCGAGGTGGACCGCGAGCGCCACCGCGACATGTTCCGGTCGCTGGGCATCGGCGCGGTGCTGGTGGTGGTGCTGCTGTTCTGGGCGTGGCAGCAGTTCGAGCTGCTGCGCTTCGGGTATCGCTTCGAGCAGATGCAGCAGGAGCGCGCGATCGAGGAAGAGGTGAACCGCCACCTCCGCCTCGAGATCGAGACCCTGAGCTCGCCGGCGCTGATCGAACAGAAGGCGACCGCGCAGCTCGGCATGGTGGCCCCGACGCCGGGCGAAGCGATCATCGTCGAGCGCGTCGTCCAGCCGCCGGCGCCGCCCACCTCCGTCGTCGCCAGGCGCTAAGGGAGACCCCGTCGTGACCCCCCAGTCCACAGACGCGTGGCGCGCCGCGATTTCCAAGCGGATCGGCGTCTGCGCGATCGTGCTGGCGCTGTGGTCCGCCGGCATCTTCTCGCGCCTGGTCTACCTGCAGGTGATCCAGCACGACGACCTCGCCAAGCGGGCAGAACGGCAGCAGATGCGCACGGTGGAGGCGCCGGCCAAGCGGGCCGACATCGTCGACCGCAACGGGCAGTTGCTCGCCTACAGCGTCGAGGCGGACACGATCTACGCCGTTCCGACCGAGATCGGCGACCCGCTCAAGGCGGCCGCGGCGCTCTGTGGCGCCCTGGACGACTGCACGCCGAAGGATCGCGGCGGCGCTGGCCGACCGGATTCGCAAGGGCAAGGCCTTTGTCTACGTGCGCCGGCAGGTGTCGCCCGAGCAGGCGCGCCGGGTCGCCGAACTGCAGCTCGGCGGCGTCGGTTTCCTGAAGGAGAACCGCCGCTTCTACCCCAACAAGAGCCTGGCCGCGCACGTGCTGGGGCACGTGGGCATCGACAACGTCGGCCTGGGCGGCATCGAGGCCGCCTACGACTCGACCATCAAGGGCCGGCCCGGCACGGTTCTCATCCACGTGGACGCCAAGCGGCGTGCCTTCAGCCGCACCGAACGCAAGCCCACGACCGGCGCCACGCTCGAGCTGACGATCGACGAGCAGGTGCAGCACATCGTCGAGCGCGAGCTGCGGCAGGGCGTAGAGTTGAATGGCGCGGCCGGTGCATCGGCCGTGGTCATGGATCCGCTCACGGGCGAACTGCTGGCGATGGCCAGCTACCCGACGTTCAACCCCAACGCCTTTCGCCAGTCCACCGAAGCCGGACGGCGCAACCGCGCCATCCAGGATCTGTATGAGCCGGGCTCCACCTTCAAGATCATCACCGCCAGCGCGGCGCTGGAAGAGCGCGTGGTGCGGCCGCACGATCTCATCGACGTCAGTTCCGGCTACGTCAAGTTCGGCAGCCGCGTCATCCGCGACGACCACCGCTACAGCGTGCTGAGCTTCGAGGATGTGGTGGCGTATTCGAGCAACGTCGGCGCCATCAAGGCCGGGCTGCGGCTCGGTCCCGAGCGGTTCACCCATTACGTCCGCGCATTCGGATTCGGCGGCCCGCTCTCGCCGGATTTCCGCGGCGAGAACCCCGGCATCGTGTGGGACGCGGCGGCCCTGACCGACAGCGCGCTGGCGTCCACGCTGATCGGCTATCAGGTCGGCGTCACGCCCTTGCAGATGGCCACCGCCGTCAGCGCCGTCGCCAACGGCGGCGAGGTGCTGCAGCCGCGGGTGGTGCGCGCCGTCACCCGCGACGGCGTCCGCACCGAAGTGGAGAGGAAGGTGCTGCGCCGCGCCATCAGCCAGCGCACCGCCGCGCAGCTGCTGCCGATGCTCGAGGCCGTGGTGTCGAAGGGCACGGCGAAGGTGGCGCGGATGGACGGCTACACCGTGGCGGGCAAGACCGGCACGGCCAAGAAGCTGGTGAACGGCAGCTATCGCGGGCACTCGGACTACAACGCGTCGTTTGTCGGCTTCGTGCCCTCCCGCAGCCCCCGCTTCACGATCGTGGTGGTGGTGGATTCGCCCCACCGGGTGTCGGTCTACGGCGGCGCCGTCGCGGCGCCGATCTTCAAGCGCATCAGCGAGGCGATGCTGCGATACGAAGGCGTGCCGCCGACCATCAACCCCGATCCGCCGGTGGTGGTGGTGCGCGCCAGCGAGACCGGGCCGGCCGCACCGCGCCAGGCGTCCGCGGATCGGGCCGTGCAGGTGTCGCCGGCGCTCGGCCTCGCGGTCGTGCCCGACGTCTCCGGCTTGAGCGCGCGCGAGGCGCTGCGCACGCTGGCCGAAGTGGGGTTGACGCCGCGCGTGCATGGCGCCGGCTTCGTGGTGGCGCAGGATCCAATCGCGGGCGCGCCGCTCCCCAACGACCCCATCGCCGTGCTGTGGCTTGGCCGCGTTCCACGCGCGGCCCCGGCGGGCCCCGGCACGCCATGACGGTTGCCGCGCTCCTGCAGCAGGCTCTTTCGGGGCTGGCGCCGTCAGGCGATCTCGAGGACGCGGCACGGCTGACCGGTCCGTGCTCGGGGGTCGTCCACGACTCCCGGGCCGCCGTGCCGGGGTGCGTGTTCGTGGCGCTGAAGGGCCAGCGCGCGGACGGCGCCGCCTACGCCGCGCAGGCCGTGGCCGCTGGCGCCGCCGCGGTCGTCGCCGAAATCCCTGCCGCGTCCACCAGCGGCGTGCCGCTGGATCGTGGTGCCGGACGCGCGGCTGGCGCTCGCGCGGCTGGCCGCGGAGTTCTTCGAGCACCCGAGCCGCGACCTGCGGGTCGTCGGCATCACCGGCACCAACGGCAAGACGACGACGGCCTATCTCATCGCCGCGATCTTCGAGGCCGCCGGCGTGCGCTGCGGCATGCTCGGCACGGTCGAGTACCGCGTCGGCGGCGCGGCGATCCCGGCCACGCGCACCACGCCCGAGGCCCCCGACCTGCAGGGTTACCTGCGGCAGATGCGCGACGCGGGGTGCGGCGCCTGCGCGATGGAGGTGTCGTCGCATGCGCTGGCGCTGCGGCGTGCCGACGCGATCCAGTTCGCGGGCGCGGTGTTCACCAACCTCACCCGCGATCACCTGGACTTCCACGGCAGCATGGAGGACTACTTCGCCGCCAAGCGCCGCCTGTTCGACCTCGCCGGCCCCGCCGCTCCAGCGCTCGTCAACGTGGACGATCCGCGCGGCGCCGCCTTGCTGGAGACCGCCGGCCGTCCGATCAGCTACGGCGTGGCGCGCCCGGCCGACGTGTCGCCGGGGCCGCTGGACTTCTCGCTCGGTGGCTTGTCGTTCGACGTCCGCTGCCCGCAGGGCACCGTTCGCGTGCGGTCGCGGCTGGTCGGCAAGCCGAACGTCTACAACATCCTGGCGGCGGTCGGCGTGACCGCGGCGATGGGCGTGCCGATCGAGGCCATCGAGCTCGGACTGCGGGACCTGCCCGGCGTGCCCGGCCGCTTCGAGGTGGTGTCGGCACGCGGCCGACGACATCACGGTGGTGGTGGACTACGCGCACACCGACGACGCCCTGCGCAACCTGCTGGAGACGGCGCGGCCGATGGCGCACCGGCTGGTCACGGTGTTCGGCGCCGGCGGCGACCGCGACCGCACCAAGCGGCCGCTGATGGGCCTGGTGGCGGCGCGGCTGAGCGACGTCGTGGTGATCACGTCGGACAACCCGCGCAGCGAGGACCCGGCGCGGATCATCGAAGAGGTGATGCGCGGCGCCGAGCCGGAGATTCGGCAGACCCAGGCCCGCGTGCTGACCGTGGTGGACCGCGCCGAGGCGATCCGCACGGCCGTGCGCGAGGCGGCGGCGGGCGATCTGATCCTGATTGCCGGCAAGGGCCACGAGCAGTACCAGGAGATCGGCGGCGTGACGCTGCCCTTCGACGACATCGCCATGGCCCGCGCCGCGCTGGCCGAGCGGCGCCTGCCGCGGACAAGGGTCTCGTGAGCGGCGTGGCCCTGACGTTGCCATGGATCGCGGAGGCCGTCGGCGGCGACTTCCGCGGCGTGGAGACCGGGCCGGTGGCGGACGTGGTCACCGACAGCCGCGCGATCGGATCGGGCGACGCGTTCGTGGCGCTGGCCGGTCCGCGGTTCGACGGCCACGACTTCGTGGAAGCCGCGTTCGAGCGGGGCGCGGCGGGCGCGGTCGTGTCGCGGCAGTGGGCCGAGGGTCACGCCGAGGTGGCGGCGCGGGGCAACGTGATCGTGGTGGAGGAGCCGCTCCGCGCGCTGCAGGCGCTGGCCCGGGCGATTCGCCGGGCCGTGACGACGCGCGGTGGTGGCGATCACCGGCAGCGCCGGGAAGACGACGACGAAGGAGCTGACGGCGGGTGCGCTCGAGCCCACCTTCACCGTGGTGAAGAACCAGGGCAACCTGAACAACCACATCGGCCTGCCGCTGTCGATGATCCAGCTGCGCCAGGCGCCCGACGTCGCGGTGTTCGAGCTGGGGATGAACCATGCCGGCGAAATCCGCACCCTGGTGGGCATCGCCGAGCCGGAAGTCCGCGTCTGGACCAACGTCGGCGACGCGCACCTGGGGTTCTTCGCGTCGAGCGACGCCATCGCCGACGCCAAGGCCGAGATCCTCGAAGGTGCCGACGCTTCGACGCTGCTCGTCTGCTCGGCCGACGATTCCCGCATCACCAGCCGGCGCGGCGCCTTTCCCGGGCCGGACGGTGACTTTCGGCGAGGCCGCGGACGCGCACGTGCGCGCCACCGACATCGAGGACCGCGGGCTCGACGGCACGCGTGCCACGGTGGTCACCGGCGAAGGCCAGGCGGTGTTCGAGACGCCGCTCCTGGGCCGGGCCAACCTGGCCAACGTGCTGGCGGCAACCGCGGTGGCGACCGCCTGCGGGGTGCCGCTGGAAGTGGTACGCGACCGCGTGGCGCGCGTCGGCCCAGCCGAACGGCGCGGGATGGTCCGGCGTCTGCGCGACGACGTGGTGGTGATCGACGACTCCTACAACTCGAGTCCGGCCGCCCTGACACAGGCGCTGCGCACGCTGGCGGCCGAGCGGCGCGCCCGAGGCCGCGTCGCCGTCCTGGGCGAGATGCTGGAGCTGGGCGAACACGCCGTGTCCCTGCACCAGGAGTGCGGGCGCCAGGCGGCCCGGTCCGGACTGCGCGCGCTCTTCGCCGTCGGCGGCGAGGCGGCGCGCCACCTCGCCCGTGCCGCCGTGGACGCCGGGATGCCCGAAGCCGCCGTGCACTACCTGCCGGGCAGCGACGCTGCGGCAGCCGCGGTCGACGCGGCCATCCAGCCGGGCGACGTGGTGCTGGTCAAGGGCTCGCGGGGCACGCGGTGCGACGTGGTGGTCGATCGGCTCGTGCGGGAGCGGGGCTGATGCTGTACTACCTGCTGCCGCCGCTCGCGAACGTGGCGCCGTTTCTCGGCTTCCTGAACGTCGCGCGCTACATCACGTTCCGCACCGCCGCGGCCAGTCTCAGCGCGCTGCTCTTCAGCCTGATTGTCGGACCCTGGTTCATCCGCAAGGTCCGCGACTTCCAGATCGGCCAGATCATCCGGCAGGAAGGGCCGCAGTCGCACCGCGCCAAGGCCGGCACGCCGACGATGGGCGGCATCCTGATCCTGGCGTCGGCCATCCTCCCGACGCTGTTCTGGGCCGACCTGGCCAACCCGTTCGTGTGGATTGCGGTGACGGCCACGGCGGGCTGCGGCGCCGTGGGCTTCGCCGACGACTACCTGAAGCTGACGCGCCGGTCGCACCACGGGCTGCGGCCGCGCTACAAGATGGGCGCTGCTGATCCTGGTGGCCGTTGCCGTCGGTGTCGCCGTCGTCTGGCTGGCGCGCTCCGGGCAGCGGCCGCCGGTCTACAGCACGCAGCTGATCTTCCCGTTCTTCAAGAACCTCACGCCCGATCTCGGCGTCTGGTACGTCCTGTTCGTCGTGCTGGTGCTGGTGTGCGCGACCAACGCGGTCAACCTCACCGACGGTCTGGACGGGCTGGCCATCAGCACGTTCGGCGTGGCCGCGGCCGCATTCACTGCGCTGACCTACGTGACCAGCCACGCCGTTCTGGCCGGCTACCTGCTGCTGCCGCACTTTCCGAACGCCGGCGAGCTGACGATCTTCTGCGGCGCGCTGGTCGGCGCCAGCCTCGGGTTCCTCTGGTACAACTCCTACCCCGCCGAGATCTTCATGGGCGACGTCGGGTCACTGGGCCTCGGCGGCGCCATCGGCACCGTGGCCGTCCTGATCAAGCAGGAGCTGCTGCTCGTGGTGGTGGGCGGCATCTGGGTGATCGAGGCTCTGTCGGTCATCATCCAGGTCAGCTGGTTCAAGATGACCGGCCGGCGCGTGTTCCGCATGTCGCCGATCCACCATCACTTCGAGCTGATCGGGTGGAGCGAGCCCAAGGTGATCGCGCGCTTCATCATCGTCGCGATCCTGTTCGCGTTGTTCAGCCTGACGACGCTGAAGCTGCGGTGATGTGGTGGCCTCTCCTGCCTTCTCGGTTGCCGGCAAGCGCGTGGTGGTGGTGGGCGCGGCCCGCAGCGGCGTCGCCGCCGCGGAGCTGCTGGTCCGGCGAGGTGCCCGCGTGACCCTGACCGACATGCGCGCCACCTGCGACGCCGCCGAGCCGCTGCGCGCCCAGGGCGTCGCGCTGGAACTCGGTGGCCATGACCCGGCGACGCTCGGCGGGCGCGGATCTGATCGTGGTCAGCCCTGGCGTGTCGCTCCGCCAGCCGGCCTTCGCGCTCGCCGCGGCACGAGGCGTCGAGACGATCGGCGAGATCGAGCTGGCGTCGCGGTGGCTCAACGGCCGCATCATCGCGGTCACCGGCACGAAGGGCAAGTCCACCACCGTGACGCTGATCGGCCGGATGCTCGAGGCCGGCGGCGGCCACGTGCTGGTGGGCGGCAACATCGGCGTGCCGCTGTCGGCGCAGGTCGATGCCTCCACCGCCGGGACGCTGCACGTCGTCGAGGTGAGCAGCTTCCAGCTGGAAACGACGACGACCCTCCGGCCGTGGATCGCGTTATGGATCAACCTGGCCGACGACCATCTGGACCGCCACGCCGACCTGGACGAATACGCGGCCGCCAAGGCGCGCATCTTCGCGAATCAGGGCCCGGACGACTTCGCCGTGATCAACGCCGACGACCCGATGGTGATGCGCTGGAGCCGCAACATCGCCGCGCGCACGGTGGCGTTCTCGCCCTCGGGCCGGCTGGCGGACGGGTACATGGCCGACGGCGGCTGGATTGTGCGATGCACGGCGACGAGCACGGACCGGCTGGTACCGGTGTCGGCCGTCGAGCTCGCAGGCGCGCACATGCTGGGCAACGTGGTGGCCGCTGTCGCGGTGGCGGCGACGGCCGGGGCCGCCACGCCGGCGATGACGCAGGCGCTGCACGGCTTCCGCGGGCTCGAGCACGTGATGGAGCCGGTGGCCACCCGCGCCGGCGTCCGGTTCGTGAACGACTCGAAGGCGACCAACGTCGAGGCCGCCCGCCGCTCGATCGAGAGCTTCGACCGCGGCGTGGTGGCGATTGTCGGCGGCCGCTTCAAGGGCGGCGACCTGCGTGCGCTGCGCGAGCCGCTGGCCGCGCGCGGCCGCTCGGTGGTGGCCATCGGCGAGGCCGCACCGCTCGTCGTGGAGGCCCTGGCCGGCGTCGTCCCGGTGGTGACGGCCGGCTCGATGCGGGAAGCCGTCGGCCTGGCCTACCAGGCGGCGCTGCCCGACGGGGTGGTGCTCCTGGCGCCGGCGTGCGCCAGCTTCGACTGGTTCGCGGACTACGCCGAGCGTGGACGCGCGTTCAAGCAGGAGGTGGAACGGCTGTAGGCAGGAGGCTTTGATGGCGGCTGACGAACCGTGAGCAGTCGTCAGTCGGCTTGGTGCGAGTGGGCGCTGACCGCTGGGAACGCAGACTAACCCCAGTCTGCGAGGTCGGTGGCTTGCTCCACGGGCCGACTGATGACCGCTGACGGCTCCTCGCCGTCGCGAGGGATCGAGATATTAGCCGATCTCCCGGGTGTGGTTGTCGGTCGGTAGCGGGGCGGTCGATAGGGGGCGGAGCGTGGCGCGGAAACTCAAGTCGGATCGGGTGCTCTTCACAGCGACCTTTCTCCTGGTCTGCGTCAGCGTGGTCATGGTGTTCAGCGCCTCGGCCCTGGTGGCGCTGGAGCGGTTCGACCAGCCCGACCTGTTCCTGATCAAGCAGGGCCTGTGGGCCGTGCTGGGGCTCGCCGTCCTGGCCATCGTGATGCGGATCGACTACCGCACCTATCGGAGCGACCTGGTGATCACGGGGTTGCTGGCGTTTGTCGCCCTGCTCCTCATTGCCGTCCTGTTCAGCCCGCCGGTCAACGGGTCACGGCGGTGGTTTGGCCTCGGCGGCCTGGGCATCCAGCCGTCCGAGCTGGCGAAGGTGGCCTGCGTGCTGTTCACGGCGCTGATGCTCGAGCGGCGGATGCACCGGATCAACGACGTGTACTACTCGCTGCTGGGCATCGCCATCGTCTCCGGCCTTGCCGTCGGCCTGATCCTGCTGCAGCCGGACATGGGCACCGCGCTCTCGCTCGGCTTCATCGTCGGCGTGATGGTGTTCTCGGCCGGCTTGTCCTACACCTACATCTCGATTGGTTCCGCCATCGTGCTTCCCGTCGTCTTCTTCCTGATCTGGAGCGAGCGCTACCGCTGGGATCGTGTCATGGCCTTCCTGGACCCCTGGGCGGACCCGCTCGGAAACGGGTTCCAGTTGATCCAATCGATGATCGCGGTCGGGTCCGGGGGCCTGTTCGGCAAGGGGCTGATGGCCGGCGTGCAGAAGCTGTTCTACGTTCCGGAGCCGCACACCGACTTCATCTTCGCCGTCATCGGCGAGGAACTGGGGCTCCTCGGCACGGCCGCCGTGCTGGTGTGTTTCGGCGTGATCGCGTGGCGCGGCCTTCGCATCGCCGACAAGGCCGAAGACGCTTTCGGCGCGTTCCTGGCGCTGGGGTTGACGACGATGATCGCCGCCCAGGCGTTCATCAACATGAGCGTGGTGCTGGGGCTGCTGCCGACCAAAGGCCTGGCGCTGCCGCTCGTCAGCAACGGCGGATCGTCGCTGCTCG
The DNA here is from genome assembly GCA_963713655.1 of uncultured Acidobacteriota bacterium. Classification (GTDB taxonomy): domain Bacteria; phylum Acidobacteriota; class Vicinamibacteria; order Vicinamibacterales; family UBA2999; genus CAWEBF01. The sequence goes on from CAVQMT010000015.1 coordinate 134,536, forward strand.
TCAACCTGCTGGGCATGGGGATCCTGCTCAACATCTCGCAGCACGAGGCCGTGGACGGATGACGGTGTTGATTGCCGGCGGCGGCACAGGCGGGCACCTCTACCCCGGCATCGCCGTGGCGAGGGCGCTGACCAGCCGCGCCTCGGGCGTGCAGGTGGCGTTTGTCGGCACGGCCGCCGGTATCGAGGCCACGGTGGTGCCGCGCGAGCGGTTTCCACTCGACCTGATCCGGAGCGCGGGGCTGAAGGGCAAGTCGCTGGGGTCGGTGGTCCGCGGCCTGTCGCTCCTGCCGTTGAGCGCCTGGGATGCGTGGCGGGTGATCACGCGCCGCGCGCCCGACGTGGTGGTCGGTGTCGGCGGCTACAGCTCCGGTCCGGTGGTGGCGCTGGCGGCGCTGCGGGGGATCCCGACGCTGGTGATGGAGCAGAACGCCGCCCCGGGGTTGACCAATCGGCTCCTGGCGCGCGTCGTCCGCGCCGCCGCCGTCACGTTCGAGGCCAGCGTCGCGCGCTTCGGCAGCAAGGCGTTCGTGGCTGGAAACCCGGTGCGGCCCGAATTCTTCCAGCCCGCCGCCGCTCACCCGTCGGACCGCCTCCGCGTGCTGGTCTTCGGCGGATCCCAGGGCGCGCATGCGATCAACGCGGCGATGGCGGCCGCGGCAGGCGAGTTGGCGGCAAACCTGCCGGGCGTGCAGATCACCCATCAGACCGGGCCGCGAGACGTGCAGCTGGTGCGTGACGCCTATCAGCGCGCGGGTGTCGACGCCCGGGTGGAGCCGTTCCTGTTCGAGATGCACCGCGAGATGCACGCCGCCGACGTCGTCGTGTGCCGCTCCGGCGCGACCACACTGGCGGAACTGGCCGCGGCCGGCAAGGCCGCCATCCTGATCCCGCTGCCGACGGCCACCGACGATCACCAGCGGGCCAATGCGGCGGCGATGGCGGCCACGGGCGGGGCGGTGCTGTTGGATCAACGCGACGCCGACGGCGCGCGTCTGGCGCGGGAGATTGCCGCGCTCGGCAGCGACCCCGCCGCTCGCGAGCGCATGGGGCAGGCGGCAGCGGCATTGGCCCGCCCCCACGCCGCCGCCCAGATTGCGGCCCGCATCCTCGACCTGGCTGGAGCGCGCGCCTGATGCTCGGCCGGACCAGGCGCGTGCACTTCGTCGGCGTGGGCGGCATCGGCATGAGCGGCATCGCCGAGCTGCTGGCCAACCTGGGCTACGCCGTCAGCGGCTCCGACGCCAAACGCTCGGACGTGACGGCGCGGCTGGAGAGCGTCTGCGGCGTGCGCATCCACGAGGGCCATGCCGCCGCGCAGGTGGGCGACGCCGACGTGGTCGTCTACTCCTCGGCGGTTCGTCCGTCCAACCCGGAGCTGGTCGAGGCGCGGCGCCGCGGCATCCCGGTGATTCCCCGCGCCGAGATGCTCGCCGAGCTGATGCGCCTCAAGTTCGCGATCGCGGTTGCGGGATCGCACGGCAAGACCACCACCACGTCGATGATCGCGCTGGTGCTCGAGCGGGCCGGCCTCGATCCCACCGCCGTCATCGGCGGCCGACTCAGCGCCTTCGGCAGCAACGCGCGGCTGGGGCGCGGCCAGTACATGGTCGCCGAGGCGGACGAGAGCGATCGCTCCTTCCTGGTGTTGTGGCCGTCGATCGCCGTCATCACCAACATCGACGACGAGCACATGGAGGCGTATGGGCGGTTCGAGGACCTGCAGCAGGCCTTCGTGGACTTCGCCAACAAGGTGCCCTTCTACGGCAGCGTCGTCGCCTGCGCCGACGATCCGCAGACCGCGGCGATCCTGCCGCGCATCACGCGGCGGCTGGTGACCTACGGGCTGGGCGGCGGCGCCACCGTGTCGGGCAAGGACGTCGAGCTGGGGGCGTTCGGAGGGCGGTGCACGGTGGTGGTGCGGCGCGACGGCGCCGAGCATCGCGTGGGCCGGATCCAGGTCTCGGTTCCCGGCCGCCACAACCTGCAGAACGCGCTCGCCGCCGTGGCGGTCGCCGAATGCCTGGACGTCGAGTTCGCGCAGGTGGCCGCGGCGCTGGAAGAGTTCCACGGCGCCGAGCGCCGCTTTCAGCGCGTCGGCGAGGCGCGCGGGGTGCTGGTCGTGGACGACTACGGCCATCACCCGACCGAGATCGCCGCGGTCCTGGCCGCGGCGCGGGTCGCGCTCAACCGGCGCCTGCTGGTGGCGTTCCAGCCGCATCGCTATTCGCGGACGGCGCGGCTGATGGAGTCGTTTGGCGACGCCTTCAGCGACGCCGACGAAGTGGTGCTGACCGAGATCTACGCGGCCAGCGAGGACCCGATTCCCGGGGTCACCGCCGACGCGCTGGCCGAGGCCATCCGGCGCCGTGCGCTGCGTCCGGTTTCGGTGGTGAAGACGCTGGACGAACTGGTGCCGATGCTGGCGGCGCACGCCAGGCCCGGCGACGCCGTCCTGACGCTGGGCGCCGGATCGATTGGCACCGTGGCCAAGCGCCTGTTGCGCGCCCTCCAGGAGGAGGCGGCATGAGCGTATCGGTCGCGTCGGACAAGCGATTCCGCCGCGCGCACGTGGCGCCGGCCCGCAGGGCCAGCCGCTCGTCCCGAATGGCGATGGCGCGGCACGTGCTCGCGGTGATCGCGATCGTCGCCGCGATCTATCAGGGGGCGGGGATGATCCTGACCTCGGGAGCGCTGGCCGTCCGGCACATCAGCATCGACGGCAACGCGCGCATGTCGCGCGGCGAGATCGTCGCGGTGCTGGAGGGGATGAACGGCATGAACATCCTGACCGTCGACCTCGAGGCCTGGCGGCAGCGCCTCCGCCGCTCGCCGTGGGTGGCCGACGCGAGCGTGCGCCGGATCTTTCCCTCGACGATTCGCGTGGTGGTGGAGGAGCGCGAGCCGATCGGCATCGGCCGGCTCGGCGACCAGCTGTTCCTGGTCGATCGTACCGGGACGATCATCGACGAGTTCGGGCCCGGCTATGCGTCGCTGGATCTGCCCGTCATCGACGGCCTGGCCGCCGGCCCCCGCGGCGGCGCGACGCTCGTGGATCCCGTCCGCGCCGGGCTGGCCAGCCGGCTGCTGCGAGCGCTCGAGCGCAGCCCGCATCTGGTCAAGCGGGTCTCGCAGATCGACGTCGCCGACCCGCGCGACGCGGCCGTGATCCTGGACGGCGACACGGCGGTGGTGCGGCTGGGTCACGAGCTCTTCGCCGAACGGCTGCAGTCCTACGTCGACGTGGCCGAGGCGCTGCGCGATCGCGTGGACGACATCGACTACGTGGACTTGCGGTTCGGCGAGCACGTCTACGTGCGCCCCCGTGCGGGCGGCGCGCGCAACACCTTGGCTCAGGGCCGCCCGGCGCCGCGCCGGGCCCGGCCCGCTGGAGAGTAACGTGGCCCGAAGAGAACGATATCTGGTCGGCCTCGACGTCGGCACCTCCACGGTCTGCTGCGTCGTCAGCGAGGTGCTCGAGGACGGGCGGCTGGACGTGGTCGGCATCGGCGTGGCGGAGTCGCGCGGCATCAAGCGCGGCGTGGTGGTGAACCTCGAGGCCGCCGTCGACTCGATCAAGAAGGCGATCGAAGAGGCCGAGCTGATGGCCGGCGTCGAGATCGATACCGTGCACCTGTCGCTGTCGGGGCCGCACATCAAGGGCTTCAACAGCCGCGGCGTGATTGCCGTCGCCGGCAAGAACCGCGAGATCACCCGCGACGACGTGAAACGCGCCATCGACGCGGCCAAGGCCGTGTCGCTGCCGACCGGCCGCGAGATCCTGCATGTTCTGCCGCAGGACTTCGTGGTCGACGACCAGGACGGCATCGGCGCGCCGATCGGCATGGCCGGCGCCCGGCTGGAGGTGAACGTCCACGTGGTCACCGGGGCGGCTTCGTCCACCCAGAACATCGTGTCGTGCGTGAACCGGGCCGGCGTCAACGTGGTGGACATGGTGATCGAGCAGCTGGCGGCGGCCGACGCGGTGCTGACCACCGACGAGAAGGAGCTGGGGGTGGCGCTGGTGGACATCGGCGGCGGCACCGCCGACATCGCCATCTTCGAGCGCGGCAGCCTGTGGCACACCGGCGTCGTCGCCCTCGGCGGCGACCACTTCACCAACGACATCGCCGTCGGCCTGCGGACGCCGATCCCGGACGCGGAAAAGCTGAAGCGCAAGAGCGGCTGCGCGCTGTCGTCGATGGTGGACGAGCGGGACACGATCGACGTCGCCAGCGTCGGCGGGCGCAAGTCGCGGCTGATGTCGCGGCGCATCCTGTCGGAGATCCTGCAGCCGCGGGCGGAAGAGATCTTCCACCTGGTGTGGGACGACATCCGGCGCGCCGGCTACGAGCGATCGCTCAACTCGGGAATCGTGCTCACCGGCGGCGCGTCGATTCTGGAGGGCCTGCCGGAGATCGCCGAGCAGATCTTCGACCTGCCGATTCGCCGCGGCGTACCCGCCGGCGTCGGCGGCCTGTCGGATCACGTCGCCAGCCCGGTCTTCGCGACCCCGGTCGGGCTGACGCTGTACGCGCATCGCAACCGGCCGGTGGACGCGCCGCGAGGGGTCAGCGCCCTGAGCCAGGTGGTGGAGCGGTTTCGCGGAATCTTCAAAGAGTTCTTTTAGGGAGGCCTGGGCATGAACGAATTCGATCGCAAAGCCGCCGCGGAGCTGCGGATGACGCTGGCGCCGCAGACGCGGAGGGGCGCCAGGATCAAGGTGGTGGGCGTCGGCGGCGGCGGCGGCAACGCCGTGAACCGGATGGTCGAAGTGGGCCTGGCCGGCGTCGAGTTCATCGCCGCCAACACCGACGAGCAGGCGCTCGACCACAACCGGGCCGCGGTCAAGATCCAGATCGGCCACAAGCTGACCAAGGGCCTCGGCGCCGGCGCGGATCCGAACATCGGGCGTCAGGCGGCGCTCGAGGACACCGACTCGATCATCCAGACGCTGTCGGGCGCCGACATGATCTTCGTCACCACCGGCCTCGGCGGCGGCACCGGCACCGGTGCGGCGCCGGTGATCGCCAGCCTGGCCAGCGAGCTCGGCGCGCTGACCATCGCCGTGGTGACCCGGCCGTTCAAGTTCGAGGGGCGCAAGCGGGCGGTGCAGGCCGAGGCGGGGCTCGAGGCGCTGCGCGAGTGCGTGGACACCGTGATCACCATTCCCAACGAGCGTCTGATCTCCGTGATCGACAAGCGCACCACGCTGACCGACGCCTTCACCATGGCCGACGACGTGCTGCGCCAGGCGATTCAGGGCATCTCCGACTCTGATCCTCGTGCCCGGCCTCATCAACCTCGACTTCGCCGACGTCAAGGCCATCATGTCGGGCATGGGCGTGGCGATGATGGGCACCGGCGTGGCCGACGGGGAGAACCGCGCGGTCGACGCCGCGCGCAAGGCGGTGTCGAGCCCGCTGCTCGAGGACAGCTCGGTCAACGGCGCCCGCGGCGTGATCATCAACATCACCGGCGGTCCGGACCTGACGCTGATGGAAGTGAACGAGGCCTCGTCGATCATCCAGGAGGCGGCGCACGAGGACGCGAACATCATCTTCGGCGCCGTGGTGGACGAATCGCTGACGGGGCGCACGAAGATCACCGTCATCGCCACCGGCTTCGAGTCGGCAGGCGATCGGCGCGGCGCGGCGCCGTGCAGACGCCCACCGACCTGACGCACTACGCCGTCAACGCGCGCACCGAAGCGGTGGCCGCGGCTGGCGGCGGGGGCGGCGGCGCCGGTCGTGATCGCGCGCCGGCCCCTGATCGACCTGGCGGGCTCCGCGCGCGCCGACCGAACCGGGCGCGGCGGCCAGCGGCGATGCCGCGGGTGCGGCCGAGGCCCCGTCGGCGTTCGACATTCCGGCGTTCATGAGGAGGCCTAACTAGCGTCCAGTTGGTGGTTTGTAGTTAGTGGTTGGTAGTTCCTCAGTGCGGAACTGCATAACCACCAACTACCAACGACTAACGACTAACTGGCCGCAGCGCGCGTACACTCGGACAGTGGACTCCTGGAAGCTCAAGGAGCAAGCGCGCGCGCTGCTCGCCAAAGAGGTGGGGTACGTGACCAAGCCCCACGGCGGGCGGCTGCGCGTGGCGCTGGCGTTCCCGAATACCTACTTCGTCGGGATGTCCAACCTCGGCTTCCAGACCATCTACACGCTGCTGAACGCCCAGCCCGGCATCGTCTGCGAGCGGGTCTTCCTGCCGCCGAAGAGTGAGATCGCGGCGCTGCGCGCCGCCGGCACGCCGATGGTCACGCTGGAGTCGCAGACGCCGGTCCGTGATTTCGACGTCCTGGCGTTCTCGGTCTCGTTCGAGTGGGACTACACCAACGTCCTGACGATGATGACGCTGGCCGGCGTGCCGCAGCGGTCGACCGCGCGCACGGGCCACGATCCGCTGGTGATGATCGGCGGCGCCGTCACCTTCGTGAACCCGGAGCCGCTGGCGCCGTTTGCCGACGTCATCGCCGCGGGTGAGGGCGAGGCGCTGGTGCCGCCGCTGGTGCGGGCGTTCGAGGCGGCGAACGGCCGGGATGAACTGCTACGTCTGCTGGCCGCTGAGCGCGGCTACTACGTGCCCGCGTTCTACGACGTCCACTACCGCGCCGACGGCACCATCGACGCGTTTGCGCCGAAGCCGGGCACCGGTGCGCCGCCGGTCGTGAAGAAGGCGGCGCTCAAGACCACCGAGGCGGCCGATCCGCCGGCGACCGCCATCTTCACGCCCGACACCGAGTTCGGCGCGCGGTTCCTGGTGGAGGTGGTGCGCGGCTGCGCCAACCTGTGCCGCTTCTGCTGGGCCGGCTACAACTACCTGCCGGTGCGCGCGTTCCCGAAAGAGCGCATCCTGCAGCTGGCCGAGGCCGCACGCGCGCATTCGGATCGGGTCGGCCTGGTGTCGATCGCGCTCTGCGATCACCCCGACATCGAAGAGATTCTCGAGCGCCTGGTCGCAGATGGGCTACAGCATCAGCCCCGCGTCGCTGCGCCTCGATGACCTGACGCCGACGCTGCTCCGGCTGCTGCGCCAGAGCGGCGAGCGCAGCATCACCATCGCGCCCGAGACCGGGTCCGACCGCTTGCGCCGCGTGATCAACAAGACGGTGACCAACGAGGAGATCCTGGCCGCCGCCGAGATGATCTTCGCGGCCGGCTTCGAGAACCTGAAGCTGTACTACATGATCGGGCTGCCGACCGAGGTGGACGAGGACCTGGTGGCGATCCGGGACCAGACGCTGGCGCTGCGCGACATCATGCTGGGCCACGCACGCGACAAGGGCCGCGTCGGCCGCATCGTCGGCAGCGTGAACCCGCTCGTGCCGAAGCCGGGGACCGCCTACCAGTGGCTGCCGATGGAGCAGGATGCGGTGATCGAGAAGCGGATCAAGCGCATGCGCTCACTGATGGCCGACGTGGACAACGTCTACTTCAACATCAAGTCCGAACGGCACTCGTTCTACCAGGCCCTGCTGTCGCTGGGCGACCGACGGGTGGCGTCGGCGATCGAGGCCGCCGAGCGCAACGGCGGCAACTGGCGGGCGGCGGTCGCCGAGGCAGGCCTCGACGCGGACTTCTACGTCTTCCGCGACCGCTCGAACGATGCCGTGCTGCCCTGGGACATCATCGACGGCGGGATGAAGGACTCCTTCTTCCGCGCCGAATTCGACAAGTCGCTGCGCGAAGAGTGGACGCTGCCGCCGAAGCGCCACAAGGACAACGCGCGGCTGCTGACAGTGCTCCAGTAAAGGCACCAGGCACCAGGCTCCAGGCCCCAGGCACCAGGCTCCAGGCACCAGGCTCCAGGCTCCAGACCGTTAAGTGCCATCTATACTCCTATCGTCTCTGGGGCGTAGGTCTCAAGGTCGCATCGTGAATCACCACGCCTGACGCTCGTGTCAACTCCCATGGCCGAATTGTTCGCGCACTGGAACCAGCTCAGACAGCCGGCATTGGGGGCTAGTCCCGCGTGAGTACGTGCTGGGGAAAGTCACGCGGCGGTGGTGGCCTGTCTCCGAAGCGCGCTCATTCGAGTGATTCAGCCAAGGTGGAACTAATCCTCTTGCGGTGGCGGTCAACTCAAGGAAAGGCGCGTGACATGAATCGTCGCAGTCCCACACATCAGACGGTAACCGTAGCGCTGCTGGTCCTCGCCGCGTCAGGCGCCGTCGCCGCGCATCATTCGTTCGCCGTTTTCGATCACGGCCAGACGGTCACGGTCACCGGCACGGTCACGCAAGTTCCAATGGACCAACCCGCACGGGTTCCTTGAGATGGATTACCGCGCGGCGGATGGGACGATGAAGCACTACACCATCGAATTGACCAGCATCAACATGCTGACGCGCGCCGGCTGGACGTCCAGGTCGATCAAGGCAGGCGAAACTGTGAAGGCGATTGTCGCTCCGCTTCTGAGCGGTGAGCCCGGTGGGTTGCTGCTCGAAGTCACATTGGCGGACGGACGGATGCTCGCATCACCCGTCCCGGCGGCCAACACTTTCAAGCGCACGCCTGAAAAGGAGTTGAAATGACCCTGGTCGCGAAGCGCCGGTTCATTTCAGTCGCTGCGACCGTGCTGGCGTGTATGACGTTGTTTCCTCGCCGCAGCAGGAACCCAGACAACGCCGAACCGCGGAGCCTCGGGTGCGCCAGACTTCACCGGAGCATGGGAGCGAGTTGGGCCCGGCACGCTGGGGAGAGGGCAAGGCACCGATCCGCGAACGCCGCCGCCGGTGCCGCCACCGCCCCTCAAGCCGCAGTTCCTGAAGGAATGGCAAGCGCGTCAGCAGGCGGCGCGAGAGGCCACGGCAAAGGGACAGCCGATAGGAATCAACTGGGTCAACTGTCTGCCCGATGGCATGCCAGGAATGATGCAGGGCCCATTTCCGATGGAGGTTCTTCAGACCAGGGGCCAGCTCACCATCATCCAGGAGTCATTCACCCAGGTACGCCGGATTCTGCTCGACCGCCCGCAGAAGGCGCTCAACGACGTGGATCCGACGTTCTACGGCCATTCAGTCGGCCGCTGGAACGGCGACACGCTTTTCGTCGACACCATCGGCATCAAAGAGGAGGTCCGGTATCAGAATGCGCCCCACTCCAGCCAGATGCGGCTGACAGAGCGCATGCGGCTCGTGCCACCAGATCAGCTCTGGGATGAGATCACCATCGAGGATCCCGTGACGCTCGAGAAGCCCTGGACGTTCACGTTTGCGTACCGCCGGATGCCGGACTACACACTGCTCGAATACATCTGCGAAGACAACCGCGAGTACATCGACGAAAAGGGTCTCCAGAGAATGCGTCTCGGCTCGCCCGATCGGCGATAGGATCGGGGAGCGGTGCGTTGAGGCTCGGGCGGCGAACTCAAGGCAGATATTTCACCTCCGCGTTGGCCGAGTCCGCGTCGGAGATCTCGCGGCCGGTCGGTTCGTACGCTCTGCCGTTCCACGCCCAGACCGGAAACGAAAAGCCGGGACCGCCGTCGCCGATGTCGCGCACGCCACCGGTGGTCGTCGGCAGGATCATCAGCATACGGCCGCGCGCGGAATAGATCTCGCGCCACACCGCGCCGTCGCGCACCAGGAGATGGAGGTTGGGGCCGTCGCCGTAGCACGCAGCCGTGTTTGGCCCGCCGGACATCGCGAACAGCGTCGCGATGCCGACGCTGCCGCCGAGATCTGCCGGCAGGAACTGTGGCGTCGTCAGCTCACCGCAGTCGTTCATCACCTGGCCGTCGGTGTTGGCCGACAGACTCAGCACGCTCAAGATTGCCGCCTGGTCGGCGTCGGTGACCGCGCCCGCGTTCGGCGGCGCGGGCTGTTTGCTGCACGTGCCGAGCGCGTAGGGCAGCAGGCTCCGGGCTTCAGGCCCCAGGCTCCAGGGCTGGCAGCACTACCAACTACCAACCACCAACTAACGCACTGCGATCGGGTTCCCCGGCGAGCCCGTCGCGCCCTTCAGCCGCAGCGGCGAGAACACGTAGGCGAACTCGTAGACGCTGTCGCGCGCCAGTTCCTCGGTGGCCAGGTTCTCGTGCAGGTAGATGCCGTTGCGCGCGATCAAAAGCTGGTGGACCGGCGCCGACAGTGACGGGTTGGGGTTGGGGCTCACGTCGATGGCGGAGTTGTCGGCCCCCACGACCACCACCTCGGCGTCGGCCAGGAACTGCCCAGCGGCGAGGCCGATGCCGGGCGCGGTTGCCAGGTACTTGGTGTTGTCCTTCATCCACAGGGCGCCCCACCCGGTGTGGATCAGCACCACGTCACCCGGGGTGATCTGGACCTTCTGGCGCGTGAGCGCGGCCTTGAGATCGGCGACCGTGATCTCGTAGCCGCCGGCCAGCTGCGGCACGCCTTTCAGGCCGGCCACGTCGATCAGCACGCCGCGGGTGAAGATCGGCCCCACGTTCTCGATCCCGAGTTTGGTCAGGCCGCCGGGCGTGGCGAAGTCGGCACGGCGGTTGCCGTTGTAGAACAGCTCGCCGATGCCGAAGTGGCCGAGCCCGTCGAACTGCGTGCCCACCTGCCCGATCTCGGCGCTGACCACCTCGTCGTGGTAGATGCCTTGATTGGTCCCGGCCGTGACGTAGGCCTGCGGGATGTGCAGGCTGTAGTGCCGGGTGGCCGGCAGCGGCATGCCGGCCTCGTAGACGCGCCCCAACTGATAGATGCGGCCCTGCCGGATCAGGTCTTTCGCCTGCATCACCTTGGCCGGGGTGATCCGGTTGGCGGCGCCGCGCTGATCGTCGGCGCCCCAGCGGGAGGGATACCAGCGATCCGCCTGTCCCCAGGTCATCGTCGCGCCCACGCCGAGGGCGATCGCTGCGATCGTCACCACGGCCATCGCTCGCCGGCGGCTTGTCAACTGTGTCATCGCGCGCTCCTCCCGGTGGCCCCGACCGCGCGTTCTGTGCGTGGTGGGGCTCGATGTGCGACGCGATGATAGCCGGATCCCTTCAACTGGCGACGGCCATCCGCTGGTGCTCGGCGTAGGCGTCGAGGATCACCTGGCGCAGCCGCTCGATGGCCGACGGCTCCGACAGGGCCCGCAGCAGCGAGAAGGAGCGGCGCTCGCCGTTCACCGAGTACCTGGCGCGCCGGAAAGGTGACGTTGAGTTTCGACGGGGCGCGGCCTTCCCACACCGTGAAGCCGATCAGCTTCAGCCCCTCCAGCGGGCCCTCGGTGAAGTGCAGCTCGGCGTCCGCCAGCTTGCCCTGCGGTCCGCCCCCATCGTGGGGAATGATGCTGACAATCATGCGCGTCCTCCTCGGCGTGTCGCCTGCCCGGGGAGAGCGCAAGGGTGCAGCCAACCGCGCCGCGGCGTCGGCGATCGCGCAAGGCACTGACGCCGCCCGGCTTGCGGCGGGGCGGCCGACAACGCCGGCCGCCGGCGCTCCCGGGCTGACAACCGCGGCGTCGCGACGGCGGTCAGTCCCGGAACAGCAGCACGTGCGCGATGGCCAGGTCGCGGGAGTGGGTGAGCGTCAGCAGCGAGCGCGTGGCGCCCATGGCGGCGAAGCGCCGCGCCGCGCCGCTCGTGGAAGTGGAGCTGCGGCGGCCCGTGCCGGCGCACCACCTCGATGCCCACCCAGTGCACGCCGCGCGAGTAGCCGGTGCCGAGCGCCTTCATCGCCGCTTCCTTGGCCGCGAACCGGGCGGCGAAGGACGACGCCGCATCGCGCTTGCCCCGGCAGTAGGCCTGCTCGCCCGCGGTGAAGAGGCGCCGGACGAACCGGTCGCCGTAGCGGGCCAGCGCGTCCGCCACGCGCCCGATCTCGATGGCGTCGAGGCCGCTTCCTATAATGTCCATGGGCGTTGTCGATCCTAGCTGTTATATGACCCTTCCGGCCGTTCCCGACAGCTTCTACTGGTCTGACGCGCCGTGGGGCCCGCGTCCTGCGGTGCCGGCCGCTGGAGGACGTGGCGCGGCACGCGTTCACCAGCCGTCATCTCAAGTTGTCACCCACGGAGGGCGCGGCGGAACTGGCGGCCACCGTCGGCGCGGCGGCCGTCGCCCAGGTGGCCCAGGTGCACGGCAAGGCCGTCGCGGTGGTTCGCCCGGGCGCGGGCTGGCGCCTGCCGTGGCCGGAGGCCGACGTGCTGGTGTCGCGCGATCCGGCCACGGCCGTGGCTGTGCGCGCGGCGGACTGCGTGCCGCTGCTGATGGCGGATCCGGTGACGGGCGCCGTCGCGGCGGTGCATGCCGGCTGGCGGGGCACAGCGGCGGGCGCGGCGGTTGCCGCCGTGGACGCGCTGGCTCGCGAGCACGGCGCGCGCCCGGCCGACCTGATGGTCGCGATCGGCCCCTGCATCGGCAGCTGCTGCTACGAGGTCGGCACCGAGCTGGTGGACGCGTTCGCGGCCGCCGGCCACGAGCGGTATCTCATCGATCGCTGGTTCCTGGCGCCGGCGCCGCCGCGAGGCTCGCGCGAGCGGCCCCGGCTGCGTCTGGACCTGGCCGCCGCCAATCGCGATCAGCTCATCCTGGCCGGCGTCGAGGAAGCCCGGATCCACATATGCGGGCTGTGCACGGCGATGCACCCGGCGGTGCTGACGTCGTTTCGCGCGGAGGGGGCGCAGGCGGGGCGGCTGGCTGCCGTAATCGTTGCTAGCGAGGCTTCGCCTCGCTAGGGCAGTCGTCTTCTGGCCCCGCTTCGCGGGGCGGGAAAACTTGACCTAGTTTCGAAAGGTCAAGTTTTCGGGCACCGCAGGCGTAATATCCAACGTACACGCGAACCGAACTCGAGCTGGAGGCGGTATGAGACAGCGAGCGTTTTTCTGCCTGGCGTTGGCGGTATTCCTTGGCCTCGCGTTCTCTTCTCCCACCATGCAGCAGGCCCCCGCGGGCCGGCAGGGCGGGCGCTCCGGGCGCCGGCAGGGCGGGCCGCCGCCGGTGCAGCTGGCGGAAGGCGCCGGCCGCGAGCAGGTGCAGGCCGCCTGCACGCGCTGCCATGGTCTCAACCTGATCGCCGGCTCGTGGGGCTACACCAAGGACGGCTGGCAGGACCGCATCGCCACCATGGTGAAGCTGCCGGCGCCGGAGCTCGAGACCATCTCGTCCTATCTGGCCGCGCACTACCCGATCAAGGACGCTCCCGGGCGCGGTGCTGCTCTCGGGCCCCGCCACCGTCGACATCAAGGAGTGGATGGCGCCGACGCTCGGGTCGCGGCCGCACGACTCGCACGCCGCGGCCGACGGGTCGATCTGGTGGACCGGCCAGTTCGCCGACAAGCTCGGACGCCTCGATCCGCGGACCGGCCAGATCCGCGAGTTCGACCTGCCCGCCAAGAGCCAGCCGCACGGGCTCGCCGAGGACGCGCAGGGCAACATCTGGTACACCGGCATCCAGAAGGGCGTCATCGGCAAGCTGGACCCACGCACCGGTCAGGTGCGACGAGTATCCGATCAGGGAGCCGGGCGCCCGCGGCCCGCACACGCCGATTCTGGACAAGCGCAGCGGCGAGCATGTTCTTCACGCTGCAGTCGGGGCACGTCGGCCGGATCAACACCGCCAGCGGCGACATGTTGATCAAGAAGACGCCAAGCGACAACACCTACCCCTACGGCATCCGTCTCAATTCGCAGGGCGTGCCGTGGTACGTGGACTTCCGCGGCAACCGCATCGGCAGCGTCGATCCGAAGACGATGGAGATCAAGGAGTACACGCTGCCGAACGCCGACGCGCGTCCGCGCCGCCTGACGATTACGTCGGACGACATGATCTGGTACACCGACTTCCCGCGCGGCACGCTGGGGCGCTTCGATCCCAAGACTGGACAGGTCAAGGAATGGCCCTCACCCGGCGGCAAGGACTCGGAGCCCTACGCCATCACCCAGATCGGCAACGTGATCTGGTACAGCGAGTCGGGAGTGCGGCCCAACACGATGGTGCGGTTCGACCCGAAGACGGAGAAGTTCCAGACCTTCGCGATTCCGTCGGGCGGCGGCGTGCTGCGCCACTTCGAGTCGACGGCGCAGGGCAACATCGTCACCGCCAACAGCGGCGTCAACAAGATCGGGCTGATCGAGATCGGCACGCTGTCGACCAACCGGACGAACTGAACCGGTCGTGAGGCGCGGCGCTGGAAGCCTGAACGTGCGATGCTGCTGAGACACGAAGGCTTCCGGCGCCTGTGCCGGGCTCGCGACCTGCTGTGCGATCTGCGCGGGCCGTCGCTGTCGATCGAGGAGCTCGCGCGCGAGGTGCAGATCTCGCCGTTTCACTTCATCCGGCAGTTCGAGGCCGTGTTCGGCGTCACGCCGCATCAATACCGCATCGACGCGCGGCTGGACGCAGCCAAGCGCCTGCTGGCGGCGGGGCAGCATTCCGTGACCGACGTCTGCATGGAGGTCGGCTTTTCGAGCCTCGGGAAGCTTCAGCGCGCTCTTCACCCGGCGGGTCGGCGAAGCCCGTCCGCGTTCCGGCGGCGCGTCCGGTCGTCGGCTGACCTCAGCCCGGGCTGCCTCAGCCTGATGGGCCGCCTGCCTTCATAGAGAAGGTCCTTGGGACCTAATGCCTGGTTCTTAGTAGTCGGTCGGACGGACCAAGAACCAAGGTATCTGTTTAGCGGGTCAGCGCTCGCGATCCGCATTTACTTCTTGTACTTCGCGCGTGGATCTGGCATAACTGGCGCGTGCCTCGGCGCCCGAAGGACTCGCCGCCGCCGCGTGACCCCCGGCAGATCATCGACGATCAAGCACGCGAGATCGAACGACTCCGCGAGGATCTGGTGCGGTCGGAGAACGAACGCAATCGGCTGCGCCGCGAAAACGAGCGGCTGCGAGAGGAACTCGAGATGGCGCGTCGCCGCGCGAATCGACAAGCGGCGCCGTTCTCGCGTGGGCTGCCGAAAGCGCACCCCGAGCGGCCGGGACGCAAAGCGGGCGCCGCCTATGGCCGGAAGGCGCATCGGCCCGCGGCCGCGCGGATCGATGCCACGCATGAGGCGCCACTGCCCGCGCAGTGTCCGGACTGCGGCGGGCCCGTGCGGCGGCAGCCGCATCGTCTCGCAATACCAAGAAGACCTGCCGGTGCAGCGTCCCGTGGTGCACGAATTTCGTGTCGCGATCGGCCAGTGCCGACACTGTCACCGGCGGGTGCAGGGGCGGCATCCGCAGCAAACCTCCGATGCGCTCGGCGCCGCCGCCGTGCAGCTCGGCCCGCAGGCCGTCGCGCTCGCGGTGATCCTGAATAAACAATGCGGGCTCTCGTTCGGCCGCATCGCGACGCTGCTCCACGAGCGCTTCGGGCTGACCGTGACGCGCGGAGGGCTGGTCCACGCGGTGCATCGCGCGGCGCGCCAGGCCCAGCCGACCTACGAGGCCTTGTGCGCGCAGGTGCGCGGCGAGTCCCGCCGTCACGCCGGATGAAACGGGCTGGAAGGTCGGCGGCCACCCGTACTGGCTCTGGGTCTTTGCCACGCCGGACACCACGACCTATGCGATCGAAGACGGGCGCGGCTTCGCGCAAGCGGCGCGGATGCTCGGCGCGGATTATGCCGGCGTCCTGCAGCGTGATGGCTGGGCACCGTACCGCCAATTTACCCACGCGGCGCATCAGACGTGTCTGGCGCATCTGCTCCGTCGCTGTCGCACGATGATGCTGGATCATCCTCATCATCGGTTTGCCCCCAGGTCGACGCGCTCTTGCGCGCCGCGCTGGCCACGCGTGATCGCTGTCACGGAGGGCATCGTCTCGGATCACGGTCTCGCCGTCGCCCGAGGGGCCTACGTCAATCGCCTCGGTCATTTGCTCGCGCGTCGGCCGAGCCGCCTGGCCGACGCGCGGCGCTTCGCGATGCATCTCACCGCCGAATACGACGGCCGTCTTCAGCTTCCTCTTCGATCCGACGCTCGACGCCACCAACTGGCGCGCCGAGCACGCCCTCCGGCCCGCCGTCGTCACGCGCAAGATGTGTGGCGGAGGCAATCGCACCCGCGCGGCGCACACACCCAACAGGTCCTCGCGTCTCTCCTGCGCACGGCGCAGCAGCGCGGCCTCGACACGCACCGAGACCCTGACGCGCCTCCTACAGGCGCGGAAGCCCGTCGTCCTCGACGCCTTTCAGTCAGCTCCGCTACACTGACCCGCTAAACAGAGACGAACCAAGGACCAAGGACCAAGACCAATACATCGCAGTTTTCGAGAAGCCCTCACCGCGCGATTCCGTCACACTTCAGCGTGGGATCGATTGCGGAGGGATCAATGCGGATCAAGCTGACGAGCATCATGGTGAACGACCAGGACCGGGCGCTCCGGTTCTACACCGAGGTTCTGGGCTTCAAGCGGAAGCACGACATCCCGGTGGGCGAGTACCGCTGGATCACGGTCACGTCACCCGAGGAACCTGACGATCTGGAGCTGGCGCTCGAACCGAACGCCAATCCGGCCGGCAAGGCGTTTCAGGAGGCGATGTTCGCGCAGGGGATTCCGATGACCTCCTTCGAGGTCGGCGACATCGCGGCCGAGTTCGCCCGCCTGACCGCGCAGGGCGTGGCTTTTACCCAGCAGCCGACGCCGGCCGGGCCGGTGATCCTCGCCGTGTTCGCCGACACCTGCGGCAACCTGATTCAGCTGCATCAGCCGGCGCGCTGAGCCGGCCGCCCGGCCTACGGGGCGTGCGTGACGGGGGGCGTCGCGAGCGGCGGCGGCGGCACGTAGTACAGGATCCGCCGGCAGCTGTCGCATTGCACGATGGTGTCGTTGGCGCGCACCTGCTGGAACACCATCGGGCGCAGCCTGACCTGGCACTGCGAGCACAAGCCGTCGCGCGTCGCCTGGCAGATGGCCACGCCCTTGCGCGCCCGTGACACCTGCTCGAACAGGGCCAGCGTGGGCGCGGCCATCGTCGCCACCAGCGCGTCGCGCGCCGCCGAGGCCTCGGCCAGCGCGCGTTCCACGGCGGTCAGATCCTCGGCCATCTGCGCCTTCTCGGCCTCGATCGCCTTCTTCGTCGCCGCGCGTTCGGTCTCGGCCTTCTTGACCTGCGCCGCCAGCTCGTCGCCTTCGAGCATCCGCTCGAGCACCTTTTCCTCGGCCGCGCCCAGGTCCTTCTGCGCGGTCTCGATTTCGTGCTGCATCGCCTGGTATTCGCGATTGGTCTTGACGGCCGACAGTTGTTCCTTGAACTTGGCCAGCCGGCCCTGGTAGACGGCTGCGTCCTTCTCGACGACGCGCCGCTGTTCCTGGCTGGCTTTGAGGTGTTCGGTGGCTTCGCGCCACCATCTGCTCGGCCTCCTCCAGCCGTGCGTCGGCTTCGGCGATGCGCTGGGGGTGGGCGGCGATCTTCCCGCGGGCCTCGGCGACGGTGGCGTCGAGCTGCTGAAGCTGAATCAGTCCTTGGAGCTCTGGAGACATTGACTCCTTGTCTACGCCGCGCGGCCTGGGTTGGTGGGCCCGCCAGGATTCGAACCTGGGACCAACCGATTATGAGCCGGCCGCTCTAACCGCTGAGCTACGGGCCCAGGCCTGTGCAGCTTACGTACGTCCTTCCAGGAACGCCTTCAGCTTGCGGCTGCGCGATGGATGGCGCAGCTTGCGCAGGGCCTTGGCCTCGATCTGACGGATGCGCTCGCGGGTGACGGCGAAGTTCTGCCCCACCTCTTCCAGCGTGTGCTCGCTGCCGTCGCCGACGCCGAACCGCATCTTGATCACCTTTTCCTCGCGCGGCGTCAGCGTGCGCAGCACCGCCTCGGTCTGCTCCTTGAGGTTCAGGTTGATGACCGCCTCGGCCGGCGACACGATGTTGCGGTCCTCGATGAAGTCGCCAAGATGCGAATCTTCCTCTTCGCCGATCGGCGTCTCGAGGGAGATCGGCTCCTGCGCGATCTTCAGCACCTTGCGGACCTTGGCCACCGGGATGTCCATCCGCTTGGCGATCTCTTCCGAGGTCGGCTCGCGGCCCAGCTCCTGCACCAGCGCGCGCGAGGTGCGAATCAGCTTGTTGATCGTCTCGATCATGTGCACCGGGATGCGGATGGTGCGCGCCTGGTCGGCGATCGCGCGGGTGATCGCCTGGCGGATCCACCAGGTGGCGTAGGTCGAGAACTTGTAGCCGCGGCGGTACTCGAACTTGTCCACCGCCTTCATCAGGCCGATGTTGCCTTCCTGGATCAGGTCGAGGAACTGCAGGCCGCGGTTGGTGTACTTCTTCGCGATCGACACCACCAGGCGGAGGTTGGCCTCGACCAGCTCCTTCTTGGCCTGCTCGGCCTGGGCTTCGCCGCGCTGGATCACCTCGATCGTGCGCCGCAGCCGCTCCGGCGTCTCCTCGAGGTCGTCGATCATCTGCTTGACGTTCGACCGCACGTCCCTCTGCTTCTTGAGGAGGTTCTTCTTCTCTTCCTCCTTGAGGCGCGGGCGCCTTGGCCTTGACCTTCGGGTTCAGCACCCGGTCGATCGCGTCGAGCTCGCGCTGGACCCGCGATACCGCGTCCACCGCGTCCTTCACCTCTTCGATCAGCCGGCGCTTGATCGTCTCGGTGAACTCGATCGCGCGGATCCGCCGCGACACGTCGATTCGCGCCCGCAGCGAGCGCACGCGGGCCCGGCGGTACTTCTTCTTGTCCTTCTTCGGGACCTCGGTCAGCTTTTCGGCCAGCTTGGTGTAGCCGGCGCGCGCCTTGCGCACGGCTTCGATCTGCTCGAGCACCTCCTCGACGCGCTCCTGGATCACCTCGTCGGTGATTTCCTCGTCGCTGAAGGTCACCAGCTCGCGGATGGTCCGCTCCCCGGCGCGCAGCTGGTCGCCGGTGGTGAGGATGCGCTTGGCGATGGTCGGCGTGCGCGAGATCGACTTGATCACGGCCAGCTTGCCGCGCTCGATGCGCTTGGCGATCGCCACCTCGCCCTCGCGCGTCAGCAGCGGCACCGTGCCCATCTCGCGCAGGTACATGCGGACGGGATCGTTGGTCTTGTCGAGGGCGCCCGGCGTCAGGTCCAGCTCGGGCTCGTCGCCGGAGCCGTCCCGATCGAAGTCCTTGTCACCGCGGTAGGCCTTGTCGGAATCCACTACCTCGATCCCGGCGCTGCCGAACGCGTTGAAGAGATCGTCGAGGTCCTCCGATGACGTGATTTCGGAGGGGAGCATCTCGTTGACCTCGTCGTAGAGGAGATACCCCTTCTCCTTGCCGACCTGGATCAGCTGCCTGACTTCGTCGTATCTCTCTTCAATGGACAAGGTATTCCTCCGCGCTCCGGCTCCGCTCAATTCAGGTCCTCAATCATGCGAATGAGGTCCATCTTCCGCATCAGGAGGGTCTCGATCTCCGCCGAGGTGCTCCCGTTCGGCTGCTGCTGCAGCCGGTCGATGTCTCGTTGAACCACCGATCGTTCACGCTCCCACCGGCGCCGCCTGATGATTCGCGCGCACTCCGCCGCATCGTGCACATGAGCTTCGCTCTCGCTGGCGATGCCGGTCACGATCTGGGCATCCGCCATCGACAGGCGCTCGAGCAAAACTGACGGTGAGAACCTCTTATCATTATTCAGTTTGCGCGCCAGATCCAGTACAGAGCTAGACGCCAGACCCTCGAGGTCGGCCGGCTCAAGCGTGCCCAGGGCCTCCAGCGCCTGGCCCGGCTCGTGCACGAGCAGCCAAATGAGGCCTTTTTCCGCCTTTGTGACCTGACTCAGGCTCGCCAGCTGGCTGTTGCTGGGGCTCTGGGCGTGCGACGTGACTGCTTTCTTCGCCCGTGGCCAGATGGCGTCTTCCGATACACCCGCCCTGGCCGCGACTTCCTTCACGAATAGCTCCTGACGGGTCCGGTCCGGGATACGGTCCAGGATGGGCAGGGCGGCATCGACGAAGCCGGCACGTCCGTCGCTTGCCCGCAGGTTGAATCCGGCCGCGGTCCGGTCGAGCATGTACTCTAAATACGGCTGCGACCGCCGCAATCGTTCACCGTAGGCGTCGCGCCCGTGTTTTCGCACGAAAGTATCCGGGTCGTCGCCCGCCGGCAGGGTCGCGACATTGACCTCAAACCCTTCAGCCACCAGCATTTCGCATGATTTGGTGGCGGCGGCCTGGCCCGCCGCGTCCGGGTCGAAGCTGAGCACCACCTTGCCCGTGAACCGCCGGAGTTGTTGAGCCTGCTGGGGCGTCAGCGCGGTGCCGCACGACGCCACCACGGGCTGGACGCCGGCCTGGAACACCTGGGCGAAGTCGAAGTAGCCCTCGACCAGCACCGCGAATCCACCCTGTCTGATCGCCGCCTTCGACAGGTTCAGGCCATAGAGCGTCCGGCCTTTCGAGTAGATGGGCGTTTCCGGCGAGTTCAGGTACTTCGGCTGCTGGTCGGCTTCGAGCGCCCGGCCGCCGAAGGCGATGACGGCGCCGGTGTCGCGGCAGATCGGGATCATCAGCCGGTTACGGAAGCGGTCGATTACGGATCCGTCATCGCGCTGCACCAGCAGCCCCGCCCGCAGGAGCATCGGCAGCGAGAAGCCCTGGCCGAGCAACGCAGTCTTCAGGCCCTCGCGCTGTGACGGCGCCCACCCCAGGCCAATCGCCGTTCCAGTCTCGTCCGACACGCCGCGATTAGCCACAAGCGCTCGCACCCGGGCGGCGGCCGGCGAGGCGAGCTGGGCACTGAACCACGCGGCCGCCACTTCGTGGATCTTCAGGAGGGTCTCGCGCTCCTGGGCGCCGGCACGCTGCTCGTCGTTCTGTTCCAGCTCGGGCAGCGACATGCCGAAGCGCTGCGCCAGCTGCTTCACCGCTTCCGGGAAGCTTATCTTCTCGTGCAGCTCCAGGAACTTGAACACGTCGCCGCCGACGCCACAGCCAAAGCAGTGGAAGAAGCCCTTGTCGCGGTTGACGTGAAAGGACGGCGTCTTCTCGCCGTGGAACGGGCACAGGCCCTTGTAGGTCGCGCCCGTCTTCCGCAGCGACACGTAGTCCTGGATCACGGTCACGATGTCGGCCTGCTGCTTCAGGTCGTCGACAAAGCGCTGCGGGAAAAGGGCCACGTGAAGGGCGAAGCCTCGCTAGTCCTTGAGTTCCACCACGGTGACGCCGCCGCCGCCCTGTTCGAGCCTCGGGTGCTCGAAGCGCGCGACCAGCGGGTGATCCTTGAAGAACTCGGCGAGCGCGCGCCGCAGCTGGCCGGTGCCGTGCCCGTGGATGACGCGCACCTCGCGCATGTCCGTGAGCATGGTCTCGTCCAGGAAGCGGCCGGTTCGGGCCAAGGCTTCTTCCACTGTACAGCCCACGACGTTCAGCTCGGTCAGCGAGCCCGTTCGCGGCTGTAAATCGACGCTGACGCTGGCACGCGGCGCCGCCGCCTTGCCGATCACCCGCAGGTCTGCCAGCGCCGCGCGCAGGCGCTTGCCGCGGACATCCACTTCCGCGTGCTTGCCGTGGATCTCGAGCACCGTGCCCTCGACGCCCAGCGGGCTCACCGACACGCGCACACCAGGCTCGAGATCCGGCAGCGGCTCCGGCGCGCCGGCAGGACTTGACGCCACGCCGCGGCTCGCCGCCGGCCTTGAGCCGCGCGCCCAGCGCGTCCAATGCCGCGGTGGCGTCGACGCGCGCCATGCCGACCTCGCCGGTGCTGAGCGCGGCCGTGCCCCGGCGCTCGCCCTTTTCGCGCAGCACGGTCGCGCGCGCCTTCAGGCCGTCGATCACGGCGTCGATCTCGCGCCGCGCGTCACGCAGCTGCTCGTCTACCTTCGCCGCGACGCGGCGCTTGAACGCGTCCTCCTTCTCGCGCAGCGACGCTTGCTGTCCGCGCAGGCGCCGTTCGCCCTCCGCCAGCTCGAGCCGCAGCTGGCCGAGGCTCTTCCGCTCCTGCTCCAGCGCCCGCAGCTCCGAATCCACCCGCTCGAGGTGCGCCGCGAGCTGCGCCTCGCGGTCGGTCACGTTGCCCCGCGCCGCGGTGATGATGCCCGGCGCCATCCCCAGCCGTGCGGCGATCTCGATCGCCAGGCTGCGGCCGGGCGAGCCGTAGGTCAGCGCGTAGGTGGGGGCGAACGTCGCCGGGTCGAAGCCGAACGCGGCGCTGGTCACGCCCTCGGTGGTCGCGGCGTAGGTCTTCAGCGCGTCGTAGTGCGTGGTCGCCACCACGTGCGCGCCGCGCTTGCGAAAGTGATCGATCACGGCGGTGCCGAGCGCGCCGCCTTCTACCGGGTCGGTGCCGGCGCCGACTTCGTCCAGCAGCACCAGCGCGGGCAGCTCGAGGTTGCGGTCCATCGCCACCAGGTTGGTGATGTGGCCCGAGAAGGTGGACAAGCTGGCCGCGATCGACTGCTCGTCGCCGATGTCGGCGAAGATGGCGCGGAAGACCGGCAGCTTCGATCCCTTCTCGGCCGGCACGTGCAGGCCCGCCTGCGCCATCGCGGCGAAGAGGCCGGCCGTCTTCAGTGCCACCGTTTTTCCGCCCGTATTCGGCCCCGCGATGATCAGCACGCGCGTCGGCGGCGTGAGCATCACGTCCACCGGAATCACAGCTTCGTAATCGGGACCCCTTTGGGGTCGGGTGTCGCCGTCCTCCCGCCCTCGCAGCAGGAGCAGCGGATGCCTGGCGCCCACCAGCTCCAGCGCGCCATCGGTGCTGAGGCTCGGCTCCACCCCCGCCGTCATCTGTGAGAAGCGCGCCTTGGCCTGCACGACGTCCAGCTGCGTGGCGACGCCGATCGTGCGCTCGAGGTCGTCCGGCCTGGCGCGGAATGCGTCGGTGAGCGCCAGCAGGATGCGGCGGACCTCTTCGGCCTCGCGCTCCTCCAGCTCGACGATCTCGTTGTTGATGTCCACCGTGCCCAGCGGCTCCAGGAACAGGCTGGCGCCGCTCGCCGAGGCGCCGTGGACGATGCCTGGGATGGCGCCGCGATGCTCCGATCGCACCACCAGGACGTAGCGCCCGTTGCGATCGGTGACCACCTGCTCCTGCAGGTACTTCGACGTCTCGCGCTCGCGCAGGAACGACTCGAGGGTGGACCGCAGCCGGCCGCGCTGCTTGCGCAGCCGGTCGCGGATGCTGGCCAGCGCCGGACTGGCATTGTCGGCCACCTCGCCGCCCGGCTCGATCTTGCGGCGCACGTCCGCGATCTCGTCCCGGAACGAGGCGACGCCGCCCACCAGCCGCATCAGAAAGGGCAGTGTCGTCCCCGCCTGCGCGACCGATTTGCGCGACTGCTCGATCGACTCGAGGAAATCCGCCAGGCCCAGCAGCCGCAGCGGCTCGAGCGCGCGGCCCTCGGTGGCCAGCCCCTCGAGCGCGGCCTCGAGTTCCGCCGGTGCGCGCAGCGGGAACCCCGGGTGCACCAGCAGGAACCGGACTCCCTCCGAGGTCGCGCCCAACGCAGCCGCCACGCGCGTCGGGCCGGTGATCGGCGCCAGCGACTCGATTTCGGCGCGGCCCATCGGCGTCACCGCCAGGTCGGCCACGATCGTCACGATGCGATCGAACTCGAGCGCGCGCAGGGTGCCGGCGTTCATGGTTCAGGCGTCGGCCGTCGTGCGGCCCGGGACGTCGGTTCGGTGCTCGGTACAGCTGACCAGCGCGAGACCTGAACGGTTGAGACCCATGGCCTGGTCAGCTGTGCGTGATGGCCGAGGCAACGCAGGCGGCGCCGAAGCCGTTGTCGATGTTCACCACCGACACACCGTTGGCGCAGCTGTTCAGCATCCCCAGCAGCGCCGCCACGCCGCCGAAGCTGGCGCCGTAGCCGACGCTCGTCGGCACGGCCACCACCGGGGCGCGCACCAGGCCCGCGACGACGCTCGGCAGCGCCCCCTCCATCCCGGCGACGACGATGATCACGCGCGCTGCGTCGAGCCGCGCCCGCTCGTGCAGCAGCCGGTGAATGCCGGCGACGCCGACGTCGTACAAGCCGATCGACCACGTTGCCCATCAGGTCGGCCGTGACCACGGCCTCCTCGGCTACCGGCAGGTCCGAGGTGCCGGCGCACACGATCAGCACCGTGCCCCGTCCCGGCTCGACGTCCTGCTGGCGCAGGGTGAGCGTGCGCGCCACCTCGTTGTAGCTAGCCGCCGGTACCTTGGCCAGCACGGCGGTTTGCGCCTCGACGGTCGCGCGTGTCACCAGCAGCGACTCGCCGCGCGCCACGATGCGCTCGGCGATCGCGGCGATCTGCGCCGGCGTCTTGCCCGTACCCAGCACGACCTCCGGGAAGCCCTGCCGCACGGCGCGATGGGTGTCCAGGCGGGCGAAGCCCAGGTCCTCGAACGGCGCCTCCCGCATCGAGCTGTGAACGCGCTCGAGCGCGTCCACCACGGGCGTGCGCCCGGCGCGCACCGCCTCGAGCAGGGCTTCGAGATCGTGACGTGTCATGCCAGCGCGAGCAGTCGATTATCGGCCGTAAATGGCCTGTTCTCGTTGACTTTAGCGATCACGCCCATATAATCATTGATCGTGTTCCGTACTCCCGCGCGCGCCTCATGACGCCATCCGAAACGCTCACGCTCGCCACCTATTTCTTCGTCCTGGTTATTCTCGCCGTGTACGGCTGGCACCGGTACTACCTGGTCTACCTGTACATGAAGAACAAGGATCAGCAGCCGGTGCCGGCCGGGCCGATGCACGCCCTCCCGATCGTCACGGTGCAGCTGCCGATCTACAACGAGATGTACGTGGCCGACCGGCTGATCGACGCGGTGTGCCAGATGGACTACCCGCGGGAGCTGCTCGAGATCCAGGTGCTCGACGACTCCACCGACGAAACCCGCGCGGTGGCCGAGCAGGCGGTCCGGCGCAATGCCGCCAAGGGCGTCGACATCACCTATCTGCACCGCACCGACCGCACCGGCTACAAGGCCGGCGCGCTCGAAGCGGGCATGCAGGTGGCCAAGGGTGAGTACATCGCCATCTTCGACGCCGACTTCATCCCGAGCGCCGACTTCCTGCAGCGCACGGTGCCGTTCTTCGTCGATCCCAAGATCGCGATGGTGCAGGCGCGCTGGGGCCACATCAACGCCGATTACTCGCTGCTGACCAAGATCCAGTCGATCCTGCTCGACGCGCACTTCGTGCTGGAGCACGGCGGCCGCAACCGCGCCGGCCTGTTCTTCAACTTCAACGGCACCGCCGGGATCTGGCGCCGCACCGCCATCATCGATGCCGGCGGCTGGCAGCACGACACGCTGACCGAGGACCTCGACCTCAGCTACCGCGCCCAATCGCGCGGCTGGAAGTTCGTGTTCCTGCCGCACCTGGTGTCGCCGGCCGAGCTGCCGGTCGAGATGAACTCGTTCAAGTCGCAGCAGCACCGCTGGGCCAAGGGCTCGATCCAGACCTGCCGCAAAGTGCTGCCCGCGATCCTGCGTTCGAACCTGCCCACCAGCGTCAAGGCCGAGGCCTTCTTCCACCTGACGGCCAACTTCAACTACCCGCTGATGTGCGTGCTGTCGGTGCTGATGGCCCCGTCGATGGTCATCCGCTACAACATGGGCTGGTACGAGATGCTGCTCATCGACGTGCCGCTGTTCTTCGCGGCGACGGCGTCGGTGGCCAATTTCTACATGGTGTGCCAGCGGGAGCTGCACAAGGACTGGATGACGCGGCTCAAGTACCTGCCGTTCCTGATGTCGATCGGCATCGGCCTGGCGGTCAACAACACCAAGGCGGTGTTCGAGGCCATCTTCAACCGCGAGAGCGAGTTCGCGCGCACGCCGAAGTACCGCATCGAAGGCCAGGGCGACGAGTGGATCGGCAAGAAGTACCGCCAGAACTTCGTGGTCCAGCCGATCATCGAGCTGGCCCTCGGCTTGTATTTCACCGCCACCGTGTTCTACGCGCTGGCCAACGGCATCTACGGCACCGTGCCGTTCCTGGTGCTCTTCCAGGTGGGGTTCCTGTACACCGGCCTGCTGTCGATCATCCAGCAGTACGCCGGTGAAAGCGTGTCGCTGGATCCCGTCACCGAAGAAGAGTAGCCGTGGCGAGGGTGCGCACTGGTGTGCACCCCGGCCGTTCTGCGTAAAGTCCTGCGCTGACGAACCCGAATCCAATTGCGGGGGGTTGATGCGTTTGTCACGGCGATTCGGGCTGATCACGGCCGCGCTGCTGCTGCTGAGCGGCGCCACTGTCGGCCTCGCGCAGCAGGCCGCGGGCCGGGTGCGCGGTCAGGTTCTGGACGGATCGGACGCCGTCGTGCCGGGCGCCACGGTCGAGGCGATCGTCTCCGGCCGCGTCGTCGCCACGACGATCACGGACGAGAAGGGCCAGTTCCAGCTGCCCGCGGTTCCGGCGGGTTCCGTGACGCTGAAGATGTCATTGGACGGCTTCGAGACTTCGACGCTCGATCTCGTGATCCAGCCTGGTCTCGAAACCTGGATATCGGGGTTGCTGAAGGTCGCCTCGCTGTCGGAGACCGTGCTCGTCACGGCTCCGGCACCCCCACCGCCCCCGCCCCCGCCGCCACCTCCGCCACCACCGTACGAGCCGGTGCCCGTGCCGCCGCCCGATTTGGAGACGGTGTGCGGCCCGGCGAAGCCGAAGCCGTGGCCGACGGTGGCCGGCAGGCTCGGCGCGCACCTCCGTGAGGGCGAACGGATCCTCTACCGGCTGGGCGACGAGCTGACGATCGATCCCGAGACGCCGTTCCCGCTCTCGGTCGGGCAGAACCTGGTCGCGCGCCGATATTTCGACGTCCTGAGCTTCGACGGCGTGCGGTCCAGGGGCGAGCACACCGCCGGCGTGGTGCAGGTGTCGTCGATCAGCGGCGTTCGGATTACCGCCGTCGTCATCCACGCGTGCGGCGAGATGCGCGAGGGCGATCTGCTGATGCCGTTCATCCCGGAGCCGATGCCGCGCGCCGACCCCCCGGGGGTGCCGGTGTATCGCGATCCGGCCAGGATCCTGTTCGGCGAGGCCGACCAGATGATGGGCGCGCCCGGCCGGTTGATGGTGATCGATCGCGGCGAGGCCCATGGCGTTCGCCCGGGCCAGCGGGTGACGCTGTTCCGGCGGGGGTTCGGCAGCCGCGAGGTCATCGGCGACGCCGTGGTCCAGACGGTACGCGAGGACTCGGCCCGGATTCGCGTCGAGCGCGCCAGCGGCGCCATCTGGTTCACCGACTCGGCGGCGCTGCAGGTGTCGAGCCGCAGGTAGCCGGGCCCTATAATGGGCGGCATTCTCGGAGCCGCCCATGCGCCACATCTGGCTTCTCGCCTGTGCCGTCGTTCTGGCCACCGCCACCAGTGCAGCGGCGCAGTGGCTGAAGCTGCCGACGCCGGGCATCCCCCGCCTGGCCGACGGCAAGCCGAACCTGGCGGCGCCCGCGCCGCGCACGGCGGACGGCAAGCCCGACTTCTCGGGGCTGTGGAAAAACGACGGCGGTGACCGTCTCTACAACAACATCACGGCGGATCTACAGCCCGGCGACGTCGCGCCCTGGGCCAACGCCATCTACCAGAAGCGGCGCCTGGAGTTCGGCAAGGACAGCATGGAGACGCTGTGCCTGCCGATGGGCCCGGCGTACCCGACCACCCGCTACCGCATGAACCGCATCGTCCAGACGCCGACCCTGGTGGCGTTCCTCTTCGAGGACGGCCAGCATCGCGAGATCTGGATGGACGGCCGCGCCCTCGAGCCCGATCCGAATCCCACCTGGATGGGCTACTCGGTGGGGCGATGGGAGGGCGACGTGCTGGTGGTCGAGAGCAACGGCTATACGGAGCGCTCGTGGCTCGATTTCGACGGCCATCCGCACACCGAAGCAGCTGCGTATCACCGAGCGCTATTCGCGCCCGCAGTTCGGCCGCATCGACGTGGCGGTGACGATGGTCGATCCCAAGGCCTACCTGAAGCCGATCAGCTTCACCATGCCGATGAAGTTCCAGGCCGACACCGAAATGCTCGAAGCCGTGTGCGAGAACCACGGCAAGAGCCGCGAACGCATCGCGGTCACCAAGGCGGCGCAGGCCGTCACCGTGCCGGCGGCGACGCTCGCGCGCTACGTCGGCGTCTACGATGTCGTCGGCGACTCCAAGTACGTCGTGACGGTCACGCAGTCGGGCTCGACGCTGTGGCTCGACTACGACGGCAAGGGCAAGGAGGAGCTGCTCGCGCTGACGCCGGCCAGGTTCTCCTGGTCGGGCGCGATCGTCGAGTTCTCGACCGCCGCCGACGGCACCATGGAGATGGTGTTGCACTACGCCGAAGGGGACGAGCGTGGGCCGCGCCGCAAGTAGCGGCCTCCTGCTGGCGCTGCTGCTGGCCGCGCCGGCGACGGCCGGCGCCCAGGCAACGCCATCCTGCGACCGGGTGTGCCTCGAAGGCATGCTGGACCGCTACGTCGACGCCCTGGTCGCGCGCGCGCCCTCGCGCCTGCCCGCCACGCCCACGGCGGTCTTCACGGAGAACGGCCAGCGGCTCGAGCTCGGGGACGGGCTGTGGCACACCGTCACCGGCCGCGGCGGCTATGCGTTGAAGCTGGCCGACGTCGAGCAGGGCCAGGCGGTCCTGATGGGAACGATTCGCGAAGCCGACACGCCAACGATTCTCGTCGTGCGCCTCAAGATCGCGCAGCAGCGCATCAGCGAGATCGAGACGCTCGTGATTCGCAACCAGATGGCCGCCGAGAGCCTGGATACGATTGGCGCGCCGCGCGCGGTCTGGTCCCAGCCGGTGCCGCCGGCCGAGCGGCTGCCGCGCGCCGAGCTGGTGCGGATCGCCAACATGTATTTCTCCGGCATCGAGCGCAACGACGGCAAGGGCGCCTATCCCATCGCCGACTCGTGCGCGCGCCTGGAGAACGGCGCCGTCACCGCCGGCGATCCAGCAGCGATACCGGGCTACCGCGCGCCCGCGGGTCGAGGTGGACCCAGGTCGGGATGCCGGGCCCAGTTCGAGAGCGGGGTGTTCCACTACGTCACGAGAATCCGCGATCGCCGCTTCGTGATGGTGGACCCCGAGCGCGGCCTGGCGTTTGCCTTTGCGTTCTTCGACAACGGGTCCGGCGACGCCCGCAACGGCACGCTGGCCGACGGCCGCAAGGTGGTGTCGGGGCCGGCGATCCCGTGGACCTGGCAGATCGCCGAGGTCTTCCGGATCGAGAAGGGCCTCATCGGCCCGGTGGAATCCGTGCTCCATCCCGTGCCTTACGGCATGGGATCGGGGTGGAGCACGTGGCAGGAGGCGATGTCCAGCAGTCCACGATAGTGGACACTGGGGTCGGGTCTCCACACCCGACCCCAATGTCCTCATGGGGTGACGCAGGTAAAGCTCGCCGCGCTGCCTTCGCTTCCGGCGCTGCCGGTGAACTTGGGCCAGTTCGGCCACTCGCACAGCGGCCGCGACCGGTTGGCGTTCGCGTTGCCGTCGACCGCCGTCAGCCCCGCCGGCGCCTGGCCCTTTCTCCACCCAGTTGCGCAGCGCCGTCAGGCTGTCGATCTTGGCGTTGAACGGGCCGAAGCCGTGGCCGAAGCCGGGAATCATGTAGAACCGGATGAAGCCGCGCACGCCGGCCTCGCCGAACTGCTTCACCTGGCGCTGGTAGTACAGCTCGGTGTTGTGCGGCGTGATGAAGTCGTCCGCCGTGCCATGCGTGAGGATGATCTTCCCGCCCTTGGCCCGGAACTTCTCCAGGCTCACCTCGGTCACGTCCATGATCGACGCGGCTTCGGCGATGCGCGGCTGCCACTGCGCCGGGTCGAACTGCATCGTGTCCAGCTTCGGGTTGCGCGTGATGATGAACTTGGCGGTCTGGTCCCCGGCGGTGTAGAGCAGCGCCTCCTTGCCGGACAGCGGGTTCATCGGCTGCGGCATCTGGCCGAAATTCGAGCGCTCCCGGAACAGCGCGCCCTCGAGCAGCGCCCACCGCGGGAAGGTGTCCATGCCGCCGACGCTGAAACCCGGCTTGTAGTCCGAGGCGATCTTCGCCACCGCGCCCAGTTGCGCATCCGACAGGCACGCGTCCCCCTCGTCCTTGCCGCTGGCGCAGCGCAGGCTCTTCGCGTCGAAGGCCGCGTTGCAGGCCTTCACGTTGCCGACGATCCGGTCCTTGGCGCCGTCCAGGTTGTCGCACTTCGCATACACGGCATCGGTCAGCAGCTTGACCTTCGCCGGGTTCATCCAGGCCGCGCCGCCGTCGCCGTACATCGCCCGGCCGGCGTTCAGCGACCCGAGGTGGAGCAGGGTGACGTTGTAGGCGGGGTAGTGCGCCACCACGCCGTCGTAGTCGTCGGGGTAGCGCGCCGCGGCGTCCAGCGCCTCGTGTCCGCCTTGTGAGCCGCCGATGAAGTAGAAGCGCTCGGGCGCGCGGCCATAGGCCTTCTTGATCACCGCCATGGCGGCGTCGTGCGTCTTCTTGACCGATTGCTGGCCGAAATTCAGCAGCGCCTCGTCATCCACCGCGAACGAGCCGTCGAAGCCAGCCGCCGACTTGTGGCCGCCGTCGCTGCCCAGCGTCACGAAGCCCTGCTTCAGCGGGTTGTCCACGCTCGCGGGCTGCAGCGTGAACCCGGTGAGGCCGGTGACCAGCGTGCCGTCGTAGCCGCCGCCGCCCATCTGCAGGGCCCGGCGGTTCCACGCCATCGGCAGGTTCACCTCGAACTCCAGGTTCGGCGAC
This sequence comes from uncultured Acidobacteriota bacterium, assembly GCA_963713655.1. Classification (GTDB taxonomy): domain Bacteria; phylum Acidobacteriota; class Vicinamibacteria; order Vicinamibacterales; family UBA2999; genus CAWEBF01. Next base: position 165,080 of record CAVQMT010000015.1, read on the forward strand.
GTGGCGTTCCTGCGGCTTCACGATGCCCGTGACCTTGCAGTAGGCGCCGTTCGGGTTGCCCTCGGCTGCCGCGGCCACGGCCGCCGCCGACTGGACCACGGCGCCCTGGGTAGGCAGGCCAATCGCCGATGCCGGAATGCTCAGCCCCTGCAGCGCGGCGCACGCGTCTGGGGCCAGCGGCGTCACGCTCCTGCGCGAGGCCGGTCCGGCCGGCGGCGCCGCTCAGTCGACAGGACGGCGAGCAGGCTGGCGATGCGTGTCGCGTGCGGCGTGTCTCATGTGGTTCAGTCTCCGGGGGCCATTATGAGGCCTTCACTCAGGTGATAGGTGCCCGGCGACGGCATCGTGCGCGAAGCCCTCTGCCACCAGGGCGCGATTGCCCAGCCCGGCTTCCGGCCGCGACAAGCCGGTGACGCGCGCCAGCTCTCCGGGAACCGTCATGCCGGCACCCGCGAGGAAGCAGCGAGCGATCTCGGTCACCGCCGCCTGCCGCTTGACGCGCCGGCGGAGCGCGTCGGGAAACCGGCCGATGCCCAGCGTCCAGATGTAGGTGAACTTCGGCTGGTACAGCACTTCGCTCGGCACCACGATCATCGCCGCCTGCAGCTCGTCCATGGCGCGCGAGAAGACCTTGCGATCCGTGACGCCCGACTCGTCGCGCAGATCGGACGTGGCCATCTCCCACTCGCGTCGCAGCACGCGCAGGATGGCCTGCGCCGCGCCGCTCAGCCGGGCCGGCTCCTCGGCCCGTCGCAGGCCCCAGATCGCGTGAAAGCGACGGCACCATGCGCGGCGCGACGAACAGCGTCTTGCCGCGCGCGAACTTGGCGTAGTAGACCTTGCCGCGCCGCAGCACCTGGTCCTTCAGGGTCCAGGTCAGCGACGCCTCAGGATCGGTCTGGACGTTGCGCGGCATCACCGCGTCCCGCCGTCCGCAGACCGCGACGTAGAGCGACGGCCCCGGCCGCCGGGAGTCGGTCATCGACGCGGCAAAGCCCACCTGCTCGATGAAGCGTTCCGCCTCGATCACGGTCTGCACGATGCGCGTGACGTCGCGGCGCCAATGATGGTCGCGATGGTCTCTCGACGGTGGGAGTGCGGAGCCGCAGGGCCGCGGATCATACCGCGCCGTCAGGGCACGCGGGTCAGGCCGCGTTGACGCAGCTCGAGGGTCTCGAGGAACGCGCCGGCCGCGGCCCGGTAGCTGCTGTCCCGCACGGCGCGCGTGCCGCTCTTGATGCTGATCGACGCGCGGCGAGATGGCGTCGATGTCCGGCATTGGCGCCAACGACGAAGACGGTCGAAGACGCTCTTGCCCTTGAACTGCGCCGCCCATCCGCCGGACTCCACCGAGAAGTAGCGGCCCGTACGGCTCGACCGAGCTGGAGTAGTCCACGACCGCGCCGGTGATGATGCCCTTGGTGTCGAGCCCGACCGGAGAATGTGAAAATCGGAGCCGTGATACGCGAACTCGTCCGGGGCCAGGTCCGTGGTCCAGAAGATGTAGCCCACCGGCTCGGCGCCGCGATTGCCGCCGTGGTCCACGGCGAAAGCCCGTTCCAGTGCGGCGGCGTCCCGTCCGAACGACGAGAAGGTCGCGGCGGCCGGCATCATCGCCTTGAAATGCGTCTCCGGCTTGGGGTTGGTGAAGATGCGCTGCTGGGCGGCGAGCGCGCGATGGTGGCGAAAAGCAGCAGCCAAGAGACCACGCGGGCCGCGGCCAGGTTGACGTATGGCGGCGTATCGGCTACATTTCCGGAAGGCGAGACACGTGATTGCATCCGCCGCCGAACCGCGGATGCGGCGGTGATATCGAACGCACACGGCGCGCTTATGGCTGCGCTCGATTGCATATGATTGGCGCATGGCAACCACGGCCGACAAACCAAAGGGTGGACTCGAGGACGTCGTCGCGACGTCCTCGGCGATTTGCTACCTGGACGGCGAGCGCGGCGTGCTCGCCTATTGCGGCTACGACATCCACGACCTGGCGCAATCGGCGACGTTCGAGGAAGTCTGTTATCTCCTGTGGCACCGGCGGCTGCCGACGCGGGCGGAGGTGGGCGACCTGCAGTCCCAGCTCGCTGCCGCGCGCGCACTTCCCGAGCCGATCATCCGCCTGATGCGGAGCCTGCCGCCGGTGGACGGCATGGACGCGCTGCGCACGCTGACGTCGGCGCTGGCGCACTACGATGCCGAGGCGAGTGACGCGGCGCCGCAGGCGCAGTATCGCAAGGCGGTGCGGCTGACCGCGCAGACCGGCTCGATCGTGGCCACCTGGGGACGCCTGCAGAAGGGGGGCGGACCGATCGCGCCCGACCCGGCGCTCAGCCACGCCGCGAACTTTCTCTACATGCTGACCGGCGAGCGGCCGAATCCCACGGCCACACGCGCCTTCGACATTGCCCTGGTTCTCCACGCCGACCACGAGCTGAACGCCTCGACCTTCGTCGGCCGCGTCGCCGCGGCGACCTTGACCGACATCTATTCGGCCGTCGTCGGCGCGATCGGCGCGTTGAAGGGCCCGCTGCACGGCGGCGCCAACGCCGAGGTGATGCGCATGCTGCTCGAGCTGGGCGAGACCGCCAGCGGCGATCGCGTCGACGAGTTCGTGCGCGGCAAGTTCGCGCGCAAGGAGAAGATCCCGGGCTTCGGCCACCGCGTCTACAAGACCGAGGATCCGCGCGCGACGCACCTGCGCCAGATGTCCAGGGAGCTGGGGAAGAAGGCCGGCACACCGCGTGGTACGACATCTCGCAGCGGATCGAGGCGCTGGTCAAGAGCGAGAAGAAACTGAACCCCAACGTGGACTTCTACTCGGCGTCGACGTACTACACGCTGGGCATCCCGATCGACCTCTACACGCCGATCTTCGCCGTCAGCCGGATGTCGGGATGGACTGCTCACATCCTGGAGCAGTACGCGAACAACCGGCTGATCCGCCCGCGCGCCGACTACATCGGCCCGGAGTACCCGCAGCGATTCGTGCCGCTCGAGGCTCGCTAGAAACGGCGGTCAGGCTCGAGTCTCGGCTCAGTTCTCGCAGTGCGGAACTGCAGTTCCGCGTAGCCAGAACTGCAGTCGGCGACTGCCGGACGGTAGACCGAAGACTGTAGACTGTAACTTCCGATCCTCGATGGACCAACGCTACATCCGCAACTTCTCGATCATCGCGCACATCGACCACGGCAAGTCGACGCTGGCCGACCGCTTCCTCGAGCTCACCGGCGCGCTGCAGGCGCGCGAGATGGAGGCCCAGGTGCTCGACGCCATGGACCTCGAGCGCGAGCGCGGCATCACCATCAAGGCCCATCCGGTCCGGCTGAACTACACGGCCGACGAACGGCGAGCAGTACGTCCTCAACCTGATCGACACGCCCGGGCACGTGGACTTCGGCTACGAGGTCACGCGGTCGCTGGCGGCGTGCGAGGGCGCGCTGCTGCTGGTCGACGCCTCGCAGGGCGTCGAGGCCCAGACGCTGGCCAACGCCTACCTGGCGGTGGACAACAGCCTGGAGATCATCCCGGTCATCAACAAGATCGACCTGCCCAGCGCCCAGCCCGACGAGTGCAAGCGGCAGATCGAGGACATCATCGGGCTCGACAGCAGCACCGCGATCCTGGCGAGCGCCAAGGAGGGCACCGGCATCCACGAGATCCTCGAGGCGATCGTCACGCGCTTCCCTCCGCCCACCGGCGATCCCGACGCGCCGCTGAAGGCGCTGATCTTCGATACGTGGTACGACCCCTACCGCGGCGTGGTGATCGTCGTGCGGGTGATCGACGGCGTGATCCGGCCGAAGATGAAGATCCGCCTGATGGCCGCGGGCCAGGACCACGAGGTGGACGACCTCGGCGTGTTCTCGCCCAAGGCCATCGCCGGTCACCGAGCTCGGCGTCGGCGAGGTGGGCTTCGTGGTGGCCAACATCAAGCGGGTGGCCGACGCGAAGATCGGCGACACCGTCACCGAGGTGGCGCGGCCGACCACCGAGCCGTTCCCCGGCTTCAAGGAGCTGAAGCCGATGGTCTTCGCCGGGCTCTACCCGGTGGAGGGCCACGAGTACTCCGAGCTGCGCGACGCGCTGGAGAAGCTGCGGCTCAACGACGCCTCGTTCTTCTACGAGCCCGAGTCGTCCACCGCGCTCGGCTTCGGCTTCCGCTGCGGCTTCCTGGGCCTGCTGCACATGGAGATCGTGCAGGAGCGCCTGGAGCGCGAGTACGACCTGGACCTGGTCACCACCGCGCCGGGCGTGCTCTACCGCGTGACCACCACCGACGGCGAGGTGCAGGAGATCGACAGCCCGGCCAAGCTGCCCGACGCCGGGCGCATCGCCAAGCTGGAGGAGCCGGTGATCACGGCCACAATCCTACGCCGTCCGACCACGTCGGCGCCGATCCTCCAGCTGTGCCAGGACAAGCGCGGCATCCAGAAGAAGCTCGAGTACCTGAAGTCGGACCGCGTGCTGATCACCTACGAGCTGCCGTTCAACGAGGTGGTGCTCGACTTCTACGACAAGCTGAAGACGCTGTCGCAAGGGCTACGCCTCGCTGGACTACCACGTCACCGGCTACTGGGAGTCGCCGCTGGTGAAGATGGACATCCTGGTGAACGGCGAGCCGGTGGACGCGCTGTCGATCATCGTCCACCGCGACGCCGCCTACGATCGCGGCCGCGCGCTGGCCTCGAAGATGCGGCAGCTGATCCCGCGGCAGATGTTCGAGGTGGCCATCCAGGCCGCCATCGGCAACCGCGTGATCGCACGTGAGAGCGTCAAGGCCCTGCGCAAGAACGTGCTCGCCAAGTGCTATGGTGGAGACATCAGCCGCAAGCGCAAGCTGCTCGAGAAGCAGAAAGAGGGCAAGAAGCGCATGAAGCGGGTGGGACGCGTGGAGATTCCGCAGGAGGCGTTCCTGGCGGTGCTGAAGCTCGGAGAGGATTAGACTGGGGCAACGACAGATGGCCAAGGACAAGGCAAAGACAGCGGCGCCGGCGGCCGAGCCAGCGGCGTTCAAGAAGTCCACCGCTGCGCGAGTACTTCGAGTCGCTGTGCGTCGCCGTGGTCCTGGCGCTGTTCGTCCGGACCTTCGTCGTCCAGGCCTTCAAGATCCCCACCGGCTCGATGGAGAACAACCTGCTGGTCGGCGATCACCTGCTGGTCAACAAGCTGGTGTTCGCGCCGACGCTGACCGGGTTCGAGCGCGCGATCCTGCCGACCGACCCGATCGAGCGCGGCGACATCATCGTGTTCAAGTACCCGGAGGAGCCCGAGCGCGACTACATCAAGCGCGTCATCGGCCTGCCGGGCGACACGCTGGAGCTGCAGAACAAGACGATGTACGTCAACGGCAAGGCGCTGGACGAGCCCTACGTCCATTTTCTGTTCCCCGATGCCGTTCCGGGCAGCGCCGACTACACCGACCTGGACGTGCGGCGGAAGTATGGACCGGTGACGGTTCCGGCCGATCACTACTTCATGATGGGCGACAACCGCGACAACTCGCAGGACAGCCGCTACTGGGGCTTCATGCCGCGCAGCTACGTGAAGGGCAAGGCGCTGTTCGTCTACTTCTCGTTCGGCGACGCGGCCAACGGCCTGCTGAGCAGCATCCGCTGGGGCCGGATGTTCCATCAGATCCACTGAGCGCAGCCGGCCTGGATCACCAGGCCGCAGGAATCCAGGCGCGCTGCCGATAAGTGATTCAGGCGGCATGAAGACGATCATCAAGTTGCTCGTCGCTGCGCTGGTCGTCAATGCGACGGCGCGCCTGGGCCTGTCGGCGTGGACGCAGTACCAGTTCCGCGACTCGGTGCAGGAGATGGTGCTGTTCGGCGCCGACCGAGACCCCGGCGGAGCTGAAGAAAGAAATCATGGAGGAGGCCGCCGAGCAGGGCGTGCCGCTTGCCGACGAAGACGTGGCCGTCAACCGCGCAGGGCATGCTGACGACGGCCGAGGCGACCTACGTCGACGAGATCGAGCTCTTCCCCCGCTACGTCTACCCGATGACCTGGACCTTCAAGGTGGACGCGCGCCGCATCGCCGGGCAATAGCGGCCGCGCCATCGTCCGTCTCGCTGCCAGTCATCTCGACGAGGTCCCGCGTCGGCGTGGCGCACGCCTTCAACAACCTCCTGTCGAGAACGCCATGGATGCGGGCCTTGAACCGCGGCGACGCTGTTCGGACCGACCGGTGATTTCGTTACACCCGTTAGAGGGGTTTCATGTCCCAGGGTCGGGTGCGGAGCTATCGAATTCGGGAGTTCGCGAAGCTGGCCGGTGTGACCGTTCGCGCGCTTCAGCACTACGATCGGATGGGCTTGTTGACGCCGGCGCGCAGCCAGACTGGGTCACGCGTCTACTCGGAGTCAGACTTCCAGGCGCTGGTTCAGATCCTGGCCCTGAAATCGGTCGGCGTTCCGCTGCGAAAGATCGGCATGCTGCGCGCGCATGGGCCGTCGGCGCTGATGGAATCCCTGGGCGCGCAGCGCCGCGCGCTCGAGCGCAAGCAGCCCGTGATCGATCGGGTGATTTTCGCCGTCCGCAACATCGAGGCGGTGCTCAACCGGGGCGAAGAAGCCGACCCGGCCGTTCTGCGGCCGCTGATGGACGCCCTGCGGAGCGGCAAGACCGAACAACCTGCTGACCGACCCGCGGTCGAGCGGCAGCGCCCGGGTGGGACGTGTTGAAGCAGGAGTGGCAGGCGCTCCTGTCGGCGCTCGAGGCGACGCCGGCCGACGACCCCAATGACCCGGTGCTGCAGGACCTCGCGGAGCGCTGGGAGCGGCTGATGGCGCTCACCACCGGCGGGGCCCTCTACGCGCGGGACCTCGCCCACTACCTGGACGTGCTGCGGGCGAGCGGCACCGCCCGGAGCGTTCCCGGCGGCGTGCCGTTCGAGAAGATTGGAGCCGCGCTGGCCAGTCGCATCGCGCCCGCGCGGAACCGGGCGGCCGAGGAGGCGCTAGGCGCGGCCCCCCCGAGTCAGATCCGAATCCCGCGGCGGAACTCTCCAGGCGTCATCCGGAAATGCTTCCGGAACTGGCGATCGAAGCTCGGGACGTGCTCGTAGCCGGTCGCCGCCGAAATCTCCTTGACGCTGAGGGAGCTGGTTTGCAGCAGGCGCGCGGCGGTGTTCATCCGGGCCAGTTGCAGGTGGCGGTTGAACGTCCGCCCGGTTTCTCGAAGGACGAGCCTGCTCAGATAGGACCGCGACACTCGCAGCGTCTGCGCCACCGTCTCCAAGCGGCACGACGAACGGGAGTGGTTGTCTTCGACGTACTCGAGAACGGCCGCCACACGCGGGTTGATCGTGGGCGCCGGGAGACGATCGGACGATTCCATCACAGCGGCGGAAATGCTCATAGGGTTTGTGGTTGACATGCGGCCTGCGACGCGGGAAATCATGGTGAGCGCCAGCACGCGAGCGGTACGCGTTTGCAGTCGTGTGGCGGCTGCGAGCAGCGTCGACGTCAGCCGCGGTTCGAGCGCGCCCTGTTCGATGCGCTCGATCGCGGCGTGGCATTCGCCGACGAACTCCAGCCACGCCCCTGACTCGTTGGCGACCTGCGCTTCACCGGTGCGGTTGTCGAAGCCGTTCACGGCAAACCCCTGTGGTGCGCAATCGTACCCAACGTGCTGACCTCGGCCGTATTTCTCACTCACTCGTATCGCAGACTCTGTTTTAGTTGACGAGTTGAACGGGTTGCCGATCCAGACCGTCTGGACCGGAACGAGGCCAGACCGCCGCTCACCTCAGTACAGGCGAGCCCCATCAGGATGCCCGGATTGGGGCTCCAGAGCATCTAGGGATAACCCCTACCTGGGCCGGAAAAATCCTGGGGCGTTCAGATTTTCAGGCGTCCGGGTGAAATCAGGCCGTGGCGGATCGCGAACCGGACCAGCCCGGTGACGTCGTGGATATCGAGCCGATCCATGAGCTCGGATCGATGCGATTCGACCGTTTTTACGCTCAAATCGAGCCGTCTTGCGATGTCCTTGGTGCTGTTGCCCTCGCTGACGAGTTGAAGGATCTCGCGCTGACGGGGGGTCAAGGCCTCGAGCGGCGTGACGTCCTTGGCGTCCACGCGACGGTAGTCGCCGATGACGTCCTTGGATACGGCTGGACTGACATAGGATTCGCCGCGCATCACGGCGCGAATCGCCAGGGCCAGCTCCGGCACGTCGGCGCCCTTGACCAGATAGCCGGCCGCCCCGGTCTGGAATGCCCGGCGCACGTAGACGGCATCGGTGTGCATCGAGAGGAACACCACGCGGCGCCGCGGATCGCTCTTGAGCATCCGCACGGCGACCTCGAGGCCGTTCAGCTCCGGCATCGAGATGTCGAGGAGGATCAGGTCCGGCTGCAGCTGCTCGGCCAGGGCAATCGCCTCGGGCCCCGTGCTTGCCTCGCCAACAACCTCGATCCCCGGCAGGCTCTCCAGCAGGGCGCGGATGCCCGCGCGCATCAGCGTGTGATCCTCCGCCAGCAGCAAGCGGATGTCGGCCACCTCAGACCTCCACTCCGACCCCAAGCCGCTCGGCGGCGTCGACCAGCGGGAACCGGACGCGCACTTCGCTGCCCGCGCCCGGCGTGGACGTGATCATGGCCACGCCGCCGAGCAGCGCGGCCCGCTCGCGAATGCTCAGCAGCCCCATGTTCGAGCCGCGCTCGGCGCCGGCGATCACCCGGTCCACATGGAAGCCGCGGCCGTTGTCGCGGACCACCAGCTCCAGCTCCTGCCCGTCGTCGTGCAGCCACACCTCGGCGGTGGTGGCGCCGGCGTGGCGATGCACGTTGGTCAACGCTTCCTGCAGGATGCGAAAGCAGGCGATCTCGGTCGTCGGGGGCGCCGGCGCCAGATCCGGGGCCACCCGGCACCTGGCGCGAATGCCACCGCGGGCGCTGGAATGCTCGACGTACCACTGCACGGCGGCACCGAGCCCCAGGTCGTCCAGCACCGACGGCCGGAGCGACAGGGCAAGGTCGCGCACCTGCTGCAGCACCTCGTCGGCGATGTGCAGGCTGTCGCCCACCACCCGGTCGTTGCCCGTGCGTTCCCGTTTCAGGCACAGCAGGTTCAGCTTGAGGGCCGAGAGCGCCTGGCCGATCTCGTCGTGAAGGTCCCGGGCCACGGCGCGGCGCTCGTCTTCCTGCACCTCCAGGACGCGCCGCGCCAGGCGGTCGCGCTGCGCCTCGGCGCGCACGCGTTCGGTCACGTCGAAGAGGGTGCCGACGGTTTTCACCGGCCGGCCCGCGGCGTCGAACCGCGTCTGCGACTTCGTGCTGACGTGGCGCACTTCGCCGTCCGGGCGGATGATGCGGGATTCGCAGCGTCATCGACCCGTCGCCGCGAGGGTCGTGTGCCCGCGCGACGGTCCGTCATGGCCCGATCGCGATCGTCGGGGTGTGTCATCGAGACCACGAGTCTCGTGCGTGATGGGCTGGTGGGATCGCATCGCGAGGATGGCCCGGGCGCGCGGCGACCAGAACATGACGTCGCTGGCGTGATCGTGCTCGAAGAAGCCGAGCCCGGCTATCCCGGCGGCCTGCGTCAGACGCTGCTCGTTGTCGCGCAGCTGCTCGTCGGCACGGCGCCGAGCGGTGATGTCGGACGTCACGCCCAGGATCGCGGTCACCTGCCCGGCCGAGTTGCGCAGCGGCGCGATCCGCGTCTCCATCCACAGCCGCCGGCCCTTGAGCCCGACGATCTCGAACTGCAGCCCGCCCGGCTCGCCCTGGAACGCGGCCTCGCACATCTGCGCGAACGCCGGCCGCTGTTTCTCGACCACGAGCGGGAGAAGGCACTGCCCGCGCAGCGCGTCCAGATCGTCGGCGTCGAGCATCGCCAGGCCGGAACGGTTCATGTCCAGGAGCACGCAGCCGGGCCCCAGGACCTTGACGCATGCGGGCTCGGAGTCGAAGATGGTCCTCAGCACCCCCTCGCGCTCCTTGCCTTCCGCCAGCAGCCGGCGCAGGTTCGTCATCACCCAGCCTGCGGCGAGGAAAATCGCGGCGCCACCCAGGCGCATGAGTGAACATGAACTCGATCCCCTGCATGGGAGCGGTCGACATCCCGAGCAGCAGGAGCACGGCCGCGATGCCGGCCGTTGCCGCCGGCAGCCAGCGATCCTGAGCCCAGAACGTGAAGCTGATCGGGACGAAATAGAGAAGGCCGACCGGCAGCGGGCTGACGACGTCGAGCGCGGCCACAGCCAGCAGCGATAGCGCGATGACCGCCCGGTACTGCCGCGGCGTCAGCAGGTCAGACGCACACTCTGGCGTCAGCCAGTATTGCGACCGCATCGAGACATCCTACGGCAAAAGACGCCGGGAGTGTGGCATGCTAACGCCCGCAACGGACGGACGTGGGTTTCGTCGGCCAAGGAGGCAGTGTGATGCGTACTTTGATGTTTGCGGCGGCGCTGCTGGCGATGGCTGCCGGTGCCCAGGCACAGTCGGTGTTCATGGAGGACCTGACCTGGCCGGAGATTCGCGACGCGATGGCCGCCGGCAAGAAGACCGCCATCGTCTACGCCGGCGGGATCGAGCAGAACGGTCCCCACATGGCGCTGCTGAAGCACAACCTGATCGCGCGCAACCTGGCGGGCCGCATCGCCGAGAAGCTGGGTAACGCGCTGGTCTACCCGATCATCCCGTTCTCTCCGGCCGGCGACCCGGTGGCCAAGACCGGACACATGCGCTTCCCCGGCACCATCAGCCTGTCGTCGGAGGTCTACCTCGGCGTCGTCCGCCAGGTGGCCCTCAGCGCGCTGTCGGCCGGCTTCACGCAGGTCTACCTGATGGGCGATCACGGCGGCGGGGCGGCCGAGCTTCGCGTCGCGGCCGAGAGTCTGGACGCCGATTGGCGCGCCAAGGGCGCGCGCGTGCGCTTCATCGACACGCAGACCAAGCCGACGCAGCAGATGAACGCCTACATGAAAGAGCGGAACATCACGCCGGGCGGCCACGCCGGCGTCGCCGAGACCGCCCAGGTGATCTACCTCGACGAGGGGAAGAAGCAGATCCGGCGCGACAAGTACGCGGCCAGTGCGGCGGGCCCCGAGCCGGCGGCTGGCGTGCTGGTCGATCCCACGCCGGCGACGGCGGAGATGGGCCGTATGTTCGTGGACTTCAAGGTGGCGGCGGCGGTGGAGCAAATTCAGGCCGCGGCGACGCAGAAGTAGGCACGGGCGCGTTCCGCGCTCGTGGCAGTCCCTCGTGGGCGAGACCTGGACCGTCGAGGCTCCCGACGAGGGACTGCGGCTCGACAAGTTCCTGGCGATGCCGCTGCGCCTGGGCTCGCGCGCGCGCGTCGCCTCGGCGCTGTCCCGCGGCAAGATTTTCCTCAACGACACCGAGGCTACCGCTCGCAGACGCGTCCCGGCGCGTCGCCCGCGGCGACGTGGTCCGCGTGTGGATGGACCGGCCCGGCAGCGCGCGGCCGCGGCTGGGCGCGTTCGTGGACGGCGACCTGCACGTCCTGCACGAGGACGACGACCTGATCGTCGTCGACAAGCCCGCGGGCATCCTGACCGTGCCGCTCGACCGACGCGCGCAGCGCTGCGTCAATCGCCGATCTCCTGGCGCAGCACTGGCGATCGCAGCAAGCGGCTGCCGCTGGTCGTGCACCGGATCGACCGCGACACCTCGGGCCTGGTGCTCTTCGCCGCGCACGCCCGCGCCCAGCAGCACTTGAAGCAGCAGTTCCTCCGGCGCGAGCCCGAGCGCGTGTATTGGGCCGTCCTGCACGGCCGGCTGACGCCCGACGCCGGCGAATGGCGCGACCGCCTGGCGTGGAGCGACAAGGCACTGATCCAGCGGGAGGCGCGGGCCGACGATCCGAGGGGCGTCGACGCGGTCAGCGCATACCGCGTGCTCGAGCGCTTCGACGCCGCGACACTGGTCGAGGTGCGGCTCGAGACGGGAAAGCAGAATCAGATTCGCGTCCAGGCGCAGTTGCGTGGCCACCCGCTCGTCGGCGAGCGGCGCTACGTCGCTGCCGATCGGAGCGGCACGGGCATTCCGTTCGCGCGCCAGGCGCTGCACGCGCACGCCCTGGCCTTCCGCCATCCGGCCGACGAGCGGACGCTGCGCTTCGAGGCGCCGCTCCCGGCGGACCTGCGGAAGCTCCTGGCCAGCTTGCGGGCAGGCTCGCCAGCTACGCGCCCAGGCGCGGGATGAGGCGCAGCGCGTTGTCGCGCTCGATCGCGCGCAACTCCTCCGGCATGAAGCCGGCGCGCTGCAACCCCTGCACCTGGGGTGCGCCGTCGAAGAACGGCGCGTCGGTCCCGAACACGATCTGCGACGTGGGCACGAGCGCCTTGAGCGCCGTCATGTTGACGGGGTTGGCCGATCCGGCGGTGTCGTAGAAGAAGCGCCGCAGCTGGAAGAGGCGCGTGCCGGGGGCCGGCGGCTTGGCCAGGTTGTCGGCGGTCATCTCGGCGCCGAGCAGCCGGCCGGCCACCGCGGTCAGCGTGCCCCCGGCGTGCGAGAAGACGAACCGGACGTCCGGGTTCTTCGCCGCGGTCTCGCTGACGACCAGGCTGAAGATGGTCCGGGTGGTGTCGGTGGGGTATTCCAGCGTCTGGTTGGCGACGCGGGGAATCAGGCCCTGGCAGCAGGCGGCGTCGGTCGGATGGGTGTAGACCACCGCCTTCCGCCGGTTCAACTCCGCCATCACCGGCGCGAAGCTCGGATCGCCCAGCCAGGCGCTGCCGTAGCTCGTCAGCAGGCCGACGCCGTCGGCCTTCAGCGTGTCGAACGCGTATTCGATCTCGCGCAGGCTGCCTTCCACGTCGGGCAGCGGCAGCACGGCGAACAGGCCGAACCGGCCCTTGTGGTCGGAGACCATCTTCGCGGCGGCGTACTCGTTCATCTCGCGGGCCAGCCCGCGCGCCTCCTGGACGTCGCCGAACCAGACGCCCGGCGCGGTGATCGACAGCATCGCCGTCTGCACGCCGACGCGATCCAGCGTCTCGACGGCGCGGGCCGGAGAGAAGCCCTTCCACGCCCCCAGGCCCGGGATCGGCGTCGTGGCGTTCTTCGCGGTCAGCGCGGCGAGGAAGCCGGGCGAGACGAAATGCTGGTGGATGTCGATGCGGCGCGCCGGAGCCTGCGCCGGCCGAACGGCGCGCCAGCAGCGAGCCCGCACCCGCGGCGGCCAGCGCCGCCAGGAAGTCTCGTCGTGTGTGCATGGCAGAACTACCAACCACCAACTACCAACCTGCATCGATAGTCCGCCTAGTGGCTGTCGTCGTCCTGGTTGCGGCCGCCACGGGCTGGCGGCGGCACCGAGCCAGGGGCACGGGGCGGACTGGGCTTCAACCCGGTCAGCTCCTGGATCACCTTGGCGGTCTCGTCCTGCACGACGCCCGACGTGCCGCCGAAGCCGAAGCCGCCGGCCTGGCCCAGCGCGGTGTCGAGCGGGGTGAAGCCCCGCTTGTCCTTGACGTCGAACTGGGCGCCGTTCTTGTGCAGGAACCGCACCACGTCGGTGAGGCCCCACAGCGCCGCACCGTGCGCGGCCGTGCGGCCCTGCGTGTCGGCGGCGTTGATGTCCACGCCGGCGGCCAGCAGCATCTGGATCGTCTCGATCGCCTCGCGCTGCGTCTTGTTGCGGCCGGTCATGTCCTCTTCGCGCGCCGCGACGTTGGCGGCCATCATGAGGCCGTTGACGCCGTTCCGGGTCGCGGCCTTGGCGTTGGCGCCCTTCTCGAGCAGCATCTTCACCACCGTGACGTCGCCGGCCTTGGCCGCCCGCAGCAGCGGCGTGGTGCCCGCGCCCAGCACGCCGTCGCCGCCGCGATCGAGCTTGGTGCGATAGGGAATCTGCTGGGAGAGGGCCGCGTCGACGTCCGCGCCGCGCGCCAGGAGCTTCGTTGATGACGTCCAGGCTCGACAGCTCGTCGTCGGTCTCCCGCGGAGCCGGACGGTTCGACGACGGCATCGTGTGGGCGTCCACCGCGGCCCACAGCGCCGTGCGGCCGACCTTGTCCTTCAGGTTGACGTCGATGCCGCGGTCGATCAGCGCGCCGGCGACGTCGAAGTGGCCGTTCATCAGCGCCAGGACCAGCGCGCTCTGCCGATCGGGATCGACGTCGTCGATGTTCGCCTTGCCGTCGACGAGCGCGGCGACGCACGAGGCGCAGCCCTCGCGCGCCGCCAGCAGCAGCGCCGTGAAGCCGCCGGGCGGCAGCCACTTGTCGCGCGGCTCCTGCGTCCGCTGGCGCTGCCATTCGACGACGGTCGAGCGCGTGTTGGGGTCGGCGCCGGCCTCGATCAGCATCGCGATCATCGGCACGTGGCCCTGCGCGGCCGCCCACATCAGCGGCGTCTGCCCGCGCCAGCTCTCGCCGGCTTCGAGCGGCGCCCCGCGGGCGACGAGCACCTTGGCGGCGGCCACGTCGCCGCTGCGCGCGCAGGTGTGGAGCGCCGTCTCACCCAGCGGGCCGGTAGCCGTGGCCGGCACGCCGGCGTCGAGCAGCCGGGTGACGAGCGGCGCGCTGCCGATCTCGCACGCGAGCTGGATGGCGGTGACGCCGTAGCGGTTCTGGGCCTTGGCGTCGGCGCCGGCAGCCAGCAGCCGGTCCACCAGCGCCGGGTTGTTGTTGCGCACGGCCCACTGCAGCGGCGTCGTGCCGTCCACGTCGGCGACGTTCGGGTTCGCCTTGCCGCGCAGCAAGGTGGCGACGGTCGTGGCGTCGTTGGCCTTCGACCGCCTTCGCCAGCCGCCGATCCGGCGCCTGCGCGCTGGCAGCGCAGCGCGAAGAGCGAGTCGAGCAGTGCAGCGCCGGTCCTAGCGGCAGTACGACTCCACGACAACCACCAACTACCAACTCCCAACCTAGAGGTCCGCGAGCGCTCCCGTGCTGTCTCCAAGCTTCTCCTGCCGAACCCCGGCCTTGTCGAGCACCGACACGAGCAGGTTCGTCATCGGCGTGTGGTCGGCGTAGCGCAGGTGGCGTCCGCCCTTCATCCGCCCGCTGGCGCCGCCCACCACCAGGTTGGGCAGCGGGAAATGATCGTGGGCGTTGCTGTTGCTCATGTTGCTGCCGTAGAGCAGCACGGTGTTGTCGAGCAGCGTGCGGTCGCCATCCGGCGTCTTCTGCAGCTTCTCCACGAACTCGGCGAACATGCCGACGTTGAACGTCTGGATGCGGACGTTCTTCTCCATCTTGTCGGCGCGGTTCTGGTGGTGCGAGATCGCGTGGTGGCCGTCGGTCACGCCGATCTGCGTGTAGGTGCGGTTGCTGACCTCGCGCGACACCATGAACGTGATCACGCGCGAGATGTTGGCCTGGTAGGCCAGCACCATCAGGTCGTACATCAGCCGCACGTGCTCCTCGAAGTCGAACGGCACGCCGGCCGGACGGGTGGGCAGCTGCAGCGCCTCGTCGCCCTGCACCTTCTCCGCGCGCTGGATGCGGCGCTCGATCTCGCGAACGTTGTCCAGATACTGAGACATCGTCTGGCGATCCGCGCGCCCCGAGCTGCACCTGCAGGCCGGCGGCTTCCTTGGCGATCGCGTCCAGGATGCTGCGGTCCTCGCGGATACGCGCCACGCGGTCCGCGGCGCTGCCGCCCTGGCCGAACATCCGCTCGAACACCTTGCGCGGGTTGATCTCCATCGGCAGCGGCGTCGTCGGCGTGCGCCACGACAGCGTGTTCATGTAGATGCAGCCGTAGTCGCGGTCGCACGAGCCGATCAGGCCCGAGTGGTCCTCGGTGGCGAGTTCCATCGAGGGCAGCGACGAATCCTGGCCGATCGCCTGGGCGGCAATCTGATCGGCGGTGATACCGGCGTAGGCGTCCACGCCCTGCGTGGCCTTGGGCCGCACGCCACTCAACCAGGTGGTCGGGCTCAGCGAGTGCACGGCGGTGGTGTCCGCGGCCTGGTGGCCGAGGCCCGAGTCACCACGTTCAGCCGGTCCCGGAACGCCTCCAGCGGCTTCAGGATCGGCGTGAACTCGAAGCCGGCGCCGGTCGCGGCCGGCGTCCACTTGTCCATCACGGCGCCGTGCGGCACGTAGACGAAGCCCAGCCGCGCGCGGCCGGCGGCGGCCGTCTGCGCCAGCAGCGTGCGAGCCGGGACCATCGCGTCGAGCAGGGGCAGCGCCAGGCCGACGCCGAGGCCCTGCAGGAACGTTCGCCGGTCGAGGTGTTTCTTGGTGATGAACATAGTCAGGGCTCCAGGCTACGGGCTCCAGGCTCCAGGCGTGCGGCCGCCAGCGTGCCGTCCGGCCGCGGCGCTCTTTTCATCTGGAACGGCGCGCTCTTCACGATGCCGACGACGATCGACGAGAAGCGGTAATTGTTCGGGCCGGCGTCGCGGGCGATGGTGCGAACGATCGGCATGTCGGTGTATTCCATCCCGCGGCCCAGGCCATAGGTCATCAGCTTCTCGGTGACCGTGCGGACGAACATCTCGGGCTTCTTCGTCAGCGCACGGCGCAGCGCCACGGGGCCGTCCACGGCGCTGCCGTCGGCCAGCTGGCCGGAGGGGTCGATGCGGCCGCCCGGCTCCTTGACGCGCCACTCGCCGATGCCGTCGAAGTTCTCGAGCGCGAAGCCCAGCGGATCCATCACCCGGTGGCAGCTGGCGCACGCGGGCGAGCGGCGGTGCACCTCCAGGCGCTCGCGCTGCGACTTGGCTTCTTCGCCGGCCTTGTTCTCGTCGAGCGCCGGAACGTTCGGCGGCGGCGCCGGCGGCGGCGTGCCGAGGATGTTCTCGAGGATCCACTTGCCGCGCAGCACGGGCGACGTGCGGTTCGGGTAGGACGTGACCGTCAGGATGCTGCCCTGGCCCAGCAGCCCGCGGCGCGCCTGGCCCGGCAGCGTGACGCGGCGGTAGTGGCTGCCGTAGACGTTCGGGATCCCGTAGTGCCGCGCCAGCCGCTCGTTGACGAACGAGTAGTCCGCGGTCAGCAGATCCACGACGCTGCGGTCCTCGCGGAAGATGCTGTCCACGAACAGCTCGGTCTCACGCCGGAAGCCCTGCCGCAGCTCGTTGTCGAAGTTCGGGAAGTCGCCCGGCGTCGGGATGTGGCCGCGCAGGTTGCGGAGCATCAGCCACTGCCCGGCAAAGTTCTCGACCAGCGCGCTGCGACCGCGGGTCCTTCAACATCCGCCGTACCTCGCGCTCGAGCACCAGCGGCTGGCGCAGCTGGCCGCGCGCGGCCACGCTCAGCAGCTTCTCGTCCGGCACCGAGCTCCAGAGGAAGAACGACAGCCGCGACGCCAGCTCGATGTCCGACACCGGCCCGACGGCCTGGGCGGCCGGCAGCGGCGCCTCGGCCCTGAACAGGAACTTCGGGTTGGCGAGGATCAGCCGCAGGCCGTGCTCGATGCCCTGCTCGAACGATCCTTTGGCCCGGCCCGCGGCGTACTGCTCCAGAATCGGCGCCAGGTCGTCGGGGGCGACCGGCCGCCGGTAGGCGCGACGCGCCAAGCCGCCGAGGATGGTGCGGGCGCAGGCGGCTTCCTCGGCCGCGCGCGCCGGCGTGCACGTGAAGATGCGCTCGCGGCTGGGCGTCGTGCCGGGGCCGGTGACGTCGAAGGGACCGGTCAGGCTCACCCAGTCGATGAGCGGCAGGCCGTTCATGTCCTGCAGATCGTGGTGGCGCTCGTGCAGCTGCAGCGGCTCGTCCGATTCGGCGCGGTTGCGAAGCACGAACGTGACGCCGACGTCGTGCGGCCCGGCCTTCACCGCGACGCGCGTCTTCAACCGCTGGTCGATCGCATTGGCCGCCTCGGACATGTTCGTGTCCGACGCCAGGTTGTCCTTCTCGCCGCCCACCTGGGCGCTGAAGACGCGCTCGCCGTCGAGGCTGATCTCCAGCGTGTGCGCGAACTCGAGCCCGGTCATGTAGCCGACGATGTTGCGGGTCAGGAAGACGCCGAACTCGTAGTGGCCGTCCTGCGGGAAGGTGTGGCGGAACAGCAGGCCGCCGCGCGTGCCCAGCGGCAGTCCGTCGACCTGCTCCTGCTGCGAGTCGTCCGGCGGAATGCGGAACGCCAATCGCACGAGGTCCTTGTCGGTGCCGACCGCGAGGCTGCTGATCCTGCGCGCGGCCGCCAGGTACTGTTCGAGCAGCGAAGGCGAGACGCGCAGCACGCCGGCCTGGTTGTCGAAGCCGTTGCTCTCGTCGTCGGCGGGCAGCAGGTCGGCGACGTTCACCTCCAGGCTGAGCAGATCGCGCACGGCGTTGCCGTACTCGGTGCGGTTCAGCCGGTGCACCGCCTTGAACCCGGGATCCGGATGCTGGCGCGCCTGCGATTCGAGCGTGCCCTCGAGCGCGGTGGCGAACGCGTCGAGCGTGGTCTCGTCGGGCCGCGGCATGCCCTGCGGCGGCATCATGCCGCCGCGAATCTTGCGCGCCACCTTCTCCCAGATCTCGGCATGCGCGCCGGCGTCGGCCGGGCTGAGCCCGTCGAGCGCGAGCCCGCCGGTCTTGGCGCGCGCGTTATGGCAGGTGACGCAGTACCTTTTGAACCAGCGCGGCGTCGGGCGCGGGGGCCGCGGCCACGGCTGCCGGGCGAACGGCGGGCGGCGGGTGCTTGCGTGGTGGGCGTGCGCGCCGTCGCGGGCTGCGCCGCCCCGCCTTGCTCGGCGAGCACGCTGCCCGACCAGGCGGCAAGCGCCAGCAGCGCGCCGCACGCACCGATACCGACCGCGCCGAGGTTGAAGCGTTTATTCACCTCAGAGTCCCCTGTCCCCACAGGGACATAATTCTCGCCCGGAGCGCGCACCGGCGATAACATACCAGCCCGGCCGAACCGGGGCTGGAACGAACCCTTATTATGACGCGCAAGTGGCTGTGGATGCTAGGGATACTCATGTTTTCGGATGACTGAGGGAGCGCCGAGCGGGATCGCGCTCCCTTTCAGGTAAGGGCCACACATGCCAACGTTCGTGTCCACGCTCATCTGGGTTGCGGTGGCGGTTGCCGGCGCCGCTGGGTTCGGCGTGATGGCGCTCAGCCGCGGCGAGACCATCAACGCCGCCTGGCTGGTGGTGGCGGCCGTCTGCACCTATTCGGTCGCCTATCGCTTCTACTCGCGGTTCATCGCCCAGACGGTCTTCGGCCTGGATCCGCGGCGGGCGACGCCGGCCGAGCGGCTCAACAACGGCCGCGACTTCGTGCCCACGTCCAAGTGGGTGCTCTTCGGCCACCACTTCTCCGCGATCTCCGGCGCCGGGCCGCTGGTCGGGCCGACGCTGGCGGCGCAGTTCGGCTACCTGCCCGGCACGCTGTGGCTGATCGTCGGCGTGGTGCTGGGCGGCGCCGTGCAGGATTTCGTGATCCTGTGCGCGTCGATGCGGCGCGACGGCAAGTCGCTCGGCCAGATCGCCAAGGAGGAAGTGAACAAGGTGGCGGGCGTGGCCGGCATGGTGGCCATCTTCGCGATCATGATCATCCTGCTCGCGGTGCTGGCGCTGGTGGTCGTGAACGCGCTGCGCGACAGCCCGTGGGGCCTGTTCACGCTCTCGTGCACGATCCCGATCGCGCTGCTGATGGGGTGGTGGATGCGCACGATCCGCCCCGGCCACGTCGGCGAAGCCACGGGCATCGGCCTGTTCCTGCTGCTGCTGGCGCTGCTGGGCGGCCAGTGGGTGTCGCAGAGCCCCACCTGGGGGCCCGCCTTCACCTGGTCGGGCACCAGCATCGCCTGGGCGGTGATGGTGTACGGCTTCGTCGCGTCGGTGCTGCCGGTGTGGCTGCTGCTGGCGCCGCGCGACTACCTGTCGGCGTTCATGAAGATCGGCACCATCGTGTTCCTGGGCATCGCGATCCTGTTCGTGCTGCCGCCGCTCAAGATGCCGGCCGTCACGCAGTTCATCGACGGCACGGGTCCGGTGTTCGCCGGAAAGCTGTTCCCCTTTGCGTTCATCACCATCGCCTGCGGCGCGGTGTCAGGGTTCCACGCGCTGGTTTCCAGCGGCACCTCGCCGAAGCTGATTCGCTGCGAGCCCGACGCGCGGCTGGTCGGCTACGGCAGCATGCTGGCCGAGTCGCTGGTGGGCGTGATGGCGATGATCGCGGCCGCAACGCTGGACCCCGGCGTCTACTTCGCGATGAACGTCGGTGCCGGCACGCTGGGCCGCGACGCCGCGGCGGCGGCGACGACCATCGCCGGCTGGGGATTCACCGTGTCGCCGGAGCAGCTGAACGAGCTGGCGCGGCAGATGGGGGAGTCCACGCTGCTGTCACGCACCGGCGGCGCGCCCAGCCTGGCGGTCGGCATGGCGTCGATCCTGGGCGGCGTGTTCTCCGGACCCGGCCTCGCGCTCTGGTATCACTTCGCCATCATGTTCGAGGCGGTGTTCATCCTCACCACGATCGACGCCGGCACGCGCATCGGCCGCTTCATGCTGCAGGAGCTGCTGGGCCAGGTGTCGCCGGCGCTGGGCCGGACGTCGTGGTATCCCAGCGTGCTGCTGACCTCCGCGCTGGTGGTCGCTGGATGGGGCTACTTCCTGTATCAGGGGGTGATCGATCCGCTGGGCGGCATCAACTCGCTGTGGCCGCTCTTCGGCATCGCCAACCAGCTGCTGGCGGCGGTGGCGTTCTGCGTCGCGACCACCGTGCTCGTGAAGATGGGGAAGATGCGCTACACCTGGGTGACGATTGTGCCGCTGGTGTGGCTGGCGGCCGCGACCCTGACGGCGGGATGGCAGAAGGTGTTCTCGCCCGATCCGAAGCTCGGCTTCCTGTCGCACGCGCAGTCGCTCGTAAACTCCACCGACCCCAACGCCGCGCGGATGATCTTCAACGATCGCCTGGACGCGGGCCTGTCGCTGTTCTTCATGGCGATCGTGTGCGTCGTGATCCTGGCGTCGATGCGCGAGTGGGTGCTCGTGGGCACGCAGCGGAAGCGCCCAGGCGTCAACGAGGCGCCGTTCGTGGAGTCGCGGCTGGCGGCGGAGGGATGACGAAATGAGCCCGGTCCTCGCAGGCGACCAGCATCGGCACGTTGCTGCAGACCGCGATGGTCGTGGTCGGACACTTCGCGCCAGCGCTCGAACGCTGATCGGCCGGACGCTCGTTTCACGATCGGCCGAGCGACCGCATCGTGACTGGGGCGTGGCCGGAGCCGGCATGCTCCGCCAGGTCCCGGCGCTCGAGCGACGGCCGTCAGCGACATCGCGTGCCGGCGGCAGCAGTCGTTGACCGGCGCCATTCGATGCCGGTGGTGCGGCGTCCTCGCGGCGCGGTGCGCGTAACTTCAGTACCTTGGTCTTCGAGTGTATCGGGCTTCAGTCACTGACTGGACTCGCGGTGGCGTCGGTAGAAACCGTCGAAGGAGCATCGTCCACAGCGCCGAGGAGTTCTGCGCGCGCCATCGGTTCGCTGAGGGCCAATTCGAAGGCGTCGTCGACGGAAGACTTCGTGACCGGCGCAGTCGGGGCCGCAGTTGCGCCCGGAGCCTGTAACCCCTAGCTAGCGACGTCCATCCGCAGGCGGTGCGGCAGCACCTTGGGGTCGCGCTGCTGCTCGCGGATGAACTCGAGCGTGCTGTGGAGGGACGCGATGATCGACTCCACGGTGCATTCGGCTTCGCGCCGGCGCAGCTTCAGCCCGTCGATCTCCCGCTGCGCGTCCTCGACGCGGTTTTGGGCCGCGGCCATCAGCAGCTCGGCGCGGCCCTTGGCCTCGCGCACGATGCGGTCCGACTCCAGCTGCGCGCTGGCGCGGATGTCGTCCGAGACCTTCTGCGCGTGCACGAGCGTGGATTGGAGGGTGGCCTCGAGATCCCGGTGCTGCCGGAGCGCGCCTTCCAGCCGGGCGATTTCCTGCCGCAGCTTCTCGTTCTCACGGAGCGCATGCTCGAAGTGCTCGGACGTCTCCATCAGAAACGTGCGGACGGCTTCCGGCGCGTAACCGCGCCAGGCGGTGGGAAAGGACGACTGCCGGACGTCGATCGGGGTGATGGGCCTCGTAGAACCGCCCGTCGGCGTCTCGGCGGCCTGTTCCAGCTTCGTCATCTCGTTCCCTCAGCGCGCTCCAAATATCGCGGTTCCGACGCGAACGATGGTGGCGCCTTCCTCGACCGCCACCTCGAAATCCCCGCTCATGCCCATGGACAACTCCCTGAGCATTGCGGCCGGCACGCCCGATGCCGCCCACGCGTCGCGGGTCTCGCGCAGCCGCCTGAACCAGGGCCGCGAGTCTTCCGGCGATTCGGGCACCGGTGGCAGCGTCATCAAGCCGACGATGCGCGCGGCACGGCACGACTGGCCCGCCTGGAAGAGCGGCAGCGCTGCTTCCGCCGGCACGCCGAACTTCGTGGCCTCGTTCGCCAGATCCACCTGGATCAGGAGGTCGAGCGTCCGGCCGGCGTCTGCGGCGGCTGCGTCCAGCTTCTGCAGCAGCTCGACGCTGTGAACCGACTGCACCAGCGCGAAGGCCTGCCCGGCCTTGCGCGCCTTGTTCGCCTGCAGGTGGCCGAGCAGATGCCACCTGATGGGAAGGTCGGCCGTTTCACTGATCTTCTGTAGGGCTTCCTGCACCTTGTTCTCGCCGAAATCGCGCTGGCCGGCGGCATGGGCCTCGCGAACGGCTGAGGCAGGAAACGTCTTGGAGACGGCGACGAGGAGGACCGAGGAGGGATCGCGCCCGGCTCCAACCGCCGCCCGTTCAAGACGTTGGCGGATCTGCTGGAGCCGGTCGGCGATCGACGACACGAGGGCGGAACCGCCCGCTACTTTTTCACCATCCCCTGGATGGCTGGCAGCGAGGCCTTCACTTCGGCGGCCTTGGGGCCGTTGGGATCGACTTTCAGGTACGCCTCGAGGGCGGTCACCGCGTCGGCGAACTGTCCCAGGTTGAGCGCCGTCATGCCCAGCTGGTACTGCGCCATGCCCATGTTCGGGTCGGCCTTCACCGCGGCCTCGAACTGGGTCTTGGCCTCCGCGAACTTGCCGGCGTTGAACAGGATCACGCCCTGGTTGTAGCTGGCTTCGGCGCCGGCGGCGCCGCCCGCCGCGCCGCCCGAGTACTTCGCCGCGTTGGCGCTGGCTTCGGCCGCGAGGTCGAACTTCTTCTGCGCGTTGTACAGGTTGGCCAGCCCGGTGTAGGCGTCGGCCGAGTCGGGCTTGAGCTCGATGGCCTTCTTGAACGCGGCCTCGGCCTCGGCGGGCTTCGACAGGCGCGTCTGCGCCACGCCGATGTTGTAGTAGCACTCGGCGCAGTTGGGCACCTTGGCGATCACTTCGTTGAACTTCGTGATCGCCTCCGCGTGGTTGCCCGCCTTCATCGCCTCCATCGCGGCGCCGGCGGCGGCCTGCGTGGCAACCGCGGCTTCCTTGTCGGCGGCCGACAGGCCGCTGGATGCGGTGAGGCTGAAGGTCATCGGGTTGTTCGGGCCCTGCCGCACGTTGGCCGACAAGGTCTGCGACCCGACGCCCTCCTTGGCGGCCGTGACCTTGTAGGGGCCAGACGACAGCCCGACCTGCAGGAAGTCGCCGTTCTTGTCGGTCTTGGTCTGGGCCTTGCGGTTGACGCCCTCCGCCTCGAACGTCACGGTGGCGCCCTCGATGGGCTTGCCCTGGGCGTCGTTCACCTTGCCTCTGAGGACACTTTGGGCCGACGCCGACGAGGAGAGGAACAACAACACCGCCAGCGCCACCGC
Organism: uncultured Acidobacteriota bacterium; assembly: GCA_963713655.1. GTDB lineage: Bacteria > Acidobacteriota > Vicinamibacteria > Vicinamibacterales > UBA2999 > CAWEBF01. The sequence continues at coordinate 188,712 of CAVQMT010000015.1, forward strand.
GCCCCGGAACAAGTGGGTCCGCATCGATCTCGCCTCCGAACTGGATGATATTCGTGGGGAGCGGGCTCCAGCCAACCTGCACCCAGACAGTAGCTTACCCGAAGAAACGAGCCACCGCATCGAGATCCTGGGTCACCGGCGCCGGCGGAAATGCGGCCAAAAACCGCCGTCCGTAGCCCGTGGTGCGAATCCGCGGGTCGAGCACCGCCAGCACGCCGCGGTCCTGCCGGTGGCGGATCAGCCGGCCCAAGCCCTGCTGCAGCGCCAGGATCGCCAGCGGCACCTGATAGTCGCCGAAGGCGTCGCCGCCGCGCGCGTTGATGGCGTCGATCCGGGCCGATGTGATCGGGTCGCTGGGCACGGCGAAGGGCAGCTTGTCGATCACCACGCAGCTCAGCGCGTCGCCCACCACGTCCACGCCCTGCCAGAAGCTGGACGTGGCCAGCAGCACCGCGTTCGGCGTCGTGCGAAAGCGCTCGATCAGCGCGGACCGGGGCGCCTGGCCCTGCACCAGCACCGGGAAACTCGAGCGCGTCCTCGATGGCCGGCTGGACGCTGCGCAGCATGGCGTAGCTCGTGAAGAGCACGAAGGCGCGCCCCTTCGACCGGCGCAGGATCTCGATGGTCTCGCGCGCCACCGCGTCGGCGAAGTCCGGCGACTTCGGCGCCGGCATGCGGCGGGGCAGGTAGATCAGCGCCTGACGCTCGTAGTCGAACTCCGATGGCACGCGCAGCTCGTCCGACGCGCGGATGCCCAGCCGGCCCTTCACGTAGTCGAAGGAGTTGTCCACCGCCAGCGTGGCGGAAGTCAGCACCACCGTGCGGAAGCGGTCGAACACGGCTTCGCGCACCAGCCGCGACACGTCCACCGGCGACGCGCGCAGGAACACGCCGCGGCCGCGGGTCTCGAGCGCGTAGACCAGATCGGGATCGTCGCCGCGCAGCAGGACGCGAAGGTCCTGGTGCAGCTCGCCCGCGCGGCGGCCGAGCGTCTCGGCCTGCGCCGACAGCTCCGGATCCGGCGTCAGCGTGGCCTGCTGCGCCAGCGCCAGCGCGGCTTCCACGCCTTCGAGCGCGCCTGCAAGCGCCAGCCCGGATTCGAGCGGCTCGGCCATCGTTGCGGCGGTGTAGCGGATACGTGCCTCCGTAGATACGCCGTTCAACGACCGTGCCACGCCGATCTCGTCGAAAAACCGTCTGGAGTGCTCGCTCACGCGGGCTACCGCGCGGGCGATGTCCTCGATCTGCCGGAGCGTCCACTGTCCGTCTTCATTCCGCCGCCGCGCCGCATGGGCCTCGGACAGCACCCGGTCGCCGTCGCGCACCAGCTCCTCGACGCGGTAATTGCTGAACGTGACGCCGAAGTAGTTGGTGGCCACATCCTCGAGCTGGTGCGCCTCGTCCACGACGAGGGTCGGGCAGCTCGGGATCACCTCGCCGAACGAGCCGTGCCGCACCGCCGCATCGGCGCACAGCAGGTGGTGGTTCACGATCACGACGTCGGACTCGGCGGCCCGCTGGCGCATCTGGGTCACGAAGCAGTCGTTGTAGCGCGGGCACTCCGCCCCCAGGCACGTCTCGGCCTCGGCCGAGATCTGGCCCCAGAGCGGCAGATCCTCCGGCAGATCCCGCAGCTCGGCGCGGTCGCCGGTGGTGGTGGCGGCGGCCCACTCGGTGATGACCGGCAGGAACACCGCGCGCTCCGCGTTGTCGCGGCCGCCGCGGTCGAACAGCGCCGGCGCGTCCTGCGCCTCCGCCACGTTGTGCAGCCGGTGCAGGCACAGGTAGTTCGAGCGGCCTTTCATCAGCGTCGCCGTGAAGCGCACGCCCAGCGCCGAGGCGATCGCGGGGAGGTCCTTGAAGTAGATCTGCTCCTGCAGGTTCTTGGTGCCGGTGGAGATCAGCACGCGCTGGCCGCTCAAGATCGTGGGAATCAAGTAGGCCAGCGTCTTGCCGGTGCCGGTGCCGGCCTCGGCGAGGATGGTGCCGCCGGTCTCCAGCATGTCGGCGATGGCCTGCGCCATCAGCCGCTGGCCCTCGCGCGGCTCGAAGCCGGGCCAGGCCGGCGCCAGCGCGCCCTCGGGGGAGAAGGCGGCCGCGACCACGCCGCGCAGGCCGACCGCCGCGTACTCACGTCCGTTCGGTAGAGAGGGAACTGCGCTTGCACAGCCCCTCGACTTCGGCCTTCACCATGCCGGCGACGCGGTCGTCGTCGGGGGCGTCCAGCACGCGGGCGATCAGATCCCCAATCACGTCCATCTCGGCCACGCCCATGCCGCGCGTGGTGGTAGCCGGCGTGCCGACGCGGATGCCACTGGCCACCATCGGCGGGTTCTTGTCGAAGGGGATGGCGTTCTTGTTCACCGTGATGCCGGCCTTGCCCAGCGCCGCTTCGGCCGCCTTGCCGGTCACGCCCTTCGAGAAGGTGTCCACGAGCATGAGGTGGTTGTCGGTGCCGCCGCTGACGAGGCGGAACCCGTGGCCCGTCAGCGACGCCGCCAGCCGCGCCGCGTTGGCGAGGATCCGCTTCTGATACTCGGCGAACTCGGGCTCCATCGCCTGCTTGAAGCACACCGCCTTGGCGGCGACGACGTGCATCAGCGGCCCGCCCTGCACGCCGGGGAACACCGCTCGATCCAGATCCTTCGCGTGCTTCTCGCGGCAGAGGATCAGCCCGGCGCGCGGCCCGCGCAGCGTCTTGTGCGTGGTCGAGGTGACGAAGTCGGCGAAGGGCACGGGACTGGGGTGGAGTCCGGTGGCCACCAGGCCCGCGATGTGCGCCATGTCCACCATCACGATGGAGCCGACCGCCTCGGCGACCGCGCTGATGCGCTTGAAGTCGATGATGCGCGGGTAGGCGCTGGCGCCGACGACGATCATCTTCGGCGTGTGCGCGTGCGCCAGCCGCTCCAGCTCGTCGTAGTCGATGCGCTCGTCGTCGGGCCGGACGCCGTAGGGGACGATGGTGTAGAGCTTGCCGGAGAAGTTCAGCGGGTGGCCGTGCGTCAGGTGGCCGCCGTGGGCCAGGTTCATGCCCAGCACGGTGTCGCCCGGCTTCACCGCCGCAAAATACACCGCCAGGTTGGCCTGCGCGCCCGAGTGGGGCTGCACGTTGGCGTGGTCGGCGCCAAACAGGGCCTTGGCGCGCGCGATCGCCAGCGACTCCGCGACGTCCACGAACTCGCAGCCGCCGTAGTAGCGCTTGCCCGGGTAGCCCTCGGCGTATTTGTTGGTGAGCACCGACCCCTGCGCTTCGAGGATGGCGCGGCTGACGAAGTTCTCGGACGCAATCAGCTCGAGGCCGTCGGCTTGCCGCGACTCCTCGTTGGCGATGGCCTCGGCGATCTCGGGATCCACGGCGGCCAGTGGGCGCAGCAGGGACGGTGGAACGGCAAGGGTCATAACCCTTGATTGTACGGGCTTGTGTGTCCATCAGCACCGCCGGGATAGGTGAGCGTCGTCCAGACGGGAGCGATGCGATGCGTGGTGACGATCGGGTTGACCTTACGGCCCCGCTTGCGTATAAGGAGGCAGGCTTAATCAACTCCTGCGGGCTTCGAGGTGCGTCGTCCACGACTGAGCGCGTGGTTCGCGATGAAGGAGGCTGTATGGGAAGACTGGCTCGAGTCGTGATGTTGGCAGGCCTGACGCTCGTTCCGGCCGTGGCCTTCGCGCAAGCGTCGTTGGCGGGGCTGGTTCAGGACAGCTCGGGTGCGGTGCTGCCGGGGGTCACCGTTGAAGCGGCGAGCCCGGCCTTGATCGAGAAGGTCCGAACCACGACGACCGACGCCAACGGGCGGTATTCCATCCCCGACCTGCGGCCCGGGGCGTACACCGTGACCTTCACGCTCGCGGGCTTCTCGACATTCAAACGCGAGGGCGTGGAGCTGACGGGCACGGCCGTCGTCACGATCAACGCCGACATGCGCGTCGGCTCGCTCGAGGAGACCATCACGGTGTCCGGCGAAACGCCGATCGTGGACGTGCAGAGCACGACGCGACAGGCCGTGATCGACCAGGAAGTGCTGGCGGCGATTCCGAGCGCGCGGAATCCGTTCACGACCGGGCGTGTTGATTCCGGGCGTGCAGACGAGGCGGCGCCAACGTGCCGGACGTCGGCGGCTCGGTCGTGCAGGAGGTGGCATCGCTCGAGTTCAACGGCAGCCGGCAGTCGGACCAGCGCATGATGGTCAACGGCGTGGCGCTGAGCACGATGATCGGCGGTGGCTGGGGCGGCGGAGCGGTGCCGAACGCCACCGGCATGGCGGAGTTCGCCATCGACGTCTCGGGTGTGGACGCGCAGGCAGCGACCGGTGGCGTGCGCATCAACTTCATCCCGCGGGACGGCGGCAACAAGCCGGCCGGCACGATTTTCGGCGGCTATACCACGGAAGGATTCGCGTCGGACAACTTCACGGGTTCAGACGTCCAGTCGCGCGGTCTGGCGGCGCCGCCCCGCATCAAGGGGAACGGTGACTTCAATCCCGGTTTCGGTGGGCCGATCGTCCGCGACAAGTTTTGGTTCTTCGTCTCGGGGCGCTATCTCTACGCGGACAACTACGTGCCCGGGATGTTCTACAACGCCAACGCGAACGACGTGACCGCGTTACCGGTACGTGAGCACCGGCGAGCAGGCCATCATCCATCAGGACCAGACGATGTTCCAGGCCCGGGGCACGTACCAGATGAGCCAGAGGAACAAGTTCGGCTTCACCTACGACCACGAGGCGCTGTGCAGCTGTCCGAACCAGATCTCGGCGACGGTCACGCCCGAGGCCTCGGTCGACCGGCGATTCCCGCTGCAGCGTTTCATCCAGATGGACTGGAACAACCCGCTGAGCAGCCGGGTGCTGCTCGAGGCGAGCGCGATTCACCGTGTGGAGCGATGGGGCGCCATGCACCTCCAGACGGGCAAGGGCGACAACATCGATGCCATCGCCCCAGGCATGGTTCCGGTGACCGACAACCCGTCGCTGGCCACCGGCGGCAGCTTGAACTACCGGGCGTTTGCCGGCGTGGACGGACTTCAACAACTCCTGGAACTGGAACCTCCATTACCGGGCCGCGATGTCCTACGTCACGGGTTCGCACAACTTCAAGGTCGGCTTCAACAACGCCTACGGCCATCACGAGAACACCAGCTACACCGATCCGACGACGCCGTACACCTACACCTTTGCGAACGGTGTGCCGACGCAGCTCACCTATCGGATCACGCCGCGGACGGTCGCGGTGAACGTGGACCGCGACCTCGGGCTCTTTGCGCAGGACAAATGGACGGTTGGCCGATTGACGCTCGTCCGGCGGTATCCGCTACGACCACTTCAAGAACAGCTTCCCGCCGCAGGCGATTGCTCCAACGGCCCTGGCGCCAAACCTCAACGTGCAGTTCGACACGATTGAGAACTACAGCCTGCACGACATCGCGCCGAAGATGGGCGCGACCTACGATCTATTCGGGAACGGCAAGACCGCGCTCAAGGTCACGCTCAACAAGTATCTGGAAGGCCTCGGCACGACGGGGGCGTTGTCCGACGGACCCAACCCGATCAATCGGCTGATCACGAGCACGCCTCGCCCTTGGACCGACTCCGACACCGACTTCACGCCCGATTGCGACTTGCTGAACTACGGGGCCAACGGCGAGTGCGGTGCGCTCGTGAACGCCGCCATCTTCGGGACCGTCGTACCCGGCACCACCTACGATCCAGAGGTGCTGACGGGCTGGGGGAAGCGGTTCAACAACTGGGAGTTCACGACCGGCGTGCAGCACGAGCTGCTGCCACGGATGTCGGTCGACCTCCAGTACGCCCGGAGGTGGTACGGCAACTTCCGGACGATGGACGACCTGGCCGTCGGACCTGCGGACTACGACCGGTTCACGATCAACGTGCCCAGCGACTCGCGGCTGCCAGACGGCGGCGGGTATCCGCTGACGGCCTTCGACCTGAGGCCGGCTGCGTTTCCACTGGCCCAGAGGAACTTCGTGACCCTCTCCAAGAACTACGGGGATCAAACCGAGGTCTTCAACGCCGTGAGCTTCGGCGTCAATGCCAGGCTCCAGAACGGCCTGTTCGTTCAGGCCGGTGCCGGAACGGGCCGCGCCGTTACGGACGATTGCGCGGTGGTGGCGGCACTGCCAGAAACCCTGCACGCGAACGCCTTTACCGGCAACCCGGCGAACCCAATCACGACCACCGTTCGTTTGCGGTTGCCGCCAGGACTCTCGAGCGCTGCCGCCAGGATCACGGGTGGCGCACGTCGATGCAGGGCATGGTCGCCTACCTGATCCCGAAGATCGACGTCAACGTCAGCGGAACGTTCCAGAACCTGCCAGGGTCGAGCACCAGCAACAGCGCGGGCACCAGCATGAGCGCGAACGCCGGCGACTCCGGTTGCGAGCACGACACTCGGACGGGCGTACAGCAGCGGAGCGAGTCCGAGGTTCTTCAATATCATCGAGGCCGGAGACGTCTACGTCGAGCGGATGCAGCAGCTCGACCTCCGCTTGTCCAAGCTCTTCCGGGTGGGGACGACGCGGACGAGCTTCAACTTCGACTTCTACAACGTGCTCAATTCCAACTCCGTGATCAACGAGAACATCACTACGGCGCGACGTGGCGTACGCCGCAGCTGATCCTTCTGCCGCGCATCTTCAAGCTGAGCGCGCAGTTCGATTTCTGACGCCGGCACGATGGCGGCCAGCGCTGGCGAAGGTTGACCGAACCTCCGTTACGCGACCTGGCCGCCCTCCTCGGCCGTGGTGGTTCCGGTCTGGGGCTTGCCGGCCCAGGAGCCGACACTCTGTGCATGAGGACTCCAGCTGGGCAGGTGGTTCGCGCCGCGATCCTCCTGGCGCTGGGCCTGGCGACACTGGCGGTCGTGTCGCAGACGGTGCCCGACGTGGACCTGTGGGGCCACGTGACGTTCGGCCGGGACATCGTCGAGAGCGGGATCATCCGGCAGCCCGACGTCTACTCCTTCACCGCCGACAAGGAGTGGATCAACCACGAATGGCTCTTCGAGGTCGCGATGGCGACCTCCTACTCCGCTCTCGGACCCGCCGGCCTCATTCTGCTGCGATGGACGATGGTGGCGGCGCTCTGCTGGCTGGTGTGGAACAACGCCCGCCGCCAGGGCGCATCCCGGGAATCCGCCATCCTGCTGGTCTCGATTGTCGCGCTGCTCACGTTCACGCGGACGCAGCACGTCAGGCCGCAGCTGGCGTCGGTGGTGGCGTTCGCGGCCGCACTCTCGCTCCTGGAACGCGCGTCTGCCGGCCGGCTCCCTGCCGTGATGGCCATTCCGCCGCTGATGCTCGTCTGGGCCAACTCGCATGGCGGATGGCTCGTCGGCGGAGGGGCCCTCGGGCTGTGGTCCGCGGCACAGACGCTGTTCGGACCCTCTCGCCGCCTCGGGCTGATCGTGGGTGCGTCGGCCGCGGCCGGACTGCTGGCGACCGTGGTCAACCCATACGGCATCGGGCTCTGGGAGTTTCTGGGATCGACCGTGGGCTTCGGCAGGCCCGACATCACTGAGTGGGCGCCGGTGACGCGGGCAGGCTGGGGAATGCTGGCGGTGTGGTCCGTCACGGCGGCCCTTGCGGCGCGCGCGGCGCTGCGCGGCTCCGTGCCGGCAATGGCCGATCGGCTGCTCCTCCTGGCCCTCGCCGCCGCATCGTTCCGGGTCAGCCGGCTCGACGCGTTCTTCGTCATCGCGGCCGCGATGCGGTGCAGCGCCGGGTCCTTCGTACCCGGTGCCCGCGTCGAGGGGCCGGCGGACACGCCTCGGATGAGCGTCATGGCACGCGTCGCCGCCGGCGTGGCCGTGGCGATCCTGCTGGCCACCGTGGCGCCGCGACGGCTTGCCTGCCTCGACATGGCCGGCGCGTCGTGGCTGCCGGAGCCCGCGGCGGCCGGCTACGCCCGCGCGGCTCAGTTGCACGGCCGCCTCTTCAGCTACTTCGATTGGGGCGAGTACGCGATTCGGCATCTCCCTCGCCTGCAGGTGTCGATGGACGGCCGGCGCGAAACCGTCTATTCGATGCGCCAGGTGGAAGGACACCTCAAGGCGTACGACAGCCAGCCCGGCGGGATGGACTACGTCCGGCATGTCGCGCCGGACTACGTGTGGATGCCGCGCTCGTCACCGCTGCCCGCGGCCCTACGCTCGGAGGGCTGGACGCTGCTGTGGGCCGGCCCCCGCTCCACGCTGCTGGCGCGCGCCGGCGCCTCGCCGGCCGCCATTTCTACGCCGCAGGAGCCGTCGAGGGAAACCGGAGGGCGTTGCTTTCCGGGTCCGTGAGCGACTGTCGACGGTCGGCGAAGAACGAGTCGCGCCCGAGTACACGTCTTGCGCTTCGCGAGTGCGAAAGAATATCCGGTATCCAGGTATGCACGCGGCCGCATACCGGGTAATCACTCCGCGCAGCGATTGCACGCGTGGAACGCGATGCCAGATTAGTCCCTTCTTCTCAATAGCTTGACCGCATAACTCGACGCGACGCGACGAGGCGAACTGCACGGGGCTGCATATTGCTACAAGAATTCCCAGACTCGGGATCTCGAAAGGGGCACGACATGAGCCCTCAGACGACAGCAAGGAGCTGCGCCTGACGTGGTTGAAGCAGAAGATGCGCGGGCTTGCCAACACGATCCTCGACATCCGTCTGCACACGATGGGAATGACCGATCAGCAGGCGCTGGACCTGATGATCAAGGACACATATCAGGAGCGCGAGGAGGCGACCGCGAAGCTGCAGCGCGCGCAGCTCTCGTCGACGCAGTTGCCGACGTACTACGCCGGGTACAGGGCTAGCTGGAGGTGCGCGAGAAATACAAGCAGGCGAAGGGGAGCGCGTTCACGCTGCGCGACTTCCACGACCGCGCGCTGAGGGAGAGCGCGGTGCCGCTGCCCGAGCTCCAGAAACTGCTTTTGCCCGAGACCGAATAGCTCGTGGCAGAATTCAGTCAAATCCGGAGAACGTCCCAATGCGACTGATACTTGCACTTGGCGTGGTGACTATGGCGGCATGCAGCTCGACGTCCGAACCGCCGAAACCGACGCTCACTTATCCCGCGACAACCATGGGGAGCGTGGTAGACGAGGACGGCGGCACCAAGGTCCCCGACCCGTATCGCTGGATGGAGAGTCTCGACAGCGCTGAAGTAAGGGCGTGGATCACGGCGCAGAACGCGGTGACCGATCCTTATCTCAACGCGCTCCCTCATCGCCAAGCGCTGAACGAGCGGCTGACTGCGCTGTGGAACTACCCACGCGTCGGACTGCCGTCGCTCGAAGGCGGGCAGATGTTCTATGCGAAGAACTCGGGCCTTCAGCGACAGGCGCCGATCTTCAGGCGCGACGGCATCGACAAGCCCCCGCGCTGGTGATCGATCCGAACGTGATCTCGGAAGAAGGGACGGTCGCTCTCGCTGAATACAAGGTGTCTCCCGACGCCAAGCTCATGGCCTACGGCTTGTCTGAAGGCGGGGCAGACTGGGAGACGATTCACGTCCGCGACCTCAGCACCGGCACGGACCTGGACGACGAGGTCCGCTGGATGCGCTTCTCCGGATATCTCGTGGACCAAGGACGCGAAGGGCTTCTACTACTCGCGCTATCCGGAACCACCGAAGGGCAAGGTCCTCGAAGCGGCGCTCTCGGGGCACACGCTCTACTACCACCGCGTCGGGACACCACAGTCCCAGGACTTGCTCGTTTACGAGCGGAAAGACCTGTCGGGATGGATCATCAACAGCGGCGTGACTGAAGACGGCCGCTACCTGCTCGTCGTGATGTTCGAAGGATCGGGCAACAAGAACCGGCTCTACGCGGCGGACCTCGGTAGACCCGAAGGCACCCAACCTCAAGGCCCCCATCAAGCCGGTGATCGAAACCGACGATGCGGAGTTCGCACCGATCGGCAACCAGGGCTCGGTGATCCTGCTTCGCTCAGACAAGGACGCGCCAAACCGAAATGTAATCGCCGTGGACCTGAAGAACCCGGCACCGGCGGCGTGGAAGACGATCGTGCCGGAGCAGCCGCAGGCGCTCGAGAACGTGACCGTGATCGGCGGCAGTGTTGTCGCGCAATATCTGGTCGACGTGCAGAGCAAATTGCGGCTCTTCGGGCTCGATGGCGCCGACCAGGGAGAGATTGCGCTGCCTGGCATCGGCACCGTCGGCGCTCTCAGCGGTCGCGAGGACACGCCCGGACGTCTGGTACACCTTCACCTCGCCGCTGTAGCCGTCCACGGTGTTTCGCTATGATCCGGCGACGAAGACGAGCACGCCCTTCGAGCCGCCGCCGCTGCCCATCGACCTGAGCGGCTTCGAGACGAAGGCGATGTTTGCCTCGTCAAAAGACGGCACGAAGGTTCCGTTCTTCCTGAACGGCCAAGAAGGGACTTCCGCTCGACGGCAACAACCCGACGATGATCTACGGCTACGGCGGGTTCTCCGTCAGCACGCTGCCCACGTATCGGCAGGACGTGCCGGCCTGGCTCGAGATGGGCGGCGTGTGGGTGACGGCAAGCATGCGCGGCGGCGCCGAGTACGGAGAAGTCGTGGCACAAGGCCGGGATGCTGGAAAAGAAGCAGAACGTCTTCGACGACTTCATCGCCGTCGCCGAGCATCTCGTGCGCGAGAAATACACGTCACCGGCGAAGCTCGGCGTGATGGGCGGCTCCAACGGAGGGCTGCTGGTCGGCGCGGTGATGCAACCAGCGTCCCGATCTCTATGCCGTCGCGCTGCCAGCCGTGGGTGTGATGGACATGCTGCGCTACGACCGCTTCACCGGCGGCCGGCTGTGGGTGCAGGAGTACGGCTCGGCGTCAGAATCCGGCGCAGTTCCCATTCCTGATCAATTACTCACCGGTGCAGAACGCGAAGAGGGGCACCTGCTATCCGGCCACGCTCGTGACGACGGCCGACCATGACGACCGAGTCGTGCCGAGCCACTCGTTCAAGTACGCAGCGGCGATGCAGGCAGCGCAGGACTGCGCGAAGCCGATCCTGATTCGCGTCGAGGTGCTCCGGCTCGCACGGCTATCGCCCGACGGACAAGCTGATCGCCGAGCGAGCGGATCAATGGGCCTTCGCGGCACAAGCAATGGGGATCAAATAGCCGCTGCGCAGATTCTCGGCATCGGCGCCGCGTCAGCAGATTACCGTTCTAATACACAGATGTCGTCGGTTCTCGTGTCGGCTCGGGGAGAAGACCGCATCAGGCACGGCCATCCGTGGATCTACCAGTCCGACATCCGGCAGGCCGACGCCGCGCCCGGGGCCATCGTGCGCGTGCTGGGACCGGGAAAGCGGATGCTCGGCTCGGCGCTGTTCAGCGATCGCTCGCAGATCACGCTGCGGATGTTGACCGTCGGGGATCAGGTTGCCGACGCGGCGCTGCTGAAGGCGCGCATCGAACGCGCCGTGGAGTTCCGTGCGCGCCTGGAGCTGGACGCGACGGCCTATCGGCTGGTGCACGGCGAAGCCGATCTCCTGCCCTCGCTGGTGATCGACCGCTACGGCGACTACGCGGTGGTGCAGGCGTTGTCGCAAGGGATGGATGCGCTGGTGCCCGAGGTGGTCGCCGCGCTGCAGGAGGTGCTGGCACCGGCCGGCATCCTGGCGCGGCACGATCCGAAGGTCCGACTCCTGGAGGGCCTCGAGCAGCACGTCAAGGAGCTTGCGGGCTCGGTGCCGCACAGCGTCGGCGTACGCGAAGGGCCCGGTGGAGTACCGACGTGGACCTGTGGTCGGGGCAGAAGACCGGCCTCTTCCTGGACCAGCGCGAGAACCGCGAGGCCGCGGCGCGTTACGCGCGCGGCCGTCTGCTCGACTGCTTCAGCTACAACGGCGGCTTTGCGCTGCGATTGGCGCCGCGGTGTGATGCCGCCGAGGCCGTGGACATTTCCTCGGACGCGGTCGTGCGGATTCGCGCCAACGCCGAGCGCAACGGGATCGCGGGGCTCGAGGTGCGCGAAGCCAACGTGTTCGACGAGCTGCGGCGCCTGGAGCGCGCCGGCGAGCACTACGACACGATCGTGCTGGACCCGCCCGCGTTTGCCAAGAACAAGGCGTCGGTGGCCGGCGCGGCCGCAGGCTACAAGGAGATCAACCTCCGGGCGATGCACCTGCTGAACCCCGGCGGCCATCTGATCACGTGCAGCTGTTCCTATAACGTCGACGAGGCCCTGTTCGCGGACATCCTGCGCGCGGCCGCGGCCGATAGCCGCACGGCGCTCGCGGTGGTGGAAAGGCGGACCCAGGGCCGCGATCACCCGGTGCTGCTGGGCGTGCCCGAGACCTCCTACCTGAAATGTTTCATCCTGCGGCGGGTGGAATAGGCGCGCGCTTCAGCTCCGCTTCCACGGCGGCAGGACGACGATGCCGCTGCGGCGGAACGCGGCCCGGGTCGTGGCCGGCTCGATCACCATCGACCCCACCAGGGCAGCGGTGCCGACCGCCACCAGCAGCATCGCCAGCTCGGAGTGCTCGGTGCCGATGCCCACGGCCGCCGCGATCAGGGCCACGGCGAAACCGGCGTCGCTCAAGCGGATCCAGAGGTAGGTCTGCGCATGCTGCTCGGCGAGATCCGACAGGTAGAACCGCGCCATGAACAACAGGTGCAGGCGCAGGCTGACGGCCGCGGCCGTGCAGAGCAACGTTGACAGCAGGAACAGCATGCCCCAGGGTGCCGGCAGCCACACCCGAACGTGCCACACCGGGTAGAGCACCAGGATGTAAGTCAGCGCCACGGAGGCCTGGTGAAATCTCCACCATCCCAAGGGCGTCCAGCCGGCCTCGCCCGGCGGGGGGGTGAGCGCTGCCGCGGGCTCGGCCTGTGTCCGGTAGCGATCGGGCGACGCGTGCGACAGCTGTTCGAGCTCGTCGGCGAGGGCTTGGGTGCTGTCGTGCCGCTCCAGCGGGTCTTTGCGCAGACACCGGGCGACGATGCGATCCAGCTCGGGCGGAATGCCCGGGCGGACGTCGGACAGCGGCCGCACGTTCGACTCAGCGATGCGAACCAGCGTGGCCGTGACCGTCTTGGCCACGAACGGGTTGGTGCCCGACACCATTTCGTAGAGCAGGAGGCCGAGGGCAAAGAGGTCGGTTCTGAAATCGACCCGCTGGCCCAGCGCCTGCTCCGGCGCCATGTACGCCGGTGTGCCGAGGATGGCGCCGGTGTGGGTCAGGCCCGTCAATTCCGGGTTCTCCAGACGAGCCAGACCGAAGTCCAGGACCTTCACCGCGCCCGCGGCCGTGATGACGATGTTCTCCGGCTTGATGTCGCGGTGCACCACCCCGCCCGCATGCGCGGCCGCGAGCGTCCGCGCGATCTGAGTGGCGATCTCGAGCACCCGCGGCATCGCCAGCGGCCCTTCCCCGAGCAGCTTTCTCAGCGACTGGCCCGCCACGTACTCGCAGACCAGGAACAGCTCGTCGTCGAATTCCTCGAGCGCATACACGGTGGCGATGCCCGGATGCGACAGGCCGGCCGCCGCTTGCGCTTCCCGACGAAGACGCTCCCGGCCGGTGGCGTCGCGCCCGATCTCCGGCGACAGCGCCTTCAGCGCCACGCGCCGGAGAAGCCGGGTATCGTCGGCGAGGTAGACGACCCCCATCCCGCCGCGGCCCAGCTCCTGCCGGATGATGTACGGGCCGACGACGCCTCCGCCCGGCTGCTCGGTTGGCGGTGCGCGGGCGGGCGGGCGGCACCCAGGCTAGCTCTTCGGTCGGCTGTCCGGAGGCGACGTGCTCGTCGAGCAGCGCAGCCACGTCGGCGCGCAGCCCCGGCTGACCGGCGCAGGCGGCACTCGATGAAGTCGTAGCGTTCCTGCGGATCGCGCCGGAGCGCGTCGGCGAAGATCTCGCGTGCCCGCTTCGACTCGGCAGATCCCACGGCAATCAGCCCGCGACGCGCCGGGGAACCGCTTTCGCGTACACCTCGATCCACGAGATGTTCGCCCAGCCGGACGAGCCGTGGCCGCCGGCCGGCGCGAGATCGACGAATCCCACTTCGTCCACCCGGCTCAAGTCCACCTTCATCGCCTGCGCCTTCACCCCCAGCGTGGCCGCCTCCAGCGTGTACCAGCGCAGGTTGTCGAACGACACGTCAGTGTTCAGGAACTGGCCGTCGGTGTCGATGGCCCGCGAGCCCGCCAGCAGGCTGCCATCCGCGAGCCGCACCACGGGATGCAGCGTGTGGAGGTTTCCGGTGCGCAGGATGGCTCGCACGCGCGCCAGGCCCCGCAGGTCGATGTAGCTGTCGCGGTGCCGCAGCGTGACGGCGACGGGCGATCCGGTCAGGCCGGTCCAGAGATCGGCGCGGCCCTCGTGGATGTAAACGGTGATGTTGCCGGCGTCGGGCCCGTAGAACTTCACCTCGAGCGCCGGGTTCGTGACCGCCGCCTGCGAGGCGAGCCAATACTGGTTCTGGGAGCGGCGCGGGCTGGTCGGTACGCCGACCGCCGCGGGCACCTGTTGCCACTGCTCCTTGAACAGGAGGGACGGCGGCGTCTCCGGCGCCTGTGCCCCGAGCAACGCACCACTGGCGACGCACACGGTGAGTGCCGCCACGATCCTCGTCCGCATGGTTCGAGACATAGACCAGCCTCCTGCGAGCAAGATGCTACCTCTTCGGCGCACGGGCGGCGAGCGCTGTACGCGGGCCACGACAGCGCGACCAGGGCGGCGGCTGGGCCAGGCATGGCACCGGTGCTGGAATTGTCGTGAGGAGGCAGGGGGGCTCCGTGGCGCGCTACTCTAGCACTGGAGATGACCTTCTCTTACTTCTCTCATTACAGCGATCACGTCGGTGCCAGCGCCGACAAGCCGTTCAAGTCCACGTTATGGCGCAGTGAACGCCTGATGCTGGGGCTCAACTGCCTGGCGCCGGGGCAGGAGCAGAAGCTCCACGACCATGCCGGGCAGGACAAGTTCTACTTCGTCGTCGAGGGCACCGGCGAATTCGTGGTCGGCGACGACCGGCGCGTTGCCAAGGTCGGCGGCGTGGTGTGGGCTCCGGCGGGCGTGCCGCACGGCGTGACCAACCGCGGCGACGAGCGTCTGGTGCTGCTGGTCGGCATCGCGCCCTTCCCCGGGCACTGACAGGCTACGGTTCGAGCGGCGGCGGCACGCGCCGCTTCGTCGCCTGCTCGAACGCGTAGGCCAGCTCGATCAGCCTGGGCTCGCTGCACGCGGTGCCGGTGAACGTGACACCGAACGGTGACGGCTTCGGATCGAAGCCGGCGGGGAAGCCGGTCTCGGGCGCGGGCACGAGGCCGAACGGCACGATGACGGACGGGTAGCCCGGACGCGCCGCCAGTGCCGCGCCGTTCGGTCCGGGGAAGAGCAGCGCGTCGAGCTGGTGCTGCTTGAGCGCCGCGTCGATGCCGTTGGCGCCGGTGAGCCGCACGTCCTTGGCGCGATCGGCCTGGTAGCGCGCCCGGTCGGCCACTAGATCCATCTCGTCGGAATTGTCCAGCCGCGCCTGGCCGTATTTCAACGTGCCCTTGGCGCGCGTTAGCCCGGTTCCACTCGCGCAGTTCCGTGAGCGTCTTCACCGGCGCCTTGTCGCCCAGCGACTGCAGCCAGGCGTTGAAGTCGCGCTTCATGCCGTACTTGAAGACCACGGAACAGTCGTCGTCGCGGCCCTTGGCGTCGCCGGGCCCGCTGCAGATGCCCCACGACACCAGGTTTTCCGTGGGGTCGGCTTCGAGTATCGACGGGATGTCGGCCGGGTCCACGATGGTCGCGCCCTCGCGGCGCAGCACGTCGATGGCCTCGGTCATCACCGCGCGCTGGCGATCGTTCAGCCCGCCGGCAACGCCGCGCGTCCCAGGCGACTGCGATACCGTCATAGAAGAAGGCGCGCGGGATGCCGATCCGTGCGCCCTTGAGCGCGTCGCGGCGCAGGAACGGCGTGTAGTCGTTGCGCGGCGGCGGCTGGCAGGCGCGCGTGGCCGGATCGTTGGGGTCGGGCGTCGCCCCTTCCAGCACGCCGAGCACGATGGCCGCGTCGGCGACCGTTCGCGCCATCGGGCCGGGCGTGTCCTGTTCGGCGGCAATCGGGATCACGCCGTACCGGCTGACGCGGCCGACCGTGGGCTTGATGCCGACGAGCATCGTCTGGCTGGCCGGATTCAGGATCGAGCCCGACGTCTCGGTGCCGACGTTGGCAGCCCAGAGGCTGGCCGCCGTGCCGATCCCGGAACTGGATCCGCCGGTGGCGAGCACGGGACGGCCGTCGGAGAGGCCCGGGCGCGGGTCGGGGCGCGGGTCGTAGGGGTTGAAGCCGAAGCCCGCCGAGCGAGCTGTAGTTGGTCGGCATGTCGACCGCCACCCAGTTCGCGAGCTCGGTCAGCACCGTCTTGGCGACGATCACCGCGCCGGCCTGCTTCAGCCGCGTCGTCAGCGTGGCCTCGTAGGGCGGCACCAGCTGCGCGAACGCCAGCGCGCCGCCGGTGGTCGGCATGTCGGTGGTGTGGATGTTGTCCTTGAGCGCAATCGGGACGCCGTGCAGCGGTCCCCGGAGGCGTCCCGCGCGCCGTTCGCGATCGAGGGCGTCGGCCTCGGCCAGCGCGCGGGTGTTCACGGTGATGACCGCGTTCAGCCGGCCCTCGAAGCGGGCGATGCGATCGAGCGACTGCTGGACGATCTGCCGCGACGTCGTCCGCCCCTGGGCCATCGCGTCCCGCATCTCGGCGATGCTGGCCTCGACGATCGAGAACGCCGCCTGCGCCGGGCGCGGCGCCGCGCGCTGCTGTTGCGCCGCGGCGATGCTGAGCGCGGCCGCGACCGCGACGATGATGGCACCTGCGCGCACGCCGCGATTATCGCCGCATCCGTTCCCCGTGCCACAGTAAACGGCGATGGCTCAACGCACGGCGCTCATCACGGGCGCGTCGGCGGGGATCGGCGCGGCGTTCGCGGAGGTGTTCGCCGCCAAGGGCTTCGACCTGGTGTCTGACGGCGCGGCGCGCGGACAAGCTGACGCCGTGGCGGCCCGGCTGCGCGAACGGCACGGCCGGCGGGTGGATGTGGTGGTGATCGATCACAGCGAGCCGTCGGCCGCGGAGCGCCTGTGCGCCGAGCTCGACGCTCGTCGCATCACGGTGGATGCCCTGGTGAACAACGCCGGCTACGGTGTCCCCGGGCTCTACGTCAACGTGCCGTGGGCGACGCAGCAGACCATGCTGCAGGTGATGGTCGTCGGCGTGGCGGAGCTGACCCGGCGCCTCTGGCCCGGGATGCTGGAGCGCGGCTACGGGCGCGTGATCAACGTGGCGTCGCTGGCCGGCCTGGTGCCGGCACCCGCCGGCCACACGCTGTACGGCGCCACCAAGGCGTTCCTGATCAAGTTCTCCGAGGCCCTGGCGCAGGAGGGCCAGCCGCACGGCGTCCACGTCACCGCTCTCTGTCCGGGTTTCACTCGCAGCGAGTTCCACGATGTCACCGGCACCCGCGAGCAGATGAACAAGCTGCCTTCGTGGTTCTGGCTCGATGCCGAGACCGTGGCACGCGTGGGATTCGACGCCGTCGAAGCGGGCGTGCCCGTCTGCGTGATCGGCCGCCTGAACCGAGCGATCGCCCTGGCGGTGCGTTACGTGCCCGGGTGGATCGTCAACGCGGTCGGGCGCCGCATGGGCCGCAGCTACCGCAAGACGTGACTGGGAAGGCGGGTTGAGGAGCGGTCGGCTCGAGGGCCGATAGTGCCGATATTACGGAGGTGAACTGGCCGTTGGTCCTGTGGGTGCTCACCGCGCTCTTCTGCCTGCGCGTGGCCGGCCAGCCGCTGGCGGCGCTGGTGGCCGTGCCCGGCCTGCCCCCGTTCGACGCCTGGCACAGCGGCGCCCTGCCGTACCCGGCCCTGCTGGCCGCCCAGCTTGCGATCGTGGCCTGGCTGGTTCGGACGACGCGGGCCGTGGGTGCGGTCACCGTCCGTTGGCGCCGTCCGGTCGGTCGCTGGCTGCTGGCGGCGTCCTGCCTGTATGGTGGGATCATGGCCGCGCGGCTGGTGCTTGGCGCGACCATCCTTCGGGACGTGCCGTGGTTCGCGCGGCCGGTTCCGACGGTCTTTCACCTCGTGCTCGCGGCGTATCTCGGCGTCTACGGGCGCCTGCATCTGCGTCATGGCTAGACTGCTGCCCTCGTTTCACTACCCCTCGGTGGTCGTGCTGGCGTTTGGCCAGTTCGCGCTGCTGCGCTGGCTCGGCGTCTCGCTGGGTCTCAGCACCTACTCGTCGATCGTGACCGCCGCTCTCGCCGTGGCGCTGCTCGAACACCTGTATCCGAGCCGGGCCGAATGGCAGCCGGATCACGCACGACCTGCGCACCGATTTCTCGTTCCTCGTCGCCGTGCAGCTGGCCCTGCCGCCGCTGGTCGGCGTGATGTTCGCCACGCTGCTCGTGTCGCCGGCGCAGCGGCTGGACCTGCCGCTGACTCGCCTGTGGCCGCACCAGTGGCCGCTGGCCGTCCAGACGGTGCTGATGATCGCGGCCGTGGACTTCCTGCGCTACTGGCTGCACCGCTTCGCGCATCAGAACGACGTGCTGTGGCGTCTGCATGCGGTCCACCATTCAGTCGATCGCCTGTACTGGCTGAACACGGCGCGATTCCATCCGCTCGAGAAGGCGCTGCAGATGTGCCTCGACAGCCTGCCGTTCCTGCTGCTGGGCGTGCGGCCGGAGGTGCTGTCGCTCTATTACCTGGCGTATTCCACCAACGGGTTCTTCCAGCACAGCAACATCGCGCTGCGCTACGGCGTGCTGAACTACGTCGTCAGCAGCGCAGAAGCGCACCGCTGGCATCATTCGCGCGAGCCGCGAGAGGCGAACTCGAACTACGGCAGCACGACGATCGTGTGGGATCTCCTGTTCGGGACCTTCTGGCTGCCCGAGACCGATCGCGTCGGCGCCCTGGGCCTGCACGATCGCCGCTTCCCCCGATCCTTCTGGGGCCAGCTGCGCGCGCCGTTCGAGCACCGCTGATCATGGCTGGTCTGGCGACACGCGCGGCGATGTCGTGGCTGGGGTTCACCAAGTGGAGGCCCCTCGAGGCGCTGGCCCACGATCCCGGCGCGGCCCAGGCCGCGGTGCTGCGTCGCCTGCTGCGCGCCAACCAGGACACGACGTTCGGGCGTGCGCATGGGTTCTCGAGCCTCGGCTCGCCGCGCGCGTATCAGGCCGCGGTGCCGGTGCAGCGCTACGGCGACCTTGCGCCCCACGTCGACGCGCAACGCGTCACGGGCACGCCGGCGCTGACGGCGGAGCCGCCGATCTTCTACGCGCAGACCAGCGGCACGACGGGCACGCCCAAGTACGTGCCGGTGACGCGCACGATGCTGCGCCTGTATCGCGACGAGCAGGCCACGTTCTCCTATCTGCAGTACCGTGCGTGCCCGGCCGCATTCGACGGTGCCGCCTTCGGCGTCATGGGGGCGGCGACCGAAGGCCGCCTCGACTCGGGGCACATCGTCGGTTCGGTGTCGGGCCAGCTCTACGCGGCACTTCCCGGGCTGCTTCGGCGCCGGCTCGTCGTGCCGCCGGAGGTGGCCGAGATCGGGGACTACGAGCAGCGCTACGACGTGATGCTGCTGCTGGCGCTGGCCTCGCCGCGGCGTCACCTACATGGGGTCGCCCAATCCGTCCACGTTCGTCCGCCTGCTCGATCGCCTGGCGGCACGCAGAGGACGTGCTCCTGGAGTCCCTGGCCTCGGGCCGCGCCGACGCTGTCGTGTCGGGCCTGCCGCCGAGGATTCGCGAGTCGGTGGCGGCTCGATTGACCGCACAGCCCGCGCGGGCCCGGCATCTCGGCGCCCTGCCTGCGATCGGCTACGCGGATCTGTGGCCCGATCTCGCCCTGGTCACGACGTGGACCGGCGGCAGTTGCGGCATTCCCCTCGGCGCGCTGCGCACCCGGCTGCCCCCCGCCGCGCAGGTGATGGAGCTGGGATACCAGGCCACAGAGTTTCGCGGCACCCTGCCGCTCGAAGCCGGCTCGCTGGGGGGACTCCCACCGCTGCACCACCACTTCTTCGAGTTCGCCGACCGCGACGCCTGGGACCTTGGCCGCACCGAGACGCTGACGCTGGAAGAACTGGCGGAAGGACGGCAGGTACTACGTCATCGTCACCACCGCGGCGGGCTTGTACCGCTACTTCATGAACGACCTGGTGGAGGTGACGGGCCGGCTGCACCAGACGCCGCTCCTGCGATTCGTGCAGAAGGGCCGAGGCGTCACCAACATCACCGGAGAGAAGCTGTATGAGGGCCAGGTGATTGCGGCCGTCGACGCGGCCTGTGGGGCGCTGGGCCTGGTGCCCCGGTTCTACGTCGTCGCGGCCGACGAGGGCGCGGCCGGATACCGCGCCTACATCGAACCGGCCTCGAGTGCCGCGTTCGATCCAGCGGCGCTCGGCCAGTCGATCGATCGCCGGCTGTCGGCGCTCAACATCGAGTACGACTCGAAGCGGAAGAGCGGACGACTGTCGCCGCTGCAGTGTCTGCCGCTCGTCCCGGGCACGGCCGACGCCTATCGCGACGCCTGCGTTCGCGCCGGCCAGCGCGACGGTCAGCTGAAGCCGCCGGCGCTGGCCTACGCCCGGCAGCTGGCACTCGATCTCGACGCCTGCGCGCTGGACGCCGATCGGAGGCCGTGATGACGGCTGCTCTTCCGCGTGCTCCGCATTCCGTTCGTGGTCGGCTTCAAGCACGCGTCGGCGGAGCGGCACGAGACGTCCAGCGTGTGGGTCGAGGTGCGGCACGAGCACGGCGCCGTCGGCTTCGGCGAAGGCTGCCCCGCCCGTACGTGACCGGCGAGACGGTCGAGTCGGCGACGGCCTTTCTGCACCAGTACGCCGGCGAGGCCAGCCGAGTCGATCGGGGACGTGGCGACGCTGCGCGCGTGGATGGCGCGATCACGCGGTGGAGATCGACGCGAACCCGGCCGCCTGGTGCGCCCTCGAGCTGGCGATCCTCGACGCGCTGGCGCGGGCCGGCTCGTGCACCGTGGACGCGCTGCTCGATCGCCCGCCGCTCGCGCCTTCATACCGCTACACCGCTGTCCTTGGCGATGCCGAAGGCAAGGCGTTCGCCGCCATGGCGCACGCCTACGCGTCGCAGGGTTTTCGCGACTTCAAGGTCAAGATGTCAGGGGATCGTCAACGCGACGCCGCCAAGCTCGAGACCCTGGCGGCGCTCGACCCGCGTCCAGCCAGCGTTCGACTGGACGCCAACAACCTGTGGGCCGATCCGGCGGACGCCATCGCGGCGCTGCAGGCTGTCGGGGGCACCGCGCTGGCCGGGATCGAGGAACCGGTTGGCGCGCGACAATGGCCGGCGCTGGCGCGGATCGCCGCGGCGGTGGGCGCGCCGATCATCCTCGACGAAAGCGTGACGCGCGCCGCGGACCTCGACGCGGTGCCTGGGCCGGCGGCTCACTGGATCGTCAACGTGCGCGTGTCGAAGATGGGCGGGCTGCTGCGCAGCCTCGAGGTCGTCGCGGCTGCGCGCCGGCGGGGACTGCGGGTGATCGTCGGCGCGCAGGTCGGCGAGACGAGCGTCCTGACCCGTGCGGCGCTCACGATCGCCACCGCCGCCGGAGAGCAGCTCGCCGGCCAGGAGGGCGCGTTCGGCACGCATCTCCTCACGGCCGATGTCTGCGATCCGCCGTTGATGTTCGGGCGGGGCGGCGTGCTGACGTGGGCCGATCACCCCGGCTCGCGCCTGCCCGGGTTCGGCATCGAGGCGTATCCAAAGCCTTTAGCGTTTTGCCCGTAGTTGATTGACTACCGCAGCCTGCGTTGAGATCGGCGCCCAATCGCGCTCGATACGCTGACTGCGGGTCGAGGCCCGTCACGGCCGGTTGTGACGACGTAACATAGGGTTATCCGCCCACGGCCCGTCGAAGGATGGCCCGATTTCTGCAGCCGGCCCTGACGGCTCGATTGCGAAACCAGAAGCTTCGGTGACGCCTACGCCGGGACTAGAATCACCGGCATCGCCAGCCGCCAGATCGCGCGACGGATGATGGAGCTGATGCCATGAAGACGACAACTCAGAGACGAACACTCAGCAGCAAGCTGTCGGTAATCGGAGCGATAGCTGTCATGGTGGCCGCTTGCTCAGCGCCAGAGCCTCAGCAGCCGGCGGCGTCAACCGAGGGAGTGCCTTCGCAGGAGCAGCCGGCGCCGACCGCGCCACCGGCACAGGCCGCGCAAGCGGCGCCTGCGCCCGCGGCCGCGGCCGCGCCCGCGCCGGCGCCCGCACCTCCGCCGGCGCCACCCAAGCCCAGGGTCGCCCGCTTGGATGCGGGACGGATGCTCACCATCCGAACGACCCGCGATCTGTCGACGAAAACGATGAAGACCGGCGACCCGTTCTCCGCGATTCTCGAGGAGCCAATCGCAGCCGGCGATTGGGTGGCGGCGCCCGCCGGCGCCAGGGTCGACGGCCGCATCGTGGAGGCCGACAAGGGCGGGCGGGTGAAGGGCAAGGCCAACCTGTCCGTCGAGCTCACCAGCCTGACGCTCGGCGACGGGCGGAAGGTCGAAATCGTGACGTCGCCGGTCGGCTATGAAGCCGCGTCCAACAAGGGCAAGGATGCCAAGAGGGTGGGTATTGGCGCGGGCGCCGGCGCGGCGGTCGGCGCCATCGCCGGTGGCGGACAAGGCGCTGCCATAGGTGCGCTGGTCGGGGGTGGTGCGGGCGCGGCCATGCGTGGCGACGCCGCGGAGATTCCGGCCGAGACCGTCCTGGCGTTCGAGCTCCGTTCGCCGGTCACGATCCAGGAGAAGAAGTAGACCGGGATTTAGCCTTTGCCTTTAGCCTTTTGCCTTGGCAGTGATGCAGTACAGGAACCCCGGCCCGGCGTCGCCGTGAGTCTGATCCGGGCGCACGCACACGACGGTTGCGCCCGATCTCGTGAGCAGCGGCACGAGCTCGCCTGGCGGGACGCCGTTCACTTCCATGTTGGGGAATTTCCGTCGGTCGTCGAGCGCGCGACGGGCCCGCCGATAGACCCGGACGAGAAACATCGGCGCGAGCGTCTTGAGAGAGCCACCCGCCACGTGCGCGTCCAGTGGAGAAGCGGGCACGTTGAACACCGCGACGCCGCCCGCGTCGAGAAGCCGCACGAACTCGGCGACATAGGCCTTGATCACGTTCGGCCGGAGATGTTGCAGCACGAGCCGGCTGTAGAGGAAGTCCACGCTCGAGTCCTGGAACTGCCGCAGGTCCGCGTGCTCGTTCAGCACGTAGCGGCAGCGTTCGCCGTGCCGATTGTGCTGGTTGGCGAGCGCAATCATGGAAGGGGCGATGTCCACGCCGACCACGTGTTCGAAGTGACGCGCCGAGCGCCTGGCTGATGCGGCCGGCCCCGCAGCCGAAGTCGAGTGCACGGCCGCGCCGGGTGGTCACCCCGAGCGACTCGACCCACGCCAGCACGTCGTCAACTTCGCGTTCCCCGGTTCGGAAGAATTCGTCGAGGTCCCATTTGTTCCCCTTCTTCGCCGGGTCGGTGAGAATGGCCCAATACGGATCCCGCCGGCCGAACTCGTCCCAATGACGCTGCAGGCGGTCGAGTCTCATTGGAAGAGGCTACAGGCTCCGGGCTCCAGGCTCCAGGCTCCAGGCTCCGGGCTCCAGGCCCGCTGTCCGAACCTGCCGGCTGGCCGATAACATCTGGGAACTGCTCACATGAAGCCCATCGGGATCCTACTCATTTGCGCTGGAATGAGCGTGGCCCAACAGAATGGCGTCAGCCCCGGCCCTCCACTGCCGTACGAGGACGAGGGCGCGTGTCCATTCGAAGGGTGCGTCTATCGCACGTGGATGCAAACCGGGCTGTGGCTCCCGACCGCTGCGTCGGAAAGATCGTCGAACGGTCAGTCACCACCTGGTGGGTGCAGATCCAGGATGCGCGCAAGCGAGTGGGCTGGACCAACGAACCGTCCGCCTTCGACGGCACGGAGCGCGCTCGGAGGGTACGCTGTCAGGCCGGAGCCTGGAGCCCGGAGCCCGGAGCCTGGAACGACGGGCTACGAGCGAGGTGCTGTCTGGCGAGCCGCTCGACCAGCGTCCCCAGGTGCTCGCCGTTCAGCTCGAACGTCGCCGCGTCATCGGACCACGCCAGCTTGTAGCTGCGCGAAAGCGCCGACACCCAGATCTGCTGCACCGGCGCATTGGGGCTGACGACGAACTTGGCCGGCGTCGGCTCCTCGAACACGAGCTGCAGCACGCCGTTGCGGAGGTCGATCTCCAGGTCGGCCTCGTCGGCCAGGGGCAGCAGCTGCTGTTGCAGATCTTCCAGCGTCTCGTCGGCGCGCAGCCGGAACTCCTGCTCGGTCATGGGGTCGGCGATGGGGCCGGCGCCAGGCGGTCGTCGGACGCGATGTAGGTCTTGCGCGCCCGTGCCGTCATCCCCGGCTGCTTGAGCCGCACTTCAAGCTTGTGCTCCTTGTTGTCCATCAGCGTCGGGGTGAAGCCGAGGGTGTAGGTCGCGTGCAGCTCCTGGGCGACGCGGGTGAACGTGGGGCCCAGATCGTCGGTCTTCTTCAGCTCGAAGTAGCCGCCGCCGGTCTCTTCGGCCAGCTTGCGCAGGTTGCGGTCCGGGCGCGTGCGCTGCACGCGGCCGGGCCCGACCATGAACTCGGACTCGAGGCCGATGGCGTAGATCATCGTCTCCTTGTCGCGCGCGCGCTCCAGCACGTCGCCCATGCCGCGGCGGCTGGCGGTGTCGTCGCCGTCGGTGAAGGCGAGCACCACCTTGCGGCCGGGCACCTTCTCCAGTTCGGCGATGCTCTGGTCGATGGCGTCGAAGAGCCTGGTGGGGTTGCCGAACTGCAGATCGCCCAGCGCCCCAATCAGGTCGTCGCGGTCGCTGGTGAAGGTGCCGCTGAACTGGATCTTGTCGCTGAAGGCGCCGACCTGCGCCTTGTCCTCCGGCAGCATCCGGATCAGGAACTGTTCGGTGGCCGACTTCAGGCGATCCAGGTTGGCGGTCATGCTGGCGCTGAAGTCCAGCATCACAACGGCCGTGAACGGTTGCACTTCGTTCAGGAAAAAGGAGATTTCCTGCGGCTTGGCGTTGTCCAGAATGGTGAACTGGTCGCGCTCCAGGCTCGGCACCAGCCGGCCCTGAGCGTCGGTGACCGTCGTCAAAACGGGCACGATTCGAGTGGCCGAGCGGAAGGTCGCTTGCTGGGCCATCCCCGCGGCCGCAGCCAAGATGACCAGGAGAGAGGTCACCAGTAGGCGCATAGAGGTGAGCTTAGCAACCGGTGTGCCGCCGAGCAAACTCCCGGAAACCGGCGGAACTCTCTGGGGCCTGCAGTCCGGAGCCCTGAGCCGGATTAGCGTTAAGATTTCCGGTCATGCGTCACGTAATTGCGCTCGTCCTGATGCTGGCCGCCGCCGTGCCCGCCCTTGCCCAGTCCCCGGTCTCGGGTGTGGTGCGCGACGAGTCCGGGGCGGTCGTTTCCGGGGCCACGGTGCTGATAATGGGCAGTTCCGGCGTGCAGGCCCAGACGCTCACCGGCCCCGACGGCCGCTTCAGCCTCGATCCTGGCAGCGGCCCGACCACGCTCATCGTGCGCGCCGCCGGCTTCGCCGAGCGCAGCCAACCGCTCGCGCCGAACGGTCCGCTGGAGATCGTGCTCGCGCCGGCCGGACTTTTCGAATCGGTCACCGTCACGCCCACCCGCACCGAGCAGCGTCTGGGGGACGTGCCGGCCAGCATCAGCGTGGTGGACAAGGAACAGATTCGCCAGTCACCGGCCACCGGGGCCGACGACGTCTTGCGTCTCGTGCCGACCTTCAGCCTGTTCCGCCGGACCAGCAGCCTGCAGGCGCATCCGACGACGCAGGGCGTGTCGCTGCGCGGCATCGGTCCGAGCGGCGTCAGCCGATCACTGGTGCTCATCGACGGCGTGCCGTTCAACGATCCGTTCGGCGGCTGGGTCTATTGGACGCGCGTGCCGCTCGAGAACGTGGACCGGATCGAGCTGGTGGACGGCACCAGCTCCAGCGTCTACGGCAACTTCGCGATGGGCGGCGTGATCAACGTCATGAGCGCCCGGCCGCGGCCCCGGACCGTCGAGCTGCGCACGCAGTACGGCAACAAGAACAGCCCCAAGGCCGACTTCGTCGCCAGCGACGTGTGGGGCAAGGTGGGGGTGTCGTTCGAGGGCAGCGGCTTCACCACCGACGGGTTCCCGCAGGTGATCGAAAACGAGCGCGGGCGGGTGGACACGCTCGCCACGGTGGACTACCACAACTTCGCGCTCAAGGTGGACTACAGCCCGACGCCGCGCGTGAGCCTGTTCGGCCGGACCGGCTACTTCCGCGAGGAGCGCGACAACGCCAAGATCACGACCATCGGCCCACCGACGCCGGAGGCCAACGACACGACCTGGAAGACCGTGAACGGCGGCATCCGCGCGACGCTGCAGGACTCGAGCGACCTGCAGGCGCGCGTCTTCATCGACCGCGAGACCTTCCACAGCAACTTCATGGCGGTGGCGGCCGGGCCGCCGCCGGCCTCGACGCCGCGGTTCGTCGGCCGCATGACGCTGCTGCAGGAGGTGCCGACCGATGGCGAGGGCGTCTTGGGGCAGTGGTCCAAGACGATCGCGTCCCGGCACATCTTCTCCGCCGGCGCCGACTGGCGGCGCGTGGACGGCGCCAGCCTCGAGCAGGGCCTCGACGCCCTCACCGGCACGACGGTGACGCTGCTGCGCGACGCGGGCGGCACGCAGGACACGAGCGGCGCCTTCGTGCAGGGTCAGATCTGGCCGACCGAGCAGCTCTCGATCACGGTCAGCGGCCGCGTGGACCACTGGCGCAACTACAACGGCCGCAACCTCGAAACCAACGTCCCGTCCGGCACCCCCACCGTGACCAGCCGCACGCTTCCCGATCGCGACGACACGGTGTTCAGCCCGCGCGCGGCGGTGATGTATCGCGTCACCAACAAGGTGTCGGCGTGGGGCAGCTGGGGCGCCGGCTTCCGCGCCCCGACGCTCAACGAGCTGTACCGTCAGTTCCGCGTCGGCGCCGTCCTGACGCTGGCCAACAGCGACCTCGGCCCCGAGCGGCTGAAGGGCGGCGAGCTGGGCATCAACATCGCGCCGGCCGAGAGTTTCAGCGTCCGCACGACGTGGTTCGACAACCGGATGGAGAACCCGGTGTCGAACGTCACCATCGCCACCAACATCCAGCAGCGCCAGAACCTGGGTCGGACACGCATCTGGGGCATCCAGACCGACACCGAGTACCGGTTCAGCCAGGACCTGGCGCGCCTCCGCCGGCTATCTCTACAACCAGGCGAAGGTCACGGAGTTCGCGGCCAATCCCATCCTGGTCGGAAAGTTCCTGCCGCAGGTGCCCGAGCATCGCGGCTCGGCCAGCATCGCCTACTTGAACCCGCGTGTCGCGACGCTGTCGTTCTCGGTTCTCGGCTACGGCCGCCAGTTCAACGAGGATCTGAACAACGGTGTCGTGCCCGGCGAGACCGAGCCGGGGTTGCCGGCTTACGCGACGGTGGAGTTCTCGGCGCTGCGGTCGATCGGGCAAAACGTCGACGTCTTCTTCGGCGTGCAGAACGCGTTCGACCAGGAGTACATCGTGCAGCTCCTGCCGACGACCGTCGGATCGCCGTTCCTGGTCAACGGCGGCATCCGGCTGCGGTGGTCGGGCCGCTGAGACAGAAATTGGGGCCGGGCCTCGTTTGCGAATCGCCGCCAGGAGAATGAGGTCCGGTCCCATTTTCCGTTCGTGCGGGTTGGCGATGGTGCTGACGGCGCACGCGGCCGCCCAGCAGATCGGCGCCGGAGACGACGCGTTCGCGCTGGTCCTCAAGGCCAGCGCCTACGTGGACGTGTTCCAGAAGACCTTCGGGTCGATGGTGTCGGAAGAGCGCTACGAACAGAACATCCGCCGGGCGCCGGCCTCCAATGGGCGAACGAACCAGCCCGGCGGCGCGCCCTCTACCGTTCTGCTCTCGGACTTCCTGCTCGTGCAGGTGCCAGGCGAAGGCTGGCTGCCGTTCCGCGACGTGTTCGAACGCGACGGCAAGAAGGTGCGCGACCGCGAGGAGCGGCTGGCGAAGCTGTTCCTCTCCGAATCGGCGTCCCGGCAGACCTTCGATCGGGCCAGGGAGATCATGGACGAGAGCGCCCGCTACAACATCGGGAACGTGAACCGGAACATCAACATCCCGACGCTGGTGCTGACCCTGCTGACCCCGGTCAACCGCACACGGATGCGGTTCGAGTTCGACAAGGTGGACGAGACGGGCACGATCGTGGAGTTCAAGGAGACGTCGCATCCCACCTACGTGGCGACGACCGGCGGCCGCGACCTCCCGGTCTACGGCCGGTTCTGGATGGACGCGGCCACCGGCACCATCCTGCGCACCGAGCTGCACGCGGTGGATACAGCCGTCGAGGGGCACATCACCGTCCACTTCCAGCACGACCAGGCCGCCGGGATGTTCGTGCCGGTGCGGATGGAAGAGCGGTATCGGCGGACCCGGGATCCCAACGAAGTGCACGGGCTGGCCACTTATTCGAAGTTCCGGCGGTTCCAGGTCTCCACCTCGGAGTCCATCGCCCCGTAAAGCCGTATGATTTTATCCATGAAGACAGCCCTGCTCCTGACACCGGCGGTGCTCCTCCTGGCGTGCTCGAGCACGCCCGCCCAGCAGCCCGCGACTATTGCCGGCGCCAGCGACGTGGCCGCCCGCGTCGGCGACCGCTCGATCACGGTGCGCGAGCTGGACGAGAAGTGGCGCGCCAGCGACGCCACCCAGCACGCCGAGGCCTTGCAGGCGCTCTACGACGGCCGCCGCGCCGCGCTCGAGAACATCGTTGCCGACATGCTGTTGGCGGAAGAGGCCAAGAAGAAAGGCATGAGCCCCGACGCCTACGTGGAGTCGGAGGTCGTCAAGCGCGTCAAGCCGGTCAGCGACTCGGAGGTGGTCACCTTCTACCAGTCGAACATCAACCAGATGCAGGGCCGCTCGCTCGAGCAGATGGCGCCGGCGATCAATCGCTACCTGTCCGACCAGCAGCGCGAGACGGCGCGCGGGGCCCTGATCGCCGAGCTCAAGAAGGCCGGGCCCGCGATTCGCGTCTCGCTGGATGCCGCCGCGGCAAAGCGTGACGCTGGCGTCCACCGATCCCGCGGTCGGTCCCGCCACGGCGCCGGTCACGCTGGTGGAGTTCTCCGACTTCCAGTGCCCGTTCTGCCAGCGGGTCGAGCCCACGCTCAAGCAGCTGCGCGCGAAGTACGGCGACAAGCTGCGGATCGTGTGGAAGGACTTCCCGTTGACACAGATCCACCCGCAGGCGTTCAAGGCGAGCGAGGCCGGGCACTGCGCCGGCGACCAGGGCAAGTACTGGGAGTACCACGATCGCCTGTTCGACAACCAGCAGGCGCTGCAGCCGGCCGACCTGAAGAAGCACGCGACCGACCTGGGCCTCGACGCCGCGGCGTTCGCCAGCTGCCTCGACTCGTCGAAGTACGGCGAGCGCGTCCGCGACGGTGTGTCGCTCGGCACCAGCCTGGGCGTGAACTCGACGCCCACGGTCTTCATCAACGGCCGCCGGCTGTCGGGGGCGCAGCCCCTGGAAGTGTTCGTCGCCACGATCGAAGAGGAGTTGAGTCGGAAATAGGTGGCGGGGATGGCGATGCGAATTCAGAATTCAGAATTCAGAATTCAGAAACTGCTGTGCGGAACTGCAGTCGTGGCCCTTGCCGCTGCGTTCGTGCCGCGTCACTCTCCGCTCAATCTGGCGCGCCCCGCAACGATCTGCCGCAGCCGTATGCCACCACTCGTGACTGGGGCCAGTTGCCCGCGGGCACGAAGTGGGCGGCGGTCACCGCGGTCGAGCCCGGCCCGGGCGGGATCATCTACGTCATCCACCGCTGCTTCGCGAACTCGTGCGCCGGGCGCACGGAGCCGCCGATCCTCAAGTACGACGCCAAGGGCACGCTGCTGAAGACGTGGGGCGAGGGCATGTTCGTGTTCCCGCACGGCGCCACCGTGGATCGCGACGGCAACCTGTGGGTCACGGACGCGCGCGGCGCCGACGGCAAGGGGCACCAGGTGTTCAAGTTCAACCCCGACGGCAAGGTGCTGATGACGCTGGGCAAGGCCGGCGTCAGCGGCTCGGGCCCCGATCTCTTCGATCAGCCGACCGACGTGGTGGTGGCCCCGGGCGGCGACATCTTCGTGACCGACAGCCACCGGAACGGCAAGAACAACCGCGTGGTGCGCTTCACCAGCGACGGGCGCTTCGTCAGGGAATGGGGCAAGAAAGGGTCGGGCCGCGGCGAGATCAGCGAGCCGCACACGATTGCGCTCGACTCGCGCGGGCGCGTGTTCGTGGGCGATCGCGAGAACAACCGGATCCAGATCTTCGATCAGAACGGCACGTTCATCGACGAGTGGCGGCAGTTCGGGCGGCCGAGCGGCATCACCATCACCGCCGACGACCGCATCTACGTAACCGATTCCGAGTCGGGTCCCGACACCGGCGCGAAGGAGCTGCCCGGCATCAAGAAGGGCATTCGCATCGGCAGCGCGCGCGACGGCAGCGTGACCGCGTTCATCGAGGACATGGAATCGACGGTCGCCGACCACTCAGGCGCCGAGGGCCTCGGCGTCGACGCGCAGGGCAACGTCTACGGCGCCGTGGTGCGCCGGCAGATGCTCGAGCGGCACGTGCTGAAGCGATAGGCCCCAGGCCCCAGGCTCCGGGCCCCGCTACTTCCAGCCGTTTGGCCCTCCAGCCCGGCACCTGCCTCGGTCCCTACACCATTGCGGCATTCCCGCGCCGGAGGGATGGGTGAAGTCTAGGGGGCCACCGACACGCGCCTGGACCGCACTGTCGCCATCAAGATCCTCCCGGAATCCCTGGCATCCGACCCCGGCGAGAGTTGCGCGGTTGGAACACGAAGGCAAGATACTCGGCGCACTGGACCACCGCAACATGCCGCCATACACGGATCTTCGAGGAGAGCCTTGGGATCACGGCGCTCGGCTCATGGAGTTGGTGGACGGTTCGACATTGCGGATCGAGTCGACAACCCGGCACTCTCGATGACACGCGATGACCTGCGTCGAGCGCTCTGGACCGACAACGCGATTGTCGACTGCGAACACAGCCTGAACGCCGCGGTGAGGCGATTGCGTGCCGTGCTCGGCGAGTCGGCGACCAGCGCCCAATTCATCGAGACGCTTCCCCGGCGCGGCTACCGGTTCATCGCCGACGTTGAAGAGGGCGCGCCGGAGACTTCCCCTGATGCTCCGGTCAACGCGCCCTACGGCCTTCTCGCGCAGTACGACGATCGCCTGTGTGATTACGCTGCCGCGCTGAACCGCCACGCGCGAAGTCGGATTCTTCGGACGGTGCTGCCGAAGGCGCATCGCGTGTGCGACCTTGCCTGCGGGAGCGGCGAGACCGCCGTCGAACTCGCCCGGCTTGGCCTCGAGGTTCACGCCGTCGATCTCTCGCCACTCTTCTGCGAGACGGTTCGCCGCAAGGCGCGGAAAGCTGGAGTGACGGTGCACGTCCACTGTCAGGACATGCGGGATTTCACGCTTCCGCGCCCTGTGGACCTCGTGCTGGCCGAATTCGCCTCGTTGAACAATCTCGCAGACCGTCGTGATCTCTCGCGCGTGCTCGGCTCGGTGTCGCGGACGCTGGCGGCAGATGGCTGGTTTCTGTTCGACGTCAACACGCCGCAGTCGCTCCGCGAGGAGTACCCGCCAACCTACTACTTTGACCAGGACCCGGCGTTCAGACTCGTGCAGCGCGGACACCTCGACAAAGACGGGCGGCGGGCGAGACTGGACTTTGATTGGTTCGTCCCAGTCGGGCGGTCGGATGGCCTCTGGCGCAACGTGCGCGAGAGCTTCTGGCACGTCAGCTGGACCAACCAGGAGATCAGGCGTGCCTTGCGGCTCGCAGGCTTCGACTGCGTGCGGTACGTCGATGGAGTCGAGGTGCGCCCGCCGCTGCCGCACCAGCGTCGCGGGACGGATGCGTACTTTCTTGGTAGAAAACGGCCAGTCGTCAAGGCTGGCTGATGGCGCAGAAGGCTACGACGTCGTCCATCAGACGACGTCTACGAGCGTCCCCGCGTCTCCGCGGTTCGTACGAAGCAAGGGCCGCCCTAAGGCGTAACCCTGAGGCGGCCTAACGGCCTGTAGCCTGTAGCCCGTAGCCTGCTGCCCCGCGCCCTACCTGGGTGGGTTCGTCTACGTCACGTTCGTCATCGACGTCGCAGCGCGCAGTCGTTCCCGCGCGCGGCGGGTAACTCGACTTCAGGGTACCGGCGGGAGCAGAAACCGGCACCGCGGACCGCGCGCCGCCGCCAAGGCCCGGTCGAGCGTAGCCAGGGGAAGGTCGAGTTCTTCGGCGACCGCGACGTACCAGGCGTCGTAACTCGTGACGTTCCGTCGCAATTCCCAGATGCGCTCCCCGAAAGGGGCAAACGGCACCAGCGTCAGCTCGATGTCCAGCAGGTCGCGAGCCGCGGCGCCGGCTTCCAGGCGCCCGAGCTTGCCCGCGAGCTCCAGGCGGCGGAAGACGTTGGTAGCCTCGGCCAGCACCAGATGAGGCGCGACCAGACCACCGGATGCAAGAATCGGCTCGGCCCACGTCCCCTCGGCGCCACTGTCCGACAGCGCCGCCACCAGGACGGACGCATCGACCACCGCGCTCACCGGCGGTCGGCGTTTCGATACGCCAGGATGTCCTTCGGCGAGACTCGAGTGCGCGCCGTCGCCTTGCGTTCGCGGATCCTCGACAGCAGCTGTTCGACTTGCGGGCGCGCCGCCAGACGCTCCAGTTCGGCCCGCAGGAACTCCTGCATCGACCGGCCCTGATACGCCGCGCGCGCCGCCAGCTTGTCTCGCACGGCACCGGGCACGTCACGAATGGTGATTTGCACCTTCACGATTGCATGGTGACTCTTGTGCATGCGAAATGCAAGCAATCGAGTCGGTCCCCCAGGTGCCGAGCCTACCCGCCTACATGAGCCACATCAGTCGCGCCGACGTCTGCGCGGGCTGGGTCGACTTCTACGAAACGGTAACCGCTCAACGCCATTCGGTCCGGCGAGTTTCCGGAGGTGCCGGAAGGTGGCGCGGTGTGGGTGTTCGCGCTGGGAGACTGACGTCCTTCGCGTGCGCGCTTCCGATTCAGGGATCTCTCAACGCCCCGGATACTTCGCGAACATCTCCTTGACCACGAGGTCGATCTCCGCGTGGAGCTGTGACGTTTCGACGGCTATCGGGCTGCCCAAACGGAACTGCAGCATCGGCCAGCGGTTCCCCGGCTTGAGCAGAGAGACGTTGATCGACCCCATCCAGCGAGGCGGTTGGCCTGCTGCGTCTTCCGGCGCTACCAGGCCCAACTCCGTGCGGCTTACCAATTCATACGTCGCCAAGGCATCACCCAACACGGTAAGGGTCTTTATCAGTCCCGCGGCTGCCAGCTCGCGATCAACCGCTGCGACAATCCACGCATCGAGCTCCTTGTTGAGCGACGGTTTTCCATAGGTCCATGAGTAGGTCATCAGCTGATCGAAGTCGACATCCTTCGCGACTGTAGCAGTGACCTTGTAATTCGTTTGGCCGGCTGTGACGGTCGTCAGAGCCACCAGCACAATGCACGAGACGACAATCGGTTTCATGACATCACCCCAGTCCCAGATCAGCGGATCGCGACCTGTAGTCTCTCCAGCCCCGCTGGAACATCCGGTCCAGGATGCACACGCTATGCCCGGCGGCGCTCGCGCGGGCAGCACCTGAAGAGGATAGGCAACATGTTCTCTCCCTATGCACGGCGCAGATTAGCACGGTCACGCCTGCCCGGCGGCGCTTCAGGGCTTCTGTCTGGAATCAGCGGGAAGTCGCTTTGCGGGTCCGGCTACTCGAGCGCGGTGTAGACGACGTTGGGGAACTCGGTACGCAGCCGCAGCACGCGCGTCTGCATCAGGATGATGCCGATCACCTGCTCGGCCGGATCGATCCAGAAGTAGGTGCCCCGCGCTCCCGCCCAGCCGTAATCGCCCTTGCTGCCCAGCCAGCCGGTGCGGCCGCTGCTCTTGCGCACCCGCACGCCGAGGCCGAAGCCGTAGCCCTTGAGGTCGTGCTCCTGGCTGATGTAGTTGCGCAGGTCCAGATCACCGATGGCGTTGTCGGTCATCAGCTCCACGCTCTTGCGGCTCAGGATGCGCACGCCGTTCAGCTGGCCGCCGTTGAGCAGCATCTGGCTGAAGGTGAAGTAGTCGGAGGCGTTGCCCACCAGGCCGCCGCCGCCGCCGAAGTAGGCAGGAACCGCGGGTCCGTCTGCGGCGCGGGTCAGCACGCCCTTCACGCGGTCGTAGCTGGCGGCCACCTCGGGCATCCGGCCCGCCGGCACCGTGAAGAAGGTGTCGCGCATGCCGAGCGGCTGGAAGATGCGCCGCTCGAAGAACTCCTCCAGCGTCATGCCGCTCACGATCTCGACGACGCGGCCCAGCGTGTCGAAACCGGGACCGCCGGTGTACTGCCACTGCGTGCCGGGCTGGAAGTTGAGCGGCACGGCGCCCCACGCCTTGACGCGGTCGGCCAGCGTGGCGCTTGGCGCGATCTTCAGGCGGGCGAAGTAGTCGCCCGCCGGTCCGTCAGCCGCAACCGTCATGCCGGCGGTGTGGGTCAGGATGTCCTGCAGCGTCATCTCCCGATTGACCGGCACCAGCCGCACGCCGGCGCCGCGGGTGTCGTTGGGCAGGTTCCACTCCGCCACCTTGCCGTTGGCGAACTCGGGGATGAATTTCGACACCGGGTCGGCCAGGATCAGCTTGCCTTCCTCCATCAGCATCAGGATGGCCACGGCCGTGATCGGCTTGGTCATCGACGCCATGCGGAACAGCGTGGCCGTCTGCATCGGCTTGCCGGTGTCCATCTGCCCGTGCGCTTCGAGGTGGACCACCTTGCCGCGCCGCGCCACCAGCGTCACCGCGCCCGAGAGGTCGCCGGCGTCCACATGCGTCTTGATCAGCGGCGCAATCCGCTCGAGGCGCTTGGCGGAGAAGCCGACGTCCTCAGGTTTAGACGTCGGCAGCGCCGCGCCGGAGATGGCGGCCGAAAACACGAGGACGAGTACGAGGCGCATGAACGTCATATCGGTCTCCAGGTCGGCTCCAGGCTCCGGGCTCCAGTCCCGCAGTTTGTGAATTGTGAATTGTGCATTGTGACTTGTCAGGGCACGAGCACGATCTTCCCCAGACGCTCCAGGCTCCATCACCGCGACGTGCGACTTCACCGCGTCGGCGAGCGGCAGCTCCTTGGCGACGACGGGCGTCAGGGTGCCTGCTTCGAGGCCGGCTGTCAATCCGGCGTGGATCTCGTGGAACTCGGCGCGGGTGGCGTTGAAGAGCGTCATGCCAAGGATGGACGTGTCCTTGCCCATCGCCTTGCGGGGATCGATCTCGACGCGCCCGCGGTTGCCGATCACGACCACACGGCCCCCGGGTGCCAGGACGTCGAGGTCGCGGTCCAGGTTGACGTTCGCCAGCATCTCCAGCACCACGTCCACGCCGCGGCCTCCGATCAGCGTCGGTATCTGCTGCAGGTAGTCGGCCTCGCGGTGGTTGAGCACGTGGTGCGCGCCCTGGGCTTTCACGAGGGCCATGCCTTCGGCGGTGCCCGCCGTGCCGATCGCCTGCATGCCGTGGGCGCGGGCAAGCTGCACCGCCGCCGTGCCCACACCGCCGCTGGCGCCGTGGATCAGCACCACCTCGCCCGCGCGAGCCCGTGCGCGAATGAACAGTGCGCGCCAGGCCGTCGCGTAGGGCACCCCCATCGCGGCGCCCTGCGCGAACGAGACGCGCGCCGGCAGGGGGTGCGCCTGCCACTCCTCGCACAGCGCCACCTCGGCGCAGCCGCCCACGGCGGCGTGGGCGTAGACGCGTTGGCCTGGCTCGAGGCGCGTAACGCCCGCCCCCACTTTCTCGATCGTGCCGCCCACGTCGGTGCCCGGCGTGTAGGGAAGGTTCGGCTTGCGCGCGTAGGTGCCCGAGCGAATGTAGACGTCCACGGGGTTCACGCCCACGGCCCGGACGCGAATCGTGACCTGGCCAGGACCCGGCGACGGCTCCGGCGCGTCTTCCAGCTTCATCACCTCGGGCCCGCCGAACTCCCGTACCACGATCGCCTTCATTCACGCCCTCCCGCGGATCCGAAGATCCGATCGAAGTTGCCCGCCATGATCAGCTCGCGATCCGCGGTGGAAATGCCCAGCTCGTCGATGGCGCGCGTCTGCTCGTCGAAGATCGCGCGCTGCCAGCCCCGGGGAAAGAACGACGAGTCGGTGCCGAACAGCAGCCTGGACGGCCCCACCACGGCCAGCGCCGCGCGCAGCGCCCCGGCCAGGGTCAGCCCGGGATGGTAGCGCACCCAGCCGTTCGAGCTGGAGGTGTCGAAGTAGACGTTGGCGCAGGTGTCGGCCGCCATCAGCGCCTCGCGGAAGGCGCCCGCCCCGAAGTGCGGCACGATGAACGGCGTGGACGGGAACTGCGCAGCCAGCCGCGCGACCGCCAACGGGTCGCCGAGCCGGAGATCGAACGGGCTCGGCAGCCCGAGCTTCTTGCGCACGCCGACCGTCAGCGCGCCGCAGTGGACGAACACGGCGCCGCCGCGGTCGGCGGCTTCGGCCACGACGGCCAGCGTGCGCGGGTCGTCCAGCGCCACGTGGTGCATGGCGGGAAAGAGGCAGACCGTGCGCAGGGCCCCGGCGCCGAGCGCCGCACGAGTGCGATCGACCGCGTCCTCCGCGCCGGCGTTGACCATGAAGTAGCCGACCAGCCGCGCCGGGTGGCGCGCCACGGCGCTCGCCACCGACGTTTCGTCGCCGGGCACGCTGGCGATGATCGCCGCGCGGTTCACGCCGTGCGCATCGAGCTCGGTGACCCAGCGATCCGCCAGCGCCTCCGGCTCTCCCGGATCGTCCCATCCGATCTCGCGGCAGAGATCCTGGACCGTGTCGGCGCGTCCGCGCTGGCGTCCCAGCGTCGCCAGGAACTGGGTGGAGAAGAAGTGGCAGTGCGCGTCGTTGACCATTCCATCAGGGATACCATGGGCGCGTGGGTTTCGTGCTGGCGATCTACGCGATCGGCGTCGCCATCGGCCTGGCGCTGACGGATGCACGTCCGCTGGCGCGCGCGTCGATCGCGCTGCTGTGGCCGCTCGGCATCGTGACGTTCGCCGTCACGATCGCCGTTCTGCTGCTCGCCGCGATGCTGGTGTTCCCGGCCTTCGGCGTGGCGGTGCTGGCCGCCGCCGTCGCCGCCTGGCTGTGGCTGTTCTAGCGCCCGGAGCCCTGCGCCTGCGATCCCGTCGAAGCTGCCGCGGCGCGGGACGCCTGGACTCGCGGACTCGGCGAACTTCTCCTGGTAGTAACGAGTCCAGAGCACGATCGTCGGCACCCCAACGACGGTGGGCGAGAGCCACACCGCGAGTGAGAAGGTCTCGAGGCCCAGCCGGCCGGCGTTGACCACCAGGAAGGCCGTGGTCGCGGCAATGCACGCCCCGAGCATCGCGCCCATGTGCTCGAACCACCAGTGCATGCGGTGCGTGGGTGGCCGTAGCCAGTACCTCGAGCTGGCTGATCCCATTGGCGATGCCGATGAGCGAAAACGCCGTGAACAGCGTCTGCCGCATCGCCAGGCCGTAGGCCAGCGTGGCCAGGCTGCCGGTGGTCAGCGCCACGGCGACGCCCACGTCCCACCAGTGGCGATGGGCGGCCGTGCGGCTCTTGGCGCGCAGCACCCGGATGCCGGCCGACACGCCGGCGCCGGTCAGCAGCGCCACGTAGAACAGGAACACGCCGGCCTGCTGGCCTTGCGGGCGGGTGTCGGTCAGCGCGCGTGCGCCGGCGAGAACGAACGCCGTCACGGAAACCACTGTCATGCCGCCGACGAAGACCCATCCTGCCTTGCGGTGGAGGGAGCCGCCTTTTTTGGAAAAAAGCGGCAGGAGCATCGAGGCGAGGGCCACTGAGCCGCCCGCCACGTGAATCGCGAGAAGTGTCTTGAGCATGGACGGATTGTGCGGCGCGGCCGCACCCCGGCGCATGTGCCGGAGGTCATTGGCCCCCGCCATGACTTCCGGCACGGGTCAGGAAGCGGCCTGCTCGGTATCATCTCCGCATGAGGCCGGAGTCGTGGCTCACTGTCGCCGGTCTGGGCACGTGGATCGTCTCGTCGCTCGTCACGCTGGCCGAGATCGCGCGCGGCGAGATGGCGTGGGCACAGGCCGGTCCGTGGCTGCTGGCGTTTGCCGCCTTCGGCGCTGCCTTCAGCCTGATCGGCTTGGCGCGGCGGAAGACGCGCGCCGTTTCGCTGGTGCTGCTGGCCGCGCAGGCGTGCCGCCGCGTTGACGATGGTGGCGCTGGCCCGCGACACGCTGTGCGCCGCCCTGCTGGTGGTCGTGGCCAGTCAGACCCCGTCGTACTTCCGGACGGCAGGGGCGGCCGCGTGGACGGCCGCACAGACGGCACTGCTGGCGATTGTGATCGGCCGGTTCTACGGCCCGGTGGCGACGCTGGCCGTCTCGGGCGCGTTCGGTGGATTCCAGCTGTTCGCGCTGGCGACGGCGCTGCTGGCCGATCGCGAGCGCGCCGCCCGTGCGGAGCTGGCCCGCACCAACGCCGAACTGCAGGCCACGCGTGCGCTCGTGGTCGAGGCCGGCCGCGCCTCCGAGCGGCTGCGGATCTCGCGTGACCTGCACGACACACTGGGTCATCACTTGACGGCGTTGAGTCTGCAGCTGGACGTCGCCTCGCGGCTCGCCGATGGCCGTGCCGCCGAGCATATCCACCAGGCGCATGCCATCGCCCGCCTGCTCCTTGCCGACGTCCGCGATGTCGTGAGTCAGCTGCGCGACTCGAGCGCGGTGGACGTAGGCGACGCGATTCGGCGCCTGGTGCCGGCGGGGGGCACGCTGGCCGTCCACCTGGACATGCCCACCTCGCTCGGCGCGCTCGAGAACGACCGCGCCGAGGCCATCGTGCGCTGTGTCCAGGAAGTGATGACGAACGCGATACGTCATGCTCGCGCCGGCAACCTGTGGATCACCATCGCCGACGGGCCCGACGGTGTGCGCGTGCACGCGCGCGACGACGGACAAGGCGCAGGCGTCCTTGCATGGGGTAACGGGCTGCGCGGGATGCGCGAGCGGTTCGAGGCGCTGGCGGGCCGTGTCGACGTCGAGACGCGTGCCGGCGGTGGATTCGAGATCCACGGCGTGCTGCCGCGCTCGCGAATGTAGGCGCCGGTTCCTGTCGATGGTTCGCGTGGTGCTCGTGGACGACCAGACGCTGGTGCGGCAGGGCATCCGTGCGCTGCTGTCGCTTGCCCCGCACATCGCCGTCGTCGGCGAAGCGTCCGACGGCGACGAGGGCCTCGCCGTGATTGCCCGCGAGCGCCCGGACGTGGTCCTGCTCGACATCCGCATGCCACGCAAGACCGGCCTGGAAGTGCTGCGCGCGCTGCAGGCGTCATCGGCCCTGCCGCCGACGATCGTGCTGACCACCTTCGACGACGACGAATTGCTGCTCGAGGCGGTGCGCGCCGGGGCAAAGGGATATCTGCTCAAGGACGTGTCGCTCGAAGCGCTGACCGCGGCCATCGACGCCGTGGCCGGCGGCGGGACGATGATGCGCCCAGCCGTGACCGAGCGCGTCCTGCGGGGCCTGGAGCACGTGCGGCGCGATTACGACACGCTGTCCCCGTCCGAGCCGCTCACCGCGCGCGAGGTGGAGGTGCTGCGGTTGATGGCGGGGGGCTACAGCAACCGCGAGATCGCCGACGCACTGGGAACCGCCGAGGGGACGGTGAAGAACCACGCATCGAGCATCTTGTCCAAGCTGGGGGTCAGGGATCGAACCCGCGCAGTCCTCACGGCGTTCGAGCGCGGGCTGTTGTAGAGCAAGGCAAAAGGCAAAGGGCGACAAGTGCACAAGGCACAGAAGCGGCCCTGGAGCCTGGAAGCCTGGAGCCTGGAGCCGGAGCCTGGAGCCCCTATAATCCCCGCGAGGACATTTCTGATGACCAACCGAGGGCTTGGATTCTTCGCGGCGGCGGCCGTGGCCGTGCTGGGCGTAGGAACGATGTCGCTGTCCGGCCAGGGCCAGCCGGCGCCGCCCCTGGTAATCACCGCCTACAACGGCGGGCCGGCGGTTCCTTACACCGTGCCCCGCACGCCGTGGGGCGACCCGGATCTCCAGGGCGTGTGGAGCAGCGACGACACCAGCGGCATCCCACGCGAACGGCCGAAGGATCTCGGGACGGCGCTCTATCAGACCGACGCGGCCTACGCCGAGCGGGTCAAGGCGGTGGAGCGCGGCGTCAAGCGCGGCGAGGGCGACATCGGCTCGTTCCGCAACGACTTCGCGCGCCGGGCGTTCCGCCAGACCTCGCTCATCGTCGATCCGCCCGACGGCACCATGCCGGCGTTCACGCCCGAGGCCCTGAAGCGCCGCGCGTCCCGCGACCGCGGCACGTTCGGCGACGGTCCCTTCGACACCACCGAGGACTTCACGCTCTACGACCGCTGCATCACCCGCGGCATCGTCGGCTCGGTGCTGCGCGTCGTCTATGGCAACGGCAACCGCATCGTGCAGGCGCCGGGCATGGTGGCGTTCGGCTACGAGATGATCCACGACACGCGCATCATCTACACCGACGGCCGTCCCCACATCAACAACAGCATCAAGCAGTACCTGGGCGACTCGCGCGCGCGATGGGAAGGCGACGAGCTGGTGGTGGTGACGCGAAACCTGACCGACAAGACCAGCATCGGCGGCAACGGCAACGGCCTGCGTCACAGCGACAAGATGGTGATCACCGAGCGCTTCAAGCGCGTCGCCGCCGACGTCATCCAGTACCAGTTCACGGTGGACGACCCGGTGACCTATGCGCGGCCGTTCACGATGTCGCTGCCGCTGACGCCGCTCGACGGCGGCGTGCTGCTGCCGTACGAGTGCCACGAGGGCAACTACGGGCTGCCCAACGCCCTCAGCGCCGAGCGCGCCGAGGACAAGGCGATCGCGGAGGATCTGAAGAACGGGATCAAACGCGCCCGCCGCGCCGTCCAGGTGCCGGTGCCGAACCGCCCGGCTGGTCCGGCCGAAGAGTAGAGAACTCGCAAGATCAGGGGAAGCCAGTCTGGAGTAGGATCGCGCCGGATGCGCACCCGCTCCTGGCTGGCTTTCGCATTCGTGGCCGCGCTGGCGGCTCTACCGTTGCTGGCGGCCGCACAACAACAGCCGGCGCCGGCCCCGGCACCAACGGCCGCGCCAACGCCCGCACCGCTCCGCTCCCGCCCAGGAACCCGCCCCCGCCTCGCAGCAGCCCACGTTCCGCACCGGCGTCGATCTCGTCACCGTGGACGTGGCCGTGGTGGACTCGCGCGGCAACCCGGTCGAGGATCTGCGCGCGCCCGACTTCGCGGTGAAGATCGACGGCCAGGTGCGGCGCGTCGTGTCGGCCGAGCTGGTCAAGGTGGACGTCGAGAAGGCGCGCCGCCAGAGGCGACGACAAGACCGAGACCTTCTACACCAGCAACCTCACGCCCGACAACGGCCGCCACATCGTCATCGCCGTCGATCAGATCAACATCTCGCACGGCGCGCTGCAGCCGATCATGGCCGCGGCGCAGCGGTTCCTCGACCGGCTGAGCCCGCTCGACCAGGTGGCGTTCATCGCCTACCCCGAGCCGGGCCCGCGCGTGAACTTCACCACCGACAAGCTGAAGCTGCGGCTGGCGATGCAGGCGCTGATCGGCCAGGCGCAGCGCGTGCCGTCGGGCCAGCAGAACATCGGCGTCACCGAAGCGCTGGCGATCTACAACCGCCGCGATCAGATCGTCCTCGCCGACGTGGTGGCGCGCGAATGCCGCGGCCTGAACCCCACGGAGCGCGCGCAGTGCGAGCGCGACATCATCACGCAGTCGGCGGAGATCGCGCGCCGGGTGCGCGAGGACGCGGACTTCTCCGTGAACGGCCTGCGCCGGCTGCTGCAGGAGCTGTCCACGGTCGAGGGCCACAAGTCGCTGATCCTGCTGACCGAGGGGCTGGCGGTCGAGGACCAGAACGAGCTGGCGTCGCTGGCCTCGCTGGCGGGCCAGGCGCGGACGTCGATCAACGTGCTGGTGCTCGACCTGCGGCGCGGCGACGTGACGATCAGCGAGCAGCCGCCGACCGAGCAGGCCGACCGGCGCCTGCAGCTGCAGGGGCTCGAGGGACTGGCGACGATGTCGCTGGGATCGCTGTTCTACATCGCCGGCACGGGCGAGCCGATCTTCGAGCGCCTGTCGTCGGAGATTTCCGCCTACTACCTGCTGGGCGTCGAGGAGCGGCCGAGCGATCGCGAGGGCAACCGGCACCGGGTGGACGTGGAGGTGCGCCGGCGCGGCGTCACCATCCGATCCCGCCAGGCCTTCGTGCTCTCATCGGGCGCGCCGTCGCGCAAGTCGCCCGCCGAGAGGTTGCGTGACACGCTGACGTCGCCGTTCTCCGTTCCCGGCGTGCCGCTGCGGGTGGCCACCTTCGCCCACCAGGATCCGGCCGGCGACAACAAGGTGCGCCTGACGATCGCGGCGCAGGTGGGCCAGCCCGGCGCCGCCAAGGGCGAGTTCATGGTCGGTTTCATCCTCATCTCGCCACGAGAACAAGGTCGCCGCCAGCTGGGGCAACAAGGTCGCGCTGTCGCCACTCGGCTCCAGTGCCGAATGAACCGCTGGCCTTCGAAGGCTCAACGGTGGTCGACCCTGGCATCTACAGCCTGCGCGTCGGTGTCGTGGACGAGGAAGGCCGGCGAGGCAGCGTGGTGCGCGAGGTGTCGGCGTGGAAGATGTCGGGCGAGGCGCTCGCGTTCGGCGATCTGGTCGTCGGCAATGGCGGATCCGGCGTCGACGCTGCGCGCGGCGGTGGAACCTCACCTGAGCGGCGAAGCCCTGGCCGCGTATCTCGAGCTGTACTCGAACGCGCCGGCGACGTTCGACTCCACGGTGGTCACGGTGGACATCGCCGACGACGCGGATTCACGCGCCCTGACCAGCCTGGACGTCCGCGTGCAGCCCGGCTCCAAGCCGACGACGCGCATCGCATCCGGCGTGATGCCGCTCTCGCTGCTGCCGCCCGGCCGCTACGTCGCGCGTGCCCGGGTCGCTGCGCGACGGCAAGGCAATCGGCGTGCTGGCGCGCCCCTTCGTCCTGGAGCGGGCCGCCGGGGGCACGGTCGTGTCGGCCACCAGCGCGCATGGATGCGGCCAAGGCGTTTGCGGCCACGCTGCCCGCCTTCGACCGCCAGGCGGTGCTCGGGCGCGACTTCGTGGCGGGCCTGCTGGACATCGCCGAGAAGCGGTCGGCCACGCTGAAGGACGCCATCGGCGAGGCGCGTGAGGGGCGGTACGGCGCCGGCGCCCTCGAAGCGCTGAGCGCCGGCGATCAGACCGTCGCCGCGTTCCTGCGCGGGCTCGATCTGTTCTCGAAGGGACAGTGGAACCCGGCGGCGACGCAGTTGCAGATCGCCGCCGGCGATCGCCGCGAGTTCTTCCCGGCGGCGTTCTATCTCGGGGCGACCTTCGCCGCGCTGGGCCGCGACCGTGATGCCGCCGGCGTGTGGCAGATCGCGCTCGGCACCGAGGCGCGCCCGGCCGTCGTCTATGCGATGGTGGCCGATGCGCGGCTGCGCGATGGCCAGGCGCAGGCCGCGGTGGACATCCTGAAGCCGGCCTACGAGAAGGATTCCGCCAACGAAGAGCTGTCGCGCCGCCTGGCGATGGCCTACATGCTGGTGCAGAACTACTCGGCCGCGATTCCGATCCTCGACGCCACGATTGCCCGGCGGCCGGCCGACCAGGAGGCGCTGCTCGCCGCGGTGGTGGCGCACTACGAGCTGGTGCGCGGCGGCGCCGGGCTGTCCACCGCCGACGAGGCCAAGCTGCGGAAGTACGTCGTGGCCTACAAGGGGCCCGACCGCGCGCTGCTCGAGAAGTACCTCCAGACGATGCAAGCGCGGTGACCGCCGGTCCCTACTGGCACGGGTGCAACTACCCGTGGTCCTTCGACGGCACCACCGCGTTCTACGGCCTCGACTTCGGCGCCAACGTCTGGGGCTCGCATCTGGGCGTGTCCACCCGGCGGGACGCGGTCGCGCGCGACTTCGCGCGAGATGGCGCGGCTCGGCTTCACCGTCACGCGCTGGTTCCTCTTCTGCGACGGCCGCGGCGGCATCGTCTACGACGATCGCGGGCTGCCCGAAGGGCTCGACGCCCAACTGTTCGGCGACCTGGATGCGGCGCTGGAGATCGCGCTCGCCACCGGCGTGCGCGTCGCGTTCGTCCTGCTCGATCACCGGTGGATGTACGAAGGGCTGACCGGCGCGGTCGTGGATCCGGTGACGGGCGACAGCCTCCAGGTCACCTTGCCGGAGGGCCGCGCCGACGTGCTGCACCTGCCCGAGGGCCGCGACCTGCTGCTCTCGCGCGTGCTGGACCCGATCGTGCGCCGCTACGGCCCGGCCGGCGCGCGCGCGGATCTGGCGGCGGGCGTCGCCGCCTACGAGCTGATGAACGAGCCCGACTTCGTGGTCGACGAATGGGAGGCCGACCTGAGCCGGCACGTGCCGCGGCCGCTGCCGTTCGCGATCCTGGCGGAGCTGATCGCGCGATTCAGCGCGCTGGTGCACGCGCACAGCCGGGCGATCACGACGCTCGGCGGCGCCCGGCTGCGCAACCTGTGGGCGTGGGAGGATCCGGCGCTGGGGCTCGACCTGCTGCA
The DNA here is from genome assembly GCA_963713655.1 of uncultured Acidobacteriota bacterium. Taxonomy (GTDB): domain Bacteria; phylum Acidobacteriota; class Vicinamibacteria; order Vicinamibacterales; family UBA2999; genus CAWEBF01. The sequence goes on from CAVQMT010000015.1 coordinate 233,560, forward strand.
GGTGCACTCGTATCCCGACCTCCGCCATCCGGCTCGTGACGCCGACATCTTCGGCACGCCGGCGGCGTCGCACGCCGGCGCACGCCCGCTGCTGCTCGGCGAGTTTCCCGGCAACGGGCCGCAGCGCCACCCGCCGCGCGCCACGCCGCCGCCCACCACGCTCGACGACTACCTCGAGTTCGCCGTGGCCGAGGGCTATGCCGGCGCGTGGCCGTGGAGCTTCAGCGGCACCGACGACTACGGTCCGCTGCCGCTCGAGCCGCTGGCGCGCTTCGCGCGCGCGCATCCCGAGCTGGTGAACCCGAGGTGCGCGCTGTGATCGACCGGCCGATCGCTGTCGGCGATGGGCTGGCAGCTCGCCAAGGACGCCAACCGCACGCTGGGAGGCGGGATGGCGTCGATCGAGCTGATGCGCCGCTCGTTCTGCGAAGCGCGGCTGGCTCGACGAATCGGAGCACGCGCTGCTGGTCGCGGTCGCGCGATTCACGCCGGGAACGAACGTGCTGGCCTACTGTGCCGGCCTGGGGTGGCTGGCGCATCGCACGCTCGGTGTCGCCGTGGCGCTGGCGGTCGCATCTCTTCCCGGTGCGCTCGCCGTGACGCTGCTGAGCGCCGTGATCGCGCGCCTGGTGGCCTCGCCGCTCGTGCGTGGCGGGCTGGCCGTGGCCACGCTGGTGGCGGCGGCCCTGATTCTCTCGAGTGCGTGGGCGCTGGTGAGGCCGCACGTGTTCGGCTCGAGACGCGTGTGGGCCTGGCGTTCGCCGTGGCGGCCGCGGCGCTCTTTGCCAGCGGCGTCACGCCGATTCGCGTACTGCTTCTCAGCGCCGTGTTTGGCGCCTTGTCGCCGCCGCGCGAGGGCGCATCGTGAGCTTGTGGGTGCTCTACGGCCTGCTGCTCAAGGCCACGGTGACGTCGTTCAGCGGCATGGGCTCGCTGCCGCAGATTCGCGCAGGATCTCGTGGTCACACACCGCGTGCTGACCGACGAGCAGTTGAGCCACGCGGTGCTGCTCGGCCGCTCGATCCCCGGCCCGGTGGGCGTCTACGTGGTGTCGGTCGGCTATATGGCCGCCGGCTGGCCCGGTGCGATCGTGGGATGGCTGGCGCTGGTGACGCCGGCGCTGGCGGCGATTCCGCTGCTCGTCGTCGTCGCGCGGTGGCACCACCTGCCGCGCGTGCGCTCCGGCGTGGATGCGGTGGTCGTGGCCGGCGCCGCGATGCTCGTGCCGGCGGGCCTGCAGCTCGCGCGCGACGCGCTGCTGCAACTGGGCGCCGTCATCGGCCCGTGACACTCGGCCGTATCGCCTCGGTCGCTCGCGGCTGACGGGGTGCGAATAGGTAGTAACAACGGGCTGGAGGCAAGATGTACGGTCTGATCGCCAAGATCACGGCGGCAGCTGGCCAGCGTGATGCCTCGCTGCCATCCTGATCGATGGAACCGACGCCATGCCCGGCTATTTCAGTTACGTAGTCGCGGCTGACGCCATAGAGCCGGATGCGCTGTGGGTGAAGAGATGCGTGGAGAGTCAGGCACGTCACCAGGCGACATTGCAGCTGTCCGACAGTGGGGGTGGCGATCGCGAAGGGAAGGCCGCTGATCGCAGGCTTCAGCAAGCGTGTACGTCGCCAGCGGTGTCGAGTGCCGTACGCATGAAACTGATGCAGACGCAACTTGTCGCGAACTCAAGGTCGAACTGGGAAAGGAGTTCACCATCGTCGGTGAAAGCGCGACGGCGACCAGCGCGCAGACTGGTCGAAGCTACGGGGCGCTCGACGCGCAGGAACGCCTTCAGGGTGGCAAGGCCTGTTCGATGGGATTGAAGTCCGGACTGTAGAGCGGCTGGAAGCGGAGCCGGGCTCCGGCGGTTCGATGGCGGCGCGCATCTCGGTTGCTTGTGGACTGCGAGGTTGTCGAGCACGACGACGTCGCCGGGCGCAGCGTCGGCACGAGGACTTGCTCGACATACGCGCAGGAACGTGCGGTTATCGATCGGGCCGTCGAAGACGCACGGGGCGGTGAGCCCTCGACGCGTAAAGCCGCGACTACCGTGTACGTCTGCTACTGCCGCACGGCGTGTGATCGTGGAGGCGCATGCCGCGGGACTGCGCCCATAGCGCCGCAACAGATCGGTGGTGACGCCGGATTCATCGAGAAAGATGTACGGCCGCACGTCGCGCAGCGGCTGACTGTCGTGCCACCGGCGCCGCGCCGCGGCGACGTCAGGCCGACGCTGCTCGTCGGCGTGTACCGTTTTTTTTGACGGTGAAGCGCAGGCGATCGATCGTCCGCCACAGCGTGCTCAGCGCGCGCTCGTCGGCAGCGCGTGCTGCAGCTCGGCCAGCGTCGCTCGGGCTGCGCGGTGATCAAGCCGACCAGCCGCACCTCCTCTCGCCCGACAGAGACACGGCGCGAAACTTCGTTTGTTTCCGCGGCGCGATCGAGCCGGTCTCCGCCGGCGCTGCAGCAAGCGATAGACCCAGGCCAGGCTCACTCAAACCGCGCCGCCACGCCGCGGCCGGCATCCCGCTATCGCACGCCCGCACGACCCGCTGCCGCAGATCCATCGAATACGTGGCCATGGCACCTCCCGCGTGAGAAGTACGATGACCGGGTACGACGTAACAGGTGCAAAACGCTCAGGTATTGGCCAGCCGCGACGAGCCGCGCTCGCACACGAAGCTGGCGGCGCGCTTTTCCTCGTCTCCGCGCCTGTCCACCGTGGGCACGAAGTACCAGTCGGCCTTGATCGCGTTGCGGTCGATGTCCATCACCACGTAGCCGCGGCTGTCGCCTTCCAGATACTTCAGGTGCGGCGCCGCCAGCCGCAGCAGCGGCGCTGGCGTCGCGCATACCGGCGCCGGCAAAGAACGGCGGCGAGCTGACCGCCGGCGTCACCAGCTCCACGGCCAGCGATCCGGCGCCCGTGCGGGCGGTGTAGCCGCGAAACGGATTGCGCGGCACGTCCATCGCCCACGAGCTGTGGATGTCGCCGGTCAGCACCGCGAGGTTCGAGATCTTCTCCTGTTCCAGGAAGTCGAACACACGCGCGCGGGCGGCCGGGTAACCGTCCCACACGTCCACGTTCTGCGGCGCGGTGCCGGTGGGCGTGAGCGGCGCGAAGAGAATCTGCTGGCCGAGCAGCCGCCATGCCGTGCCCGCCTGCTGCGATCGCCGAAGGCTGCCGAAGAGCCACGCCTCCTGATCGGGCCCGAGCAGCGTCCGGCCCGGGGCATTGGCGCCGACGGCGTCGCGCGGCAGCGCCTGCCGATCGCGGAGGCCGCGCGTGTCCAGCATCGCCAGATCCACCAGGCGGCCGAACCGGAAGTCCCGGTACAACCGGATGCCAGGGGCGGTGGACTCGCGTACCGGCATCCATTCGAGATACGCCTGGTAGGCCGCACGCCTGCCGGACGCGCCAGTCGGCCTCGCTGCCTTTGTGCGTCGGCGCGCCGCCGCGCCACGCGTCGTTCACGATCTCGTGGTCGTCCCACACGGCGATGAACGGGTGCGCGGCATGCACGGCCTGGAGATCGATGTCGGTGCGGTAGGTCGCATACCGCCAGCGGTAGTCGGCGAGCGTGGAGGCCTCCCCGGCCGGCATGGGGATGCGGCCGGAGTCCGCGCCATCGCCGTAGACGCCGTTGGCGAACTCGTAGATGTAGTCGCCGAGGTGCAGCACCGCGTCCAGGTCGGCCCGGTTGGCCACGCAGCGGTAGACGTTGAAGTAGCCGGCGGGGTAGTTGGAGCAGGACACCGTCGCCAGTCGTACGCGTTCGACCGATTCTTCCGGCAGGGTCTTGGTGCGGCCCACGGCCGACATGTCGCCATCGGCATCGAAGGCGTAGTAATAGGTGCGGCCGGGGCTGAGGCCCGGGACGTCCACTTTGACCGTGTGATCCCGTAACGCCGACGTCTCCACCGTCGCCGACGCGATGACGTTGCTCAGTTTCTCGTCGGTAGCGACGCGCCAGCGTACCTTGGTGGCGCCGGCGGGCGACGTCACGCGGGTCCAGATCATCACGCGATCCGGCAGGGGATCGCCGCTGGCGACGCCGTGACGAAACAGGGGCGAGGCGGCTGCGCCCTGTCGAGCTTCCGCGAGCCGCGGCCACACCGCGGCGGCCGCTGCCGCGCCCTGGATGAACTGCCGCCTGGAAACCTTGGGGAGCACCTCCTGATCCTAGCGCAGGGCTAGCGAGGCTCTGCCCGACGCTGTGGCGCGGGCGCTGGCTTGCGTCCCAGGGGCTGCCACGCTACGCTCGAAACATGCTCGGCTGGTTCCGCGCGACGAGCCGAACCGTCGCCGTCGTGGTCTTCGTGCTGCTGTCGGCGGCCACCGTGGCCAACCACGGCGCGGGCGGCCACGACGACCACGGCGCGGCGCTGGTCGCGCACGACGCCGCCGCGCACGCGTTCACCGACGGCACCGCTGCGCCGCGGGGCGAAGCGATGCACTGCGTGCTGTGTCACCTGACACGCACGGTGCGCCCGTCGGTGGAAGTGACCCACCAGGCGCCGGCGGCCGGCGGCCCGACGCTGCCTGTGCGCCGGCCCGGGCTCGTCGTTCCAGCCGTCTTCCCCGCCGCCGAACCCCCGCTCCGGTCGCCGCCAATCGCCCTCTAACTCGCGCCTTTCGTGCACGCGCCGCTGCCCTTCGGGAACCGGCGTCTGCTCGCGTGTTGTCGTTGGTCTGGCTGGTTGGGGGAGATCCATGAAGACGTCTCTTTTGTTCCTGTGGCTGGCGCTGCTGTCCGGCGTGCAGCTGGCGGCGGCCCAAGGGGGAGCGCCGCTCACAGGCCGGCTCGTGAACTCGTTGTCGGGCGATCCGGTGGCGAGCGCCGTCGTGGTCGTCGAAGGGCAGGGCAAGCAGGCCACGTCTGCGGCCGACGGCTCGTTCACCATCGAGGGCCTGGCTCCGGGCACCTATCACCTGATCGTCAAGGCCCAGGGGTATTCGGACAAGCGGACAGAGGTCACGGTGGCGGCCGCGGCGCCGGCCACGCCCCTGACCGTGCCGGTCGATCCGGAGATCCACTTCGAGGAAGTGCTGTCGGTGTCGCCCGAGGCGCGCAGCCAGCTCGATGCGTTCCAGCCGACCAGCGTGCTGGCGGGGCAGGAGCTGACCAAGCAGCTCGACATCTCACTGGGCGAGACGCTGCGCAACCAGCCGGGCGTGGCCGTTCGAAGCCTGGGCGGCGCGCCGGCGCGGCCGGTCGTGCGCGGCCTGGACGGCGACCGCGTGCTGATCCTGCAGGACGGCCAGCGCACCGGCGATCTGTCGAGCCAGTCCTCGGACCACGGCGTGTCGGTGAACCCGGCCGCGGCCCAGCGCATCGAGGTGGTGCGCGGCCCGGCCACGCTGCTCTACGGCGCGAACGCCATCGGCGGGCTGGTCAACGTGATCACCGACGAGATCCCGTCGGCGCCGCAGCGCGGCGCCAAGGGCACGGTGACGTTCGACGCGGCCAGCGCGGGCACCCAGGCGGGGACGGCGGCCGACGTGCACGTCGGCAACGGCACGCTGGCGCTGCACGCCGGCGGCGGCGGGCGGCGCTCGTCGAACATGGACACGCCGGAGGGCGAGGTCGCCAACTCGCAGTCGCGCAGCGCGCTTCGGCAACGTCGGCCTGGCCTGGACCGGCGAGAAGGGCTTCTTCGGCGGCAGCTACGGCTACGACGACATGAAATACGGCGTCCCCGTGATCGAGGACGGCACCCTGCAGCTGACGCCGCGCCGCCATGCGCTGACGTTCCGCGGCGGGGCCGATCGGCTGGACGCGCCGTTCGAGTCGTTTCGCGTGTCGCTGGCGCACCGCCATTACCGCCACGACGAGCTGGAAGGCTCGGAGGTCGGCACCGCGTTTCACAACGACACCACCGAGTTGCAGCTGATGGCGGGCCACCGCGCGGCTGGCAGGCTGAAGGGTAGCGTCGGCGGCTGGGCGCTCGATCGCACGTTCGAGGCGGTGGGCGCCGAAGCGCTTTCGCCGCCGGTGGATCAGCGCGGCTTCGCGGCGTTCCTCTACGAGGAGATGGCGTGGCCGCACGTGACGCTGCAGTTCGGCGGGCGGGTGGACCATACCAACCTGTCGCCGAATGGCGAGCCGTCGCGCGACTTCACCAACCCGTCGGCTTCGGTCGGGCCTGCTGTTCAGGCCGGCCGCGGCCAACGAAGCACTGACCGTGGCCGTCAGCCTGGCGCACGCGGCCCGGTCGCCGGCGCTCGAAGAGCTGTTCTTCTTCGGTGAGCACCACGGCAACTTCGCCTTCGAGGTGGGCAACCCGGATCTGGAGCCCGAGCGCGCGCTCGGCCTGGACCTGTCGCTGCGCTGGCGGACGCGCCGGGTGTCGGGGGAGCTGACCTACTTCCGCAACCGGATCGCCAACTTCATCTTCGCGCAGCCGCTCACCGAGGAGGAGTTCGAGGCGCGTGAGGAGGAGTTCGAGGACCGCTTCCCCGGACGCGAGATCAGCCACGAAGGCCACGGACACGGCGAGGCAGGACGCCGATCTCGATTTCGTGGAATACGTCGGCGCGGACAGCGTGCTGCAGGGCGTCGAGGCACACACCGACGTCCAGCTCACTTCGCGCTTCGTCGCCGAGTTCGGGCTCGACTACGTGCGCGGCGCGCTGTCCGACGGCGATCTGCCGCTGCCGCGCATCCCGCCGCTTCGCCTCCGGGGCGGATTGCGCTACCAGCAGAACGCCTTCCAGGCAGGCGCCGAGGTGGTGGGGGCGGCGGACCAGAAACGGGTCTACCCGAACGAAGAGCCAACGGCCGGTTACGGCACCTTGAAGCTGTTCGCCGCCTACTCGTTCCCGGCGTTTGGGGTCACGAACACGCTGACGGGGCGTCTCGACAACGCCACCAACGAGCTGTATCGAAACCACCTGTCGCGGATAAAGGACGTGGTGCCGGAGATGGGGCGGAACGCGCAGGATCGTCTACAGCCTGGGATTCTAGCCTAGCGCCAGGCGGCTGGTGCACTCGCGACCAGCGCCCGAAGATCCGCCGGTGCCGGCGCTTCGATGCGCAGCCGTGTCCTCGTGACCGGATGCGGCAGCTGCAGGCGCCAGGCATGCAGCGCCTGCCTGGCGATGACGCCGCTGGGCGTCCCGTAGGTCCGATCGCCCACGATCGGCCAGCCCGATGCCGCCAGGTGCACGCGAATCTGGTGCGTGCGGCCGGTGACCAGCTCGCACGCCACGACCGAGCGGCCATCGGCGCTCGACAGCACGTCGTAGCGGGTTTCGCTGGGCGCGCCGTCGGCGCGCGCCACGACCCGGCGCCGATCGCCGGGGTCGCGCCCAAGCGCTTTCTGGATCGATCCCGCCGCCGGCCACGGGACGCCCTGCACGACGGCCAGATATTCTTTGCGCACGCGGCCCGCGTGCGCGTCCCGCTGCACGGTCGCGTGCGCGGCCGGCGACAGCGCCACCAGCACCAGGCCCGAGGTGTCCTTGTCGAGCCGCGTCAACACACCGGGGCGCGCCGCCGGGCGGTCCCGGAGCCGCCACAGCACCGCGTTCAGCACGGTCTTCGACGCGTGCTTGTAGGTGGGGTGCACCACGACGCCGGGCGGCTTGTTGATCGCCAGCAGGTGCTCGTCTTCGAACAGGACGTCGAGCGCGAGCTCTTCGGGTGCTGGCGGCGTGCGCCGCGCCGCGCCATCCGGCACGGTGACGATCACGACCGTTCCCTCGGCCAGCGCCTGTGATGCCCGGCGCGCCGGCTGGCCGTCAAGCTCGACCAGGCCGGCGTCAATCCACTGCTGGGCCTGCGTCCGCGACAGCTTCAGCTCGCGTCCCACGCGCCGGACCAGCGCCTGGTCGAGGCGCAGCCGCGCATCGCCTCGATCGGCCGTGAAGTGGAACGATTGCCGTGCTTCCGACATCCGATACACTGAGGATTTATGGCTTGTTTTCGAGCGCAACTGCGCTTCGCCTGCCGCGTCCCGACCAGGCCTTACCCGGCCGCGAGGCCGCCATGCCGGTACCTGAGGCGCATTTCGTCAACTGGGCATCCGCTGACGCCGCCGGTTCCCGACGGGAATGCAGCAGGTGCGTCGTGGTCGGAGGTGGAGCCCTCGCTAGGGCTATAATTTCGAATCGATGAGCCGCGTCACCTACACCAACGTCGAGGACACTCCCGAGCAGGCCGGATTGCGCGAGGCCCATCGGGTTCGCATCGTCACCGACGCCGAGGAAGGCTCGGGGCTGAACCGCCTGCCCAACAGCGTCTACGGCTTCACCTATTCGCCAGGCATCGACGAGGCGCCGCTCTTCACCAAGCGCTCCTTCCGCAGCTACGAGGCGCACAAGCTGGCCAACGGCGAGGTCACACTGGTCGGCTTCACCTCGCCGGAGTCGGCGCGGCAATTGACGACCTCCACCGAGGACATCTCGCTGCAGGTGCAGCCGGCGCCGGAGCCCGGGCAGGACACGCTGGTCGAGATTCCCTATTCGCGCATCCGCAAGCACAAGGGTTACGCCGCCCCGAACCAGCACGGCTTCTCGGTGACCGTGGCACCGCTGCTGACGCACGCCTGATCAGCGGCCACCTGGCCGTCCGACTTTCGCAGCTCAGATCATCCGGGAGGTGACACCCGGCGGCCACGCCCGAGCTGGCGGTCGGCACCGTTGCCATTGCCCACCCGCACGAAGTGCGAGCCGGAGATACTGGGTCCATGCCCAGAATCACCACGTTCCTCGCCTACGAAAGCCGGGCCCAGGAAGCCGTGGACCTCTACGTCTCGATCTTCAAGCACTCGCGCATCGTCAGGACGACGCTACTACGGCGAGTCTGGTCCGGGCGCGCAGGGCAGCGTGATGACGATCGACTTCGAGCTGAACGGCCAGCCGTTCACCGCGCTCAACGGCGGCTCGCACTTCAAGTTCACCGACGGCATTTCCTTGTCGGTCGATTGCGAGACCCAGGCCGAAATCGACGAGTACTGGGAGAGACTGTCGGCGGGCGGCGAGCAGGGGCCGTGCGGCTGGCTGCGCGATCGCTTCGGCGTGTGGTGGCAGGTGAACCCCACCATCCTCGGCGAGATGCTGCACGACCCCGACCCGCGGCGCGCCAGCCGCGTCATGCAGGCGATGCTGAAGATGAAGAAGATCGACATCGAGGGGCTGAAGAAGGCATTCGAGGCGGGGACGTAGCGGACTGCAGTCGTTCTTCCTGGAGCCCGGAGCCCGGAGCCTGGAGCTCGGCGCTCCTACACCTGTTTCGTCTTCCAGGTGCCCTTCGAGAAGATCCACGCGCTGACCAGCGCCAGGGTCGAGAAGGCGACGCTCACCGCCACGAACACCCCGGTGGGACCGAGCCCGGCGGGATAGGCCAGCGCCCAGGCCAGCGGAATCTCCCACAGCCACAGGCAGAACAGGTTGATCCAGGTGGGCGTGCGGGTGTCGCCGGCGCCGTTGAAGGCCTGCGTCAGCACCATGCCGTAGCCGTAGAAGAAGAACCCGGCGGCGACGATCCGCAGGCATCGCACCCCGTACGGCGCGACCTCCGGGTCCGACGTGAAGATGCCGATGAGGAACGGCGCGAACACCAGGAACAGCACGCCGACGACGCCCAGGCACATGGTGTTGTAGAGCCCGGCCTTCCACGCCGCTTCCTCCGCGCGGTCGGGCCGCCCGGCGCCCAGGTTCTGGCCGACCAGCGTCGCGGCGGCGTTGCTGACGCCGAACGACGGCAGGAGCGCGAACAGCACGATGCGGATGCCGATGGTGTTGCCGGCCACCGCGGCGCTGCCGAACCCCGACAGGATCTTGATCAGCCCCATCCACGACGCCGTGTTGACGAAGTTCTGGAACGTGGCAGTGCCCGAGATCCGGAGGATCGAGCGCATCGTGTCGGGATCGACGCGCCAGTGCTGTCGCCGCAGCTGCAGCCGGCCGCCCGGCCGCGTCAGGTGAAACAACTGATACAACACGCCGCAGCCCCGGCCGATGGTCGTGGCCGTGGCGGCGCCCGTCACGCCCATCTCGGGAAAGGGTCCGAGGCCGAAAATCAGGCACGGGCCCAGCACGATGTTGATGGTGTTGGCGAACCACAACACCCGCATCGCGATGGCGGCGTCGCCGGCGCCGCGGAACACGGAGTTGATCAGGAAGAGCAGCGTGACCGTGCCGCAGCCGCCCAGCATGACGCGCGAGAACGTGGACCCGGTGGCGATCACCGCGTCGCTCGCGCCCATCGCGCGGATCAGCTGCGGGCCGAACACGGCGCCGATCGTGCCCAGGACCAGCGGCCACGACGCCGCCGAGGATGATCGCCTGCACGGCGGCGGTTGCCGCCCGGTCCGGGTCCTTCTCGCCGATCCGCCGGGCCACCGTCGCCGCCGCGCCGATCGCCACGCCGATCGCCAGCGCATACACCACGAACATCAGCGACTCGGTGAGCCCCACCGTGGCGACCGCGTCCGCGCCCAGCCGGCCGACGAAGAAGATGTCCGCCACCGCGAACACCGACTCCATCAGCATCTCGAGCACCATCGGCACCGCCAGCAGGATCACCGCACGGCCGATCGGCGCCTCGGTGTAGTCGAGGTGCGATCCGCGAACAGCTTCCTTGAGCGTGGCCCAGACGGATTGGGCTGCTGGCGGGGATCGCAGTGACGTCGACGATCGTTAGTCGTTGGTCGTGAGTCGTTGGTCGAATCGGTCGTGCCAATCGTTCTGCCTTTGTGCCTTTAGCCTTTTGCCTTGACTCTGGCCGGCCCCGTTTCCACCGGCCTCGTCGGATCCGCCGACCATTCCGACCACGACCCAGCGTAGAGCGGCGTCCCGGTCAGGCCCGCGTGCTCCATCGCCAGCAGGTTGTGGCAGGCGCTGACGCCCGAGCCGCAATACATCACGACGTCGGCCGGCGAGCGCCCGTCGAGCAGCGTGGTATAGCGCGCCCGCAGCTCGTCGGCGCTTCGCATGGTGCCGTCCTCGTCCAGGTTCCACTTGTAGAAGTGGTTCCGTGCGCCGGGAATGTGGCCCGCCACCTTGTCGATCGTCTCGGACTTCCCCTCGAACCGCTCGGGGCCGCGCGCGTCCACGAGCAGCGTCCGCGCATCGGTCATGCGGCGCTGCACGTCCTCGATGTTCACGCGCATCTCGGGACGCACGGCCGGCGTGAAGATCGCCGCGGGCCGCGATTCGCGACCGGACGCAGTGGGCCGCCCCTCCGCCATCCACTTCGCCCAGCCGCCGTCGAGCAGCGCCACCTCCGCGTGGCCCAGGTATTTCAACGACCACCACAGCCGGCTGGCGTGCAGGCCCGGCGTCCTGGTCGTAGACCACCACCTGCACGCCGTTGGCGATGCCCAGGCGGCTGAACGTCGCCGCCAGCGCGTCAACCGACGGCAGCGGGTGGCGGCCGTTCGATCCGGTGCGCGGTCCCGCCAGGTCGTCGTTCAGGCTGGCGTACACAGCGCCGGGGACGTGGGCCTGCTCGTACTGCCGTCGTCCCCACTGCTCGTCCGTGAGATCGAAGCGGCAGTCCACCACGACCCACGAAGCTCAGGTGCGCGGCCAGCAGGTCGGTCGAGACGATTGTGGTGTGGGCCATCCCCAAGCTTAGCTCAGCCGGCAGCCGAAAGGCTGGCTACCGCACGACCGTCGCTGCGTCGAGTCGAGAGCGATCTCGTCGCCGTCTGGATCGCCACCTGCAGCCGGTCGACGCGGCGAAGCCGCGTCAGACCTACTGCAGCGTCGCCTGCTGCAGCGCCGCGATGCGCTGCTCGAGCGGCGGGTGCGTGGAGAACAGCATCATGTAGTTCCTCGGCGCGCCGCTGATCTTCATCGTCGCCAGCGCCTGGTGCCGCGGGTCGATCAGTTTCTGGTTGGCGGCCAGACGCTGCAGCGCCGCCAGCATGTTGCCGCGGCCGGCCAGCGTGGCGCCGCCGTAGTCGGCGCGGAACTCCCGCTGCCGCGAGAACCACGCCGTGACCATCGAGCCCAGGATGCCGAGCCCGATCTCCAGCACGATCATCACGACCCAGCTGAGCATGTAGCTGTTGCGCGAGTCGCTGGACTGGCGAACCCAGAACGCCACCAGGCGGGCGAAGAACATCACGAACGCGTTCATCACGCCCTGGATCAGCGTCATCGTGACCATGTCGCCGTTGGCGATGTGGGCCACCTCGTGCGCCAGCACGCCCTCGACCTCGTTCTGCCGCATGCCGCGCAGCAGGCCGCTGGACACCGCCACCAGGCTGCGGCTCTTGCTGGGCCCGGTCGCGAAGGCGTTCACCTCGGGCGACTCGTAGATGCCGACCTCGGGCATCGGCAGGCCGGCCTGACGCGTCAGCCGCTCCACGGTCTGGTACAGCCACGCGGCCTCGCCACGGGCGGCCTGGCCGTCCACCAGCTGCATGCCGGTAGCGCGCTTGGCCATCCATCGCGAGATCTGCAGCGAGATGAAGGCGCCGCCCATGCCCCAGATCAGGCAGAACGTCGCCAGCGCGCCGAGGTTCAGCCCGTCGGGTCCGACGTAGTTGCCCACGCCCAGCACGCTCAGGACCACCGAGAGCGTGATGACGACGAGGAGGTTGGTGAGAAGGAACAGGACTATCCGTTTTCCCATGATGAAATCAGCATAGCACCTGGCGAACTGCGGGTCGCTGCAGGTCAGCGGAGCGCCTCGGCGAGACGGTGCAGGAACAGGCCGACATCTGTCACCACGCCAACGGTTTGCGAGGATCCCCGGTCGCTGAGCTTGGTGACCACCGCGGGGTTGATGTCCACGCAGACGACGCGGACCCACGACGGCAGCATGTTGCCGACGCCGATGCTGTGGAGCATCGACGACAGCATCAGCACCAGGTTCACGTTGGTCAGCGCGGCGGCATAGCGCTCCTGCGCCTCCACCAGATCCATCAGCGTGTCGGGCAGCGGCCCGTCGTCGCGGATGCTGCCGGCCAGCACGTACTCGACGTCGTGCGTCACGCACTCGTACATGACGCCTTTCTTCAACACGCCCGACTCGACCGCCTGCCTGATGCCGCCAGCCCGGTTGACCGTGTTGATCGCCGCCATGTGGTTGCGGTGGCCTTGTTCCACCGGCGCGCCCGCCTGCAGGTCGATGCCAAGCGACGTGCCCGACAGCGCGAACTCCACGTCGTGCACGGCCAGCGCGTTGCCCGCCAGCACCACGTCCACGAAGCCGTGACGGATGATCTCGCCGAAGTGCTCCACGCCCCCCGTGTGCACCACCACCGGCCCGGCCACCACGGCAATCCGGCCGCCGTTCTTCTTGACGTCCCGCATCATCTCGGCGATGCGCGCGACGCTGCCTTCCACCCGCCGCTCCGACGAGACGTCGTTGCTCATGAACGCGAAGCCGAACCGGTCGCGTTCCCGGAACTCGGGCGTGACGCGGATGCCGCGATGCCCGCACACGACCGTCTCCCCGCCCTTGACGTCGCGCAGCTTGCGGCACTCCGCGCGCCCGTCGCTGACGACAATCACCGCGTCCATGCGCTGCCGCTCCACCTCTACCCAGGCCCCGCCCACGCGGACGTGGGTGCGGTGGTTGGTGGTGGAGTAGAAGTCGTCGGGAACGCAGCGGTCCTTCTCCGCCGGCTTCACCACCGCGTCCTTTTCCTTGACCGCATGGCAGCCGAAGAAGGTCAGCTGCTGCAGCAGGTCGGCCAGGGCGCCGGCGTCCGGCGCGGTGACGCGGATCTTGATCCGCGAGGGGTCGTCGTTGGTGCGCCCGATGTCGAAGTTGAGGATCTCGTAGGACCCCCGGACCTCGATAATCTTGTCCATGATGCCGGACAGCACCCCCGAGTCGATCAGGTGCCCTTCCGCTTCGACGGTTTCGCTGGCGGCCATCCCGTCATTCGGGGGCTCCAGGCTCCGGCTCCGGCTCCAGTAGCGCTATCATCGAGAGCATGAACGCATCCGACTGCATCCTGTTCAGCGGCGGGGCGCCTGGCGCCGAAGCCGCCTTTGGCGCGTGTGCCGAGCACTACGGCATCGAGGAAGTGAACTTCACGTTCGAGGGCCACAAGATCGATCGGCACCGCGGCGTGCGCGTCCTCAACCACGAGGAGCTGTTGGCCGGCGACGTCAGCCTTGAATACGTGTCCCGGCTGATGCATCGCCGCTACACCGAAGGCCCCACCATCCGGAAGGTGCTGCAGTCGCTGTGGTACCAGGTCAACAACGGCCAGGAGATCTACGTCATCGGCTCGATTCTCGAGGACGGCACGGTGAAGGGCGGCACCGGGTGGGGCGCGGAGTTCGCCAAGCTGTGCAACAAGCCGCTGTCGGTCTTCGATCAGGACGAGGACGCGTGGTTCCACTGGAGCGGCGACGGCTGGGACGAGCTGGACGCGACCACGGTGCCCGTGATCAGCCACCCCCACTTCACCGGCACCGGGACACGCACGCTTCGCGACAACGCGAAGCGCGAGATCGACGCGTTGTTTCGCCGCTCGTTCCACCTGACGTCCTGACGGGGCTCGGAAGGAACGCGTAGAATCGCCTCCGAGTGACCATCGGCCCTGGTTCCCGAATCGGTCCATATGAAGTCACTGCCCTCATCGGCCAGGGGGGCATGGGCACAGTCTGGCGCGCACGCCACATTGCGCTCAAACGGGACGATGCGCTCAAGGTGCTCCCAGATGCCTTCGCATCTGACCCGGAACGCCTCGCCCGGTTTCAGCGCGAAGCACAGATCCTCGCCTCGTTGAATCATCCAAACATCGCGCACGTCCACGGCCTGGAGGACGCCGATGGCACCAAAGCCCTGGTGATGGAGCTGGTTGAGGGCGAGACGCTGGCCGATCGCATCGCGCACGGCGCCATTCCCATCGACGAGGCGCTCGGCATCGCGAAACAGATCGCAGAGGCCCTCGAGGCTGCGCATGAACACGGGATCATCCACCGGGACCTGAAGCCCGCCAACATCAAGGTGCGCCCGGATGGCACCGTGAAAGTGCTGGACTTCGGGCTGGCAAAGGCGATGGAACCGATTGGCACGTTGTCGCCGAGCGTCTCGCAATCGCCGACGATCACGGCGCCTGCGATGACGCAGAGTGGAACAGTTCTCGGCACTGCGGCCTACATGAGCCCCGAGCAGGCCAGAGGTTCGGTGGTCGATCGCCGATCGGATGTTTGGGCGTTCGGCGCAGTCCTGTACGAGATGCTGGTTGGACGGAGGCCTTTCGGCGGCGCGACCATCGGCGACACTCTGGCACAGGTACTCGAACGCGAGCCCGATCTCACGCGGCTTCCTGCCAACACGCCAGCCGCGATCAGACAACTGGTCCGGCGATGTCTGGCCAAGGATCGCAAGGAGCGGCTGCAGCACATCGGCGATGCCCGGGTCGAAATCACCGAAGCGTTGACCGCGCCGGTACCAGAGGTTCCGGAGTCGGAGTCGACGACCTCTCGTTCGTCGGGTTGGCGTCGCGCATTTCCCTGGGTAGCGGCGGCGATGACCGCGACCGTCGTGACGGGTGTCGTCGCGTGGATGTCACGCACGAATCCTCCTGCCAGGACCCCGGCACGTTTCACAATCGCCACGCTGCCAGTCGGATTTCTGCTCGTCGGCGAATATCCGGAAGTTGCCATTTCTCCGGACGGGACACGCATCGTGTACGGGTCCGCCAATCCGCAACCGCTTGAACGTCTTCTCTACCTGCGCCACGTCAATCAAGTCGAAGCCACGCCCATCCGTGGAACGGAGGGCGGAAGTTACCCAATGTTTTCGCCCAATGGCGAGTCGATCGCGTTCTTCGACCAAGCGAACTCTGCGGTGAAGCGCGTGTCCGTCCTGGGCGGTCAAGCGGCGAATGTGACCCGCCTCAGCGGAAATCTCGTGGCCATGAGCTGGGCTTCGGACGACGTGATCGTCTTCAGTACGAGCGAGAGCGGCGGGCTACGGCGTGTACCCGCTGTTGGCGGAGCGTCGCAGCCGTTAACGACCGAGAACTCGTCCCAGATTCTTCACACGTGGCCGCAGGCATTGCCGGGCGGGGCTGGAGTGCTCTTCACGATCTGGACGAGCACCGCGGAGGGCGCTTCAGGACGCGTTGTCGGGTTGGGGCGTATCGCACATGTGTCGCTCGAGACGGGACAGGTAACCGACCTCGGGCCTGGCAGCCATCCACAGGTACTCGCCGACTGGACACGTTATCTACAGCGCGAACGGCGCGCTGTGGACTGTGGGGTTCGACTCGCGCCAGCCGGCATTCAAGGGTGATCCAATCCCGATTGTCCAAGTCGTGCAGCCCAGGCAGTTCGGCGGAGCAAATTTCAGCGTCGCAGGCAACGGCTCTCTGGTCTACGTCTCAGGGTCTCGCGAAGCTCTCGAACGTACCCTCGTGTGGGTGGATCGAAATGGGCGCGAAGAACCACTCGGTTTCCCACCGGCCGAATATCACTATCCTCGCTTGTCGCCCGACGGAAAGCGCGTTGCCGTCAGCATTGGAGCAACGGCTGGGGGCGACCTCTGGGTCTACGACACAGCACGCGGCACATCTCTTCGGCTGACCACGAGTCCAGCCGAGGTCGAGTATCCGTTTTGGACAACCGATGGCCAGCGCCTTGTGTTCGGCACGGACTTCGGCCCCAGACGAGGGTTGCTGACGACGACCGCCGACGGTGCCGGCCAGCCCGATCGATTGGCAGACATCGAAGGGACAGACTTCGTGGATCCGCAGGGTTGGTCGATTGACGGGAAAGTTCTCGTGTTCGGGTACGGTTCGGGCACAGGCAACGTCAATTTCGGCATTGGCGTTCTTTCCTTGGATGGAACTCGCACGTGGAAGCCGCTGGTCCAGACCGCGGCAAGCGAACACACGGCCAGCCTGTCCCCCGGCCGGGATTGGATCGCCTATGTGTCCAACGAAACTGGTCGGGCCGAGGTCTACGTCGAGCGTTTTCCAACGCGTGGCAGCCGGCAGTCCATCTCCGCCGACGGCGGTGACGACCCCATGTGGTCTCCGGCTGGCCGTGAGCTTTTCTATCGACGGCTCAGCGACGGCGCGATGATGGCCGTGCCGATCGCCACAACGCCGACGTTCTCCGCCGGGACGCCGAAGGCGTTGTTCAAAGGACGCTACTTCGATGCCGGCGGTCACTACTACGACGTGGCTCCTGACGGCAAACGGTTCCTGATGCTCAAGGACCGCGAATCGACGGGCGCGTCGGTGTTGCCCATCATCCTCATCGAGAACTGGGACCAAGCGCTGAACCGAGTTGTGGCGGAATAGGTCAACCAGCAGGCCACCTCGGCCCTTCCTCATCTCGAATAGGGCGTAGACTCGGATGATGAGAAACACCCTGGTGGCGTGTGCGGTGCTGGCGTTTGGCGTCGCGGGCGCGTCCCCTGCGTCGGCGCAGCGGCTGCCGTTCGAGCGCACCTTCGACGTGTCGGGCCCGGTGACCCTCGACGTCTCGACGAATCGCGGAAAGATCGAGGTGCTGGCGGGCGAGGCCGGCCGCGTGGTCGTCACCGGCACCGTGACGGTTCGCGTCGGCTTGATGCTGCCGGCTGACGCACTCGAGATCGCGAAGCGAATCGCCAGCGCGCCGCCGATCGAGCAGGACGGTGCGGTGGTTCGATTGCGCGACCCACGCGAGGCCGCGGAGCAGCGGGCGGTCATCGTGGCGTATCAGGTACGGGTGCCGCCGGCTACCACCGTCACGACGGCCAGCGACTCGGGAGCAACGGCGGTGAGCGGCGTTGCCGGCCCGGTGACCGTGAAGACGCATTCGGCCGCGATCGATCTGTCGTCGCTCGGTGGCGCGGTGACGGTGACCACGGGTTCCGGCGCGGTTCTCGTCGACGGCGCCGGCGGGGCGCTGGCCGTCGAGACGAGCAGCAGCGCCGTGACGGTGCGCCGCGTCGCGTCCTCGTTGCGGGTTCGCACCCAGAGCGGCGAAGTGAACGCCGCGTTGGCCGGGCATGGGGACGTGGACGTCGTCACCGGTTCGAGCGCGATCCGGCTGAGCGGCGTCCGCGGTGGCGCGACGGTCGCGACGCAGAGCGGCCGCATCACCATCGACGGCAGCCCAACCCGGGAGTGGGCATTGACGACCGGGTCGAGCAACGTCGAGGTGAACTTGGAGCGGGCCGCCGCCCTTCAGCTCGACGCCGCCAGCGGATCGAGCACCAACGTTCGTGTGGTGCACCCCGCGTTCAAGGGCACGTCGGAGAAGGGCAAGATCTCGGGCGCGATCGGCACCGGCGGGCCGCCGGTGCGGATCACCACCCGCAGCGGCCAGATTCACGTCCAGGGCAGTTGAGGGTTCAGGACGACGCGTCGGGTACGAACTTGTAGCCGACGCCGCGAACCGTCAGCAGGAACTTCGGCGTGGACGGCCGCTCCTCGATATAGCGCCGCAGCCGCACCACGAAGTTGTCGATGGCGCGCGTGTCGGTGCTCTCGTGCAGGTCCCACACGTCCTCGAGGATCGCGCCGCGCGACACCGCCTGGCCGGCGTTCTTGATCAGATACCGCAGCAGGTCGCTTTCCATCTGCGTCATCTGGAAGGCGCGGCCGCCCGCCCGTACTTCCATCGCCCGGAAGTCGATGGTCCGGCCGGCAAAGGTGTAGACGTCGGCCGGGGGTTCGTTCTCGGCCGCGGAGCGCTGCTCGTTCCAGCGCCGCCGGCGCAGCAGCCCGTCGACGCGCGCGATCAGGATCGGCAGCTCGAACGGCTTCGGCAGGTAATCGTCGGCGCCGGCCTCGAAGCCGCGCAGCACATCGTCAGGGCGGCCGCGCGCCGTGAGCATCAGGATCGGGACGTACTGACCCGCCGCCCGCAACTCGGCGGCGGTTTCGAAGCCGTCCTTGCCCGGCAGCATCACGTCCAGGATCACGACGTCGAATGGCGACGGATCGCGCAGCAGCAGCTGCAACGCGCGTTCGCCATTGCCAGCCACCGCCGTCTCGTGGCCCTCGGCCTGCAGGTTGAAGCTGAGGCCGTCGGCGATGTGCTGCTCGTCGTCGACGATGAGGATGCGGCTCATGCCGGGTCGAGCGCGTCGGGCTGGCCGGCGAACCGCGGCAGCTCCAGCGTGAAGGTGGCGCCGCGTCCTTCACCCTCGCTGTGCGCGAACACACGCCCGCCGTGCGCGCGCGCAATCGACCGCACGATGTAGAGGCCAAGGCCGGTGCCCTTGACCGACTTGATTCGCAGCGACGGCACGCGGTAGAAGCGGTTGAAGATGCGCTTCAGCTGACGCTTGGGGATGCCGATGCCGCGGTCCTGGACGCGCACCCAGACCGTGTGCGGGGCCGGCGAGGCCACGGCCACGGTGACCCGCACCGTCTGGCCCGAATACTTGACGGCGTTGTCGATCAGGTTGACGAGCACCGTGCGCAGCTGCTCGGTGTCGCCGCGGACGGTCAGGCCAGTGGTGTCGTGGCTCTGCAGGTCGATCGCTCCCGGCGGCAGGTGATGGCGTACCGTGGCCAGGTCCACGCACTCGCGGGTCAGGGCCGCCACGTCCACGACCGCCCGCGCCTGGCCCTTGGCCCGCTCGCGCGCCACGCCGGCCTTCAGCACCTGGTCCACGGTGTCGTGGAGCCGCGTGGCGTCGGCCAGCATGATGTCGTAGAACTCGCGGCGCTTCTCCTCGCTGACCTCGCGCGATTGCAGTGTCTGGAGGTAGAGGCGAATCGAGGCGATCGGTGTTTTCAGCTCGTGGGTGACGGCGTTGATGAAGCTGTCGTGCTCTTCGTTGCGCTTGATCTCCATCACCAGGAACACGGTGTAGATGATCAGCCCGGCGATGATGAACGCGAACACCACCATCCCGAAGACCAGCGCCACCACGCGGCGCTCGCTCATGATCCAGGTGATGTTCAGCGAGACCGTGGCCGCAACCAGCAGGATGCAGAGGGCGACGAAGAAGCCGATGGCCTTCTGACGCCGAGTCATCGGGGCCATTCTATTCCGCGGCCCCGGCTTTCGGCTCCCGGCTCTGGACTTCCGGCTTCCGGCTTCGGCGGGCTTCAGTTCCGGTCTTTCACCGAAGACTGAAGACCGAAGACCGACGACTGGACTACGCCAGTTCCGTCACCGCCTCGTCCACGAGCAGCGTGTCGTTCTCTTCGTAGGGGACCGGCTCCTTGAGCTTCGCCACGCGCACGTCCCACGCCAGGCCAAGGGCCTTCAGCGTGCTGATGCCGATCCAGTTGAAGTCGAACTCGTACCAGGCCAGCCCGTGGCGGGCGCTGGTCGGGTGCGCATGGTGGTTGTTGTGCCAGCCTTCGCCGAACGACAGCGCCGCCACCCACCAGTTGTTGGTCGAATCGTCCTTGGTGCTGAAGCGCCGGGCGCCCCACATGTGGGTGGCCGAGTTCACCAGCCAGGTGCAGTGCAGGCCGAAGGTGGTGCGGAAGAAGATGCCCCAGAGGACGTAGGACCAGCCGCCGAACGCCAGCAGCGCCAGGCCCACCACGACGTTGGTCACCCAGTGCCAGTTGGACAGCCCCACGTGAAACGGATCGCGCGACAGGTCGGGCACGTAGCGCGCCAGCACCGACGCGTCGTGGTGCAGGCCCTCGCCCCGGATGATCCACCCCATGTGCGCCCACCAGCCGCCTTCACGCGGCGTGTGCGGATCGCCGTCGCGGTCGGAGCGCTGATGGTGGATGCGGTGGGTGGCGACCCAGAAAATCGGCCCGCCCTCGAGCGCCAGCGTGCCGCAGAGGGTCAGGAAATACTCGACCCACTTGTGCGTCTTGTAGCTGCGGTGGGTCAGCAGGCGGTGGTAGGCCATGCCGATGCCCAGGCTGCCAGACACGATGTAGAGGAGGAACGCCGTCAGCATCGCCCCGTAGTCGATGAAGAAGAACGCCGCCAGCGCGAGGACGTGAAACGCGGACATGGCAACGGTGGTGATGACGTTGACGCCTTTTTGGTTCTTGCGTCCGTACAACAGGTTTGCGGTGGACATCTGCGAGCGTTATCTCCCTGTCTGTTTGTCGTTCGTTGGCCTGGGGACGATAGCAGGGCGGCGGGCCGATCACTGTAATACTTCTGTAAGGAGGCCCAAGTTCTTGGACGACAGGGCGTTACAGGCCGGTCCGCAGTCTCAGCATCCACGCCGACTACCGGTGCCGCCACTCGGGGGCGTGCTGCACCGCCGACTGGGACGTGCCGGTCGAAGTGCCGGTGTACCGATCGCTCGACGAAGCGTGCAGATCGGGACGGCTGCACGCGGCTCCCCAGTCCCGCGCACTGTCGCCTTTCGTCGTCGAGCCGGATCTTCCGGACGACGCGGGCGCCATGCTGGAGCGCAACCAGGCCGGCGAGTGCGTGTTCTTCGAGCGCGAATCGCGGTTGTGCGTGGTGCACCGGGACCTCGGGCACGAGGCGCTGCCCGCCACCTGCCGCCACTTCCCGCGCCTGGCGGTGCACGACCGCCGCGGCACGTTCGTGAGCCTGTCGCACTACTGCCCGACGGCGGCGGGGCTGCTGTTCCGCGACGACGTGAGCCTGACGATCGTGTCGGCGCCGCCGGCGTTCCCGCCGGCCGACTACGAAGGCCTGTCAGTCGACCGCCGACGACCTGCCGCCGCTGCTGCGGCCTGGCGTGGTGATGGATCTCGAGGCCTACGCCCGATGGGAGGCGCACATGGTGCGCCGGTGCGCCGGGGCGGCGACGCCGGAATCGGCGCTGGCGACGCTCGAACGCGACGCCGCCCGGGTGCGCGGCTGGACGCCGGGCGGGCCGGCGATGGCCGATCTCGTCGACGCGCTGCCGGCCGGCTTCGTCGAGGCCGTGGCGCCGCCGACGCTTGCGGCAAGCCTCGCGGATTACGAGCAGACGATGGCGGCCGTGCCGGACGACTTGCGGCCCTCGCCCGACGAGGAGCGTCTCGAGGAGGCCTTCAGCCGGCTCGATGGCGCCGGCGTGGGCGCGCGTGGTCCGCGCCGCTGCGGCGCTATCTCGCCGCCAAGGCGTTCGCGTCGTGGACGGCGTACCAGGGCCGCGGGCTGTTCAGCATCGTCCGCGGCCTGCAGGTGGCGCTGGCGCTGGTGCGCGTCGAGGCGGCGCGCGCGTGCCGCGATGCGGACCGGCCGCTCGATCGCGAGCTGCTGCTGACGGCCTTCCGCCAAGCCGACTTCATCCTGAACCACCTGGCCGTCGGAGAGGACCTCGCGCTGGAGTGGTCCAAGGCGGAGGCTAGTTAGTAGTTGGTGGTTCGTGGTTTGGTCAGTTCGGCATGCAGTTCCGCACAGAGCGGACCGACGAGCCGAAGCACTGAAGCCGAAGACCTAGCTCCGCGAACTCCGCAATCACCGGCCCGTGATCGCTGGTCCCGAACTCGCGCAGCACGCGGCACGACACGGCCGTGGTGGACAACGGCGCGCTGGCCAGCACGTAGTCCAGCCGCCAGCCGATGTTGCGCGCTTTCATGTTGCGCCACGGCGCCCACCAGGTAAACAGATCGAAGTCGTCGGGATGCAGCTGGCGCTGCACGTCCGTCAGCCCGCGCGACAGGATGCGCTCGATCAGCTCGCGCTCCTCCGGCAGCTGGCCGACGGCCCGCGGCTTGCGCTCCTTGGGGTGGACGTCGTTCTCGGTGCGCGCCACGTTCAGGTCGCCGCACAGCACCAGCGCGCGCGAGCTGGCGGCGCTGTCGGCGGCGAAACGATCGAGCGCCTCCAGGAAGCGCATCTTGGCGTCGAAGTCCTTGCCGCCGTTGGGCACGTAGATCGACGCCACCGTGACGCCCGGCAGATCCGCGGTCACGATGCGGTGCTCGAAGTCGAAGCCCGGGTGCGCGCAGGCGAGCCGATCCGGACACACGGCCTTCTTCACCAGCAGGGCCACGCCTGAGTAGCCCTTGGCGCCGTGCCAGTAGCCCCAGTAGCCCTCGATGTCGATCAGCCACACCGGCAGCTGATCGGGTGAAGCCTTGATCTCCTGGATGCACAACACGTCCGGGTGCTCGCGGTCGATCAGGTCCTGCAGCTCGCCCTGGCGGGCGCGGATGCCGTTGACGTTCCAGGTGGCGATTTTCATCACGGTCGCGGGTTTATCGTATGCTGCGCTGCATGCGCACGGTAACCTTGGCCAAGGCCGCGGCTGCGGGGTTCTGACGATGTCGTCCCTGAAGTGGGTGGTGCGCATCGTGCTGCTGGTCCTCGCGGTTCTTGCGCTGCTCAGCATTCCGCGGCCGAGTGCCTCGGCGCAGCAGGACGAGGACGGGGTGAAGGGCGCGCTGGCTGCCGCGCCGGCGCCCTAGCGAATGTCCTTTCACGCCTCGCTGGCGCTGGCACAGCGAATCGACCTCGGCGAAATCCGTTTCTGCGCCCTGGCGGCCCGCGCCGGCGAGTCCGGGGGCGCCAGCGCGCTGGAGGTCGGCGGCGGTGTGGCGCTGTGCGGCGCGCCAGGATCGCCCTTCAACAAGGTGCTGGGTCTCGGGCTCGGCACCGCGGTCGCCGACGCCGATCTCGACGCGATCGACGAGTTCTACGACCAGCGCGGCGTGGCGTCGCAGGTCGAGCTGTGTCCGCTCGCCGCGCCGGGGCTCGCGCCGCGACTGGCGGCACGAGGCTATGCGCTCCAGGGGTTCGAGAACCAGCTGGCGCGCGTCCTTGACGGCGCCGATCTCGACGCGCCGTTCCGGCGCGAACCCCGCGCTGGACGTGGCGCCGACCTCGTCCGTCGCCGACGAAGAGCAGTGGATCGACGTGGTCGCGAGCGGGTTTGCCGCGGGCGATCAGTTGGCCGCGCACGACGTCGTGCTGGCGCAGGGCGACCTGCGCGGCCCGATGCGCGCATTTCAACATCCGTCGTTCAGTCCGCTATCTCGTGCGATCCGGCAGCCAGCCGGTCGGCGGCGGAGCCGCCTACATCATCGACGGCGTGGTGGGCCTGACCGGCACGGCCACGGTGCCGTCACATCGCGGCCGCGGCGTGCAGCACGCGGTCGTGGCGCGCATGCTGCGCGACGCCGTGGGGCGCGCCGATCTGGCGATGGCCACCGTCGAGCCTGGCAGCCAGTCGCAGCGCGCGTTCGAACGTTTCGGATTCCGGGTCATCTACACGCGCGCGGTGTTTGTTCGACCATTCGCGTAGGCCCCAGGCTACAGGCGCCAGGCCCCAGTAAGTTCAAAGCCCAGAGCCCTGGAGCCTGGAGCCCGGAGCCTGGAGCCGGAGCCCGTGTGTTTGACCTGCCCGCCGTCCCCGTGCCACGATATCTCGACAATCAAGATACTCAGCCGTTAAGGGAATTTCGTTTTGGCCAGCCCGTTCCACAACATCCCGTCTCCGCACCGCGTCAGCAGCTGCTCAAGGCGCTGGACGAAGCCGCTCGCCGTCTCGGCGCGCAGACCGTGCTCGTGAGCGATCTGGTGGCGACGCGCGTCGGCCTCAACTCCACCGATCTCGAGTGCCTGGATCTGCTGTACCTGGCCGGCGCGACCACCGCCGGCCGGCTGGCGGCGCACACCGGCCTCACGTCGGGCGCCACCACGGCCGCGATCGACCGCCTCGAGCATGCGGGCTTCGTGACGCGCCGCCGGGATGCAGAGGACCGCCGCGTCGTGCTGGTCGAGGTGGTGGAGGCCGGCGCCAAGCTGATCCTACCCGTTCTATCGTCCGATCATCGGCCGGCTCGACAAGGTGCACAAGAAGTTCAGCGACCAGCAGCTGGCCACGGTCCTGCGCTACTTCACCGAGTCGCTGGACGCGATGTCCGATCACGTGGCATGGCTGCAGACGCAGCCCGCGTTGTCCCGCCACCGGTGCCGCCGTCCGATGACGGCGCGTGCCGGATCACTCCGGCCGCAATCCCGTCACCACAAATGGCCCGCCGTGTCGGGCGGCCGGCGCGACGGGCGCCGGCGTCGAGGAACCACCCGTGATGTCCCCGCGTATCGAAGTTCAGGTGCAGTTTCCGGTGCCACCGGCCGTCAGCGGCGTGTGCTGGCCGCCGGCCTTCTTCTTGTCGCATGCGCGATGCCGTGTCCGGCTGCCGCTCAGGCACCGGAGGCGCGGCCGCCGCTGACCCTGGCCGCGGCGCTCGAGATCGCCGAGGCGAGAAGCGAGTCGGTGGCGCTGGCGCAGACCGCGCTGGTGAGAAACGAAGGCGACTACGTGCGAGCCAAGAGCGGGCGCCGCCCGCAGCTCTCGGGCTCGGCCACCTACGAGCGCTCGCTGGCCAACGAGTTCCAGGGCGTCTTCGACGACATCGACTTCGGCGGTGGGGACGACGGCTCCGGCAATGTTCGAGAATCTTCCGTTGGGCCGGGCGAACACCTGGCGCGCGACGTTGGCGTTCTCGCAGAACCTCTATTCCGGCGGCCGCCTGGCCGCTCAGGACAAATTGGTGGCGGTCGGACGCCGCGGCGCTGAACAGGCGCTGGTCGCCGCTCGCGCACAGGTGCTGTTCGACGCGACCCAGGCCTACTTCGATGCGGCGCTGGGCGGGCGGCTGGTGGCCATCGCCCAGGCGACCCTCGAGCAGGCCGACGCGACGTTGCGCCAGGTGCAGGCCGGCTTCGACGCCGGCGCCCAGCCGGAGTTCGAGGTCCTGCGCGCGCGTGTGACCCGTGACAACCAGCTGCCGCTGGTGATTCGCGCGCGCGTCAACCAGGAGGTGACCCTGCTGCGTCTCAAGCAGCTGCTCGATCTGACGCCCGAGACCGAGCTGCAGCTGGCCGAGGGGCTCGACGACGAGCGGCTGGGCCCGCCGCAGCCCTTCGTCGAGTCGGTGGCCGCTATCGAGAGCAGCCTGCTCTCCAACGGCACCAGGCCGTTCACGCTGCAGATCGAACCTGCCGTTGCCAGAACGCAATGCGGTGGCGGAGGCGCAAACGACCATCCAGTCGCGCGAGGCCGCGCTCGTGGCGGTGCAGGCCGAGCGCCGTCCCACCGTCAACCTGACGTCGAACTACAGCCGCATCGCCTACCCGGAGGTGCTGCTGCCCGCGTTCAACCGGACCAACTGGTCGATTGGCGCGTCGGTAACCATGCCCTTCATGACCGGCGGGCGCCAGAAGGGCGACGAGATGGTGGCGCGCGCCGACGTGGAGCAGGCGCGAATCCAGCTGCGGCAGATGGAAGAGCTGGCGGCGCTGGACACGCGTTCGACCTGGGCCGAGCTGGTGGCGGCCCGCGCCGCCTGGACGGCCACGTCGGGCACCGTGCAGCAGGCCACGCGCGCCTACGAGATCGCCGAAGTGCGGTTCCAGGCCGGCCTCTCGACACAGCTCGAGCTGAGCGATGCCCGGCTGCTGTCGCAGCAGGCCGAGGCCAATCGGGCGCAGGCGGCGCGCGACCTGCAGGTGGCACGAGCGAGGGCGGCGCTGCTGCCCAACCTGCCGATCGGGGCAGGTATCGGCAGCCGCCGGGACGAGGCCCGACGCCGGCCCCGTCGCCCACGCCGGCCCCGACGCCGCAGCAACGACAGTTTCAGGCCGTGTCGGGACAGCAGACCGGCCGGCGCGCAACCGGGAGCGAGATAGACGTGGGTAATCAGGGTATTCGGGTCGGGGTCGTGGTGTTGGCAGCCGGCGTAGTGGCCGGATGCGGCGCCGGGTCGGACGCGCCGGCCGCGGCAGGCGCCCCTGCCGCCGTGCAGATTGGACAGGAGAACGTCGTCAGGGTCGAGTCTGGCCGAATCGTGACCGGCCCGATTATCTCGGGCGAGCTGCGGCCGGCGCGCGAGGCGACGGTCCGCGCCGAGCTGGGGGGCTCGGTGACGGCCGTGCTGGTGGAGGAAGGGCAGCTCACCAAGCAGGGCGCGGTGATTGGCCGCATCGAGACGCGAACGCTCGAGGACGCCCGCCAGTCGGCCGCCTCGGCGCTGCGCTCGGCCGAGAGCCAGCTGGCGCTGGCGCAGCGGGAGGTCGCGCGCACCGAACAACTGGTCAAGGCGGGTGCGCTCGCCGCCCGCGATCTGGACCTGGCGAACGCCAACGTGTCCACCGTCGAGGCACAGGTCGCCGACGCCAAGTCACGGCTCGCCGCCGCCGAGCGTCAGCTGGGTGACGCCGTGATCCGGGCGCCGTTGACCGGCGTGGTGTCCAGCCGCGGGGTCAACCAGGGCGACGTGGTCAGCCCGGGGACCGCGCTGTTCACCGTGATCGACCCGTCGTCGATGCGGCTCGAAGCCTCGGTGCCGTCAGACGACCTTTCGGCCCTTCGGGTCGGGGCCAAGGTGGAATTCACCGTTCGCGGCTACGATCAGACGTTTACGGGCACCATCGAGCGCATCGCCCCGCAGGCGGACTCGGCCACCCGCCAGGTGCCGATTTACGTCGCGATTCCGAACGTTGGTGGCCGTCTGGTTGCAGGGCTTTATGCGGAGGGGCGGGTGGTGAGCCAGGCGGCATCCGGGCTCGTGGTGCCGATTGGCGCCATCCACACCGACAGCTCCGAGCCGTGGGCGCTGCGGGTCACTGACGGCAAGACCGAACGTGTCACCGTCACACTCGGGCTGCGAGATCCGCGCACCGAGCAGGTGCACGTGGAGGCAGGACTGACAGAAGGCGATACGCTGCTGCGAGGGGCGTCCCAGGGCATCCCGCCGGGCACGGCCGTCCAGGTAGCAGGGAACCCCTAAAGCCGGAGGAGCCCGGAGCCTGGAGCCGGGAGCCTGGAGCCTGGAGTCTTATGTATATCTCCGATACCGCCATCAAACGCCCCGTTCTGACCATCGTCGCGATGCTGATGTGCGTCGTGTTCGGCCTGGTGGCGCTGTTCCAGCTCGACACCGACGAGTTCCCCGAAATCGACGCGCCGGTGGTGGCGGTGTCGGTGATCTATCCCGGCGCCTCGCCCGACGTCGTCGAGCGGGAAGTGGTAGACCAGATCGAAGAGGCGATCGCGGGCATCAGCGGCGTGGACCGGATGCGCTCCAGCTCGCTCGACAACTTCGGCAGCATCCTCGTGGAGTTCGACTTCTCCAAGGACCCGCGGGTGGCGTCGCAGGAGATCCGCGACAAGATCTCCGGGATCCGCAACGAGCTGCCGCCGGAGATGGAAGAGCCGGTGCTGACGCAGTTCGATCCCGGCCGATCAGCCCATCGTCTCGCTGACGCTCTCGTCGCCTGGGCTCGACAGCGCCGAGTTGACCCGGCTGGCGGACCCCGGCATCACGCGGCGGCTGCGCGGCATCAACGGCGTCGCTTCGGTCAACCTGGCCGGTGCCGTCGAGCGCGAGCTGGTGGTGGAGCTGCGGCCGCGCGATCTCCAGGCCAGCGGCGATCGGCGTCGGGCAGGTGGTGCAGGCGCTGCAGTCGCAGAACCTGGCCGTGCCGGTCGGCCGCCTGGAAGGGGCGCTCGACGAGCGCACCATCCGGCTGCGCGGGCGACTGGACCAGGCGACCGAGTTCAAGGACATCATCGTCACCCAGACGGGCGGCCGGACCGTGCGCCTGGGCGACGTGGCCGACGTCAAGGACGGCACCGAGGAGCCGCGCTCGTTCGCGCTGTTCAACGACGACGAGGCGGTGGGCATCAACATCCTCAAGTCCACCGGCTTCAGCACCACGGCCGTCGCCGAGGAAGTGCGCAGGCGGGTCGAGGAGATCCAGGCGACGCTGCCGGCCGGCGTGACGCTCCGCGTGGTGCAGGACAGCGGCGTGCGCGTGGCCGACTCGGTGGCCAGCGTGCAGAGCGCGCTGTTCGAGGGCGCGGCGCTGACGGTGGCGGTGGTGTTCCTGTTCCTCAACTCGTGGCGCTCGACCGTCATCACCGGCCTGGCGCTGCCGGTCTCGGTGCTCGCGTCGTTCGTCGCCGTCTGGGCGTTCGGGTTCACGCTCAACACGATGTCGCTGCTGGGCCTGTCGCTCGCCATCGGCATCCTGATCGACGACGCCATCGTCGTGCGCGAGAACATCGTGCGCCACGTCGGCATGGGCAAGGACCACATGAAGGCCGCCTTCGAGGGCACCGACGAGATCGGCCTGGCGGTCACCGCCACCACCTTGTCGATCGTCGTGGTGTTCATCCCGATCGCGTTCCTGGGCGGCGTGGCCGGGCAATGGTTCAAGCCGTTCGGCCTCACCATCGTCTGCTCGGTGCTGGTGTCGCTGTTCGTGTCGTTCTCGCTCGACCCGATGCTCTCGGCCTACTGGCCGGATCCGCACCTGCCGCTCGAGCAGCGCCCGCTGCTGTCGCGCGTTACTGGGCCGCTTCAACCTGTGGTTCGACCGCCGCGCCGAGACCTACAAGCACGTGATCGCCTGGGCGCTCGACCACCGCGTGTCGATGCTGGCGCTGGCCTTCGCGTCGTTCGTCGGCGCGCTGGCCTTGCCGGCGACCGGCCTCGTCGGCAGCGCGCTGGTGCCGGAGATGGACGACTCGATGTTCGTCGTGGACTTCGAGACGCCGCCCGGATCGAATCTGGCCTACACCCGGGCCAAGGCGCAGGAGGCGGCGCGCATCGCCCGCAAGCAGCCCGAGGTGGCCTACACCTACACCGCGGTGGCCGCGCAAGGCGACGCGGTGGACGAGGGCACGGTGTTCGTGAAGCTGACGCCGAAGGCCAGCCGCGAGCGCGCGCAATCGCAGGTGGTCGCCGACATCCGCCGCGACCTGCAGAAGCTGAACGGCTTCACCAGCTCGATCAGCGTCGGCTTCAACCCGGGCGAGAAGCAGATCCAGCTGCAGATGCGCGGCGCAGGACGCGCGCGAGCTGACGCGGGTGGCCGAGGCGGTGGCCGCGGAGATGCGGCAGGTGCCGGGCGCGGTTGACGTGGGCTTTCCACCAAGGGCCAGAAGCCGGAGCTGGACGTCCAGGTGGACCGCGGACTGGCCGGCTCGCTGGGCGTCACGGTGGGCCAGGTGGCGCAGGCGCTGCGCCCGGCGTTTGCCGGCATCGACGTGGGCGATTGGATCGACCCGTCGGGCGAGACCCGCGACGTCACCGTGCGCATCTCGCCGCAGTCGCGCACCGTGGTCGCCGACCTGGAATCGCTGCCGCTCGTCGTCGCCGGCCCGAACGGGGTGACCACGTGCCGCTCGGGCAGGTGGCGCGCGTGACGCCGTCGATCGGCCCCGCGCGCATCGATCACCTGAACCGCGACCGCGTGGTCAACGTCGAGGCCAACACCCAGGGCCGCCCGCTGTCGGCCGTCGTGGACGACACGCTGGCGCGGATCGAGACCAGAACGTCAAGTTTCCCCCGGGCTACGCCCTCAGCCAGGGCGGCGAGTCGCAGGACCAGGCAGGAGATTTTCGGGCAGATGTTCATCGCCCTCGGCGTCGCCGTGATGCTGATGTACTTCGTGCTGGTGGTGCAGTTCGGGTCGTTCCTCGAGCCGCTGGCGATCATGCTGTCGCTGCCGCTGTCGCTCATCGGCGTCATGCTGGCGCTGCTCATCACCGGCAAGCCGCTCGAGATCATGAGCATGATCGGCGTGATCCTGCTGGTCGGCATCGTCGCCAAGAACGCGATCCTGCTGATCGACTTCGCCAAGTGGTCCGAGGAGGAGGGGCTGGACCGGCGCGAGGCGCTGATCCACGCCGGGCGCGTGCGGCTGCGGCCGATTCTGATGACGACCTTCGCGCTCGTGGCCGGCATGGTGCCGGTGGCGCTCGGATCCGGCGAGGGCGGCGACTTCCGCGCGCCGCTGGGCATCACCGTCATCGGCGGCGTGGTAACGTCCACGCTGCTGACGCTGCTGGTCATTCCCACGGTCTACGAGGTGCTGGCCGACTCGCGCGACTGGCTGATCGCGAAGTTCACGCGGCGTGCGCCGCGCCCCGTGCCGCCGCTGGAGCACCGTGTGCCGGCGGCCGAGCATCGCTGACTGCTGCCGAGACAATTCGATGCACAACCCGATCGTTCCCGAGACGCTGGAGGGCTGGAGCCTCCTGCACCTGATGTATCGCGTGCGGTGGGACCGGCTGAACGCGCTCCCCGAGGCCGACCGCTGCCGGCTGGCCGACGAAGCCGTGGTGGCCCTGGCGCCGCCCGGCGCCGGCGCGACCACGCTGGTGCAGGTGCTGGGGCACAAGGCCGACCTGATGGTGATCCTGTTCCGGCAGGGGTTCGAGGAGCTGGCCGAGGCGGAGCTGGCCTTCTCCCGGTGCGCGCTGGCCGCGCACCTCGAGCCCTCCACTTCGTACGTCTCGATCGTCGAGCTCGGGATGTACGAGATGACGGCGAAGATCCACGGCCAGCTCGGCGCGACGCTGAAACAGGGCAGCCCGGAGTACGAGCAGGCATTCGATCGGGAGATGGCGGCGCAGAAGGAGCGCGTGTCCAATCGCCTGTTCATGGAGGTGCCGCAGGCGCGCTACGTGTGCTTCTACCCGATGAACAAGCGCCGCGGCGAGCTGCTGAACTGGTACTCGGAAACGTTCGAGCGCCGCGCGTCGATGATGCGCGAGCACGGCATGATCGGCCGTCATTACACCGGCCAGGTGACGCAGCTCATCTCCGGCTCGATCGGCTACGACGACTGGGAATGGGGCGTGGATCTCTTCGCCGCCGACCCGGTGGTGTTCAAGAAGTTGATCTACGAGATGCGGTTCGACGAGGCCAGCGCCAAGTTCGCGGAGTTCGGGCCGTTCTACACCGGCGTGCAGTTTGCTCCCGCTCATCTCCGCGACTACCTGGCCGGCCGCGTGCCGCCGCTGGTCTAGACGGTTCTCGGTTGTTGGTTCTCGGTTCTGGGTAGTGATCGGTTTCGAGCTTGCCGACAACTGACAACCGAAAACCGACAACCGATCTGTGATCGCGCGCGCCGTTTTTGCAAGCCTCGACTCGCCTTCACACCGCTGCACACGCGCTAACTCGCAGCGGGCATTGAGTTAGGGCGCACGCCTCGCGCGCCGCGCCCGGCGCGGTCCTTGCTTTGGTAGGCGTCCCGTGGAGACGCTCTCGCCCCAGGCCGCGTTCGTCACCCGCCTCCGCCGCTATCGTCAGAAGTGCGGGATCTCGCTCGACGAGATCGTGGCCGAGACCCACGTCAGGCGCGAGTATCTCGACGCCTTCGAGCAGAACGATCTGGCCCGCTGGCCCAACGGCCTCTACGCCCGCGCGTGGATCCGCGCCTACGCGAGCGCGGTCGGCCTGGATCCGATCGACACCGTGAACGAGTTCTGCCGGCTGTTCCCGCAGGGCGATCGCCGTCTGCAGCCGACGATGGAGCAGATGGCGTCGATCGTGGCGTCGGTATCCGCCTATCAGGACGAGTTCCCGCTGGCCGACCGGCGGCAGCGGCCCGATCGCCAGCCGGATCCCGAGCCCGATTCGCCGGCGGCCAGCGCGCGCGAACAGGTGCGCGTGGCCACTGAAGCCGTGGCCGTTCTGACCCGGACGCTCCTGGCCCGCTTCCGCCACTCCTAGCGAGGCTCCGCCTCGGACCGGAGAGCAAACGCGGAGCTGCATTGCACGCGGCCCGGTTTGCCGACATAATTCCTCCTTTCTTGCCAAGGAGGCCCATGACTTCTCGCCGCGCCATTTGCCTGCTCGTCGTCCTGGTTGCCTGGGTCGCGCCGGCCGTCGCACAGGCTCCAGCCCAGCTGCGCACGCCGGACGTCATCTTCGTCCCGACCCCGCAAGCGGTGGTGGACGCCATGCTGAAGCTGGCCAAGGTCACCAAGAACGACGTGATCTACGACCTCGGGTCGGGCGACGGGCGCATTCCGATCACGGCTGCCAAGACCTACGGTGCGCGGGGAGTGGGCATCGACATCGACCCGCAGCGGATCCGCGAGGCCACCGAGAACCTGAAGACCGCCGGGGTGGGCGACCGGGTGAAATTCCTCAACCAGGATCTGTTCACCACCGACATCAGCGAAGCGACCGTCGTCACGCTGTATCTGCTGCCGTCGCTCAACCTCAAGCTCCTGCCCAAGCTGAACCGCGAGCTGAAGCCCGGCACGCGAATCGTCTCGCACGCCTTCGACATGGGCACGGCCAAGCCGCAGGAGACGCTGAACGTCGACGGCCGCACCGTCTACTTCTGGACCATCCCGATCCAGCAGTGAGCCGGCACGTAGCGCCGGAACACGGGCACGCCGATCCGCCGTTATTTCCCAGGCGGATCGCCGCCTTGATCCCGGCGGACCCCCGCAGTTAGAATTCCTGAGACTGAATCTCAGTTTCGAGGTTTTCTATGCTCGCTGCCTTTGTCATCACGCTGCGGGAAGGGCTCGAGGCCTTTCTCATCGTCGCCATCAGCCTGGCCTACCTGCGCAAGAGCGGCCAGCACCAACTGGTGCCGGCGGTGCACTGGGGGATCGGCGTCTCGCTGCTCGTCAGCGTGGCGGCCGCGGCGCTGTTTCAGCGCGCGTCGAACCAGGCATTGTGGGAAGGCATCCTGGCCTTGACGGCGGCAGTGCTCGTCGCCTCATTGATCGTGCACATGTGGCGCCACGCCAAACGCCTGAAGGCCGAGATCGAGGGCAGCCTGGCCGCGTCGGCCGCCAAGGCCGGCGCCAAGGCGCTGCTCGGCGTGTTCCTGTTCACGCTGCTGATGATCACGCGCGAGGGCATGGAGACGGCGCTGCTGATGGGCACGCTGTTCTCGCAGATCGGCGTGTCGAGCATCGTCGTGGGCGCGATCGGCGGCACGGTGTGCGCCGCGGCCGTGGCGTTGTTGTGGTCGCGCTACGGGCACCGCGTGAACCTGGCGCTGTTCTTCCAGGTGACGGCGGTGTTCCTGGCCGTCTTCGTGGTCCAGTTGCTGATCTACGGCTTCCACGAGCTGACCGAGGCGAACCTCTTCCCCTACAGCGAGCCGCTGCACTGGGCCACCGAGCCCTACGGCCCCGACGGACGCTACGGCCAGTATCTGAGCTACGGGCTGGTGGTGCTGCCGGTGGCCTGGCTGGCGCTGTCGGCGTTCTTCGGGCCCAAGCGCTCGGTGACGCCACGGCATGCCACACGCCGCAGGCACCCGTTAAGAGCTGCCTGCGTACACTCGGCCCCAGGCCGAGCACGCTCATCGATGACAGCCCCCGTGCGTCCGCTCGTTGCCGATCTCGTGTGGTCGGGTGACCTGCGATTCGCCGCCACCAGCGGGCCCATCTCGTTCACCGTCGACAGCGACACGGCGGCGGGCCCGTCGCCGACGCAGCTGCTGGCCATCGGCCTTGCCGGCTGCATGTCCGTGGACGTCGTGGACATCCTGCGCAAGGGACGGCATCCGCTGACGTCGTTCTCGTCCACGCTGACGGGGCAGCGCGCCCCTTCGCCGCCTCGCCGGTTCCTCAGCTTCCATCTGCACTGCCGTATCGGCGGGGCGGTGCCCGAACACGCGGTGACGCGCGCGCTGGAACTGTCGCGCGACAAGTACTGCTCCGTGTGGCACTCGCTGCGGGAAGACATCACCCTGACCACCAGCATCGACATTCAGCCATGACCCGAAAGGGCTACCTGGACTGGCTGCGCGGCGTCGCCACGCTGCTGATGATCGAGGCCCACACCATGGACGCCTGGACGCTGCCGTCGGAGCGGGACGGCTGGCCCTATCGCGCGGCGATCGTGCTGGGCGGCTTCGCGGCGCCCGCGTTCATGTGCCTGGCGGGCGTCGCCCTGGCGCTGGCGGCGGTGTCGCGTGAGCGCCGCGGCAAGACCGTGGCCGAGGTGGCGGCCCTGGCGCGCCGGCGCGGCTGGCAGATCTTCGGCCTCGCGTTCCTGTTCCGGCTGCAGGCCCTCCTCATCAGCGGCGGCCGGTTCCCGCAGTCGCTGCTGAAGGTGGACATCCTGAACGTCATGGGCCTGGCGATGGTGCTGGCGGGGGCGGTGTGGGCGCTGGTGCCCGATCGGCGCACGCGGGCCCTGTGCCTGCTGGCGGCCGCGGTGCCGATTGCGCTGCTGGCGCCGCCGCTGACGGGCGCAGCGTGGCTGGACCCCCTCCCCGACTGGCTGGAGATGTACTTCCGGCAAGCGCCCGGGCGAACCAGCTTCTCGCTGTTCCCGTGGCCGGCGTATTTGCTGGCCGGCGTGGCCATCGGCTCCTGGCTGGCGACGGCGGACGGCGAAGCCGAGGCGCGCGATGGCGCGGCGGCTCGGCCTGTACGGGGCGCTGCTGGCGGCGGCCGGCGGGCTGGCGACGCTGCTGCCGCCGTTTGCCGGCGAGCCGACGCCGATGACCAGCGCGCCGAGCTTTTTCTGCGTGCGGCTCGGGCATGGTGATGCTGGCCGTGCCGCTCGCACGGGCGTGGCACGAGCGGCGAGCCCCCGGCTGGTCACCGGTGCGGGAGTTCGGCCTGGCGTCGCTCTTCGTCTACTGGGTCCACGTGGAGATGGCCTACGGGCGGCCGGCCCGGGCCCTCCACCGCGAGCTGAGCTTCTGGGAGGCGGCCGCAGCCACTCTGGCGCTGATGGTGCTCCTGTACGGGCTGGTGCGGCTGAAGGCCGTCGTCTCGGCCGGCTGGCCGAGAGCTCTCGGCTAGGCTCTGGAGCCCAGAGCCCACCCAAGAGCCTAAAGCCCAGAGCCTAAAGCCGATAGGGCCTGTCATTGCCGCCTGTCGCCGCTGGCCCTCTTGCATGGCCTGATACAATTCGCCACTTGGTCGGCCGCTCGCCCTGTTGAGAGACCCATGATCAACGTCGCCGCAATCCGAATGAAGCAGTTCGGCGTCCAGTTTTACCAGGCCTCCCTGTCGGCTGGGGACATCGACAAGCTGGTGCGGTTCGAAGTGCTGAACTACGGCGAGTCGGGTCCCCCGGTCCGGGGCGGCAAGAAGAAGGTGCCGTCGAAGGTGAACTGGGACCTGCTGGAGCGGCGAATCGCCTCGAGCGAGAAGGCCTATCAGCGCCAGATCATCCGCAAGAAGATCGAGGAGCTGGTGCAGTACTACGAGCAGTGCCGCCAGGCGCGCGATCTGCCGTCGATTGCCGGCGCCGTCATCATCTCCTGCGATGAGAAGCTGACGTTCGAGGCTGTGGAGGCGGGTTCTTCGGTTGGGCGGCTCAAGGTACCTGAGCGGGAGGGCATCCTGCGCGCGATCGACGGCCAGCACCGGCTGCTGGCGCTGCACGCCGACATCGAGAACATCGAGGGCGACGACTTCAGCGTGCCGGCGATCATCTTCGACCGGCTGCCCGAAGACCACGTCGTGCAGATGTTCGTGACCATCAACGCGAAGCACACGCGGTTGAATGCGTCGCACCTGGTCACGCTGTCGGGACGCCAGCTCTACCGTGACGAGGCGCTGGCCGCGGCGCACGACGTGGTGCGGGCGCTGAACGACCGTGACGACTCGCCGCTGCACGGCGAGATCAAGCTGCTCGGCGTCGGGCGCGGGCGCGTGGCGCAAGCGCCCGCTGGCGCAGGAACTGAAGAGGCTGTTTGCCAGCGACGCGTTCGGCGGCCCGCGCAAGTCCGCGGCGTTCCTGGACGACTCGAAGCGCTTCTTCGTCAACTACTTCAAGCAGGTGTCGGTGGTGTTCGGCGCTGCCTGGGCCGGCCGGAAGTACAGCGTGCGCAGCGCCACCGCGCTCCGCGCCTTCATTCGCGTGGCCCCGGACGTGGTGCGGCGGCTGGACCAGATGCACGCGGACCGCGCCGACTTCCGTGCGATTGGGCGTGTGATTGCGCCCTGGGGCCGGCGTATCGGCGATCAGCGGTTCGAGAGCGAGGGGGCGTGGAAGCGGACCGGGACCACGGTGGAGACGTTGTCCCGCGAGCTGAAGCTAGCGCTAGAGTACCCGGAAGGCGCGGCGTAACCGAGCTAATGCTGAGTTAGCTTCGTATTCACGCCGCGACGCGGGCGAAGAGTAGCGCTTGATGCTGGTTGTGGGTACGCGGAGCGGCAGTCGCGCGCAGCGCGACCAGAAGACATAGAATTTTTTCTAACCCACCGCAAATGCACTGGGTTAGAAAAAATTCAGGATGGGGCGCGTTAACACCCCATCCTGAGTGCCGGCCTGGCT
This sequence comes from uncultured Acidobacteriota bacterium, assembly GCA_963713655.1. Lineage (GTDB taxonomy): Bacteria > Acidobacteriota > Vicinamibacteria > Vicinamibacterales > UBA2999 > CAWEBF01. The sequence goes on from CAVQMT010000015.1 coordinate 270,388, forward strand.
CCCCCCAGCGTTTACGGCCCCTGCCGTAAACCACAGACCGACACACATTCCATAGGCAACTGCCATGCCGGGCTGGTTTCCTCGGTTTTGGGGCTTTCGCGGATTTTCGGCCTCACCAGGCTGTGGCAAGAATTACAAGCGTGTTCTCGGATGAGGCATGAGCTCAGCCGTTGACCTGAACGCAGACGTGGGCGAGTCCACCGGGGCTCAGCGCTACGGCGACGACGAGGGCGTGATGCCGCACATCACCTCGGCAAATATCGCCTGCGGCTTCCACGCCGGCGATCCGGGGGTGATGCGAGCCACGGTGGCACTGGCGCGCGTCGCACGGCGTGGCGGTGGGCGCGCACCCAGGCCTGCGTGACCTGGCCGGCTTCGGCCGCCGCGAGATGCCCGTCGCGCCCGCTGAGGTCGAGGACCTGGTCGCGTATCAGAGTCGGCGCGCTGGCGGGCGTGGCCGCGGCCCAGGGCGTGCGGCTGACGCACGTCAAGCCGCATGGCGCGCTGTACAACATGGCCGCGCGCCAGCGTCCGCTCGCGGACGCGATCGTGCGGGCGATGCGCGCGGTGGACCCGGCGCTCATGCTGTTCGGGTTGGCCAACTCGGAGCTGGTCCGCGCGGCCCGCGATGCGGGGGTGGCGGTGGCGAACGAGGCGTTCGCGGACCGCGGCTACCTGGCCAACGGCGAGCTGGCGCCTCGGGGCGCGCCTGGCGGCGTCGTCTCGGACGTGGACGCCGTGCTGGCCCGGGCCGGCTGCGATGGTGGCGGACCAGTCGGTCGTCGCCATCGATGGCGCGCGGGTGTCGCTGACGGTGGACACGCTGTGCGTCCACGGCGATACTCCTGGCGCGGCCGAGCTGGCCCGGCGGCTGCGGGCGGCGCTGCGCGATAAGGGCATCACCGTGCGTCGTCGTGCAGGCGCCAGCCGCCAGCCGCGCCGCGGTGAATTGCTCCATAGGACGCTCGGGCTTCCTTGGTCTCCGCCAGCGCGCGCCGCAGGATCTTGCCCACCATCGTCTTGGGCAGGAAGTTCCGGAACTCGACGCTCGCCGGCACCTTGTAGGGCGCCAGCCGTTCGCGGCAGTAGGCGCGAATCGCGTCCTCGGTGGACGACTGGCCCTCCTTCAGCACCACATAGGCCTTGGCCACCTCGCCCTTGGCGGCGTCGGGCACGCCCGCGACGCCCACCTCCATCACCGCGGGGTGCGCGGAGATCACTTCTTCGATCTCGCGCGGCCACACCTGGAACCCGCTGGTCTTGATCAGGTCCTTCTTGCGGTCCACCAGGAAGACGTAGCCGTCCTCGTCCATGTAGGCCAGGTCGCCGGTGTGCAGCCAGCGCTCGCCGGTGGAGTGCAGCCGCAGCGTCTCGGCCGTCTCGAGCGGGTTGTTCCAGGTACTCGGCCATGTACTGCGGCGCCCGCATGATCATCTCGCCCACTTCCTTGGGCGGCAGCAGCCGCTCGCCGCTGTCGGCGTCCACGATCCGCACTTCCACGTCGGGCAGCGGCATGCCGATCGAGCCGAGCTTCTTCGTGCCCTGTACCGGGTTCACGCAGCAGGCCATCATGCCTTCGGTCAGCGAGTAGCCTTCGACGATTCGCGCGCCGGTCTTCTCCTCGAACTGGCGTTTGGTTTCCGCCATCAAGCGCGGCGGCGCCGGAAAAGCACAGCTTGATCGAGCTGAGGTCCACCTGACCGTTGCGCACCGTCGGGTGGTTGAGGATGGCGTTGTACAGCGTCGGCACGCCGCTGAAGAACGCCGGCTTCACCTGCTTGATGGTCGCCAGCACGTCGCCGATGTCGCGCGGGTTCGGCACCAGCGACAGCGGGTTCGGGCCGACGAACGCCAGCGGCTGCACGCCCACGTTGCCGTAGACGTGGAACAGCGGCAGCGGCAGCATGATCACGTCGGTCCACGGCTTCTTGGCCGACTTGGTCCAGTCGAAGAGCTGCAGGCCGGCGGCGACGTAGTGCCGGTGCAGCCCGACCACGCCTTTCGGCGTGCCGGTGGTGCCGCCGCTCGACAGAATCACCGCACGGTCGTCCGGCCGCACCGCGACCGCCGGCCGCGGCGCGCCGCGATGCTGCCGGATCAGGTCCTGCAGCCACTGGTCGTGCGGTTGGAGCCTGATGCGGTGGCCGTCCTTCCGCTCCTTGAACAGCGTGAACAGGACGCGGAGCACTATCGGCAGGTACTCCTTGATCGACGTGGCGATCACGCGCCGCACGGCGGTCCGGCCCTGTGCCTGCTTGACGCGGTCGTAGAACGGGGTCAGCGTCACCACGACCTCCGCCCGGGTGGCAGTCGAGCGCCTGCTGCAGCTCGCGCTCGCTGTAGGTCGGATTCAGGGGCACGGTGACGCCGCCGGCTTTCCAGACTCCGAACTCGGCGACGAAGAACTGGGGGCAGTTGGGCAGGACCAGCGCCACCCGGTCGCCGGGGCGCACGCCGTCGGCGGCGAGCGCCGCCGCGAAGGCGTCGCTCTCAGCCTCGAGACGGCCGTAGGAAACCGAGCCGCCCTTGAACAGCAGCGCGGGCTTGTCGCCGTGGTTGCGCGCGAGCTGCGTCAGGTAGTCAACGAGCGTCTTGTCGGGATACGGGGCCAGCGACGGCCGCACGTCGGAGTCGTAGTGCGCGAGCCACGGATGCACCTGCGGCATTGTAGCGAAGGCCTGCGGCCTTGGCACTCGTCAAGGCAAAAGGCGAAAGGCCAAAGGCAACAGGCCGGCAGGTCAGCTCGCCAAGAGCAGGTGGAGCAGGGCCTTCTGGGTGTGGAGGCGGTTCTCGGCCTGGTCGAAGACCATCGACGCGGGCGACTCGATCACCTCGGAGGTGACCTCCTCGCCGCGATGCGCCGGCAGGCAGTGCATGAAGATCGCCGAGGGCGCGGCGGCGGCCATCAGCGCCGCGTTCACCTGGTAGGGCGCGAACACCTGGCGGCGGTGATCGGCCTCGTGCTCCTCGCCCATCGAGGCCCAGACATCGGTATAGACCGCGTCGGCGCCGGTCACGGCGGCCAGCGGGTCGGTGAGCCGTTCGACTCGCGCGCCGCTTCGGGCGCGCGCGGCCGCCTGGGACACCACCTCGTCGGACAGCGCGTAGCCGGCCGGCGAGGCCAGCCGCACGTGCACGCCCATCATCAGCGCCGCCTGCATCAGCGACGTCGCGACGTTGTTGCTGTCGCCCACGTAGGCGACGGTGCGGCCCTCGGTGGCGCCCCACGTCTCGCGCATCGTCATCACGTCGGCAAGCGCCTGGCACGGATGCTCATCGTCGGTGAGCGCGTTCACGATCGTCAGCCGCTTGCCTGCGGTGGCCAGCCGCTGGGCCTTCTCCTGGCCGTAGGTCCGGATCACGAGCGCGCGCACCCAGCGCTCGAGGTTTCTCGCCACGTCCTCCAGCGGCTCGCGGACACCCTCGGCGAAGTGCGCCGGCAGGTGCAGCGTGTCGGCGCCGAGCTCGCGGATCGCGACCTCGAAGGTGGAGCGCGTCCGCAGCGACGGCTTCTCGAACAGCAGCGCGACGTGGAGGCCGCTGAGCGAGGTCGCGGTGGGCGCCTTGGCGCCGAGCGCACGCTCGGCTTTCATGCGCACGGCCAGCGACAGCAGGCCGTCCAGCTCGGCGTGATCGAAGTCGAGGATCGAGAGGAAGTCTTTCTTTCGGGCTCGGAGGCCTCGGCTCGGGCTCCAGGCTCCCGGGATCCAGGCCGCCACGGCGTTACGTCCGGTACTCGCCGTTGATGCGGACGTACTCGGCGCTGAGATCGCAGGTCCACACCGTGGCCGACTCGTCGCCGCCGGCGCCCAGGTCCACGTCGATGCAGACCTCGGAGCCCTTGAGGTGCGTGGCCGCCTCCGGCGCGGCGTCGTCATGCGGCAGGCCCTGTTCGAACAGCAGCACGCCGCCGACGCGCACGGTGGCGCGATCGACGTCGAAGAGCACGCCCGAGCGGCCGGCGGCGGCGACGATGCGCCCCCAGTTCGGGTCCGCGCCGTGCACCGCCGTCTTCACCAACGGCGAGTTGGCGATCGTCTTCGCCACTTGCATCGCGTCGGCGGGCGTGCGCGCATGCCTGACCGAAATCGTGATCAGCTTGGTGGCGCCCTCGCCGCCGCGCACGATGCCGATGGCCAGCGCCTTCGACACCTCGTAGAAGGCGGCCTGGAGCGCGGGGTACAGCTCCTCGTCCACGGTCACGCCGTTGGCTCCCGACGCCAGCGCGAACACGCAGTCGTTGGTCGAGCACTCGCCGTCCACCGTGATCGCGTTGAACGTGCGGCGCGCGGACTCCTGCAGCGCCCGCTGCAGCAGCGCCGGCGGCACCGCGGCATCAGTCGTCAGGAACCCGAGCATCGTCGCCATGTTCGGCTCGATCATCCCCGAGCCCTTGGCCGTGCCGCCGACGTGGAAGTGGCCGCGCGACGTGCGCACCACCACCGCATGGTCCTTCGGGAACGGGTCGGTGGTCATGATCGCGCGCGCCATCTCGGCGCCCTTGTCCCGGGCCAGCGCCGCCGCCGCGCCCCTGATGCCCGGCACCACGCGATCCATTTTCAAGCCGACGCCGATGACGCCCGTGGACGCGACCAGCACTTCCTCCGGCGCGCAGCCGATCGCCTGCGCCGTCTCGGTGGTCATCCGCAGCGCGTTGGCCATGCCGTCGTCGCCGGTGCAGGCGTTGGCGCAGCCGCTGTTCACGACCACCGCGCGCGCCCGGCCGCCGCTCTTGGCGAGGTGGCGCTGCGACACCAGTACCGGCGCAGCCTTGGCCAGGTTGGTGGTGAAGAGGCCCGCGGCCGTCCCGACGGTGTCGGCGGCCAGCACCGCCAGGTCGAGTGCGCCGGTCTTCGCCTTGATCCCGCTGTGCAGCGACGCGGAGCGGAAGCCGTCAGGTGCGGTGACGCCGCCCTGGGCCGGCTCGACGGAGTAGCTCATGCGCCGACCTCGGCCGGGATGCCGGCCAGCACGCCGTCCAGGATGTCCACCGCGTCGTCGATCTCGGCGGCCTCGATGACGAGCGGCGGCAGCAGCCGCACCACGCGCTCGGCCGTGCGGTTCACCAGCAGGCCGTGCTCGCGCGCCTGATCGACGACGGCGGCCGCATCCACCCGCAGCTCGAGGCCGCGCATCAAGCCGGCGCCGCGCGCTTCGACGATCACCGGGTGGCGCAGGGCCAGCGTGCGCAGCCGCCGCTCGAAATGGCCACCCACCTCGCGCACGTGCTCCAGCAGCCCCTTGTCCATCAGCTGTTCGAGGAAGAACGCCGCGGCACGGCAGGCCAGCAGGTTGCCGCCGTAGGTGCTGCCGTGATCGCCGGCGGAGATCGCCTTGGCCACGCGCTCGGAGACCAACGCGGCCGCCACCGGCACGCCGGAGCCGAGCGCCTTGCCGACCGACACCAGGTCGGGCGTCCACTGCAGGGCCTGGAAGTAGAACGGATGTCCGGTGCGCCCCAGGCCCGATTGCACCTCGTCGGCGATCAGCAGCGTGCCCGTGCGCGCGCAGACGTCCTTCACCGCGCGCACGAACGCGTCGGGCAGCGGAAGGATGCCGCCTTCGCCGCGGATCGGCTCGGCGATGATCGCCGCGGTCTTGTCGCTCACCGCGGCGGCGAGCGCCTCCGGCTTTTCAGGATCGACGAACGTCACCGGTCCGATGAGCGGCTGGAACGGGCCGCGATAGTGCTCATCCCAGGTCACCGACAGCGCGCCCATGGTGCGTCCTGCGAACCCGTTCACCAGGGCCACATAGCCGACGCGGTCCTGTGCGCCCAGCGTGTGCCAGTAGCGGCGCGCGAACTTCAGGCACGCCTCGTTGGCCTCGGTGCCGCTGTTGCAGAAGAAGGTGCGCTCCAGGCCCGACAGGGCCGACAGCCGCGCCGCCGCTTCGGCCTGGAACGGATGGAAGTACAGGTTCGAGGTGTGGAGCAGCTGCGACGCCTGGTCGGTGATGCAGGCAGTGAGCCCCGGATGGGCGTGCCCCAGCGACGTGACGCCGATGCCCGACACCAGGTCGAGATACGAGCGTCCCGCGGCGTCGAACAGACGCGCGCCTTGCCCCTTGACGAACGCCACTGGCTGGCGGCGATACGTCTGGAGGACGTACTGCTGTTCTCGTGCCCGGATCTCGTCGAGGTTGATGTTCATCGCACTACCTGTGTGCAGTCGCGCTGCACCGCCCTGGTATTCGCCAGCTGTTTGAAGTTCACGTCACGTCCGTTGCCGATCACCACGTCGCCCACGCCGCCGCGGACGGCATCGCGGCAGGCCTGCAGCTTCGCCACCATGCCCTTGTTGGCCGTGCCCTCGCGCACCAACCGGGCCGCGTCCGCCAGCGTGACCTTGGCGATGGTGCGGCCCGCCGCATCCAGCACACCCGCCGTCCCCCCCGCGATCACCAGCCGTGCCGCCCGCAGCCCGACGGCCAGATGCGACGCCAGCGTGTCGGCGTTCACGTTCAGCAGGTCGCCCTTCGCGGTGGCGCCGACGCATGCCACCACCGGGACGTACCCTTTCCGCATCAACTCCGCCAGCAGCGCCGGCTGCGACCGGCCGGCGGGCGCGCCCACCAGCCCGAGGTCCACGGTTTCGCCCAGCGTGCTCACGATCGGCGCGGCGCGCTTCATCACCGCGACGCCGGCATCCGCACCTGTCAGCCCCACCGCCCGGCCGCCGGCGCGGCGCACGCCTGCCACCAGCCGGGTGTTGATGCTACCAGCCAGCACGCCCACCACGACGCCCAGCGTGGCTGGGTCGGTGACCCGCAGCCCGTCCACCTGGCGCTTGGGGATGCCCGCGGCCGCCAGGGCCGCGTCGATCTCCTTGCCGCCGCCGTGCACCACCGTCAGCTGCGCCGCGCCCGCCAGCGCGCGGATGCCCTTCGCCATCCGCGCGACGTCGCCGTCGCTTTCCAGCAGCTCGCCGCCCAGCTTGACCACGATGCGGGGCCGTGCGGCCACTAGGAGAGCCCTCGACGATGCTGCCAGGCGCGGTATGTCATCGGCCCCTTCGAGTCAGGGAAAAGTATTTTTATACATGTCAATGCATAATTAGTCAAGATCTCGTGTATCCTCTCAGCGCAGGGTAGATGAAGACCCGCCGCCAGTCCGCCATCGTCGATGTGATCCGGCGCCAGCCGATTCGCAGCCAGGAACAGCTGCGGCGGGCGATTCGTGCCGCCGGCTTCGACGTCACCCAGGCCACCTTGTCGCGCGACATCCGCGAGCTGGCACTGGTGAAGGGGGGCCCGGACGGCGCCTACCAGGACCCTGGCCAGGCGAGCGCGAACGGCCACGGCGCGGCCGCCAAGCTGCACAAGGCCGTGGGCGAGTATCTGAGCCGGATGGAGCGCGTCCAGCAGCTGGTGCTGCTGCGCACGGGCCCGGGCCAGGCCCAGATCCTCGCCGTGGCCATCGACGGCGCCGAGTGGCCCGAGGTGGTCGGAACCGTGGCCGGCGACGATACCATCTTGGTCATCGCCCGCGACGCACGCCGGGCCCGCGAGCTGGTCAAGCGGCTGGACCAGCTGACCCACTGACCAGCCGGGCGCTACCCTGAATCGCTCTGAGCCCTTGGCTGGTCCAGTTCTTGCGCGCTCGCGCGCCGGGACGTTGTGCGGAGCCGAGGCAGAGCGTTCGGGCCGCCACCGGTCTAGGCCGGCGCCTCGAGGATTCGACATCGATGGTGAACCGCTCGTGACCTTGTGGTCTGGCCGATTCGACACGGCACCCGATCCGGCTGCGTTCGATTTCGGCATCTCGTTCGGCTTCGATCGGGCGCTGTTCCAGGACGACGTGACCGGCAGCCTGGCCTGGGCCGAGGCGCTCGGTCAGGCGGGCGTGCTGTCCAAGGACGACGTCGCCGCGATCGAGGGCGCCTTGCAGGCGATCCTCGAGCAGGCGCAGCGCGACCCCGCCTTCGTGGCCGGGCCCGACGAGGACGTGCACAGCTTCGTGGAGCGGCAGCTGGTCGAGCGGATTGGCGACGCCGGCCGGCGTCTCCACACCGGCCGGTCGCGCAACGAGCAGGTGTCGCTGGATCTGCGGCTGTACCTCAGACGCCGGATCCCGCTGCTGCAACGGGCGGTGGCGGCACTGGTCGCCGCCTGCGCCGAACGCGCCGAGGCCGCCGGCGACGCGTTGATGCCGTCGTATACGCACCTGCGACGTGCCCAGCCGGTGCTGGTCGCGCACTTCTTCCTGTCGCATGCGGCCGCGTTGCGGCGCGACCACGCGCGGCTGGGGGCCGCCTCGGATGAAGCCGACGCGCTCACGCTGGGCAGCGGCGCGATTGCGGGCACGAGCTACGCCATCGACACGCGCGCCCTTGCCGCCCGTCTCGGCTTCTCGCGCATCGTCGCCAACAGCATCGATGCGTCCAGCGACCGCGACTTCGTGGCGTCGTTTCTCTACGCCGTGTCGCTGGCGATGGTGCACCTGAGCCGCCTGTCCGAGGACTTCATTCTCTTCACCGGCGAGGAGCACGGCTTCTTCGAGCTGTCGGACGCGTCGGCCACCGGCAGCAGCATGATGCCGCAGAAGAAGAATCCCGATCCGCTGGAGCTGGTGCGGGGGAAGACGGGTCGCGCGGTCGGACGCCTGACCGGCTGGCTGGTGACGATGAAGGGCCTGCCGACGGGCTACAACAAGGACCTTCAGGAGGACAAGGAAGCGGTGTTCGACGCCGAAGCCACGCTGGCGGCGTCGCTGCGCGCGGCGCACGCGGTGGTGTCGCGCCTCGGCGTCAACGCGGAGCGCTCGGGACGCGCCGCATCGGGGCTGCTGCTGGCGACCGACGTGGCGGACTACCTGACGCTTCGCGGGATGCCCTTCCGCCGCGCACACGAAGTGGTTGGCGCGATGGTGCGGCGCCTGCTCGCCGAGGGCCGCGATTTCACGGATCTGACCCCGGAGGAATGGCGCCAGGCCAGCGATCTGTTCGGGGCCGACGCGCCGGGGGCTGCGACAGCACGTGCATCCGTGGGCGCCAAGCGGACACCGCAATCCACCAGCCCGACGGCTGTGGCGGCGGCACTGGCCGAATGCCGCAGCTGGGCCGCCGCCCACGCTTGATCTGTCGCATCTTGCCTTTAGCCTTTCGCCTTTAGCCTTTTGCCTTTACGCTATCTATTGGGACCCCGCGGGCGAGTCTGCTAGACTCTGGACGCCCGCGATCCCTTTCATCCAACCCCACCAGAAAGGGCATGCTCCGGGGGAACTTGATGCAGCAACGCCGGCCTCGGCTGGGTGACATTCTCGATGACTACTGTCCGCGTGAGCGCCGCGTCACGAACCACGCGGTCGTGGCGATCGTGGACGACGATGTGCGGCAGACGCGGTGCGCCACTTGCGACGCGGAGCACGAATACCGCCAGGGCAAGGCGCCGGCGCCGCGCCGCGCCAAATCGCAGGCGGCGCTTGACGCACGAGGCCACCGACGCGGCCCGGCCCGTGCTCGCGGTGCCCCGCCCGCAGGCCGAGCCGGCGCCAGAGGCGGCCGATGTGCCGGAGCTGGCCGACGTGGCCGACGTGCCCGATCTGCCAGCCGTCGTTCCGCCACCGGCGGCCGCGCCTCGCCGACACCCCACTGTCGCTCGACAGCGCACCCGTATCCGCCGGAACAAGACGTCGCCGACCCGAACGACCCGCGTGAGGACGATGGCCCGGTGCATCGCCGCTTGATCCGCGCCACCTTCCCGCGTCCCGAGGGACACGTGCCGGAGCGCCGCGAGCCCGAGTTCACCGTGCGGCAGCCGGCTGGGCGCGGCCGCGGCGAGGTAGACGGCAATCGCGTCGGCTACCGGAGCAACAGCGGCCGCAACCAGCGCCACGGCCAGCCAGGCGGCTTCGGCAATTTCGGCGCGCGCCCGCAAGGCGGCGGCTGGGGCTCCGACGGCCAGCGTGGCGGCCGGGGGCCCGGTGGGCACGCCGACAACCGCCAGGGCGGCGGCGGCCAGCACCGCGGGCCGCGCCCAGGGCGGCGCCGGACGCAAGGGCGGCCGCTAGGCCCCGCTGCTTTTCACCCAGGACCTTCGCGTGACGGATTTCGCCGGCAAGTGCGGCCTCGTGGTCGGCGTGGCCAACAAGCGGTCGATTGCCTGGGCGATCGCGCAAGCAGTGGCGTCGCGCGGTGCGCGGCTGGCGCTGACCTATCAGAGCCGCTTCGAAGAGCACGTCGGCGAGCTGGGCCAGGGGCTGGCGCAGCCGCCGCTGGTCCTGCCGTGCGATGTCGGATCGGACGACGAGATCAAGGCCGTCTTCGAGCGTGTGGATGCCGAGTTCGGCGGGCTCGATTTCCTGGTCCACGGCGCCGCCTTCGCGCCGCGAGCGGCGCTGGAAAGCCCATTCAGCGAAACCTCGCGCGACGACTTCCGCATCACGCTCGACATCTCCGCGTATTCGCTGGTGGCATTGACCCGCGGGGCGTTGCCGCTGATGGAGAAGCGCGGCGGCGGCAGCGTGGTCACGCTCAGCTTCCTGGGCAGCGATCGCGTGTTCCCCAACTACAACGTGATGGGCGTGGCCAAGGCGGCCCTGGAATCGACGGTGCGCTACCTGGCCGCGGACGTGGGCGCGAAGAACGTGCGCGTGAACGCGGTGTCGGCTGGGCCCATCAAGACGCTCGCCGCCGCCGGCATCAAGGGCTTCTCGAGCATCCTGCACGTGTATCCGGAGCGCGCGCCGCTGCGCCGCAACGTGGACGCGAGCGAAGTGGCCGAAGCCGCCGCGTTTCTATTGAGCGATGCAGCGCGAGGCGTGACCGGCGAAGTGCTGATGGTGGACGCCGGCTATCACGCCGTCGGCTTTAGCGCGGCCAAGGCAAAGGCAAAAGGCAAAAGGCGAGAGCGGCCTGGAGCCTGGGGCCTGGAGCCCCTACGGAATCCAGATAATCCTGATCCGCGCGCGGCGGCCCGCCGGTCCGCGGCCAGGGGAGCAGGCCGCGAAAGGCGCGCTGGGGAACCAGGGCGAGTCTGCCCTGGTGTCGTCGCACACGCGAGGTGTCATTGCCCGCTCTAATCGCAAGGCGGGTGCCGCCCAGCGCCCAACCGCGCCAATCACCGTGCAACCTCTTGGCAGTCCAGGTATTAGCAGTCTCAGGCCGACGTCGGCGTACGCGGCGATGCCGCGGTCGGTGTGCGACTTCCACACACCGAAGTCCGCGCCGCAGCGTGCAATTAGTGCAACCTCGTGCGGCGCCGCGCCGAACCGTGTGTCCTGTTTTGAGATCGCGATCGGAGGCCCGTTTTCGGGCCTGAAACCATCGATCGGCTAGGCCGGTGCACCGTCTCGAGACATCCGGGCGTCGTCGAGCTGATATTCCTCGATCTTGCGGTAGAGGGTCCCGCGGCTGATTTCGAGCACCCGTGCGGCCTCCTTCTTGTTCCACGACACGGCCTCGAGCACCCGCTGGATGTGCGCGCGCTCGGCGTCGCGGAGCGACGGCAGCGTCGGCCGGGCCGACCGCTGCGGCCGCCGCGGGCATCACGTGCGCGTGCAGGAACTCGATGTCGCCCTCGCGGATCACGCGGCCTGGCGCCGACAGCGCGGCACGCGAGACCGTGCTTTCCAGCTCGCGGATGTTGCCCGGCCACGGATAGCTCAGCAGCTTCGTGACCGCTTCATCGGAGAACGCCTTGGCGTCGAGCGGCAGCCCGTTGGCGGCGCAATAGCGGGCCACGAACCGGCCGGCCAGCACGGGGATGTCCACCGGGCGCTCGCGCAGCGAGGGCAGGCGGATCGCGAACGCGTTGACGCGGTAGTACAGGTCCTCGCGGAAGCGGCTGTCCCGCACGAAGTCGTCCAGCGGACGGTTGGTGGCCGAAATCAGCCGGAAATTGACCTCGATCGACTTCTGGCCGCCCAGCCGCTCGAACCGCTTGTCCTCGAGCACCCGCAGCAGCTTGGCCTGCGCGACGAGCGACAGGTCGCCGATTTCATCGAGGAACAGCGTGCCGCGGTCGGCCAGCTCCACCCGCCCCGGCTTGCGGTCGTTGGCCCCGGTGAAGGCGCCCTTTTCGTAGCCGAAGATCTCCGACTCGAACAGCGTGTCCGGCAGCGCCGCGCAGTTCACGGCCTGGAAGTTCTCGCGGCCGCGGGCGCTCAGCTCGTGGATCATCCGCGACACCACTTCCTTGCCCGAGCCGGTCGGTCCGAGGATCAGCACCGAGATGTCCGACTTGGCCGCCGTGCGGATCCACTCGAACACGATCAGCATCTTCTCGTCGCGGCCGATCATCTCGCGGAAGCGCTGCACCGACGGCGACTGGTCTTCGGTGCTGATCGCGGCGCGGCGCTCCAGGAACGCGTCGAGCAGCTGGGCGATCGGCGCCCGCTCGGGCCGGTTGGCGCTGAAGCGGCCGGGCGCATCCAGCAGACGCCGCGCCAGCCCGAAGTCCACCAGCTCCTTCAGGCAGTTCTCGACGTCGAGGCGCATGCGGCCGAACGTCGCCATCAGCGACTCGATGTCGAAGGACTCGTCGGGGCGCGCGTTCAGGAAGCGCACCAACCCCGCGCGCAGCGGCGATTGCACAAGGCTGCGAAACCGCGCCTCGGTCTGATCCACTGGAGGGTCGGTGCGGCTCAGGGCCGCCCGCTGTGCTGCGAAGGCGAGTTCGTTCACGTCTGGTTGCGCTCGACTGCGTATCGGATCAGATTGACGACAACGACAGCCGCGACAGTCACTTAGCGGCTGCGCAGCAGTGCTAAGCTACCGGCAATGCCGTATCGTTCGCCGGGGGCTCCAGACAAGCCGCGGTCGAAGGCGCTGTCCGGGCGGCCGATCCGTTACTACCGTCCGCGCGGCAGCGCCGACGTGCGGCACCTCATCGAGGAGGGGTTCCAGGCCTTCAACGCCGCCCGCCTGGGCGAGGCGTGCCGCATCTTCACCGACAAGATGCTGCTGCCCGAGCACGACACCACGATTGCGCTGACGATTGCCGGCGCCATGACGCCAGCCGGGTTGGGCGGCTGCGTCGTCGAGCTGATGGAGCGGGGCCTGGTGGATTTCGTGGTCAGCACCGGCGCCAACCTCTACCACGACCTGCACTATGCGCTGAACTTCACGCTGCACCGCGGCTCGCCGTTCGTGAACGACGTGGAGCTGTACGAAGAGGGCGTCATCCGGATCTACGACGTGCTGTTCCCGGCCACCGTGCTGCTCGAAACCGACGCCTACGTGCGCGGGTTCCTGGAGCGCTGGGGCCGCAACGAGCCGGTGTCCACGGCCGAACTCCACTTCGCCCTCGGGCAGGATCTGCTCGAGCGCCAGCCCGGATGCCACGAGTATTCCGTGGTCGCCGCGGCCGCCAAGGCCGGCGTGCCGATCTATACTTCGTCGCCGGGCGACAGCTCGATCGGCATGAACGTGGCCTATCACGAGCTGATGAACGGCAGCCGGCTGATGGTGGATCCCAACAAGGACGTGAACGAGGTGTGCTCGTTCATCCTCGCGGGCAAGAAGAACGGCTGCGTGATTCTGGGCGGCGGGTCGCCGAAGAACTTCTACCTGCAGGGCCAGCCCACGCTGTGGGAGGTCTACGGCATCCCCAAGGGCGGCAACGACTACTTCATCCAGATCACGACCGATTCAGTGGTGTGGGGCGGCTTGTCCGGCGCCACGCCGGCCGAGGCCGTCAGCTGGGGCAAGGTCAACCCCGGCGTGCTGCCCGACACGGTCGTAGCCTACGTGGACTCGACCATCGGCTTTCCGCTCTTCTGCGAGTACACGGTCGGCAGCACGCACAACCGCCGGCCGCTGAAGGGATTGGTGCACAAGCGCGACGAGCTGGTGGCCGCGCTGCGGCAGGAAGCGCAGCAGGCGCTCGCCGACAAGCCGTCATAACCGCCCATGGGCACACTGGCCTCCGAGCTCAGCCCTCACGTTGACCGAGCGGCGCTCGAGCCGCGCGTCTACGTGGACGCCAACGTGCCGCTGCGCATCGTGCACGCGATGCGCGGCCGGTTGAAGTGGGACGTGCTCTACGTCATGGAGCACGACGATCTGCGCCGCGCCACCGACGGCGCCCACTTCCGCCTCGCCCGTCAGCTGCGCCGCACGCTGGTGACGCTGGACCGCGACTACCTGGACGATCACCGGTTCCCGGCCGCCGAAAGCGGCGGCGTCGTGGTGCTGTCGGCGCCGCGCGAGGACGGGCTGCTGCGCATCCTGACGCCGCGTCGATCGCGACCTGCTGCGCGGCGGCGGCGACGCCGATCCCGGCATGCCTGCCGCTCGAGGGCCGCAAGCTGCACCTGCACGTGGACTGGCCCGGCGTGGGCGCGAACGCGTGATCGCGATCGCCGGCGGCGACGTGGTCGTTGCCGATCGCGTGGTGACCGGGGGCACCGTGATCGTCGACGGCGAGCGCATCGCCGTGGTGGAGCGCCGGATCTCGGAGGGTCCGGCCGGGGCCACGGTCCTCGACGCGCGCGGTTGTCACGTGGTGCCCGGATTCATCGACGTCCACGTGCACGGCTCGCAGGGCCACGACGTGCTGGACGATGGCGCGCCGGTCGCCACGCTCGCGTCCGTGCTGCCGGCGTTCGGTGTGACCGCATTCTGCCCGACCAGCGTCGCGTGCACGCCCGAGGTGCTGGCGGCGTTCCTGAAGCAGGTCAACCGGGCTCGGGTCGGCGGCACGGCTGGCGCCCGGGTTCTGCCGGCCCATCTCGAGAGCAATTTCGTCAACCCCGACTTCGCCGGCGCTCAACCCGTGGAGTGTCTGCGCCTGCCGCCGGTGACGACCGGGCCGCCGCGGGCGCGCGGCGTCGAGACGGGAGGCGTTTTCAGCCACCGACATCCTGGCGGTGATGGCGGCGCACCGGGACGACGTCGGCGGTGGTGACGGTGGCGCCGGAGTTGCCCGGTGGCATCGACCTGGTGCGCGCGCTGGCGGCCGCCGGGCATCGCGTGTCGCTGGGCCATTCGGGCGCCGACTACGACACGGCGATGGAGGCGGTGGAAGCGGGCGCCCGCCAGGCCACGCACCTCTTCAACCGCATGCCGCCGGTGTCGCATCGGTCCCCCGGCCTGGCTGGCGCGATGCTGGAGTCGCCGCGCGTGGCGGTGGAGCTGATTGCCGACGGCGTCCACGTCCACCCGGCCATCTGCCGCATGGCCATCGCCGCCAAGGGCACGGGCCGGGTGATGGCGATCAGCGACGGCACGGCCGCGGCGGGCCTGCCGGTCGGTGCCACCGCGTGGCTGGGCGGGCGGCGGATCCATGCGCGCAGCCACGCGGCGGAGCTCGACGACGGCACGCTGGCCGGCAGCACCGCGACGATGGACCGCATCTTCGCGACGCTGGTCACCCGCTGCGGCGCGTCGCCGGTCGATGCCGCGGCCATGTGTGCGCTGACGCCGGCGCGGCAGCTGGGTCTCGTCGGCCACGGCGTCATCGCCGAGGGCGCGGTCGCCGATCTGGTGGTGCTGGGCCCGGCGTTCGACGTCCGGTATACGCTCGTCGCCGGCCGAGTCGTGTACTCAAAACCGTAATTTCGAGCGGTTTGGGGTCGGGTGTCCTTGAGCGTCGTCGCGCAATGACGCCCGACCCCAGTGTCCTCTTTTCAGCGCAGCGGCTTCGTCGCGTACTCGGTGGGATCGGACGCGCCGATCTCCAGGAACGCGTCGCGGCGCTCGCGGCACTTGCTGCACTGGCCGCAGTGGACGCCGCCCACCGGGTTCATGCACGAGAGCGTGAGCTCCAGCGGCACACCAAGCTCGAGCCCCAGCCGCACGACGTCGCTCTTGTGCATGCCGGAGAACGGCGCCGCGATGGCAACCTCGTGGGCCAGTCCCAGCGACAGCGTCCGGCTCATCGACGCGAAGAACGCCTCGGTGGCGTCCGGAAACGGATTGCCGGCCAGTGGACCGATGGCGATGCGCGCGAGGCGCTTTTGCGCGCAGTAGATGCCGGCCTTGCTCAGGAGCATGACGTTGCGCCCGGTCAGGTACACGTCCTCGTCGGGCGTGTCGAACCCCGGCGGCGTACCGACGATCGCCCAATGGGTCGGCGCGTACAGGTCCTCTGCCGGAAACGACAGGCGCGCCAGCGGCGCCATCGACGCATAGAGCGGCGTCGCGAGCAGGCGCGCCAGCGCCGCCACCTCTCCGGCCTCCCACGCCAGGCCGACGCTGACGTAGATCGGATGCACGTGGCCGCGGCGCGCCTCGGCGGCTGCCAGCACCGCGCTGTCGAGACCGGCCGAGAGCAGCACGGCCGTAGCTCCGGTATCGCGCGCTACCGCGCGCTGTGTGTCGTCGGTCACGCCGGCTCCGAGGGGCGCGACCGTTGCCGCGCGCCCCGAGGGTAACATTACGAGCATGTACTCCGTCGCCAAGCGCATCGAGTTCTGCTACGGCCACCGGCTGCTCGATTACAACGGCGTCTGCGCGCACCCGCACGGGCACAATGCGGTCGCGGAGCTGGAGATCCGCGCCGACACGCTCGACCCGCGCAACATGGTGATGGACTTCAGCGACATCAAGCGCGCGATCAAGACCTGGGTGGACCGCGAGCTCGATCACAAGATGATCCTGCGGCAGGACGATCCGCTGGTGCCGGTGCTGCAGGGCATGCGGGAGCCGGTGTTCACCCTGGACAGCAACCCCACCGCCGAGCGCATCGCGCGGCTGATTTACGACGTGGCCCGCGAACAGGGGCTGCCCGTGGCGCGGGTGACGGTGTGGGAAACGCCCACGTCGTGGGCCACCTACGGCCAGTAGTGCCTTCCGGACGGCTGATCGCGTTCGATCTCGACGGCACGCTGGTCGATTCCCGCCGCGACCTCGCCGATTCGGCCAATCAGCTGGTGGTGGAGCTGGGCGGCCAGCCGCTGACCGAGGACGCCGTCGTCGGCATGGTGGGGGAGGGAGCGTCGGTCCTCGTCCGCCGGGCGCTCGCGGCGGCGGAACTGCCCGACAGGCCAGCCGCGCTGGGCCGCTTCCTCGAGATCTACGACGAGCGCCTCCTGCGTTCGACGCAGCTCTATCCGGGGATGCGCCAGGTGCTGGAGGCGGCACGACGGCATGCGCGCGTGGCGGTGCTGACCAACAAGCCGCTGCGCCACACCGAGCGGCTGCTCGACGGCCTGCACGTCCGCCAGCTGTTCGACCGACGTGATCGGCGGCGACGGACCGCATCCTCGCAAGCCGGCGCCGGAGGGGCTGCGCGCGCTGATGGCCGAGGCCGGTGCGACGGAAGCAGCGCACGCTGCTGGTGGGGGACTCGATCGTGGACTACGACACCGCGCGCAACGCCGGCGTGGCGTGCTGCCTGGTCACCTGGGGCTTTGGCTACTCGCGCATGCCGGCCGGGACGCTGCCGCCCGAGCAGCGGTGGTGAACGATGCCACGGCGCTTCGCGCCTACATCGAGCAGTTCTTCCTGTAGCCTGTAGCCTGTAGCCTGTAGCCTGTAGCCCTAGCCTGCCTCGTCTACCGTGCAGCCTGCACGAGCAGCTTCGAGGCTGCACGAGTGCCAATCGTGATCCGCCGCTCGCGCGACGCGAGAATCTGCACGCTGTCGGCCGCGGCATCGCGCGCTTCCACCTCGATCAGCTCGCCGGGCTTCAGGCTGTGCTGCTCGATGAAGCGCAGGAACGCCTTGTCCTGATCGATGACGCGCGTGACCGTCATCGGCGCGTTCAGCTGACACGTCAGGAGGCTTTGCGCGTCCTGCGGCTTCACCAGGCCGTCGGCGTCGGGGATCGGATCGCCGTGCGGATCGACCTCGGGCCGGCCCAGCATCTGGTCCATGCGGTCCACCAGACGGTCCGAGACCACGTGCTCGAGGTGCTCCGCTTCGTCGTGGACCTCGTCCCACGAGTAGCCCATCACCCGCACCAGGAACAGCTCGATCAGGCGGTGGCGGCGCAGGACCAACCCGGCCAGCCGCTCGCCCGCCGGGGTCAGGGCCACGCCGGCGTACGGCTCGTAGTGAACGAGGCCGGATTCGGCCAGCGTCTTGACCATCGTCGTGGCCGTCCCTGGCGCCACGGAGAGCGCCGAGGCCAGTTGGCCCATGGGCAGGAGCGTCTGCGGCGCCTCCAGGGCCGCCGTGCCCTTGTAGATGGCCTTCAGGTAGTTCTCGACGGTGCTCGAGGGCAGCATGGGCGAGGTCAGGGTAGCGTACATATCGCAGACTCAATTGAAATTTTGACTAATCAAAATTATGATATACATTCTTCAAAAGTGCCGATAATATTAGCGAGCCGATGAATCCGCCGCTCGACGCCGATTCCGCACGCGGCTGGCAGCAGCCAGCCGGAGGCGCCCAGCCTCCGCGAGGTCCACGGGTCGATTGCGGTCCCGATCGACGCCGGATTCTGGCGCAAGCTCTTCGCCTTTGCCGGCCCGGGGTATCTGGTCGCGGTCGGCTACATGGACCCCGGCAACTGGGCGACCGACCTGGCCGGCGGCGCACGCTACGGCTACACGCTGCTCAGCGTGATCCTGCTCTCCAACCTGATGGCCATCCTGCTGCAGGCGCTGGCGGTGCGGCTCGGCATCGGCAGCGGGCGCGACCTGGCGCAGGCATGCCGCGACAGCTACTCGCGGCCGGTGACCATCGGGCTGTGGATCCTCTGCGAAATCGCGATCGCCGCCTGCGACCTCGCCGAGGTGATCGGCGCCGCCATCGCGCTCAACCTGCTCTTCGGCCTGCCGCTGATGTGGGGCGTGTGCCTCACCGCGCTCGACGTGATGGTGATCCTGTTCCTGCAGAACAAGGGGTTTCGCTGGGTCGAGGCGCTGGTCGTGGCGCTGATCGTCGCCATCGCCGCGTGCTTCGCGATCGAGATCTGGCTGTCGAAACCGGACGCTGGCGCCGTGGCCGCCGGGTTCGTGCCCACGACGGAGGTCCTGACCAACCCGGAGATGCTGTACATCGCCCTCGGCATCCTGGGCGCGACCGTCATGCCGCACAACCTGTATCTGCACTCGTCGATCGTGCAGACCAGGCGCTACGAGGATACCTACGCCAGCAAGGCCGAGGCGATCCGCTTCGCGACGCTGGACTCGTCGATCGCGCTGATGTCGGCGCTGTTCATCAACGCCGCCATCCTGATCGTCTCCGCCGCGGTGTTCGCCGACACGCGAGTACTCGATCGGTGGCCGACATCGGCGACGCCTACAAGCTGCTGACGCCGCTCCTGGGCTCGGCGGCCGGCAGCACGCTGTTCGCGCTGGCGCTGCTGTGCTCCGGCCAGAACGCCACCCTGACCGGCACGCTGGCCGGGCAGATCGTCATGGAAGGCTTCGTCAACATCCGGCTGCGGCCGTGGCTGCGCCGGCTGATCACGCGCCTGGTGGCGATCGTGCCCGGCGATCATCGTGATCGCCCTCTACGGCGAGCGCGGCACCGGCGCGCTGCTGATCCTCAGCCAGGTGGTGCTGAGCCTGCAGCTGCCGTTCGCGGTGTTCCCGCTCGTCAGCTTCACCGGCAACCGCCACAAGATGGGCCGGTTCGTCGCGCCCGTCTGGATGCAGGTGCTCGCCTGGGTGGTCGCGGTTATCATTGCGGCGCTCAACGTCTGGCTGTTGTATCAGACATTCTTCAGCGCCTAACTCTCACGCAGACTCGCATGTATCGCAAGATCCTCGTCGCGGTGGAGAACTCCCCGGCCGATCAAGCCATCCTGGGACATGTGCGTGATCTGGCGGCGCTGACCGGAGCCGAGCTGCTGCTGGTGCACGTGGCCGATGGCTGGGCCGCGCGCCATTTCGACCAGCTGAAGCTGCGCGAGTCCGAGGAGATGCGCGCCGACCGCGCCTACCTGGCGCAGCTGGCTGAATCGCTGTCGGATCTGAAGGTGACGACCGAGCTGGCGATGGGCGATCCGGCGAACGAGCTGATCCGGCTGTGCCAGGAGCGGGAGGTGGACCTGATCGCCATGTCCACGCACGGCCACCGCTTCCTGAACGATCTGATCCGCGGCACGACCGTCAGCAAGGTCCGCCACATGGTGCGCATTCCGGTGCTGCTGCTCAGGGCGCAGTTGAGATCGGCGGCCCCGTCAGGGAGATCAAATTCAGAATTCACAATTCAGAATTCACAAACTGCCCTGCATCGATGGGTCTGGCGTAACTGCAGTTCCGGTCCCTGACACGAAACGGCCGAAGTTCCGAGCGAACTCGGATCAGTGCGGTTTCTGAATTCTGAATTGTGAATTCTGAATTACCGACCCCTCATCCCCGCCCCCACAGCTCGTCGGAGGCCAGCCGCGCGCCCTCGACCAGCGACTCGAGCTTCGCCCACATCACCTGCGGGTGCACGCGCTGGATGTGCTCGATCTGCGCGAAGCCGCAGTCGGTGCCGGCGATCACGTTCTCGCGGCCGACGATCTTCGCCAGCCGGACGATCCGGTCGGCCACCAGGCGCGGGTGCTCGACCGTGGTGGTGTGGTGGGTGACGACGCCGGGAATCAGGATCTTCCCCGGCGGCAGCTTCACGCTCTGCCAGACGCGCCATTCGTGCTCGTGGCGCGCGTTGGCGCCCTCGATCAGGTAGGCGCCCGCGCGCACCCGCAGCACCAGGTCCACGATCGCGTCGAGCGGCGCGTCGGCCACGTGCGGCACGTGCCAGCTGCCGAAGCAGACGTGATAGCGGACGCGATCCTCCGGGATGTCGGCGCAGCGCGAGGTTCAGCGCCTCGACCCGCAGCTCGGCCCACTCGCGGTAGCGTGACGGGCTCTGCTGCGCCAGCTCGTCGTACATGTTGGCGAGCACCGCGTCGTCCACCTGCAGGATCAGCCCCGACCGGTAGATGGCCAGATACTCCTCGCGCAGCGCCTTGGCGATCGCGAACACGTACTCCCGCTCGTTGGCGTAGTGCTCGTTCGAGGCGTCGTAGCCGGTGCTGGCCGGCGCCACCGCCGTCAGGAAACCCTCGACCACGTTCGCGCCGCGCAGCGCCGACTTCAGGTCGCTGATGTTCTGCTTGACGGCCTCGGCGCCCTGGTAGCGGATCTCGCCCACGCAGGCGTGGCCGGGCACGCCGAACGCGCCGCGCGGGAACTCGGCCTCCATGAACTCGCGGAAGCGGACGCGGTCGCGGCCCAGCCACACGGCTTCAAAGCGCGTGTCGGGCCGCGGCTCGAAGCCGGTCAGGCGATCCAGGACGTAGTTGGCCCAGCTGGACTTGCCGTATTCGCCGTCGTTGACGACGTCCACGCCGGCCTGCGCCTGCCGGCGCCACGGCCTCGGCCGTCGCCTGCGCCAGCACGGTCAGGTAGCGTTCGCGTGCATCGGCGCTGGTGCTCGCGTCGGCGCCCGCCTGCAGCAGCTCGGGCGGCCGGACCAGGCTGCCGACGTGCGTGGTGAGGATGCGGTCGGTGCTGCGCTTCACGCGCGGCGGTCGAGGCGCGGCTCGGCCGACGGCCGACGGCCGGGTGCGGTCTGCGGCACCTCGATCGACGCGGTCACCGTCCAGCTTCAGCAGCAGCAGCATGCCGGCGCCCAGCATCGATCCCACGGCCAGCACCATCGCGGTCGTCGGCAGGGAGTAGCCGGCGGTGAAGAGCAGCCCCGCGAGGATCGGCGCGATCACCGAGCCGCCGCGGCCGACGCCAATCGCGAACCCGGTGCCCGACGCGCGCACGTGCGTCGGGAACGCCTGCGCGATGATGGCGTAGAGGCCGACGATGCCGGCGTTGGCGGACAGGCCGCCCAGGAACGAGTAGAAGGACAGCTGCTGCAGGTCGGCCGGCGACCGGCCGAACATGGTGACGGCCACCGTCGACAGCAGCAGGACGCCGATCGTCAGCGGCACCACGCGGTAGCGCTGCGTCAGCAGGCCGAAGATGGCGCCGCCGGTGGCGCCGCCGACGTTGGTCCACACCAGCACGCCGGCCGCCGACGACGGCGCGAAGCCCATGTCCACGACGATCTTCGGAATCCACTTGAGGATGAAGTAGAAGGTCGTGATGTGGAAGAAGTAGGCCAGCGTCACCACCATCGTCGTGGCGATCATGCCGGGCGCGAAGATGTCGGCCGCCGAGGTCTTGCGATCGTCCTGCGGAATCACCGGCAGCGCGGCGACGGCCGCGTGACCCATGCGCGTCAGCGAGGCGTTGATCTTCGCCAGCGCGCCGGCGGGCTGCTTGCGCGCCAGCCAGTGCACCGATTCGGGCACCAGGAAGAAGACCACCGGGATGAGCACCGGCCGTCACCGCGGCGCCGAAGTAGAACACCGCGCGCCAGTCGTTGGCCCGCAGCAGTTGCGCGGCCACCAGCCCGCCGACCACGGCGCCGATCGGGTAGCCGATCGACATCAGCGAGACGCTGAGATGCCGCCGGCGGGCGTTGGAGAATTCCGCCGCCACCGCGTTGATGGCGGCCAGCATGCCGCCGATGCCCAGTCCGGTCACGATGCGCCAGACCGAGAGCGTGACGAGGCTGGTTGACGTCGTGGCCATCAGCATCCCGCTGGCCATCACCACCAGGCAGCCGATGACGGTGGGCTTGCGGCCGATGGTGTCGGCCACGCCGCCGAGCAGGATCGAGCCGATGGCCATGCCGATGAGCTCCATCGAGAGCACGACGCCCAGTGCCGCGCGGTCGATGCCCCATTCGGTGGCGATGCCCGGCGAGGCGAAGCTGATCGACAGGACGTCGAAGCCGTCCAGCGCGTTGAGCGCCACCGTGATGCCCACGACCAGCACCTGCAGCCTGCTCATCGACGAAGTCGAGATCAGGTGTCGAGGGTCGGTGGCGGCAAGGCTTCCGTCGGCGTGGTTGCTGGACATCTGCTCCTCCGGCTCTGTCGGCCGGGGGAGCGTATCAGATCTCGGATTCAGCGTTCCAGCCAGGGGCGCAGCGCCCGCAGCAGAAACGACAGCACCTCGTCGTCGGTGAGGGCGTCGGGGCCGAAGCCGTCCTTCAAGGGCACGGTCTCCGCCACCGTCCGGGACCCGCGCGCGTGGCTGATGTGGCCGACCACCTGCAGGTCGGCGGCGCCGCGCTCGAGCGCGAGCTCGATGAAATCGTGCCGGTTCCGGTCCGACGCCAGGCGCAGCCCCCCGGCAGGCGTGAACAGGGTGAAGGCCAGCCCCTCGGCCTTCAGCGCGTTGACGAGTTGCCTGGCCACGGGCCCGGCCACGTTCTCCAGGAACGAGTCGTAGTCGGTCGTCGCCCGCGCGTCGCGCGCACGCCGATCGGCGGCCTGCGCCTGCGCCGTTTCCATCGCAATCTTCAACCGCCTGCTGACGTCGCCAGTTTCCACGGGTTCTAGTCTTTCACGGCTCGGGTTCGCGTTCCCTTCATAATGAGCGTGACGTTGAACATAGGCTCCGGGCTCCAGGCTCCGGGCTCCGGGCCTAGAGCCTAGAGCCCAGAGCCTCGAGCCATTCTGGAGCGACCCATGCGAACGCTTCTTCTCACGCTCGTCCTGTTGGTGACTGCGTCTGCGGCGTTCGCTCAGCAGTCGCTCCCGCCCGACGTCGTCGTCACGTCGGGCGAAGGCTTGATCCAGGCGGCCCCCGATCGCGCCTGGATCACCATCGCTGCCGAGACGCGCGGGCCCAGTGCCCGGGAGGCGCAGCGGCGCAACACCGAGGCGATGCGCCCGGTGCAGGAGGCGCTGCGCAAGGCCGGCGTGCCCGCCGACGCCGTCCGCACTGTCGGCTACGACCTGCAGCAGGAGTTCGACTTCGTGAACAACAAGCGGGTGTCGCGCGGCTACGTGGCGCGCAACTCGATCGAGGTTCGCGTGGACGACGTCTCGCGCCTGGGCGAGCTGCTGGAGCTGTCGGTGGGGCAGGGTGCCACCACCGTCAGCGGCCTGCGCTTCGACTTGAAGGATCGCGCGCGGCTCGAACGCGACGCCCTGCGGCAGGCCGTCGCGGACGCGCGGGCGAAGGCCGAGGCCGCGGCGGCCGGGGCGGGCCGGGCGGTGGACCGCGTGATCAAGGTGGAGGAGGGAGGCGGGCTGCCGCCGCCGCCGATGCCGATGTTCCGGGCCCAGGCCGCCCAGGCTGGCGGCCAGCGACGCCGTGCCGATCGCGACCGGCCAGATCGAGATCCGCGCGGTGGCGACCGTGACGACGCTGTTGAAATAGGATCGGGCACGGGATGCAGCCAGCCGACTACACCCGTGCCCGCCGGATCCTGGCCCGGCGCGACCCGGTGATCGCCGCGCTGATCCGCACGCATGGCGCGTGCGGGCTCGCCCGCGCCCAGCACACCGATCCCTTTCACGCGCTGGTGCAGGCGATCATCTCGCAGCAGCTCTCGACCGCCGCGGCGCGGACAATCGGCCAGCGGCTCCGCGGCCTGTACGACGGCGGCATGACCGCCGCCGCGATTGCCGCGACACCAGACCCCGCGTTGCGCGCGGTCGGGTTGAGCCCGCAGAAGGTCGGCTACATGCGCGACCTGTGCGCCAAGGTCGACTCCGGCGAGCTGGCGCTCGCCAGCCTGGACACACTGTCCGACGACGCCGTGATCGAAGCGCTGACCCAGGTGAAGGGCATCGGGCGCTGGACGGCCGAGATGTTCCTGATGTTCCGGCTGCACCGGCCGGACGTGCTGCCGGTCGGCGACTCGGGCATCGTGAAAGCCATCCAGAAGCAGTACCGCCTCCGCAAGACCCCATCGCCCGACCGGCTGATGAAGATCGGCGAGGCCTGGCGGCCCTACCGTTCGGTGGCCTGCTGGTATCTGTGGGCGAGCCTCGGAAGCCCGCCTGGCGAGCGTTAAGGGCTGTGCCGGCTCGTTGTGATAATCTCGGACTGGAACAGTCGGATATGGCCGTCGTGACCCCCGGGCTGGCCCGGACCGTCCCTTCCATCGTCGACCTGATCGGCAACACCCCGTTGATCCGCCTCGAGAGTTTCGAGGCGGGGCTGCGCAATGTGGAGTTGTGGGCGAAGGCCGAGTGGCGCAATCCCGGCGGGTCGGTGAAGGACCGGGGTGCGGCCCGGATGGTGCTCGAGGGCGAGAAGTCCGGCGTGTTCACCCACGACAAGATCCTGCTCGACGCCACCTCGGGGAACACCGGCATCGCCTACGCCATGCTGGGTGCGGCCAAGGGTTTCCGCGTCCGCCTGTGCGTGCCCGGCAACGTCACGCCCGAGCGCAAGCGCATCTTGAAGGCGTTTGGCGCCGAGGTGATCTTCACCGACCCGATGGACGGGTCGGACGGGGCGATTCTCAAGGCCAAGGCGATGTACGCCGCGAGCCCGGACGTGTATTTCTATCCGGACCAGTACAACAACCCGGCGAACTGGCGCGCGCACTACGACACCACCGCGCCCGAGCTGCTGGAGCAGACCAACGGCCGCATCACGCACTTCGTCTCGGGACTCGGCACGAGCGGGACCTTCATGGGCACCGGCCGCCGGCTGCGCGAAGCCAAGCCCAACGTGAAGCTGATCTCGGTGCAGCCCGACTCGCCGCTCCACGGCCTCGAGGGCCTGAAGCACATGTCCACGGCAATCGTGCCGGGCATCTACGATCCGGCGCTTGCCGACGAGGACCTGGGCGTCAGCACCGAGGATGCCTTCCGCCTGACCCGCGCGCTCGCCAAGCAGGGGCTCTTTGTCGGCATCTCGAGCGGCGCCAACCTGGCGGGCGCGTTGGACGTGGCGCGCCGGACCTCCGATGCGGTGATCGTCGTGATCTTCTGCGACGGCGGTGAGAAGTACCTGTCCGAGCGTTTCTGGGACGAGCCGGCGGAGGACGCGCGCTGATGGCCCTGCACCTCGATGCCGGCGTCGGCGAGTCGATCCGCCAGCACGGCGTCGAAACCTATCCCAACGAATGCTGCGGTGCGCTGTACGGCCGCGAGGGCGTGGTGTCGCAGACGTTCGCGTTGCCCAATACCACCGAGGAGGGGCCGCGCCGCCGGTTTCTGGTCCGCCCGCAGGATTACCGCGAGGCCGAGGCGCGGGCCACCGCGCTCGGTGCCGAGCTGCTGGGGTTCTACCACTCACACCCCGACCACCCCGCGCGGCCGTCGCAGTACGACCTCGACCACGCGTGGCCGTTCTTCTCGTACATCATCGTCTCCGTGCAAGCCGGCGTCCCCGAGGCCATGACGTCATGGCGCCTGCTGGAGGACCGGTCCGCTTTCGACCAGGAAGACCTGACACATGCCTAATACGATTCACATTCCGACACCGCTGCGCCCGTTCACCGACAAGCAGGAGGCCGTACAAGTTGACGGCGCGACGGTCGGCGAGCTGCTGACCGACCTGACGACACGGCATTCGGGGCTGCGCAAGCACCTCTACACCGACGAGGGGCGGCTGAGGAACTTCGTCAACGTCTACCTGAACGACGAGGACATCCGCTACCTGCAGAAGGAGCAGACGCCGGTGAAGCCGGGCGACACGCTCAGCATCGTGCCCTCGGTGGCCGGCGGCGTGCCTTCGGCGGTGGATACCGCGCCTGCGCTCTCGGCGGAGGAAGTGAAGCGCTACAGCCGCCACCTGATCCTGCCGGAGGTCGGCATGGACGGGCAGCGCAAGCTGAAGCAGTCGAGCGTGCTCTGCATCGGCGCCGGCGGCCTGGGATCGCCCGCGGCGATGTATCTCGCCGCCGCCGGCATCGGCCGCATCGGCATCGTGGACTTCGACGTCGTCGACTACAGCAACCTGCAGCGGCAGCTGCTGCATTTCACGCCCGACGTGGGGCGTTCGAAGCTGGCCTCGGCCAAGGACAAGCTCCAGGCGCTCAACCCCCACGTCCAGGTGGACACCTACGAGGTGGCGCTGTCGTCGGAGAACGCGCTGGATCTGTTCGAGCCCTACGACGTCATCCTCGACGGCACCGACAACTTCCCGACCCGCTACCTGGTGAACGACGCCTGCGTGCTGAGCGGCAAGCCCAACGCCTACGGCAGCATCTTCCGCTTCGAGGGGCAGGCGTCGGTGTTCGCCACCAAGAACGGCCCGTGCTACCGCTGCCTCTATCCGGAGCCGCCGCCGCCAGGCCTCGTGCCCAGCTGCGCCGAGGGCGGCGTGCTTGGCGTGCTGCCCGGCATCATCGGCGTCATCCAGGCCACCGAGTCCATCAAGGTGATGCTGGGCATCGGCGAGCCGCTGATCGGCCGGTTCCTGATCTACGACGCCCTCAACATGAAGTTCCGGGAGCTGCGGCTGCGCAAGGATCCGGAGTGCCCGGTGTGCGGCACCAACCCGACCGTCACCAAGCTGATCGACTACGAACAGTTCTGCGGTATCCACCCGGAACCGGCGGCCACGTCCGCCACAGGAGCCCCGACCGTGAGCGACTGGGAGATCACCGCCGTCGAGTTGAAGAAGAAGCTGGACGCGGGAGAGAAGCCGTTCATCCTCGACGTCCGCGAGCCCAACGAGTACCAGATCAACCGCATCCCGGGCTCGGTGCTGATTCCGCTCGGCGAGCTGCCGCGCCGGTATCAGGAGCTGCCCAAGGATCGCGAGATCATCTCGCAGTGCAAGATGGGCAGCCGCAGCGCCAAGGCGATGGACTTCCTGAAGACCGTCGGCTTCACCAACGTGAAGAATTTGAAGGGCGGGATTCTCGATTGGGTTGACAAGGTAGATCCGAGTCAGCCGAAGTACTGAGGCGCAGGCTACGGGCTCCGGGCTCCAGGCTACGGGCCGGGTCCGAGCCCTGGAGGTGCGGAAGCCTGAGGAGCCGTGAAGCCAATGAGCGGAACTGCATTGCGCGCACGTTTCACGCGGCTCCTCTTGTCGCCATCGCGCTGGCGGTCGCCATTCCGGCGGGCGCGCAATCCAAGTACTCCGCGCCGCGGACGCCCTGGGGTGATCCGGATCTCACTGGCAAGTGGCCGGCGAACGACATGCAGGGCACGCCGTACGAGCGGCCGGCGGAGCTGGGGCAACGCAACGTTCTCAGCGACCAGGAGTTCGCCCAGCGCCAGAGCGCCAGCGACCGGCAGGCCGCGCTCGACGCCGAGCAGGTGGTCGTGCAGCGGCCGCGGGCGAATGCCGGCACCGGCCCGCCGTCGCACTGGGGCGAGCGCGGCACGCCGTCGCGGCAGGCGTCGCTCATCGTCGATCCGCCGGACGGCCGCCTGCCGCCGATGACCGAAGAGGGCAAGAAGCGGATCGCGCTGGCGCGCAGCACCTACTGGTACGACTTCCCGGATGCGGTCGTGAAGCACCCGTTCGAGACCTTCACCGATCTCGGCCCGTACGACCGGTGCATCACCCGCGGCGTGCTGGCCTCGATGCTGCCAACCGGCTACAACATGGGGACCGAGATCTTCCAGTTCCCGGGTCACGTCGTGATCCAGAACGAGATGATCCACGAGGTGCGCGTGATCCCGACCGACGGCCGGCCGCATGTCGGCGACAGGATCCGGCAGTGGATGGGCGACTCGCGCGGGCGCTGGGAAGGCGACACGCTGGTCGTCGAGACCACCAACTTCAACGGCAAGGTGGGCCTGACCCGCAACGGCAACACGCTGCTGACGAGCCCCGATCTCAAGCTGGTGGAGCGGCTGACCCGCATCGGCCCGGAAACGCTGCGCTACGAGGCCACGGTGCACGATCCGGGGACGTGGACGCGTCCCTATTCGGTGGCGCTGCCGCTCCGGCTGCAGCCCGACTACCAGGCGTTCGAGTACGCGTGCCACGAGGGCAACTACTCGATGCGCAACATCCTGGCGGGCGAGCGGGCGGCGGAGAAAGCGGCCGAGAGCGGCACGGCGTCTCGCTGACGCCGCGCCGCGAGCATTCCCGACACGATCCGCGGCGTCAGGCCGGTCTCGCCATTTCGAGCGCCTGCTCGCGCGTCAGCTCCATGCCATGGACGCTCTTGGCGTGTTCCTGTGCCTTCTTCACTACCTCGTCGTCGTTCGCGCCTTTCAGGACGTAACCACAGGGACAGTTGATCACCTTTTCCATGCGTGCCTCCTCGGTCCGCTACTATAGCCAGCGTTCCTTGCCGGCTCCTTGCAGGAACCTTGCGGCCAGATGATCCGCATTTACCTGACCGGTCGCATCGCCGTCGAGCACGACGGCGCCCTGGCGTTCGACGAGTCGGCGCTTCCCGGACGCCAGGGGCGGGTCCTGTTCGTGTACCTGGCCACGCGGCTCCACGACCCTGTTCCCCGCGCCGACCTGGAGGAGGTGCTGTGGGGCGACTCGCAGCCGGCCGGCGCGCAGGCCGCGCTGAGCGCCCTGCTCAGCCGCCTGCGGTCGCTGCTGCGGAAGCCGCCGCTCGGCGCGGACATCCTGGTGGAACATGGATCGCTTGGGCTGCGGTTCGGGTCAGCCGTCTGGCTCGACATCGAGGCAGCGGCCAATGCCGTGGACGAGGCCGAAGGCGCTGCCCGTCGCGGCGACGCGCGTGCCGCCTGGAGCCACGCCAACGTGGCCGCCGCGATCGCGGGGCGGGCGTTTCTGGCTGGTGAGGAAGCCCCGTGGATCGAGGCGCGGCGGCAGCGGCTGTCGCCGCGCTGATTCGCGCCCTCGAATGTCTGTCGGCGGTCAGTGCCGGCACCGGCGAGCTGACGGCGGCCGTGCACCACGCCGAGCAGGTGGTGGCACTCGATCCGCTGCGCGAGTCGGCCTACGAACGCCTGATGCGTCTGCACGTCACCATGGGGAACGGCGCCGGAGCGCTGCGCGCCTTCGCCGATTGCCGCGAGCGGCTCCGCGACGATCTCGGCGCCAGCCCGTCTCCCTCTCTCGAGCGGCTGCATCTGGCCGTGTTGCGGGGCGAGCCGATCAGCGGCAGCTGACCGGAGGGCTCGGGCCGAGCGATTTCAGCTAAGATTCCGCGGAAAGGTGACGCCGTGTCGGTGAAGAAGATCGACGACTGAGGCCGCAGAAAGGACGACGTGAGGCGCGGAACACAACTCGCCGTTTGGTTGGCGGCCATCATCGCGGGCACTGCGGCAGTCAGGATCGTCGCGCTCCAGGGACCTAACCAGCAGGGAATCCCGCCCGCCACCCGGCCCACGACCGTGCGCTATCCCGCGTCGGATATCGGCGTGTCGTCACTTGGGGCGCGCGCGAAAGCGCAGCGCGACACGGTCAGTCAGTTCAAGGTCTTTCACCAGTTTCAGTTCCGCGACAACGTGACGGAGAGCGGCATCACCTTCGTCAACTACGTCGTCGACGATGCCGCCCGGTTCCACAAGCCCGTTCACTACGATCACGGCACCGGAATCGCCGCGGCGGACGTGGACGGCGACGGGCTCGAGGACCTCTATTTCGTCAACCAGCTCACCGGCAGCCAGCTCTGGAAGAATCTCGGCGGCGGCAAGTTCAGGAACCTCAACTCGGTGGCCGGTGTCGCGCTTGCCGATCGGGTGGGCGTCACGGCGTCGTTCGCCGACACCGACAACGACGGCGACCAGGATCTCTTCGTCACGACGGTCCGCGGCGGCAACGTCCTGTTCGAGAACGACGGCCGGGGGCGTTTCAGGGACATCTCGAAGGCCGCCGGCGTCGACTATGTCGGCCACTCGTCGGGCGCGGTGTTCTTCGATTACGACAACGACGGCCTGCTCGACCTGTATGTCTGCAACGTCGGCCGCTACACGACCGACGTGAAGGGAAGGGGCGGCGCATACGAGGGGCTCGAGGACGCCTTCTTCGGCCACCTTCATCACGACCGTTCGGAGTCCGCCATCCTCTACAAGAACATGGGCGGCAACCGGTTCAGGAATGTCACCAAGGAGGTCGGCTTGGGCGATGCCGGCTGGAGCGGCGACGCGAGCGTCGCCGACTTGAACGGCGACGGCTTTCCGGATCTCTACGCGCTGAACATGCAGGGAGCCGGCCATTTCTTCGAGTCCGTCGGCGGCAAGAAGTTCGTGGACAGCACCGCGAAGTACTTTCCGAGAACCCCCTGGGGCAGCATGGGCATCAAGTTCTTCGATTACGACAACGACCGGCGCCCCGACCTCCTGATCACCGACATGCACTCCGACATGAGCGAGGAGTCCGGCCCCGAGCGCGAGAAGCTCAAGGCGCGCGAGCTGATGGCGGAGGACATGCTCGGGGGCAGGCACGAATCGGTTCATCTTCGGCAACGCCTTCTACGCGAATCGCGGCAACGGAAAGTTCGAGGAAATCTCGGATCGTGTCGGCGCGGAAAACTACTGGCCCTGGGGACCGAGCGTCGGCGACCTGAACGCGGA
The DNA here is from genome assembly GCA_963713655.1 of uncultured Acidobacteriota bacterium. Lineage (GTDB taxonomy): Bacteria > Acidobacteriota > Vicinamibacteria > Vicinamibacterales > UBA2999 > CAWEBF01. Next base: position 301,492 of record CAVQMT010000015.1, read on the forward strand.
CGGCTGGCAGGACGTCTTCATCGCGTCGTCCATGAATTTTCCCTACCGCTACGGCATCAACTCGCTGCTCCTGAACAATCGTGGCGAGAAGTTTCTCGACAGCGAGTTCGTGCTCGGGATCGAGCCGCGCAAGGGCGGGCAGCACGCATACGTTCTGGTTCGACCTCGACTGCTCGACCAACGACGCGGAGCTGCTGAGGCGCTGGCCCAATGCCGCTCAGGACATGTGCAAGGGCCAGTACGGAAAGTTCACGATCATGGCGCCGCTGGGCACTCGATCGTCGGTCATCTTCGATCTCAACCAGGACGGCGCGCTCGACATCGTGACCAACGAATTCAATTCGGCGCCGCAGATCTTCGTCAGCGATCTGCCGCAGAAACGGCCGATCAACTGGCTGAAAGTCGCGCTGACGGGCACGGTCTCGAATCGCAACGGGCTCGGCGCGACGGTACGCGTCCTGGCGGGAGGCCGCGTGTTCACGCAGTGGAACGACGGCAAGTCCGGCTACCTGTCGCAGAGCGTCCTGCCGCTGTATTTCGGGCTCGGCGATCTGACGAAGATCGATCGCGTCGAAGTGGACTGGCCGTCAGGGCGCAAGCAGGTCGTGACGGCAGGACTGAGCACGAACTCGACGCTGCGGGTGACCGAGGCTCGCTGAGGAGCAGAGAATAGAAGCATTTATACTGTCTTGATGCGCAGCCACAGCGCCACCGTTGTCGCCACCCTTCGTGCCGAACGGCTGGCGGCCATGACGCCCGACGAGCGCGTCGCCCTCATCGAGCGTCTTGGCGCGGAAGGCCTGTCGTCCTATATCGCGGTCCACGGCGTCGATCGGCGCACGGCCATGGCTCGCATCAAGTCCACTCGACGGTTGGGTCGTCGCCGGTCCGTTTGCGGGGAGGCGGATGAACATTGAGCCCGTTCAGCGCGTGCTCGACGGGCTCGGCGCCTCCTACGCGCTCATCGGCGCGCACGCGATGGCCGTGCGCGGGTATCCGCGTTTCACCGTGGACATCGATCTGCTCACGTCGGACGAACGGGTGCTCGGAGAGTCCACGTGGGGCGGGCTCCGCCGGGCCGGCGCAGCCGTCGACCCGCGGCGCGGGGATGCAGAGGATCCGCTGGGCGGCGTCGTTCATATCCTGCTGGCCGACGGCACCGACGTGGACGTTGTCGTTTCGAAGTGGAGCTGGGAGGCAAAGGTCATCGAGCGCGCCGAACCAGTCGCTCTGGCCGGCACCGTCATCCGCGTACCGCGTCTGGGCGACCTCATCCTGCTGAAGCTGGCGGCGGGTGGCTACATGGACCTGCAAGACGCCGCGGCGCTGCTGGCCATCGGTGACAAAGAGCGGACCATACACGACGTGCAGACGTACATTGACGACGTTCGCCCCGACGTCCGCGCGCTCTGGCGCGACCTGCTGGCCAGCCTCGAACGGTGAGCCTCGAGCCCATGTCGGAGATTGTTCGACGGTCCGCCCGCAACCGAGCCTAATGCGGTCGCCGATGGGCGCGGCGACGTGTGGCCGACCGGCCGGCGCGTCGGCTCCAACCGCGACGGCCGATCGTCTGTTCCGCCAGCCACACCAGCGCGCCGTTGGTCCCCTCGAAGGCCTTGAGCAGAGCGGCGGCGGTGTCGGCTCCTTCGTCTTCTCCGCCGAGAGTGACGTAGGGCGACGGCACCCACGGCATCGCGTCTGGCTCCAGGATGAACCGGGCCACGTGCGCGTTAGCGCGCTGCGCCTCGCGCAACGCGGCCCGGGCGGCGGCGGAGTCGCCGCTCCTACAAAACAGCCATAGCGCGCGGCCGTACAACCACGTGGCGCTGGCGTCGTCGGCGTACTCGTCGAGCAACTCCCGGGTGTCCTCGTGCCGCATCTCATCGAGCAGTATCGGCAGCAGGATGTAGCGCACACCTTGATTGTCGCCAGGATTCAAGCGCAGCAGCTCCTCGAGGTGTGCGATCGCCTCTGGAGCTCGTCCCAGTTCCAGCAACGATTGCGCCAGGGCCAGCCGGGCGCGCATGTACGGCCGCGTCTCGAGACGTCCCCAGAGCTCCCCATCGAGGGAGTCGAACTCGACGCCGACGGCACGCCGCCCTGCGTCGACGCCCTTCTGAAACCACTCGATCGCTTCCTCGGCCGTGGCGGCCGACTCCCCAAGCAGGCGGTATGCGTCGGCGCAATCGGGAGAGCGCGCGATGGCGCGTTTGGCCAGCAGGATCCGCTGACGTCCCCTCGCTTCCTCGGCGTCATAGACCAGCTCCTGGGCCTGTTCGAGCGCGCTCAGGGCGGGGGCCGCCGCCGAGAGGGTGTCGCCGTCGAAGAGCCCCTGTTGGCTCAGCTCTTCGAGGGCGGCGTTGGCCTCGTCGAGCGATTCGAACCCCCGCTCGGCCATCGCTCGTTGCACGCGCGCGACGGCGCGCTCGGCTGTGCGCGGTGAGATCGCCAGTCTTGTGGGGCGGGCGGGCTTTCGTTCGGCCTCGAGGAGATTGGGGAGGGACAACACCACTTCCACAGGTCCGTCGAAGGTCTCGACGTCACGCCGCCACCGGCCCGAATCGAAGTCGTCTTCGGAAGACTCGGCCAGCGCGCGCAGCACTGCCTCCATGTGTCTGAGGGCCTTGGCGGTGGGCCGTCGAGCGAGGCCGTCGCGAGCGATGTCGACGGGAAACGGATACGCCCGCGGGCCGGCCACGGCGAGCGCGTGGTCCTCCCACGCGTCGACGTCGGCGAACGGCAGCTCGTCGATCGAACCGAACGTCACGCCGAACGCGTGCGACATCCCGCTCGGATGACGGAGGTGCAAGAGCCGGTCGAAGGCCTTCCGGGACTCGTGAAACGCGAGGCCGAACTCCTGCCCGCCGTTGCCGAGCACTGATACGCAGGCCATGCCCTTGGGGGGATTGGGCGACTCGACGGCGATCAGGTCCTCGTTGACGAGATGCCGCCAGGGGCGCGCCGTGTAGAAGCGCTCGGCCGCCGTGGCAAAGGCACGCAGCCGCTCGATTGTAATGCCAGGCGACTCCAGGAGACCGGCCGGCCCTTCGCCCCCGGTCTGCGCGGCCTCGAAGCTGCGCAGGGCGTCGGCCAGCCTGTCCAGATGATCGACCGCTGCCACCTGCGTGCCGGTGGCGGCCAGCGCGGTCTCGAGTGCGTCGCGGAGGTCGGCGCTCACCTCCACGCGTCCGGGCCGTCCAGCGCCGAGCTTGGTCTCCTTTCTGGCGAATTCGAACAGCACGTCAAGAACGAGGTCGAGCGACGCCGCGCCGCTTTGCGGTGCGAGATCGAGGTGCACGCGCCCCGAACGCAGGCTGACCCACATAGCGCCCATCGGCCGGTACGGCCGGGCGGGATCCGTCGGATTCTCTACCCAGGCGGGCACACGAACGATGCCACCCTGCCAGACATCGGCCGACCGCAATGGCAGCTGTTTGAATCGGCCGACGGCGAGGGGCAGGGGCGGCTTGATGCTCACTGTCGACCCGATCCTACAGCCACACCCGGTCCCAAGACACCGGGCCGACGAGTGGCCTTTGACGTGGACGCGCCCAGCGTTGGCCCTCTGTCGCAGGCCGCAGCCGCACGGTAGGAGCTCGAGGGGCTACCCGTTTCGCCCTCCTCGACAGTCGCTCCGGTACGAGAATACGGCCACAGTGGGCCCTGCCGACATCGTAGGAATCGTCACAATGCAACCGGCCGCGCCCCAGTTCCGGGTCCAGGTTAACGCCATTAGCTGGCACACCATCGGCAAACCGGGATACATAATGAGCCCCATGTCTGGCAGCGATGCGCCGCCGCCCAACGCCGACGTGAAGCTCACCTACGACGACTTTCTGCTGTTTCCAGAGGACGGGAAGCGGCACGAGCTGATCGATGGAGAGCACTACGTGACGCCGGCGCCCAACCGCAAGCATCAGACGGTCGCACTCAACCTCGCGGCGATGATGTGGAACCATCTTCGGGAGCATCCCGACGGCCGGGTGTTCGTTGCGCCGTTCGACGTCGTCTTCTCCCAGTTCGACGTGGTCGAGCCCGACGTGCTTTTCGTCAGCCGCGCTCGACAGGCTGGGGTCCTCACCGCGAAGAACGTGCAGGGCCCTCCCGATCTCGTTGTGGAAGTGGGCTCCCCCGGCACGCGGCGCCGCGACGAAACACTGAAGCGGCGACTCTATGAGCGCAGCGGCGTGTCCGAGTACCGGGTGGTGGATCCAGAGGTAGATAGCGTTTCGGTGTTTCGGCTTGTCGATGGCCGCTATGCTCGCGTGGCTCTGTTGGAACGCGAGCGGGGGGATGTCTTGTCGACGCCGCTGCTACCGGGGCTCGATCTGCCGCTCGCGACGATCTTCGAAGACTGACCGCCGGTCAGGTTCAAGCGCCACTTGTCGCCGAACCTACTGCCCGGCCCGCCGCGCACCTTCGATGCGGACAACCGCATCAGCAAATCGAGCCTGGTCTGGGTAGAGCCTCGCGCCTTCGCTGAAGGCGTCGCGGGCCTCGCGCAGGCGGCCGAGTGCGGCCAGGGTGGCCGCGTAGCCGAAGCGGGCGTCCGAGACGCGCGGGTCGATTGCGAGCACGGCCTGGTACTGCGTCAGGGACTGCTCCATCCGACCGGTCTGCCGCAGCACCTCGGCCAGGCGAAGCCTGGCGTCCACATAATCAGGCTGCGATTTCACGGCGGCCGCCAGGTGCTCGAGCGCCTGGGGCGGGCGGCCGCTCGAGGCCAGCAGCACCCCGAGGCTGTAGTGCGCCTGCGCGAAGCCGGGCGAGCGGCGCAGCGCTTCCTCGAACTGCCCGATGGCGCCGCGGGTGTCGCCCGCCAGCGATAGCGCCGTCCCGAGCTTGTGCCGCAGCGCGGCGCTGTCGGGTGCGAGGTCCACCGCCTTGCGAAAGGATTCGGCGGCGGCGCGGTAGTCGCCGGCGTCGAGCGCGCGGATGCCGCGTGCCTCTTCGGCCACCGGCCCGTGCAGCAGCCCGCGCAGCTCCACCATCAGCGGATCCGGCGGCCCCACCTCGACGCCGCCGCGCTGGCGCAGGTGCGCCTCCGCCTTGGCCGCGTCGCCCAGGCCGCGATAGGCGAGCGCCAGCGGGTAGTGGACCACCGTCGCGCGAGGGTCGGCCGCCAGCGCCTGCTCCAGGTAGTCCACCGCGCGGCGCGAAGTCGCGCCGCGCAAGCGCCGTGCGGCCGAGGCCGAACAAGTCCCGCCACCAGCCGCGGCTGCGCCGCTACCGCGCGCGCGAACAGCGGCTCGGCCAGCTCCGGGCTGCCCTGATCCAGGTGCAGGTTGCCCAGCCACACCAGCGTGGCGAGGTCGCCGGCTGCAGCTGGAGCACGCGCTGGAACGCGCCGACCGCCTTGGCCGGCTCGGCGTTCGCCATGTGGACGTGGCCCAGGTAGTACGGCCATCGCACGTCCTCGGGCGCCTGTGCCTGGGCGTGGAGCAGATACGGCGCGGCTGCCTCGAAGTACTCGGCGGCCATCAGCAGCCGCCCCACCTCGCCGTAGGCGCGCGCATCCGATTGCTGGCGCAGTTGGGCCTGCACAGCCGCATCCATGTCCGAGAGATCGGGAAGCGAGAGCGGCGGGAGGCTGGCCTGGCTCGGGACGGTGTCTACGCTGGCCTCCTCCGGCCGCGGCCCGCAGGCACCGGCCACCAGCAGGCAGACGCTCACCGCCAGTCCGGCCGCTACGCGCCGCCTCATCGGCCTTCGCCCTGCCGAAGCGTGGTGTAGCGATCGATCGGGGGCGCCGTCCATTTCTCCATCGCCCCGTCCGGCCAGATCACGCGGACCTCGGCCGACGCGGGTGGACGCGCCGAGGCCCACGACCACACGCGGATCGCTGGCCGACGCGTAGCTGCCGTCGGTGCGCGACCGGCGCCACAGCGTGGTGCCGTCCTCGCGCACGACGCCGACGCGCGCGCCCAGCATGTCGCGGCCGCTGTGCCGACCAGCCGCAGGCCGATCCAGTGGTTGCGGCTGCCGATCTGGTTGACGAGCAGCCGCGGCGCGCCGTTGTTGTTCGCCACCAGCACGTCCACGTCGCCGTCGTTGTCCACGTCGCCGAACGCCGCGCCCCGGCCCACCTCCGACAGCTCGAACGCCGCGCCGCCGCGCGCCGAGACATCCTCGAACCGGCCGTTGCCGAGGTTGCGGAACAGCCGCTTGCGCTGGTGCAGCGGAAACGGGTCGTTGGCGCGGCGCAGCGCCTCGATGGTCTGGACCGCGCCGTTGACGGTGATGAGTGTCCAGCCAGCCGTCGTTGTCGACGTCGAACCAGGCGGTGCCGAAGCCGGTGAAGGCGCGGCTCGGCGCGCCGAGACCCGAGCGCGCGCTCTGCTCCTCGAAGTAGCCGCCGCCGTCGTTGACGTAGAGATCGTTGCCCTCGCCGGTCAGGTTGGTGACGAACAGGTCCTCGTCGCCGTCGTTGTCGGCGTCGCCGGCGTCCACGCCCATGCCGGCCTTGGCCTTGCCGTGGGCGCTGAGCGCGGTGCCCGACAGCAGCCCGAGGTTCTTGAACGTGCCGTTCTGCTGGTTCATCCACAGCAGGTTCGGCTGGCCGTCGTTGGCGACGTAGAGGTCGATCCAGCCGTCGCGGTTGAAGTCGGCGGTCGACACGCCCAGCGCCGGCCCGAAATCGTGGGCGATGCCGGCCGCGGTGCTGGCGTCGGTGAACGTGCCGTTTCCGCGTTGTTGCGGTAGAGGCGGCTTTGCTGCGGCTGGAACGTGTTCGGCGAGCAGTAGTCGGGCCGCCCCGAGGGCGTGGGACACGGCGCGCTGGCGTCCGCGCGCCAGCTCAGGTAGTTGCCGGCGAACAGGTCCAGCCAGCCGTCGCGGTCGTAGTCGAGGAACGCGGCCGACACCGTCCACGACGGATCCGCGGTGCCGCTGCGGCTCGAGACGTCGGTGAACGTGCCGTCGCAGTTGTTGCGGAAGAGCGCGTTCGGCCCCAGGCTGGTGAGGTACAGGTCGACGCAGCCGTCGTTGTCGAAGTCGCCGGTGGCCGCGCCCATGCCGTAGCCGCGCGCGTCGATGCCGCTGGCGTCGGTGACGTCGGTGAAGCGGACAGCGTGCGCGTGCCGTCGGCGCCGACGGCGAGGTCGTTGCGGAAGATGCGGCCGATCGGCTGCTGCGGTGCGCGCGCGTCCGGCCCGTCGAGCGCCCCGCCCTGCACCAGGTAGACGTCCAGGTCGCCGTCGTTGTCGTAGTCGAACAGCGCCGCGCCCGGCGCGATCAGCTCGGCGTAGTGGAACTTGCCGCTCATGCCGTTGACATGCCGCAGCGTCAGCCCGCTCTCCGCCGCGCGATCGACGAACCACGGTTCACCGATGGGGCTCGAGTCGTTGGTCGTTGGTCGTTGGTCGTCGGTCGTTGCGCCGTCGGTTGGCTGGGGTGCAGTTCCGCAGCCAGTGAGAGTGAGCAATAGCAGGAATGCAGTGAGGCGAGAACTCGAGAGGCCTGGGGCCTGGAGCCTGGAGCCTGGAGCCTGCTGGGCACTTCGCGACCGATGTTACTAAAACGAAAAAGCCCCGTCTCCGATGAGACGGGGCTTTGGTATACCTGCGAGCGGGCTCGCAGTGCTCAGAAGTCGAACGTCACCGTTGCCTTGAACAGTCGCGGCGCTACGACGGCCTGAGGCGCCAGCCACGTCGAATAGGTGGAACTGGCCTGGCTGATCGTGTCGGCGTTGAGGATGTTGAAGATGTCCAGGCTGACCTGTGCCCGGCGCGACCCCATCCGGATGTTCTTGCCCAAACGCATGTCGATCTGGTTGAACCGCGGGCCGTAGGTGCCACCCGGCTGGATGATGTTGAGGTTGGTGATGCCGGCCGCCACGCCGCCGGTGGGCAGACGGCCCAGGCCGCCCTGCGACACCGGCCGCGCCAGGTCGGTGTTGGGCGCCGCGTACGACGCCGCGTACTCGATGCCCGGGATGCTCTGGAACGAGCCGCCCAGCTGCACGTCGATCTTGGGGATGGTGTAGGAGCCGAGGAACTTGATCTGGGTCAGCCAGTTCTGCGCCATGTGGCAGGAGTTGGCCGATACGGGGTGGCAGGCGTGCCGACGCCGACCGCCAGCATCTCGACCAGCGCGCGATCACCGGCGATGGCCGGATCCTGCACGTCGCAGTAATCCGTGGTCTGGTGGCCCGTGGCCAGGCCGCCCTGCAGCGTGACCCCGTTCGCCAGGCGGAAGTTCGCCGTCAGGTCGTAGCCGAACCAGCGGTCGTAGACGTTGCTGTCGGGGAACATGTGCTTCGACAGGCCGGTCACGTTGTTCACCGCCACGCCCGGGTTGATGTTGTAGAAACGGGCCGTGTTGAGGTCGCTCGGCAGGCTTTCGCCGCCCGCCGATGCGGGCGCAGGCGGAATCAGCGACGGCGTGATCGAGTACTCCGTGTAGTCGCGTGCCGTGCCCGAGATGTTGTCGGTGACCAGGAAGTTGCCGAACCACCGCCAGAACACGCCGGCGGTGACCGAGATGCCCTGGTTCAGCTCGTGCTGTGCCGCGACCGCCATTTCCCAGCTGTACGGCCGCTTGCCCCAGCCGTAGCGAGCCTCGTCCTGCACGGCCGCGGCCGGTCGCAGCGAGTTGTCGTAGAAGTTCGCGTTCACGCCCGCGGCGGCGAGGCACGTGTCCACCTGGTTGTCGATGCCGAGCCTGCGTCGGGCCCTGGGTCGTGTTCCGCGTCAGGTCGCAATCGGGCACGAAGTCGCGGTCGTTGTCGACCCAGTTCCGCGTCGACGTGAGCTGAACGTTGTAGGCGCCCTGCGTGGTCAGGCCGCCGAGCGCCTGCCCCAGCATGTACTTGCCGTAGTTCACTTTCAACGCCGTGCGGCCGTTGCCGAACAGGTCGTAAGCCGCCGCCACCTTCGGCGTCCAGTCCTTGTACTCGGTGGTCTTGATTCCCGGCACGTCATAGTTCCGGTTCGGCGTGATCATCGACGGTCCGAAGTGGACGGTCGGAATCTCGGAATAGAACCAGTCAATGCGCAGCCCGGCGCTGACCGTCAGCCTGTCCATCGTCCAGCGGTCCTGGACGAAGGCGCCGCCTTCGCTGGGCACCTTCTGCAGGATTGGCGTCGGGCAGTACGGCTGGACGGAGGTCTGGCCGCCCACCAGCCCGCCATTGACCTGGCGCACCAGTGGATCGGTGCAGCCGTCCGAGCGCAGCGTGATCGACTGCGGCACGGGGATGCCGATGCCGGCGCCGTTGTTGGCGAGCGTGCTCACCACCAGGCTGTAAGGCACGACCGACGACCTATCGGACCAACGACTCGCGCCATTGAGATCGAAGCCGGTCTTGAACGAGTGCGAGCCGGTCACGTACGACAGGTTGAACATGCTCCGGTAGTTCGGGTTGTGGCTGGCCGTGTCGGTCTCGCCCACGCGCCCGTGGTAGTTCTGGATCAACTGCGCGTAGCCGGTCGTGTTCTGCGGGTTGTTGTCGGTGATGCCGACCGCCAGCGGGTCCGCGATGTCGGTCGGGGGGCGCTTGTTGCCCCAGGTTTCCTGGTGACGCCAGAACCCGGCCTCGAGCAACAGGCGATTCGTTTGCGGCGACGACCACTGCACCAGCTGGTCGGAGAACGGAAAGAAGTACCTGATGAGACGCGACTCCGGAGCGTTGGCGATTTGAGGGGTGTCGTAGCTCTCCCGTTTCTTGTTGTTGTAGTAGATGCCGAACTTGTTCTTCTGCCCCATCTGGTAGCTGAGGCGAACGGTCTGCTCCCAGAAGCGGCCGCCGCCGCCAAGCGTCGTCAGCAGATCCTGGCTCGTGTCCGGCGTGTAGGCGGCCGTCGTCCGGTTCAGCAGCGTCGGGCTGGTCACGCCCGGCGTGAAGTTCAGGTTGTAGTAGTTGTTGGGCACGTAGTTCTCGGCCGCCGTCCACCGCGCCGTGGCGAAGAACCACAGCTTGTCCTTGACGATCGGCCCGCCGTAGCCCGGGTTGACGTCGTAGACGTTCTTCAGCGCGCCAGGCTGCGTCGTCAGCCCGCGACAGAACATGCTCTCGGCCGGCGTGCAGTTGCCGGACGCGTCGCGGGTGCCGCTGGAATAGTTGGTCGCCTGCATGGCGTTGTTGGCGCCGGAGAAGAAGAACAGCCCCTTGTAGGTGTTGCCGCCGTCTCGGGGCACGTAATTGATCTGCACGCCGCCGGCCGCCATGGACGCGTCGGCGCCAGAGGTGTTCACCGTCATTTCCTGCATGGCGGTGAAGCTGGGCGAGCTGCTGAGCGACTCGCCGAAGCGGATGGTGGTGGCCGCCGACACGCCGCCGATGGTCTGCCGCTGCTCGGCAGGCTTGCCGCCGTGGATCGACAGGTCGGTGAAGGTGTCGCCAGCGGTACCGCCGACGTCCTGCGAATTCAGGGCGTTCGTGTTGGCCACGCCGACGCCGCCGGCCGCGCCCAGCATCATGCCCGGTTGCAGTGCCGCGAGGTTGATGCCCAGCCGGCCGGTGGGCACGGCGTCCACGACGTCCTTGGTGACGACTCGCTGGACGTTGGCGCTTCGAACGTCCACGAGCGGAGTCTCGCCGGTGACGGTGATGGTTTCTGCCAGCTCGCCGACGCGCAGCTCGGCGTTTACGGTAGCGACGAACGAGCCGCTGAGCTCGATGCCGTCGCGCTTGGTGGTGTTGAAGCCGGGCAGGGTGAAGGTGGCACTGTAGGTGCCAGGGAGGAGCTGGATGATCTGGTAGGCCCCAGAGCCATCGGTCACTGTGGTTCGAACTTTTTCGATGAGGACGGGACTAGCGACCTCGACGGTCACCCCGGGAAGAACGGCTCCCGATGTGTCTTTCACGACCCCGCTGATGGTCGCCTGGGCGAAGGCTGCGGCCGGCGCAAGTGCCAGACACAACAACATCCAGGCAAGGGCACGCTTCATCTTGGCCTCCATGTGGTAGACCGGACCGCGCTCTGACGGGGCGGATATTACGCTCGCTGGTGGCTCCCCGCAACTGATCAATGCGCCTTTGACAAAAATCAGACTGGAAATCCGACCAATCTTGACGGCTTTCGTGCTTCTCCATTGGCGCGCCGCCGCACGCGCAGAGCAGGAGCGAGAGAGAACACGACAGGAGAAACAGTCGCGACGGTGGCACCCGACTGGGGATCTAAGCTTTGTCGCGAGAGGCCGTGAGCCGGGGCTTTAAAGCAGGCCGGAAGCCGGAAGCCGGGAGCCGAGAGGCTTCGGTTGCCGCGAGCCCCGCCTCTCCGAAGAGGGGCGGGGCAGTGGACTTCGCGAGACGGAGTCGCGGTGCTCAGAAGTCGAACGTCACCGACACCTTCATCAGTCGCGGCGCGACGACGTTCTGCGGCGCCAGCCAGGTGGAGTACGTGGCGCTGGCGGCGCTGATCGTGTCCGAGTTCAGGATGTTGAAGATGTCCAGGCTGACCACCGCCCGGCGTCCGCCGAACCGGAGGTTCTTGCCCAGACGCAGGTCGATCTGGTTGAAGCGCGGGCCGTAGGTGCCGCCCGGCTGGATCAGGTTGACGGTTGGTGGTGCCGGTGGCCACGCCGCCCGTGGGCAGACGGCCCAGGCCGCCCTGCGCCACCGGCCGCGCCAGGTCGGTGTTCGGCGCGGCGTAGGACGCCGCGTACTCGACGCCCGGGATGCTCTGGAACGAGCCGCCCAGCTGCACGTCGATCTTCGGGATGGTGTAGGAGCCGAGGAACTTCACCTGCGGCAGCCAGTTCTGCTCCATGTGGCAGGTGTTCACTGACGTCGGGACGGTAGGGGGCCGCCGACGCCTACTGCCAGCATCTCGACCAGCGCCCGGTCACCGGCCTTGGCCGGATCCTGCACGTCGCAGTAGTCCGTGATCTGGTGGCCGGTGCTCAGGCCGCCCTGCAGCGTGATCCCGTTCGGCAGGCGCATGTTCGCCGTCAGGTCGTAGCCGAACCAGTGGTCGTAGACGTTGCTGCCCGGGAACATCGTGCTTCGACAGCCCGGTGACGTTGTTCACCGCCACGCCCGGGTTGATGTTGTAGAAGCGGCCCGTGTTGATGTCGCTCGGCAGGCTCTCGCCGCCGGCCGAGGCCGGCGCGGGCGGGATCAGCGACGGGCGTGATCGAGAACTCGCGTGTAGTCGCGTCGCCGTGCCCGAGATGTTGTCGGTCACCAGGAAGTTGCCGAACCACCGCCAGAACACGCCGGCGGTGACCGACAGCCCCTGGTTCAGCTCGTGCTGCGCCGCCACCGCGAGCTCCCAGCTGTACGGCCGCTTGCCCCAGCCGTACCGGGCTTCGTCCTGCACGGCCGCGGCCGGCCGCAGCACGCTGGTCGTAGAAGTTCGCGTTCACGCCCACGGCGGCGTTGCAGGTGTCCACCTGGTTGTCGATGCCGGCCTGCGTCGGCCCCTGGGTGGTGTTTCTGGTCAGGTCGCAGTCGGGGACGAAGTCGCGGTCGTTGTCGACCCAGTACCGCGTCGACGTGAGCTGGACGTTGTAGGCACCCTGCGTGGCCAGGCCGCCGAGCGCCTGCCCGAGCACGTACTTGCCGTAGTTCACCTTCAGCGCCGTGCGGCCGTTGCCGAACAGGTCGTAGGCCGCGGCAACCTTCGGCGTCCAGTCCTTGTACTCGGTGGTCTTGATACCTGGGCACGTCGTAGTTGCGGTTCGGCGTCAGCAGCGACGGCCCGAGGTGGATCGTCGGGATCTCCGAGTAGAACCAGTCGAACCGCAGGCCGGCGCTGACGGTCAGCCTGTCCATCGTCCAGCGGTCCTGCACGAAGGCGCCGCCTTCGCTGGGCACCGTTCTGCAGGATCGGCGTCGGGCAGTACGGCTGGATCGAGGTCATCCCGCCGACCAGCGCGCCGTTGACCTGGCGCACCAGCGGATCGGTGCAGCCGTCCGACCGCAGCGTGATCGACTGCGGCACGGGGATGCCGACGCCGGCGCCGTTGTTGGCGAGCGTGCTCACCACCAGGCTGTAGGGCACGACCGACGAGATGTCGGACCAGCGGCGGCGCCGTTGAGGTCGAAGCCGGTCTTGAACGAGTGCGAGCCGGTCACGTACGGACAGGTTGAAGTTGCTCCGGTAGTTCGGGTTGTGGCTGGCCGTGTCGGTGGAGCCGACGCGCCCATGGTAGTTCTGGATCAACTGCACGTAGCCCGTGCGTGGTCTGCGGGTTGTTGTCGGTGATGCCGACGGCCAGCGGGTCGACGACGTCATTCGGCGCGCGCTTGCTGCCCCAGGTTTCCTGGTGGCGCCAGAAGCCCGGCCTCGAGCAGCAGGCGGTTGGTCTGCGGCGCCGACCACTGGACCAGCTGGTCGGAGAAGGGGAAGAAATAACCGGACGCCCGCGACTCTCGCGCGGTGTTGTTGGCGGCGTTCAGGTTCGTCGCGCTTCTTGTTGTTGTAGTAGATGCTGATCTTGTTCTTCTGACTCGCCTGCCAGCTGAGGCGCATGGTCTGCTCCCAGAAGTGGCCGCCGCCGCCGAGCGTCGTCAGCAGATCCTGGCTCGTGTCCGGCGCGTAGGCGGCCGTCGTCCGGTTCAGCAGCGTCGGGCTGGTCTGGCCGGCTACGAAGTTCAGGTTCGGGTAGTTGTTGGGCACGTAGTTCTCGGCCGCCGTCCACCGCGCCGTGCCGAAGAACCACAGCTTGTCCTTGAGGATCGGCCCGCCGAAGCCAGGGTTGACGTCGTAGACGTTCTTCAGCGCGCCGGGCTGCGTGACCAGGCCGCGGCAGAACAGGCTGTCCGCCGGCGTGCAGTCGCCCGACGCGTCACGGGTGCCGTCGGAGTAATTGGTCGCCTGCATGGCGTTGGTGGCGCCGGAGAAGAAGAGCAGGCCCTTGAAGGTGTTGCCGCCGTCGCGCGGCACGTAGTTGATCTGCACGCCGCCGGCTGCCATCGACGCGTCGGCGCCCGACGTGTTCACCGACATCTCCTGCATGGCGGTGAAGCTGGGCGAGCTGCTGAGCGACTCGCCGAAGCGGATGGTGGTGGCCGCCGACACGCCGCCGATGGTCTGGCGCTGCTCGGCCGGCTTGCCGCCGTGGATCGACAGGTCGGTGAAGGTGTCGCCCGCGGTGCCGCCGACGTCCTGCGACGTCAGCGCGTTGGTGTTGGCCTGGCCGACGCCGCCGGCGGCGCCGAGGATCATGCCCGGCTGCAGCGCCGCGAGGTTGATGCCCAGGCGGCCGGTCGGGACGGAGTCCACGACTTCCTTGGTGACGACCTTCTGGACGCTGCGAGCTCCGCACATCCACGAGCGGGGTCTGGCCGGTGACCGTGATGGTTTCCGCCAGCTCGCCGACCCGCAGTTCGGCGTTCACGGTGGCGACGAACGAACCGCTGAGCTCGATGCCCTCGCGCTTCGTCGGTGCTGAACCCGGGCAGCGTGAAGGTGGCAGTGTAGGTGCCAGGGAGGAGCTGGATGATCTGGTAGGCCCCAGACCCATCGGTCACGGTGGTTCGAACTTTCTCGATGAGGGCGGGACTAGCGACCTCGACGGTCACCCCGGGAAGCACGGCTCCCGATGTGTCTCTCACGACCCCGCTGATGGTCGCCTGGGCGAAGGCTGCGGCCGGCGCAAGCGCCAGACACACCAACATCCAGGCAAGGGCACGCTTCATCTTGGCCTCCTGTGGTAGACCGGACCGCGCTCTGACGGGGCGGATATTACGCTCGCGGGTCGCTCCGCTGCAACTGATCAATGCGTCAGGTGACAAAAATGCGCCTGGAAATCCGACCAATCTTGACGGCTTTCCCAGACAGGCATAAAATTACGACTCATAAGGTCGGATTTGGGAATCGATGTTAAGGCTCTCCAAAAAGGCTGATTACGCGCTGATTGCGATGAAGCACCTGTCCCGGCTGCCCGGCGACGGGGCGTCCACCAGCGCGCGCGAGATCGCCGAGCAGTACGACATCCCGCTGGAGCTGATGGCCAAGGTGCTGCAGCGGCTGGTGCGGAGCGGGCTGCTGGTGTCCACGCAGGGCACGCGCGGCGGCTACACGCTGCGGCGGGCGTCCAGTTCGATCAGCGTCGCCGACGTGATTCAGGCCATCGACGGGCCGTTCAACGTGACCGCCTGCTCGACCGACGACCACGACTGCGAGCAGTTTGAGAAGTGCAACATCCGCGATCCGCTGTGGCGGCTCAAGGAGCGCATCTTGGAGGCCCTCGGGACCGTGAGCGTGGCGCAATTGGCGAGCGACGCGGAGAGGGCGCAGGAGCAGGAAGTTGTGACAGCGCCCGTTGCGGTTCTTCGCCGCGCGCAAGTGCAGTAGCCGTTAAGGACAAGGTATGAAGCTGCCCATTTACATGGACTACCACGCCACGACGCCCGTGGACCCGCGCGTCGTCGAGGCGATGGTGCCGTTCTTCACCCAGCACTTCGGCAACCCGGCCAGCCGCAACCACGCGTTCGGGTGGGAGGCGGAAGAGGCGGTGGACGAGGCGCGCAAGAACGTGGCGGATCTCATCGGCGCCAGCGCCAAGGAAGTGATCTTCACGAGCGGCGCCACCGAGGCGAACAACCTCGCCATCAAGGGCGTGGCCGAGATGTATCGCGAGAAGGGCAACCACGTCATCACCTGCGTGACCGAGCACAAGGCCGTGATCGACACGTGCAAGAAGCTCGAGAAGCAGGGCGGACGCGTGACCTACCTCCCGGTGCAGAAGGACGGCCGCATCGATCTCGATCAGCTGCGCGACGCGATCACCGACAAGACCATCCTGATCACGATCATGGCGGCCAACAACGAGATCGGCGTGCTGCAGCCGATTGCCGAGATTGGCGCGCTGGCCAAGGAAAAGGGCGTCCTGTTCCACACCGACGCGGTGCAGGCCGCCGGCAAGGTGCCCTTCGACGTCAACCAGACCAAGGCGGACCTGGTGTCGATCAGCGCGCACAAGATGTACGGCCCCAAGGGCGTCGGCGCGCTGTACGTGCGGCGGCGCAACCCGCGCGTGCTGCTGGCCGAGCAGATCAGCGGCGGCGGCCACGAGCGCGGCATGCGGTCGGGCACGCTCAACGTCACCGGCATCGTCGGCTTCGGCAAGGCGGCGGCGATTGCCAAGGCCGAGATGCCCACCGAGTCGGAGCGGCTGCGCGGCCTGCGCGACAAGCTGAACGCGGCGCTGCACGCCAGCCTGGACGAGATCTTCATCAACGGCTCGATGGAGCACCGGCTGCCGCACAACCTGAACATCAGCTTCGCGTACGTCGAGGGCGAGTCGCTGCTGATGGGCATCAACGACGTGGCGGTGTCGTCGGGCTCGGCGTGCACGTCGGCCAGCCTGGAGCCGTCCTACGTGCTGAAGGCGCTGGGCGCGGGCGACGACCTGGCGCACTCCTCGATCCGGTTCGGGCTGGGCCGGTGGAGCACCGAGGAAGAAGTGGATTACGTCGTGGAGAAGCTGACCAGCGTCGTGCGCCGGCTGCGCGAGATGTCGCCGCTCTACGAGATGGTGAAGGAAGGCGTGGACCTGTCCACCATGCAGTGGGTTACGCATTAGGAATGCAGGGCTACGGCCACAGGCTACAGAATTCAGAATTCGGAGCCCGGAGCACTGCCGACCGAGGAGACTGAAATGGCTTATTCGAACAAGGTCATCGATCACTACGAGAACCCCCGCAACGTGGGCTCGCTTCCCAAGGACGACGCCAACGTGGGCACGGGCCTGGTGGGCGCCCCCGAGTGCGGCGACGTGATGAAGCTGCAGGTCAAGGTCAACCCCGAGACGGGCGTCATCGACGACGCCAAGTTCAAGACCTTCGGCTGCGGCTCGGCGATCGCCAGCTCGAGCCTCGCCACCGAGTGGCTGAAGGGCAAGACCGTGGACCAGGCGCTGGCGATCAAGAACACCGACATCGTCGCCGAGCTGTCGCTGCCGCCGGTGAAGATCCACTGCTCGGTGCTGGCCGAGGACGCGATCAAGGCGGCGATTGCCGACTACAAGAAGAAGCAGGGCGAGTCGAAGGGCGTGTCGGATCCGGCGACCGCGCAGCCCTCGGCCTGAGACGGCGTTGATCCAGATCACCGACACCGCCGCACGGAAGATCCAGTCGCTGATGGCCAAGCAGGGCATCAGCGGAGGGAGGTCTCCGTGTCGGCGTGAAGGGCGGTGGTTGCTCGGGGCTCAGCTACACCTTTTCGTGGGAGCGCGAGCCGCGGCTGGGCGACGAGGTCTTCGAGGACCACGGCGCCAAGATCTACGTGGACAAGAAGAGCTATCTGTTCCTGAAGGGCACCATTCTCGACTACGACACCGAGCTGCTGTCCAAGGGGTTCGTCTTCAACAACCCCAACGCCAAGCAGTCCTGCGGGTGCGGTAGTTCCTTCGGGGCCTGAGGCCTCTCCCGATACACGCGGCACGATCATGACCTCACGGCCTATCGTCGTACGCCCCGGACACGAATCCGACCGAATCGGTCGCCGAATGCCGTACCTGCGGCGCCGGCGCGCCGGTGGACGAGCACTTCTGCCCGTCGTGCAGCCGGATTCTGTCGCTCGGGCGCCACGGCGACTTCTTCGCGTTCCTGGGCCTGCCGCGCCGGTTGAACCTCGACGCGCAGGACCTCGAGCGCCGCTTCCGTGAGCTGAGCCGCAAGTTCCACCCCGACTACTTCTACAACGCGCCGCCGGCCGAGCGCCTGGCCAGCCTGGAGCGGTCGTCGTACCTGAACGACGCGTTCCGGACGCTGCGCAACCCGGTGTCGCGCATCGAGCACCTGCTGGCGATCGAGGGCCTGGCGCCGGCCACCGGCGACGGCGGCAACGCCACCGTGCCCCCCAGCCTGCTCGAAGAGGTGTTCGAGCTGAACGAGCAGCTGGACGAGATCCGCGAGCTGCGCGAGGGCGGGGCCGATCCGGCGCAACTGCGTCAGCGGCTCGACGCCGCCAAGCAGCCGATCCAGGCGCGCCGCGACGAGCACGAGCGCCGCGTGGCCGAGCTGTCGGAGCGCTGGGACCGGACGCCCGGCGACGCGCCGGCGGCCGAGCGGCGCGCCACACTGGACGCGCTGCGCGAGTGCGTGCTCGAGCGCAACTACATCAACAACCTGATCGCCACCATCGAGCGCGAGGGGGCGGCCAATGGGTAAGGTGGTCGGCATCGACCTCGGCACCACCAACAGCCTGGTGGCCTACGTGAAGAACGGCACGCCGGTGGTGATCCGCGACGGCTCCGGCGACGGCGCTGGTGCCGTCGGTGGTCTCGTTCGCCGCCGACGGCACGGTCTACGTCGGCCGCGAGGCGCAGCGCCGGCTGTTGACCGAGTCCGATCGCACCGTCTACTCGGTGAAGCGCTTCATGGGCCGCGGCATCGACGACGTGCGCGGCGAAGGGCAGCTGCTGCCGTTCCGCGTCAGCGGCGAGCCCGGCGGGGTGGTGCGCATCGGCGTCGGCGATCGCGAGCTGACGCCGCCGGAGATTTCCGCATTCGTGTTGAAAGAGCTGAAGCGCCGCGCCGAGGATCACTTCCGGGACGAAGGCGAGTTCGATTTCGAGGTGGACCGCGCCGTGATCACGGTGCCCGCCTACTTCAACGACGCGCAGCGCACCGCCACGCGCGACGCCGGCCGCCTGGCCGGACTCGAGGTGCTGCGCATCGTCAACGAGCCCACGGCGGCGTCGCTGGCCTATGGGCTGGACGCCCGCAATCACGGCACCGTCGCGGTCTACGACCTGGGCGGGGGCACTTTCGACATCTCGATCCTGCGGGTCGAGGACGGCGTGTTCCAGGTGCTGGCCACCGGCGGCGACACGCACCTGGGCGGCGACGACATCGACCTGGCGCTGACCGGGATGGTGCTGGCCGAGTTGCGTGCGGCAGGCGCCACGGCCGCGCTGCCGGTCGGGACGATCCAGGCGATTCGCAAGGCGGTGATACAGGCCAAGTGGGACCTGTCGGAGGCGCAGGCCGCCGACATCCGCGTGGAGCCGGGGCCGGGCCTGCCGGGCGGCTACACCCGGCGCGTGACGCGAGCCGAGTTCGATCGCCTGATCGCGCCGCTGGTCGATCGCACGATCGCCACCGTGCGGCAGGCGCTGGCCGACGCCAGCCTGTCGCCGGGGCAGGTGGACGAGGTGGTGCTCGTCGGCGGATCGACGCGCGTGCCGCTGGTGCGGCAGCGCGTCGAGGAGCTGTTCGGGCGCAAGCCGCACAGCGACGTCAACCCCGACGAAGTGGTGGCCGTCGGCGCGGCCGTGCAGGCCGACATCCTGATCAGCGGCCGGCGGGAGATGCTGCTGCTGGACGTGACGCCGCTGTCGCTCGGCATCGAGACGCTGGGCGGCGTGACGTCGAAGATCATCCTCCGCAACTCCACCATTCCGGCGAGCGGCCGCGAGATGTTCACCACCGGCGTGGACAACCAGACCGCCGTGGACGTGCACGTGCTGCAGGGCGAGCGCGAGCTGGCGGCCGACTGCCGTTCGCTGGCGCGCTTCCGCCTGCGCGGGATCCCGCCGATGCCGGCCGGGCTGCCGCGGATCGAGGTGCGGTTCCAGATCGACGCCAACGGCATCCTGAGCGTGGCGGCGCGCGAGCTGCGCACCGGGGTCGAGCAGGCGATCGACGTCACCCCGTCCTACGGCCTGACCGACGAGGAAGTGGAGCGCATGCTGATCGAGTCGTTCGAGCATGCGGAGGCCGACTTCGACGCGCGGCTGCTGATCGACGCGAGGAACGAGGCCGAATCGGTGGTGCAGGCCACGGAGAAGTCGCTCCGCCGCACCGACTTCGAGACCCTGGTCGGCGCCGAGGTGTCGCCGGCGGAGCGCGCGGCGATCGACAAGGCGCTGGCCGCGCTGAAGCAGGCGATGGCCGGCACCGATCGCGACGCCATCGGCCGGCTGACGCATGAGTTGAACGACGCCACCAGGCATCTCGCCGAGGTGATGATGAACCGCAGCCTCAAAGAGGCGCTGGCGGGAAAGAGCGTGGACAGCGTCTGATGCCAAAGGTCACTTTCATCAAGGACGGCCAGAAGACGACGGTCGAGTTCGAGCACGGCAAGCTGGAGTACCAGCACCACGGCTTGCCCGAATCGTTCCTCGACGTGGCGATGAACCACAACGTGCCGCTCGAGCACGCGTGCGGCGGCAGCTGTGCCTGCACCACGTGCCACCTCATCGTGCGCGAGGGGATGGCCAACCTCAGCGACATGGAAGACAACGAGGCCGACCGGCTCGACACGGCATGGGATCTGACGACCTCGTCGCGGCTGGGCTGCCAGGCCGTGATCAAGGGCGACGTGGTCGTGGAGTTCCCGATGTACACCCGCAACTACGTTCAAGAGGGCGGCGCCATCCAGCTCGGCAAGTCGGAGGCCAAGGACGAGAAGACGGAGGCTCGGCCGTGAAGTGGACCGATTCGGAAGACATCGGCATCGCGCTGTTCGAGCAGTTCCCCTCCATCGACCCGCTGACGGTCCGGTTCACGGACCTGCGAGAGAAAGTCATGGGGCTCGGCGGTTTCGATGACGATCCGAAGACCTCGAACGAGCCCAAGCTCGAGGCTATCCAGATGGCCTGGTACGAAGAATGGAAGGATAATCAGGAGTAGTAGATAGCAGAGCCAAGCGCTCCCCGGAGGCGTCTGAAGGGGGAACTCATGCGGAGCACAGCAATCGCGCTCTCAACGGCGTTCGTGCTCAGCCTCACTTCGGTGACGGCAGCCCAGGAGCCTGCGGCCAATCGGGCCGCGCCTGCCCCCGCTGCGGCTCAGCCGGCCGAAGTGGACGTCAACCAGCTCCCGGTGGACCTGTCGCGGATTCAGCGCCGCCTGCGCACAGAGTCGTCGCGCCAATCGCAAGACGGCCTGAACCTCAGGTTCTTCGTGGACGTCTACGCGCTGGCGCCGCCCCTCGTCCTGATCACAAAGGAGGAGTCGCTCGACCGCCGGCCGCTGCCCTCCAGCGCGCCGACCCACCAGGACATGCTTCGGTTCCTGACGCCGCGTGGGTTGACCGCTCCGCCCACTGGCCGGATCAGATAGCGGCGGCGGCGCTGATCGCGTCCTGCAGCTGGCGCAGCCCGTCGGTGAGCGCCGCCGGGCCGGGCTGCAGGATGAGCGCCGACTTGATCTCGTAGATCTGCTCGCGGCGGACGGCGGGCACGTCCTGCCACCCCGGCCGCGCGCGAATGCGCTCCTTGCGCACCGCCTTGCCGCACCACGAGGCCACGATCACGTCCGGCGCCCGTCGCGCCACTTCGGCGGGGTCGACGATGCGATCTTTCCCGAGCTTGGCGTCGCGCAACTCGGGAAAGATCGTGTCGCCGCCCGCGATCTCGACCAGCTCCTCCACCCAGCGGATCCCCGAGATCAGCGGCGCGTCCCACTCCTCGAAGAAGACGCGCGGCCGCACCGCCAGCTGTGACGTCCGGGCGCGCGCGCCGGCGAGCCCCCGCTCGAGATCGGCGACCAGGGTCTGTGCGCGCTCGGTGCGCCCCACCAGCCCGCCGACGATTCTGATCATCTGCAGGATCTCCGGCACGCTGCGCTGGTTGAACACCATCACTGGATGGCCGCGCCGTACCAGCTCGGCCGCGATGTCGGCCTGGAGGTCCGAGAAGCCGAGGATCAGGTCGGGGTGGAGCTGTTCGATCTTGTCGAAGCGGGCGTTGATGAAGGCCGACACCCGCGGCTTGTGCCGCGCCTCGGGTGGCCGCACGGTGTAGCCGGAGACGCCGACCACGCGGTCGCCTTCGCCCAGCAGATACAGCGTCTCCGTCGTCTCCTCGGTCAGGCAGACAATCCGCTGCGGATAGGGATCGGGCATGCTCACGCGCCGGCGCCGGCCGGCGCCCTCGCGAAGTCACGCCAGGCGAACGGCTCGCGCGTCACCATCTCGCCGGTCTCGATCGGGATAGCGCCCGTGAACATCGGACCGTCGTAGACACAGGTATGGAACTCGCCGTTCTCGCCGCACGGGTCCACGCTGGCCGGAAGCGCGGCGAGCAGCGATGCGTCGAACTCGCGACCGGCCAGCGTCGAATCGAGGATCCGCGTGTCCACGCAGGCGACACGTGCACGCAGGCCGCCGACGATCATGGCCGCGGCCAGCTGCGGCGTCGGCAGCTGCCACAACGGAAACAGCGGACTCAGTCCGGTGTTCGCGAGCAGCGTCTCGCGGTAGCGCCGCACGTCTTCGAGAAACAGATCGCCGAACGCCATGTGGGTGAATCCCTCCGCG
The DNA here is from genome assembly GCA_963713655.1 of uncultured Acidobacteriota bacterium. GTDB lineage: Bacteria > Acidobacteriota > Vicinamibacteria > Vicinamibacterales > UBA2999 > CAWEBF01. The sequence continues at coordinate 323,652 of CAVQMT010000015.1, forward strand.
ACGGCGTCGGCGACGCACACCCGCATGCGCGCTTCGTATTCCTCGTTCGAGCACGGATCGGGAATCGCTACGATCCGAAGCGGCTGACCCGCGGCCCGGGCCTGCGCCTCGAGCACGTCCCGCCGCACGGCGTGCATGGCGACGCGCTGCACCGCCTCGTTGATCGTCGTCAGCAGTCCCGCGACGGAGCCGGGGTGCTGTTGCTGCAGCACGTGCAGCGCCCATGCGCTGTCCTTGCCGGAGCTCCAGGACAGCAAGGTCTTCACTTGAAAGCTTCGGGGTGCAAGGCGCGGCCGATTGACTCGGCCGCATCCCCAAGACGGGGGCCGGCGGTCACCAGATAGGCGCCGCCCAGCGGGTGCACGCGGTTGGCGCGGACGGCCGGCACCGAGACCAGCGGCGACCAGGCGCGCCGCGCCTCGGCGGCGTCGGCCAGCTCTGGCCTTGGGTGCAGCTCCACCACGACGTCGGGCCGCCTGGTCAGCAGCGTCTCCTGAGACGGCTGCACCGACTCTTCGCGAACGTCGGCGAACACGTTGCTGCCCCCGGCCAACTCCAGCAGGTCGTGCAGGAAGCCGATGCCGCCGCTGGCGTAGAGTCCGCGCAGGGTGCCCGGCTCGCGTGAGATGACGAGCAGCGTGCGCGGCTTGGGGCGCCCCGCGACTCGGCGCCGAAGCACGTCCAGCCTGGCGCGCAAGCCGGCGACCACCGTTGCGGCACCGGCGGCGTGCCCGGTCGCCGCGCCGATGGCGGTGATCGAGTCGAGCGTGTCGGAGAGCCCGCCGTGGCGATAGACGAAAACCGGGATGCCCGCCTGCTTGAACTGGGCGAGCAGCTCCGCCTGCGACCCGTAGACGATCACCAGATTCGGCCGCAGCGACAGGATGCGCTCGGTGTCGGGGTTGAGCAGTGCCCCGACGCGAGTCAGCTTCTCGACCGCCGGCGGAAACTTGTCGAAGCTGCTCACCGCCACCACCTGCGGTCCCGCGCCAACCGCAAACAGGATCTCGGTGACCGCGGGCACCAGCGACACGATGCGCGAAGCGGGTTGAGCGGATTGGGCGTGGGCGGAGCGTGCCGCGCCGCTCAGGACCGCGAGCACGAGCACCCACCGGAGGGTGGCGATCAGGCGTGCCGGACGAGCAGCCATAAGAAGAAAGGTCCTCCAATCAACGCTGTCACGACACCCACCGGGATCTCCACCGGCGCCAGCAGTGTCCGTGCGCCCAGGTCGCAGAGCACCAGGAACGCCGCACCGAAGAATGCCGATGCTGGCAGCAGCACGCGGTGATCCGCGCCCACCAGCAGCCGGACCAGGTGCGGCACGATGATGCCGACGAAACCGATCGGGCCGGCCACCGCCACCGCCGCGCTGGTCGCCAGCGAGGCGCTGACGAAGGCCCGGCGCTGCGTCCGGGCCACATCCACGCCGCGCGATGCGGCCAGATCGGAGCCGACGCTCAGCAGGTTGAGCGACGACGGCAGCGTGGCGAAGCCGACGAAGGAGGCGAGGAGCAGCGGCAGCGCCCCCAGAATCGGGTCGAAGCCGCCGACGTCCAGATCGCCCATCAGCCACCGCGCGGCGCGATAGACCTCCGCGAAGTCGGCAAGGTATTGCGCGAACAGAATCAGCGCCGAGAGGAACGCGTTCAGCGTCACGCCCGCGAGCAGCAGCACCGTGGTGGACATCGCCCGTCCCGGCGACGTGGCCAGCAGGTAGACGAGCGCGGAAGCGGCGCCCGCTCCGACCAGGCTGGCGATCGGCACCGGCGACCACGGGCCGACCGCCGCGAACCCGCCGAAAATGATCACGGTCATCGCGCCCAGCGAGGCGCCGGCCGAGACGCCCAGGGTGAACGGCGTCGCCAGCGGGTTGCGCAGCAGCGCCTGGAACACGACGCCCGCGACCGCCAGGGCCGCGCCCACGAGTGCCCCGGCGACGACTCGAGGCAGGCGCGCGACGAAGAAGATCTGCGCGTCGACGTTGTCCTGGAAGGGAATCGAGCGATCGAAGGCGCGCCCGAGGCTGATCGTCGTCGTGCCGACGAGCGGTGCCACGGCGCACACCAGGACGGCCAGCGCGCCGAACCCCAGCATCGTTCCGACGAAGCGCGCGCGCAGCGGCCTGGCCGGCGCCGGGGCGGCTGCCGTCACCACCGCCGCGGGCTGCGAGGACGTCATTGCGGGCGCCTCGGGCCGACCACCGTCAGGTGCCGGGCGTGCTCGTTGAACAGCACGTCCACGTCCACCCCGTACAGCTCGCGTACGTAGCCGGCCGTCAACACGTTCGCGGTCGGTCCGTGGGCCAGCACGCGCCCGCCTTTCATCAGCACCAGCGTGTCGCACACCGAGGCCGCGAAGTTCAGGTCGTGCGTCGCCATCACGATCGTGACCGCGCGCTCGCGGTGCAGCTTCTGCAGCAGCGCGGCGACGTCGAGCTGCGCGCCGAGGTCGAGCGACGCGGTCGGCTCGTCGAGCAGCAGGATGTCGGCCGCCTGCGCCAGCGCGCTCGCGATCACGACCCGCTGCTTCTCGCCGCCGCTCAACGCCGAGAACGGACGGTCCGCCAGGTGCCAGGTGTTGGTGGCCTCGAGCGCCTCTTTCGCGATCTGGTGATCGTGGGGGCCCTCGAACTCGAACGTCCCCAGATGCGGGTGGCGGCCCATCAGCACCATGTCGAGCACCGGGTAGTCGAACGCCGGGTGCGTCTCCTGGGGCACGACGGCGATGCGCCGGGCCAGCGGGCGCCGGCCGAATGCGGCGACGTCCCGGCCGTCGAGCGCGACCGATCCGCTGGCCGGCCGTTCGACGCCCGACAGCAGGCGGAGCAGCGTGGTCTTGCCGCAGCCGTTCGGGCCCAGCAGCCCGGTCAGCGATCCGCTGGCAATCGAGACGCTGACATCGTCCACGGCCACGACCGGCCGCGTGCGGCGACGCCGGTAGACGTACGAGAGGTGATGGGTGGCGAGTGACATGTCTCCTCCCGGCGTCCTTCGCGCCGGAGTAAGGGACAGGCACCGAACGAAAGGTCTCCTGGCTCGCGGAAGGGAACTCGACCGACTTCCTTCCGCTTACAGTGGCGGGACCGCGTGGGCTTTGCACCCACTTCCCCGTTCGTTCGGCGGTGTCGTTGTGACGCGGAGTATAGCACGCTAAGATCGCCGAAGACCCCGTGCGAGCACGCCTTCACGCGGCCGGATTGGCCGAGATCGACGACAAACTGCGGGCACAGGAGCGGCTGGCCCTCGACGACGGCGTCCGCCTGTTCGAGTGCGCCGATCTGCTGGCGGTGGGCTACCTGGCCAACCGCGAGCGCGAGCGGCTGCACGGCGCCCGCACCTACTTCAACTACAACCTGCGGCTCGAGACCACCAACGTCTGCGAGGCCACGTGTCTCTTCTGCTCCTTCTCGCGGCTCGAAGCGGGCATGCCCCAGGCCTACACGATGTCGCTCGAGCAGGCGTGGGACAAGCTGCGGCAGCGCGGCAACCAGCCGCTGACCGAGGTGCACGTCGTCAACGGCCTCAACCCGCACCTGCCGTTCAGCTACTACACGGACCTGCTGCGCGGCTTCAAGCAGATCCGCCCGTCGATCCACCTGAAGTGCTTCACCGCGGTCGAGATCGCCTACTTCGCCGATCTCTACAAGATGACCGACGAGCAGGTGCTGGTCGAGCTGATGGCGGCCGGGCTCGACTCGCTGCCGGGCGGCGGCGCCGAGATCTTCGCGCCGCGCGTGCGCAAGAAGATCAGCCCCGACAAGGCGGACGCCGATCGCTACCTGGCGATTCACGGCAGCGCCCACCGCATGGGCATGCGCACCAACGTCACGATGCTCTACGGCCACATCGAGACGATGGAGGAGCGCGTCGATCACATGCTGCGCGCGCGCGCGCAGCAGGACGTTTCCGGCGGCTTCCAGGCGTTCATCCCGCTGGCGTTCCACCCCGACAACAACCAGATGCGCAAGCTGCCGGCGCCGACCGGCACCGACACGCTGAAGGTGCACGCGGTGTCGCGGCTGATGCTCGACAACATCCCGCACATCAAGGCGTTCTGGATCGCCACCGGGCTCGAGCTGGCGCAGCAGTCGCTGTGGTTTGGCGTGGACGACCTGGACGGAACCGTGCAGGAAGAGAAGATCTACCACATGGCCGGCTCGCCGACGCCGGAGGGCATGACCACGTCGGCGCTGACGCGGCTGGTGCGCGCCACCGGACGCGAACCCTACGAGCGCGACACCTTCTACAACGTCGTGAACGCCCCCAGCTCAGCGGCCGCCCAGGCCTCGCGCATCGGCCGCCAGCTGACGCCGCCGGAGCGCCTCCGCCCGCGTTCGTTGACGGCGGCGTGGATCATCTATAATCAGTTCAGGTCCAACGCTCCCAGGGCAAAAGCCCGACGGGGGGTTTGGGCCTTTTGATTTTCTGGACTTTGCGAAATCTTTCACAAGGAGGGCCGGTTCGACCCTCCGACGCGAAGGAGCGAGCGCGCCGATGCCGACCATCATTCCGCTGCTGACCGAGCACGAGAAGCAGCACCTCTCCGAACGCCAGCCGCTGCCGGAGCAGTACCTGGCGCTGTCGGACGACGAGATGGATGCCCGCATCACGGCGGCGAAAGCGCGCCTGGGATCGAAGCTCGTCATCCTGGGGCATCACTATCAGCGCGACGAGGTGATCAAGTTCGCCGACTACACCGGCGATTCGTTCCGGCTCGCGCGACAGATCGCCAATCGTCCGGACGCGGAGTACATCGTGTTCTGCGGCGTCCACTTCATGGCGGAGAGCGCCGACGTGCTGTGCGCGCCGCACCAGCAGGTGATCCTGCCCGACCTGGCGGCCGGCTGTTCGATGGCCGACATGGCGGCACCGGATCAGCTGGAGACCTGCTGGGACGAGCTGATGCAGATGGGCGTCACCGGGGTGGTGCCCGTGACCTACATCAACTCGGCGGCGTCCATCAAAGCGTTCGTCGGCGAGCGCGGCGGCACCGTGTGCACGTCGTCGAACGCGGCCGCCACGCTGCGCTGGGCGTTCGAGCGCGGCGAGCGCGTGCTGTTCCTCCCGGATCAGCACCTGGGCCGGAACACCGCCTACAAGATGGGCGTTCCGCTGGACCAGATGCAGGTGTGGGATCCGCACGAGCCCTTCGGCGGCCTGACGCGCCCGCAGGCGTCCACGGCCCGGATGCTGCTGTGGAAGGGCCACTGCTCGGTGCACGAGCGCTTCTCGGTGTCGCAGATCAAGGCCATCCGCGCCCAGCATCCCGGCGTGCGCGTGATCGTGCACCCGGAGGTGGCGTGGGACGTGGTCCAGGAAGCCGACGACAGCGGCAGCACGGAATACATCATCAAGACGGTCAGCAACGGCCCGGTTGGCTCCACCTGGGCCGTGGGCACCGAAGTGCACCTGGTGAACCGGCTGGCCAATCAGCTGGCGCCCGACCGCACCGTGCTGTCGCTCGACAAGTTCGGCTGCCTGTGCTCGACCATGTTCCGCGTCTCGCCGAACCACCTCTTGTGGATTCTCGATGAGCTGAACGACGGCCGCGTCCACAACCGCGTCTCAGTTCCGGAAGAGCAGAAGCATTGGAATAGAGTTGCGCTGGACCGGATGCTTTCGATCCACTAGAAGCGCAGTCTCCGGTCTTCAGTCGGGCCTGGAGTCTCCGGAGCCTGGAGCCCGGAGCCGGAGCCGATCTAAGATTCCTCCAGGAGGCCTCATGGCTCACGAACTGCCCAAGCTGCCCTACGACTTCGCCGCGCTCGAGCCGCACATCGACGCGCAGACCATGCAGATTCACCACGGCAAGCACCATCAGGCCTACGTGACGAACCTGAACGCGGCGCTGGAGAAGCACGCCGCGCTGCAGTCGAAGTCGATCGAGGACCTGTGCCGCGAGATCGGCTCGGTGCCCGAGGACGTCCGCACGGCCGTGCGCAACAACGGCGGCGGGCACTGGAACCACAGCATGTTCTGGAAGTGGATGGCGCCCAACGCCGGCGGGGCGCCGACCGGCAAGATCGGCGACGCCATCACCGGGTCGTTCGGCGGGTTCGACGCCTTCAAGGAGCAGTGGGCCAAGGCCGGCACCGGCCGCTTCGGCAGCGGCTGGGTGTGGCTGCTGGTGGATGGATCGAAGCTGTCCATAACCAGCACGCCCAACCAGGACAACCCGCTGATGGAAGGCAAGAAGGCCATCCTCGGCCTGGACGTCTGGGAGCACGCCTACTACTTGAAGTACCAGAACAAACGGCCCGACTACATCGGCGCGTGGTGGAATGTGGTGAACTGGGCAGAAGTGAACAAATCGTTGTAGATCGAGGGGCTCCGGGCTACAGGCTCACGGGCTCCAGTCAATGAGGCCTGAAGCCCGAAGCCCGAAGCCGCGTCGGACCGCTCGACCGAATCGCGGCCTTATAATAAAGGGTTGATGCAGCCAACCAACGTCGGGAACCCCAGCTACTTTCACAAAGTCGTTGACTGCCAGTGGGCCTGCCCGGCCCACACGAACGTTCCCGAATACATCCGCCTGATCGCCCAGGGCCGGTTCACCGAAGCCTACATGGTGAACCGCGACTCGAACGTCTTTCCCGGCATCCTCGGCCGCACCTGCGACCGCCCGTGCGAGCCGGCCTGCCGCCGCGGCCGCGTCGAGGACAAGCCGGTGGCGATCTGCCGGTTGAAGCGCGTCGCCGCCGACCATCGCGGCGAGGTCAAGCACCTGCTGCCGCGGGCCCCCGAACAGAAGAACGGCAAGAAGGTGGCGCTCGTCGGCGCCGGCCCGGCCTCGCTGACCGTCGCCAACGACCTGATGCCGCTCGGCTACGAGGTCACGGTCTTCGAGAAGGCGCCGCGCGCCGGCGGCCTGATGCGCATCAACATCCCGTCGTTCCGGCTGCCCGAACAGGTGCTGGACGAGGAGATCGGCTACATCGTCGACATGGGCGTGGACGTCCGCTACAACTCGCCGGTCGAGAGCCTGAAGACGCTGCTCGACACCGGCGGCTACGACGCGGTGTTCGTCGGCAGCGGCGCGCCCAAGGGCAAGGAGCTGGAGATCCCGGGCCGCCACGACAGCGACCAGGTGTTCATCGGCATCGAGTGGCTGGAATCGATCCACTTCGGCCACGTCGAGTCGGTGGGCAAGCGCGTCCTCATCATCGGCGTCGGCAACACCGCGATGGACTGCTGCCGCTCGGCCAAGCGCCTCGGCGCGACCGACGTCAAGGTGATCGCGCGCAAGACGCGCAAGTACTTCAAGGCGTCGGCCTGGGAGCTGGAGGACGCCGAGGAAGAGCAGGTCGAGATCCTGGAGAACCTGCAGCCGATCCGCTTCGTGATCGAGAACGGCGTCCTGACCGGGATGGAGTTCGACAGGTTCCGCTCCACCGAGACCAGCGGCGGCTTGAAACAGGAAGTGATCGGCCGCGAGATCATCCCCTGCGACACCGTGGTGCTGGCGATCGGCCAGGACAACTCGTTCCCGTGGATCGAGCGCGACATCGGCCTGGACTTCGGCAAGTGGGACATGCCGGTGGTGGACAAGACCACCTTCATGTCCACGCGCCCCGGCGTGTTCTTCGGCGGCGACGCGGCGTTCGGCCCGGCCAACATCATCTGGGCGGTCGAGCACGGGCACCAGGCCGCGATCTCGATCCACAACTACTGCCAGGGCGTGCCGGTCACCGAGCGTCCCGCCGAGGGGATGACGCTGACCAGCACCAAGATGGGCCTGCACGAGTGGGCCTACGACAACGACTACGACGGCAGCAAGCGCCAGAAGATGGTGCACGTGGACCTGGTGGCGCGCTTCAAGAGCCTCAACACCGAGGTGGAGATCGGGTTCACGGCCGAACAGACCGCGGCCGAAGTGCAGCGCTGCCTGAACTGCGACATCCAGACCCACTTCACCGACTCGCTGTGCATCGAGTGCGACGCGTGCCTGGACATCTGCCCGGTCGATTGCTTGAGCATCGTGCCCAACGGCGACGAGGCGGACCTGCGCGGACGCCTGGCGGCGCCGGCGCGCGACACTCGATCAGGCGCTGTTCGTGTCGGGGTCGTTGAAGCAGACCGGGCGCGTGATGGTGAAGGACGAGAACGTCTGCGTGCACTGCGGCCTGTGCGCCGAGCGGTGCCCCACCTACGCCTGGGACATGCGCAAGTTCGTGATCGACATCCCTTACGCCGGCAGCGCCGACCTTGGTGGGTGTCTAGCGTGAGACCCAATCAGCATGAATCGCGTCAACGACTTCGCGTTCAAGATCGCCACCGCCAACGGCACCGGCTCGGCGTCGGCCAACGGCCTGATCATGCAGGCCATCTTCCGCATGGGCGTGCCGGTGACGGGCAAGAACGTCTTCCCCTCGAACATCCAGGGTCTGCCGACCTGGTACGAGATCCGGGTCAACAAGCACGGCTACTCCGCGCGGACGCCCGAGTTCGACCTGATGGTGGCGTTGAACGCCGCGACCTATCAGAAGGACGTCGCCGAGGTGCGCGCCGGCGGCTGGCTGCTCTACGACTCGACGTGGCCGCTCGACGACAAGCTGCGGCGGCCCGACGTAACCTACGTGGGCGTGCCCCTGGCCGAGATGTGCAACGCCGCCTTCAAGGGCGTGCGCGAGCGCATCCTGATGAAGAACATCGCCTACGCCGGCGCGCTGGCGGCGCTGCTCGAGATGGACACCGACGTCCTCCGCGAGCTGCTGCAGGAAAAGTTCGGCCGCAAGCCGGCGCTGATGGACTCGAACCGGAAGGCCGTGGACCTGGGCTACGACTACGCCAAGGCCAACTTCGCCTGCCCGCTGCCGATTCACCTCGAGCGCATGGACGCCACCAAGGACTCGATCCTGATCGACGGCAATACCGCCGCCGGCCTGGGCTGCGTCTACGCCGGCGCGACCGTCGGTGCCTGGTATCCGATCACGCCGGCGACCTCGCTGATGGAGGCCTTCCGCGGCTTCTGCCAGAAGTACCGCATCGATCCGGAGACGAAGAAGAACCGCTTCGCGGTGGTGCAGGCCGAGGACGAGCTGGCCGCGGTGGGCGTGGTGATCGGCGCCGGGTGGGCCGGCGCGCGGGCGTTCACGCCGACGGCGGGCCCCGGCATCTCGCTGATGAACGAGTTCATCGGCCTGGCCTACTTCACGGAAATCCCGGCGGTCATCTTCGACGTGCAGCGCACCGGGCCCTCCACCGGCATGCCCACGCGCACGCAGCAGGGCGACCTGATGATGTGCGCCTACGCGTCGCACGGCGACACGCGGCACATCTGCCTGTATCCCGCCGACCCGAGGGAAGCGTTCGAGATGGCGGTCGCGTCGTTCGACCTCGCCGAGCGCTTCCAGACCCCGGTCTTCGTGCTGAGCGACCTGGACATCGGCATGAACGACTGGATTGTGCCGAAGCTGAAGTGGGACGACGCGTATCGTCCCGATCGCGGCAAGGTGCTGTCGGCCGAGGAACTGGAGAAGGCGAAGACGTTCTACCGCTACCTGGACGTGGACGGCGACGGCATTCCATACCGCACGCTGCCCGGCGTGCACCCGAAGGGTGCCTACTTCACGCGCGGATCGGGGCACAACAAGTACGCCGGCTACACCGAGGACGACGTCGAGTACACGGAAGTGCTGGACCGGATCGATCGCAAGATTCAGCGGGCCGCGAAGGCGGTGCCGCAGCCGGTCGTGCGCAAGGCTGCCGGCGCGAAGATGGGGCTCATCACGGTCGGCGGCTGTCATGCGGCCTGCATCGAGGCGCTGGACATCCTGGCCAAGGACGGCGTGCCGATCGACTTCATGCGGGTGCGCGGGTTCCCGTTCGGCGAGGACGTGGCGGCGTTCGTGGACTCGCACGACGTCACGTTCGTGGTGGAGCAGAACCGCGACGCGCAGCTGCGCAGCCTGATCGTGCTCGAGACCGGCGTCAACATGGGCAAGCTGGAGTCGGTGCGCTACTACGGCGGGTTCCCGATGAGCGCCCACCACGTCATCACCGGCGTGAAGGCCAAGCTGGAGAAGGCGGCATGACCTATATCCCCAAGCCCAAGGTCCACCACCCGGCGCTGCAGAAGAACGCCGTCGGGCTGACCCGGCGCGACTACGAAGGCTCGATCACGACGCTGTGCGCCGGCTGCGGCCACGACTCGGTGACCGCCGCCATCGTGCAGGCGTTCTGGGAGCTGGCGATTCCGCCGCACCGCGTCGCCAAGCTGTCGGGGATCGGCTGCTCGTCGAAGACCCCGGCGTATTTCCTGCGCGACGCCCACGGCTTCAACGGCGTGCACGGGCGCATGCCGGCGCTGGCCACCGGCGCCAACGCCGCCAACGGCGACCTGATCTTCATCGGCATCTCGGGCGACGGCGACTCGCTGTCGATCGGCCTGGGACAGATGTCCCACGCCATCCGCCGCAACGTGAACCTGCTCTACATCCTCGAGAACAACGGCGTCTACGGCCTGACCAAGGGCCAGTTCTCCGCCGCGGCCGACAAGGGCTCCACCAGCAAGAAGGGCGAGGCCAACTCGATGGAGCCGATCGACGGCGCGCTGCTGGCGCTGACGCTCGGCGCGACCTTCGTCGCGCGGACGTTCTCGGGCGACAAGGCCCAGCTGGTGCCGATCCTGAAGGCCGGCCTCACGCACAAGGGCTTCGCGTTCGTGGACGTGATCTCGCCGTGCGTGACCTTCAACGACCACGAGGGTTCAACCAAGAGCTACGCCTACACGCGCGAGCACAACGTGGAGATCGTGGCCGCCGATTTCGTGCCGCCGACCAGCGCCATCACCGCCGACTACCAGTCGGGCACGCTGCGGAAGGTGATGATGCACGACGGCAGCTGGGTGACGCTGCGCAAGATAGCCGAGGACTACGACCCCACCGACCGCGATCGCTCCTATCAGTTCATCCGCGAGGCGCAGGGCAAAGGGGAAGTGGTGACGGGGCTGCTCTATATCTCGGCCGACTCCGCCGACATGCACGAGCAGTCGGGCACGGTGGAGGCGCCGCTGATCGAGCTGCCCTTCGAGCAGCTGTGTCCGGGCGACGCCGAGCTGCAGGCGCTGCAGCAGCGCTTCCGCTGAGCGGGCTGACCGCGGCCTTTCGATGATTTCCCCTCTGCCGGCGCTGCTCGAGCGCATCGCCGGCCGGCGCGTGCTGGTAGTCGGCGACGTCATCCTCGACGAGTACCTGGACGGCGACGCAACGCGTGTCTCGCCCGAGGCGCCGGTGCCGGTGCTCCGGTTCACCGGCCAGCACGCTGTGCTGGGTGGCGCTGCCAACACCGCGGCCAACGTCGCCAGCCTGGGCGGGCACGCCACATTGGTGGGATTGGTGGGCAAGGACGCGGCCGGCGACACGGTGGGCCGGCTGTGCACCGAGGCGGGTGTCCGGCTCGAGGCGCTCTCCGACGGCCGCGAGACCACGCGCAAGGTGCGCGTCATCAGCCGGCAGCAGCAGCTGCTGCGCATCGATTACGAGACCACCGCGGACATCGACGCCTCGTGTCGAGACCGGTTGATGGGTGTGATGAGGACGCTCGTCGAGTCAGCCGACATCGTCGTGGTGTCCGACTACGCGAAGGGCCTCTTGACCAAGGACGTCGTTGGACGACGTCCGTACCTCGGCCGCCGGGGTGAGGCGCCAGGTCGTAGTGGATCCGCGCCCGCGCCATGCACCGTCCTACACTGGCTGCGACTACCTGACCCCCAACTGGAAGGAGGCGCTGGCGCTGATCGGCGAGGGCGACACGGACCCGACGCCCGATGCCGTGCGCCAGGTGGGCGGCCGCGTCCGCGACCGCTTTCTTGCCGGCGTGCTGCTGACGCTTGGTGCCCGCGGCATGACGTTCTTCCCCAAGGACGGATCGGCGCCGGTCGAGGCCGCCGCCGAGGCCAGGGAAGTGTTCGACGTGAGTGGCGCCGGTGACACGGTGGTGGCCGCGTTCGCGCTGGCGCTCGCCGGCGGCTGCCTGCCGGCCGACGCCGTGCGGCTGGCCAACCGCGCCGCGGCGGTTGTGGTCGGCAAGCGCGGCACCGCCACCGTCAGCCCTGCCGAGCTGACCGGCCCGCCACTATTTCAGTAGGTGAGCGACCTTGGCGATGCCAGCCTTGGCGCAGGCCTCGTCCTGCTCCTGGCTGGAGCCCGAGCTGCCGACGCCGCCGATGAAATCGTTGCCGATCTGGATTGGCATGCCGCCGCCAAGAGCCAGGATGTCGGCCACATCGCGCTGCGGCAGCAGCGTCGGGTCGGCCGCGGTGCGCTTCTGAAATTCGCTCGTCGGCGTCCGAAACATCCGGGCCGTGTAGGCTTTGCGCCGCGCCATCTCCACCGTCTGGATCGACGCTGCCTCGTTGCGCAGCGCCACGAGCAGCTGCCCGGCCCGGTCCACCACTGCGGCCGACGTGTTGAAGCCTTTGGCCGCGCATTCGGCGATGGCCGCCTCGGCGATGGTCTTCGCCATCACCAGCGACAGGTTTCTTTGCATCACCACGCCCTGCGGCGAACGCCGCGCCCGCCCCCAGGACCCACACGACCGCAATCGCCGTTGCTATGCGCATGGCTACCTCCAGGCGGCGCTACTGTAACTCGTAAGGCAGAAAGGCAGTGGAGCGTTCTTGGCAGGACTGGAGACCGAAGACCGAAGACTGGAGACTACTGCTGATTGAACAGTCGAAATTCGATCTGTTCAATCAGCAGGTGAACGATCTTGATATGAATCTCCTGGATGCGGTCCGACGTGATGCCCGGGACGACGATCGACGCGTCGCACCGGCCAGCCAGCGACCCGCCGTCGCGCCCCAGCAGTCCGATGGTGTACAGACCCCTCGCGCGCGCCGTGTCTACCGCTGCAATCACGTTCGCGCTGTTGCCCGAGGTGGAGAACACGACCAGAGCGTCGCCTTTCGTGCCCCACGCCTCGACGCCGCGCGCGAACACGCGTTCGAACCCGTGGTCATTCGCCACACACGTGAGGTGCGACGGATCACTGATGGCCAATGCCGCGACGGCTGGCCGCGGATCGCGAAACTGTCCCGAGAGCTCTTCCGCGAAATGCATCGCATCACACATCGACCCGCCGTTGCCGCAGGTGAGCAACCGGCCACCTGCATCGAGAATCTCGGCCAGGCGAGCGCCGATCGCGGTGATGGTGCCTTCCGTCTCTTCGGTCTGGCGCAGCCACGCCAGCAGGCGGGCCGCCTCAGAGAGGCTGTCCGAAATGCTGGTTGCCGGGGTAGAGCTCGTGTCCATCGGCTTGCCTCTCGAAGTCGTCATCGCCAGTCGGACGATCGTAGCCGAAGAACTCTCGCGCCATCGAGGGATTAGAATCGCTCTGGGACGAAGCGAACAGGCCGGAGGGATCAGGATGAAGGATACTGAGTGACTGGTGGTGCGGGGTTCATTGCGTCGCACGTCGTCGACGCACTGCTGGACGCGGACTACCAGGTGGTAGTCGTCGACGATTTGTCCACGGGCCGTGCCGCCAACGTCGACCCGCGCGCGACGTTCGTTCAGATGGACATTCGCGACTCCCGGCTGGCCGAGCTGTTTGCAGCCGAGCAACCCGATTTCGTCAACCACCATGCCGCCCAGATGGATGTGCGGCGTTCGATCGTCGAACCCGTCTTCGACGCCAGCGTGAACGTGCTGGGATCGATCAACGTCCTCGAATGCGCCAGGGCGGCTGGCGTCAAGCGAATCGTCTACATCTCGACCGGTGGAGCGGCGGTACGGCGAGCCGGAGTACCTGCCCTGCGACGAAAGCCATCCCGTCAACCCGATTTGCCAGTACGGCGCCAGCAAGCATACGGTCGAGCACTATCTGTTCATGTATCAGGCCAACTACGGCTTGAACTACACAGTGCTGCGGTACGCCAACGTCTATGGCCCCCGGCAGGACCCTCACGGCGAGGCTGGCGTGGTGGCGATCTTCATTGGCCAGATGCTGCGCGGTGATCCAGTGGTGATCAACGGCGATGGTGAACAGTTGCGGGATTTCGTTTATGTCGGCGACTGCGCGCGAGCCAACCTGCTGGCCCTCACCGCCGGCCGCAACGGGATCTTCAACCTGGGCTCGGGCCGTGGCACATCGGTGAACGAGATCTACCGCGGCTTGAAAGACCTGACGGCCTATCGGAACGAGGCGCGCCACGGGCCGCCGAAGCTAGGGGAGACGCGGGCGATCTATCTCGATGCAGCGAAGGCAGGGCGGGAGCTGGGCTGGACACCCGCCGTGACGCTCGACGCCGGCCTGGCCGCGACTGTGGACTATTTCCGGACGCACGAATCGACCCGCCCGGTCGGGGTTCCCTAGAAGAACTTCACGTCCACGAGGGTGCCTGCCTCCACCGCTTCGGTGGCGGCGTCGATCTCGATGTAGCCGTCGGCCTGCGACATGCTGGTGATGTCGCCCGAGGCCTTGAACGCGGGCATCGCCAGGCCGTCGGCAATCCGGACGGTGTAGAACTGATGGCGGCCGCTCACCGACACCACTCGCTCGCCCAGGGGCAGCCGCAGCGCGGGCCGCACCGGATCGGCGAGACGCGCCAGCTGACGCAAAGCCGGGGCCAGCAGGATGTAGGCGTTCGACAGACACGACGTCGGATAGCCCGGCATGCCGAACACCAGAGAGGCGCCGATCCGTCCGAACGCGGTCGGCTTGCCCGGCTTCACCGCGATGCCGTGAAACAGCACCTCGCCCTTGGCACGCAGGACGTCGAGCACCAGGTCGCGCGTGCCCACCGAGCTGCCGCCGCTCAGCACCAGCACGTCGTGGGGCGGACACTCGTCGATCGCGCGGGTCAGGTCGTCGATGGTGTCGGCGGCGTTCCGCACCACCAGCGGCACGCAGCCGTGCTCCGCCGCCACCGTGGACAGGGTGAAGCTGTTGATGTCATAGAGCTGGCCGGGACCAAGCGTCGTGCCAGGCGCCGCGATCTCGTTGCCAGTCGAGAGGATGGCGACCCGCGGGCGCGCGTACACCTCCACGCCGGTCAGGCCCACCGCGGCCAGGGCGCCGATGCGGCTGGCGTTCAGTTCGGTACCGGCCGCCAGCACCGTCTGACCGGCGCGGATGTCCTGCCCCTGCCGGCCGATGTTCTGGCCCGTTCGAGCGGCGGCCAGGAAGGTGATGGCATCGCCCGCGCCGTCCGCCGTTTCCTCCACCATCACCACTGCGTCCGCGCCCGACGGCATCGGTGCCCCGGTGGCCACCTCCGCGCACATGCCCGGCGTCACGGCTCGTGTCGGCACCTGGCCGGTGTAGACCCGCTCGATCCGCGTCAGGGACGCCGGCGTGGTGCGTGAGGCGTGTGCCAGGTCGGCGGCGATGACAGCGTAGCCGTCCATCGCCGCGCGCGAGAACGGCGGCACGTCGGCGGTGGCATGGACGGTGGCCGCCAGCACGCGGCCGCGGCTCTCGGCCAGCGCCACGCGTTCCACGCGATCGATCGGCCGCACCGCGTTGCGGATGATGCCCCGCGCATCGTCGAGCGAGATCGTCGATTGGAACGGCCGCATCGTCATTTGGCGAGCTGCTGCGCGATGTGGCCGAGCTCGGGAACGATCAGGCGCGACATGGCGAGCCGCACCGCGGCCTCGGAGCCGGGCAGGATGAACACGACGGCGCGGCCCACGGTGCCGGCGGTGGCGCGGCTCAGCATTGCGGCCGGGCCGATGTCCTCGAAGCTGAGCATCCGGAACAGCTCGCCGAAGCCGTCGAGGCGCTTCTCGAACAGCTGGTCCACGGCCTCGAAGGTGCCGTCGCGGGAGGTGATGCCGGTGCCGCCGGTGGTGATGACCGCGCGCGTGGACGGGTCGGCCAGTTGCTCGCGGATCGCGGCCGTCACCGTCGCCGGATCGTCGGGGACGATGGCGTGACCGGTGACGGTGTGTCCGGCCTCCTGCAGCATCGAGCGGATGGCCTGGCCGCTCTTGTCGGTCTGCTCGGTGCGCGTGTCGCTGACCGTGAGAACGAAGCAGGCAACCGCGGTCGGGGCCAGGGCCCGGTGCTCCTGGTGGCTCACCCCCGGATTATAGGTGGCCGCGCTCGATCGACACCGGGCCCGAGCGTGTCTGCCCCTCCAAGCCGAGCGCGCGCTCCAGCGCCGCGTGGCGGAAGGTGAAGATGCGCCTGGTATCGGGGGCAACCAGCAGCGCGTTGACCGCCCTGGTCAGCAAGTCCGGCCCAATCAAGCGATATCGGACGATGTCGTGGACGAACGTGCCACCGTCCCGGTCTTCGAAGATGTGGGTGTGGTCCCACTCACGATAGGGCCCGCGGCGTTGCGTGTCGGCGAAGCGGTGGGGCGGGTCCCACTCCGTGATCTGGCTCCGCCACCGCATCGGGATGCCGCGCAGCGACAGGCGGTAGTCGATGAGCGCGCCCGGCCGCATCGCAATCGGCGCCGGCGTCAGCACCCGGAACCGCAGCAGGTCCGGCGTGATCCGCTCCAAATTGAAC
Source organism: uncultured Acidobacteriota bacterium (assembly GCA_963713655.1). Taxonomy (GTDB): domain Bacteria; phylum Acidobacteriota; class Vicinamibacteria; order Vicinamibacterales; family UBA2999; genus CAWEBF01. The sequence goes on from CAVQMT010000015.1 coordinate 340,118, forward strand.
GCGTCGGAAAAGAAGGCGAACACCGGGTCGCGGGCAGCGGGATCCACTGCCACGTGCTCAGGGTATAGACGTCGCTCCCTAACAATCCAGGCAGCGCATCTCGCCGAAGATCTCGTCGCGCTTGCCGGGGTTCTCGCGGGCGTAGTTCACCAGGCACCGGATCGCCTTGCCAGCGTCTTCAAGCTTGTAGGCCTTGGTCACCTCGTCGAGGAACTCGACCATGGCCGGCTTCAGCGGAACCGGGCGCGTTTCCATCTCACTCATGAGTTGGATGTTATCGTGCCCTGCCCGGCCCAGTCGACCGGAATGGGCAGAAAACGCTGTGATATAGTCATCTTTTGCCCACGCCGCGGCCCGGCCAGGAGTGGGCGCACAACACAATACACACCCCTCGCGCCCTTAGCTCAGCTGGATAGAGCGTCTGGCTACGAACCAGGAGGTCGCACGTTCGAGTCGTGCAGGGCGCACCATAAACTTCACACAGTAAACGAGTTGTTTGGCTGAGTTGTCAGTCGCTGTACGCCAGAGGGTCGCAGCGTCGCTTGATCCGCGAAATTGCGCCTGAATCGCATCTTCTCGATGCTGTAAGCGTCTGGTTCCGGTCGCCGACGCGTCGTCGACCGACAAACTCTGAGCAGATAAAGAGCGAAAGCGGGTGGCCACAACCAGCCCAGTAGACCATCCGACTCTCATCGGTGGGTGCATGCTGCCGCAAGGCAAGGCAACGTTCACGATGGACGCCGCAAGATGCTGACGAGCCTCGCCGCCGATGCAGAGGGAGCCACGGCGACTGAGCGTTCGCAGGATGGTGTCAAGCACCAGGTCCAGTTCCTTGCCTACGTCCTCCGCAAGAAAGCGAAGGATGACGTAGTCGTTTTCCTGAAGGAGCTGGTCTTTGCGTCGATCCCGACGGTAGGCCATTGGGTCCGAGAGATGTTGGGCTCCGTCCAGCTCGATCGCGACGCGCGCATCGGCGCACAGAAGATCGACCTCCAGACGGCTCTGGCCGTCGAACGGAATCGGGAGAGCGACGTTCAGGCAGAATCGCCCTTTGGTTTCGGGTAGCGTCTCAAGCCGACGGAAGACGAAGGCCTCACGTTGCGCTCCGCGCCCGCCCCGCGCCGTCCGCATCCGGCGGGAACGCGAGAGCGGCGTGAACGAATAGACTCGCGAGGGGCGTGTCCACGCCGTCACGGACAAGTCTCCGGACGCTTCCCGAGTAATCACGTTTCCAGACCGGATCGGAAGGCAGCACGACGTCGGAAGGCCAGCCCGGAATCGCGCTGGCCGGTAGCAGGACCGTGTAGCCCACGGCCTCATAGCCGCGACAGCGGCGATCGAACATACGGGCTAGCATCGGAACGTTGAGATCCGCATAGTCGTAGACGCGGACCTCGCGTTTCCCGTCGTACAGCCGGTGCAACCGCCCGGCGTACTGCGCAATCGTCCCGCGCCAGGAGACCGGGAGCGTGAGGAACAGCGTATCCAACCGTGGATCGTCGAAACCTTCGCCGACGTACTTACCTGTCGCCAGGATGGCCCTGGGCTCGTCGCGGTGAATTGCCGCGAGTCGATCGCTGACGGCCTGGCGCTGTTTCTTACCCATGCCGGCGCGCAGAACGACCAGATGTCGGATGTTCGTGGAGAGCTCGCGCTCGAGACGGTCAAGATGATCATTCCGCTCGGTCAGCACGAGCGGGGACCGGCCAGCATTCACCGATTCGAGGACGTCGTCGCAGATCTGTCGGTTCCGAGCGTCATCGGCGACGAGCTCCTGATACAACGTCTGGAACTCTACCCGTCTGTCCGCTTCGGGTGCCCTGGCAGGTTGAAACGCGGTGGGCTGCACGAGGGCAAAGTGTTCGAACGGGCGAGAGGCCGCCTGCACCCGCGCGTGCACGCGGTGACGGACCGGCCCGCATTGCATGAAGACGATCGGGTGGTGGCCATCCTTTCGGGCCACGGTCGCCGACAACCCAAGAACGAACCGGGCCTTGGCCTGGCGCGCCGCCAGCTCGAAGCTGTGCGCTGAGAGGTGATGACACTCGTCTACGATCAGATGGCCGTAGTCGGCGACGCGATCGTCCACGACCCCTTTCCTGACGAGGCTCTGAATCACGGCGACATCCAGTAGCCCGGTCGGCGTGTGTCGACCGCCTCCAATTCGCCCGATCGACTTCGCTGGCACGCCGAGGAAGGTCGACAGTCGATCGACCCATTGATCGAGCAGCTGGCGCCGGTGCACCAGCACGAGCGTACTGACGCCGCGCTTGGCAATCAGCCAGGTGCCGACGATGGTCTTCCCGAACGCGGTGGTGGCAGCCAGTACACCCGTCTCATGTTCGAGCATGGCTTCGGCGGCGCGTCGTTGCTCGGGCCGCAGCTCCCCCTGAAAGACCACGTCCAAGGGGCGACCCGCGTAGCGTTCGTCGCGAACCGTGGACCGGACGCCGAGTCGCTCGAGTGTCTGCCAGCGCCTCGTCGAGACAGCCTCGTGGAAGACTGATGTGGTGAGGGTGATCATCGGCGCAGGCAATGACGCGAGGCTTGTCGTAGGTCGACAGTCGCATCGCCTGAGCCTTGTAGAACTCCGGATTCTGGAACGCAGCCAGTCGAAGCAGTCGGTTGCGCAGCGCAGGATGCAGCCCTTCCTTGGCAATGTAGATCTGGTTCCCCAGGACCAGCTCCAACGTCGAGGGAAGGTCGCCCCCGATCGGGGGTTCCCTGGTCTGACGCGAGGGCGGCGTGGCCCACGGCTCATCTTCGCCGTCTTCCTGTGGCGGCAACCGAACGCCGAGAATGCGGCCGCGACGCTCGGCCTCCTGTACGACATGCTCCACGTGCGCCCGCCCCACTTTGACGATGCTCGCGAGGAACGCCCACTGGTCACCCCACGGCACGAACCGCTCGTCCAAGAAGACACTATGGCCGCGGTCCCGTGGCCGCTTCTGTAAAGGCAGCGCAATGAGGTTGCCGAATCCGCCTTGCGGCAGTGTGTCCTGGCTCGGGAACAGTCGGTCGTAGGAGTCCAGACCTACGTCCGGCCGTCCTTCCATGGTTTCAGTGAGGACATGCGACCCGAGCCGTCGAGCCAACGCCGCTGGGATCGCCTGCTCGAAGAAGAGCCAGACGTGCCCACCTCGTCCGGATCGAGACCGCTCCAAGGCGGCCGGGAGTTCGAGCCGTTGGCACACCGCAAGGAAGGCCGCGGCGTCGTCCTGCCAATTGGCTTTGTCGAAATCGACCGCCAGGAAGAAACACGTTTCGTCCAGGAGCAGCGGGTAGACGCCCGCGACGAACGGCTCGCGTTGCGCATCCTCGCCCGATAGGTGCCAGCGGATGACGTCGTCGGTCACCGGCAGGAATCGACGATGTGGACACTCGGCGCACTTGATGCGCGGCTTCTCGCAGATGCCCCGCACCCACTCGTTCGCGCAGGCGGGGGCATACCCAGACTTGCCCGTCTTCCGACTCTCGAAGCGACGGGGGTAGACGTCCTCCCGTCCCCGAAACAGCGAGCGGAAGAGGCGGATCTTCAGCTCGGCCGGGGACTGCTGGTTGACGGTCGTTCGTGCTCCGTCCATCGGAGTGCTCGCATGCGTGAGATGCGATTCTGGTCCACCCGATTGTACGATCCGATGCAGCGCTGGCACGACTGGGCACGACCTTGCGTCCCGCCGTCCCCAATCACTGGCGAGAATGTCGAAAGGCCAGCGGCCAACCGCCGCCGGGTCGCGTCGAGGCTACAATACGACGATGTCGAGCAAAACGTTGGACGAGCATATCGAGCTGACGCCCGGCACGGCAGGCGGCAAACCGCGCATTCGCGATCGTCGCATCACGGTGCAGGACATCGCGATTCGACACGAGCGGCTGGGCAAGAGCGCGGACGAAATCGCCGTCGAGTACAGTCTCACCCTCGCTGACGTGTACGCGGCGCTCGCGTACTACTTCGATCATCGGCAGGAGATCGACGAGCGGATGACCGAGGACCGCGCCTTCGCCGAGGCACTCCGGGCGCGCACGCCATCTCTGCGGGACCAGAAGCTCCGCGAGCTGCGTGGCGAGGCCTAGCTTTCTCAGCGACGAACACATACCGAAGGCGGTCGCCGTCGGTCTGCGTGCGCGAGGAATCGACGCCGCAACTGCAGCCGAGGCCGGACAGCTCGGGGCCTCGGACGCCGCGCTGATGGCGTTCGCGCTGGCGCAGGGCCGGGTCCTGATTACCTCCGATCCGGATCATCTGCGACTGCACGCCTCTGGCCTACGTCACGCCGGTCTTCTCTTCGTGCCGCCCGATGCCGGCATAGCGCTGGTCATCGGAGGCGCGATGTTGATTGCCGAGGTTCTCACCGCCGAGGAGATGGCGAGTCGCGTCGAGTTCCTGTAAGCGACATGCGCCTGGACGAGGTCGGCCGCCACGCCTCAGCTGTCAGTCACCTTGGGTCGGCGCTCTCCCGCTTGGGACCTACGGCTCAGCTCGACTGACAAACGGCAGACAAACCGCGATTGTCTCCAGTGGCCCTGGGTGGTCTCGAGCGGTGAGACGAGCCCGCAAAACCTGAGGGCAGCGGTCTCGAGCTGCCCCCAGTTGCCTCGTTTCGCCTGGCTACGAACCAGGAGGTCGCACGTTCGAGTCGTGCAGGGCGCACCATAACCTCCACATCACAACGATTTGTTTGGCTGAGTTGTCAGTCGTTGTACGCCAGAGGGTCGCAGCGCAGTCGACCCATGAAATTGCGCCTGAATCACTCGCTCTCGTGACGTTGAGCGTCTGGTTCCGGTCGCCGACGCCTCGTCGACTGACAAACTCTGAGCAGATAAACAGCGAAAGCGTGTGACGACAAGTTCTACGCGCTGTCCAGCACGTTGTCCTGCTGCCTGTGAACGCCGGCGAGATGACCCACGAACTTGGGGAGACGTCACACGCGTGACGTCGGTCTCATTGGGAACTGTCCGTCGATGGGGAGCTTACGCATGAGGGTCACCGGATGGCCAGCGGGCGAACGGGCGATCCGGTCGCGCCGCGAATGCGCTCCGTCAGGTTGAGGTACAGAAACTCGTAAACGCGATCGCGCGCCAACTCCCGCAGATCCATGTTCTCCAGCATCATGACGCCGCCAAACAGAAGCTCGTGGTGCACGTTCCCTAGTTCTGGTCGCACGGGTGGTTGGATCGTCACGCAGCAGCTGTCGGCGCCGACCATCGACGCCTTCTTCTCCACCGCCCATCGCGCCACTTCGACGCCGATGCCTGGTGAGCCCTGGTTCTCGCCGACGAAGAAGCGCGCGTCGTTGTACTTTGCGGGTTGCCCCAGTGGACGGCCCAGCCGTAGTTGAACAGGAGGGCGTCACCGGCTTCGATGGTGTCTTCGCGCACTCCCTGTTTCGCTAGAGCGCCACGCACATCCGCGAGCGTGACCTCGTAGCGGCTCTCGAGCGCCGCCACCCCCTTGTAGCCGGCGATGTCGATGAGGATCCCGCGAGTAATGATCGGCTTTACCTGTTCGACGCCGAGCGCCTCCAGTCCCCCGACGCCGCGGTTGCGTCCGGTCAAATCCTCCTGGGTGAAGCCGTTGTAGTACACGTTCTTGAGGCTGCCATCGGCCATCCGAACGGTCTTCCCTTGATGGCCAAACGCATCGAACTGCGTTCCCATCTGGCCGATAAAGCCGGTGAAGTAGTCCTGCTGCGCGACACCCGTCCCTTCCTTCAAAGGGGTGGCCGCAGGGATGATCGTAAGGAAGTAGGGGCGATAACCGTACTGCGGCATCTCCGCCTCGTAGATCCGGCCCAGCTCGTAGGCCTGGCCAGTCTTCGGAATCCGCAGTGACTTGAGAACCTTCTCGGCAGTGATGTAGTTGGAGTTCCCCGCCTGGTCCTTCGCGCCGTGCGGCGACGGCCACCACGGTCCCTTTTCTCGCGTCTGCGCACCCGCATGGGTCGAACTCATCAGCCCACACAACACGAGGATGCCGACAAACGAACGAGCTACCTGCATGCCGTTCCTCCGCGCCAATCTTAGGCACCGCTGGATTTGATTGGCTCTCTACCTGTCAACTCTTGGGCCTCAGCATCGCGCCGAGCGCCAGCGCGTGCATGCCTTCTGTCAGCTTACGAGCTGTCAGACGTTTCTGGAGCTCGGGCCACCTTGTCACGGCGAAACACATACCGAACATCGCCACTGCCGCGAGTTGGGGATCCACGTCTCGGAACTCCCCAGAGCCAATCGCTTTGGTGTAAAACGGACCCAAGACGGCCTTGATGCGCCCTTCCAATCGCTCTATTTCGGCGCGATGTTTCGCCGTCAAGTGATCCTTCTCTCGAAACCACACCTGCATCACAGCCGTGTGGTCGATCATCAACTGCATGTACACGTCGATGACCGCGGCCAGTGTCTCCGAGGGGGATTGGTTGCGAGCCATCACTTCTTCCATGCGCCTGACCGTGAACTGCAGGGTGTCCACGAAGATCTGAAAGAGCAAGTCCTCCTTGGTTTTGACGTGATAGAAGAAATTCGCTTTGCTGAACTCCAGCGCATCGGCAATCTGCTGCGCCGAGATCCCGTCATAGCCCTTGTGCTGCATCAAACGAGCAGCACGTTCGAGGATGTCCCGCTTGCGCAAGGAGGGTGGCGTTGACGTTTTCGTGGCAGATCGCTGTGTTTGTCTACGGGCCCCGGGCGGCGTGGTCTTGGCTTTCTTCGGAGTTTTCACCAGGCGCACGATAGCACGTCAGTTCCGCTGCTGACCATACGGTCAGGTGCGGTCTTCCCTCATGACCGCTAGAGGCAGTGCTGGCATAATCGGCGCGTGCCTGGGCGGGATGTGCCACGGCGGCTCCTGATTTCGCTGTTCCTTGTCGCTGCGACGGGATCGGGGCATTTGCTGACCGCTTTCCAGACACCGCAAGGACTTGACCCCGCTCCGGCCCGACGCGACCTGACCTACGAAGACGCGCGCGCGGTTATCGATCTGTTCGGCCTCAATCTGCCTTCGACGCTCGCCGGCAGGACGGCGACGGATCGGGCAACCGCGTGGCCGGCTTGGCTTAGTGAGCATCGGCAACGACAGCAGGAGCGGCTTGACCGTGGTGACGAGGATTCCCTCGTCAACCTGTGGCTGTTTGGCACGTCGTTCACGCGACTGCCGCCGGCGAGACCTCGCGACGTGCCGGGCGACGACGCACGCGCGCTCGGTGAGATTGGGGACCAGCGCCTGGACGACCTGCTTGCCGCGAGCCGTCAAAGGCCCAACGACGAGCGCCTGAGCTTCGTTCGCGAGACGCTTCGCCGGCGGGGGATTGACCTCGACACACGACCCGGCCTCGACGCTGCTCGCACCCTGCTGATTCGCGCGCGCGACCGCGCCAGGGCGGAGTTTGCGAGGACGGATCGACTGCTGCTCGACGCCCGTCGAGGCGGCAATGCGGCGGCTGAGCTCGAGGCCCACTCCACCATCTTCCGCGACCGCGGCCTCTCGTCCGATACTTCGATGCTCGTTGATCACGCACTCGAGATGGCGTTGACAGCGCTTCGAGCCGGTGGAATCGTCCGCGCCGGGGGTATCCGCCGGGTGGCGATCGTCGGCCCGGGGCTGGATTTCATCAACAAGGCGGACGGTCTCGACTTCTATCCCCAGCAGTCGATCCAGCCGTTCGCCGTCATCGACTCGCTGCTCCGGCTTGGCTTGTCACAGCCGGAGACGCTTCGAGTCACCACCTTCGACCTCAATCCGCGCGTCAACCACCACCTTGTGACGGCGCGCGCGCGCGCGCAGGCGGGAGAAGGCTACCTCCTGCATCTGCCGTTGCCGCGCGGCGAGCGCTGGACGCCAGAGGTGCGGGGGTACTGGCAGAGGATGGGCGATCAGATCGGCACGCCGACCTCTGCGGCGCGGCTGCCGGAGGGCGAGAATGCGGAGATTCGCGCGATCCGCGTCACCCCGGCGTTCGTTCTGGCGGTGACGCCGCAGGCCCTCGACATCGTCGCCGAGCGCCTGGTGCTGGACGAGGCCGAGCGCTTCGACCTGGTGGTGGGCACCAACGTGTTCGTGTACTACGGGCCCTTCGAGCAGGGGTTGGCCGCGGCCAACATCGCGGCGATGCTGCGGTCAGGCGGCGTGCTGCTCTCCAACAACGACGTGCCTGCGCCGCCGCCGATGAAGCCGACGGTTGGATATCTTCCGGTCGCCTACAGCGATCGTCAGAACGACCACGTGTTTTCGTATCAACGGCAGTAGCCGCACCGGGCTCAGCGCACCACGAAGGGTTCCCGGCGCCGATACTGCTCCAATCGGGCCTCGATGAGCGCGGCAAGCCGTGAATCCCCGGCTCTCGTCGCGGCATCGCGCGCCTGACTGGCGGCTGCAGTCGCTTGTTCGAATCGGCCGAGACGCGCCAGCGCCGCCGCCCATGCGTCGAGGGACGCCGCCGAGGGCGGCGTGGACAGCGCCACCGCGCGCTCGGCCAGCGAGAGCGCTTCGCGAGCCGCCGTGGCATCGGATGTTGGCGCCGTTGCCAGCGTCCACGCCAGCTGGATCAGCGGAATCGGCCAGTCGGCTTGCGCGGCGATGGCGCGCCGGTACTCGCGCATCGCCTCATCGACGTTGCCCAGCGAGTCGAGCGCGGTGCCGAGCAACTGATGGGCTTCGGCATAGCCCGCGCGCAGCCGGACCGCCGTCCGATAGTGGCTGACGGCCTCGGCCAGCCGGCCCTCGAGGTGGGTGACCAGCCCGAGGTTGAAGTGTGCGGTCGCGTAGGCCTGATCCAGTTGGATCGCGTCCAGGAAGTGCTGGCGGGCCTCCACGAGCCTTCCTTGGTTCAGCAATGCCGACCCGAGATTGCTGTGGCTGGCCGCCGATCGTGGGTTCAGGCGGAGCGATTCCGAAAAGTGGGCGACCGCGCGTTCGAACTCGCGGCTCTCCTGGTAGAGCAGACCCAGCTCGTCGTGAATGCCCACGTCCGCCGGCTTGTTCCGAGACATCAATCTCGAGGCCGACGATGGTCTCCGGCAGCAGCTTCCGCTCGAAGTCGGCCACCAACGTAGCGCGGGCACTGGGGCTCGCGTGCCACTACTTGCAGCCACAAGATCACCCATTTCGTCGGAGCTGTTCGGCCCGTAGGTGACGCGCCGCGGCGGGGCGTCTCCGTGTGCCCGGTGGCCCGAGTTGTCGTAGGTGTACTGCATGTGCACAGTGGAGCCAGCCGGCAGCGAGACAGGAGTTGCGTAGCGATACACGTCTTGCCAATTGAAGTCCCAGTCCGCAATCAGAAGCAGAGGGCGCCGGTTGCCGTCCGGAAGCAGTGCCCACGCTCGAACCTCGCGAGCAAGGTGATGGGCATGCGGGTACACCGAGTGGAGCTCGACGTCGATGGGCAGCCTGTACTGGTTCGAGATCACATGCTCCGCCGCACCGGCGGGAATATCGATGTCCTGCCGGCCCAGCCGGAGCGTGACCGGCGCGCCCTCTGGAGCGTCGTCGGTAAAATACAAGCCGAGGCTCGCCGCGACCCTCTCGCGGCGGCCGGTCGGGCGAAGGTGCATCGAGAACATGACGTCGCCCGACGCTGGTAGCGACCACGGCATCCGTGGCAGCGCCCGCTGCGGCTGCCGCTGTCCTGGCGACCAGCCGAGGAAATAGCCGTCCGGGTTCGCGACGGAAAACGGCACCACGCCTTCGTATCCCGGCGCGCCATCGCCTGCGTCGAGCTCACGCGACGCACGCGTCCGGTCGAACCCGATAGTGGCGTGATGAACGGCGCGCGGGTTCCCCGGTCGAAACTCCCACGCCCGGACGTACCGGCGCCGATCGTGAGCAAGCGCCACGACGAAGTTGCGGAAGATGTCAGGACCGGCGGCGGGGACTTCGAAGGCCTCCGGCATGGACACGACCAGGTCCGGCTGCCCCAATTGCCAGCCATCGGTGAAGCGCGGCGCCGGAGGCACGCGCCCAGGCTCGCCCTCCGGCGCACCCTGCTCGATCCAGCGCAGCACCTGGCGTTTCTGCGACTCGGGCAAGCGGCGCTCGTCGGTGAACTCGCCGTGGCCGTATTCTGGCTTCCACGGGGGCATCGACCCATCCTGAACCGCCGTGCGGATCAGGGGCAGCCGCTGGACAACGTCGGAATAAGACAGCAGTGCAAACGGTCCGATGCCGCCAGGGCGATGGCAGGCGCTGCAGCGGTCGAAGAAGACGGGCGCGACGTCAGGGAACGTCAGGAACGCAGTTGCATCGTCGCGTTGGGAGAAGCCGCCCTCGAATGCGGTGGCAAAGCGTTGCGAGCAGGAGCGCGCACCCGGTGAGGCCCGCGCGATTCCTGCCCGCTGTGGTCACGGCATTGCCCGGCCGGCGCTAGAAGTCGAACTGCGCCGTTATCTTCGCGAACCGCGCCTGCAGGATCGCCTGCGGCGTCAACCACCTGGCCCCGTAGGTCTGGTTGTAGGCGACCACGGCTCCCGAGTTGGTGACGTTGTACACGTCCAGGCCGACGAGGAACTGGCGTCCGCCGAACCGCTGAACATGGGCGACGCGGAAATCGAGCGTTGAAATCCGATCGCCGTAGAGATCGCCGGGCCGTAACAGGTTGATGAGGACGTTCTGCGCGCCCCCGGAGAGCGGCCGGCCGAGCGACGGTGCCACTACGGCGTTGGTGGCCACCAGGTTCGCCTGCAGGCTCTCATTTGCCACCGCGTTGTAGTTGGAGTTGCGGGCGTTCGACACGGCCTTGCTCGAGACTGTCCCGGCCACCTGTATCCTCACGCGCGGGATCGTATAAGTGGCCAGGCCGGTGTAGACCGGCTGCAGCGGCGTCTGCAGGTGGCAGAAATCCAGGCTTCGCAACCCGCCCAACGCCGCCGTGATCGCTCCGTCGCCCATTGCGCCGTTGTTGGGGACGAAGACCTCCGGCAGCTGCGCCTTCAGATCGCAATTGTCTTCAACGATGCGCCCCAGGCTGAACCCGCCCTGGGCGGTGACGCCCGCTGCGGTGCGCACGTTCGCGTTCAGGGCGATGCCGTTGTAGTGGCGGATCTGCTTGCCGTAGTTGTCCGCGAACGTCACGAAGTTGTCGACCAGGCCGAACTTCGTCGGCGTGACGTTCAAGAGGCCCCCGAGCGTCTGACCTGAATTCGGCAACCGTGAGTCGACCGGGACCGGGATACTGAACGTATCGAAGTCGCCGGGACCGACGGCCAGGTTGTCGTTCACGCGCAGGTTGCCGAAGATGCGGCGCGAGTACTCGAACTCGATCCCGACGCGGGGCAGGAGTTCGTGCCGAATCGCTGCATTGAAGTCCCAGGTCTGGAGCCGCTTGTTCAAGCCGGTCAGGAGATCGGTGTCGTAGTTGGTCGCCAGCACCTGCTGGCCGAAGGACCGGTTGGACCACGCGCCGCAGCTATCGATGCTCCCGGTGGCGGCAGGGCTCTGCGCGTTCGGATTCAGCAGGTCGCAATCGGGGGCGAAGTTGCCGTTCGCGTCGATCCACGAGCGGTTGGTCGTGGTCTGGAGGCGATTGGTCGGATTGTAGGCGTTCGCGTAGTAGTTGCTGCCCGAGGGTTCGGCGGTGTAGCGCCCGAACGTAACCTTGAGGGCGGTTTTGCCGGTGCCGAACAGGTCATAGGCAAGCCCGAAGCGGGGTGCGAGGTCCTTGAGGTCGACCGGGCTGTCTTGTGCCGGAAAGACGAGGGTCTGGCTCAGGAAGCGTGTCGGCTCGATTCGCTGTTCGGGGAAGCCGCTCCAGATGTGCTCGAATCGCACACCGCCTTGGACGGTCAGCCGTCCGCGCGTCCACTGGTCCTGCGCGTAAAGCGAGTAGTCGTTGGTGAACGCTACCCGAGTCAGCGGAGAGGCGAGCGTCATCGTGAACTGATTGGCTACGCCGTTGTTGAACTGATACGCCAGCAGGTTGCTGTTGGTGTGGTCCATTTGACGATTCCAGTAGTAATTGCCCTCATAGCCGATCTTGGCGCTATGACTACCGGTGACGTACGACGCCGAGCCGCGCCAGGTCCAGGTGTAGCCGTACGGGCGCGTCCAGTTCGTCGAGCGATAGATGAGGCCCGGGATCGTGCCGGCCTGTTCGGTCACGCGAATGAGAGAGGTCGTGTCCTGCGCCTCCTTCGGCACTCCTCCCCATTGCACCGTGTTGAGGGCAAGGCCGGCTTCGACCAGCAGGCGGTCGCTGAACGGTGCCGTCCACGTGCTGTTGACGTGGCGCTGTGGAAACCCTTGGTTGGTGGGCGTGGCCTCTGGTGACTGCGTGGCCGTGCCCTCTCCCCCTATGCACAGGCGGCAGATGCTTTGCTCGTCCCAGAAGAGGCTGAATCGGTCCCTGGCGGACGCCTGCCAGGTGAAGCGTGCGGCCGCGTTCTTCCAGGTACCGGTGTCGGTGGCCTGCTGGTCCAAATCCGGATCGTAGGTCCAGGCCGCGGGATTTCCGGCGTTCTTGTTGGCCCAGATCCCGGCGACGGTCTTTCGATTGCCCTGGTGCCGCACGCTCGAGAAGAACCACAGCTTGTCGCGCCGAATCGGACCGCCGATATTCGCGTTGACGTCCCAGACCTTGTCGAGCTGATTCGGTGTGCGGAGACCCGCCTGGCGATGGGCGTCGGTGAAGTTGCTTCCCTCCATTGCGCCACCGGCCCCGTTGCCAAAGATCGTTCCCCGGAACTCGTTGCCGCCGCTTTTCGGAATCACGTTCAAGGTCGGGCCGCCGGTCCTGGCCTCACCCATGCCGCCGCTAAGGCCGAAGATCACCTCCTCGGCCGCGCCGAGATCCGCGACGTAGTACCAGATGCCGAAACCTTGCCAGCCGACGGGAAATCCGTTGACCTGAAACTGTCCCTCGTCGGAGCTGCCGCCACGGCTGCGAAAGGACGAGAACGCCGGTCCGGCCGAGCCGCCGACATCGGTGCCGGCTGTCGAGACGCTGGGTACCAGCGCCGACAGGCTGAAATACTGGCGACCGGTCGGGATGGACGACAAGACGTCATCGCTGATCCGGGCTTCCGACTGGGTGTTCCGGACGTCGACGACCGGACTCTCGCCAGTCACCGTGACCGTTTCCTCGATCGCGCCCACCCGCAGGTCCACGTTGATCGATGCCACGAAGGTTCCGGTGAGCTCGATACCCTCGCGCCGCACGGTGTTGAAGCCTGCCAGCGAGTAGGTCACGGCATAGGTGCCAGGGCGGAGATCGACGATGCGGTACTGTCCGGAGTCGTCGGTGACCGCACTGCGTACTTTTTCGATCAGCGCCGGGCTCGAAGCTTCGACGGTCACGCCCGGCAGCACGGCGCCGGAACTATCTCGAACAATGCCGGCGATCGAGGCCTGGGCGAGGGCCCAGGAGGGTGTCATGGTCAGGGCCAACAGCATCCACGCGAGCCTGAATCTACGCATCGCCCAGCCTCCTGCAAAGGTGGTAGCCCCGCCTGACCAGCCGGTAAGTCGGCGCCACCTTAACTGACCGATAGGTCAGACGTCAAGAAATGACCCGTTTACGACGCATGCGCCTTCAGTCGGCAGAGTGAGCCCGGCCGTTCATCGAACTGTCGGTTTGACAGCCGACACATGCTTTGTCACACTTACCTGACCGTACGGTCAGGACACCGGCCGGTCACACACTTGGAGAAGCTATGACGATGTCGCGCCAATCGAGCCTCATCGCCGTGATGAGTGTCCTACTCGCGCTCGCAATTCCCATCGCCGCCCGTGACGGCGGGCAGGCTCCGGCCTCTGGGCAGGCTTCGGCTTCCAGTCCCGCGCTGCAGCGCGCGTCCGCGCCGGCGCCGTCAAGAACCATTGACTACAACTGGGACGTGCGCCCGATCCTCTCTGACTACTGTTTCCGTTGCCACGGACCCGATGAGCAGCGCCCGACGCGCCGCGCTGCGACTGGATCAGCGGGAGAGCGCTGTTGCGCCGCGTCCTGGACAGCAGCCCCGATTTGCGATCGTCCCTGGCCGCCCTGATGACAGCGAGCTGATTCGCCGCGTGACGCACGCGAACACGGCGCTGCGGATGCCCCCGTCGGTGACGAACAAAGTGCTTGGCACCGAGCAGATCGAGACGCTGCGGCAGTGGATAGCCCAAGGCGCCGAGTACAAGCCGCATTGGGCCTACCTTTCACCCGGGAAATCCGCGGTACCCCAGGTGCTCTCGTCGTCGCGTGCGCGCAACGAGATCGATCGCTTCATCTTGAACCGCCTCCAGCGCGAGGGGCTCGATCTCTCGCGCGAGGCTGACAAGGAAACGCTGATCAACCGCGTGAGCCTGACTCTGACCGGTCTGCCGCCTACGCTCGACGAAGTGGACGCGTTCTTGAAGGATGCGAGCCCCGGCGCTTACGAGAAGCTGGTCGATCGTCTGCTCGCGTCGCCGGCGTACGGTGAGCGGATGGCTGCCTACTGGCTCGACATCGCGCGATACTCCGAAAGCGACGGCTTCCTCGACGACCTGCACGATCGGCTGTTCTGGCCGTACCGCGACTGGGTCATCGCGGCGTTCAACCGCAACATGCCGTTCGACCAGTTCGGCACCTGGCAGATCGCCGGCGACCTGCTGCCGAGCGCATACGAAGGAACAGCAGCTGGCCACGGCGTTCCTTCGCGTCGGCAAGCGAACGACGGAGAACGGCGCGATCGACGAGGAGTACCGCGTCGAGTACGCGGTCGACCGCGCCAACACGATCGGCACCGGCGTTCCTGGGCCTGACCGTTGGCTGCGCGCGCTGCCACGACCACAAGTACGACCCGATCAGCCAGAAGGATTTCTATTCACTGTACCGGGTTCTTCAACAGCACCGACGAGCCCGGATACTACGCGCCGGGCTCGAGCGGCGTCACCGCGGGTCCGACGCTGAACTGGACCGACGCGGCGACGGAGCAGAAGCTCGCGAATGCGGATGCCGCCGTCGCGGGCACGGGAGACGGCGTACCAGGCGGTCGTTGCGACCGCGCGGTCGTGAGGCTGCGGCCAAGGCCGATGCCCTGGGCGCGTCGCCGGGCGATCTGATCGCGACGCTGCGGAAGTCGATCGAAGCCGGACTGGTCGCGCACTACGCGTTCGAGCAGACGCCGCCGGTGCCGGACGGACAAGATGCCGCGCTCGCGCCCGCGCCGCCGGCCGTCGCCGCCTGCGCTGGCGCCGGAAACCACGGCGCGCGGCGGAGGCCCGCGCACGGCCGTTGCGCCCCCAGAGCCGGGTTCAGCGGACGCGGCTGTTCCGCCTGCAGGCCGCGGACGTGGTGCCGGCGCTGGCGCGCAGGCGCCAGGAGCCGCCGCGCAGTCGGCCGCGCAGGCCGCCGCTGGCGGCTGCCGCGAACTTCAATCCATTCGGTCGCCTGCCGTCGGATCTCGTGCCCGAACTGCTCGTGTGGTCACCGAGCTCCGGGGGCGGCGCCGAGCCCGCCGATTCTCGAAGTCGCCGATCTTCAAGGAAGGCGTCAAAGGGAAGGCCTTCTACTTCGACGACACGAACCGCGGCATTCTCGGGGCCGACGTCGGCTACTTCGAGCGCACGCAGCCGTTCAGCTTCGATCTCTGGGTGCTGGCGCCGCAGGTGTACGAAGAAGCCGCTGTGATCAATCACCGCGAGAACGACAGGTCGGGCAACGCCGGCTACGCGCTCAACCTCGAGAAGAACCGCCTGACGCTTCGACGTCATGCACTCGCGCGCCGGCAACACGATCCGGATGGTCACCGCGCCAGGCCGATGCCCGTCAAGCAGTGGACGCACATCGCGGTCACCTACGACGGGTCGAGCCGGGCGTCGGGCGTCGGCATCTATATCAACGGTGTGCGCGCGGACGTGGACGTCCTGAGCGACAACCTGACACGGACGATCCTCACGAACGGCGGCGGCATTCTCGGCGGACGAATATCTCGGCATGCAGTTCGGCAAGCGCTTCCGCATGACGACGATGAAGGACGGCGCGATCGACGAGATCCGCGTGTTCCGAAAGGCACTGACGCCGCTCGAGGTCCGTTATCTGCACGATCGAGACGCTGTCGCGCGTCGACCGCGACGCCGTGCGGTCGCGAGCTGGTCGAGGTCGCTGGTCGGCCGCCGACCCGCGCGTGGTCGATGCGGCGGCCAAGCTCGCAGGAGGCGCGCGACGCGCAGAACCAGATCGTCTCGGTCATTCCCGCAGGTCATGGTGATGGGCGACACGCTACGCCGCGCCCGACCTACTTGCTGGTGCGCGGCCTCTACTCGGATCACGGCGACGAGGTGCAGCCGTAGCGGGCTGGCGCAGATCTTCCCCTACGCCGACTCGCTGCCGAAGAACCGGCTCGGCCTCGCGCAGTGGCTCTTCGACCCGAAGCATCCGCTGACCTCGCGCGTGTTCGTCAATCGCATGTGGCAGATGCACTTCGGCCGCGGCCTCGTCGAGACGTCAGAGGACTTCGGATCCCAGGGCGCGATCCCGACCGCATCCGGAGCTGCTCGATTGGCTGGCGGTGACGTTCCGCGAATCGGGATGGGACATCAAGGCGCTGCACAAGCAGATCGTGATGTCGGCGACGTATCGACAGAGTTCTTCAACGCACCGACGAGTTGCTGAAGAAGGATCCGCGCAACATGCTGCTGGCGCGCTATCCGCGCGCTGCGCATGCCGGCGGAGATGGTGCGCGACAAGGCGCTTGCGGCCAGCGGCCTGTTGGTGAAGACGATTGGCGGCAAGAGCGCGTATCCATATCAGGCCCGAGATATCTGGGATGGATTGTCGGGATACGTCCATCCCGAGGCCGACCGAGATTCCGGCGGATGACCACCATCGCCGCATCGATCTACACCTTCGTCAAGCGCAACGCGCCGCATCCCGCGATGGCGACCTTCGATTTGCCCGACCGCGGCACCAGCGCGCCGCGCCGCGCAGACGTCGAATACGCCGCTGCAGGCGCTGGTGCTGCTCGACGATCCGCAGTACCTGGAGGCGTATCGCTCGCTCGCCGCACGGCGTGCATCGAACGGTCTCGACGACAGATGCGCGGGTCATCCGCGTGTTCCGGCTGGCGACGCGACGGGCTCCGCGGCCGGCGAGAACTGGCGCCACTGCGCGCATATTACGACTCGCAGCTGCAGCTGTATGCGGCCGATCGCGCCGCCGCGCGTGAGCTAGTCAGCGTGGGCGTGACCCCGGTAGATGGGCAAATCGACGTGGCGGAACTGGCGGCGCTGAGCAACGTGACGGCGGCGGTGATGAACACGCCCGACGCCTACATGCTGCGGTAGGGCAGAACATGAGCAACGACGATCCGCACGCGCGATCGATCACGCCCGCCGTGGGTTCATGTTGAAGCTCGGCGCTGGCCTCGGCTGGATGACGGCCGCCGAGCTGCTCGGCCGCCCAGCCTGGGCGCAGCAGGCCGCGCCGGCGGCGCCGACGCCTTACAGCCGCGGCGTGCTGGCGGCGCCGCACTTCCCGCCCACCGCGAAGCGCGTCATCTACCTGCACATGCTCGGCGCCGTGTCGCACGTGGACACATTCGACTACAAGCCGATGCTCGAGAAGATGCACGGCGAGGAGCTGCCCGAGTCGGTGCGCGGCGCCAAGCGGCTGTCGACCATGGTGCAGGGGCAGACCTCGTTCCCGATCATCGGACCGATTGCGCAAGTTCGAGCCCGGCGGCAAGAGCGGCACGATGATCAGCGACCTGATGCCGTTCACTCGGGATGTCGCCGACGACATCTGCGTCATCAGGACGATGCACACCGAGCACGTCAACCACGACCCGGCGTCGAAGTTCCTGCACACCGGCTTCCAGATTGCGGGGCGGCCCTCGGGCGGCGCCTGGGTCAACTACGCGCTCGGCTCCAACAACCAGGATTTGCCGACCTTCGTCGTGATGAGCTCGGGATTTCCGGGGGCGTGCCGATCGACGCCGCCGCGTGGGGGGCGGGCTTCATGCCGTCGCACTACCAGGGGGTGCTGTTCCGCGCCGGCGCAGAGCCCGGTGCCCTACATCGGCAACCCGAAGGGGCTGACGATGAAGGGTCGGCGCGACATGCTGGATGTGATCGCGCACGTTGTCGAAGGAACAGTACGCGGCATCGAACGATCCGGAGATTCTCGTCGAAGGTCAGTCAGTACGAGATGGCTTACCGGATGCAGAGTTCGGTTCCCGAAGTCGCCGACATCTCGAAGGAACCAGAGAGCGTGCTTGAGATGTACGGGCCAGACGTGAGACAGCCCGGTTCGTTCGCCCGCAATTGTCTGCTTGCGCGGCGTCTGGCCGAGCGCGACGTCCGCTACACGATGGTGGTGCACATGGGATGGGATCACCACAACAACATCGTCCGGCAGCATCCGTCGCAGTGCCGCCAGGTCGATCAGCCCGCCGCCGCGCTAGTAAAAGATTTGAAGCAGCGCGGACTGCTCGATGACACGCTCGTCGTGTTCGGCACTGAGTTCGGCCGCACCTCGTTCGCGCAGGGTGCGCTCAAGGGCGACCTACGGCCGCGACCATCACGGCTGCAACGTTCAGCGTATGGATGGCCGGTGGCGGCATCAAGGGAGGCGTCGCGTACGGCGAGAGCGACGAGTTCAGCTACAACATCGCCAAGGATCCTGTGCACATACACGATCTCAACGCGACGATCCTGCACACGCTCGGGATCAACCACGAGAAGCTGACCTTCCGCGCGTCGGGACGCGACTTCCGGCTCACGGACGTCGAAGGCAAAGTGGTGAAGGAGATTCTCGCCTAACGTTCGCATAGGCCTTTCGTCAACGCGCGGGGCATAGGCATTTGCGACGACTTGCCAGGCTGGACGTCCGTAGGCGTGTGGTGAGAGCGGGTATTACGGGGCTGAAGTTCAGCAGGGCCACTGCTGCTGTGCAATGCCATTTGACAGGCCGTGGTGCCCGCTCCCGCTGCACGTCGGCGCGCCCACAAGGCTGACTCAAGCGTCTGCGCGATTTCCGGCCACAGAGGCCGAGGGCAAAGTGAACGAACGGGATTTTTGTCTCACCACTATTCAGCGGCGAGGGGCTGATCAACGTGTCTGTGGCAAGGGGTAATTTCGGCTATAAGATCACCAAGGTAGCCGCTGACATCCATAATTGAATGCCACCACTTTGCCCACGCTCGGCATCGACGACGAAGTCCTCACGTTTCGTCAATCGAGGCGTGATTTCCGCCTGACCGATGTCGAAGACAAAATCGTTAAGAAAGTCCTCGCCTAAGAAGATCTCGCGGTCGGCGCCCTCTCGCCGGAACAAAACGGCACTAACGTCCGTGCCCAAGAGGACGAAGTCTGTGCGCACGACGCGCGTGCTTCGCCGCGGAGCCATCCTGCAGCGCGCGGCAATGCTGATGCAGGAAAAGGGCTTTGCCGGAATGTCAGCCCGCGAGCTCGCGCATTCGCTCGACTTCAGCAAGGCGAACTTCTTCTATCACGTCAGGAACAAGGAAGAGATCCTCTACCAAATTTTCGTCGAGACTCTCGAGTACACCCTGAGCAGCGTGGAGGAGGTCTTGGCCAGGCCCGACAGCAATTCGGAGAAGCTGCGTGCCTTCATCGACGTCTACGTCCGGCTGATGCTCGACCGCTCGGCAGTGATGTCGGTCTGGTTCAAGGAACGCGGCCATTTGACGCCCAAACACGCCGCCCACGTGACCGATATCGAGAGCCGCTTGCTTAGTCGGCTGAGCGCCTTCTACGAGGCTGGGATGCGCGAAGGTGACTTCCGGGCCGGCGACCCGCGCATCGCGCGCATGGCAGTGTTTGGCGCTTGCTTCATGCTGATTCGGCACGCTGGGTCGGCTCAATACCCGTCAGCGTCCGCTATTACCAGGCAGCTCCAGCAGATTCTCTGCGACGGACTGATCCGCCGCAAGTAGGCCGGCTGGCCGTCATCTTCCGCCTAGTCCTAGAGCTTCGTCGATACTGGCCCTGACCGACCGGACAGGCGCGCTTTTGTGCTTCCAGACCGAGCGGTCAGGATGGTATTCTCCCGACCCGAGAATGCCTCTTCCGGCGGGCCATCGGGAGAGCAAAGGAGGCCACGTGAACGTTATCCGTCGGATCAGCGTGACGGTATTTCTACTGGGCTGTTGCGTCGCCCTGCCCTCACTGTTGTTTGCCCAGGCTTCGATAACCGGAGTCGTCCGCGACGGCTCGGGCGCAGTGCTGCCGGGAGTCACGGTCGAGGCCTCCAGTACGGCGTTGATCGAGAAGGTGCGGACGGTCGTTACAGACGGTTCCGGTCAATACCGCATTGTCGACCTGCGACCTGGCTCCTACAGCGTCACCTTTTCCCTCGCAGGTTTCGCCACAGTGAAGCGCGACGGCGTCGAGCTGTCGGGGTCCGTGACCGCCACGATCAATTCGGACATGCGGGTCGGGGGCGTCGAGGAAACCATTACCGTGACAGGCGAGAGTCCTATCGTGGACGTTCAAAGCGTCACCCAGCAGCGAGTCCTCGACAAGGAACTCGTGGACGCGTTGCCCAGTGGCCGAACGGCCACGAACGTCGCGGTCCTGATACCCGGAATCAACCTTTCGACGACGTTTTCGGGAGAAGGACAGGATGTGGGCGGCTCCACCGGCGACGTCATGCAGAGCCTGACGATCCACGGTAGCCGGGGCAGCGACCAGCGGCAGATGCTGGATGGGATCAATCTTGGATCGGAAACAGGCGGAGGCGGAACCGGCGGCTTCTCCCCGAACATGGGCTCGGTGCAGGAGGTGACGGTAGACACCTCCGCCGTGTCGGCGGAGCAGGTCAACGGCGGCGTTCGCGTCAACCTGATTCCGCGCGAAGGCGGGAACACCTTCCGCGGCTCCTTTTTCACAACCGCCAGCAGCGGCAAGTTGCAGAGCAGTAATGTCGATGACGAATTGCTCGCCCGAGGTCTGATTACGCCGAATGAGCTGAAGAACAACTACGACATCAATCCGGCCTTCGGTGGGCCCATCCTTCGCGACAAGCTGTGGTTCTTCAGCGCAGCTCGTTGGTACGCGGTCAACAACTACATCGCTGGCTCCGTTCGTAATGCGAATGCCGGTAACCCGAACAGCTGGACGTATACGCCAGACGCCAGCTTTCGAGGATCGCGCGACACGTCGTGGCAGAGTTACAACACCCGCATCACCTGGCAGGCGTCGCCCAAGAACAAGCTGAGTTTTTTCTGGGACCAGCAGTACCGCTGCAGCTGCTACGACATGCGACAGCTGGTGTCACCTGAGGCATCGGTCGACTACCGGCAACCTTGGATGGAGTTCGTATCGCTGACATACACCGCCCCGCTTACGAACAAGGTGCTGATCGACGCCGCGTACGCGCAGAAGCCGGACGACTGGGGTTACTTTACTCACGAAGGTCGCGAGGCAGACGAGCTGTTAATCGGCGTGTTGGATCAGGCGACAGGCCTCGCGTATCGCGGCCCCCGCATCTCGTTCCAGAACTCGCTGCGCTTCAACGCGTTGCTGATGGATCGGCACTCCCGCGCATCGATGTCATATATCACCGGCTCGCACGCAATGAAAGTGGGCTACAACCAGCACTGGGGGCGGCGCGAAGCCAACTACAACACGCCGGTCGCGCACGGGAATCTGCACTATACCTTCAACGCCGGGGTGCCGGTCCAGCTGTCCATGCGCGCGCCATACACGGGCGTCACCAAGGTAACCGATGGCGGCATCTACGCCCAGGATCGCTGGACCATCGACCAACTGACCTTGAACCTTGCGGTTCGCTATGACTTCTATCGCAGCGGTTTCCCGGCGCAGTCCCTTGGGCCAGCCTTTTACACTCCGTCCAGGAACGTGTCGTTCCCCGCGCAGAGCTTTGCGAGTTTCAATGACATCACCCCACGGCTAGGGGTAGCCTACGACCTTTTCGGCAACGGACGCACGGCGCTTGAAGGCGTCTTTCAGCAAGTTCGTCGAAGCTCTCTCGTACAACGGCGTATACGGCGTGAACGCGAATCCCATCGAACGCACGGTTCAAGCTGTCAATCGCGCATGGAACGACGGCAACCGCAACTTTCAACCGGACTGCGACTTGCTGAACCCGCTCTTGAACGGCGAATGCGGCCAGATCAGCAATCTCGCGTTCGGCAATCCGATACCGAGCACCAACTACGACCCGACGATCATCGAAGGCTGGGGAAAGCGAGGGTACAGCTGGGAGGGAAGCGTCGCCGTGCAACACGAAGTGGTCAGCAACGTGTCGGCCGAGGTCGGCTATTTCCGGCGCTGGTACGGCAACTTCCTGACGACGGACAACCTGTCGGTGAGGGCGGCCGACTTCGGTCAGTTCAGCGTAGTAGCGCCGGTCGACAGCCGGCTCCCTGATGGAGGCGGACAGACAGTCGGTGGGCTGTACAACGTCAATCCCGCGCTGTTCGGTCAGACCAACAATTTTCTAACCTTTGCCGACAACTTCGGCGCGCAGCTGGAGAACTGGCAGGGAGTGGACGTCACGGTCAACGCCCGGCTTCCCTTTGGCGCGATCGCCCAGGGCGGCCTCAGCACGGGGCGAACGCTGACGGACAACTGCGAGATTCGGCAGCAGTTGCCCGAGATAAACCCGCTGAACCCGTATTGCCGGGTGGAGACGCCCTATCTCACGCAGGTGAAGCTGCTGGGCGCCTACACGATCCCTGGGGTTGGCGTGCAGGCCAGCGCGACCTTCCAGAGTATTCCTGGTCCACTGCTGTCAGCCAACGTGGTCTACCCGTCGGCGGTCATTGCCCAGACGCTCGGGCGTCCCCTGTCGGGAAACCAAGCAACCGCGCAAGTGAACGTCGTGCCGTCCGGCACACTCTATGGCGATCGGCTAAACCAGCTCGATTTTCGAGTCGGCAAGATTTTTCGCTTCAATGGCCGACGCGCCGCCGTGAATGTGGACCTGTTCAACGCACTCAACGCCAACCCGGTGTTGACGGAGAATTCCAATTTCGCCGTGTGGCGCCAGCCGCTGAGCATCTTGAATGCCCGACTGGTGAAGTTCAGCGTGAACGTGGACTTCTGATGCTCACGTCCGCGACTGACGTCGAAAGGGAGCGTTCGATGTGCGGAGCCTGAAGGGGCAGGCGTGTCCATAAGCGTCGCACGATTGGCGATCGGCGTGGCGATCGCAGGCGTGCTGGCGACGCCGGCCGCGGCACAAGGGACCTGCCCAGGTGCAGCGGTCCGGATCTCACCCAGCCGTTCGTGACCAACACGTTCTTCCGCCGCGAGGCGGATCCGTCCTAGTGGAACCGACTAGCCGCGCGCGCAGCCGCTTGAGCAGATGCCGAGCGCCAGGTTGGCGGGAGCGAGTAATAAGGCGGTATGCCCTGGCCAGGTGGCGTCCGGGGGTCGCAGTCGGAATCAGCGCGCTGACCCCGCTCGTAGCGGCCGTCCTCGCGGCTCAGGCACCGACGAGGATCTCAGGCGGGCCCGGTTCCGACCTATAACCAGGACGTCGCCCCCATCCTTCATCAGCGCTGCGCCGGCTGCCATCGGCCTGGAGAAGCGGGCCCGATGCCGCTACTGACCTACGCGGAGGCGCGACCTTACGCCGCGGCTATTCGCTCGGCCACGCGTGCGAAGGCGATGCCGCCCTGGTTCGCGGACCCGCGCTACGGCGCGTTCAAGAACGCGCACGTCCTAACCGACGCCCAGATCGCGACGCTGTCGGCATGGGCGGAGGGAGGAGCACCCGAAGGAGACGGCCGCGCGCCGGCCCCGCCGGTGTTCAAGGACGGGTGGAGTGGCCGCATGGAGCGGCCGCCGGATCTGGTGGTGGAACTGCCGGCCGAGTTCGAGGTGCCCGCGACTGGCATCGTGCCGGTGTTCACCCTGTGGCTGAAGCTGCCGCTCCGCGACGAGAAGTTCGTCGAGGCGATGGAGATTCGTCCTGACAACCGGCGCATCGTGCATCACTCCAGCGTCTCTGCCGCGCCGCTGCCGCCTGGTACGCGGCTTGGCCGTGGCGCCGCCTGGGATGGCGGCCCGGAGATGGACGGCGTACCGCTGTTCCGCGACGGCAAGCCGTTTCGTGCTGCCGGCGCCGAGAGCTTCGGCAAGCCGCTGCTGTTCTACGTGCCCGCGGGCGGGTTCCAGCAGTACCCGAACGGCCTCGCCAAGCGCGTGGCCGCCGACCAGCACCTGGCCTGGGGCGTCCACCTGATGACCACCGGGAAGCCGGAGAAGACGAAGATCCGGCTCGGCCTGTGGTTCGCCAAACGCGAAGCGCACCACGAGATGTACACCTGGACGGTCAACGAGCGGCGCGTGGTGGAAGGGCAGGAGCTGCCGCCCGGCGCGCGCGTGCCCAACATCCCGCCGGGCGCCGCCGAACTGGACCATGACCGGCCAGCTGCGCTTCAAGGAGGACGTGACGCTCTACGCCCTGTGGCCGCACATGCACTACCGCGGCAAGGACATGACGTTCGTCCTGACGCGCCCGGACGGCAAGGAAGAGACCCTGCTCAGCGTGCCGCGCTACAACCCGAACTGGCAGTTCACCTACGAGCTGGCCACGCCGTTAAAGATCAAGGCGCGCAGCGTGCTGACTGCCTACGGCCACTACGACAATTCGGCTGCCAACCGTTTCAACCCGGGGGCCGATCAGGAAGTGATCTTCGGTGACCAGGGACACAACGAGATGTTCATCCCGTTCATCGAGGTCACGGTGGACAAGGAAGACCTGCGCTTCGAGCGGCTGCGCTTGCAGTAGGAGCGAGTGGAGGAGATTGACGATGCGGAAAGCTATTCTCGGAGCCATCGTTGCAGCGCTGATCGCTGCGGGTGGAGTCTACGTCCGCGCCCAGGGCGGACAGGCGGCAGGGCCTTCGGTGCCAGGTACCTCGGCCCGCGATGCAATCGACGCGGCTGCAGCCGCACTTGGAGGTGCCCAACGGCTGCAGGGGTTGCGGAACCTCACGCTGATCGGCTACGCACAGTACGCGTATCAGAACGGCGGCGGAAACATTTCACCACTACCTGGCGCGCCGCAGAAGTTCATCGCTGGCAACGACTACCGTCGGATCTACGACCTGCAGAACAAGCGAATGCTGCACCAGGAGCGGCGCAACGACCTGTTCCCGTTCGCCAACTACGGCGGGCACTCATTCGCTCTCGCCCGGCAGGGACTCGACGGCACACAGGCGTACAACGTCAATGCCCAGGGGGCGGTCAACGTCGGTGGCGACGCACGCGATCGGCGCATGTGGTTCTACACCAACCCGGTGATTGCGGTGCGTGCGGTGCTGACCGGCGCGGCATCGGTCGCCAATCGCCGGCAGCAGGACGGCCTCACGCTGGTCGACCTCACGCTACAAGAAGGCGACAAGATGACGCTGGCGATTCGCCCGCCGTCCAACCTGCCGCTGTGGGTGCGGTGGGTTGCGCCGCAGCAGAACCTGGGTGAGTTCACGCTGACCACCACCTTCTACGGCTATGAGCCGGTCGGCGGCATCTCGTTGCCGATGGGCTACACGACGAAGTCCGATTGGCGAGACGTTGACCAGGTGAAGATCTACGTCGATCAATACGTGGTCGACGGGCAGATTCCGAACCTCTCCGCTACTGCGACGTTCCCACCTGCGCCGACTGCCGGCACGTTGGCAGGACCGGCGCAGCTCGGCGCCGGCACGTTGACGGCACAGCCAATCCAGACGCTGGTTCCGCAGGTGACGCCGGGACAGGGACGTGGCGGTGGTGGCGGCCGCGCAGGCGGCCCGGCGACAAGCGGCCGCGCCGCAGCAGATAGGGGTGATCAATGTGGCGCCTGGCGTCTGGCGCTTTGCGGGCGGCACCATGGCGATGGAATTCGCGGATCACATCACGTTGTTCGAATTGAACGGGAGCAACCAGCGGGTGCACCAGGTGGTGCAGCAGGCGCACCAGCTCGTGCCCGGCAAACGCGCGACCCAGGTCATCTGGTCGCATCACCACTTCGATCACTCGTCGGGGCTTCGCCAGGCCGTGGCCGAAGGGTTGACGATCATTTCGCGCCGAGACAACGGCGTCATCTTCAGTGAGATGGCGTCCCGCCGCGCGCCAAATTTCCCTGATGATCTCGAGCGCAACTTCCAGCCGCTCAAGTTCATGCCCGTCGACGATTATCTGCAGCTCAAAGATGAGAAGATGACGGTGGACATCTACCACGTCATCGCCAACAACCACCTCGCCGATGGTGTGTTTGCCTTCATTCCCGCAGCACAAGCTCTACATCGAGGCCGATGTGTTGACGGCGGCGGAGGAGCTGCAGTGGTGGGGCGACAGCTTCCTCGACAACATCACTCATCGCAAACTCGACGTCCAGAAAATCCTGCCGGTGCACATGGACATCATGACGTTCGAGGAAGGGATTCGCATGCTGCGTCCCGGCATCGAGCGCGTGAAACAGTACTGTCAGGAGATGCTGCAGAAGGGGAACTGGTTCCCCGGCTGTCCGGCGGCCGTTAAGTAAGGCATTCGAGCGAGCCCGTGCGTTCAAATCTCCTGCGAGTCGCCCTGGGGGCGCTGTGTGCCTGCCTCGGTTGGCTCACGGCCGTCTGGCCGGCAAGCATCGATCTGTGGGCGCAGGCCGGGTCGCCACAAGGCATTTCCGAGACAGAAGCCGTTGCGCGGGCGGCCCGCGCAACCGCCGCGGACGACGGCCTGGATGTCGTCCATGTGCAGGGGCACGTCTACATGATCACCGGCGACGGCGGAAACGTCGCCGTGCAGGCCGGCCCGGATGGCGTCGTGCTCGTCGACAGTGGCGCCGGGGCGCGCTCGGCCGCAATCGTTGCCGTCATCCGCCAGCTGGCCGACGAGCCAATTCGTTTCATCTTCAACACGAGTGCCGATCGCGATTACACGGGTGGGAATGCCGCCGTCGCAGCTGCCGGACGGGAGTTTGGAGGTGCTGGACGTGCGGCGGGAGAGTTCGTGGTCGGGGGCGTGCGGACCGGCGCTCAGCGCATCGCGCACGAGGGCGTGTTGCTGGCCATGGCCAAGCCAGGGCCCGATGGCAAGCCACGCATCGAGGAAGCGGCCTGGCCGACCGAGGGCTTCGTCGATCGCAAGCAGATGTATTTGAATGCTGAAGGAATCGAGGCGATTCATGTCGCCGGCCTCGTCCTCGGACGCGAGCGCGATCGTCTTTTTCCGCCGCTCCGATGTCATCGCCACCGGCTCACTCGTCGATACCGAAGGCTTCCCGCGCTTCGACGCCGATGCCGGCGGCAGCATCAATGGAACCATCGCCGCGCTCAACACGCTGATGCAGATGGCGATTCCACCCACGCCGCTGGTCTACCAGCGCGGGGGGACGCAGCTGGTGACAGGGCGTGGGCGGGTCATGGAGCAGAGCGATTTGGCCAGCTATCGTGACATGGTCACGGTCATTCGCGATCGCGTCCGCGATCAGATCGCACGTGGTGTCGCGCTGCCCCAGATCCTCGCCTCGCAGCCTGCCCAGGGCTACGCTCGGCCGCTACGGATCGACCACCGGCCCGTGGACGACGGAGAACTTCATTCGCGCGGTGCACGCGAGCCTGGTGACGGAGCGGCGGCGATGAAGCGGCTCTTGTTATTGACGTTCGTCGTCGTGATCGCGACGATAACCGTTGGCTGCGCAGGGCGCGCCGCAGGGAGGGCAAGGGGCCGGCGGACAGGGTGGCCGTGGTGGCGGGCGCGGCGGCAGCCGCCGCAGACCCCGCGCGCGGCGGCGCCGCTCGATCTCACCGGCAACTGGGTCGCGGTGATCAGCGAGGATTGGCGCTGGCGGATGGTCACGCCCGCGAAAGGCGACTACCTCAGTATCCCGATCACTCAGGCGGCGAAGGACGCGGCGGACACATGGGATCCGGCGAAGGATACCGCGGCGGGTGAGCAGTGCCGCTCCTACGGAGCACCGGCGCTGATGCGGACGCCGACCCGTCTGCGTATCTCGTGGCGCGACGACACGACCCTTCTGGTCGAAACTGACTACGGCACTCAGACGCGTGTCCTGCAGTTCGCGCCGGGTACGCCCGGAGAGCGATCGTGGCAGGGACACTCGGTGGCGACGTGGGACCGCGCCGCGCGCGGGCGCGGCGCCGCGCCGCGGCGCGAGCGCCCCGGCGTTTGGCAACGGCAGCCTGAAAGTGGTGACCACGAATCTCCGCCCCGGGTATCTGCGGAAGAACGGTGTGCCGTTCAGTGGCGACACGGTGCTCACCGAGATACTGGGACACGTTCCAGGCGCCGGGTGGAGTGTGGTGGCTCGTGATCACGAGCGTTGTTCGCGATCCGACCAACCTCCAGACGGATTGGATTACCAGCCTGCACTTCAAGAAGGAGCCCGACGGGTCGAAGTGGGCGCCGTCTCCGTGCTCCGCCGAATGGTGACCCCCATGTTCGTTCGCACGCTCTTCATCGTTATTGTCCTGATCGCTGGCTGCGGCGTCCAGTGCGTTTGCCCAGGTCGACATCTCTGGCACATGGGCGGTCCGCATGCACGAGGACTGGATGGATCGCTGGCCCGGGCCCGATCCTGGCGACTTTTCGGGGTTGCCGCTCAACGCCGATGGGCTCGCTCATGCGCAGAGCTACTCCCCATCACAACTGTCGATGCCGGAACGTCAGTGCCTGTACTACCCGCAGACGTATCGCGTGGTCGGGCCCTTTGGACCGCGAATCTGGCCGGAGTTTTCCGCCGACGGTGACATTCTCGCGTGGCGCATGAACGGAGCGGTGGACATGACGCCCCGGATGATCTGGATGGATGGACGCCCCCACCCGCCGAAGAACGCGGTGCATACCCACGAGGGGTTCTCGACTGGCGTGTGGCAGGGACGCACGCTCGTGGTCACGACGACGCACATGAAGGAGGGACCGCTGCGCCGCAACGGCGTGTTCCACTCCGATCAGGCGGTCATGACCGAGTTCATCATCCGGCATGACGACATGCTGACGCTGACGGCGATAATCGACGACCCGGCAACACTTGACGAGCCGCACATCGTCAGCCGGACCTTCGTCAACGACCCATCACTTCAGGCGCCGATTGTCGGCAATCCGTGCACGCCGATCATCGAGGCGCCAGGGCTTGACGCTGGGGCGACGCCGCACTACCTGCCCGGTCAGAATCCGTTCATGGCGGATGTGATGAAGAGGTACAACCTGCCGCGAGAAGTGGTCGAAGGCGGCGGGCAGACGTTGTATCCAGAATTCCGCGAGAGGCTGCGGCAGAACTACACCCGACCGCCCGCTTGCGGCCGCTACTGTTGTGGCTGGGGAGGAGGAAACAGTGGCGCAGCTGGGATCGGCGACGCCGCGAACCTCTCCTGCACGACGCGACAGTAGGTTCTCTGAGGTCACGAAGGAGTCGCGCCATGTCGATTCGAACGTCCGTGCACCTCGTAATGTCACGCTGCTTGCCGCCACGGCGACCGGCATCGTTGTCGCGCAAACGCGCGAGAAAGGTCCGTGGTGGCCTTCGTCGCACGGCGCCAAGGATCAGGCGGGGAATACGAACTACATCACGGCCGAGAAGATCCTGAAGTCGCTCAGGATTCCGAAGACAGGCCAGACCTACGAGCTCGGGCGCATCTACGAAGCGGAGATGCCGCAGTACGGTACCGTCCGTACTTCCTGACCATCATCCCCGCCGCCGCGCCCGCGAAAGAAGGCACAGGTGTCGCGCAGCAGGACTACTTCACCGGGTTCGTCGGCCAGATGGGAACGCAGTTCGATGCGTTCGGCCATCAGGGCAAGGTCGTCCGCATGGCCGACGGCACGTTGAAGAACGTCTACTACAACGGCTTCACGCAGGAGGAGTTGACCGGGCGGAATCGTGGTGTCGGAGGCCTGGAGGCGCTCGGCGTCGAGCACGTCAAGCCGATCATCACGCGCGGCATCCTCATTGACATCGCCGGCTACAAGGGCGTGACGGTGCTCGACAGCCGCTACGAAGTCACGCTCGCTGATGTGCGGGGGGCGCTGGGGAAACAGGGTGTCCGCGAGGACAGCATCGAGCCCGGCGACGCCATCCTGTTCAACTACGGCTGGGCGGTGCACTGGAACAATCCGCAGAAATACAACGACGCCCGATTCTTCGTCGGCGAAAACCAGGGCTCGCCGGGCATCGGCGTCGAGGTCGCGCGCTGGGCAGTCGAGAAAAAAGCGTCGATGGTCGGCGCCGACAGCTGCTGCGTGACGATCAAGCCGCCGACCAGGCCCGAGCTGGGCAACGTGCACCACGAGCTGCTTTTCGGCGGCGTCCTCATGCTGGAGAACATGGACCTGCGCGAGCTGGCGCGCGATCGCGTATACGAGTTCCTCTATCTGAACCTGACCGAACGGATCCGGGGCGCGACCGGCTCGCCGGTGCGGCCGATCGCGATCCGGTGAT
>CAVQMT010000016.1:0-85572 GCA_963713655.1 uncultured Acidobacteriota bacterium
ATCACGCGGACCAGGGCTGGATTGGAGGGATGTCGCGCCATGAAAAAAGCTCCCGGCTGTCCTCGCGCCAGACCGGTGATGTACCGCCGTCCGTCGAGATTGGTGGCCTCGCATGCCCCCGCCCGGATAGGCCTGGATCTACACGTCTCCCGAACTGGTACGCCAGCCAGCGGCCGTCCGGAGACAGCGATGGTCGGCGTTTCGCCGGTTCGTCCTTCCAAAGATGGGCCGCGGCTGCCTGTCGCCGTTCAACGGGGAGATCCCAGATGTCGAACTGACCGGCGCCCTCCTGCACGAAAGCCAGCGTCCCGCCATCGCGCGACAGGCTGAAATGGCCACCGGTTGCGCTCGCTCTTCGTGAGCGGCTCGGGCGTGCCGCCATCGACGGCGGTCCAGAACAGGTTGACGCTACCGAAAGATCGCTGCGGGTGGACAGGAAGATGATGCGCGACCGGTCCTTCGTCCACACGGGCCAGCCGCTGTTGCCGACGGTGGCGAGCCGCGTGACCCCGCCGCGTTCGAGGTCATGGGTATCCAGATGGCTCTGTTGTACCCGAGGGTGAAGAAGGCCACACGCCCGTCGCCGGAGAGACGCGCTGAGTCGATGAACCGCCGCGGCATCGGCACGTCGAGCGGCTTCACTCGACCCGTCGTGCGATCGACCCAAACGAGCGAACGCTCCGCATCCGGCCGCATTCCTCTGCCGGCGACATAAACAAGCTTGCCGTCTCCGGCGACCGCGAACTGTCCCGCACCGGATTCGGTGACGGGCCCCCACATGTTCGCCGCCTGCATCACGTTCGCCATCACGCCGACGGATCCTCCCGTCACCCGCAGGCGCGCAAGATTGAATGGCGCGGCCATCAGTGCCCCGCGGCGGACGTAGAGCAGATGCCCCGTCGGCAGGTAGCGGGCGTCGGCGCCTCCCTCGAGGGAGCGTGGTCCGATTGCCTGTCGAATACGAGTGGACGACGAGCTGCGCGTCCGCGGTGTTCCCATGTCGGGTACGTGCGCCGTATCGCGGTGAACACGACCGCCTGGCTGCCCGGCAGCACATGTGGCAGTCGATGGCTCGTCTCGCCCCGAGTCTTGTCGAGCGTCGTAAGCGGTTCGGGCGTCCCACCTGCAGCGGGGACCCTTTGCAGTCCGCCGAGCTGGCAGTCCGAACACGATGCGATCGACCATCCCTCCAGCTCGCCCCGAAGATTGGTGGCGAGGGGCAGATTGGCCACGGGAGGAGTGCCCCCCTCGAGCCGCACCTTCTTCAGGGCCCCGGCCGCCCAGAAGCCGACCCAGTCCCCTTTCGGGTCAAAGAACGGGTTGTTGCCCCCCTCCGTCCCGGCGATTGGGACGGCCTCGAGCCGATTGAAACGGTCGGACGTAGAGCTGCTGCGCGCCACCTCGAGCCGCGCTGAAGACCAGCGTGCGGCCGTCCGGCGAGAGCGCGACCGCGGTGCGGCTCACATAGCCGTCTCTGACATCATCCTCCTCGTCCGCCCGTAGCCGATTGGCGGGCGCGATATCGACGATCAGGCGGCTCACGGGCAGCGAGGGGCTTGAAGGCACGCCAAGCGCCCGTCCCAGCCGCTCGCGTCGCCCACCACACTGAGAATCCGCCGGCGACGACGCCAGCGAGGAGCATCAGGATTTGACGTCTGTCCGGGCAGGAGCGGGCTGGATGGGCGGCCACCGGCGCGGTCATCTCCGGCGGGGGAGACGCCGCCGCGGCCTCGGCAAGCTCGAGGCGCACGTCGCCGATGTCGCGGAGACGATGGCGCGCGTCCCGCTGCAGGCAGCCGCGCAGCAGCTGGCAAGGCGCGGGCGCGTGCCGGTCGGCAGCCGGTCAGTCAGGTTCTCTCGGAGGACAACCCAAGCGTTCCGAGAGCTCGCCGTCGAAGGCGCGAGTGCCCGTCAGCATTTCGAACAGCACGCATCCGAATGCCCAGATATCCGCGCGCTTGTCGACCGCTTGCCGCGCGCCTGCTCGGGGGACATGTACGCGGCCGTGCCCGAGCATCACCCCGGTACGCGTCATGCCGGGACTGCGCATTCGGCGACTGGACGCCTCGGCGGCGCACTGGTCTCGTCGAACGCCTTCGCCAGCCCGAAATCCAGCACCTTGACGGTGCCGTCGGGTCGAAGTTTGATGTTGGCCGGCTTCAGATCGCGATGAACGACGCCCTGCTCGTGGGCCGTATCGAGCGCGCCGCGATCTGCCGCGGCGATGGCAGCGCCTCGTCGAACGGGATCGGCCGCGGTCCAGCGATCGGCCAGCGTCGGTCCTCGACTAATTCCAGCACGAGCGCCCGCCCGCGTCCTTTCCTCCAAGCCGTGGATTGCGGCGATGTTCGGGTGTTCAGCGAGGCGATAATCTGCGCTTCGCGCCGGAAGCGTGCGAGCCGATCGGGATCGTCGGCGACAGGCGTCGGGCAGGACCTTCAGCGCGACGTCGCGATTCAGTTTGGTGTCGCGGGCTCGAAAGACCCGCCCATCCCGCCCTTCCCGATCAGGCGGATGACGACAAAGGAGCCGAACGGTGCGCCCGAGGCGAGCCCCATGCGTGTGCGCGGAGTGGAGCTGATTATAGGAGCCGACGCTGTCTGCAGGCGAGCGACTTGTCTAGTTCAAAAGTAGTGGGTCGACAAACGTGGCCTGAACACGTGGTGTCCGGCTTCCGCCTCTGTGCCAGGGGGCGGAGGGGGGGGGTGGCGCAGGTCGTATCACCGCCTTCCGTCAACTTTGGGTGCTAATCCTTCTTATCGCCTCACGCAGGACTATGCGCTGTTCGAGGTCCGCGTTGGGCGCCGCCTGACGCGGTACGTTCGAGCTGTTCGTCGAAGGGATGAACCTGTTCGACGTCACTTACCAGTCAGGAGGTCGCGTTGCCGGGTGCGTCCTGGAGCGTGTCGCTCGCCCTCGGACGGTAGCTCCTCCTGGATGAGTCGCTTTCAGAAGGAGGAAATACGAGTAAGTCGCCTTCCGAGCGTGCCGCGGAGCACATGACTTGTTTGCTACGTAAATTCCTCAGGCATTTTCACCTCGGGTTTTCGTAATTCACCGTGAATTCGGTGGGTAATTACCCCAGACCTTTGCGTATAATGCGGCGGTCCAGCACAACTCGGTTGTTTGGCAATAACAATCATGGTCAGTGTTTTTCGCCCACCAGTTCTCGGTCTCATTGCCGGCCTTGTGACTGTTTCCTTACCTGCACCACTGCTCGCCGATCCCGGCTTCGGAACCGTCCGAAAGAAGAAAATCGATCTCGAAGATGCGGCGCCCGGCGCTGGTCCGCCTGGCGAACACGACCGTCGCCTTCAAAGGGAATGCGACGGACCCGCAATATCGGGCTGCGTTGAACAGTCTGGCGGCGACGCTCGAGACCGAACTGGTCAGCAACGAAAAGACGCTGATCAAACAGCCCGAAGGGAGCGCGGAATGGACAGTGGCTCTGACCATCACCGGGTTCCAGGTTCCCCCGCCTGATGACCCGGACGACGACATACGGAAACTCGTCGACGACCTTCCAGCGCTGGACCGGCACCATGAACGTCGCCTACCAGGTCGTCGATCGCAGCGGCCGTGTACATGACGCGGACAACGTCAGCGTCATGTACGACAAGGAGATCAATGCGAACGCGGCGGCGGCGAGTGGCAGTGGCCTCCGGATCCCGGGTGTCGGCGGTGGCGCCAAGCCGAACACCGATCCACGGACGCAGGAAGACGATTTGTTTCTTCTATTCAGCAGGTCGTCGTGCAGATTGGTTCGAACCTTGGCAACACGGTTCAGCTCGTCGATGCGCAGGTCGCCGGCGGCGAATCGGCGCTGGATCGCGCCGGGGACTTCATGGTCCAGCAACTGTGGGCCCGTGCCGTCGAGGAGCTCGAGAAAGAAGAGCGCGTTCGTGAAGCCGGAGGACGAATCGTACCGTCAGGACAATCTGGGCCTCGCGGACCAAAGCGAATGCTCGGCAGCAACGCGAAGACGTTCAACGAGCAGCGGGCGAATCTGTTCAAGGCCCAGGAGTTCTACGACAAGGCCACAAGTTGAACCCGAAGCAGCGCTATTTTGTGGCCCACGTCGCCCGCACGAGGGACTCGATTGCGCGGTACCTGTACGCTCGAGGCGATGAGCAAGGAAGATTGGACGAAGCAGACGGAGGCATCGGCGTCCGCGCGCAGCGTCGAGACGCCCGCCGCCGCACCAGGCCCGGCCACGTCGGCGGCGGTGGCGGCACGGGAAACATTGAGCGTCGACCAGGTCATCCAGATGCACCAGGCCAAGGTCGACCCCGCCGACATCATCAGGCTGATCAACGGGTCCGAGATGTTCCTTCCCGCTGGATTCCGAGCACTTGATCAAAGATCAAGCTGGCGAACCTGCCAGCGGCGGTCGAGAATGCGATGCGCGCCCGGGCGGGTCATCCGGCGCGCCCTGGCACCGCGACGGCCGGCCGCGCCGGGCGGGACCAATCCGGGCCCCAGCGCCCACCGGCACGGGCGGGAGCGGCGGTGGGACGAAACCGGCGCCGGCGGCCCCCGCTCAGCGCCGAAGAAGTAACGATGACGCGGCGGGAACTGATCGCGATGGCGGCCGGCGCCGCCGGCGCCGCATTCGTTGGCCGCCCGGGTGTCGGCGCGCAGGCGCTCGGCGACACCATCGGTGCCGCCCGGGATCTGGTCTATCAGGCGCTGGAGCAACTCTCGGCAAACGCGACGCCGCAGCAGGTGCAGTCGGCCGGCCGGTTCCTCAAGAACGCCCTCGATCAGGAACCGGGCTTCGGTGACGCGCACTACTACCGGCACCTGTGCTTCAAGAAGCTGAACATCGAGCTGGACCTGCAGCGGACGCACCTCGAGTCCGCGAAGCTGTACGAGTCGGAGGCGTCCGCGACGGCCGCGATCCGTTCGTGCTCGCCGTGCCGAAGATCTACGACAGCCTGCCGACCGTCGGCCAGAAATGGGCGCTCGTCGTCGGCGTCAGCCGCTTCCAGCCGAAGATCGGCGCGCCGCCGCTGCGATTCGCTGCCAACGACGCCGATGCGTTCGCGGCACTGCTCCGCGATCCCAGGGTCGGCCGCTTTCCACCCGATAACGCTCTCATCAGCCTGACCAACGACGCGGCGACGACCGGTGCCATCAAGACACGGTTGAACCTGATCGCCAGGGAAGCCAGGCCGGAAGACGTGGTCGTCGTCTACGTATTGACGCACGGGTCGCCGCGCGCGGCGGACCTGAAACAGGTCAGCTATCTCTACACCTACGATACGGATGCGCGTGGAGCCGACGAATTGTTCGGCACGGCGCTGCCGATGGTCGAAGTCTCCCAGCATCATCAGCACGCTATGCCGCGCGCAGCGAACCGTCGCGATTTTCGATACCTGTCACAGCGGGTCCGGCGTCGAGTCGCGTGCGCTGTCACCCGAGGATATGAATCGCCTGCGGGAAGGGGCCGGGCGCTACGTGCTCAGTTCCTGTGAGCCGGACCAGTTTGTCGTACGAAGAAGGCGGCCACGGCTTCTTCACCGCCAGCCTGATCGAGCAGCTGAAGGCACGGCAAGGCTGCATCCGCATGAAGGAACTGTTCGCGAGCGTACAGAAGGACGTCAGCAGCAAGGTCCTGGCGCGTGTCAAGAAGGATCAGCGGCCGGTGATGGCGAGCAGCGAGAACTCGTCTGAGATCATTCTCGGCGCGGCCGTCGGCGGTTTGAGCGATACGTGCACCGCGTAACGGGGCCGCGCCCGCATCCGCGCCGTCAGTGAGAAGTTGGCGCAGGCGGGCTCTGGGAAGGGGAGTGTCCAAGCAAGTCGTGCTGCAGGATCTCGAGCACGATGTGCAGGCTGACTGCCGTCAGGAACATGCCCACCCAACTGACCCACAGTCTGCCCAGACCCGCGTAGAGCAGGTAGCTCACGGCCAGACCGCCGACGGGCACGAGCAGGCTGAAACCGATTCTTACCCGAGCCTGCTGCTGGTGGAGAAGATCCAGACAATCGCCGCACCAAACAGAAAATCCAGGGCGAGCCCCCACATGTGGCTGAGCCGCTCTGAACCTGGGGACCGACCCATTCCTTAAGGCACCGCCGCAGCGTTGATGAACAGGCCGATTCGCCTTTTTGCCAATCGGCGTGTGATGGTAATCGCTCATGTCCCTGAAGTTCTCCCTCCCTGAGCAGGACGATGGTGCCCTCTCCCGCTCCCAGTCGAGCGGTTCGAGCGCTTGCCATTCCCGGCACACGTTAGAAGAGTTCTGGACGCAGCGAAAGACGTCCGTCACGGATTGGCGATCGCCTTCGAGCGCCGCTGCGCTGAACGGGATGGAGATTTCGTTCGCGCTCGCGTGCTGCTCGCAGGTCGAGCTTCGTGTCGTCCGGCAGTAGGTGCGAGCGATTCGTCGGGCAAAGGTGTCTCGAACGCTTCTTCTGAGCCCCGGAGATACCCCTATCCATTCGCGCGGGGAGGCGTCGCCCGACTACGTCCTCATCTCGTGGATAGACCGCGAGGCCCCACTCGAATCCGAGCAGTTGCGGATCCCGGCCGAGGACGTGCCGTGGGTGCGCGACGAGATGGTCGTGTTTGCCACGCAGTCTCGACTTGAACGGCGTGTACTCGACGTGCGCTTGATTGTCTCCGCTTGCCCAGACGATTCGGGCCCGGGGCCGTTGATACTTCGGATGGGTCCGGCAGGCGGTCGAGTGGTCGTTGAGGGTCGAAGCCGGCGTATTCCTCGGCGTCCGTGATCAGGTCGACGCCGATTGCCGCCGGTCGAGGGTCCTGAATCGCTGCGACCAGCGCGCGGACCGGCTCGCGGCATTGAGCGGCGAGGTCTTTCCAAAGTGTTCAGTGGTCTCCTCAGTGTTGATGCCGATCGTTATGATCTCGGGGCCGGGACCGGACTGCCAGGGTACCCGTTGAAAGGAGTCGAGCGCAAAGCCTTCGGCGTTGGCGAAGACTCCCTGGTACTCGGCGTATTGCATGGCGAACGCCATGCCCGCGGTAACGGCGATTGCGAGGCTAATCGTGAAGGCTCGCTTGAGCCTCGAGGGGTTGGACGAGCCGCTCACGTCAACGCTCCGCCAGACCTGCCAGCACTGCACGTCGCAATGTGGCAACCAGATTCGGCGATGCTCCCTCGCGCTCGAATTGCTCGATTGCGGCAGCGTGTGTCTGCCACTCTGCCGACGCTGCCGGGAAGGTATCCGGACCCACCACCAGCGCCCAGCCATGAGCGTCGTCGGGAGCGGGCTCACACGGGCCGGCGGACGGCGCTTTCTTCACCAAGGTACAAACCGGGCGGAAGATCCGGCAACGCCGCCAGGCCTTCGGCGTTGCGGCGCCGATCCCATTCGACGGTGGTCGTCCATCTCCGTCCCTCAGCGGGAACCGGTTCTACGAGCAGGCAATAGCTGCCCTCGAACACCCCGGCAAGAGCCGGCGCCCAGTGAAGTCCCTGGTCGTCCTTCAGGATTACGGCGGCGCTCACCATGCCGCCCAATGCGCGTGCCGCAGCGTTTGCCGCCGGTTTCGGCTCGCGTGTGGGGAGCGCCTTCAATCCCTTGTCGACAGTCTCCGTCGGCGGGGAACTCCCCATTTCCGGACCTTCACCCCGTTGGCGCCCGCCGTGGCACAGGCGCTGACGTGCAAGCTGTCAGCCTCGCAGATATACAGCCATCGCGTGTCGGCGCACTCGAGCAGGATCTCGGCCCCGCGCTTGCCCGCAAGTTGCCCGGTCGTGAACGGGTGCCCTCGATTTGGGATCTTGCCCTCCAGCGCAAAGCCGTCGGAATCGATGACGCGATTCCCCCTGGTCTGGGCCGGCGCCGTGGCGCCGAGGAGTGCGCAGAAAGCACGCGGCCGCGAGGCCTCTCGACACAGATGGAATGTGCGCTGCAGGGCGGGCCTTCATCTAGTGACCTCGTAGCTTGGAGGCGACGATTCTAGCCCATCGGAGTAGCTTCGGCGGCGGATTGCGACGAATGTGTGTAAGTGCTCACGCCGCGAAATTCCGAACGCTGGCGGCAGCCGCCGCAAACCTACCGCGTCGCGGTTCCTGCTGCGTCAGGCAGTGCAGCGTGCCGAGCCCCCAGACCAGATCGACGGCGTGGATGCCGACGACCTGGCGGTCCGGGAACAGCTCGGCGAGGATGCCGAGCGCGACGCGGTCGTTGGCGGTCGTTGAACGTCGGCACGAGCACGACGCCGTTGGCGATGTAGAAGTTGGCGTAGCTCGCCGGCAGCCGCTCGCCGTTCAAGACCACCGGGCGCGGCATCGGCAGCGTCACGACGTCCAGCGGCCGACGCCGGCGTCGCCGTCAGCGCGCTGGAGCCGTCGCAGGTTGTCCATCGAGCGGCGCGTAGTTGTCGTCGCGCGGGTCGCTCCTCGACGGCCGAGCACGACGTGTCGCGGCGCCGACGAAGCGGGCGAGGTCGTCGACGTGGCCGTGCGTGTCGTCGCCGACGATCCCTCGCCGAGCCAGAGCGTCTTCTCGGACGCCGAGGTAGTCGCGCGAAGACCCGCTCGTAGTCCTCGCGGCGTCATCCCGGGATTGCGCACCTGCACGTCGCTCAGCAGGCACTCCTCCGTGGTGAGCAGCAGCCCGGCGCCGTTGACGTCGATGCTGCCGCCCTCGAGCACGACGCGCTCGCCGGTCGTCGGGCGCGCGCGGCTCGACCCGCGGCAGCCCGGTGATCGCGCGCGACGCGCTGGCCGACTTGCGCGTCGTGCTGCCAGTTGTCGTACTTCGCCCAGGCGTTGAACGCCCAGTTGACGAGCACGACGCGGCCGGCGGCGTCGAGGACGCAGGTCGGCGCGGAGTCGCGCAGCCAGACGCGGTCGGTCGGCACGACGTGCAGCCGGACGCGATCGCGCCGGACGCCGTGCGCGTCGAGCGTCTTGCGCGCGCCGCGCGGCACCGCCTCGGAGTGGCAGAGGATCTCGACGCGTTCGTGCGCCGCGATGACGCGCGCGATCTCCGCGTAGACCCACGGAATCGGCGCCAGCTTGCCGGGCCAGTCCGGCTCGTGGTGCGGCCAGCTGGGCGATAAGACGCATTAGCTGGTGTTCGCGGGGCGCGGCCCGATCAGCGGTCGGCGGGGAGTGCCAGAGGGGGGCGGTTACGGGACGGATGGTTGGCGGAGAGAGCGTGCTGCGGCAGCCGATCAGTCGCCAGGACGCGCTCATTGCTCATTCGCAGCAACGCGCAGCTCGTGTTTCAGGAGAAGAACCTGGGATCGATTGAAGTCGGCAAACTCGCCGACCTCGTCGTCCTCGACCGTGCTAACTCCGACGATTCTCGCCGGCCAGCTCAAGAACATCACGTCCGCCATGACGATCGTCAACGGCCGGAATCCCCGTCGAGGATCAGTTCCCCACCAGGCGCGCCGCGCTGAGGTTGTTCTCGCCGCAGACGAACTCGATGAGCTCGGCGTCAGGCATGAGGCGCTGTTGCAGCGTGAAGGTGAACGGCCGGGTGAACGTCTTGGCATCGTCGACTGTCACCTGGATCTCCAGCGTGCCGACGTTGAGGCGCCGCAGACGTTCGGTCACTCGCAGCCCGTCGGTGGCAGGCGTGCCGTGCTCGTCGATCCAGGTCTGGTCCTTGAAGCCGATGGACTCCACGACCAGCGTGTCGCCCTCCCAACGACCGACGGAATACCCGTACCACCACGGTTGGACATCGCCCGTCGGCAGTGTCCGGCCGTCCAGGTAGATCTCGCGCCGCCCGTCGTTGGCCTCGTAGAGGATGAGCACGAGGGTCGGTGTCTGGACGATCTTCCGCGGCTGCGGGTGCAGGTGCAGCTGAATCGGGTGCAGAGGCAGACAGTGCGCGTCCGGGTGGTCCTTGCTGTTCTGGCCGAACCGTGTCGCTTTCAACTGCGCCGCCCACGGCAGGATGGGAAGCTCGCCTGATACGGCCGCCTGCAGATCGCGAAACGCCTGTGAGGGGCCGCTGCCGGAAAAGAAGCCGGGCCGCGGCAGCTTCCCCGGGCAGCAGGCCCTTGTCCCAGAGTCCCGAGAGATCCGGCTTGCCATCCGACGTCCGCGGCGCGGGCGCGAGCACGTCAACCCGGCCATCAGGTGTCCGCGGTGCGGAGGCGAACCTGGTCTCCGGCCACTGCGCCAGAAGCGTCGCCGGCAGAAGCACAGCGGCGACGCAGAGGAGCCAGCGCCCGGTAGTGCTACGGAAACCCATCAGTCCTTCCACGCGTTCATCGCCCGGCGCTGCTGTGACTCGGGGCCGAACTCCATGATCTCGATCGACACGCCGTCGGGGTCGCGCAAGCGGGAGAACAGCGCCCGTCCGGGCGTCAGCGCGGGATCGGCAAGCGTCGCGCCGGACTGTCGCAGACGCGCAACTGCCGCTTTCACATCGCTGTACTCGACCGCGAAGTGTGTGAGCCCGGGCGGCAGCGTCGCCGTGGCCGGCTGCACCTCGAGAAACGTGTCGCGATTGACGTGGAGATATGTCAGCAGCGGACTGCCGTCCGCCTGCTTCAGCGAATAGGCTTCGCGAAATCCGAGCGTCTTCGTGTAGTAGGCGAGCGCCGTGTCGAAGTCCTTGACCGCGATCCCGACGTGACTCAACGCGCGCGGCCGGCTGTCTTGCGCGATTCCGCTCTGCGTCATCGCGGCGCCGACGACAACGCCGGCAACAAACAACGCTGCGCTCCGCCTCACTCGCATCATGCGTACCCCTCCCGACACACTGCGCGCGGATTATACGTCTGCCCCTCGCTACGCGGCCGTTGTGACTACAATTCCGCTGTCCCATGCTCGTTCCTTCGCGAGGCCCTATGTTCAACAAGACGATGTCCCTGCTCGGCACTGCGGTACTTGTGGCGGCGGCGTTCTGGGCGGGTCGCGCCCAGACGGGAAGCCTGATCGTTGCGGCTCAAGGCGCGGCGCTGACCGCCCAGGACCATGCCGAGATCACGCAACTCATCAATCGTTACGCCTACGGCATTGATACCTGCGGCGGCAACGGTTTCGACTATGCCAACGTGTTCACTCCCGATGGCGTGTTCATCGACCGGAACTCGGCCGCCGGTTACGCCGCCGGAGGTCGAGTGCTCGCACAGGGGAGACAGGCGCTGGCCGAGCTGATTGGTGGGGGCACCAGGGGATGCAAGACCAAACAGGTCTGGACCGACTGGAGCCACCTGATGCTCAACCACGAAATCACGGCGACGCCGGAGGGAGCCAAGGGCAGGATTTACCTCGTGCAGCTTGGAATGAAGGGCCCGGGGACGATTGAACGCCACGGCGGGTATGAGGACGTGTACGTGAAGACCGGCGAAGGCTGGCGGATCAAGTCCCGCACGCATGTGCGTAACAAGGCCTGGCACGCGGAAGCACTGCGGACTCCGGACTTGAACTAGACGCACAAAGACCTGGTGAGGCCACAACCGGTGTCCGAGCTGCCACGGCGACTCTTCAACCCCAGCAGTCGCAACAGCGCCGCAGTGTCGGTCGGATGGTTGCCATTGGCACGCTGATCGGCGCCGGAGGCGGAACAGCCGTGATGTTGGCCTCGCCTGACTGCACCCAGGAAGGCGGCTACTGTGCAGCGTACGTGGGCATGGGGGCCGGACTCGGTGCCGGCATTGGGGCGCTGGTCGGCCTCATCGTAGGAGTCGCGAGGCGATAAGACCAAGCTGGCCGCTGGGTGGACAGATCCGCAGGCATGACGATGAAACGAGCGCTTCTTCCCGTGACGGCTCTCTTGTTGATTCAGTCGGAGGTTCAGTCCCTGCCACGACAGGAGCCCGCGCGGCCCGCCAGGGGGGCGGCGCAGGTCGTAAAACCGGCCTTCCGTCAACTTTGGTGCTAGTCCTTCTTTAGTCCTTCTTATCGTCTACTCCAGACGCTCAACCAGCGCCCGCGCGCGGGCGAGCACACTGGAGCGCTCGAGCAGATCCTGGCGGTCGTCTTCGGACATGGGCAGGTTCTGCGCCACCACGTTGACGAACTCGTCGTCTTCGAGCGAGGCGTCCGGCGGGTCGACGCCAAAGGGCAACACCTTGACCAGCAGCGATGCCAAGCGATTGCGAAGCCCGCTGAGCGGGAGCCGTTCCTGCTCTTCGAGCCGGTCGGGCACGGCCTCGACGCGCCCGAGCCGATACGGCTTCCGTTGATTCTCGTTGAGGACGCGGAAGGCCGTCAGGCCTTGCAGCAGGATGACGTAGCGGCCGTCGGGCAGCTGCTCGTACTTCTCGATCCTGCCGGCGCACCCGACGGCGTAAATCGGTGGCCGGCCCTCGTAGTCCTTCTCGAATCCCGGCCGCAGCCGCACCATGCCGATGATCTTGTTGCCCTTGAGCGCGTCGGCAATCATCTCGCGGTAGCGCGGCTCGTAGATCAGCAGCGGCCGCGACACCCCGGGAAAGAGCGTCGTCTCCGGGAGCGGAAAGAGCGGGATCTCTGCAGGCAGAGCCGGAGCTGCGGCCTGCGCCGGCAGCAAAAACAACGCGGGCGCGAGGACGACGGTCAGCACGTCCACAGTCTACTGTGACGCGGCTCTCAATGTTCCGGCAGGGGCGCTCTCGGCGCTGCGCCTATCGCCGACCGAGTTCGTGAAGGAGATGCGAGTCGCGGCGGCTCTGCTCTGGGACTCGCACGGTGAACTGTCTCAATCGAAGGCGGCCGAGATCGCGGCACGAGCCGGGCGGAGTTCATCGACGAACTCGATGACCGGCAAGCAGGGGCAGACGGCGCTGTTCCAGGGCGTAGAAGCCGGCCGCGCCGACGTCGTCCGCTACCTGCTGCAACATGGCGCGAGAGCCGAGGTCAAGGACGACGCCGGCCGCACGCCGAGCGCCGTGGCGCGATCGAAGGAGATCGCTGCGCTGTTACCGCCGGCCGGGGGAATCTCGAGGTAGCTCCCCTGATCCTCGGTCACGACATCCAGAAGTCCGGCGGTCACTGACGGACACCACGAATGCGCTGCTGCGGTCCCTCGGCGATCCGGCCGCGCCCGCGGGATGCCGGTCGTGCGGCAGCGACGCCAGGCGCTCGACGCGCGGTGCCCGGTGGCACCTGCGCAGATTCTACGATCCGCCAGTCCGGCTGCGCACGCAGAAATCGCGTCGACGACCTGGAGTCGTCGCCTCGATCCGCCGGATCTCCGGGCAGATCCTGGCCTGACACGAGTGGCGTGGGCTTCGCGACAGCGGAGGCATGGGTCGTCCGTCCTCCGCCTACGCGCCGAAGGCGCCCGCACAGGGCGTGCTCTAACAGGTGGTGCGCGACCACTTCGAGGCGTTCCGGGCAGAGGCGGCCCGTGCGCACGCCGGATTCCGTCCGCCCGACGAAACGCCCTGGGCCGGCGCGATCGCCGGGTCGTAATCGAGCGCGATATTCTGACTGGCCACAAACGCCTTGAGCTTGTCGAGGTGGACGCTCGGATCGCCAGCCGTCGCGGCGAACGCCGGCAGCGGGCGACCGTCGGTCTGCTGGACGTCGAAGACGTAGGCCGTGCGAAAGCCTGTGAGGCGGTAGGTTTCCCGGTCGAGGGACCGGCGGTCGGAGTCTTCGCGAGCCTCGTCATTGACGCGTTGGGGCGCCAGAATCCGGATGCCTTTCTCGCCGCGCTTCACCCAGCGCCCAAGGTCATGCCAGGTGTGGAAGCCCGCGACGCGCGTGGCGTCGGGCCGTTGCGAACCGA
The DNA here is from genome assembly GCA_963713655.1 of uncultured Acidobacteriota bacterium. Classification (GTDB taxonomy): domain Bacteria; phylum Acidobacteriota; class Vicinamibacteria; order Vicinamibacterales; family UBA2999; genus CAWEBF01. The sequence goes on from CAVQMT010000016.1 coordinate 13,663, forward strand.
TCAGCAGCACGTTGTTCCAGCTATAACGATGGAATCGCGCCTGCGCAGCAAGGTACTCGTTCAAGGTCTCGCTGCGTCCGGCGTCGAGCGCTGCCGCCAATCGGTCGAGCGCGTGCTCGGCGATTTCGCGCGTGCGGTCGTCAGCCATGACGCGCCCCTTCCCTCTCCGCGCCTGGATCGAGCGGGTCGATCTCGTAGCGATCACTCTCAGGGTCGTAACGTCGAAGCAGTACGGCCTCGCTCACATAGCGCCGGTCGTCCTTCCGGGAAACGTGCACGACCACGTGCAGCGAGTCGGCAATGCCTCGCCGGATGGCGGCGTTACGGCAGATCGATGCCGGACTGCAGAATGCAGGTGGTAAACCGCGACAGGGCCAGCTGGGCGGAGTCAGCGTGAATTGTCGAGAGTGTTCCGGCGTGTCCGGTGTTCAGCGCCTGCAACAAATCGAACGGCCGCCGCCGCAGGATCTCAGGGACTCGAGATATCTACGCGCGATCGCCGGATCGCAGACCTCGGACTTCGGAGAAGGCTTCAGGTCAGGTCGGTGGTCCCACAGCATCGTGAAGCTGACCGGTTTCTCGAGATATTCGGGGTCCTCCACCGTGCTCTCGTAGCGCAGTCGCAGGCGATCCTCCGTGAGAGTGAGCTGTGCCGAGGGGGGCGGCCGTCGCATAACGGCCGTTCCGTCAACCACGGCACGCGAAAACCAGCTAATGCGTCTTATCGTCCCTGCTGGAGATTGACGTCACCGTCGAAGATTCCGTGGCATACGTCGAGCCGCTCAACGGCACCTTCTACTTCAAGAAGGATCCGTCGCTCGAGTTCGCGGAGTGGAACTGTGACGGGCTGTTCGACTACCGGCCATTCAAGCCCACGCGCTGACGCTACTGCACGCGGCCGACGTAGCGGTCGAGCCATCCCACGACTTCCTGGACGATCTGGCTGCGATGGGTCCAAAGATCTCGTGCCCGCCGGGATAGAGCTCGTGCTTCTTGTCCGCGCTCGGCGTGCCCAATCTCTGGAACAGGGGCCGCTGGGACGTCTGCAGTGGAAAGATGTGGTCCTGGTCGCCGTTCAACATGAGGACGGGAATTCGCACGCGCGGCGCAAAGTTGAAGGAATCGACTTCAGGCGCCGGCTTGCCGCTGAAGAGACCTCCAATGAGCAGGACACCCGCTTTGAGGCGCGGGTCGAGCGCCATGATGATCGGCCCGAGCTGCGCGCCCCACGATAAACCGTAGTAGGCCAGTCGGGCGGCGTCGATGTCCGGCCTCGTTTCGAGATAGTCGAGCGACCGTCTGGCATCGCCGACGAGCTGCTGCACCCAGGTGGTGTAGGCGCGCGTCGGCTCGGGCCATGAGGACGTGGCCCGTGGGTCGCTCCGCCCGTAGGTGTACTTGTAGACCGGATACACCAGGGCGCGGCCGCTCAAGACGATGAAGTCGATTCCAAAAGTGTTCAACTGCAGATTCGCGCTGTTCTCCGCGCCAATCGCGAGGGCACCCGGGAAGAACAACACCGCCTCGTAGGGCGGCTTCACATTTTTCGGGAGATAGAGGTGGACGGGCATGCGCTCGCCGCCGTACACGGCGGCCATGCTGACTACCTCATGCCGCCAAAGCGGTGAGGCGTCGTCGGTCGACTCGACCCGCACGTCGAATGGCGTGCGATCGTAGCTGGTACTGGTCCGCGTAAATCCGATACACGGCGTCGGCCACCGGCTGCTCGGTCGGCGTAGTCACGGGCTGGCAGCGCGATGGGCGCGGCGAGGGAGGCCGGTGGCGCCGGGCCGTCGCCGTAGGCCACGCAGCGAAACCCGTTCGTGTCGGAGCGGTCGAAGGGCGACCGCGAATCCGGGTAGAGAAACTGGTAGTCAGGATCGTTCCACGCACCGCCAAGGATGTAACGCTTGCCCGTGCCGGCCTGCTCGTTCCAGACCCACTCCTTGACGTTGCCGGCCATGTCGACGGTCCCGTAAGGCCCGAGACCGGGCGCGGTGCCCACCCGCACGAGCACCCCCGCCGCCGAAGTGACTCGAGCGCGTGATCGACATTGCCAAGCTCCGGCTTCGCCGCATTCGTCCAGTGATAAATCGTCGGCAAGTGCTTCCCGCGAAAAGCGGCGTACGCCGCGGCTTCGTACCAGCTCACCGCCGCCACCGGCCAGTCCTCCTGGCCTGCCGGGTAGATGCCGCCCTGCCAGGTCGCCGGCCCAGGGCGTCCTGTGCCGTCGCGGAAGAGGGCCATGGCCGCGGCCCAGTCGAGCGTCTGACCCTCGCGCACGAAAGGCTCCGTCCAGATACTCCCGTTTCTCGTAGCCGCCCGCGTCGACAAACTCCTTGAACTCCGCGTTCGTGACCTCGTGCCGGTCGATGTAATAGTCGGGCGCGGGCACGCCCTTGTTGTGTTGAAGCCCGTGAGCGTGAGTCGCAAACCTCCCGGCGGAATCGAAACGGCGACCATGTCTGGAGGATGACTCTCCGGAGTGGGCAGCGCCACCACCCCAGCGAAACCTGGCAGTACCACCGTACCCGTCGCGCGCACGATCTCGATCGGCTCATATCCGGCCTTTTCGAAGCGCCACCAGAACACTCCTCGCGGCAGCCGGGTGTTGACGAGCGGAGTTCGACCGACCGGATGCCACGTGGCGTCGCCGCCGATGAGCCGGAGCGACACGTCGGCGCCGGCCGGCGTCGTGGTAATCGAGACCTCACGAGAGATGCGGGGCCACACGCTGTTCAATACCGGATCGCCCCCGATGTGAGTCTCCGCCTGCGTCGCCAGGAGAAACGCTTCACCGTTGCGGTCGAGGTCAGCGAGCCGGAGGATCTCAGGCAGCGCCACGTCGCGCGCCCAGCGCGTGCCGCTCGATTGCCACACCCACAGGGCGACGGCCACCGCGACTACGACGATGGCACCCACCAGAGCGCCGAGCGCCCAGGGCTGCCGCCGGGCATGACGCGGGTCGAGACCTGGGAGTCCGATGCCTGCACGCACGCCTCGAGCGCGTGGACCATCTCCCCGGCGTTCGCGTACCGGCGGTCGGGGGCCTTGTCGAGCGCTCGCGCGACCACGCGCTCGATGTCGTCGGTCACGCCGGCGACGCCCGTCAGCGGCTCCTGCGGCTGCTCGACAATCGCCTGCAGGAGCTCGTAGTTGTTCGCGCCCGAGAACGGCCGGCGCCCGGCGAGCATTTCGTAGAGCACCACGCCGAGCGCCCACACGTCGCTCCGCTCGTCGGCATCGCCGCCACGAACATGTTCTGGCGCCATGTAGGCGATGGTGCCGAGCGTGGTGCCCGTCTGCGTCAGATCGCCGTCGCTGGTCGATCTTCGCGATGCCGAAGTCGAGCAGCTTGACCTCGCCATCGGTCGTCAGCATGATGTTTCCCGGCTTCACGTCGCGGTGGACGATGCCGGCCTGATGCGCGCGGGCCAGCCCGCGCGCGACCTGCAACGCGATGCGGACCGCTTCGGTCGCCGCCAGCGGACCACGCTCGAGGCGCTTCTTGAGCGTCTCGCCGTCGCAATAGGCCATCGAGAGAAACACCCTGCCGTCGGTCGTTTCCTCGATGTCGTGAATCGTGCAGACGTTGACGTGATCGATCGCCGAGGCCGTGCGCGCTTCCTGAAAGAAACGTCGCTTCGCGTCGGGGTCGCGCACGAGTCGGGCGGGAGGAACTTGAGCGCGACGAGGCGGCCAAGCCGGAGGTCCTCGGCCTTGTAGACCACGCCCATGCCGCCGGCGCCAATCTCGGCGATGATGCGATAGTGGGAGACTGTCTCGCCGACCATCAGGGTTCCATGCGAGCTGAATCTTACACGCGAGAGCGTCTTCAAATCCGACGGCCGATGACGAAGAACAGGCGGCCCTCGCGGCCGCGTCGCTCTGTTCGCCAGCGACTAGGGGATCCTGATGTTCGCCTCGCCGTGGGCCTCAAACAGCGAGAGCAGCCGCGAGACGCTGAACATCTCGCGAATCCGCGGGCCGTGCGGGGGGCGATCCGCGCTGTGCCAGGGGGGCGGTGGAGGGTGGCGCAGGTCGTATAGCCGGCCTTCCGTCGACTCTGGGTGCTAATCCTTCTTATCGTCTCTAAACCGCGAAGCTCGCGAAGGGGCGAGGTACTTTTGTTAGGATTCTCTGACATTTGTTATGTCATTGATTGACGGCCAGCGGATCGGTGTTTACGAAGTGACCGGCTCGCTCGGTGCCGGGGGCATGGGCGAGGTCTATCGCGCCACCGACACCAGGCTCGGCCGCGCCGTGGCGATCAAGGTGCTGCCAGCGGCTTTGGCGCAGGACGCCGACAGGCTTGCCCGTTTCGACCGCGAAGCGCGAACACTTGCCGCCCTCAATCATCCGAATATTGCCGCCATCCACGGCCTCGAAGAGTTTTCAACCGGTCCGGGTCCGGCTGAAGCCGGACAACACGTACGCGCGCTGGTCATGGAGTTGGTCGAAGGCCCGACGCTGGCCGAGCACATCGCGCAGGGCCCGATGCGGCTTGACGAGGTGCTGCCAATCGCGCGGCAGGTCGCCGACGCGCTTGCCGCGGCGCACGAGCAGGGCATCGTCCACCGTGATCTGAAGCCCGCGAACATCAAGGTCCGGCCGGATGGAACGGTGAAGGTGCTCGACTTTGGCCTCGCGAAGGCGATGGAGCCCCCGGGTGTCGCGTCGAGCATGTCGGCCATGCCCACGATCACTTCGCCGGCAATGACACAGGCGGGGCTCATCCTGGGAACCGCGGCGTACATGTCTCCAGAGCAGGCGCGCGGAACAAACGTCGATAAGCGGTCCGACGTTTGGGCCTTCGGCTGCGTGGTCTATGAAATGCTGACCGGCAAGCGCGCATTCGACGCTGAGGATGTGTCGCTCACGCTGTCGCTCGTGCTGCAACGCGAACCGGACTTCGACTCGCTTCCTTCCACCGTGCCTCCGCATGTCGCGCAGACGCTGAGGCTCTGCCTGCGGAAGGACCCGCGTCAGCGCGCAAGCGACATTCAGGACGTGCGGCTCGCGCTCGATGGCGCGTTCGCGGCGCCGGCAGCGCCGGTCGCAGCGACGGCGGCGGCGCCGGCGCGACCGCGACTAATCCGGGCGGCGCTCGCGGCCTTGACGCTCGTAGCCGCCTTCTCCACGTACTCGTGGTGGAGCGCGACCCGTCCCGTCGATCGCCAGCCGATGATCTGGCAAGACAACATGGGCCCTGATGCGGAGAGTGTTCCGCGGGGATCGATCGCCCTCTCTCCCGACGGGGCACGCTTGGTTTTTGTCGGCCGAGGTCCGCAGGGCTCTCGTCAGTTGTTCACGCGGTTGCTGAGTGAGCACGTCGCCGCTCCGATGGCCGGCACCCAGCAGAGTGATGGTCTGGCCATGCCGTTCTTCTCGCCGGATGGCAAGTGGGTCGGCTTCGTCGCGGGTGACCGGTTGCTGAAGGTCCCGGCCGGGGGCGGCCCTGTCGTCCCCGTATTCGAGGCATCCTCGGCAATCATTGCGGCCGCTTGGGCAGACGATGACTCGCTCGTGGTCTCGATACGGGACGCACTCCCTGAGCGTTCCGGCCTCCAACGGGACAGCCGCGAGAACGATCGCCAAGGCAACGTTCTTTTCTCCCGATGTCCTCCCAGGTTCGCGGATGGCACTCGTCGGCGACGGAAATGTGAGCAGCGGAAACATCACGACGCTCGACGACAGCACCATCCAATTGATCGACCTGAAATACGGCGAACTCAAGCCGCTGATGCTGAGAGGCTACTCCCCGCGGTACCTGCGAACGCCCGGTGGCCAGGGTTACCTGGTGTTTGTGCAGCGGGGAACGCTCTACGGCGTGCCGTTCGATCCCGAACGCCAGGAGGTTCGCGGAGTACCCGGCGTCCCTCGTCCCCGGTATCGGCAGCAACGACATCGTCACCGGCGGCGGACAATTCACCTTCTCCGCCACCGGAACGTTGGCGTATCTCGATGCAGACGCGAGTGGCCACGTGTATCCGATCTCGTGGCTGAATGCGGCCGGCGAGATGAAACCGCTGGTCGCGACGCACGGCGCGTACAGCGTGCCCAAGCTGTCGCCGGATGGAAAGCGCCTCGCGTATGTCTCCACCACGCCCAAGGGCAGCGACGTGTGGGTCTATGACGTGGAGCAGGACACCAACTGGCAGTTGACGTTGAACAGTCCCGGCTTCTGGGAGGTGACGTGGGCTCCGGATTCGTTGCACCTTGTGTATCCTGACGGCGACTCGTTGTGGTGGGTCCGTGCGGACGGCGCCGGGGAACCGCTGCTCATCCTCGACAAGCTGGAGTATCCGCGTGCTTTCTCGTTTGCTCCGGATGGCCGGCTCGCGTACGGAAGAAACGGCACCAACAACGCTCCCGATATCTGGACGATTCCGCTCGATCTGAAGGATCCCGATCGTCCGAAGCCCGGCAAACCCGAGCCATTCCTCGCCACTGCGACAGCCGAAGTGGACGGGGCATTCTCGCCTGATGGCAAGTTCTTCGCCTACTCCGACAGTGAGCAAGGGGGGTCGCTGGTGTACATTTCAGCCGCTTCCAGGTCCGGGCGGGAAGCGGTTGATTTCGCCGGGCGGAGGGAAGTTTCCGGTCTGGACGCGCGATCGGCTGATGTTCCTGGGGCATGACGATCGCCTCATGGTGGTGGACTACACGACGAAGGGCACGGCGTTCGTGCCTGGGAATCCGCGTCCGTGGTCAACGACGCAGATATTCCGCGACGGCGTGCGCCGGAGCTTCGACATTGCCCCCGACGGCACACGCGCCGTCGTGTTTCCGCGGCCTGCGGAGGTCCGATCAGACGGATCGCTCCACGCGACGTTCATCCTGAACTTCTTCGACGAGGTGCGCCGGCGGATACCCTAAACCGCGAGGGTCGCTACGGTTGTGAGTAGATACGCGCTAGATGAGCAGTCAGGCCTGCCAGCCAGGCGCATTCAGCATGCATTGCCAGGGAGCGAACGTGAATGGCGTCGTGACCCCGCTTGCCGCCCGCAACCTGCACGGGAAGCTGCTGCTCGCGCACGGGGCGATGGACGACAACGTGCCGATCTACAACACGTATCTCGTCGTGGACGCCCTCATCAAGGCGAACAAGGACTTCGATCTGTTCGTCCTGCCGCAGGCGCGGCACGGATTCGGCGCCGACAACAACTACATGATGCGGCGTCGCCGGGACTTCTTCGTCCGGCACCTGCTGGGTGCCGAGCCGCCGGAGGTCCTACGCATCGGCGGGAAGCCGGGCGGCTAGCGACGAATGGGGTCGCCTGTTGCAGAGTATTATCGGCTCGCGGCGTGGTTCGTGACGCCTGCCGCGTGGTTGGTCACTGATCCCGAGTGGAGCATATATGACCCGATCCCTCGGCGTCGCTCTCGTGCTCGCCCTGTCGTGGGCGGCACATCCCTCATCCGCACCGCAGACAACGGATCGTCCGGCCGGGGTCGAGCTGGTCAGCACATGGACGCTCACGACCCTGGAGCGAGGCGCTGGCGGAGGCGCGGCCGCGCGTGTGGCCAATCCGCGAGGCCTGCTGATCCTCGACCGTGCCGGACATGTGTTCGAGTTCGTCACGAGCCTTGCCACACAGCGGGCGGACAGGTACCGCTCGCCGAGGCACAGGCCGCTTTCGCCGGATACGGCGGGTTCTGGGGTGAGTATCGTGTCGACACCGCGCAGCGCACGATGACCTATCGTCCGGAAAGCGGCGTCCATCCGAACCTTGGCGGCAGGGAATTCTCGCGGTCGTTCGCACTCGATGAGAACCGCCTGACGATCACGTCCCTTTCCGAGCCGAACACACCGAGCGGCACGCGGTGGACATGGGAGCGCGTGCCCCCGATCGACAACCTCTCGCCGCTCTACAGCAGCGTCGTCGGCTTCTGGCGCCACATCGTGGAAAAGCGGGTCAATGCCACGACCGGCGCGAGCGGCGCCGAAACCCGGCGCTCACCAAGCGTGATCGTCTACACGCCGGCCGGGTTCGTCGGCGTCCATTTCCCGCCGCTCAATCGCAAACCCTTCGCCGCCGACACCCCGACGCCCGAAGAAGCTCAAGCCGCACTGCGCGGCTACATCGGCTACTACGGCGCGCTGACCGTGTACCGGGTCAGGTCTTTCACAACATTCTGGCCGGCGTCAGCCCGGTCGGCGGGTCAATCCTGCGGCGTTCCGCCGCGATCAGCGGAGACGAGCTCACCGTGCAGCTGCCGCGGACGCGGAATCAGCAAGGTGACGAAGCGCAGACGGTCGTCACGCTGAAACGTCTCAGCGGCGCCGCCGACATGCTGCCGCGCTGACCGTATCCAGCGGAGAAGCCATGGGTCGGTGCGGACCCGTAGCGATGGCGTCCCCACGGGGGCCCGGTCGCTTTTATACACTGCGCGGAGCGGCGCGACTAGGGCAGTTCTCGATTCGGTGTAGCGAGCCTCGAGCGTGGCCTCACCGGGCGAGCCTGCTCGCGGCTCCCGGTTCGCGACGTGGAAAATCGGACCCTCCGGCATGGACTGACGAAGCCGCCGTCGCCTTGAATGATCCGTGCGACAGCCTTCAAATCGTGTCAGTAACCGGGTATATCGAACGTCAGTGGCGACAGCAGCGGCGCCGGCGCAACCGCGCCTGCGGGCCCGATTTAGCGTCTTCGCTGATCACGTCGCTCACAGGTCGCCGCGATCAGGCTCGCCCGGTGAGGCCACGGAAACGCGCTGATTGAGCGAGGCGGCCTGGCACATCGCGTCGCGAAGCCTTCGAGCAAGCCGACAGCGAAGTCGAAAGAGCGCGAGGAGGCTGGGACTTCGGCGAGGTTGAGCCGCGCTGCGAAGCGCGGCGACCCGAGCGGCCTGCGAGGCCAGCGCCCCCGCAGCGCTCTTCGGCGCCGCGAGCGGCTTCGCGACGCGATGTGCCCGGCCGCCTCGCTCAATCTGAGAGCCCTCGACACCGACTCGCACCGTTCTAGGGGCTATCGCGTCGCTACAGCATTATGAAAAACGCTCTAGCCGCATGAACTAGCGGCCGCTGATCGACGGCCGGACAGCATGCGGTTGTGCTTCTATGAATCGATCTCGGTGGGCAGCTCGTCGCTCGCTCGAGCACGGGGTCGAACGAAGTGAATACGCGCGCCGGACTTGGCTGATTGCTGTACAAAGTAAAAGAGCCCCCGGGCACAAGCCGGGGGCTCTAGCTCATGCGGCAGGGACCAGCTTACCGGCTGACCTGGACGCTGGTTCCACCACCAGGGGCGCCGTTGCCGGCGTCACCGCTGGAGACAACCTTGACCCAGAGCGAATCCTGGCCCTTGTAGTACGAGGTGGCGCTGGCCTGGCGCAGCGCATCCAGGCTGTCCTGCGGCGTACCCGAGGCTGCAGTGGTGAATCCCGGCAGCTCGAAGATCACCCACGAGCCGCGATCCAGTTCCGTCAGGGTGAGGGGCACGGACGGCCTTTCGGTTGCCACCTTGATCTCGGTACCGGCTCGTACGTTGGTGCCCCCGGTTACGGTGAACTCCTTGCCATTGCGGCTGAGAACGACTGGCGGCTGAGGAGGTCCAGCAGGAGCGCCGAATCGACCACCAGGTGCGCCAGGACCGGCAGCCGCGCCAGGGCCGGCGGCGCCAGGGCCGGGAGCTCCGGCTCTTGCGACGCCGGGACCAGCGGCTCCGCCGGGACCGGCAGCTGCGCCTCTGGCGCCACCGGCACCACGAGCGCCGCCGAAGCCGCCGCCGCCGCCAAAAGTCAGGCGTCCGACATCGCCCTTGCACACGGCAGCGTTCCAGGTGGGCTTGATCTCACAGGCTTCCGCGTCGACTGCGATGCTGTCGTTGACGCCGTCGTGGATGAGAACGTAGGAATTGGGACCACCGCCGAGCGAGCCGTCCTTGTCGCGGAACGCCGCGGTCTTATAGGACGTACTGCCTCCATTATCGCTGGCCCACTTGCTGTTGTTCGCCATCGGCGGGAAATACACCGGCTTGGCGTTGACGAATTTCAAGCGCTCGAAGGCGTTATTGGTGCTGACCCCGAAGCTGCTAAACAGCAGGTTAGAGATTGCTCCCGTCTTGCGAGTGGCGTTGTCCTCGTAATTCCGGAAGGTGGTATTCACCACGTCATGACGGTAGTCGTAGTACTCGTAGCCGCGGATCGGGAAATCCGGCAATTCGCGCTTCGGCAGGCTGCGACCGTAAGCCTTTTCCGCGTCAGTCGTGGGGTTGCCGATGTTCTCGGTTTCGCCCACGAACAGCGAGTCGACGACTTGTGACGTAAAGGCGTAACGACCGAATGCGCCAGACGCGTGCGTAAAGCCCATGGCGTTGTCGGCCAGTCTTCACGTTCCTGAACACGTGCATCTCACCGCGGCCCCAGATGCCGCCATTGCGGTTCTTGTAGGCGGTGAGATCCTCGAAGACCGATTCCAGCGCCTTGCTGTTCGGGTCAGCGGGATTTTCAAGGCCGGTATGCGAGCTGCCGGTAACACCGAACGTGTTATTGGCCGCAATGTTTCGGTCGAACATGAACGCGTCGTAGTTGGAGTGGGCGACGTTGCCCTTGAACTCGCGGAATGGCGTTCGACGCGGCCAGGTCTTCGCACTGATCTCCGAGCCTTCGAATTTCCCGTTCGGGTGCTCCGGCAATGACATCCAGAAGCCGTTCGAGTCGGAACCCGCGGCCACGTTGTCGCGGTACGTGTTGTCCGGATTGGTGATCCAGAAACTCGCCGCCGTGTTGTCCGAGGGCAGCAGGACATCCTTGGAGGCCTGGCCATTCGTTCGCGTTCTCGGCTCGCCGGCCGCGGCGAGGTTGGTCGGGACGCACGGCTTGGACGTATGACACTTGGTCTGGATCGCCAGGTTGTGAACGTACTCGTTGCCGTGCTCGATGCCGTCTTCGAGGAAGAAGCAGTGACCGACGGTGTTGTAGGTCACGTTGTTCTCGACGCGCAGGAAATTCGTGCCATGCACGGTCACACAGCGGTTGTAGGTGTCGTGGATCGCGGCGTTCCTGATGTACTGCCCTTTTGCATCGCCCATCAGATGCCAGTGGATCGGATACCGGGCAAGAGTCAGGTTCTGGCCCATTCGCTGGAACTCGACGCTCTCGACAAACATCTTGCTCGCGCCCATCGCCATCACGTGCCCGCCGAAGAACGACTGTTCCGCGTCGGCCGACGCCTGGATACGGATATTGCGCGTCAGCATGCCGACTTCGCCACGTTCATCCACGTCGAACGTGATCTTGCCGAAGTGCATGAAGTCCAGCTTCTCGTCGAGCGTGATCGCATTCCCGCGGATGGCGGAAATGGTTCGCCGCTCTGCCTGCCTGGGATCGAAATCCGTGGACGCGAGGACAATCTCGTCGCCGGCTCGCCAGCCAGCGGCGTTCAGGACTTCAATCGAGTTGCTGCCTGCTTCGGCGGTCTTGGACAGCTTCGTCCAGGAGTTCGTCCGGTTACCGTGCAGGTTCAGGGTTCCGCCCATGAGCATGATCCCGCGGTCACTGCGGTCAGTCGTTCCACCCGTGCCGGTTATGTCTTCGTCTTTGACGTTGTTGGTGAGGGTAATCGTCGCCGTGCGTGTATGGGGCCTGGCTTCGGTGCCGATTTCCAGCTCCCCGTGCAACATGATCCACTCGGTGGTCAGTTCGAGGTCAGCATTGTTTGCGAAGCTGAGTTTGCCATCGATAGTCAGACTGCCCAGCGCCGGCGGAGTGACGTCGAGGAGCACATTCTTGTCTCGTGCAATGGTGACCTTGTCGCCAGCGGCTGGTACCTTCCCGTCCGGCCAGGTGGCAGGATCAGACCAGCGCGTCTGTCTGACTGCCGGCGCTCCGGCATTCTGAGCCTGAACGACAGCGAACACGCTGCCGAGCAGGAATGCTGGAAGGAGCGCAGCAAGAAGGCCCGAGCGATTCTTTTTGCTCACGACATCCCCCCGTCCTCGAAGATGACCCGGTACTTTGGCGGACGCCCCCGACCCCAAGCCGGGGGCTGTTGTTCACGCGGCAGTTCAGCTTACCGGCTGACCTGGAGGCTGGTTCCAGCTCCAGGGCCCTTACCAGGGCCGCTGCCAAGGACGTCACCGGTGGAGACGAGCTTGACCCAAAGCGATCCGTTGCCCTTGTAGTACGAGGTGTCGCTGGCCTTGCGAAGTGCATCCAGGCTGCTCTGCTCCGTACCCGACGCTGCGGTGGTGAATCCCGGCAGCTCGAAGATCACCCACGAGCCGGTATCCAGTTCCTTCACGTTGATGTTCACGGTTGGCCTTTCGGTGGTCACCTTGTACTCGGTGCCCGCTCGTACGTTGGTTTCCCCGTTGGCGGTGAACTCCTTGCCATTGCGGCTGAGAAGGACTGGCGGCCCTGCAGGTGCAGGGGTACCTCTGATTCGACCACCACCTGGGGCAAGAACAACGGCAACGGGTGCAGCAGCACCGGCTCCGGGGGCACCTGCGCCAGGACCACCAGCACCTGGACCAGCACCCGCAGCCCTGGGGGCACCTGCACCAGGACCGGCGGCGCCAGGGCCGGGAGCTCCGGCTCGTGCGGGACCGGCACCGGGACCACCGGCACCAGGACCGCCGCCGCCGCCGAATCCACCGAATCCAACAGCACCACCACCGCCGCCAACATTCATGCGCCCGATATCGCCCTTGCACACCGCAGCGTTCCAGGTGGGCTTGACCTCGCAGGCTTCGTCGACGTCGATTCCGGTGATGTTGACGATGTAGGAATTGGAGACACCGGTGATGGTGCCGTCCTTGTCGTTGAACACCGAGGTCTTGTAGACCGTATTGCCGTAATCGTCGTTGCTCCACCTGTTGTCAATCGGCGGGAAATACACCGGCTTGGCGTTGATGAATTTCGAGCGCTGCACGGTGTTGTTGGAGCTCATTCCGAAGCTGGTAAACAGCAGGTAGGAGATCGCTCCCGTCTTGCGGGTGGCGTTGTCCTGGTAATTCACGAACGTGTTGTTGTCCAGTTCATGATGGTAGTCATAGAACTCGTAGGCGCGGATCGGGAAATCCGCGACTTCGGGGTGCGGCAAGCTGCGGCGGTAAGCCATTTCCGCCGGCGTCCTGGGGTTGCCGATGTTCTCGGTTTCGCCCACGAACCGCGAGTCAACCACCCGTGACGTATAGGCGGACTGACCGAAGTTGCCGGACGCTTGCGTGAAGCCAATTCCGTTATCGGCCATCTTCAGGTTCTTGTAGAGGCGCAACTCACCGCGGGCCCAGATGCCGCTATTGCGGTTCTTGTAGCTGGTGAAATCCTCAACTACCGACTCCGCTTGAGCGCTGTTCGCGTCAGCGGGATTGACAAGGGAAATATACCCGCCGACGGCGAAATGGCCATCGGCCCTGGGGGCGCGGTCGCCCATGAAACTGTCAAAGTTCGAATGGGCGACGTTGCCCTTGAACTCGCGGAGCTTCGTGCGACGTGGCCAGGTTGCCTTGCTGATATTGGTGCCTTCGAACTGGCCCGTCGGATGCTCCGGGAAGGCGAGCCAGAAACCTGTCGCGTCGGAACCCGCGGCCACGTTGTCGCGGTAAATGTTGTCCGGGTTGGTGATCCAGAAGCTCGACACCGTGTTGTCCGAAGGGATCAGGACATCCTTGGAGTCCTGGCCGGTCAAATTGAAGTTCGTGCCGGCCGTCGCTCCGAACGGGGCGAGGTTGGTCGGGTCGCAGGGCTTGGACGTATGGCACTTGGTCTGGATCGCCAGGTTGTGGACAAACTCGTTGCCGTGCTCGATGCCGTCTTCCATGAAGAAGCAGTGACCGACGTTGTTGTAGGTCACGTTGTTCTCAACCTGCAGGTAATTGGTGCCATGCACGGTCACACAGCGGTTGTAGGTGTCGTGGATGGCCGCGTTCCTGATGTACTGGCCCTTGGCGTCGCCGACCAGATGCCAGTGAATCGGATACCGGGCAAGCGTCAGGTTCTGACCCATTCGCTGGAGCTCGACGCCCTCGACATACATCTTGCTGGAGGGCATCGCCATGATATGACCGCCCAGGAATGACTGTTCCGCGTCGGCCGATGCCTGGATCTTGATATTGCGTGTCAGCAGACCGACTTCGCCGCGCTCATCCACGTCGAAGGTGATCTTGCCGAAGTGCATGTAGTTCAGCTTCGTGTCGAGCGTGATCCTGTTTCCGCTGATGGCGGAAATGGTGCGCCGCTCGGCCTGCCGGGGATCGAAATCCGTGGACGCGAGGACGATCTCGTCGCCGACCCGCCAGCCCGCGGCGTCCAGGACCTGTATCGAAGTTGCTGCCTGCCGTAGCTGTGCTGTGCCAGCTTGGTCCAGGTGTTGGTCCGATCGCCGTGCAGGTTCAGGGTTCCGCCCGAGATCATGATCCCGCGGTCACCCATGCCGGCCATCACGTCTTCACCCTTGACGTTATCGGTGAAGGTGATTGTCGCCTTGCGCGTATGGGGGCTGGCTTCGCTCCCAATGGCCAGTTCCCCGTGCAACATGATCCACTCGGTGGTCAGCTCCAGGTCGGCATTGGTTGCGAAGCTGAGTTTGCCGTCGATGGACAGACCGCCCAGCGCGGGCGGACTGATGTCGAGGACCACATCCTTGCCTCTTGCTATGGTGACCTTGTCGCCTGCGACTGGCACCTTGCCGTTTGGCCAGGCGGCGGGATCAGACCAATTCGTCGGCCCGGCCGCCGGCGACCCGGCATTCTGAGCCTGAACGACAGCGAACACGCTGCCGAGCAGGAATGCTGGGAGGAGCGAAGCCAGAAGGAACGAGCGATGTTGCTTACTCACGGAATCAACCTCCCCGTACTGGAAGATGACCAAGAACTGCAGCGGCAGAGCATGGCGCGATCAATCCGGCGCCCAGCAAACATCAGGCAAACGAGCTATCCGAGACTCTCGAACCCGAAGAGAATAGCCGAATCCGACGGGATTCGCCCACGCTGTCGTGACGCCAGTCACGACGCGTGACTGAAGACGGGTGGGGGACAGCCACTCCAACGAGAGTGGCGTCCCCACCGGGATTCGAACCCGGGTTTCAGCCTTGAAAGGGCCGCGTCCTAGGCCTCTGGACGATGGGGACGTATAGAACCTTTCGATTATACCCGCGGTCAACGCGCGGCCTCGCTAGACGTCTTGACCGCCCCGAATGCGTGATCTCGAGTTAAGTCACCTATCCTGCACGCTCGTCGTCGGAGGCGGAGTCTCGCTAGTCCTTTCACTTTATTGCGCCTCCGGATCGCGGTTCATAGAATCCGTGCGTTCATGCTCGACAATTCACGCGCCGCGCGCGCGTTGTGCACGTGCGTGGCACTCGCCTTTCTCGCTGCCCCGCTCCACGCCCAGACGATCGACGACGGCCAGATGGTGCGGCCGCGCGAGCTGCTCACGGGCAACATCTATACCTACGAAAGCTGGGACGATTACTGGGAGGGCCCGCTCAAGCGCACCAACGACAACATCGGCCGCATCACCACGCGTACGAACGCCTGGTGGGCCAACTACGGGGTGTCCGAGCGGCTGAACATCATCGGCCAGGTGCCGTATGTGTGGACCCACGCCAGTCAGGGCTACCTCCACGACATCCAGGGCGTTCAAGACCTGACGCTGGCGGCGAAGTACCGCGTCCTGGAGGCGACCCCAGGGGACAGCACCGTCCGCGCGTTCGCCGTGTTGTCCGGCGGTGTCCCGCTGAGCAACTACAACCCCGAGCTCCTCCCCCTCTCGATCGGCACCGGCAGCAGCCGGATCTCGGCGCGCGGCACGCTGAACGTGGAGACCGGTCCCGGGTGGTTCGCCAACGGCTCGGCCGCCTACACCTGGCGTTCGAAGGTCCAGCTCGATCGCCCCTACTACTTCACCGACGACACCTTCGTGATGAGCGACCAGGCCGACATGCCCAACGCCTTCGAATACATGGCCAGCGCTGGCTTGATGCGCCCGCGCCTGATGGCCGCGGGCTTCTTCTCGCAGCAGCGAACCCTGGGGGGCGGTGACATCCGACGTCAGGACATGCCGTTCGTGTCCAACCGCATGAACTTCTCGAAGGTGGGCGGGATGGCGATGGTTCCGGTGGTCGCCGGACTGGAGGTGCAGGCGGCGGTGGCCTACACGCTGGACGGGCGCAACGTCGGACAAGCCACGACGTTCACCGGCGGTCTTCTCTACCGGTTCAACAGGTTCACGCCATGAGATTGGCGCGCATTGCGATGTTCTGGTGCTGGGGCCGCCCTGATGGCGGCGCTGCCGGTCCGCACCGTTCTGACCGCGTCCACCGATGCCGGTGCTGGCAACTGGCGCATGATCGTCCTCTCCGGACCCACGCAGTTCAGCATCCCGCTGCCGGCGCAGACCGGCAGTCTCGAGTACCAGGCGGAACTCGCCGCCATCAAGAGCGCGCAGTCGCGAATCACCAAAGAGCAGAAAGACCAGATCGAGTACTGGAAGGGCGGCGGGGTGCTGCGGTGGAACGAGATCCTGCTGGGGCTCGTGTCGCGCTACAACCTGCCGCCGGCCCCGGCCGCCGACGGCACGTATCCGGTGCCCGACGCCAACAACCCGTTCGCGGATCCGATGTTCCCGTTCGGCAACCCGCCCTACGCGGCGCGGGCTTACAGCTACGTGGCCGTGGCCCAATACGACGCGCTGAAGGTGGCGTGGCATTACAAGTTTCTCTACAACCGGCCGTCGCCGGCGCGCGTGGACAGCGGCGTCCAGGCGCTGATTCCGGCCACCGAGCTGCCGGCCTATCCGTCCGAGGACGCGGTGGTGTCGGGCGTGACGGCGGAGCTCTTGAAGCTGCTGTTCCCGGCGTCGGTCGAGGAGATCACGCTCAGAGGCTGGCCAGCACCGGCAGGCGATGCTGCTGGCCGGCAAGGCCACGGCCAGCGATCTGGCGGCGGGGCTGGCGCTCGGCCAGGCGGTCGCCGCGGTGTTCGTGGCGCGCGCGGCCTCCGACGGCATGCGCACCGCGGGCGGCTCGCCCGCGCTCTGGCGCGCGCTTGCCGACGGCGCCATCGCGCGCGGCGAGATCCCGTGGAAGAGCCAGGACCTGCCGGCGCGGCCGCCCATGCTGCCCGCCTTCGGTGCGGTGCGCGCCTGGATGATGACGCCGGAAGACATCGTGCGCGAAAGGCCGGGGCCGCCGCCGTCCACGTCGTCGGCCCTCATGGAGCGGGAGGTGGCCGAGGTCAGGAAGGCCGTGGATGACGGCTCCCGCCGGGAGCTGGCGATCGCGAACTTCTGGGCCGACGGTCCCAGCACGCCCACGCCGCCGGGGCACTGGAACTTCATCGCCGCCCCGCACATCCGCAAGGCCGACTTCAGCGAGGTCCGCGCCGCGCGGGCCTTCGCGCTGGTGAACATGGCGCTGCACGACGCGGCGGTGGGCTGCTGGGAGGTGAAGTACTTCTACTTCAACCCGCGTCCTTCGCAGATGGATCCCGAGCTCAAGACCATCATCGGGCTGCCGAACTTTCCGGCCTATACGTCGGGCCACTCGACATTTTCGGGGGCCGCCGCCGATGTGCTCTCGTACTTGTTCCCTGGCAGCCGGTCCGAATTCGAAGCGCAGCGCGACGAGGCCTCGATTTCACGCCTGTATGGCGGCATCCACTTCCGGTCCGATCTCGAGGTCGGCAAGGCGCACGGCCAGCGGATCGGGGGCTACACCGTTAGCTTCGCGCGTACCGACGGCGCGAATCTTCCCTGACGCAGGCTTCAGGAATTTTTCAGGCTCGCCGCGAAATCTTCCCCATCCTAGTTCGCGCTCCGGATGCGCTATCTTGATCGTGTCCCCAGACACCTGCCACTCAAATACATGCGCTTCATTTCCGCGCTCGCTGTCCTGACACTGACGTTCACACTGACGAGCCTCGCGCACGCGCAGGGCTCCCTGGCACCAGCCGAGCTGGGATGCCGGCGTCAAGCTGCAAGAGCTGGCCGACAAGAACCCCGATCCGACAGTGGTCGAGGTGGATATGACAGCCAGGCTTGCCGATGTCGTCATCTCGGGCAAGACCGTTCACGCGTGGACGTACAACGGCACGTTGCCGGGCCCGCTGATCCGCACCAAGGTGGGCGATCGGCTGATCGTCCACTTCAAGAACGAGCTGGTCGAGCCGACGACCGTGCACTGGCACGGCGTGCGCGTGCCGATCGAGATGGACGGCGTGCCGGGCATCTCGCAGTCCGAGGTCAAGCAAGGCCAGTCCTTCACCTACGACTTCGTGGTCAAGGATGCCGGTCTCTACTGGTACCACCCGCACGTGATGTCGGCCGCCGCGGTCGGCAACGGCCTCTACGGGGCGTTGCTGGTCGAGGATGCGGCCGACGGCGTCGGCATCGAGGACCAGGTGACGCTGGTGCTGAGCGACGTGGGCTTCGACGACAAGGGCGTGCTGGAGCCGGGCGAGAGCGGCGGGAGCGCTGGCACCGTGTTCGGCCGCGAAGGGGCCTATGTCCTGGTGAACGGCAAGACCAATCCCCGGCTGCTGGCGCGCGCGGGCGCACCCCAGCGGTGGCGCATCGTGAACGCCGCCAAGAGCCGGTTCTTCCAGCTGGATCTGCAGGGACAGGACTTCACCGTGATCGGCAGCGACGGCGGGCTGCAGGAACGGCCGGTCACTTCACCGCAGCTGCTGGTCACCGCCGGTGAACGCGTGGACGTGATCGTCACGCCCACGGGCGCGCCGGGGTCGGAGTTGGTGCTGCGTTCGATGCTTTACAACCGGGGCTACGGCAGCGTGGAGTTCCGCAGCGTCGAGACGCTGATGACGATTGCCTTCAGTCAGGAGCCGGCGCTGAAGGCCCGGCCGCTGCCCCCAATCGGCCGCACCATCCTGCCGCCGTCGGCGGCGGGCGCGACGCGCGTGGACCTGATGCTGACGCTGCCGCCGGTGGACGACAGAGGCCACTCCGAGTTCCGCGTCAACGGCGTGCCGTTCTGGAAGGCCAAGCCCTACCTGGCGCGGCTGGGTGAAGCGCAGTTGTGGGTCGTCCAGAACGACACCCAGTGGGACCATCCCTTCCACCTGCACGGCTTCTTCTTCATGCCGCTGGACGAAAAGGATCAGCCGCTGCGGCCGCTGGCGTGGAAGGACACGGTCAATGTGCCGATGAAGACCACAGTCCGGCTGCTCGTCACCTTCGACGAGCGCCCGGGCACGTGGATGTTCCACTGCCACATCCTGGACCATGCCGACGGCGGGCTGATGGGCACGGTGCACGTCGGGCCGGGCGAGCCCGCCGCGCACACCACCCACCACCCGGCGCCCTGAGCCTCATTCCCCGGCGGCGGCGCCCATGCCGAACAGCCGATCGGCGAAGGCCTTCTGCTGTTTCAGCCACTTCTCGGTGAAGCTGAAGTTGGTCTCGATGATCTCACGCGGGGTTGGCGCCTCCGTCGCGAACAATGGCGTGCGCATCGGGCGCGGCCGCCATGGTCCAGGCCGGAACCGACGCCACCATCTTCAGGAAACGGTCCTGCACTTCGGCGAGCGCGGCCAGGTACTGATCGCCGGCGCCGGTTGCGAGCTTCGGATATTCGGACATCGCTGGCTCCTCTCTTGTGCGGTTGCGCCCTTAGGCGGCCTTGCCAGGCGGCGGCTGCAACAGCCGGCGCATGATCTTGCCGCTCGTCGTCTTCGGCAATTCGTCGATGATCTCCACGATCCGGGGGTACTTATAGGCCGCCATCCGCTCGCGGGCGAATGCCTTGATGTCATCAGCGCTGATCTGGTAGCCGCGCTTGAGGCTGACCACGGCCTTGATGGTCTCGCCGCGATAGGGGTCAGGGACGCCCACCACCGCCGCCTCGCGCACCGCCGGGTGCAGATACAGCACTTCCTCGACCTCCCGCGGCCACACTTTGAAGCCGGACGCCACGATCATGTCCTTGGCGCGATCGACCAGGTAGAACCAGCCCTGCTCGTCGACGAAGCCCACGTCACCGGTGCGCAGCTCGCCGTTCCGCAGCGACTCGGCGGTCTCGGCTGGCTTCTGCCAGTAGGCATCGACCACCTGCGGTCCGGCGATCACCAGCTCCCCCACTTCGCGCGGCCTGGCCTCGCGGCCGCAGTCCAGCACCACGCGCACGTCGGTGTTGAACACCGGGACACCGACCGACATCACGCCCATGCGCGGATCGATCGGCGGCCTGCACCCGAACGGGGTCATGTGGGTCGGCGAAGTGGCCTCGGTCAGGCCGTACATCGGGTGAATCTTGGACCGCGTGCGCGCATACCACTCGTCCAGCACGCCGGGAGGCGTCGGCGCACCGCCGGTGTAGAGCTTGGTCAGCGACGACAGGTCGTAGCGGCCCATCGCGTCGCTGCCGAGCAGCGCGACGAAGGCCGTCACGGCCGACACGGTGAACGTCGCCCGGTGCGCCTCGGTGAGCCGGCACGCCTCCTCCGGGTCGAAGCGGTAGAACAGCACCAGCGGACTGCCCGTCAGCATCGCCAGCGTCACGTGGGCGATGAGGCCGGTGACGTGAAACAGCGGCGCCAGGCCCAGGATGGTGTCGGCCTGGGTCAGGCTAATCCAGCGCTCGTAGACGGAGGTGGCGAACACCACGTTGCGATGGGTGTTCATCGCCCCCTTCGGCGCGCCGGTGGTTCCCGAGGTGTAGACCATGAAGGCCACGTCTGCGTCGGTCAGGGGCACCGGGGTCGGCGTCTGCCCCGCATGCAGTTCGACCAACTGCAGGAGATCCGGGATGGTGGTGTCGCGCAGGCGGGTGGCGGCGCCCAGGACGGCCGGGACCGGCCGGCCGGGTCCAGGAATTCCAGCGCCGAGGTGGTGATCACGTGCTGGACGGGCGTCGAGGGCACGGCGCCCCTGGCGATCGCGAGGTATAGGTCTTCCTGACAGATGAGCACGCGGCTGCCAGAGTCCGTCAGCACCTTGACCAGCTCGCGCTCGCGCAGCATCGGGTTGCACGGCACGATCGCGGCACCGCATTTCCACGCCGCCAGGATGGCAATCAGCACCTGCGGGACGTTCTGGAGATACAACGCCACGCGGTCGCCCCGCCGCACGCCGCGCTGCTGCAGGGCCACGGCCAGGGCATCGGACATGTCATCGCACTGGCCCACGGAGATCGATTGGTCAAAGTAGTGCACCAGCGCGGCCTCGCGCCCCCGGAGCGCGGTCGCACGGAACATGTCGAGGCCGGTGCGGACCGCTGGTTCGATCGTGAATGGAACGTCCCGATAGAGACCCTGCCACGGACGGCTCGTGGCGCACGCGTTTACACACTCCATGTTGCCCCCTGGAGACGGCAGCATGCGTGGGATGGAGATTCACGCCGCCGCCTCGTCTACAGCCACTGTGGCGGCGTGAGCCGACAATGGGGCAACGCTGGTGTAACTTCGAGGTGTCGCCGAGACCTCAGCCGACTCGTGGGTTGCCCTAGAACCCGTGCTTCAGGATGTGACGCACGCTGTCGATGGTGGCGCGTGCGGCGGCGTCTGACGTGTCGTCGAAGCCGCCGTGTTTCACGGAGTTGGTGGCGAGGCCCGGTCCGGCGTCCGCGATTGACAGCAGCAGGCGGTTGGCGCCGCCGGCAAGGAACGTCTTCACGGTCGGAATCCCCGTCTCCGTCTTCTTGTAGTGCCTGGCAGTCCCTCTGAGGTACCGCTCCATGCCCAGCAGCGGCTTGTCCGCCTCGTCCTCGAGCACGCCTGACACGAAATAGAGCAGGGAGTGCGGGTAGATCACGGGGATCAGCCGATCGGCCTGCTCGAGCTCGTCGGTCATCGTGAAGCAGCGGAAGTTGCCGATGCGCTTGCCGTGTCGCTGCAGCACCTGGGCGAACCGCTCGATGCGACAGGCGGGCGCCAGGAAAATCACGTCGAAGGTGAACGACTTGGGCAGATGGTCGGCGGCGTGCTGCAGCAGGTTGCAGACGTACTCCGAGCCGGCGCTGTGGCCGATCAGCGTCACGCGCGGCGCCTGCCCCTCCTGCTCGAGCTCGCAAGCCTGGCCAGGAACGCCGTCCCGCCGAACACGCCGGCGTTCTCCTGGAACGCGTCGGCAGTGTCCTGCTTCATCTGCCGCCAGATCTCGCGTCCTACCGCGCTGACATAGAACTCGCGGAAGATTTCTTCGACCACCGTCGCGTGGAACCCATGATCGCGCTTGTTACGGAACCGCGAGATGGCGCGGACCGCGACCTTGACCGCTCCCCTGATGAGGCGCGGCGACGGCAGGAAGCCGCGCGCACCTTCGAGCCCCTGGCTGCGCTCGCGCTCGACGTCGGCCAGCACCTCGGGTGAAATCAACGTCTTTCGCGACCCGGCCGTTGCCATGCCGCGCGACCGTGCCGCCGTGTCGGCCGGCTCGATGGAGCTGGAGATGAGCGCCACCTCGCGCATGAAGTCGGGGTCGGCTTCGAGCAGCTGCTGGAACTGGATGGCCTCGGCCGGCGACAGCTCGGACACCGACGCCAGTCGGCGGCCACTGAGATCGGTCCAGCTGGGATCTCCGTTCTCGACCTTGTCCAGTTCCGCCCGCACCCGGCTGACGCTCTCCGGCGTCACCGCCGCGATCCGGCCGCCGACAATCTGCTGTCGTACCTTTCCGGCGACGAACGAGAGCGCACGCCGCAGCAGGATCTGGAAGAAGTCCTCACGAAGGATCTCGCCGACGTTGTTGCGAAGAATCTCCAGCAACCCCGACTCCCAGACGAAGAACATCGGGTAGGCCACGTTGGTCTGCCGGTACTCGGGCAGCAGCCGCTCGGCGAGGGCCATCGCATCGCGTTCGCCGACCAGCCCGCCGTGGAAGTGCACCGCCAGCTTGCCCGTGCCGTCGGCCAGACACCCGTCGAACAGCTGGTCCAGCTGGGCGCGGGTGGTGGAATCGAACTGGCCGTTCCGGAGATTGACGACGTTGCGGAAGTCGATTGGCACCGTGGCCCTCCCTCGTGGTTGAGAACGAATCGAGGGGGAGCGAACGAACCTGGGGTGGCGGGATGATACTCGCTGGCGGACCCGCGGTGCCATCGTCCGATCGGGTTGACCGCCACTACGCCTATAATCCACGGCTGCGTGGCGCTCACCCCCGGCAGCCGCCTCGGCCCGTATGTCGTGACCGCCCAGATCGGCGAGGGCGGAATGGGCGTGGTCTACAAGTCCCATGACACCAAGCTGAATCGGCCGGCGGCGATCAAGGTCCTGTCGAACGAACTGGCGGATCCTGCCGCCCGGCGACGGTTTCAGACGGAGGCGCAAACAGCCTCGTCGCTGAATCACCCACACATCCTGACGGTGTACGACGTCGGCGAACACGAAGGCCGACAGGTACTTGATCACGGAGTTCATCGACGGGGGAACGCTAAAGGAGTGGGCCGGCCGCGAGAAGCGCACCTGGCGGCAGGTGGTCGAGCTGCTCACGGGCGTCGCCGACGGGCTCGCCGCGGCGCATGCAGCCGGGATCCTGCATCGCGACATCAAGCCCGACAACATCCTGATCACCACCAGCGGCTATGCCAAGCTCGCAGACTTCGGCCTCGCGAAGCTGACCGAGAGCGACACCGATGTGACCGTCACGCGGACCGACGGCCACACCAGGCAGGGGGCGATCATCGGCACCATCCCCTACATGTCGCCCGAGCAGGCGTCGGGGAACAGACTCGACTCGCGCAGCGATGTCTTCTCATTCGGCGCTGTTCTGTACGAGATGCTGGCGGGCCGCAAGCCATTCGAGGGAGCGAACAATCTGGAGGTCCTCCAGAAGGTGATCCACGCCGAGCCGCCGCCGCTCGGCGACGATGTTCCGCTCAGCCTGCGTTTGCTGGTCGAGAAGGCCCTCGACAAGGACCCCGCCGAGCGATACCAGTCGATGCGTGACCTGGTGATCGATCTCCGGCGTCTGTCGCGCGCGCGCATCACGGACCAGCCCGCGCCCACGATCGGTGGCGCCTTCGCGAACGAAGGCCAGACATCTGGCGCTCGCCGCGACGCTGGGAGCAGTCCTCGTCGCAGCGGCACTCGGGATCGTCTACTGGCGCCTGCTCCAGGCCGACTACTTCTGGACCAATCCACTGGAAGGGGCGCGCTTCGAGAAGCTCACCGACTGGCCCGGCACCGAACTCGACGCGGCTATCTCCAACGACGGCACCTTCGTCGCCTTCCTGTCCGACCGGGAAGGCCTTTACGACATGTGGGTCACCCAGGTGGGCGGCGGGGAATTCCGAAATCTGACCGGCGGGAAAGTCGCCACGCTGCTTCATGAGATGACGCGAACCACTGGCTTCAACGGGGACGGAAGCCAGCTGTGGCTGCGCGCCACGCTCGCCGGTCTCGCCGGCGACCCGAATGTCCCGCGCGCGAATTTGAGTCTTGCTGCCCACTCTCGGCGGTGCCGCACGGCCGTTCCTGACGCCGGCGTCGCTGAATCCGGTCTGGTCCCAAGACGGCACCATGCTGGTGTTCCATCACTCCACCCCGGGGGATCCAATCACGCTGGCCGAGCCCGACGGTCAGAACGAACGACCGATCTACAAAGGTGCCGCCGGCGAACACAACCACTACGTGACCCTGAGTCCGGACAAGCGCCACGTCTACTTCGTCCGGAACTGGCGCAGCACCGAAGGCGATATCTGGCGCATGGCCGTCACCGGCGGAACGCCCGAGCGGCTCACCTACCACAACTCGCATGTCGCCTATCCGGTGCTGCTGGACAACCGCACGCTCATCTACCGCGCCACCGCGGGCGACGGCACCGCCTGGGTGCTCTATGGGATGGATGTCGAGCGGCGCATCCCGCACCAGATCAGCCGAGGCGTCGAGGAGTACCAGTCGGTGGCGGCCAGCGCGGACGGGCGCAGGCTGGCGGTCACGGTGTCGAACCCGGCGGTAAGCCTGTGGACCGTGCCCATCACCACGCAGGTCGCCGACGAATCCGCGGCCCGGCGTGTGTCGGTCCCGGCCGCGCAGGCGCAAGGCCCCCGCTATGTGCCGGGCGGATTGCTCTACCTGGCGGGTAAGGGGGGCACCGACGGCCTCTGGCGCTGGAGAGACGGTTCGGCTATCGAGTTGTGGCGTGCCAGCGCCGGCGCCGTGATCGCCGCCCCGGGTGTCGCAAGCACTGGCGCGCTGGCCTTCGGCGTCCGCAGGAGCGGGCGGACCACCCTTTACGTCGCCGCCGCCGACGGAACCGGTGCGCGCCCGTTGGCCGAACACCTGGACCTGCGCGGCTCGCCATCGTGGTCCCCGGATGGACGCTTCGTGGCTGTGGCCGCCGATGCCGGCCAGGGGCCGATGATCTACCGGGTGCCCGTGGACGGAGGCGTGCCCGAGCGCCTCACGGAGCAGGTGTCCTCCAACGCGCTCTGGTCCCCGGATGGACGGACGATTCTCTATGACGACCGTACTGGCGGCGGAGCGTTCTTCCCGGTGCGAGCCCTTCGTCTCGACAAGACACCGGCGGAGCGCCCGGACTTCAGCAGTCACAGCGACTGGGAGGCGGTTCGATTCACGCCCGACGGCAATGTGGTGTTTCTCCAGGGCGACTTCCGCTACCAGGATTTCTGGCTCGCGAATCTGGCCACCGGGGAGAAGCGCCGGCTCACGAAACTCAAGCCCGGCTACTCCGTCCGGAGCTTCGATATCTCCCCTGACGGCAAGGAGATCGTGTTCGATCGCGTGCAGGAGAACTCGGACATCGTGTTGATCGATTTGCCGCGTTGACGGCCCGCCGCGGATCGCGCCTAAGGCGCGCCGGGGCTGCCTGAGCCCCGGGGGCCCAATGCGACTCGACTGCGCCAAGTCCTGCTGCCGTGTGAAAACGTGGTCTCCCAGCCTGAAGTTCCCCAATTCAGCTGTGCTGACATCGCCGCGCACAATCACCAAGAAATGGGAGTAAACAACGAGGCTTCGTATCAGGCGGCCGGGCGTGCCGGCTGCGGCCAGAAGATCGACGGCGAGATCTGACAGCGCCCTTTGCTTCTGGTACCGTGGGGAATCGAGCGATAGTGTCCGGTTGGTGTGCCCACGCCCAATCTTCGACGATGTAAAGACCATCGCTCCGCACCAGCGGAAGCAACGTTTCGAGCGTCCGCAGCGTGGCTGAATATTCGTGCGAGCCGTCGTCTATAACCAGGTCCAAAGGTCCATCGAATTCAGTTTCGACAATCTGCAATACCTTGGAGGAATCCGCTTGGTCTGTGTTCCAGAACGTTTTCAGCCGGGATTCGATGTTGCGGGAGGCGACGTACTTCTTGAAGTACTCACTGTCTTCGCGTCGCTCCAAGTCGATTGCGACGTATTTGCGCGGCTGGAATTGCTCATACCACAACGCGAGGCTTCCTCCATCCCAGATGCCGACTTCAAACATTCGTTGCGGCTGAAACGCGGGCTGCGTTGAGAAAAAATGCTGGTATTGGCGGAGAATCTCGGGGAATTTATAGAACGCAAAGCATTGCTCGCCGAGTTCCCAGTCATCTCTCTTGGGCTCGAGGCGAAATACCAGCTCACTCAACAATACTCGGTCGTCCTTCCAAACCAGCTTATCCAGCATGAAACGTTCTCACGATTCTCGAATTCGGTTCACTCGTTTGACGGCTTCGAGCCACTGCAGGCCGTAGCGAAGATCCGGTTCGAGATGATTGCCCTCGGCCCATTCGTTCCAGGCGTTGATGAATACAAGACGCTCGTCCGGGGGACGTTCTTCGAGTGTGTTCACAACATCGGCAAGGCCGCGCTCGAAATTCTCGGGCGTTGAATTAATGATGACGATTCCGTCTTCACCGCGTCGCGGCGTATTATCCCAGCTGACGAAGATGCACGGGTGCGTGAAATAGTTTCTTATCTGCTTTGTCATTTGACGGCGCGCGATCACGTAATCGTAGATTTTCAGACCGGGTTCAGTAGGACCGGGAACCGCGGAGAGTTGCGGTTCGAAATTCAGCGTTGCATCGAATCCCGCGCTCCTTGTGTCCCTTGCCGGTTGGTGCGCATTAAGCCCCACCAGATAGGGATCGGCAACGCCATGCCGGACGCAGACGTTACGAAACGTGTCGGTTGTTCGTTGCGGATCCGGCAAATCGAATGGCCGATACACGAGAAACAGCGGCCGGCCTCGATACCGGACGTAGCGCGGGTCTGAGAACGGCCGCAAGAGCCATTCCGCATGTGCAACGTCATCCGCTTCCGAGTAGACCTGCTCCAGCAACACCTCGCTGCCAAATCCGCTTCCATGCCATCGTCGCGACCATGTTTCGTTCGCCCACGACAGGCAAAATGGGAAACCGGGTTCGCCCGACGAGAGCACCTCCTCGAATGGACGGTCGAGCAGGCGCTTGCCATGAAACCAGTAGTGCCAATAGCAGAAGCCCTCGATGCCGTATGCCGTCGCAAGTGACGCCTGAGCCTGCCGGACACTCGGAACGCGTAAGTCGTAAAACCCGAGGTTGGCGGGCAGGCGGGGCTGGTAGTGTCCCGAAAACAGTGCGCGCGCCTTCGAGACGTTTGTCCATTCCGTGAAACCTTTGCCCCACCACTGATCGTTTTCAGAAATCGGATAAAACTGAGGCAGATAGAACGCGATCAATCGAGCTCGCGTGACTCGAAACGGCGGTTGGAGTTCGGATCAGCGTTTCTCGCATCTTCAAGCAGATCCCGTTGGCTTTTGCATTGCGATCACGGCTTGCGAGAGTTGCATCGGATCATCGACGAAGTCGCGAAAGTCCAGAAAACAGCGGTCGCCTCTGCACGACGTTGGTCCATTCGGTACAACCCTTACCCCACCACGGTCGTTTTCCGGCACGGGATAAAACTGAGGTAAATAGAAGGCAATCAATCGGGCTTGGGTTCTCATTGGTCTGAGGCCTGATCTCGCTTATTGAGCGGTCTGTTCCTTGTGACAGAGACGGCGCCAAGCGGTTTTGTACGTCCAGGCCCTCGATATAGCCGGAACTCGCACACTCCCTTGTCATTGATCCACGGCGCTTCCTGGATACCGCAGGAGTGTCTCGCAAACAGTTTCTCTTCGCCGTGATTCACCGACACGTAGACTTCACCGATCGAACCATCGCCCGTGTCCCAGGAAATGATCGTTCTGCCTTCGGCCCCGAAACCTGCTGGCACAGGATTGGGGACGGCGGCAATGAAAACCGGAGGCCGAACCTGGAGATCGATCGCAGAGCTTCTTAGTGTATGCGCCGGATGCCGATAAATGTGTCTGGCCAACTCGAAATCAACGAGTTCATTCTCTGGCATCTCACCTCTCTCGATCACCACCATGTCGGGATAGACCGCAACGCCGCATATGAGGCCCGGCCGGCTTCCAGCGGCGGCAATGATTTCCGGAATCAGATCCGCTGGAGGCTTCCGGTCAAGCCACTCTGGATTTTTTGAAAGGAAGTCCTCAAGGTGTGACCAGGACCAATCTTCGATAATGTAGAGACCGCCTGGACGAAGCAATGGGAACAACGTCTCGAAGCTGGCCTTGGTTGGATGATACTGGTGCGAGGCATCGTCAATTATGAGGTCGAGTGGACCTTGGAACTCTTCCGATACAATTTCACGCAGCGTCGAGCGATCCGCCTGGTTTACATCCCAGTAGGTCTTGATGCGGTTCTCCAATCCTCTCGAACGCACATATCGCCGGAAGTATTCGCTGAGCTGTTCCTCCCGTAGATTGATCGAGACGAGCTTCTCCGGCTGAAAACATTCGAACCAGAACGGAATGCTTCCACCTTCCCAAATACCCAGCTCGAAAATATTCTTTGGCATGAAATCTTCTCTGGAAGCCCAGAGTTTGGCGTACTGATCGATGAGTCCCTTAGTCTTGAAGAAGACGAAACACTCATCGCCCAAGTCCCAGTCGTCGCTCCTGTAATGCTCTAAACGGAACACCAGCGAATCCAGAAGCATCCGGTCGCTCTTCCACACCAATCTCTGGATCACGCCTACTGGAGTTGCAGCACGTGAGGGCATTTGTGTTTCTTGTTGCTTCATACGCCTCCTTTGGCCGCCACTACGATTTCAGCGGGTTGTTCCAGGGCTCGCGCCGTCGCAAGTGACGCCTGAGCCTGCCGGACATTCGGAACGCGTAAGTCGTAAAGCCCGAGGTTGGCGGGCGACTAATCGAGCTCGCGTACTCGAAACGGCGATTGGAGTTCGGATCAGCGTTTCTCGCATCTTCAAGCAGGTCCCATTGGCTTTTGCATTGCGATCACGGCTTGCGAGAGTTGCATCGGATCATCGACGAAGTCGCGAAAATCCAGGAAACTGGTCCACTCCTTCTTGATGTATGCAGGCGACAGCACAGCCATTCCGTAAAGCGGGTCTGGTTTCGGAGAATAGAGATAAACACCCCGGTCATAGTCGGCCAAGGCTGCGCGCGTATCCGGAAACGACTCCGCCGCGCACTTTTGCCAGTTATGGGCGAAAACACCGTTTTCGCGAAGCGATTGGCACTGCTCGATGAAATCACGTCCGAGAGTGGTCACGACGAGGACACCGCCAGGTTTCAAAACTCGGGAGAACTCCTTGATCCAGTCGATGTGAACGGATTCCGGTAAGTGCGAGAACACGGAATAGGCGAAGATCAGATCGAAGCTGTCCGCAGCAAAGTCCGTCGGGGCAAAGGGTTGAATCTGCCGGTAGCGCCCGTAAAGCATGGTGTCTTCACATGTCTCAATAGCCTCCGCGTCGACATCCAGGCCATGTAGGTTGTCTCCGAGAACGTCACGAAGGAAGAAACGGATCAATCGACCCCATCCGCAACCGAAATCCAATACGCGGCTTTCGGCGCCGAGTTTGCCACCACAACTCGCAACATAACGTTTAACGGTGGAATAGAAGGTGGTTGCCGCGCGCAAGTTGCTTTGGCCCGAATCTGCGTTGAATCGCAACTGCACTTCAATCGGAGGGACTCGCGGCAACTCGATACCGTAAGCGTGACTCTCGTCGATGCTGCGAAGAAGCACATTCAGCCATTCTTCATCGCTCAGTGCCGAGAGTGCCTTCCAGACTTCTTTGGTATCGCTCGCTGTCGTATTCTTGGTCACCATAATTAGTCTCTTCGACGGTCATGGACCGCCGCTGCTGTTTGTGCGACCGCTGCAGCAGCAGTTTGTCCGACCTCCTGCACTGGCTCGGCAGTTGGTTGAAGGGCGCGCGCTGTGGCCTCCAAGTAGGCGTGGCCGTAACGGAGATCCGGTTCGAGATGGCATCCTTCCGCCCATTCATTCCAGGCATTCAGAAAAACCAGGCGGTGGTCCGATGGATTTCTGCGCGCCCTATCGACGGCTCGGCGCAGCCATTGTTCATACACTTCAGGCGAACTTTCATGTAGTACCACCGCGTTTTCTCCGACACGAGCAGTATTGTCCCAGTTGGGGACAACCGTCTCGTAGCGACGGTAGGACACCGGCTCGATCCGATGCATGCACTCCGCGGCTGCCCGATAGTCGTAAACCTGTAAGCGATCCTTTCCTGGAATGGAATGTCTCGCACCGTTGCGTGAACCGTGCGTGATCAGGCGCCCGAACTGCGGCTGAAACAGAACCTTGGCGTCGAAACCGGCGGCTGTCGCGTCCCACCCAAGGTCCCACGCGGTTTCCATGGCGACAAGATGAATTCCCGGCAAACCGGCAGCACGAACTCTCTTCCGCCAGAGGCGGGTGGTCCGGGCGGCGTTCGGCAGATGCTTGCCTCTGTAGACGAGAAATACCGGCTTGCCTTCGACTGTGATTGCACGGGGATCGGACAGAGCCGGGATCAGCGCCTCGATATGCCTCAGATCGTCGTCGTCGCTGTAGCTTTGAGCTTGCAGCAGTTCGTCGTCTCTTCCATCCCAGCGACGCGACCACGGATCATTCGCCCAACAAAGACAGAACGGAAAATCGGGTTTGCCGGAAGCGAGGACCTCTGCGAACGGACGCTCCAACAGACGTCTGCCGTTGAACCAGTAGTGGTAATAACAGAAACCGTGGATGCCATAGCTACGCGCCATTGCCGCTTGTTGCTCGCGGGTTTCGGCCAGACGCAGATCATAAAAGCCGAGGTCGGCCGGGACATGCGGTTGATAGTGTCCTAGAAACTGCGGGTCCGCCTTGGCGACATTTCGCCATTCCGTAAAGCCTTCGCCCCACCATTCATCGTTTTCGGGAATGGGGTGAAACTGCGGCAGATAAAAGGCGATCAATCGAACGGGGCGTGTCGCCGCCCATCTGCGCGACGGCGTCAGCCGCGAACCGGCAGGGGCGAGCGCGGGATCCGCTGACGCCGTCAGCCCATATATAACGCATGCCTCATCGCGGCAGATCAATGTGAACCGGCTCTCCAATTGGTTCTTCAGTTCTGCGTAGTGATCCAGCCACCAAAATGCGGTCTTGGGAAAGAGAAGATACTCGGCGCCCTTCGTTCGCAATTCTGCCAGGTGTTGAATGGCGTCGGCACTGTCCTTGGGATGACACCCGGCATAGACACCGCCGGTCGTCTGCGGGAAATGCCAGGCGCGGTGCCCGTCGAGTTGAAGCAACTCGTTGTCGCCTTTGGAGACCACGAGCACAGTGGATCCGGATGGAATCGCCAGCGTGGCAACTCTGCGAATGTGCGGAATCAGTTCCTCAGGAGGCTGGGCTGCGGCCTTTGGTTGGTTTCGGCATACCGTTTCAATCACTATTTGAAACAACCCGCGGGCGTCGTTACGGCTATGTGTCCTCGCCGCGTATGCGCGCCCGCGACGTGAAAGCCTTTCCCACAACTGTCGGTTCTTGAGCAACCGCGTGATGGACGCGGCGAAATACGCTGCCGTATCCGATACCAGTACATGACTCCCGTGGCGTAATTCGAAACCCTCCACGCCAATGGATGTGGAGACGGACGGCGTGCCGGCTGCCAGGGCATGCATCAGCTTTCGCTTTGTCCCCGCTCCCACCAGTAGCGGTACCACCGAAACCCGCGCGTGCTCGAGATAAGGCTCTATGGAAGGCACCCATCCGATCATGCGGACGTGAGGCAACCCTTCGGCAAACGAACGTACGTTGTCGTTCAGCGCATTGCCGATGATTCGAACCGGGTGTTTCTTCAAGAGCGCGGGATCGATGAGCGGCAGGATGCTTTGACAAAGGTAACGGACGGCCTGGACGTTGGGCGGATGTTGAAAGCTGCCGATGCAAACAATTCCGCGCCGCTTGTCGAAGGGCAGATTCGAGTCGACGAGATCTTCATAGTCGGGCACTGTGTACGCACAGGTTCGATTGCCCAACAGATCATTCAGAAGGACGGTTTCCTTGTCCGAGACCGCAAGGATTCCGTCGGCCGCCGCATAAGCGTTCAGTTCGCCGGCGAGCGCGACATCGGTGTTTCGATCCAGAAGCCGGCCCTCGTCCGCACCGATAAACGCCTGCCGGATCTCGCGGACAAAATGCAGATCGATCGAATCCACAATGATCCGTGTCGCGGGTGACAGACGCCGAAGCGCCGGAATGTACCGTTCCGCATTGCGCCAAAAGGCGATGACAGCGACATCGAAAGCCGACTTGCTGAACAGCTCCTCGATCTTGTCCGTTTGCCCGTCGTAAACGGCGATGCCCATCTGTTGAAGCCGCTGTGCATCACAGACGTCTCCGATGCCATCCGCTGCCAGGAATGTCACATCCCAACCGGCTTCCAGCAGGAATGTGAGAAAGTGAAACACGCGGCGGGACCCGCTATCGCGATCGGGCTGAACGATGTGGTATGAGCACACCAGGGCTTTCTTGGCGCCTGCCTGCGCCCGCACCTTCGGGGTAATCTCTGATGGCCCGAGAGGGGCTGCGCGGCGCTTCTTTACTATCGGAACTGCCTTCAATTCGAACCCACCGCTGCGGCGATCACGAAATTCCACGACGGCCCATGACGCCACACGATGAGCTTCTTTCACTGCGGCTTTATCGCGGGCGTTGACGGCCACGATGTCGATGCTGCGGTCTAGGTACGGCAGACTTCGGCCCGATTCGGGCGGAAGAAACACCCTGCACTCTGGAAAAGCCGTCGCGATATCACGGCCGGCCGTGCAATCAAGAATCGCCGGCTCGTCTAGCCGATGGGTCCTGCACTCGCCGATAGCTTCGTGCAATGGAAACCACGTCGCCGGCTGGCGCAGCGCAAAAATCACGCACGCATTCGTGACCACCGCCTGGTTGTAGCGGCGTTCAAGATGCCGGTAGAACTCGGCGTATTTGTCTCGCCACCAAAAAGCGGTAGCCGGGAACACGAGGTAGTCGGCGCCCTCAGCGCGCAGAGCCTCGAGATGCGCGATTGCGGACAGACTGTTCTCAGGATAATAGCCGGCGTACGTTCCGTCATGCTGGCGCGGGAAGTGCCAAGCGGTTCTGCCAGGCAACTTCATCAGTGCGGGATCGCCTTTGCTGACCACTACTACGTTGCTGTTGCGTGGTAACTCGGCACCAGCAATCTTGCGGATGCGTGCGACAATCCGGCGGTAAGCGGTATGGGTGTCAGATTGCACGCGAACCTCGCAGATCAAAGATGAGACATGTGTCCTCGTCGCGAACGGTCAAAACGTAATTGCGTTCGAGATGCTCTTTGAAGCCCGTGTAGTAGTCGAGCCACCACAGCGCCGGCTTGGGAATCAGGAGAAACGCGGCGCCCACCGCGCGGCCTGATTCCAACTGCGTTATGGCTTCCGCGCTGTCGGCGGGATAGCTGTTCGAATATCGACCGTTTTCATCCTGCGGAAAGTGCCAACCGCGATGCGTCGTCATCCGAAGAAGCTCTTCGTCGCCCTTCGTCATGACCAGCACGGTGGCGCCGGACGGCAATTGCTGCGCAACCGTGTGACGAATGGCAGACCGGAGACCTTCGTATTCCGGTGTGATCCGGCGGCCATGCGGTTCCCATGCGACATTCCACTTCGCTTCGAAACGCCGGCGGTTCGACTCGAGAACCCGATCATACTCGCCGGTCACGCACAATTCGCCGAGCGCCGCCTGCCCGAAGTGATGTACGAACACATCTTCAATGCAGATGATTTTGTAGCCTGCTTGCCGTACTCGGCGCGCATAGTCATCGTCTTCGAACATCCCGATCTCAAACTGTTCGTCGAGTGGACCCACGCGCTCGAAGACGTCCCGGCGCATGGCCATGCAAAACATCGCGAGCATCGGGATTTCCGCCGATTCTCCTCGATGCTGGCGTGTGTACTTCTCCGCGAACGCCTTCATTTCGGAGAAGGTCCGATAAGGCGAATCGATCTGGGCTTGATTGCAAGTGCGATTCGTCACCGGACCGACCAGTCCGTGTTCGGCGATCTCGAGCCACTGCTCCAACCTATGACGCCAACCTCGGGTGAGAATCGTGTCGTTGTTGAGGAGGATCAGAATCTCGCCGCTGGCCAGGGCCAGACCGTGATTATTCGCTGCGGCAAAGCCGCGATTGGTTGAATTGACCTCGATGCGGACCGACGCATGTGCTCGACTCAATTCACACAAAAACTCCTGTGTGCCGTCTGTCGAGCCGTTGTCTATGATGATGAGTTCGTCGGATTCTCGCCAGTCGCTGCCAAGCAAGCTGGCAAGGCACATCTTCGTATACGCAAGACCGTTGTAGGTGACGATGATGATGCTCGCGCACTTGTAAGACCGCGCAGAAGTCTTGCGAGCAGTGGGAATTCGCAGCTGCAGAGCTGCATCGATTGTGGTCTGAGGCAAACGCGTCGGCCAACGTGAAGTCGGGACGACAATCAAGGATTCAGGTAACAGCTGATTCCCGCTTTGGGTGGGCGACATATTCAAACCCCAGGCCAATATGGGCACCAAGGCCTCCAGGAACGACAAAGGAACCGCCGGCGATCATAACCACATTGATGAGGTCGCGGCCAAGGGGTGCGTTTGGGGGCGGGTTGCCGGTTGCAGAGGGCGAAATTCAGTTCTTGGCGTTTAGCCGGCCTCGTTCCTCGCACCGATGGCCACAGACGGGACATGACATCGTCTAGGCCGCCGATTACGTCTCAACCTTGAACACAAGTTGCCGCAGGGGTGTCACTTCAGGCCAGTGAAGCCGGAAGACGACTTGAAGGTTCGTAGACGCCCCGCGCGAAGCGGTGTCTGGGTACTATTCGCAGTCCGATTGGCCTTAGCCCGGTCGAGTTGTTACCCCTGCGAGCCGAAGGCGACACCGAGCTGCCTGAGCCCCCGGGGATCGCACTGGCTGGCTGACGCGAAGCGGCAGCCGCCTGACCGACTCACGGGGATCGCCCGCTAAGGCGAGCGCGAAGGCGTCACCGAGCTGCCTGAGCCCTCCGGGGATCGCACTGGCTGGCTGACGCGAAGCGTCAGCCGCCTGACCGATCACGGGGGGCCTAACCAGTCTGCGCGAAGCGCAGACTGGTGGGCCCCCCGGGGATCGAACCCGGGACACCCTGATTAAAAGTCAGGTGCTCTACCACTGAGCTAGGGGCCCTCGCCACGTGCCCGCCGCAGCGCCGCGTCGAAGCCAAACTAGCATGGCTGCGGGTGGCGGCCAAACGCCGCGGCGATATCGGACGGACATGCGTTGTACGTTACGCCTGGAAAGGCAGGCAAGAGTGTAGGAATCGGCGGCGACCGTGTTGGCGACACAAGCCGGCGAGTGGTGATTTCAGGCGGATTCGAAGATGTGAGCGCGAGGAGCAGTCCGGGCATCTCGATTGCTTGCGAATTCCCGCATGGGCGAACAGCAGCGCGACGACGCCGAGCGGAGACTGCTGGAATCGCGATGGTCCGAGGATCCCTGGGAAGATCCTTCACACCTGTCGGACCCCAACGTCGGCAATCCAGACGCGGAGCCCGGCTCGGACTATCCGGACCAGCGCCCGATTACAGACAACAAGGCGGGCGGCTAGCACCGGCGACGGGATGGAAACGGCACGACCGGTACCATAAGGGGTAGTGGCACGCACCCCTGTCGTTATTGGTGTGGCTGGAGGCTCCGGCTCAGGTAAAACCACTGTCGTCCGCCGGATCGTGGATAGCCTCGGCCCGGAACACGTCGTCGTCCTCGAGCACGACCGTTACTACCGCGATCGCAACGACCTGCGGCTCGAAGAGCGCGCCGCGCTCAACTACGACCACCCGACTCGCTCGAGACTTCCCTGCTGGTCCGGCACCTTCAGGACCTCAAGGCCGGCCAGCCCGTCGAGGTGCCGCTCTACGACTTCACCAGCCACGCTCGCCGCGGCGACACCCAGCGCTGCCAGCCGCGCCGGGCCATCATCGTCGAGGGCATCTTGATCTTCGCCGACCGGGCGCTGCGCGACGCCATGGACATCAAGGTCTTTGTGGACGCGGACGCCGACACCCGGTTCATCCGGCGGCTGCAGCGGGACGTGGCCGAGCGCGGCCGGACCATGGAGTCGGTGATCGAGCAGTATCAGGGCACGGTGAAGCCCATGCACTTCGACTTCGTGGAACCCACCAAGCGCTACGCCGACCTGATCATCCCGGTCGGCGGCCACAATGCCGTGGCGGTGGACCTGATGCTGTCCCTGGTGCGCAGCTTGACGGCCTGATCCGAGGAATCCGGCCGCCGGCCGGCCGAAAGGCGTAAAATGGCGCCGCTGGAGGGCCTGACATGAAATCCGCGCAGCGACAATCGGTTCGAGCGGCGTGTGCCTTCGTCTTCCTGGCGTGGTGCGCCTCGGCGGCCGCCCAGACGCCGGCCAAATGGACGCCGACCAAGACACCCGACGGCCAGCCGGACCTCCAGGGCATCTGGCTCAATTTCGACGCGACGCCGTTCGAGACGCCGGTGGCCCGGACGGCCCCTGCTCCCGCGGCGGCCGGGTCAACCGCGGCCACGAACGTGGGACCGGCATCCGAGTTTGCCGACCACAACCATCAGGTCAGCGCCAGGCGTCGCTCGATGGTGGTGGATCCGCCGGACGGCCGCGTCCCGGTGATGAAGTGGGCCGAGGACAAACGCGACTTCGACTTGGAACACCTCCCCGACGCGCCCGAACACGAAACGCCGTGGGTGCGGTGCATCACGCGCGGCCACCCCGCCGGCATGTTCCCGGCCGGCTACAACAACGCCTACCAGATCATGCAGATCCCGGGCTACGTGGTGTTCGTCTTCGAGATGATCCACGAGACACGCATCGTCCCGATCGACGGCCGGCCGGCACTGGGCGCGGCCATCCAGCAGTGGAACGGCGAGCCCCGCGGCCGCTGGGAAGGCAACACACTGGTGGTCGAGAGCACGAACTACAACAGCAAGGGATCGATCGCCAGCAGCGCGGCCACGGGCCGCATCCGCGGCATCCCGCAGAGCGCGTCGATGAAGGTCACCGAGCGCTTCACTCGCGTGGATGAGAAGACCATCGACTATACGGTGACGATCGACGACCCCAAGGTCTACACCAAGCCGTGGACGGTGGCGCTGCCGCTGAACCTCGACAACAGCTACGAGATGTTCGAGTACTCCTGCCAGGAGGGGAACTACGCGATGGCCAACTCACTCAGCTTTGGCCGCAAGCGGGACGCCGAAGCCGCGGCCGCGAAAACCTCCACGAAATGAGCCGCGGGCTGCGGCGCGCGGCAGCGCTGGCCGTCCTGGCAATCGGGGCGGCCGGCGCCGCGGGCCAGGCGCAACAAGCCCCAGCCTCGGCGAAGGGCGACGCCGTTGTTCCTTTCAAGATCCAGGTTCCCGACGCCGTCCTTGCTGATCTGAAGGACCGGCTTGGCCGCGCGCGGTTCCCGGGCGAGATCCCCGGCGTGGGTTGGGACTACGGCACCGACCTCGCGTACATGAAGGAACTGGTGACCTACTGGCGCACGCGCTACGACTGGCGCGCCGCCGAGCGCCGACTCAATCAATTCAACCAGTTCACCACCACCATCGACGGCCTGACCGTCCACTTCATCCACCAGCGCTCCAGCAACCCGAACGCGCTGGCGCTGGCGATCACCCACGGCTGGCCGGGCTCCATCGCCGAATTCACCAAGGTCATCGGCCCGCTGACCGACCCGGCGGCCCACGGCGGCACGGCCGCCGACGCGTTCCACGTCGTGGCCATGTCCCTGCCCGGCTTCAGCTTCTCCGGCAAGCCCACCGAGCGCGGCTACGGTCCGGAAAAGATGGCCGGCGTGCTGGCAAAGCTGATGGCGCGCCTGGGCTACACACGCTACGGCGTCCAGGGCGGCGATTGGGGCAGCGCGATCAGCCGCTTCGCGGCGCTGAACGATCAGGCCCACGTGGTCGGCTTCCACACCAACTTCTGCCTGGCTGGGCCGCCCGCGGGAGCCGCCAATCCGCTGGACGGCGTGCCGCAGGCCGAGATCGATCGCCAGCGGGCCGTGGCCACCTTCATGGAGAACGAGCGCGGCTACTTCCAGGAGCAGAGCACCAAACCGCAGACGGTCGGCTACGGGCTGGACGACTCCCCCGTCGGCCTGGCGGCGTGGATTGTCGAGAAGTTCAAGACGTGGAGCGACTCGGACGGAAACGTCGAGAAGCGGTTCACAAAGGACGAATTGCTGACCAACGTGATGTTGTATTGGGTTTCGCAGAGCGGCGCGTCGTCCGCGCGCATCTACTACGAGAACGCGCGCGCCGCCGGTGGCCCGGCGCGGAAAGTGGCCGTCCCGACGGCTTGTGCCGTGTTCCCCAAGGAGCTCAGCTTCGCGCCCCGGCGCTGGGTGGAAGCCAGCCACAACCTGACGCGCTGGACCGAGATGCCGCGCGGCGGCCACTTCGCGGCGATGGAGGAACCGGGCCTGCTGGTGGACGACATCCGGGCGTTCTTCCGCACGCTGCGCTGAGCCTCGAGCCATGAGACACGTCCGGTGTTCCGCCCTCGGCATCGCCCTGCTGATCGCGGTGAGCTCGTCGCCTGGCCGTGGCGCAGGCGCCGGCACCCGCAGCGGTCAAGGCCGCGATGCCGCCAGCCGCCAAGCCCGCCTGGACCAAGGGCATCCAGCCGCTCAGCCGCGAGAGCTACTACCACGCGATCGAGTGCGGCAAGCTGGGCGGCGCCCAGTCGCCGTGCGTGTTCTACGACGCGGACCTGTGCAAGAACGAGGACTACGTGCTGTCGCTCTACTCGCCCTACAAGCAGGTGGCGTACGAAGTGTGGGTGGCGGTCAGCCGCAAGCAGGAGCCGCCGACGCCGAGCTATCGCGGCGCGCAGCAGACGCGCGTCGTCCTGGGCGTCACGCCGGTGCGGGGATCGAAAAATCAGCTCGCCAAGGTGGCTGTCAAGCGAGGCGGCAAGACCATCGCGCCCGACACGTCGACGCTGGACGGCGGTGGTGGCAACTTCATCTTCGACTTCCCCGCGTTCGCACCCAGCGCCACCGTCACGCTGGAGCTGACCGGCAAGACGCGCACGCAAACGTGCGTTATCGCGCCGGCGGTGCTGGCGCGCTTTCGATAATGTAAGCCGGGGTCGGGTCGGGTCCCTGCGTGCACGCACGCAGGGTAGACCCGACCCCAAATCCACTAATCAGGACGTTCCGCGCAGGATCAGCGCGGTGGTAAGGGCCTGGCCCATGTGGCGGGTGGAGTGCTCGGCCGCGTGCACGATGAGACCCAGCACGGTCGCAGGCAGCCCCGCCCGGCCGACGCGGCGCTCCCCGTAAATGGAGTCCGGCGCGGTGTCACGCAGCTGAGCGAGCGCGCGCTCCAGCGTGGTCTGCGCCTCGTTCACCAGCGACGCCAGCAACGCCGGCGGGTCGCCGGCGTCTCCCTCCGCACGCAGGAAGCGCAGCTGCGCGTCCGACAGCGCTTCGCCTCGGGCATAGGTCAGCAGACGGTCGAGCGCGCCGCCGGTGTGGCGGATGTGAAAGCCGATCGACGCGGCACCACCCGGGCGGGCCCAGACATGCGCGTCGGGCACGGTTTTCGCCAGCCGCTCCAGATCCTCGCGCACTTGCAGCAGCGCGTGCGCCGCCGGCATCACCACCGGCGCGAATCCCTGTACCGGGCCGCGCAGCCACACCTCGGGCAGGGGTGGATTGCTCATGCCGCGACTCTAGCATCTGGCGAGGGACCGCTGTTACGCTCTTCCTCTTCCGTGGACTACGAACCCCAGCTCGCCGCGCTCGCCGACACCCCGCCCTCGGGCGACGAGTGGCTGCACGAGATCAAGTACGACGGCTACCGGATCGGCTGTCTGATCGAGGACGGGCGTGTCCGGCTGATGACACGCAACGGGCAGAACTACACGGCCGCGCTGCCCGAGGTCGTGGCGGCAGCCAAGACGTTGGGACTCCGCGACGCGCTGCTGGACGGCGAGGTGGTGGTTCTGCGGCCCGACGGCCGCGCCAGCTTCACGCTGCTGCAACAGGCGCTGTCCGGCGCCGGCTCGCGCGCCACCCTGGTGTATGTGCTGTTCGACCTGCTGCAGCTCGACGGTGGATCGCTGGCCGCGCTGCCGCTCGAGGAGCGCAAGGCGAGGCTGCAGGCGCTGCTGGCCAACACCACCTCCGCGCGGCTGCGGTTCGCCGATCATGTCGTCGGCAACGGGCCGGGTTTCTACGCCGAGGCCGAGCGGATGGGCCTCGAGGGCATCGTCTCGAAGCGCCGCAACGCGCCCTACTCGCCCGGGCGCCGCGGCGGCTGGCTGAAGATCAAGTGCCCGCGCCGCCAGCCGTTCGTGATCGGCGGGTTCACGGACCGCGCCAACACCAGCCGGTCGGTGGGGTCGCTCCTGGTCGGCTACTACGAAGACAAGCGGCTGGTGTTCGCTGGCCGCGTCGGCACCGGGTTCTCGACCCGGTTCGCCCAGGAGCTGTACGCCCGGCTGTCGGCGATGGAGCGGCCGACCAGCCCGTTCAACCCGCCGCCGGAAGCAGCGATGGCCAAGGGGGCATATTACGTGTCGCCGACGCTGGTCTGCGACGTCAGCTTCACGGAATGGACCGGCGACGAACGGATCCGCCACCCCACGTTTCTGGGCCTGCTGGAAGACGTCAAACCGAAGAGCGTGACGCGACAGCGCGACTGACAATTCGCGACACTTGGCCTGCGTGCGGTTTCACGCAGCTGCGCGCACGCGAGAAGTGCAGGATCCGAGGGGCAGCGCCGATACAAAGGGCGTCTTGTCCTCCATCGTCTTGATCGCGGAACCCGAGCAGCTGGACATCCTGCGTCAGCGCCCCGACTTCTCCGGCGCGCTGGCCTTCACAGACAGCGAAACCCCCTCGGCGCTCGAAGCCATCCTGATTCATCGCCCGCCGGTGGTGGCGATCGAGCGGGTGTTCGCAGCCAAGTCGCGCGGCGCGGCGTTGATCAACCGGATCAAAGCCGACCCGACGCTCGAGGTCTGCCAGATTCGCATCGTCGCCCACGACAGCTCATTCAGCCGTCTGGCCCCGCGTCCCGGCGCCCCGGCAGGCGCCGGCGGCGGCACAGCCGCGGCGGCCGTGGCCGCGCCGCCCGTCGCGCTCGACCAGAAGGGCACCCGCCGGGCGCAGCGCTACAGAATCATCTCGGGCATCGAGGTGTTGATCGACGGCAACCCCGCCCTGCTGGTGGACCTGTCGGTGGTCGGCGCGCAGGTGGTGTCGGCCACACTGCTCAAGCCGAATCAGCGCGTGCGGCTCTCGTTCATCGAGTCGGCGCGTCCGGTGCGCTTCAGCGCCGGTGTGGCCTGGTCCGCGTTCGAGCTGCCCAAGGGCGAGCCGCGCTACCGCGCAGGGATCGAGTTCTTCGACGCCGACCCCGACGCCGTCACGCGCTTCTGCGACACCAATCGCAGCGACCGCTAGCCTACGAAGTCCAGCGCTCGACTGCCGATCCCGGCGCGACGATCGTCTCGTTGCGATCAGACCCGGTCGAGATCAGCCCGCAGGTAACGCCGCTCACTTCCTCGAGCCGCGTGATATAGCGCCGCGCTTCGGGTGGGAGATCGTCGATCCGCTTGACGCCCTTGGTAGGCGCCGACCATCCCGGCAGCGTCTCATACACCGGCTCGGCTGCTGTCAGCACGCGCAGGTCGGCGGGAAACTCCGTCACGATACCGGCGGCCGTCCTGTAGCCGGTGCACACTTTCACCTCCGGCAGGCCGTCCAGCACGTCGAGCTTGGTGAGCGCCATCGCGTCCATGCCGTTGACACGCGCCGAGTAGCGCACCACCAC
The DNA here is from genome assembly GCA_963713655.1 of uncultured Acidobacteriota bacterium. Classification (GTDB taxonomy): domain Bacteria; phylum Acidobacteriota; class Vicinamibacteria; order Vicinamibacterales; family UBA2999; genus CAWEBF01. The sequence continues at coordinate 55,731 of CAVQMT010000016.1, forward strand.
CGCGTCGTACCAGCCGCAGCGGCGGGGACGTCCAGTGGAGGCGCCGTACTCCTGCCCCGTCTCGCGTAGCCGGTCCGCCAAGTCGCCGTTGAGCTCGGTCGGCAGCGGCCCTTCGCCGACCCGCGTCGTGTAGGCCTTGGCCACACCCAGCACCCCGCCGATGGCCTTGGGCGCTACCCCTAACCCGGTGCAAATCCCGCCAACCGAGGCATTGGACGAGGTTACGATACGGATAGGTGCCGTGATCGATATCGAGCAGCGTGGCCTGGGCCCCCTCGAACAGCACCGACTTCCCTGCCGCGATGGTCTGGTGCAGAACCAGGGACACGTCGCCGACCCACGGCTTCATCCGCTCGCCCTGCGCCACCAGCCGATCGAACACCGGCTTCCAGTCGAGGGTGGAGTCCTTGATCGCGCGGTTGCGCGCGCCGACGTTCTCGCGCACCTCGGTCGCCAGCGCCTCGTGATCCCCCAGCACGTCGCACACGCGGATGCCTCGCCGCCCGATCTTGTCCTCGTAGGCGGGACCGATGCCGCGCGACGTCGTGCCGATCTTGCGCTCGCCGCGGCGCGCCTCCGACAGCACGTCGAGCTCGCGGTGATACGGCAGGATGACGTGCGCCTTCTCGCTCACGAGCAGGCGTCCGTCCACCGACACGCCGGCGCGCGACAGCTCGTCCACTTCCTTGAACAGCGCTTCCGGATCGATCACCACGCCGTTGCCAATCATGCAGGTCACGCCGGCGTGCAGGATGCCCGACGGGATCAAGTGGAGCACGAACTTGCGGCCGTCGACGTAGACCGTGTGCCCGGCGTTGTGCCCGCCCTGGTAGCGCGCCACGGTCGAGAAGTGGGGCGTCAGCATGTCGACGATCTTTCCCTTGCCTTCGTCGCCCCACTGTGCGCCGAGCACGGCGATGTTCGTCTTCACCATTCGCTTCCTATCGTATGCGATGCGCGCCGCGCATGCCTGCGTGCGTCGTCACGGTCACGCGAGAGTTGCTCGCGGATGTCAACTGAAAAACATTTTCAAGATTCGGTTGACAACCTCTGAGCACGCTTCTAACTTCTGATCCTTCGCGCGAGGCTTCTACACGCCGTTCAGCTCCGCCTCGCGAGAAGCCGTGTTTTCTTGCCTCGCTTCGCGGGGTGGGCGGCGGACACGGTAGAGACGGGCAAGCAGCGCGGAGTATGGCATGACGGGTCCACGAGCGGGGTTCGAGCGGCGCGTCCAGGGCGCCTTGGACGCGGCACCTTCACGGATACCGGTGGTTCTCGGGGGCTGCGGCACCGGGCGCACCTGGCTGCTGCAGCGCCTCCGCGAGCGGGCTCCGCGAGGCACGGTCCAGTACGTGGACGTGGAGCGCTGCGCCAGCACGCCCGAACGGTTCCTCTCCGCGCTCACCTCATCGTCGCCGTTTCCGTGGCACGGCAACCACACGCCGCCGGCCAGCCCGCGCAGCGCCTTCGACTCAGCACTGCAGTTCCTGACTACGGCCCAGGCGCCCGGTGGCGAGGCCTGCACATTCCTCCTGGACGAGGCGCTGGAGCTGCGGACCTTCGAGAGCTTCCCCGGCCTTCGCCACGTCCTGCGCGAGCTGCTGACGGCCCTGACGGGCAGCAACAACCGGTTCGTGCTCACCACCCGATATACGGCCCGGGCACACCGGCTGCTGCGCGATGCCACGGCCCGCTACGAGGTGATGCACATGCCGCCGCTGGCGGCGGGCGACGTGGACGACGTGCTGGCCGGCTCGCTGACGGGCTTCGAACAGCTGCCGGCGGCGGACCGCGACGACCTGGCCCGTTCGGTTCAGGTGCTGGCCGATGGCCGCAGCTCCTACGCCACCGCCATCGGCGAGATGATGGCCCGGATGGGCCGGGGGGCCGACCCCATCAGTGCCCTGGCGGCGCTGCTGTCGCCCGACGGGGCGCTGTATCATGCCTGCCGGTTCTGCTACGAACTGCGGCTGCATCGGGCGCGCGGCTACGGCGCGCTGAAGGCCATCCTCGAAATCCTGGCGGCCGAGGAACCGTTGACGCTGACCGAGATCTCGATCCGGCTGCGGCGCACGCCGGGGTCCACCAAGGACTATCTGTCGTGGCTCGAGGACGTGGACCTGGTGACGTCGCGGCAGAAGCGCTACAGCTTCTCCGACCCCCTGCTGCGGGTCTGGGTGCGGCTGCACTGCCGCCCCACGCCACCGACGACCGAGGAAGTGGCGCGCGAGGTGCAGCAATACGCGTTCGCGCGGCTGCCCCAGAACGCGGCTCCGACAGCCGAGAACCTGACCGAAGCGCCGGTGATGGCCTACGCGGGCGCGGACGGTGAAGATCGCAAGGGCTGGGGCATCATCGAAATCGATTGAGGCGCTAGGCGGTGGGCGGATCCTCCAGGCTCGCCAGCGCCTGCCGCGCGGCGTCCTGCTCCGCTTCCTTCTTGGCGCGGCCCGTCGCCGCGCCGCGCACTTCACCCCCCACCACCACTTCCACGAGAAAGCGCTTCTGGTGATCGGGGCCTGACTCTCCGGCCAGACGGTAGTGCGGCAGCGGACGCCCCAGCGCCTGCAGCCGTTCCTGCAGCGCCGACTTGTAGTCCACGACCAGCGACGGGTCGCGCCCCGCATCCACCGCGTCCTTGAGCTGCTGGCGCAGGAACGTCGCCGCCGCGTCCAAGCCGCCGTCGATGAAGATCGCCGCGACCACGGCTTCGAAGGCGTCGGCCAGGAGCGCTGGCTTCTCGCGGCCGCCGGTCTTCTCCTCACCGCGCCCGAGAATCAGGTAGTCACCGAGCCGCATCGCCTCGGCGTGGCGTGCCAGTGCCTGCGTGGACACCACCGTGGCTTTGATCTTCGACTTCTGCCCTTCGTCGTACTTGGGATACTGGTGGAACAACCAGTCCGCCACCACGAACCCCAGCAGCGCGTCGCCCAGGAACTCCAGCGACTCGTTGTCGGCACCATCGCGCGAACTGTCTTCGGCCGCGCGGGAGCGATGGGTGAGCGCCTGCTCCAGCAGCCGCCGGTTCTCGAACTCGTAGCCGAGGGTCCGCTCCAGCGCGTCGAGATCGTCGGGCAGGCGGACGACGCGCTGGCCCCGCTCCTGCCGGTGGCTCTCGATGACGCGCCGGGCCTCTTCGGCCACCGGCGCCGCGACGGCCACCTGGATGCGCCCCAGGGAAGCGACCGCCATCGGCCAGATGGCCTGGGGATTACCCGACACGCGGAAGGCCCCGATACCGTGGCTGTCCAAGAGCGACATGACCACGCTGGCCTCGATGTCCGACGCCGTGTCGAACACCACCACCGGCGAACCCATGTCTTGGGGTTCCATCAGGCTGCCACCGGCAGCTGCTGCACCTGCAGGACCAGCATCGTGATGTCGTCCTGCTGCTCCGATGCCGCCGAGAAGACGTTGATGGCCGACAGCACTTCCTTCCGCAGGTCGGCGAACGACCCGCTGGAATATTGCTGTGCCAGGGCGCTGAGCCTGCCCTCGCCGAAGAATTCGCCGTCGGGGCTCATGGCTTCGGTGACGCCGTCGGTATAGAGCACGAACACGTCGCCGAACCCGAGCGCCACGGTGGACTCCTCCAGCAGCCGCTCGAACAGCCGCCCGTCCTCGATGTCCATGCCCAGCACCATGCCGTCGGGCGTCAGGATCACGGGCTCCCGAGAGAGTGCATGCGGGCCGGGCAGGTGGATGAGCGGGCAGTGCCCCGCGCGCGCGTAGGTGAGCGTGCTGGCATGCACGTCCACGACGCCGTAGGTCATGGTGATGAAGCTGCGCGAGTCGAGGTGCCGCGAGATGATGCGGTTGGCGTCGATCAGCAGCCGCCGCGGCGAGCTGTGCGACTGGCTGAGCGACAGCACGATGCCCTTCAGCTCCGCCATGTACAGCGCCGCCGAGGTGCCCTTGCCGGCCACGTCGGCGATCAGCATGCCGTAGCGATGGTCGTCGATCGGCCAGAAGTCGTAGTAGTCGCCGCCGACGGCGCGCGCCGGTTCGCAATAGCCCGAGAACAACACGCCGCCGCCCTCGAGCGGCGCCTGCGGCAGCAGCGACATCTGGATGCCTCGCGCGATCTCCAGCTCCTGCTCCAGCCGGTCCTTCTGCGCCTTCTGCCGCAGCAGGTCCTCGATGCTGGTCGTCATGGTGTTGAACGACGACGCCAGCTCGCCGAGCTGGTCCTGCGACGGCACGTTGATCTTGTGCGAGAAGTCGCCCTGGCGCACTTGTTCGGTGCCCTCGAACAGCTCGTGGACCGCGCCGGTGATCGAACGCGCCAGCGCGAAGCCCATCACGTAGGCCACCAGCTGAATCAGGAAGAACAGGCCCGCCACAACGGCCAGACCAATCAGCAGCACCTGCGCGAAGCTGACGCCGGCGAACGCCGGCGTGGGCGTGGCCGTGACCAGGCGATAGACGCCCAGCAGGTCCAACCCGAACTCCACGAACAGGATGCTCGGACGCCCCGCCGGCCATTCCGTGGACTCCAGGAACGACGCCCACTGCATCGACGGGCCTGCGCTGGGCGCGATCGAGCGCTGCCGGCGCACCTGCGACGTCTCGGTCGCCCCTTCCTGCAGCCGCGCCACGGAGATCATCGACACGCCAGTCACCTGGGCGATCTGGTTCGCCAGGCTCTGATCGAGCGGCACTTCGGCGACGACGGCGCGCGACACGCCCGGCACCCACGAGACGGCACGCACTGCCACGCCCGTGCCGCTGCGGCCGTCCGGCAGGTCCACCAGCCCCGCCTGCCCCTCACACGGCACCCACGACGGCAACGTCGTGGGCGACGCCGCCTTGCGTCCACGGCCCGACGACGGTGCCGGCGACGTCGGCGCCGCCCGCCCTCTTTCCGCAGCGGCCCGGCACGTCGAGCACCACCAGCGAGAGTCCCGCCAGCGCTCCGCTGGCGGCCTGCTGGCGCTCGGCGAGCACGCGCGCGGCGTCGCCACGCGACGCGGCCGCCCGCAGCTGCAGGGCCGCCGTCTGGGCCTCGGTGCGGGCCCGCTCCGCCAGCGTCGTGATCTGGTGCGCAGCATGTAGGCGCCGACGTTGAAGAACAACAGCATCAGCGCCAGCGCGAAGAACAGCACCAGCAGGAACGCCGGCACCACGCCGATCAGGAAGTAGGACAGCAGCAGCTTCCGCCGGACGCGCCACAGCACGACGCGCCGGACATGCCCCAGCCAGCGCACCAGCATGATGGCGGCCACCACCACCAGCACGACGCTGGCGAGCACGTCCAGGCCTTCGATCGCCGAGTTCGATCCCGACCAGCGGCCGGAGGAACTGCACCACCGCCTTCAGGACCAGCCCGCCCAGCGCCGCGCGTCCCACGCGCGTGCCGGTCAGCCAGCCGAGGAAGCGCGAGGCGCGCGAGGTGGCATCAGGCATCGAATTGCAGACTGCGAGGAGCCCGAAGTACGATCGTCCTCACCGTGAAGCTTTCCAACACCGCCAGGTTCGACACCGTTTGCATCCACGCCGGCCAGGAGCCCGATCCGTCCACCGGCGCCATTATCACTCCGATCTATCAGACCTCGACCTACGTGCAGGACGCCCTGGGCGTACACAAGGGCTACGAGTACGGCCGCACGCACAATCCCACGCGGGCCGCACTCGAAGGCAACATCGCCGCGATCGAGCGCGGCCGCGCGGCGTTTGCCTTTGCCTCGGGGCTGGCGGCCACCGGCGCGCTGATGACGCTCCTGCAGGCGGGCGACCACGTGGTGGTGACCGACAACACCTACGGCGGCACCTACCGGCTGTTCGAACGCGTGCTGCGGAAATACGGGCTGGACTTCACCTACGTGGACACCTCGGATCTGGGCGCGCTCGAGGCGGCGTTCACAGCCCACCACGAAGATGCTGTTCCTGGAATCGCCCACCAACCCCGTGCTGCGCATCACCGACATCGCGGCGGCCTGCTACCCTGGCGCACGCGCGCAACGTGCCGGTGGTCGTGGACAACACCTTTGCCAGCCCGTATGTGCAGCGGCCGCTGGAGCTGGGAGCCGACCTGGTGCTCCACAGCACCACGAAGTTCCTGAACGGGCACAGCGACAGCATCGGCGGCATCCTGGTGGCCACCCGCGACGACCACATCGAGTGGCTGCGGTTCGTGCAGAACGCGGAAGGCGCGATCCTGGGTCCGATGGACGCGTGGCTGGTGCTGCGCGGCACCAAGACGCTGCCGCTGCGGATGGAGCGCCACAACGCCAACGCGCAGCGCCTGGCCGAGTTCCTGGCGAGCCATCCTGCGGTGCCGCTGGTGCACTACCCTGGCCTGCCCGGCCATCCGCACCACGCGCTGGCCAAGCGGCAGATGCGCGGGTTCGGCGGCATCGTCGCCTTTGCGATGGGGTCGCTGGACCGGGCCCGGACGGTCTTGAACGGCGTGCGCTTGATGGCGCTGGCCGAGAGCCTGGGCGGCGTCGAGACCCTGATCAGCCACCCGGCGTCGATGACGCACGGGTCGGTCCCGGTGGAGATGCTCAACGCCATGGGCGTCACCGACGACCTGGTGCGCGTGTCGGTGGGCATCGAGGACATCGACGACCTGCTCGAGGATCTGTCCCAGGCGCTGGGCCGCGTGTAGGCCCATGGACCTCATCACCAGCTTCTTCTCCAACGTCTACAACGTCCCCGAGCTGATCCGCCTGGTGGGGTTCTACGGGCTGCATCGCTGATCGTCTTCGCCGAGACCGGGCTGCTGATCGGGTTCTTCCTGCCGGGCGACTCGCTGCTGATCACGGCCGGCCTCTTTGCCGCCCGCGGCGACCTGAGCATCCAGGCGCTGATTCCGACGTTGATCGTGGCCGCCATCGCCGGCAACGCTACCGGTTACTGGATCGGCAAGCGGACGGGCGTGGCGCTGTACAGCCGGCCCAACTCGCTGCTCTTCCGCCGCGAGCACGTGCGGATGACGCACGAATACTACGAGCGCCACGGCGGCAAGACCGTGGTGCTGGCGCAGTTCATCCCGATCCTGCGGACGTTCGCGCCGGTGGTGGCCGGCGTGGGCGAGATGGGCTACCGGCGCTTCGCCACCTACAACGTGCTGGGCGCCATCCTGTGGGTGACCAGCATGACGCTGGCCGGCTACATGCTGGGGAACCTGGTCCCCAACATCGAGGAGCGCATCCACATCGTGGTGGCCGTGGTTATCGCTGTGTCGCTGCTGCCCCCGGCCATCGCCTGGCTGCGGAGCCGCAGAAGCGGGAGTCTCGCGAGGTAAGGACGATGACGCTGGCGACGCGCCAGCAACGCCACCACGCGGGCAGCGACCGTGGCGGCCGGTCCGCACGCCGGGCGGCTCCTCGGCCAGGACGAAACCATCACCAGCGCGGAAACCGGACTCACCTACCGCATCGGGCGGCTGCTCGGGCAAGGCGGCTTCGGGCAGGTCTACCTGGCGACGCGGCTCGGTCGCTCGACGACGGTTCCAGCGACGGTCTGCATCAAGGTCAGCCCGCACATCAACGGGTGGCTGCGCGAGGCCTATTTCGGCCAGCTCCTGGGCGACCATCCTCGCGCGATCCGGGTCTACGACGCCTTTCCGCTGACGAACCGGCCGGGGAAGAGGCTCCTGTACGGTCTGGTGCTGGAATACGCCCAGCAGGGCGACCTCAGCGCCTTTCTCGGCCGCACCAGCCGGAAGTGGTCGGAGACGGCCGTGCGCCGCGAGATCGCCGGCATCCTGGAGGTGCTGGGCAAGCTGCACCGCGGCCAGCTGCTCCACCGCGATCTGACGCCCCGTCAACGTCTTCGTGTGCGAGGGCCGCGCCTCAAGCTCGGCGACTTCGGCATCGTGCGCTCGCAGACGGATCACCGCGGCATCACGGTGCACACGCTGAACCCGCACATGGCGCCGAGCGACATCGTCGCAGGGCGCCGCGCCCAAGTGGCAGGCGCGCGACGACGTCTACCAGGTCGGCCAGCTGATCGGGATGCTGGTCAAAGGGTCCGCGCACGCACGCATCCGCAAGCCCGAAGTGCGCGCGTTCAACTGCAGCGACCACCTGAAGGAAGTGATCTACCGCTGCATCGCCGAGCGCAGCAAGCGCTACGAAAGCGCCACCGAGCTGATCGAGGCGCTGTCGAAACCGCCGGCGGCGCTGAAGGTGGGCGCGCTGCGGACGCTCCGGGGCGCGCACCTGGCGTTCACCGGCATCCTGAGCGTCAAGCGGGACGTGGCGGCCAAGGCCGCGCGCAAGGCGGGCGCCACCGTCCACAGCGGGCCCTCGGTGCGCACGTCGGTGGTGGTGCGCGGCAAGCCGAACAAGCTGCAGGCCGCCGGACGCGACGCCGGCCGCAAGCTGATGGAGATCAAGCGCCTCCGCGAGAAGGGCCACCGCATCGTGCTGCTGAACGAGGCGCAGTTCTGGCGGCTGGCTGGGCAGCCGCCGCGCGCAAGCCCCTGCTAGAACAGCGAACTTCACGGCCAGCTGCACCACGCGCGGGTCGCCGGCCGAGGTGATGGTGCCGAACGCCGCCGCGCCCACCGTCGTGTTGGGGTTGCCGAGCGGCGGCGTGTTGGTGGCGTTGAAGACCTCGGCGCGCAGCTCCAGCGCGCGCGCCCCGGACAGGACCACGCGGCGCATCACCGCCAGGTCGAGGTTGCGGTAGCCCGGCCCCCGGACCGGATTGCGTGAGCTGGTGCCGAGCGTGAACGCCGGCGCCGCGGCAAATGCGCCGGTGTTGAACCAGCGGCCGACCGACTGTTCGTCACCGGGCAACTCGGGGTCACCGACCAGGTTGGGGCGCTGCGTGCCGAAGCCGGCGAACGCGTTGTTGTTCGTGGTCTGGGCGATGGCGAGCGGGATGCCGGACTGCAGCGTCAGCACGCCGGTGACGGTCCAGTCGTTGACCAGGGCACCCACCAGGCCTGAAGCGTTGCCGCGCCGGTCCACGCCCCAGGGAAGATCCCACACCGCCGAGGTGACGAACACGTGCGGGATGTCCCCGCTCGAGTAGTCCCGTTCCAGCTTGCGGTTGAAGCTGTCGGCCACCGGGAAGTTGGCGACCGGCCCGGTGAGAATCGACGCGTCGAAGACCGACGAGGCGTCGTCCACCAGCTTCGAGCGGGTGTAGCTGACCAGATACGAAAGGCCGCCGGACAGCCGTTGCTCGAGCTTGGTGTACACCCCGTGGTAGATGGTGGTGCCGACATTGTTCCGGTAGAGGCTGACGGTCGTGTACTCCGGATACGGCTTGAGCAGCTGGGCCACCGGGATCGTGGGGTCGCCGAGCGATGATGAGCGGGGAACGATGCCGAAGTACGGGTTGGCGACCCGCGTCTGCAGCGACGCCCCTTGCGCCAGCTGCTCCACCGACAGCTGGTTCAGGTTCGTATCCGGCAGGCCCACCCGGGTGATCTTCGAGCCGGTGTAGGCCACCTCGATGGCGACGTCAGGGGTCAACTCGTGCTGCACCGACGTATTCCACTGCTGCACGTAACCCGAGCCCAGGTTGCGGTCCACAGAGAACACGCCCTGGCCCAGGCCGGCCGTCGGCGTCAGCGGTATCGGTTCGACACTAGGCCCCGAGGCAAGCGTGAACGCCGGCGTAATGTTGTCGAGCGTCCGCTGGGTGACGGTCTGGAGGAAAGGAAACACCGGTGTGGTGAACGGCGTGGTGATGCCCGCCATCTCGATCCACACCATGCCGTAGCCGGCGCGGGCCACGGTCTTGTCCGTGGCCCGCCCGACGATGCCCAGACGTGGCCCCAGATTCAGCTTGTGCAGCTGGCGGGCCGCGCGGGGATTCCCGTCGCGCCCCATGTACTCGAGCTGGCGCGTCTCCAGGTTGAACACCGCCACCTGGTCGTTCTCTTCCGTGGACGGGAAGTTCAGGGTGTAGCGCAGGCCCGCGTTCACGGTCAGGCGATCGGAGATGCGCCAATCGTCCTGGAAGAAGTACTCCTCGAAGTGGGCCCGGTTCCTGATCTCCTCCTGCTGGAGATCGATCGAGAAGAGCTGCACCTGGCCCAGCAGGAAGCTTGCGAAGGGCGTGCCGGTGTTGGTCACACCAGGCAGGTCGCTGAACAGGTTCGAGAACGTGAAGGAGCCGGTTGGCGACGGCGGCTGCACGACGTCGAGCCGTTCCCACCGCAAGTCTCCGCCCATCTTCAGCGTGTGACGGCCCTTCAGCCAGGTGAACGAATCGGCGACCTGCGTGACGCTGGTGCCGAAGTCGGAGGCCGTGCTGACCGGTGAGCCCAGCTGGGTGTAGCCGGCGATCGCGAAGGTCGGCAGCGTGTCCGGGAACTGGGCGTTGGACGGAATGCCGGGCAATCCCAGCACGGCCGACGCCGTGCCGCCCAGCGACGCGGCGTCCCGGTGGACGGTCCGCCTGGTGTCGCCGAATCGAAGCTCGTTGAGCACGTTGTTCGAGAACGTGTGCTGATAGCTGGAGGCAAACGACGAGGAGGTGGTGTTCTGGGGCCCGAGGGTGCCGGTGGTCGGGCCGCTGCCGTCCGGCAGCGGAGTCACCGGCTCGAACTGTTCCTCGAATCGCGTCAGGCGGCCGAACACGTGATCGCGGTTCGACGGGAACCGGTGGTCCAGGCGCATGCTGAACTGGTCCTGGTCCACGGTTTCGTTGGCCAGGCGACGGTAGTTGTTGGCCGTCCCGGCGCTGGTCGGCAGCGGATAGCGGTCCAGGAGGGTGCGGGCCACGGAATCGATGCGTCCAGCCGGAATCGCGTTGCCCGCGAACTGGGCCCGCGTCACTCCTCCGCCGGCCACGGGCGTCGTCGTGGCCGGGTCGTAGATCACCGGCACGCGCCCGCCGATCGCCTCGGTGAAGATGCCCTGGCGCTGCAGCGCGGTCGGCACGGTGGAGATCACCGTGCGCCCGATCGTCTGGCGCTGGCCCTGGTAGTCGAAGAAGAAGAACGTCTGGTCGCGCCGGATGGGGCCACCGATCACCCCGCCGAACTGGTTGCGGCGGAACTGCGGCTTGACCGCGCTGGCCGGCGGCGAAGAAGTTGCGCGCGTTCATCGACTCGTGCCGGACGAACTCGAACACGATTGCCGCGCAGCTGGTTGCCGCCGGCCTTCGTGGTCAGGTTCACCACGCCGCCGTTGAAGCGGCCGAACTCGGCCGGCGGGCTGTTGGTTTCGATCTTGAACTCCTGAATCGCGTCGATGTTGGGAAAGAACGCGACCTGACCCGGTTCGGGCTGCAGCACGGAGATGCCGTCGAACAGATACTCGTTGGTGCGCGGCCGGCCGCCGTTGATGCGCGGAAACGGCGCGGCGGGGGCCGGAGGCACCGCCACTCCAGGCACCAGCGTGGCGAGCGTGATGAAGCTGCGGCCGTTGAGCGGCAGGTCCACGATCTTCCGGTTGTCCACGACGTGGCCCGAGCCCCGACGTTTCGCTGCGCAGCAGCGGCGCGTCGGCACGGACCGTGACGGCTTCCGACACCGCGCCGACTTCCAGCTGAACGTCCAGGCGAACGGTTTCGCCGGTCGCGAGCCGGATGCCCTCGCGCGTCAGCGGCCGGAACCCGTTGAGTTCGACGCGCAGCCGATACAGCCCCGGCGCCAGGCCCGCCACGACGTAGCCGCCATCGCTGTCGGTGACTGACGGTGCGGGAGAGGTTGGTTCCGACCGCCGTCATCGTCACCGTTGCTCCGGAAATCGAGGCGCCGGCCTGATCCAGAACATTGCCCGCCAGGGCTCCACTACCCACCTGCCCAACGACCTGTGCGGGCGCCAGCGCTCCCAGCACGCACCACAGGCACAACCGTGCCCTCTGTCCCCCCATCCGACCTCCCTTCAAAGAAGGACTGTAGATCGGATAGATACGATCTCAAAATCGACTCAAACAGCTTTAATACTATCGATTAGATCGACCTTGGTGCTTCGCTATCTGCTGGTCGCTCAGGCGTAGGAATCGTGCGGCGTTGTTGTAGAGGATGTCCCGCTTCTGGTCCTCGGTGAGAAACGGCGCGGACTCGATGGCCTCCAGGCCTCGCTCGATCATGCCGGGCCAGGTCATCTGATCCGATCCGAACATCACGCGGCTGGCGAAGCCGGCCTCGACGATGCGCTGCAGGAAGCGGTGGAACTCCGCGCGCGGCAGCACGGCTGCAATGGCGCCGGTGTCTACGTGCACATGAGGATGGGTCCACAGGATGGCGAGCAGATCGTCGAGCATGGGCCAGCCGGCGTGCATGATGTAGAGGCGCAGCTTGGGGTGGCGGACCAGCGCTTCCTCCAGCACCAGCGGACTGTGCAGGCGTGCGCGGTAGCCCGGAGCATCCATATACGGAGAGCCGGGGGGCCCGATGCCGATATGGATGCCCACCGGGATGTCGCGTTGTTCGGCCAGCGCGAGATAGGGCTCGAACGCGGGATCGTCCGGCGCGATCCCCTGGTATTGGATGCCTACTTCCCCGAACACGGCGAACTGTCCCTGCTCGTGCAGTCGTGTCACGGTCTCGACCGACGCCGTGCCCTGGCCCAGTCTGAATCCCAGCGCGGGAATCACGCGATCGGGGGCGGCGGCGCGCCAGAGCTGTACCCTGGCCATCCCGCCTTCAACCGTGGCGTCGCTCCCGCTGACCACCCCGATGATGTTGCGCCGGCGCAGCACCTCGAACGTCGCGTTCATCACGCCGTCGTCGGTCGTTGGCGACCACACGGGATCGGAGCACGTCGGGTGCTTGAGCAGATTGAGGAACGCGGCCGCGTAGTCTTGCTGGGGATCGCGCACCGGGAACTCGGGGAACGGCGTGCATACGCCTAGCGGCGGCGGGCCGTTGAAGTCTGCCGCCTGCGCGTGCATGTGCATGTCGATGATCGGGAACGGCGGACGCAGTTCGCACGCCGCCAGGCTGACGCAGCCCAGGGTCGCCGCGACGACACCGGGGAGGGTCACTCAGCCACCCTCTGCCGGATCGGATCCGTCGATGTTGGCGGCCCCCACCCAGGCGACGTAGGCCAGCGACCCTTCGGCACTCAGCACCAGGAACTCCGGCAGCTCGTAGGGATGCAGCTCGTGCAAACGCGCCTCGAGCGCCGCCAGGTTTGCCGGCGCGGTTTTGATCACCAGCTGGTGCTCCCGTTCGACCTGCACGGCATGATGCCAGCGATAGACCGACTGCATGGGTGGCAGCACGTTCACGCAGGCGGCAAGGCCCTCCTCCACCAGCGTGCGAGCCAGCGCCACACCGTCGGCGTCGGCGCCAATCGTCGTCAGTACCACGGCCACGCTCGACGGAGTGATCATCGTGACAATCCCTGCTTGTACTCGGCCTCGAGATGCGGTACAAGTCCTGTCGTCGTGCGTATTTTGGGGCTGTACTCGCGATCGAAAACGCGCTATTCTCGCACGGACGGAAAGCTCGACATGACCGTGTCTTCCAGCCCTGCGCCCAAGAAGGCCTCGCCGGCTCCCCCGCAGTCGCGGGGTCGGCGTCTGGTGCAGTACGCGCTGCTCGCGATTGGCTGTATTTTCTTCCTCGACGCGCTGGTCGGGGAAAAGGGGCTCGTCGAGCTGGTGAAGGCGCGGCAGGACTTCCGCGGCCTCGAAACGTCGCTGCTCCGGATTCGCGGCGAGAACGCCCGCCTGCGCGAAGAGGCTCGGCTGTTGCGCGAGGACGCCGATACCATCGAGAAAGTGGCCCGCGAACGCCTGGGCCTGATCAAACCCGGCGAGAAGCTGTTCATCCTCAAGGACGTCCCCCCCGCCAAGCCCTAGCGAGACTGCGCCTTTACCGGAAGGTAAGCGGCGTGCTAAAGTGGAAATTCTTCGGCGGTGGTAATGACGTCGCCGATGCCTTGACGCGGGGTGGAGCAGTCCGGTAGCTCGTTGGGCTCATAACCCAAAGGTCGCGGGTTCAAATCCCGCCCCCGCAACCAACTTTGAAGGGCCGCGTTGCCAACACAACGCGGCCCTTTTTCTGTTGGTTGCGGGGCCGGGATTTGAACATTGTCTTTACGGCAACCACAGCGCTACGCGCTGGGTTGCCGGGCGCCCCCGCAACCAACTTTATTTGGACCATGAGGTCGCCGGTATCTGGCGACCTCTTGCTGTCTCTGGCTGCGGTCCTCCGCACGAGCCGCCGTGACCAACCGCTCGTAGTCGCCAAAGGCATGGAACCCAATCGAAGGCTTCGGCACGGGGAGTAGTCGGATCGCGCAAGGCATGCGCTCGATAGCGTCCCATTCTACGGCTTTCTTGAGCAGGATGTTCAGGACCGTCAAGCCGTTGTTGACGGTTTGGGAGCACGGTCGGTAATCCGACCCGGATGGGAGTGGCAAGCTGCGAGGCTCCTTGACGCAGCAGCGTGTCGCCGCCGCGTACAAATGGGACTCGCTCGATCAGCCATTGCGGCGATAGGTGGGCGTCGAGGCTGACGCCCACCGTCACCGGTATCAATCTAGAACACCACTTCGAGGACCGTGACCGTTCCAGTCACTTCGTTGCCGCTCGCGACGAACAGGCGAGAACCGCGGCGGAAGAACTTGACCGATTCGGGTCCGATGTGACCTACGAGCGGCGTGACATTGACGACTTCGGGCGACGTCGGATCGGAGACGTCGACGAGCGCTATCGCGTTCGCGCGCTCCAAGGCAACGGCGGCAAGCGTCACACCGCGGTAGCTGACGAGATCAATACCCTCGGGCTCGGAACCGCCTCGTTCGCTGCGGCTGTCGGGATAGGCGGCGACGTCCGCGGCCGCGTCATCGATCTGACGGCCGGTGTCGGCGATAAAGGCGCCCGTGCGTGCGTCGAACACACTAACCGTGCGGCCGCCACGCGGGCCCGAGGCGGCGGCGCCGTCCCGAGTGTCGCCCTCGTCTGCAGTGACGAAGAAGCGGCCTGTCTCATCGACGGCAATGCCGTCAGGTTCGCGAAATGCCGTCAGCGTCTGAACCGGCGCATACCCGCCGCTGTTGATCAGGTCGGCCGCATGCGTCGTCTGACCCGCGCCAACAACCCGCATTTCCCGGGTGCGAACGTCGAGCTGGATGATGGCGTTGTTCTCCTGCAGGGTGATGAACGCGTACCGACTGTTGTGACTGAAGGCGATGTTTTCCGGCTCCAAGGTGCCGGGTGAGTTGTCGATGGGAAGCCGAGCGATGTCGTCTGTCCGTCCGCTGCTCACGCCTGCGACGCCAGCGAGCGAAGGGAGCGACACGGGGGTCACGACGAGGTCATCGTCTTCACCATGACCGTTGAAGCCGCTGAGGTCGATGATCGAAAGCGATCCGGCGCCGCCGTTGTTGTTGAGACCTGCGCCTTCCGCTTCGTTGGCGACCACCGCGTATTGCCCATTTGGTGAAATCACGACCGCATCCGGTTGAATACCCACCGCCGCGGATGCCAGGAGCTCACCGTCGAGGCTGTAGGCGAACACCGTGCCCACGACGCCGGCCTTCCCCGTGACTACCAGGAAGTAGTCGTGAACCGGATGAACGGCAACCGAGTTCGGCGCGCCAGTCGTCGTGTCGATTGCGACGCGGACGAGGAGATTGGGATTGTCGGGATCGGACAGATCGAGAACGTCAACGCTCGCCGCCGTGTTCGAGATTGCCGCGGTTGCATCTCTGTGACGGATGCTGATGACCTCCGCGTTGTCGCCAGCCAATCCTGTCGCGTACGTGCCACGGAGCACGAGTTGAGGAGTGTCCGCCGCGTGTGGCGTCGAACCTGCGATGCAGAATGCCGCTGCCAATAGCATCAGAGAACGCCGTCTACGCATATCTCTCTCCTATTCGCCACGCCGAGCCAAAGGTGACCGGAGATAGAACACCGAGCGTCCGCCTAATCCGGGGGCGGAATTATATGCGGAAGTGATAACGCGGGAGTGACGAAGTTCTGGCAGGTTTCGCCGAGCGGCGGCCTGGCCTCGGATTGACTCACTGGAGCAAACGCTGCGGCGTCAGCGCTCAACGTCGCGGCGCAGGACCGGCCAGTCGCAATGCGTTGATCTTCACAGCGATCGCGGCAGCGAATTTCTGGGGACGCTGTTTCGGGCGCGGCTCACGGCCTGTGGGGTGCTGACTGACGCACCACTAAAACGGCTGGCATGTTCGTTGTGGTGGACGTATCGTAGGGCCGCCATGCTCCAAGGTAATGGCGCGCGGACCATCGACATCGTTGGCCTCGTGCGCTTGCGGAAGCATCTCTTGTGGTCCTCCAACGTAATTGCAATGCTCGGCATCGTTAGCCTCTTGCTACTGAGCGATACGCCGGAGATGAGAGATGCGGTGTATATCCGCGCGGCCGGCGTTCTGGCGCTCGTGACCTATCCGTTCCTCTACAAGGGACTGGTGCCGGCAATCCCACCACTGTCGATCGCGCTGGTCACGCTCACCACGCTCCTCACTGCTCGCTTCGTGGCGGCGTCCATGCCCATCGACACCAAGGATGAATGGGGGATGCTCCTTTTCGGCCTCATGGCGGTGGCGGCGTCGCTCTACGTCCTGGCGATCGGGCTGGCGCCGGTTTTTCGCGCCGGTCGACGTTCTCCGTATCTCAAGCTGATGTTCGCGGCCAACCGCACGCTCAGTGCCGACTATGCCGGCGGGGCGCTGTCGTGGAAAGACTGGTTTCGTCAGCTTCGGCCCTGGGCCCTCGTCATCGGCGCACTGACGTATGTCGTCAGTATCATCGCGATGCTCCTCGTCAGGAAAGTGATGGGAAAAGACCGGAACGCCGAAAACGGAGTGCGGGATTGGATCTTCGCGGCAGGCGGCGCGGTCTTCGTATGGACGAAACGCAAGTCGGCCCTTAGAGGCACGGCCGTGCGGCAGATTGACCGTCGTCCGCCCGTGCTGCTCTTGCGGTCGTTTGACGACGACATGATGCTCATTGTCCGCGGCGCCCGCTACTCCAGGTCAACCGATCTGCATCGGAAAGGCATGACGTTCGAGCGCGTGGTGCAGGATCATCTGTCTCCGTTCGGACCGTTCATCGCGATCGGCAGGCCGGAGGAACAGCTCTCGCCGCTGGGAGCCGCCCGCGATTACGTGCCCGACACTGTCTGGCAGGACGAGGTACAGCAACGCATACGTGATGCCGCAATTGTGGTCCTGGTCATCGGCACCTCGCCAGGTCTGGCGTGGGAATTGTCGCGTCTGCGCGACCTTGGGCAACTGCATAAACTGATTCTGCTGTTTCCGCCGGCAGGTGATGTCGTGAACCGCTGGCTTACGCTGCTTGGGCACGACCGGACAGCTGGCAGCCCCTTTTTGCCGGATGCGGTCCGACCGGAGCAGACGCTTGCACTGATCTACGCGGACGATTTGACGCCAATCATCATCGAAGGAAAGCGAAACGAGTGGTCGTACCAAACCGCCTTGCGGCTCGGAGGCATGCTCGCAATCACCACTGGCGCCGAACCGCTCCCAGCTCGCGGATAGGGCGTGCAACGCCCGCGCGACCATCGTGGCGAACTGGGCTCTTCGCTAGTCATCGTGGCGCTATCGACGTCGTCAGCGTGAATGATTGCGTCGTCGGCGAATTGGCGGCCATTTCGACGAATGCGACGACCTCAGTTCCGCCGGTCAGCGGGACCGACACCGGATTCCCCAGACGCTCAACAAGCACGCGATTGCCGGCACTGACCGCTACGACAAGAGGAGGGCGAGGTCCTCCTCCGCCGATGGGGAGCGCCTCCACAGTGATGACTCCGGCAGCGGGCACAATGCGCAGCTTTCGGCATACATAGTCGTTCCCATACCCCGGCTCGTGGATATTGTTCCAGCACAGAGAGTCGTCAGGCCGCACGGTCACCACCGTGGAACTGCCCGCCGAAATCCGCTCGATGGGATACAGACGAAAATCCTGAGACACCGCGCGATGGTACCTGAAGATCGTCTTCGTAGCCTTCGGCGGCCGCCCACACGAACGCTCCGCCGCCCGGGCCCGGTAAGCCACTCAAACTGTAATGTCCGGAACCGTCAGTCGTTGCAGATGGGGACGGATGCGGTTGCGAGAACGTAACGGTGGCGCCGGGAAGCGGTGCTGCGGTGGTGCGGTCAGCCACTCGCCCCGTGAGTACCTCGTGCCCCGGTAGCGGAGGGAGAGGACGAGGCGACGGTCCAGTCGACGAGGCAGTGCCGCCACACGCCGACGCAAACAGAAGCAGGACAGCGCAGCTGCGCCAGAAAAGGCTGGCAGGCCGGCCCAGGCAGCGTACGACGAGTGGCAGGCGAAGGCCTCGAGCGCTCAGCGCTTCTTCGCGGTCTTGCGCCCCGCCTTCTTGCTCGCCGCCGTCTTCTCACTCTTCGAGGTCTTCGCCAGGTCGGCGCGGTGGGCGCGCTCGTACGTCTGGATGTCCTTGAATTGTCCGCTCGCGTCACGGACAGCGTAGAGTTTCTGGCCCTTGCTACTGCGATGAGTGGTGCGCTTGGCCTTCGCCATGGAACCTCCAGATTGCCCGCATCATGCGCGATCCAGCGGTTCGGGCGCAAGCGCCCCTAACGCACCTGATCGATATTCATCCTCGCAACCATCACTATTTGCAATTCGAGGTCGCCGGCCAGGCGACCTCATACACGCCCACGATCTCGCGCCGGGCTTAACGTCCCACGCGGCGGTCGAGAGGCTGTCTGGTAGTTCCGCGTAAAGATGTTGCCGCTCGACGAGCGCGTGCAACCGCGGGCCAGAACGGGCCACCGGTAAAGCCAGCTGGCTTGCGGTTGCCGCGTCAAGCTCCTATCCTGTTGGTCCTTCGACCCTTAGGTTCGCTGATGTCCACCGTCCACGACGTCACGGCGCTTCTCGACGGCTGGAGCCGCGGCGACCGGCGGGCCCTCGATCGCCTGCTGCCGCTGGTCTATGCCGAATTGCGGCGGGTGGCCGCGCGCCAGTTGCGGCGCGAGCGAGCAGGACATACGCTGCAACCAACCGCGCTGGTGCACGAGGCGTACGTGCGACTGGTCGAACAGCGCAACGTCGACTGGCAGAATCGCGCGCACTTCTACGGGGTCGCGGCGCAGGTCATGCGCCGGATCCTCGTCGACCACGCGCGCCGGCAGAAGGCACGAAAGAGGGGCAACGGTGCGCAACGGGTGCCGATCGAGGACATCGCGGAAAGGGCGGCGACCGAAGTTCCAGTCCTCGCCCTGGACTATGCCCTGGGCCGGCTGGAGAAGCTCGATCCCGGTCTCGCCCACATCGTCGAGCTGCGGGCGTTCGGCGGCCTGACGATCGACGAAGTGGCGCACGTGCTGAACGTGTCACCGTCGACGGCCAAACGGGAGTGGCGAACCGCGAAGGCATGGCTCAGGCGCGAGCTGGCGCCCGCGGAGCGGGTCGTGACCGACGCCGGTTCACGCCGGCCCGTATGACCGACAATCGATGGCTGCGCGTCAAGCGGCTGTTCGAAGCCGCCGTCGACCAGCCACTGCCCGCTCGTTCCGCCTTCGTGTCAGCGGCTGTCGCAGGCGATGAAACACTGCGCCGGGACGTCGAGGCGCTGCTGGAAGCGGACGCGGCCGACGGCTCACTTTTCGACGGGTGGCCGGCGGCATCCGAGTCGTTCCTGGCCGGGTTACGGGAGGCATCCAGCACAACGCGCTCCGGCACCACCTCGTCTCCCGGGCTGAGCGCGGGCACGCGTCTGGGCCCCTACGACGTGGTGGCGCCGCTGGGCGCCGGCGGTATGGGCGAGGTCTACCGCGCGCGGGACGCACGTCTTGGGCGCGACGTCGCCATCAAGATCCTGCCACGCGCCTTCACGACCCATCCCGAGCGGCTCGCTCGATTCGAGCGTGAAGCGCGTGTGCTGGCGGCGCTCAATCACCCGCACATTGCCGCCATCTACGGCATTGAAGAAGCCGGGGGCACGCCGGCGCTGGTGCTGGAACTCGTGGAAGGGCCGACGCTGGCAGACCGTCTCACGGCGGGCCGCGTAAGCGTTGAAGAAGCCCTGACGATTGGTCGACAAATCGCTGATGCGCTCTCCGCCGCGCACGAAAAGGGGATCGTCCATCGCGATCTCAAGCCGGCGAACGTCAAGGTCACAGTATCCGGTGTGGTGAAGGTGCTCGACTTCGGGCTGGCCAAAACCGATGGCGAGGGCGCGACACCGGAGCTGGCCCACTCACCGACGATCACGCTGAACGGCTCCGCTCACGGCGTCATCCTGGGAACCGCGGCGTATATGAGCCCCGAGCAGGCGCGTGGCAGGTCCGTTGACAAGCGCTCTGATATCTGGGCGTTCGGCTGCGTTCTCTACGAAATGCTGACCGGCCATCAGGCGTTCCATCGCGACACCGTCTCCGACACGATGGCAGCGATTCTCGAGCACGACCCCAACTGGCGACTGCTCCCGTTGGCGACGCCGGCGAGCATCCGTCGTTTGTTACAGCGATGTCTTCAGAAAGATTTCGCCAGGCGACTTCGCGACATCGGCGACGCATGCCTCGAGCTCGATGACGCGCTGGGCCGACTGGGGAGCCGATCGCGGATCGGACGATTGTTGGATTCCGCGAAGGAGCAACGGCGGTATGCGTTGGGCGGAGCCATCGCCGTGTCGATGGCGCTGATCGTCGGCCTGTTGTGGCGGACATGGACGATCCCGTCGGAGGCTCCGGAGCTCTTGCAGCCGACCTTCACGCAGATCACGTCGCAGTCAGGACTCGAGTGGTTCCCCAGCCTGTCGCCCGACGGCAAGTGGGTCGTATACGGCGGCGAAGTCGACGGCAGGCGGCATATCTTCTTGCAGAGTACGACCGGCCAGACGCCAATCAATCTCACGGGCGATTCGCAGGACGACGACGATCAGCCGGCGTTCTCGCCGGATGGCGAGCGCATCGCGTTTCGATCGAGCCGCGACGGCGGCGGAATCTTCCTCATGGGTCGCACCGGAGAAGCGGCCCGGCGCCTGACGCGTCGTGGCTTCAAGCCAACCTGGTCACCCGACGGTCAACACATCGCGTTCACGACCGAGAATGCCGATCTCGATCCGCAGAACACGCTAGGGCTGAGCTCGTTGTGGGTTGTGAATATCGCGACCGGCGACGAGCGGCAACTCGGAAACGTCGACGCGGTCTTGCCAAGCTGGTCGCCGCACGGGCAGCGAATCGCATACACGACAAGAGGTGCGATTGCTGGGAGTACACGGCTGGATATCTGGACCGTCGATGGTTCGGGCGACAACCCGGTGGCGGTTACTACGGATGGTGCCCGGAACTGGAATCCCGTTTGGGCGCCCGACGGCAAGCATCTCTATTTCGCCAGCGGGCGTGGCGGCCCGATCAATCTGTGGCGCGTTCCCATCGACGAGGCGTCAGGACGCCCCTCCGGTCCTCCGGAAGCCGTCACCACGCCGTCACCGTTCGTTGCTCACATTACGCTGTCGGCGGACGGCAGGCGAATCGCCTACAGCTCGATTCTCCGCAGCCGCAACCTCCAACAGCTCCGAATCGACCCTGCGACCGGCGCCCCACGTGGAGAGCCGACGTGGATCACCACGGGGTCGCGCCTATGGGCCAACCCTGATCCGTCTCCAGACGGCAAGTGGGTGGCGTTCTACTCGAGCGTTCAGCCCGAAGGGGATCTCTATGTCGTCCGCAGCGACGGCACCGGATTGCGGCAGCTCACCAGCGGACTCGAGTCGATCGACCGGATGCCGCGTTGGTCACCTGACGGTCGGTGGATCGCCTTTCACGCGATTCGCGGCAAGGACCAGTACTTGTGGAAGATTCGCCCGGACGGCAGCGATCTCCAGCAGCTCAGCCCGCTCGCCGATGCGATCTATCCGGCGTGGTCGCCCGACGGTTCCAGGATTGCTGTTCTCATGGCCGCGGGTATCGGTCATTCGGACAACAACGTGTACGTCTTCGACTCCAGTCGGCCCTGGAGCGATCAACAGCCGCAGGTCATACCTCCACCCACCGACGGTCGCGACGAGTTCGTCGTCAACGCGTGGTCGCCAGACGGAACGCAGCTGGTGGGCCAGGCGGGGCTGGCGGCGCGCGGCATCATCACCTACTCGCTTCGATCGCGGAGGTTCGAACGGCTCACCGATTTCGGCGGCTACCCGGTATGGTTGCCCGACAGCCGGCATGTGATGTTCGTATCGGCTGGACGGGATTTCCATGTCGTCGACACGCAATCCCTGAAGGTCGAAAAGGTCTGGTCGGCCGAGCGTGACGTGATCGGGCCGCCGCAGCTGACGCGAGATGGGCGCGAAGCCTACTTTTCGCGGCGCGTGACCGAGGGCGACATCTGGCTGCTGACGCTCGGCACGTCGAAGCCAGCCGACTGACATCTGTCCCTCGCGCTTTCAGCAGCGCATCCGTAGGTCGTCGCCAAGGATCTGGACACACACGGCCGAGGTGGTGGGCTTTTCTCTTGACGGTGACGTCAAGTCACGCTCCACTATCGCGACTATACGAACGCGAGTAGAGACGTGATTCGCGATAGCCGTTTGCGCATCATCCTGCTTGGCTACATCGTTCGCGGGCCGCTCGCCGGACTGGCGTGGCACTACCTGCAGTATGTCCTCGCTCTGACGCGCCTGGGCCACGAGGTGTATTTTTTCGAAGACAGCGACGACTACGCCTCTTGCTACAACCCGGAAACCAATACGCAGAGTACGGACCCGAGCTACGGGCTACAGTTCTTGTCGTCGGCCATGGGCGAGCTCGGCCTTGCCGAGCGCTGGGCGTATTACGACGCGCATAAGGCGGCCTGGCGTGGACCGTGCGCCGATCAGGCCTTGGATATCTGTGCGACCGCCGATCTGTTCCTGAATGTGTCGGCCGTCAATCCGATCAGGCCGTGGCTGATGGACGTGCCCGTGAGAGTGCTCGTCGATACCGATCCGGCATTCACGCAGGTCCGTCACCTCACCAGCGCCGACGCCCGGACACGCGCCGCCTGTCACACCGCCTTCTTTTCGTTTGGCGAGAACCTGTCTGCGGGACTCTCGTCCATTCCCGACGACGGTTTTCAGTGGCAGGCGACGCGCCAGCCGGTAGTGCTCGACGCATGGGCCGTGACACCGGCGCCTCCTGCCGGCTCGTACACGTCCATCATGTTGTGGGAAGCCTATCCCGCGATCGAGTACCACGGGCGGCGCTATGGTCCCAAGGCGGATTCGTTCGGTCCCTTCCTCGATCTGCCCACGAGAACCGGTCCGGTTTTCGAGCTGGCCTTCGGGAGCCGCACTCAGCCCGGGAAGATGATGAAGGAGCATGGCTGGACGCTGATCGATCCGCGCGAACCGAGTCGCAGCTTGGGGCACTATCGCGACTACATTCAGGCCTCGAGAGCCGAGTTCGGCGTCGCCAAGCACGGCTACGTCGTGAGTCGGAGTGGCTGGTTCAGCGAGCGCAGTGCCCTGTACTTGGCGAGCGGACGCCCAGTGCTCGTCCAGGATACCGGGTTTGGTGAATGGCTGCGGACGTCCGAAGGAGTACTGCCGTTCCGGACAGTGGAGGACGTGCTGGCGGGTGTCGATGCGATCAACGAACGATATCGCACACACTGCGACGCGGCCAGGGCGGTGGCGGAGACGTACTTCAGCGCTCCGGCCGTGTTGACGCGGCTTCTGGAGCTGGCGATTCACCCTGAAACACGCCGCCCGGCTTCAGACAGCAAAGCTCATCGTTAGCGATCGCGGTGTTGCCTCTCAGCGCCGGCGGACGTTCGCGGGCGAGCCCGCCGATGGTGGTTGATCGTGTAACGACCGCGCGGCAAAGCATTAGAAATGGACATACAGCTGGGTTTTTCCGCGCCACCTCCGACCGACGTTAGTCCCCGGCGCGGAGACATTTGTCCTGCTGGCTGATCGTCTTACGGATTTGTGATCGCTCGTCCGGCGACCGCAGAGACGAACGGCGACCGCTTGAGTCTTGAACAAATAGGGCGCCGGGCCGACTGCATAGAAGTAGTCATCGAACTGCACAGGCGTACGAGCTTTCTGCGCCCCGCCCCCTTGCCACGGCAGATCGGTCTTTGGCGTAGTCCTTGTATGCGACCCGGACCCGGGGACCCCCTGCCGACCGACCCGATCAACGAGGCGCCTACGAGAGATCGAGATGCCGCGCGGGCCAGCCTGCGCCGTTCGATTACAAAACTGTCCACCGTAGGCGAACCGACTCGGCAGCGGCTTCGCCGCCAACAACCTCACACGGGTGATCGCGATCACCACGTGAACGGCACCTCTGTGCGCGCGACGGTCGCGGGTAAGTTCCTTCAACTGGGGCCCGAGCGGTTCTGGGTCAAAGGCGTGAGTTACGGCACGTTCGCGCCTGACAAGGACGGCCAGTACTTTCCGCCGCCCGCGCGCATCGCCGAAGACTTCGCGTTGATGCGTCGCGCCGGCGTGAACACGATACGCACGTACACCGTGCCGGACCAGCGGTTCCTGGACCTGGCACAGCGGCACCGTCTCCGGATCATGGCCGGGGTGCCGTGGGCCGACCACGTCGCGTTCCTGGACGACCGACAGTTGTCCAGAGCCATCCGGCGCGACGTCGTGGCGAATGTTCGTGCGCTCGCGTCGCACCCGGCTGTGCTGATGCTGGCGCTGGGGAATGAGATCCCCGCCGCCGTCGTGCGCTGGCTCGGCCCTGAACGTGTCGAACGGTTCCTCTCCGAGCTGTATGGGGACGCCAAGGCGATCGCGCCCGACACGATCTTCACATACGTCAACTATCCGCCCACCGAGTACCTCAACCTGCCGTTCGTCGACCTGTGCGCGTTCAACGTTTACCTGCATCGCGAGGGCGATCTCCGCGCCTACCTGGCGCGCCTGCAGAACATCGCCGGTCACAAGCCGCTGCTGGTGGCCGAAGCCGGGGCCGACAGCTCGCGGGAAGGTGTGAGTGGACAGGCCGCACTGACCGCGATGCAACTTCGAGCGTCGTTTGCCGAGGGCGCCTGCGGCGCCGTGGCGTTCGCGTGGACCGACGAATGGTGGCGGGGTGGACAAGCCATCAGCGACTGGGCGTTCGGCCTGGTCGATGCCGAGCGGCGCCCGAAGCCGGTCCTGCAATCGGTCGCGGACGTCTTCTCGAGCGTGCCGTTTTCGGCCACGGAGCCGCGCACGCGCGTGAAAGTGTCGGTCATCGTCTGCGCTTACAACGCTGCCGACACGCTCGATGAGTGCCTCACCGCGCTGGAACGGCTGACCTACCCCGACTTCGAAGTCATCGTCGTGAACGATGGCTCGAGTGACCGTACCGGCCTGATCGCGCGGCAGCACCCGTTCTGCCGCGTGATCGATCTCGATCACGCCGGCCTGAGCGCCGCCCGCAACGCCGGCCTCGCTGCCGCGACCGGCGACATCGTCGCGTATACGGACGCCGACGTGCGAGTGGATCCCGACTGGCTCACCTATCTGGTCCAGCCGTTCGCCGGCGCCGATGTCGTTGCCGCGGGAGGACTCAGCTTGCCGCCGCTCGACAGCCCGTGGATGGCGCAGTGCGTCGCGCGTGCCCCCGGCGGCCCGACCCACGTGCTTCTCGACGACCGCACGGCGGAGCACGTGCCCGGCTGCAATCTCGCCGTCCGTCGCGACGCCTTGCGCGCCATCGGCGGGTTCAACCCGATTTACTTGCGCGCCGGCGACGACGTCGACGTGTGCTGGCGGCTGCAAAAGGCTGGCGGGCGCATCGAGTTCGTGCCGGCGGCGTTGGTCTGGCATCACCATCGCGCGAGCGTCCGTGCCTACTGGCGACAACAGGTGGGGTACGGCGAAGGGCAGGCCTGGCTCGTCCCGCATCACCGCGAGCGGTTCACGGGCGCGAAGATCGCCTGGAAGGGCCACATCTACAGTCCGTTGCCGTTTGTCCGGTCGTTGTCGCGGCCGCGGGTCAACATGGGGATATGGGGCTCCGCTGCCTTCCCCTCCGTCTATCACATGCAGGCCTTCTCGCTGTGGTTTCTACCGCACACGGTCCGCTGGCAGATCGTGTGCGCCATCTTCATTGCTGCGGCATTGGCGCTGGGGTTCGCCATCGGGCCGGGGGCGGCCAGGCCGATCGCGGCGATTGGAGCAGTCGGCCTCGCGGGCCTGGCAATCACGGTGATCCAGTGCGTCCGTTACGCGCTGGCATCCGACATCGAGTCGCTCCCCGACATCGGCCGCTACTCGCGGCGCGCGAGCCGGACGATCTACCGTCTGGTCATCGCGTGGCTGCACCTGCTGCAGCCGTTCGCCCGGGCCGCCGGCTATCTGCGCGGCACGCTGTCCCCGCCAATGGTGGCACCGCCGTCCTCGGCTCGCGAGCCGCGGCCGTCGCCGCGAGATCTGGCGTGCACGCTATACCTTCTCGGGCGCGGCACGATCGAGTCGCGATTCTGGGCAGAGCGATGGATCGGTGCCGACTCGCTGTTGACCAGGATGACCGAACGGCTGCGCAGCTCGCCGCTGACACGCGGTCTCGACATCGAGGACGGTTGGCCGACCGCGCGCGACATTCGCGTGCCTGTCTGGCCTTTTGCCTGGCTCGACCTTCTCGTCCTCGTCGAGAACCACGGCGCCGGCCGATCGCTCATCCGAATCGGGTACCGCCTGCAGCCGTCGACGTTCTCTTTCGTCGCCGTCCTCGCGATCGTCGCCTGGCCGCTCGCTCGCCTGCAGGGTGACGCCTCGGTCGCAGCGTCGTCGATTGCCGGCGTCATCAGCCTGATTGGCCTTGTGATCGCCGGGACCGCTGTCTGGCGCAGCGCCCGGATGCTGTCGGCCGCGCGCCGCCTGATTGCGGCGCTTGCCCAGGACATGGACATGCAGCCGCTCGGCACGCAATCGCCATGGCGGCGTTCGCCCCGGCGATCGAACGACGCGCTGGTGACGCCGGTGCAGCCGTGCGAGGGTGCCGAGTGATGACGACGACACATTCCTGGCGGGAAAGCTCGGATGCTCCCGTACCTCCTGCGAGTGCTCCCCTACCTTCGGCCGTACTGGCGGCTCGGCGTCTCCTCGATCTGGCTCACGATCGGCGCAACCTTGTTTGGTCTGTTGTCGCCCTGGCCGCTCCAGATCCTGGTGGACAACGTCATTGGCCAGGCTCCGCTGCCGGCGGCCCTCAGCAGTGTGCTCGGCGGACTCGGATCACAGCGGTTCCTGCTCCTGGCGCTGACCGTAATTGCCGGCCTGCTGATCGCGATTGTCGGCGGCGGAATCCACGTGCTGAACAGTTACGTCAACACCAAGCTCGAGCAGCGCATCATCGCCGACTTTCGCAGCGATCTCTTTCGTCATACCGAGCGGCTGTCGGTCGCGTACCGCGATCAGGTCAGCACCGCAAGATTGATGTACGCGATCAACTTCGAAGCGGCGGCCGCTGGCACGCTGATTCTGTCCATCCAGCCGCTGGCCCAGGCCGGCCTGACGCTGGTCGGCATGGTCTGGATCGCGTTCCGGATCGACGGCACGCTCGCCTTGCTGTCGATTGCCGTGGTGCCGCTCCTCTACTGGGCGATCCGCTACTACGCGACGCATATCCAGGAGCGACTGCTGCAGGTCAAGTTGATGGAGGCCGACTGTCTGTCGATCGTGCACGACGCGCTGTCGATGCTGCCCGTCATCACGGCGTTTCAGCGCGAAGACCACGAGCTCGAGCGCTTCCGCACCAAAACCGGTCACGCGATCAAGGCCCGCGTGGACGTCACCGTCCGCCAGACGCTGTTCTCGCTGGCCGTGACCACGATGACGGCGATCGGAACGGCCATGGTCCTGGGCGTCGGGGCATACCACGCCATCCAGGGCAGCATCACCGCCGGCGAGCTCCTCGTCGTCCTGGCGTACATCGCCGCCGTCTACAAACCGCTGGAAACCATCAGCTACACGGTCGGCGCACTCCAGGACAACCTGGTCGGTCTGCGGATGGCGTTCCACATCCTCGACACCGAGCCCGTCGTGCAGGAGGCGGCGCACCCCGAGTCCATCGGCCGGGCCGCCGGCGCCATCCGATTCGAGGGCGTGCATTTCGAATACCCCGGCCGCGCCGGCACGCTGACCGACATCTCCCTCGACGTGCAACCGGGCCAGGTCGTCGCCATCGTGGGGCCGACCGGTGCGGGCAAGACCACGCTGATGAATCTCATCCCGCGCTTCTACGATCCGCAGCGCGGACGCGTGCTGCTCGACGGGCGCGACGTGCGGACGCTGAGCCTCGATTCCCTGCGCCGGCAGATCAGCATGGTGGCGCAGGAACCGGTCCTGTTCTCCGGGACGATCGCCGACAACATCCGCTACGGCCGTCTGCAGGCGACGATGGACGAGATCATCGAGGCCGCCAAGGCGGCCAACGCCCACGACTTCATCGAGCGGCTGGCCGACGGATACCAGACCGAGATCGGCGAGCGCGGCGTCCGTCTGTCGGGAGGAGAACGCCAGCGCATCTGCGTCGCGCGCGCATTTCTCAAGGACGCGCCGATCCTCATTCTCGACGAGCCCACGTCGTCAATCGATTCGAAAACCGAGGCCATCATTCTCGATGCGCTCGACGAGCTGATGATCGGGCGCACCACGTTCATGATCGCGCACCGCCTGTCGACTGTTCGTCACGCCGATCTGATCGCGACGCTGGATCACGGCGGGCTGGTGGAGCAAGGGACCCACGACGAGTTGATCGCGCGCGGCGGCTTGTACAAGCAGATGCACGAGGTGCAGACCCGGCAGCGCAAGAAGAAGCTGGCACTTCGCTCGTGTCCAAGACGGAGGCCACGGCGTGAGCGTCAGGAAGAAGATTGTCGTCCTCGGGATGGCGAGCCGGCACCCGGTCGCCGGCATGGTCTGGCTGACCATGCAGTACCTGATCGGGCTCGAGCGGCTCGGCTACGAGGCGTACTACGTCGAGGCGCACGGCGCGACGCCGAAGATGTTCATGCGGCGCCGACGACGATGGGTCGGTCCTCGCTGCGGCGTTCATCGACGCCATGATGCGCCGGTTCGACCTCGGCGACCGCTGGTCGCTCGTCGCGCGGCATTCCGACGGCCGCCATTACGGGTTGTCCGAGCAGCAGGTGCAATCGCTCTATCAGTCCGCGACTCTACTGCTCAACCTCCACGGCGGTACCACGCCGCTGCCGGAACACGTGGCCACCGGCCGGCTCGTCTACCTCGGCACCGATCCCGTGGTGCGCGAGATTGAGCTGCATCAGCAGCTGCCGGAGACGGTCGAGCTGTTCGAGCAGCACGCGACGCTGTTCACCTGGGGCGAGAACTATGGGCAGCCAGACTGCGGGATCCCCGTGTCGACGCGGTTCCGGTTTCTGCCGACGCGGCAGCCGGTGGTCATCGAGCTGTGGGAGTCGATGCAGCCGGTCGCATCGGATGCCTTCACCACCATCGCCGGATGGCAGCAGCTGTGGCGCGACGTCACGTTGAACGGCGAGCTCTATCGCTGGAGCAAGAACTTCGAGTTCATGAAGTTCCTCACTCTGCCGTCGCGGACTACGCAAACGCTGGAGCTGGCCCTGGCCGGGTGCAACGAGGAGGACCGTCTGATGCTCGAGCAGCACGGGTGGCGGATCCGCGACGCTTCGGAAGTCTCAGACGACCTCGATACCTACCGCGAATACATCGGCGGCTCGCGCGCCGAGTTCACGGTCGCGAAGGACCAGAACGTCCGCTTGCGCAGCGGCTGGTTCAGCGACCGCAGCGCCACGTATCTCGCCACGGGGCGGCCCGTGGTCACGCAAGACACGGGCTTCGGCAATGTGCTCCCGACTGGACGGGGCCTGTTCGGCTTCTCCACGCTGGACGAGGCGGCGGCGGCCATCGAGGCCATCAACGCCGACTACCAGAGCGCACTCACGTGCGGCCGGCGAGCTTGCCCGTGCCTATTTCGACTCGGATCTCGTGCTCACGCGACTGCTCAAGGATTGCGGCGTGTAGACG
>CAVQMT010000017.1:0-44598 GCA_963713655.1 uncultured Acidobacteriota bacterium
GGCGGCCCGGGTGTCGTCGCTGCCCCGGCCGCAGGCCGGCGAGGTCGTCATCACGGCCGTGGGCGATCTGATGCTGAGCCGGCCTGAGGCCAGCCGACCGGGGGCGGCGGTCCAGGAGATGTACCGGGTCATGCGCGAGGCCGATATCGGCTTCGGCAACTGCGAGCAGGCCATCGCCTCGATCGGCTTCTATGCCCAGCGCATGGCCTACCCGCCGATGCTCGATGACTTCAAGGCGGTGGGGCTGAACGCCGTCGGCCTGGCCAACAACCACTTCATGGACATGGGGCCGATCCCCGCGTTGCAAGGCCTCGACGAGCTGCGCGCCAGAGGGATGCAGTTCGCCGGCTGCGGCCGGAATCTCGACGAGGCGCTGGCGCCGGGCATCCGGACGGTGAAGGGCATGCGCGTCGGGCTGATGGCCTTCTGGTGCTCGTCGGCCACCTTCGCGCCGCCGGCCTACATGGAGCAGGCGCGGGCCGGGGCGAACAAGCCGGGAATGGCCATGATCGTCGGCCATCAGGTTGCCGTACCCGGCTCCGACACCCCGTGCTGATGCCGGCGGCCGCGGACATGCGGATGCTCGCCGACTCGGTGGAGAAGGCGAAGGCGCAGGTGGACTTCCTGATGGTGTCGTTCCACCAGCACTGGGGCGGCCAGGAGGGGACCGGCCAGGGGATCATTCCGCCGCAACCGCCCGCGCGCCGGACCTCGATCATCCCCGCCGATCTCAGCGCCGCGCGCAACCACGTCAACGACGGCCGCAAGCTGATTTGCCGCGCCGCGGTGGACGCCGGCGCCGACGTGATCTTCGGCCATGGCAACCACGTCCTGAACGGCGTCGAGATCTACAAGGGCAAGCCCATCCTCTACAGCCTCGGCCACTTCTACATCGAAGGCATGAAGGACGGCCGGGCGCTGCCGCAGTTCTTCTTCAGCCCGACGATGGTGGCGCAGATCGAGAACGGCTGGTGGCTGGAGGAGCAACGCTGGTCGGCGATCGCGAGGCTGTTCGTGCAGGGCGGACGGGTGACCAGGCTGGATCTGGTCCCGGTGACGATGGACATCCAGAAGGATGGCCTGCCGTCGTTCGCCGACGACGCCCTGTCGCAGCGAATCGTCGGCGCCGTGCAGACACTCTCGAAGCCACTCGGGACCGACGTCCGATCGCGCGGCTGGTACGCGAGAGGTCGCCAGTCGTTAGTCGTCGGTCGTCAGGCGGTGCGGCGTTTGCCGCCTGACCAGCGCTCGCGACGCTCGTCGCTCATCTGCGCGAGCAACTGCTGGATGCCCTGCCGGTCAGGCCCGAGCCGGAACTGGTACACATACCGCTCCAGGTCGGCGGGCTTGGCGTCCGCAGGAATGGACGCGCCGTGCGCGCCGGCGGAATTGAGGAAAGCCAGCATCGAATTGGCCTTGAAGGGCACGGACCGCACCAGGTCGCACCGCGACTCGTCCACGTAATACGGCTTGTCGTTGGGCGCCTCTTCGTCGCCACGCACCCGATAGAGCTGCGTGCCGTAGCTCTCGTTGTCCCCGGGTTTCGCCAGATAGACGAGGCCGGTGACGAAGCCCCACTTCGGGTCACGATGGGGCGCGATCACGTATCCGGGCCGCCGCAGCATGATGCGCCCGTCCGAGGTGTGCATCTGCCAGTCCAACCCCTCCAGCTCGCCGCAGGCGCTACTGATGAAGTCCTGGATGACGCTGTCGAACTTGAGTGCCAGGGCATCGTGCAGCATCACGCCGACGATGTGCCTGGAGACGAATTCCCAGACACGGCGGGAGTAGATCGGACCCTTGCCAAAGGGCACCGGCATGCGCTGCCGGGACACGTCACGGTCGGCGAAGAACACCGCGGGCGGTACCGCTCTCAGCATCAGCTGATACACGTCGGAAGGCAGCCAGTTGTCGACGACGATGTGGGGAAACGGATTCATGTCCAGCTGGGCTTTCGCCACCGCCCGCGACACATGGGTCGCGATACGGGGGAGATCGAGCTTGGCGTCGAGGCGCGTGAGCTCGTCCTGCATCTCCCAGTCGAGGCGCGCCGCGGTCTCGAGCTGCTCGGTACGGACGAGCAGCTCATCGACCTGCGCACGCAGCCGGTGGGTGGAGTCAACCAACTGGTCGACCCGCACGACGGTGCCGCGCCACGTCTGCGGATTGAGATACCTTGCCGCCTTCAGCAGTCGGGTGAACACTGGACCGATTCGCGACTTAATACTACAGGCTCGTTGGCGCGACCCTCTAGCGTGCCTTCTTGTCGGCCGGCGCCGCGCCGCCCGATCCCAGGAAGAGCGACAGCGCCAGGCTGACGATGCTCACCACCAGACCGCCCAGCAAAGCCGGCACGAAGCCCTCGACGTGAAAGCCCAGGCCCAGGGCATCCGAGATCGCACCGGTGAGCAGCAGCGTCGCGGCATTGAGGACGAGCAGGAAGAGCCCCAGGGTCACGATCAGAATCGGCAGCGACAGCAGGATGAGAATCGGCCGCACCACGACGTTCAGGACGCCGAACACCAGGGCGACGGCGAACAGCAGTGGCCAGTCGCCGGTGTAGGAGATGCCGCTGACGACGCGGGTGGCGACCCAGAGCGCGGCGGCGTTGATGAGGAGGCGCAGTATCAGCGGCATGTCTTTGTCCTCCTGACGGTCCCGGGGCCTCAGCGGCGTGCCTCTTCGGCCCGGGCGCCGGCCAGGATGCCGCGCAGGCCGTAGTTGCCTTCGTGACATCCGACTTCGTAGAGGTCGCCGTCGGCCTTCCGCAACCCGTTCTCGAGCGTCCACGGGCGCGCGAACGTCGCCGGGTCGGTGACCGTGAGACGGTACTCGATGGTGTCGGCATCCAGCCGCGTGAACCGTTCGATCAGGTGCATCTGCCGCGTCGCGCCGCGAAACAGCTTCTGGTCGTTGAAGTTCGTGGTCTCGACCACCAGCGTCTGGCCTTCCCAGCGGCCTCGAGCGTCCCCCACGTACATCTGCACGGCCGGGCCGAGGCGCGGGCGCCGGTCGAGCGGGATGATGCGGGCTTCGTGCATCATCTCGGTGAGAATCGCGACGTAGCCGGGCGCCTGCACGATCTGGTGCACGTTGTTGTAGAAGGGATTGGGCGCCAGCAGCCCGTCGGTCGTGATGCACCGCTCGGGCAGGGCACGATCCTCCGGCCTGTTCGCGGGCAGCGGCGGGCCGAGTTTCGGCGTGGCGTCCCATCGCTTCCGGCCCTCCGGTGTATAGGGGATCTTCCCGTCCGGCGGGTCCACCACCAGCGACGTCGCCCGGCTGGGCGCGACCTTCCCCTTCGCCGTCTCCAGCCAGATGTCGTTCAGCTCGCCGCTGAGCGGCACTTCGCGAGCGAAGCCTTTCAGCAGGCGATCGAGCGAGGTCTTCTCGAACTCCGCCGCTTCCGCCGCCGTGAGCGTGCTCTTGTCCTTGAGCGCGTCCGGCCGCTCGAACGGCGTCGGGTTCTGGTTGCTCCAGACCCCCTGGATGTCCGGATCCCCCCACGGCGTCTTGTTCTGCGCCTCCAGCGAAGCGCTGATGCAGAGGAGCAAAGCGAGTAATGCAGTTCCGCGCATGATCGTCACCTCCAGGACCTGTAGACCTGTAGCCCGTAGCCCGGAGCCTGGAGCCCTACGTAATTCGCAACAGCCTCGTCAGATTGCCGCCGAGGATCGACTCCTTGTCCGAGGCGCTGAGAAACGAGGCGTTGAGTACCAGATCCACCGTGACCGGCCAGTTGAACGGCACGTCGGTGCCATAGACCACCTGGCCAACGCCAACCTCCGCCACCAGGTGGCGCAGGCCCTCCTCGGAGAACACCATCGTGTCCACGAGCAGCTCGCGCTTGAAGTAGTCCCGCGGCCGCTTCTTGTTGGCGCAGTTGGCGTTCGCCCGCACGTCGCAGGCCACGTCGGTGCGTCCGAGATACGACGGCAGGTAGCCGCCGGCGTGGGCGCCGCAGACGCGCAGCCCCGGGTGCCGGTCCAGCGTGCCGTCGAAGATCAGTCGCGACAGGAAGTAGGTGGTCTCGAGCGGGTTGCCGATGATGTTGCCCAGGTCGCCGCGGCCGCCCAGCGCGCCCTGCTTGACGAGGTTCTCCGACCCGTTGGGGTGCATGAACACGATCGCCCCCAGCTCGGCCGCCTTGGCCCAGAACGGGTCGTACTTGGGGCCGGACACGTCCTCGCCGTTCGACGTGACCGCCGATCGTCACGCCCCGCAGCCCCAGCCGCTTCACGCCGTCCTCGAGCTGCTGCGCCGCGAGGTCGGGAAACTGCAGCGCCACCGACGTCATCGCGACGAAGCGATCCGGGTGCGCGGCCACCCATTTCGCCAGCGCCTCGTTCTGCGCCTTGACGATGGCGGCCGCCAGGGTCGCGATCGGCGCCATACCACCAGTAGGTGTTGATGCTCAGCGCCTGCATGTCCACGCCCTGGCCGTCCATCGTCGCCAGCCGCGCCGGGCCCAGGATGTTGTTGGCGCCGCCCGCGGCGGCGGCTTGGCGAACGGCGTGCCCTTCACCACCTCGGCGACCTCGGGGATCACGCAGTGCGCGTGCACGTCGATGACCTTGATGCGCTTGCCGCCAATCGACACCTGCCGGCGCGTCGCAGGCGCCGGACCCTGGCCGCTGGGCCAGCCCGCCGAAGGCGTACAGTGCCGGCCGCCGCGCCGGCCACCGTGTGAACGAACTGTCTTCTGCTCGTCATTCAAGACCTCACGACTCCGGCTTCCGGCTTCCGGCTTCCGGCTATCCGGAATCACGACTAACGAGCCTCATAAGCGATCCGGCCGCCGACCAGGGTCAGGACCGGCGCGATGTCCTTGATCTGGTCGGCTGGCACCGTCAGGTAGTCGCGATCGAGCACCAGGAGATCCGCCAGCTTTCCAGCCTCGAGCGATCCGAGGTTCTTCTCCTGGAAGACGAACCACGCGTTGCGGCGCGTGTGCGCGATGAGCGCGTCCTCGCGGCCGATGGGCTGGCGCAGCACCTTCTGTCCTCCGACCATCTTGCCGGTCACGGCCCACCACAGCGTCGTGAACGGCAGGATCTGGTTCGCGCGCGCGCCGTCGCTGCCGAAGCCCCACGTCACACCGCTTTCCTGGATGGTCTTCAAGCGGCGCCATGTCCAGGGCAGCGTCGCCGAATACACGCCGGTTGATGCCGCCGTTGATCACTGCCCAGGGATGGACGGCGGCGGCCACGCCAGCCGCTTCATCCGCTGCAGCTGCGCCGCGGTCGGCTGGTTGAGGTGCGCCAGGGTCCAGCGCAGGTCGCCGATCGGATGCTCGCGGCTGACAGCCTCGATCTGATCCAGGAACGCGCCGATCGTGTCCGTCAGGTTGGCGTGAACGTGCAGCGGCAGCCGCGCCGCCGCGATTTCGGTGACGATGCGCCGCCACTGTGCGAGCTGGTCGGGCTGCGGGCTCGACCGCGGAATGAACATCGGGTCGTGCAGCGGTCCGTAGACGCTCTCGCCCCACGTCACGTAGTTGATGTCGCTGTCGCCCTGGAACAGCTTCATCGAGCGCACGGCGGCAAGAGAAGCGTCGACCTGCTGCGGGCTGCCGGCAGCTGCGCCGGTGATGCAGAACACGCGCACGTTCAGTGCGCGCTCCGCGGACAGCTTGCGGAAGACCGGCAGGATGTCCGGCTCGCAGCCCGCGCTGCCGAACGCGGTCAGGCCCGACTTGTTCAGGTCGCGAATCATGAGGCGGGTGCTGGCTTCGAGCGCTTGCCCGGTGGCCACCGGCAGCCGCGCGGCAAGGCCCCTGATCCCGGCTTCCTCGATCACGCCGGTCGGCCGCCCGGGCGAATCCCGCAGCGCCCACTCGGGGCTCTGCTCGGTGATGCTCAGCGCCTCCAGCGCGCGGCTGTTCAGGTACGAGGCGTAGTAGGACGCCTGGAGGAGCACCGGGTGGGCCGGGGGCGACGCGGTCGAGCTCGTCGCGCGTCAGCGGGCCGGGAATCGTCGGCAAACTGATCCACCGCCCATCCGCCCAGGTTGTAGATCCACTCGCCCGCCGGCGTCGTCTTCGACGCGCGCGCGCAGCAGCTCGAGCGCCTGCTTCCGCGGTGCCGACGCCGTCCCACCGCACTTCCTTCTCCCAGGTGGACGCGGCCCGCACCAGGTGCATGTGGTTGTCGATGAGGCCGGGAATGACGGTGCGGCCGCGCAGATCGATACGCCGCGTCGACGGGCTGGACAGGCGGACGATCTCGCTGTCGCTGCCGACGCGCAGGATGCGGTCGCCTTCGATCGCCACGGCCTGCGCAATCGAGAAGCGATCGTCGACTGTGACCACCTTGCCGTTGGTCAGGATGATGTCGGCGCCGCTCGGGCGCGCAGGCGGCGGTTCCTGCGCCGTAAGCCACGCGATCGCGCCAGTCGCGACGAGGAACGCTGCCGCCGTGACGCGTCTCCGGTTCATGGGCGCCTACCCTTCGTACTGGAGAACGTGGACGCCCGAGTTCCAGTCGCTCGTGTAGATCAGCCCCTCGGGCGTCACGTAGACGTCGGCGGACTTGGCCGCCAGCGACACGTTGGGCCGCGGATCGGTCAGCTTCGCCGGTGTCGGCGGCACCCACGACGCGATCTCCTTCGGCGCCTGGGCATCCTTGATGTCGAACACGCGCACGCCGGCGTTGTTGTAGGTGGCGAAGATGGTGTCCTCGCTGCGGAAGCTGCCCGGGCGGTTCTCGTGCAGGTTGTGCGGGCCGAAGGTGCCGATGCGCGCAGTAGTCGCGATCCTGCGGCGTCGGCAGGTTGGCGATGGTCACCGGCTTCTCCGGCGTCCGCATGTCCACAATGCGGGTGTTGAACGTGCCCTTCGCACACTTCTCGGCATTGGCCTCGTCGGCAACCACGATCAGGTTGCGCCCAGGCAACGGCAGCGCGGTATGGGTGCCGCCCGGCTACGGGGGCGACCAGTTGACGTGCGAGATCAGCTTGGGACTGCGCGGATCGCTGAGGTCGTGGATCGTCAGGCCGCCGTCGCGCCAGGCGCCGTAGCCGCGGGTGCCCGACGTCAGCATGTGGTGCAGCGCCATGCGCTTCCCGGCCGGCATGGTGGACTTCTCGCCCGGCCGCGCGGTTCATGCCCGGCATCCACCAGCGCGCCACGATCTCCGGCTTGGTGATGGTCTGCAGATCCACGACGCAGAGGATGTGGTCCAGGAAGCCGTCGAAGTGCGCGGCCACGTAGGCGTAGCGGCCGCCGGGCCACCACAGGCGGTTGATGCCCGAGCCCCGGCATCTCCAGGAAGGCGATCTCCCGCATCTCGGGCGGCTTGCGACAGGTCGTGGATGCTCAGGCCCGAGCGGAACTTCTTGCGGTTGGTGATGCTGTCGGCGAGCGAGTTCTCGAAGTAGCCGCGCAGGTTGTCGTAGGACTGCATGGCGACGATGTTGGCGCCGTTGGCCAGGAGCATCAGGTCGTCGGCCACCTGCAGGTGATGCGTGCGCGTGAAGTCGCCGCCGGTGAAGAAGCCGACCGGCTTCAGCTGGCGCGGATCGTTGGCATCGAGGATCGTCAGGCCGTTGCTGAACATGTGGCCGACGTAGAGATGCCGGCGGTTCACCATGATCTGCACGCTGTCGGGCTTGCCGCCCAGGTCGCTGTACGACAGGTGCCGGATGCGGCGGCCGATGCCTTGCGGCGGCACCGCCGCGTCGCGCGCGGGGCGCGCCGCCTGCAGCAGCGGCGCTGCGGCCACGCCGAGGAGCGTCTTGAGATGGTCGCGCCGCGTCGTCGTGTTCATGGCTGCCGCCTTCTCTGCTGCCTACCTCGCCACGCCGGAAGACATAGACCGCGCCCGCTTCCTCGACCGTGTTGTCGGCGGGGTTGGCCGCCGGCGCCGCGGCCGCCGCCGTCCTCGCCGCGCGCCGACGCCACGAGCGTCGTGCCCGCCCGGTCGAGCGCGATCGAGCTGCCGAACTCGTCGAACGCCTCGGTGTTCGCGCCCTTCACGTACGCCGCCTGCGCCCAGGCGGTGCCGCTGCGTCTGAACAGGTAGATCGCGCCGGCTTCGCTGGCGGAGTCGTCGTTCTGCCGGCCGTTGATGCCCTTGGCGCCGCCGTCCTCGAGCGACGCGCCGACGACCGCCAGGTTGCCGTCGCCGCTGAGCGCCACGCGCGAGCCGAACCAGTCGTTGGAGCCGGTGTTCGAGGCCTTCAGGAACGCCTGCTGGGACCAGGTGGTCCCGGCGCGGACGAACACGTAGGCCGCGCCCATCGACAGGTCTTCCTTCCAGTCGCTGCCGCACGAATCCGGCGCGTTCGACGCCGGTGGCCTTGCAGTCCTCGTCCAGGGAGCCGACCAGCAGCGTCGTGCCGTCGTCGTTCAGGGCGACGTGCACGCCGAAGGAGTCCTGGGGCTCGCCGTTCGACGCCTTGATGTAGGCCTGCTGCGTCCACGTCGCCCGCGTGCGGGTGAACACGTACGCCGCGCCCGAGCCGTTGTTGCGGTTGTCGGGCATGCCGTTGACGCCGCGCGCCGAGCCGTCCTCGTCGAACGCTGCCCACGGCCAGCATGTTGCCGTCCGCGGTCAGCGCCACGGCGTAGCCGAACATGTCGCCGGCGTCGATGTTCGTCGGACTTCACGTAGGCCTGCTGCGTCCAGGTCGTGCCGGTGCGCGTGAACACGTAGACGGCGCCCGCCGACTGGGCGGTGTTGTCGGCCTGGTTGCCGTTGATGCCGCGGGCGGCGCTGTCTTCGGTCAGGGCGCCCACGGCCAGCGTGTTGCCGTCGGCGCTGATGGCCAGCGAGAACGCCGAACTGATCGCCCTCGCCGAACGCCTCGGCGGTGCCCGCCTCGCCGGTGTTCGACGCCTTGACGTAGGCCTGTTGCGTCCAGGCGGCGCCGCGCCGCGTGAACACGTAGACGGCGCCGGCCTGCGGGATCGACTCGTCCTTCTGATTGCCGTTGATGCCCTTGGCGTTGCTGGGCTCCCAGAAGGCGGATACGGCCAGCGTGTTGCCGTCGGCGCTGAGCGCCACGGCGTGGCCGAACTCGGCGCCGCTGCGCGGGTTCGAGGGCTTCACGTAGGCCTGCTGGGCCCAGCCCTTGGCACCGCGGGTGAAGACGTAGACGGCGCCGGCGTCGAACACCGAGTTGTCGCGCTGGTTGCCGTTGATGCCCGGCCGCGCCGCTGGCCTCGTGCGGCGCACCCACGGCCATCGTGGTGCCGTCGGCGCTGATGGCGACGCCCTGGCCGGTGTGACCCTGGATCACGCCGCCGCAGCCGAAGTGGTCGGACGCCTCGGTGTTCGAGGCCTTGAGATAGTCGCTCTGCGTGATCTGCGCCGCCGGCGGGCCGGACTGCGCGCTCAGGCCAAGGACCGCAACTGCACCCGCCGCGCCCGCAAGCGCGGCGGCCACCAGCGCTCGAATTCGCATCACTGCGCCAGCGTGCCCCTGGGGCCGGTCGGCGCGGGCGCACCGAAGTTCTCGGTGCGGTAGATCTCTTTCTTGGTGTCGGTGACGACGATGTTCGCGCGTTCGGTCAGGTTGAGATAGGGCGAGCCGCTCTTCAGCCGCCGCCCGATCATCGTCAGCTTCATGCCCTTCTTGATCGTCGCCGGCGTCCAGCCGAACTGCTTGATGAGCTGCTGCGGGCCGCCCAGCTCGGCCTGCCAGATCACCGGCTTCCCGCCCTCGTCCACTTCCAGGATGATGCGCGCGTGGGGGCTCACCATCTGCACGTCGGTCACCGTGCCGGTGATCGTGACCACTTCCTGGTTGTAGCGATCCGCGTCGCCGTGATGCGCGGCCGCGGGCCTCGGCCACAGGGCCATCAGGAGCACGCATGTCGAGACAAACAGGATTCGCATCACCAGCCGACCTCCGTGGCGGACAATGACGCGGCCGGCCGATGCCAGCACGGCCAGGGCCACACACGTTCCAGACACCATCATTCGCATCACGACTGTGCCTCCGTCACCGCTCTTCAAACAGGTAGCGACAATCTGTCACTGTGTCACCGACCTGTCAATTGTCCAAACCGTGCCGTGGGCTCAGCGAACCTCGAGCCACTTTCGCAGGCTGGCGACGGTGTCGGGCTGCCGGAAGTAGTTGCAGTGGTGCACGGTGGCCTGCTGCAGGAACGAGGTCACGTCCTCGATGGGCCGGCCCTGCGCCAGGGTGGTCATGTGGGCGGTGTCGACGACGAGGTCGTTTTCCTTGGGGAAGATGCGATCGACGGTCGCGTCCGCGGCGCGGTCGCCGAACTCGGACAGCACTTTCCACAGCTTCCAGCCGATGCGGTCGGGTTCGAAGTCGGCGGCGAGCGCGAAAATACCGGAGATTGGCGCGGGCGCGCGCCCCGCGCAGGCGGGCCAGCTCGAAGTTGTTGGACACGGCCGACTGACCCTGGAGGCCGGGAATGACCGCGACGGCGGCATCGGTGCCGGGCCGCGACCCGATGCCGTCAATCGGCGGCAGGCCCCAGCGGTTGCGCTCGCGCCGGCCGACGAACTTCAACAGCGCAATCGACGCCAGCGCGAACGGGTTGGCGGCCGCCGCCACGTTGAGCGACTGCTCGACGAACAGGCCGATGTTGCTCAACACGCTCAAGAGCGGCTGGATGCGATTGGGCGCGGCCAGGCTGGTGCCTTCCAAGGGCGAGCCGGCGAGGACGCGCGCGAACCTCCGAACCGGCCAGGGCGTCGCCAAGGACCTCGAGCCACCACTGAACGACCAGACCGCCACGGCTGTGCGCGACCACGTCGAGCCGTCCGGTCGTGCCGGCCAGACGGCGCGCGACGTCAATGGCGTTGAGGAACGGACTCACCGACAAGGTCGGGTGATCGAAGACGAGCACTTGCCCCTTGTAGTAGCCGAGCGCATCGGTGATGAACTTCGCGCCGGCGTCGGTCGCGGCGAACTCGTCGAGCAGGTTGGCCGCGCTCGAGAACGTCCCGTGCACGAGCAGCAGGGTGCGGCCGCTGTAGCCAGGCTTGAGGCCGCTCACGTCCGCCACGAACCCGGATGCGTCGGGTTTCAGTTTGACGACTCGAAGCCCGCTGTCGCAGGCTGGGTTGAGATACAAGTCGGTCTCTCGCAACGCGCCCAGGTACTCGTTCGGCTCGAGCACGGGTACGCTCACCTCTTTCAGGACTCGCGCGCGCTCGAGGCCAGCCCGCCGGCCCCGCCGCACGCCGCGGCGCAGGGCGCCCGCGCGCGGCGCACCAGCGTCCTCGGACGTCTGCCAGATCAGGACGCCGTCGCGCTCGAGGAGGGCGAGCTCGCGGAAGCCGGTCTCGCGATCGTCGGCCACCCGCCCGCGCCGTCGCCGGACGTCGCTGACGTGGACGCCGACCGGGCGCTGCTCGTCGGCGTCGAGCACGCCGAACTGCTTGCCGAACGTGTCGACGAAGCTGGCGAAGGAATCCGGGTTCTCGGGCTTCATGACGCGGCCACTGGCGTGCTGTCGGTCCCGATGACGGGCAGGGGTGTCACCGGCGGGTCGGCCATACGGGCGAGTCGGATGTCGAGCAGCGAGTCGAAATCGCCAGGCGCGCCCATGTTGGCGGCGCCTTCCTTCAGCGCGTCGGCAAACGAGTACCCGGAACACAAGCCGGTGGCTTCGAGGAAGCGCAGCCGGCCCTTCCGCAAGTAGTGCTTGATCTCCGCGGTACTGCTGCCCCGCCAGGCGCCACGCGTAGTCGTCGACGAGCGACAGCGCCGACGAGCGCGAGAGGTCGCCGATGCGGGTCGTGAGCGAAGTCGGCACCTCGCTGACGGCGCGAAACTGCTCGTGATCGTCGCAGTTGCGCCAGTAGCCGACGAAGGCGTGGCCGCTGAGCAGCACCACCACCGGATAGACGTCGATGTATTCGAGGCAGGCCGCGAGCAGCAGGGCGAGGTCGATGCACGTGCCCGAGCCCGAGGCCAGGATCTCCGACGGCGTCCGCAGCCGTTGCGACTGCTTCGAGTAGGCCGGGGGCGGGTTGATGTAGAGGAGCTTGAACTCGTTGACGAGCGCCGCCCAGATCGCCCGCACCTGCATGTCCACATTCTCGAGCGGCGGATCGTCTTCGCCTGAGACGGACTGATAGCCGTCGAAGCCGGCCGTGGGGTCGTCGAGCAGCGTCACGAGATGCTGGCGCGCGACGTTGATGATGCGCGTCACCGCCGGGTCGCGCGGCAACACGAACGACGGCAGCCACGGGTTCTCGTTGGTGTCGTCGAGCCATTCGTCCACAGGCAGCAGGGTGACGCTGTGGGTGCTCTCGTAGGCGACGCGCTGGTCCCAACACACTTTGGCATAGAGCGTCGTCTGCACTCGCTCGCGCAGCGACCTGAGGAGCGGCGCTGTGAGCGGGACCTTGACCAGGCCGGAGACGTCGCGCTGAGACGAGTCGAGCAGCCGCTCGGTGTAGCGGAAGGGGAGGGATCCGTCGCCGACGTTCAGGTCGACGACGACGGCAATCTCGTCCAGCGTGTGCGCCACCAGTTTGTTGAGCGTGAACTTCTGCAGAAACGGCCGCGCGTTGTGCAGCAGCGAGTAATTGACGCTCGCCGGCACCTTGAACTCGACCTGCAGCACCTCCGCGATCGGCCTTGTTCGGGTCTCTTTCCGTTGCTG
Source organism: uncultured Acidobacteriota bacterium (assembly GCA_963713655.1). GTDB lineage: Bacteria > Acidobacteriota > Vicinamibacteria > Vicinamibacterales > UBA2999 > CAWEBF01. The sequence goes on from CAVQMT010000017.1 coordinate 12,596, forward strand.
AGCCGTCGCCAGCTTGGGAACGGGCGCGTCCACTTCGGCCGCGAGGCCAAGCGCCGGCTGGCGCTTGCCGTCAAACGCGGACCGCGCGAGCCACAGCACGATGCCAGTGCCGTACAGCTGCTGCCGGTGCGTATAGAGCGCCTCCCACGCGCGCCCGAAGGCGCGCGGCAGGCCGGCAGCGTGGTTGCCATCCCACGCGCGGTAGAACTCCTGGAAGAACAGCTCGGCGAGCTCGTCGTCCACTTCGTCCTGGAAGCCGACCGCGGCGGCGGCGCCTCTCCGGATGCACTCTGGGGCGATGCGCGCGCTGGAGTAATAGAGATTGCATGTCACCAGCCAGGGCTTCGGTGTGAGCCCTGATGGGATGAGATGTTTCGCAACCTCGTCGTACGGAATCGGCTCTTCCTGCGGGAGCGACCGCGGATCGTTGGCCGTATCCACGGCCCGCCGGACGACCATTCCGTCCTCCGGGCCTTGCGGCAGGTCCTCCGCGAGCACTTTTTCGGCATAGAAGCCGGGGATGATCTGCGCCGCCTGATGGTTGTCGATGGCCGACACGTGCATCACGTTCGGCTTGTGCTTCAGGATCCGGGCCTGCAGCCGGTCGAGCGAGTCGGAGTCGGACACCGTCCACCGCTTCTGCCCCGTCGCCGCCCGCAAGCGTGCCCGCTCCGGGTCGAACGAGTAGAAGCCGTCGAGCCGTCCGGGCGCGCTCTGCACGAACAGCAGCTTGTCGAGCTGCGTGGGCGCCTTCGGCCAATTACGCGGCAGCAGACGCGTGACCAGCAGCGTTTCCGCGCGGCCTTTCTTGGTGGCCGCGCTCAGCACGAACTCCCACGGAAACGCCATGGCGGCCGCCTGCGCTTCGCTGGATAGCCGGCCCGTCTCGTGCGGGTCGTTGAACGTCACCTCCAGGTGCCGCAGCGGCGCGTTGCAGATCGCAATCACCGCGTCCTCGGCCACACCGAGCCGCTCCAGATCCGTCTTGGCGGTCTGGTTCGATCTCGAGCTTCAGGTCTTCGTCGGCTGCCCATCGGCTGCGATTGCGCAGGATGTACATCCACTTGGCCGCAAGCTCGCTCAGGAGCGGAGTGCCCGGAACCTTGGCGACCACGCCGCCTGAGCCCGCCTTGATCCGCAGCTCGACGACGATGTCCTGGTGCGCCTTCTTCGCCTCCCTCGGCGACTTCGGCGGGAGGTCCTTGGCGGCCGTCGTCGCCCCGCCTCGGGCAACGGCTGCGGGTTTCGGTCGGGTGGAGACGGGACGATCCGGTCGTCGCTGCTTCGGCATGGCGTGGGGGCGGGCGGAGACCCACGTCCCGCCCGCCCGGATAAGATAACGCTGCCCAGGCGAGAAGCGAACAGGAGCGTCCGGCCTCTGTCCGTCAGATGTCGTAGGCTAGCGTGATGAAGTGGGCTCCGGGCTCCAGGCTCCAGGCTCCAGGCTTCAGGCCCGCTGACGATCGCGGCCTTCGTGTGGTGTGCCGTCGTTCTTCACGGGCAGGGCCCATCGGATCGGCCGCCGATGGCCGAGGACGTGTTCAAGAACGTCCAGGTGCTGCGCGGCATCCCGGTGAACGACTTCATGGGCACGATGGGCATCTTCTCGGCGGCGCTGGGGATGTCGTGCGAGGACTGCCACCGCGTCGGGCGACGCCAGCTGGGCGAACTACGCCGCCGAGAGCCCGCGCAAGCAGATGGCGCGAGCGATGGTGGTGATGACGGCCACCATCAACAAGACCCATTTCGGCGGGCGCCAGGCGGTGACGTGCTTCTCGTGCCACCGCGGCGCCGATCGCCCCAAGCTCACGCCCAACCTGGCGCTGCTCTACGACGCGCCCCCGCTGGAGGATCCGCGCGACATCATCGAGCAGGCCAAGACCTCGCCGCCGCCGGACGAGGTGTTCAACCGCTACATCGAGGCGGTCGGCGGCGCGGCGCGAGCGGCGGCGCTCGTCAGCTACACGGCCTCCGGCAGCAGCATCGGTTACGGGCCCGACAGCGAGAAACGGGCGGTCGAGATCTTCGGGCGGACGCCGAACCAGCGCACGACGATCATGCGCGCCCCCGACGGCGACCGCACCACCACCTACGACGGACGCCGGGGATGGATCGCCGCGCCCTTCCGTCCGGTCGCCGTGCTGGAGGTGGCGGGCCAGGACCTCGACGGGCTGCGTCTGGACGCGGAGCTGGCCTTTCCCTCCCGCATCAAGCAGATCGCCATTCAATGGAGAGTCGGCCTGGCGACGGTGATCGGCGACCGCGAGGTGCAGGTGGTGCAGGGCACCGGCACCGGCGGCGCGACCGTGACGCTGTACTTCGACGCCGAGACCGGCCTGCTGAGGCGGCAGATCCGCTACGTCAATTCGCCCGTGGGCCGCATCCCCACGCAGGTGGACTACGAGGACTACCGCGACGTGGCGGGCGTGAAGCTGCCGTTCAAGTGGACGATGACGTGGCTGGACGGCCGCGACACCGTCGAGCTGACCGAGGTGCGCGCCAACGCGCCGGTTGAAGACGCCCGGTTCAGCAGGCCCGCGGCCCCCGTGCGGCGATCGCCTTAGGGCCTGTCACTGCTAGCTGATAGCGGACCGCCAATCGGCCAGAGTCGCGGCGCGCCCCGAGGCGGAGACCTTCCTGGCGTAGGCCGCATCGGCGGTAATCAGGGTCCCCCGTCGCTGAATCGCCAGCGCGTGGTACGCCGCGTCATAGAACGTCACGCGGTGCGCTTTCATGAGGCGGTAGATCTCCCCGAGGTACTCGGACGCCGGGGCTTCTTCGATCTCGAGGTCGACCATCGCCTGCAGAGTGGCCTTGGCGGTCGACGGCCGCTTCAGCCCCAGAATGTTTCCGACTTCGTAGATCCACAACGACGGAACCACGATCTCGCAGGCTCCGGACAGCCACGCCTCTTTCAGGGCCAGGGCCTCGACGCGGTCCCGCTCGTCGTCGGAATCCAGGACCCACTTGAGCAGGACCGACGCATCGGGAACTGCAACCGCTCCCGGCATCAGCGGCCCCGGTCCTTGCGCAAGAGCGCCAGGAGCTCGCTCGACGATATCGGCTTCCCCTCGGCCCTCAGCTTGTCGAGCCGCTTGTCGGCTTGCGCCCGCCGCACCATCAGCAACTCTCGGCGCAAGGCCCGATTGACGACGCGACTCCGCATGCCGCTCTCGACCAGCCGCTCCAGTTCCTCCTTCACGTCGTCATCGAGCACCACGTTGACCTTGGTGGGCATCGTCGTTCTCCCAGATAGGTAGAGAACAATATTCTACACCGAAACTGCACTTGGCGGATCGCGCCGCTGCAGCTCGATGATGTTGCCCTCGGGGTCGCGCGCGTAGGTCCAGGTGATGCGCCCGGCGCCAGGAATCGCCACGCTCTCGATGGTGCCGACCACGTCGCCGCCGGCGGCCACCACCGCGTCCCGGGTGGCTGCCACGTCGTCCACCTCGAAAGCGATGTGCCCGAACCCGACGCGGTTCGCGGGCGGCGCGGCAGCTTCGGTGTTCTGCGAGTACTGGAACACCTCCAGCGTCGGCCCATCGGCACCGAGCCCGGGCAGGCGGAGATGGACGCCGTCGATCCGTGCTCCGGGGACGCCCGAGCCGCGTTCCATGGATTCGCCGCTCAAGTGGCGTTCCGGCAGCACGCGCACGCAGCCGAAGACCCGCTCATAGAAGGCAGCCAGCCGCTGCCAGTCCCGCGCGATCAGATTGGTGTGCAGATACCGCATGGTTCTCAGGCCGTGCGCACGACCAGCATCAATCCCGACCCCCAGGCCAGCCGCACCGTCACGAAGCCTTCGCGTCGCTCGATCTCGTCGATCAGCACCGGCACCTTCGGGGCGTGCCCTTCCGGCCAGTTCGCCTGCGGCAGCAGGTCGTCGATGAAGTAGATGCCGCCCACCTTGAGCAGGGCCAGCGCCTCGTCGAGCTGTGAGAACTTGCCCGGCCAGGCGTCGGCATAGATCAGGTCGTAGCCGCCCGGGGACGATTGCTCGATGAACTCGGCTCCATCGACGACATGGAAGGTCACGCGGGAATCGCCGCCCAGGTGACGCTGCGCGACGGCGACGACCGCCGCGTCGTTGTCCACGGTGTCGAGCGTGGCGCCGGCGTCCATGCCAACGAGCAGCCATGCCGTGCCGTGGCCGGTACCGGTGCCCAACTCGAGCAGCCGGCCGCCGGGCTTCGAGGCCGCGAGCGCCGCGAGGAGTGCTCCGACCTTCGGGTCCGAAGCCATGACGAAGCCCAGGGCTTCGGTGTCGGCCAGGATGTCCGACGCCGCCTCCGGCTGCCGCTTGAACGCCGCGTCCTCCATCAGAAGCTGCCCCAGGCCAGAGGTTTCGGCTGCTTGCCGTCGATGTCGGTGAAGCCGTAGTCGCGGCCCAATTCGGCGGCCACTACCACCTGGCCGTTCCATCGCGAGACGTTGGGATCGGCCGCCAGCGCGGCGACCGCGCGACCGATGAATTCGGGGCTCTCCGAGTTGCTCAGATCGAACGCCTTGGCGGCGAGCACGTTCTCGGTCCGGACCAGGCCGGGATACATCGACACCACCGTCACGCCATGGGTCTGCAGCTCGAACCCCATATCGGCGGCCATCTTGTCGGTGGCGGCCTTGGCGATGCCGCAGGCGGTGTTGCCGCCGAACTTCTTGGCCGCGAAGGACGAGATGTGGACGATGAGACCCCGCTTCGCGGGCACCATCCGGCGCGCCGCGTGCTGGCTCGCCACGTAGGCGCCCCGAACGCCGGCCGTCAGCATCGACTCCCATCGCCAGGCCGGCTGCTCCCAGAACGGCGCCATCCAGGTGAAGCGCCCGTTCTCCATCATCCGCTCGTAGCCGCCCCAGGCCGAGTTGACGAGCACGTCGATGCGGCCGGCTTCCTCGTCGATCCGGCGGAAGACCGCTTCGACGCGCCGCGTCGTCGGTGTGGTCGCAGACGAGAGCGGTGACGCTGGGCGGCGAGATCCGCCTGCTGGATGCTGCGGCCGGTGGCGAAGACCCTGGCGCCGGCGGCCGCAAGGGCCGTCGCCACGCCGCGGCCGACACCGCGGCTGGCCCCGGTCACGAGCGCCACCTGTTGCTCGAGCGTGGTGGCGTCGCTCATGCTCGACCGTCCATGGTGGAGTGTGTCACGTCTCGTCCCAGTGCACGGTATGCATCACCCGGTGAATCACCGGCGCGATCAGGAGCCCGGCGGCCGCGAGCACGACCAGACCGCAATAGAGCGCGTACAGACCGGCGAACAGCTTGCCGTCTGGCGTCACTGGCTCATGGATGGGGCCCATCCCGCCAAGCAGCATCGCCGCGTTCAGGAAGGCGTCGAGCCACGGCAGCCCCTCGAACCTGACGTACCCGAGCATGCCGGCGAAGAGCGACAGGCCACCCAGGGCGATGACGATCAGCGCGTGGGCGAAGAGGCGCCAGGCGAAGTGGCTGGCCGGCGCCGGCGGCTGGCCGCGACGCTCGTACTTGAACACCTGGCGCATGAGCGGCTACTCCGCGGCGTCCGCGGCTGCGAAGTCGGCCGGCGGCGCGCTGTCGGCCGACCATCCGAACGCGTCGAGCACGCCGGCAGCGAGCGCCCGAACCTCGTCCCAATGGACGTTCGACCGGAGGCCCGCATCCGTCCACAGATCGGCGTCGAACTGTGCGCCGTCGTGAGACATGGTCCGGAGCTTGCCCTCCAACGCCCGCAGGGCCGCCATCTGCGGCGCCGTCAGCTCCTCCCCGTAGTTCTCCCAGACGACGTCGGCCCAGTGGTCGAATTCCAGCGCCAGCTCGTGGGCGGAGGAGACGATGTCGGGAAACAGCACCAGCTGTTCGGGCACGCGAAGCTTGAGCGCCTGGACGCTCCACTTCAGCTGCTTGTAGTGCCACGCGCGGCGCCGTTCCGTGTCGGGACTCTCGTCCATGGCTCCCCGGGCGCCGTCTGAGTTCATCGCGACCTACGCCCGGCCCAGGTGCTCGGCGACCGTGTCGATGATCTCCTGGCCCCAGCGGCCGATCTCCGCCTGGTCCTTCCCCTCGAGCATCACCCGCAGCAGCGGCTCGGTGCCCGAGTAGCGGACCAGCAGCCGGCCCGAGCCTTCGAGCCGCGACTCGACGTCCCTCAGCACGGCGGCGATCTGCGGCACGGTCTGGAGGTCCACCTTCTCCTTCACCCGCAGGTTCATCAGCACCTGCGGGTAGGCGGTGAGGTCCGAGGCCAGGTCCGCAAGCGAGCGGCCGGTCGTGGCCATGGTGCGGAGCACGCCGAGCGCCGTGGCCAGGCCGTCCCCGGTGAAGAGGTAGTCCGAGAAGATGACGTGGCCGGACTGCTCGCCGCCGAGCGCGATGCCGCGGCGGGCCATCTCCTCCATCACGTACTTGTCGCCCACCGGGCAGCGCACCAGGCCGATCCCCGCCTCGCGCAGCGCGATCTCGAGGCCGATGTTGCTCATCACGGTCGCCACGATCGCGTTGTTGCTCAGCCGGCCCTCGGCCTTGAGCACCATGGCGCACATCAGCATCACCGCGTCGCCGTCCACGACCCTGCCGTTCTCGTCGACGAAGATGGCGCGATCGCCGTCGCCGTCGAAAGCAATGCCCAAGGCGTACTTCCCGCCCACGACCGTCCTGGCGAGCAGCTGCGGCGCGGTGGAGCCGCATCCGAGGTTGATGTTGCGGCCGTCCGGCTCTTTGCCGATGACCAGCGTGTCGAAGCCGAGCGAGCGGAAGAGCTGCGGCGCCACGGTGGTCGTGGCGCCATTGGCGCAGTCCACGACCAGGCGCAGCTTCAGGCGCGCCGGCGGCGGCAGCATCTCCCGCAGGTGCCCGAGGTACTCGTCGCGATAGTCGGCCGTGACGATGCGCACGTCGGGCGTGCCGCCGACCGTCCAGATGGGGTCGGCGACGATCGCTTCGACCTGCGGCCTCCAGCGCCTCGGTGAACTTCTCGCCCGCGCCCGAGAACACCTTGATGCCGTTGTCCTCGAACGGATTGTGCGAGGCGGAAATCACCACGCCGGCCGTGAAGCCCTTGAGCGGCGTCAGGTAGGCCACCGCCGGCGTGGGCACGACGCCGAGGCTGGTCAGCGTCCCCGCCCTGATCCGCGATGCCGCGCGCCAGCTCGCGCTCGATCCACTCCCCGGACTCGCGCGTGTCGCGCCCGGCCACGAAGCGCACCGGCACCGCCGGGTTGTCGTGCCGCAGGGCGCGCACCAGCGCCGCGCCCAGCCGCCGCACCGTCGGCGGATCGAGCGGATACTCGCCCGCCTTGCCTCGAACGCCATCTGTACCAAACAATCGCGCCAATCGGTCTCCTTTCTCCAGTCTCCAGTCTCCGGTCCTGCCACGGGACTCTGCGACTTCTGCCTTCTGACTTGGCTCTGCTCTACCGACTCTTCACGAGCGTCACCGTGACGCGCACGCTCCGTGTCGAAGGAACTCTCACTGTCGGATCCACCACGCCCACGGTGGCGACGTCGGTCACCGTGTCGGTGGCGTTGGCGATCGATACCGGCTCGGTGATCGCCTCGGTGAGCCCCCGAACCGCGGACGCCGGCCCCGCAATCACCACGGTCGGCGGGTCGCTGGTGATCGCCCCGATGCGCATGCCCGCGGCCGGCTCACCCTCGATGCGGGGCGCCACCATCACGATCTTCGTCTCGGTCGGCTCGAACGTCATCGCCACGCTGGTCGGCTGCACCTGCACGATCTCGACGCTGAACGGCGCCCGGACGTCGGTCGCGTCCAGGTGGAACAGGCGCGGAGCCGGCGCGCGCCTGCCGCAGGTCCATGACCGCCAGCAGGTCGCCCGCGCTCAGCCGGCCCAGGGCGGCGGACGCACCCCGAATCCGCACGTCCACGGCGTCGGGGGCATCGCCAATCGGCTCCAGCCGCGGCGGCAGATTGGTGAACTCCAGCGGAATCCGCATGGTCCGCTCCACCGTCCGTTCGCCGGCCACGATCATCCACAGACCGGTGGCCAGCAGCGCCGACACCAGCAGCAGGCCGGCCTTCCGCGGGTGGATCAGCCGCATCAGGCAGCGGTGCTCCGTGCGTCGGCGGCGGGCCGCGCCGAGCGTCGGCGGCGGACGCCGAGCAGCGCGCCGAGCCGCAGTCTCAACGTGTCGGGCGTGAGCTCGCGCTCCAGGCGGCCGTTGATCGCCAGCGACACGATGCCCGTCTCTTCGGACACCACGACGGCCAGCGCGTCGTTCTCTTCGGTCAGACCGAGCGCGGCGCGGTGGCGGGTGCCGAGCTGTCGGCTGACCTTCTGGTCCACCGACAGCGGCAGGAAGCAGGCCGCGGCCGCGATCCGCTCCCCTTGCACGATCACCGCGCCATCGTGCAGCGGCGACGTGGTCTGGAAGATGCTGGCCAGCAGGTCGTAGGTGATCAGGGCATCCAGCGGAATGCCGCCCTCGATGTAATTGCGCAGGCCGATCTGCCGCTCGATGACGATCAGCGCGCCGATCCGATGCGAGCGACAGGTTGGTCACCGCGACCACCAGCTCTTCGATCGCGTCTTCCGCGCCGGTCTGGCGACTGAACCAGCGCAGGAACGGGGCGCGGCCGAAGTGCGCGAGGGCGCGGCGGATGTCGGCCTGAAACAGCACGATCACGGCGAACACCACGTAGCCGGCGGCGTTGCGGATCAGCCAGTTGACCGCTTCGAGCTCGAGATAGCGCGACAGGAAGAAGAGCGCGGTGACGAAGCCCGCGCCCACCGCCATCTGCACCGCGCGCGTGCCGCGGATGAGCAGCAGCAGCTGGTAGAAGAACACCGCGACGATCGCCACGTCGAGCACGTCCCACCACTCGATCGGCGGGCGCTGAAGCGCGGTCTGCAGCCACTCTCTCATCGGTCGCGATGATACTTCCGAATCTCGTCGGCCACGCGCACCACCTGGGCCATCTCGCGCACGGCGTGCACGCGGACGATGTGCGCGCCCGCCAGCACCGCCGCGGTCACCGCCGCCGCCGTCGGCCACTCGACGTCGGCTGCAAGCGAGGCGCGGCGGATCGGCCGCGCGAGGAACGACTTGCGCGACGGACCGATCACGACCGGCCGGCCCAGCTCCGCGAACTCGGCGCAGCGCGCCAGCACCTCGAAGCTCTGGGTGGCGTCCTTGGCGAACCCCAACCCCGGATCGACCAGCACGGCTTCGGCTGGCAGGCCCGCGCCGACCGCGAACGCGACGCTTTCCCGCAGCTCGTCGCGCACCTCGTCCACGACGTCGTGGTAGGTCGCCTGCTGGTACATGTCGTCGGAGCGCCCGCGCATGTGCATCACGATGATCGGCAGCTTGCGGCGTGGCCACCACCTCGGCCAGCCGCGGGTCGTAGCGCAGGCCGCTGATGTCGTTGACGATCGACGCGCCCGCTTCGAGCGGCGGCCTCGGCGACCGGCGCCTTGTAGGTGTCGATCGAGATCGGCACCTGGATCCGGCGCAGCCAGCGCTTCGACGACCGGGACCACCCGGCGCAACTCCTCGCCCTCGGGCACCGGCGTCGCGCCGGGACGTGTGGATTCGCCGCCGACGTCGATGAGGTCCGCACCTGCCTCCACCATCCGCAGCGCCGTATCGACCGCCGCCGCGACGCCTTGCAGCGCGCCGCCGTCGGAGAACGAATCGGGGGTGACGTTCAGGATGCCCATGACGAGCGTCCGCTCTCCGAGGAGGAGCGCTCGGCCATCGGGAAGAGGAACGGAATAGCGTCTGCGTGGATGCATCGATTCAATTCACAATGCACAAGTCAGAAGTTCACGAATTCAGATCGGAACTGCATCCATGGCCCTGGCCGGAACTGCAGTTCGGGCCTGAAAAGCGTAAGGCCGAAGGTTCGTGAGAACCTTCGGCCTCAGTGCAGTTTCTGAATTGTGACTTGTGAATTGACGCAGGGCGTCGCGCCTATTCCTGCGTCACCGGCCGCGGCGGCAGCTGCGGCACCAGCGGCGCCTTGGTCCAGCCACCCTCGCGCGTCGGCGTCGGGCTGGGCGTCCGTGGCTGCCCGCGGTCGGGCGTCGGGTCGTCGAGCGGCAGCCCGGCGGCCAGCCGCGTCACCTGCTCGGCGTCGAGCGTCTCGCGCGCCAGCAGCGCGTCGGCCATGTCGAGCAGCGCCTGCTTGTGCTCCATCAGGATCGCGTTGGCGCGGGCGTAGTTGTCGGTGACGAAGCGCTTCACTTCCTGATCGATGCGGTGCGCCGTGTCCTCGCTGTAGTCCTGGTGCTGCGCGATCTCGCGGCCGAGGAAGATCTGCTCTTCCTTCTTGCCGAAGGTCAGCGGGCCCATGGTGTTGCTCATGCCCCACTCGCACACCATGCGGCGGGCCAGGTCGGTGGCGCGCTCGAGGTCGTTGCCCGCCCCGGTGGTGATGCTGCCGATGGTGATCTCCTCGGCGATGCGGCCGCCGAGCAGGATCGCGATCTGATCCTCGAGGTACTCGCGCGAGTAGTTGTGCTTCTCGTCGATCGGCAGCTGCTGCGTCAGACCCAGCGCCATGCCGCGCGGGATGATCGTGACCTTGTGGATCGGGTCCGCGTGCGGCAGCTTCACCGCCAGCAGGGCGTGCCCCGCCTCGTGAATCGCCGTGACGCGCTTCTCTTCCTCGCTGATGATCATCGAGCGGCGCTCGGCGCCCATCAGCACCTTGTCCTTGGCGTACTCGAAGTCGTGCATGCGCACGACCTTCTGGTTGTAGCGCGCGGCGTTGAGCGCCGCCTCGTTCACCAGGTTCGCCAGGTCGGCGCCGGAGAAGCCGGACGATGCCGCGCGCCAGCACGGCGATGTCCACGTCGTCGGCCAGCGGAATCTTCTTGGTGTGCACCGCCAGGATGCCTTCGCGGCCCTTGACGTCGGGACGGTTCACCACGATGCGGCGGTCGAAGCGGCCCGGGCGCAGCAGCGCCGGGTCGAGCACGTCGGGCCGGTTGGTGGCCGCCACCAGGATCACGCCCTCGTTGGACTCGAAGCCGTCCATCTCGACGAGCAGCTGGTTCAGCGTCTGCTCGCGCTCGTCGTGGCCGCCGCCGAGGCCGGCGCCGCGATGGCGGCCCGACGGCGTCGATCTCGTCGATGAACACGATGCAGGGCGCGTTCTTCTTGCCCTGCTCGAACAGATCGCGGACGCGCGACGCGCCGACGCCGACGAACATCTCCACGAAGTCCGAGCCGCTGATCGAGAAGAACGGCACGTTGGCCTCGCCGGCGACGGCGCGCGCCAGCAGCGTCTTGCCGGTTCCCGGGGGGCCCATCAGCAGCACGCCCTTGGGGATGCGGCCGCCGAGCTTCTGGAACTTCTGCGGCTCGCGCAGGAAGTCGATGATCTCCTGCAGTTCGTCCTTGGCCTCGTCCACGCCGGCGACGTCCTTGAACGTGACCTTCTTCTGCGCGCTCGACGACAGCTTCGCCTTGCTCTTGCCGAACGACAGCGCCTTGTTGCCGCCGCTCTGCATCTGGCGCATGAAGAACAGCCAGAACCCGATCATCAGCAGGATGGGCGCCCAGGTATACAGGAGGGCCGCCCACGGGCTGTCGGTCGGCTGCCGCGCGGTCACCACGACGTTGCGTTCGATCAGCTTGTTCGCCAGCCCTTCGTACTGCGGCGGCGCGTAGGTGCGGAAGTTCTCGTTGGCCTTGTTGACGCCGGTGATGTCGTTGCCCGTGATGGTGACGCGCTCCACCTGGCCGGCATCGACCGATGCCATGAACTCACTGAAGCTCAACGGCTTGGCCGCCGTCTGGTACTTGGAGGAAAAGTTCCACGCCAAGCCCCCGAGCACGACCAGGACCATCCAGAACGCCAGGCTCTTGAGCGTAGAATTCACCGTTCACTTCCCTCCCAACCCCGGGTCTTCGCCGCCTGTTCTGGCCGATTCACCAGGGTCCGGCTGGGGTCAACGTCTCGATCTTAGAGTATCACCTTCGGGCGCCTGCGCCCCGCTGCACGCGGAGCAATCAGACACTGCCCGTGGCGGGGCGAAGCCTTTCCGCGTGCCCTAGGCTGAGCCTCGCCCTTGTCTGTATAAGACCAGATTCGGCCGCCGAAGTTCCCACCTGCTTCCCGGAACATCGGCTCCACGGCGCTCCCCCCGTAGCACTTCCACGGCGGATTCGACGTGCTCGAGGCCGACTTCCCGCCCGTCGGCCATCGATCGCATCGCCTGTAGCAGGAGACGGCGGCGGAGCGGAGCCGGCTCGACCAGGAGGGCCGCGGCATCGAACTCCAGGCAGTCCGGGCCTTTACGCCCCAGCACGTCCAACCGGGCCGCGGCTTGCGCGTCGAGCCATTGGCCGTCCTCTCGTGCCAACTCTGCCGCACGGGCCAGCTGGGCGCGTGTCGGCCCGCCGTAGGCGGCGTCCAGCTCGGGCAGGACCCGATGACGAATCCGGTTGCGCGGATTGCGCAAATCGGCGTTGGTCTCGTCCTCGACCCACGCCTGGCCGCGCTCGCGCAGCCAGCTCCGGACGTCCTCGCGCGACACGTCCAGCAGCGGCCGGATCACCTCGCCCCGCCGCGGGTAGACCGCGCCCAGCCCGGTGGCGCCGGCGCCGCGCGCCAGCTTCAGCAGGAACGTCTCGGCCTGGTCGTCACGGGTGTGGCCCACCGCCACGCGATCGGCGCCCAGGTCCTGCGCCGCCCGGTGCAGGAAGGCATAGCGGAGACGCCGGGCGCAATCCTCGAACGAAGTCCGCTCGGTTTCCGCCACCCGCCGGACGTCGGCGCCGTCGCGCAGGAATGGCACGTCGAGCCGGGACGTCAGGTCGCGGCAGAAGTCCTCGTCCCGTTCCGACGTTGCCCGCGCGCCGTGATTGAAGTGCGCCGCGCCGGCAAGCTGAAACCCGCCGTGCGCCGACGCGTCCCGCAGCAGCAGCAGCAAGCCGACCGAATCCGACCCGCCCGACAGGCCGACCAGCACACGGCTGCCCGGGGGGCACAGGTCGTGCCGGGTCAGCGTGCGCCGAACCTGCTGCTGAAGCGCGGAGTGCACGGGGCGAGCTCCCCTTGGCTTCCGGCTTCCGGCTTCCGGCTTCGCAAGAGCCTGGAGCCTGGGGCCTGGGGCCTGAAGCCTTGAAATGGTGCCGGAGGGCGGACTCGAACCGCCGACCCCGCGCTTATGAGACGCGTGCTCTAACCGGCTGAGCTACTCCGGCAGGAAACTCCGATTGTACCGCAGCGAAAGCCTCGCCAGAGCTTGACATCGCCTCGGGGCAGGCGTAGACATGAGACGTCAACCTCAGTCAATCCTTCGGAGGTGACCGTGGACACGCCGCCGATCTAGCGTGGCGCGTCTCGAGGCGGGTACGTGGCCTCGGACGCGCAGATTTCCCGACAGTCAGACCCTGCAGGGGGGCCTTCGGGACCCTGTTCTGCAGGGAACTGGTCCCGACCCTTGGCCGGGACGCGCGACAGCGCAGAGAAACGCCCGATCGGGCGGCCCGCGGCAGCACCATTCGCGCGCCGCCCGGCGGGCGTTTCCGCTTTCGGCGCCACGTCGCGCAGCGGCGCGATCGACATCGCGGGGAGGAGACATGAGCGACCACGACGAACGCTGGGTGTTGGATCACCTGATCGGAATGTGCCGCGACGAGGAGCAGACCCTGCGCTTCGCCGCCACGCACGTCTCCGACGGGAAGCTGCGCGCCCTCTTCGGCGAGCTGGCGGAGCAGCGGGCGCAGTTCGCGAACGATCTGCTGCCGCACGCCCGCCGCCTCGGCGGGGGCAGCGCGGTGATCACCGAGGGGACATGGCATGGGGCACTGCATCGCCGGTGGATGGCGATGAAGGATTCGCTGATGGGACATTCCGAGCGCGCCATGCTGTCGGAGGCCAAGAAGAGCGAGGAGAACACGGTCAAGACCTTCGAAGACGCCTTGGGGGGCATGCTGCCGCCCACAGTGCGCGACCTGGTGGAAGCCCAGCACGCACAGGCCCAGGCCGGACGCGATCGCGTCCGCTCTGATGACTCTAAGGCTTGTCTCTCAGGTCGGGCTGATCGACCGTCTACTCTGGAGCCGCTCCCGCTCCAGGACCGCGGCGGCAATCAGCGGGATCAGGATCTCGTGGTGGCCGACGAGCGAGATGCCCACGCCGCGGGTGCCGGCCACCGGCCGCGACACCACGTTGGTCATCGGCCGATACAGCCGCTGAAAGTCGATGTTGACCGTCGTCAGCCCGTCGAGCGCGATGCCGCGGTTGCGCGCCAGCGCCACCGCCTTGAGGAAGATCTCGGGCAGCACGACCGCCGATCCGCAGTTCAGGTAGACGCCGTCATCCAGCCGCGCCACCGACGAGGTGAAATAGCGGAAGTCGCGCAGGCTCGTGTCGCCGATCGCCGAGCCCGAGGCTTGCGGATGCATGTGCGTGATGTCGGTGCCCATCGCCACGTGCACGGTGAGCGGGATGCCGAGCCGGTGCGCGGCCACCGCGATGCTGTTGTCGGCGTGCAGCGGGTTGCGCGTCGGCCAGGAACCGCGCGACGGCCTGGCCGAGCCCCTGACCGTCGGCGGACGCACGCTCGGCAATCGCGTTCAGCTGCGAGCCGGTCTCCTCGGCCATACCGAACCGTCCGGGGCCCAGCGCTTCGTCCACGTCCTCCGAGGTCGCCCCCGCGAGCGCCACCTCGAAGTCGTGGATCACGCCGGCGCCGTTCATCGCCAGCGCCGACACATAGCCCCGCTGCATCAGGTCGATCAGCACCGGCGAGACGCCGGTCTTGATCACGTGCGCGCCGATGCCCCACACGATCCCCCGGCCCGCGCGCTTGTGCCGCTGACCAGCGCGTCCACCACGCGCCGCACGTCGGCGGCGCCGAGAATGGCCGGCAGCGAATCGAACCAGCTCGCGAAGCTCGCGCCCGGCTGCGTCGGTCGCGCGAAATCGCCGGCGCTGGCCTTGCTGGCCCTTCCGGCCAGCGGGTAGGTGCGCACGTGGGAGAGGTCGAACTCTTCGTAGGGAAAGGGCATCGAGAGGGCCGGATTCTATCAGTCCTTCAGTGCTTCGGTTCTTCGGTACTGGTCGGTCCTTTGGGCCTTAGTCCGTCCTTGGTCCTTAGCCCGTCCTAGTCGGAACTGCTAGTTCTGCACGTTCGTGGACTGCGAGCACCGAAGACCGAACGGACCAAGACCAAGGACCGTCTACAGCACCAGCATCGCATCGCCGTAGCTGTAGAAGCGGTAGCCGCGGGCCACGGCCTCGCCGTACGCTCGCAGCACGGCTTCGCGCCCGCCGAGCGCGGCCACCAGCATCAGCAGCGACGAGCGCGGCAGGTGAAAGTTGGTGACCAGGCCGTCCACGACGCGGAAGCGATGGCCAGGGTAGATGAACATGCCGGTCTCGCCGCTGGCGGAAACGACGTCGCCAGATTCGGACCGCTCCAGAGACTCCAGCACGCGGGTGGTCGTCGTGCCAACGGCGATCACGCGCCGTCCTTCCCGCCGCGCCCGCGAGATGGCGCTCGCCGCCTCTGGCGGTAACCTCGAACGCCTCCGGGTCGACCGTGTGCTCCTCGACGTCCTCGGTGCGGACCGGCTTGAACGTGCCGTAGCCCACGTGCAGCGTGACCTGCGTGCGCTCGATGCCCTTGGCGGCCAGTTCCGTCAGCAGCGCGGGGGTGAAATGCAGACCGGCGGTCGGCGCGGCAATCGAGCCGCGTTCGCGCGCATAGACGGTCTGGTAGCGATCGCGATCCTCGGGCCGATCCGCGCGGTCGATGTACGGCGGCAGCGGCACGTGGCCCAGCGCGTCCACGACCTCCGCCACGCGTCCGGCCGCCGGCCGCACGCAGCCGGACGCGCCGGCGGCCGTGAAACCGCTGTTCCAGGATCTCGCCCTCGAGCGTCGCGCCATTGCCCTCGAACACCATTCGTGAACCGGGCTTCAGCTTCTGGCCGGGATGCACGAGCGCGTCCCACTCCTCCGCGCCGGCAGCGCCGGCTCGACCGGCTGCGCCGGTGCCCATCAGCAGGCACTCCACCGCCCCGCCGCTCGGCACGCGGCGGCCGATCAGCCGGGCCGGAAACACCTTGCGTGTCGTTCACGACCAGCAGGTCGCCGGCGCGCAGGAACTCGGCGATGCGGCTGAAAACCGTGTGGCTGATGGCGCCGGATCCAGCGATCCAGCACCAGCAGGCGGCTGGCGCCGCGCGGTGCCGGCTCCTGTGCGATCTGGTCGCGCGGCAACTCGAAGTCGAAATCCGAAACGTTCATCTGGCGAGGCTTCGCCGTTTGCCTTTCACGATGTCTTCCCGAAGAACTTCCCGAGATTGGTCCGGCCTTTCGCGGCCAGGATCGGCTTCCACAGGTCGCCGAGTCGGTCCAGGCGCTCGCGGACGTTGTCCACGCGGAAGTCTTCGATCTCCGCGCCGGCCTCGACCTCGTCCCACGTCAGCGGCATCGACACGGTGGCCTTCGGCTTGGGGCGGACCGAATAGATGCTCGCCAGCGTCTGGCCCCAGGCGTTCTGTCGATAGTCCACCAGCACGCGGCCACGCGGCCGGATCGACCTGCGGTACTCCACCGTCAGGACCTTCGGGTTCCGGCCCGCCAGCTCCGTGGCCAGCGCCTTGGTGAACGTCAGCACGTCGTCCTGCAGCGGCCCGCGGACGATCGGCACGTAGACGTGCAGGCCGCGCGAGCCGCTGGTCTTCACGTACGGCTTCATGCCCAGCGTGGTCAGCGCGTCGCGGACGATGAGACCCGCCTTCCGCACCAGGTCGAACCCGGCGCCCTCGCTGGGGTCGAGATCGAAGTGGAGGTAGTCGGGCCGATCGACGTCGTCGCAGCGCGAATACCACTGGTTCAGGTCGATGCAGCCAAGGTTCACGCACCAGAGCAGCGACGGCTCGTCGTCGATCACCGGGAAGCGCACCACCTTGCCCTCGCCGTGTTCGATCGGACAGATGCGGATCCACGGCGGCCGCGGCGTCGGCGCCTCCTTCATGAAGAAGGACGGGCCGTCGGCGCCGTCGGGGTAGCGCCGCATCACCATCGCCCGGTCCTTGATGTGCGGCAGCAGAAACGGCGCGACGTCGAGGTAGAACTGGAGCAGTCCGCCCTTGGTGATCCCCAGCGCGGGCCAGAACGGCTTGCGCAGGTTGGTCAGCCGCACTTCCTGGCCGCCCACCCTGACGATCACGTTGTCCCGATCGGTCGGGATCTTCGCGCCTTTCACTCCGACCTCTTGGTTCCGCCTTCTGGCCTTTTGCCTTGTGCCTTGTGCCTTCTACTCTTTCAACCCCCAGCGCAGCAGCATGGCGCCGACCGTGAAGCCGGCTCCGACCGACACCATCAGCAGGAGATCGCCCTTCTTCAGCCGCTTGTCCTCGACCGCGGTGTTGAGCGCCAGCGGAATCGTGGCCGCAGTGGTGTTGCCGTACTGCTCGATGTTGATCACCACCTTCTTCTCCGGCACGCCCAGCTTCTCGGCGGCGGCGAAGATGATGCGGCGGTTGGCCTGGTGGGACACGAACAGGTCGATGTCGTCGGGCGACACCTTGTTCCGTTCGAGCAGGCGGCGGCACGCCTCCTCGGTGTTGCGGACCGCGAACCGGAACACGGTCTGGCCGTCCTGCTTGACGTAGTGGAGGCGCTGGTCGATGGTCTCGTGCGAGGCCGGATGACGGCTGCCGCCGCCGGGCATCTTCAGCGCCTGGCCGCCGCTGCCGTCGACGTAGTTCTCGAAGTCGATGATGCCGACCCCGTCTTCGGTGGAAGCCTCGACCACCGCGGCGCCGGCGCCGTCGCCGAAGATGACGCAGGTGGCGCGGTCGGTGTAGTCGATGATGCTCGACATCACGTCGGCGCCGATCACCAGCGCGTGCTTGCTGCGCGCCGGTCGCCCACCATGTTGGCGGCGGTGGTCAGCGCGTAGGTGAAGCCGGAGCACGCGGCCGAGAGGTCGTAGCCCCAGGCGCGTGTGGCGCCGATGTTGTGCTGCACCAGGCAGGCGGTGCTGGGGAACGACATGTCGGGCGTGGTGGTGCCGACGACGATGAAGTCGATGTCCGGCGGCGTCAGCCCGGCGCGCTCGATCGCCTTCCGCGCCGCCTCGGTGGCGAGATCCGAGGTGGCGACGCCGGGATCGACGATGTGGCGCTGCTTGATGCCGGTGCGCTGCTGGATCCACTCGTCGCTCGTGTCCACCATCTTCTCCAGGTCGGCGTTGGTCAGCAGGCGTGGCGGCACGTAGATCGCCAGGCTGGAGATGCGCGCGCGCGCGACCGTTCGGGGAGCGGGTGTCACCACAGGCGAGGGTCCTTCCGAGGGGGCGTGAGCCCGAAATACTCGTAGGCACGCGCGGTGGCCACGCGGCCGCGCGGCGTGCGATCGAGGAAGCCGGCCTGAATCAGGAACGGCTCGTAGATGTCTTCGATGGCGTCCTTCTCTTCGTGGATCGCCGCGGCGATGCTGTTGACGCCGACCGGGCCGCCGCCGAACTTGTCGATGATGGTGCGCAGCAGCTTGCGGTCCACTTCGTCGAAGCCGTGCTCGTCCACCTCGAGCAGCGACAGCGCGGCGCGCGCCACCTCGGTGGTGATGGTGCCGTCGGCGCGCACCTGCGCGTAGTCGCGCACGCGCCGCAGCAGCCGGTTGGCGATGCGCGGCGTGCCGCGCGACCGCCGGCCCACCTCGCGCGCGGCGTCGTCGTCGATCGGCACGCCAGGATCCGCGCCGAGCGCCGGACGATCTCGACGATGTCGGTCTCGTTGTAGAAGTCCAGCCGGTGGACGATGCCGAAGCGCGAGCGCAGCGGCGCCGTCAGCAGCCCGGCGCGCGTGGTGGCGCCGACCAGGGTGAACTTCTGCAGCTCCACCTTCACCGACCGGGCGCTCGGGCCCTCGCCGATGACGATGTCGAGCTCGAAGTCCTCCATCGCCGGATAGAGGATCTCCTCGATCGCGGGCGCCAGCCGGTGGATCTCGTCGATGAACAGCACCTCGTGGGCCTGGAGCGTCGGTCAGCATGCCGGCCAGATCGCCGGGCTTCTCGATCACCGGGCCGGCGGTGGCGCGCACACTCACGCCCATCTCGGCGCCGATCACGTAGGCGAGCGTGGTCTTGCCGAGACCCGGGGGGCCGTACAGCAGCACGTGATCCAGCGCCTCGCGCCGGCCGCGCGCGGCGGCCACCGACACCTCGCAGGTTGTCGCGGATCCGGTCCTGGCCGATGTACTCGTCGAGCGAGCGCGGACGAAGGCCAGCCTCGTATCCCGCGTCCTCGTCGGCACGGCCGCCGGCAATCACTCGTTCAGGCACAGGTGGTGGCGACGGCCGTCACGGGCCGCATCAGCGCGCGGAGGGCGCGCTTGAACACCCGCTCGAACGATGCGGATGCATCGGCCGCGGCTTCGGCGAGCGCCGCTTCGACGGCTTTCTCGGCCAAGGGCCGATGATAGCCGAGGTTCTGCAGCGCGGAGAGCACGTCGCCCTTCAGCTGATCCTCGGGGCTGGCGGCGGGCGCCTCGGCTGCCGGCGCAGAGGCCCAGGCCGGCGACGCGGTCCTTCAGCTCCAGCACGATGCGCTCGGCGGTCTTCTTGCCGATGCCGGGCACCCCCGTCAGCCGCGCGACATCGGCCCGCTGCACGGCACCCAGCAGGTCCCGCGGCTCCATGCCCGGACAGCAGCGCCACCGCCAGCTTCGGGCCGATGCCGCTGATGCCGATCAGGCGCTCGAACAGCTGGCGCTCGAGGTCGGTCAGGAACCCGTACAGCTGCAGCGCTTCCTCGCGCACGTGCGTGTAGACGCGCAGCGCCACCTCGGAGCCTTCCTCGCCGATCTGGTAGTAGGTGGACAGCGGCACGTGGACGTCGTAGCCGACGCCGTGCACGTCCACGATCAGGCGGTTCGGCTGCTTCTCGAGGATCTGGCCGCGAAGGAATCCGATCATCCGTGCGCGGGCGGACGATACTGCCGCCACGTGCGCGGCAGCCGCGCGCGCGGGCTGGCTGCGCGCGGCCAGCGCCGCGCGGGCGTCAGCCGCCGACACGGCCCGCGCCAGGCCGGCGAGCGGCGCCGAGTGCGCGTGGCACAGCGCCACGGCCAGCGCGTCGCTGGCGTCGTGCGGGCTCGGCGCGCGGTCGAGGCCGAGCAGCAGCTTCACCATCTGCTGCACCTGGTGCTTCTCGGCGCGGCCATAGCCGACCACCGCCCGCTTCACCTCGGCCGGCGTGTATTCGGCCACCTCGCAACCGGCCTCGACGGCCGCCAGCATCGCCACGCCGCGCGCGTGTCCCAGCTTCAGCGCGCTGCGGACGTTGGCGGCGTGGAACACGTTCTCGACCGCCACGCAGTCGGGGCGGCAGGTGGCCAGGAGCGACGACAGCTCGCGGTGGATGCGGGCCAGGCGGGCCGGGAACGAGTCGCCGGCCTTGGCCGAGATCGTCCCGAAGATCACGAGGCGATGGCGCCGACCGTCGGTCTCCACGCAGCCGTAGCCGGTGCGCTCGGACCCGGGGTCGATGCCGAACACTTTCACGCCAGCGAGGCCTCGATTTCCTTCTCCTCGATGTCGAAGTTGGCCCAGACGTGCTGCACGTCGTCGTGATCGTCGAGCATCTCCATCAGCTTCAGCATGGTGCGCGCGTCGGTGCCCTGCAGCTTCACGTAGTTCTGCGGCACCATCGCCACCTCGGCGCTGACCGGCTCGACGCCCAGCGCCTTCACCGCGTCGCGCACGGCCTCGAAGCTTTCCGGCGGGCTGATCACTTCCCAGGCGCCGCCGTCGTCGGTCACGTCGTCGGCCCCGGCCTCGAGCGCCGCGTTGAGCAGCTTTTCCTCGTCGGCCTTGTCCTTCTCGACGTAGACCTGGCCCTTGCGCGTGAACATCCAGGCGACGCTGTTCTCGGCCGCGAGGTTGCCGTTGTACTTGCCGAGGAGATGACGGATCTCGCCCACCGACCGGTTCTTGTTGTCGGTGAGGACCTGGATCAGGATGGCGACGCCGCCGGGCCCGTAGCCCTCGTAGGTGATCTCCTCGTACGACACGCCCGGCTCTTCGCCCGTGCCGCGCCGGATGGCGCGCTCGATGTTCTCGCGCGGCATGTTGGCGGCCTTGGCCTCGGCGATGATCGTGCGCAGCCGCGGGTTCATGTTCGGGTCGCCGCCGCCGTTTCGGGCGGCAACCGTCAGTTCTTTGATGACGCGCGTGAAGATCTTTCCACGCTTGGCGTCAGCGGCACCTTTCTTGTGCTTGATGGTGTGCCACTTGGAATGGCCTGACATGCGGGAACTCCAATGGATACAACGGGAAAGCGACCGCTGATGATATCACCAGCCCGCCACCCGCGCGCGAAGCGCGCAAAAAGACACTGCCCGAAGGCCTAGCGCACAGCGCTGGGCCTTCTACACCGCGTCGGACAGCGAGCTGAAGTCGAACCGGCTGACGCGCACCGCCGGCATCAGGCGGCCGGCCGCGGTGGGCTCGGAGCGGCTGATGTCCTCGAGCCGGTTCAGCATCAGCAGCGGGCTTTCGTTCCACCGGAAGTTCTTGAGCGCCCTGGTGATCTTGCCCTTTTCGATCAGGAACGTGCCGTCGCGCGTCAGACCCGTTTGCAGCACCGTGCGCGGCTCGAGCGATCGGATGTAGAAGAAGTGGGTCACCAGGATCCCGCGCTCGCAGCCGGCGATGATCTCTTCAGTAGACTTCGCGCCGCCGGTCAGCGCGAGGCCGCCCGCGAAGCGCGTTGCCCGTGGGCTGCCGATTGAGCTTCTGCGCCCAGAACCTCGAGTACGACAGGTTGCGGAGCACGCCCTTCTCGATCCACACCACGCGGTCGATCGGCAGGCCCTCGTTGTCGAAGGGCTGTCCGAGCAGCGCCGGATCGGCGGGATCCGAGTACAGCGTCACGCGCTCGTCCATCACCTTCTCGCCCAGCCGCGTCCCGCCGCCCGGCTTCGAGAACGGGCTGCGCCCTTCGTCGGCGTTGCGGGCGTTGAAGGCCGGCGCCAGCAGCTCCACCAGGTCGTTCACGGCCTGCGGCTCGAGCACGGCCGTATAGAAGCCGGGCTCGATCGCCTGCGGGTTGCGGCTGGCCACCGCCTTCTGCGCGGCGACGCGGCCAATGGCCGCCGGATCCACCGCGGCCCAGTCACGCGCCCCGCCCGCGCCCAGCCGCTGCCGGTGCCGTCGGGCGTCCGCGCCGTCACCGAGAAGTCGGCGGCGGTGCTGCGGTGATAGGCGAACAGGCCCGCGCTCGTCGCCACCGCGATCACGCGGGCGTTGGCGTCCAGGAACCCGGCGCTGAAGATCTGCCCCGCCGGCTTGCCGGCGGCGTTGGCGGCGTCGACCGATCGGCGCACGGCGGCCGCGCGCGTCTCGGGATCGAGGTCGGCCGTGCGGCCGACGAACGCGGACACGGTGGCGTAGGTCTGCGGCCCGAGCTCGGGCATCAGCTCGGGGTCCTCGGGCGCGAGGCGCGCCAGACGTGCGGCCAGATCCACCGTGCGCTGCAACGACGCGTCGTCGAGCACGTTGGTCGACGCCGACGCACGGCGCCGCCCCACCGTGGCGGTGACCGTGACCGAGGTGTCTTCGATGCCGCCCGACGTGGTGATGCTGGCGTCGGCGAAGCGCGTGTTGCCGCCGCGGGAGCTGACGACGGTCACCCGGGTGGCGTCGGCCGCGCTCATCTTCAGCACCCGCGCGGTCAGCGCCTGCGCCTCCTGGCGCGACAGCAGCGTCGATCCGGCCTCCTGTCGCCGACTGCCTTCTGTGCCTGCCTGGAGCCTGGAGCCCGGAGCCTGGAGCCTGGAGCCCTCTCATGAATTCCTCGCCGTGTTCAGGATGCGCACGTTGCGGAAGCGAGCCGGCACGCAGCCGTGGCTCACCGAATTGATCTGCGACGGCTCGCCCTTGCCGTCGTTGAAGGCGCCGCCCGAGCCAGTAGGACGACTTGCCGCCGATCATGTCCATCGCGTTCCAGAACACCGGCGTGTTGCTCTGGTAGGCCACGTCGCGCAGCATGCCCACCACCTTGCCGTTGCGCACTTCGTAGTAGGCCTGGCCGGAGAACTGGAAGTTGTAGCGCTGGTGGTCGATCGACCAGGAGCCGCGGTTCTTGATCACGATGCCCCGGTCGGTCGCGGCGATGATGTCGGCCAGCGAGATGTCCTGCTCGCCCGGCAGCAGCGACACGTTGGGCATGCGCTGGAACTGCACCGCGTCCCACGACTCGGCGTAGGAGCAGCCGTGCGAGCGCGACACGCCGGTCAGCTTCTGGATCTTCGCGGCCTGCTCGCGCGTGGTCTGGTAGTCCTTGAAGACGCCCTTCTCGATCAGCAGCCAGCGATCGGCCGGCACGCCTTCGTCGTCCCACGCCACTCGCGACAACGACCCCTCCTGCGTGCGATCGGCCTGCACGTTCATCTGTGCCGGGCCATAGGTCAGCTTGCCGATCACCTTCTCGGGCGGGGCGACGAAGCTCGTGCCGGCGTAGTTGGCCTCCTCGCCGATGCGCGCGATCGAGCTCGGTGGGATGGCCGATCGATTCGTGGATCGTCAGCCACAGGTTGGTGGGCTCGAGGATCAGGTCGTAGGCGCCGGCCTCGACGCTCCTGCGCCGCCAGCTTCTCGACCGCCATCGACGCCCAGCGCTCGGCGTTGCCGGGCATGTCCAGCGACTCCACGTAGTCCCAGCCCTCGCCCCGCGGCGCCAGCTCCTCCTCGAAGGTCTGGAAGTCGCCGCTGCCCGACGGCGGTGGCCATGAACGCGGGGCCGACGCGGATGAACGTCTGCGTGACGTTGGTGCCCTCGGACGTCACCAGCGTCTTGATCTCGCGCAGCGACTGCACCGACGAGGTGACGAAGCCGACGCCCTTCACCTTGAGCGCCGCCTCGTTGGCCTTGAGCAGCAGCGCGATCTTCTCTTCCACCGGGACGTCGATCGGATCCTTGCGCACCGGCGTGATCCACGTGCCGCGGACCGGCGTCACCGGCGCCAGCTCGACACGATGGCGTCTCACGGCGCGCGCCGCCTTCGCCAGCACCACCGCCGACAGCGCCGCCTGCTGCGCGCCCGCGCGCCGCATCTGGCTGGTGGCGGCAAAGCCCCAGCTGCCATCCACCAGCACGCGCACGCCGAGGCCATAGGATTCGTTGTCGCTGACGCCGGTGACGTTGCGCTCGCGCGTCGACACGTTCTGCCGGCGATAGCGGCCGACGCGCACGTCGGCGTAGGACGCGCCGGCCGAGCGCGCCGCGTCCAGCGCGGCGTTGGCCAGTTCGAGCGCCAGCGGATCGGCGCTGGGCGCGGCCAGCGTCTGCGCGGCCACGCGCTGACTCGGCTGGAGCGCGAGCGACGCAGTGGCGGCTGCCGTGGTCTTGATGAAGTCGCGCCGGGTAGGTGACATTCGCGGCCTCCGAAACGAGAGTGCGGCCTGATTCTGCCACGGACACGGGAGGGGCTCCAGGCTCCGGGCTACAGGCCACGGGCCCGGAGACGTTCTTTCGGCCACGACCAACGACTAACGACTAACGACCAACGGCTTCTTCGCCAGAATCACCCAGACGTCGGCGCGCGGATCCCACGCGCGCCCCTTGTAGTCCCCCAGCAGCGCCGAGATCTCGAAGCCGGACGTCTCCAGCCGGCGCACCATCTGCGGCACCGACAGCGTGCGGAACGCCAGCGAGAAGGTGCGCACGGCCTTCGAGCGGCCGCGCCGCTCGGTGAACTCCTGGTCGAAGATCGTCAGCCGCCGCGCACGATCCTGCCGCACGCTCTCGACCAGCGACACGCGCGCGCCGCCCGGTGCGGCCGCGCCAGCCCGACAGGCTGACGCGCTTCTTGTATTCGGCCCACGAGGGCAGGTCGGCCACGAGCTCGATGCCGAGCGTGCCGCCCGGCTCCAGAACGCGATGCGCCGCGGCCAGCGTCGCCATCAGGTCGCGTTCGCGCAGCAGCGACTGCAGCATGCCGTACGGCGCCAGCACCATCGCGAACGGGGCGACGCGCCGCCGGCCGGCTGCGAACGGGAGGAATCGGATGTCGCCGCGGATGAGAGGCAGCCGCGCCGCGAGCCCCGCACGCGAGGCGCGCCGCCGCGCGCGCGCCAGCATCGGCTCCGAGCGGTCGATGCCGACAATCGGCACGCCGGCGCGAGCCAGCGGAATCGACAGACGGCCGGTGCCGCAGCCGAGCTCCAGCACCGGGCCGCCCACCTGCCGCGCGACCGTGCGCCAGAACGGCAGATCGCGCCGGCCCAGCGTGCGCGCGTTTTCCCAGTCGTAGAACGGCGCGTAGTCGTCCCAGCCGTCGTGGCCTTCCGGGCGTGCGCGGACCGTGGGACTTCCGGAAGCCGGAAGCCGGGAGCCGGAAGCCCCACCGTTACTCTTCTTTCTGGCCAACGGTCGCAAAGAGCGTGGTGTGCTGAATCTCGACGCAGCGTTCGGCCGCCGCACGTGATTCGTCCTGGTACGACCTCGAGCGCGCGGAGGTACGCTTCACCGCTGGCACGCACCTCCGCGCGCCGGGCTCGAGGAGAGGGTCTGCTCGACCCGCGCCCGGCGCGCCGCCCACACCTCGTCGCGCGGGCAGCCCAGCTGGACGTGCGACACGGGGAAGAGGCGCACGGCCAGCGGCTCGATGCGGGCGTCGGCCATCATCATGGCCATCTTGGGGCCGATCGACGGATCGGTGGCTTCGGCCCGCGCGGCGGCCAGGGCCGCGAAGAAGCGGGCGGCTTCGGCGAACGCGCGCCCGCCCGACGGCAGCGAGCTGTAGGTGTAGCGCGCGGCGTTGTCGGGCTCCACGATCACGACCCGCCCGCCGGGAGCGGTGACGCGCGAAATCTCGGCGGCGGCGCCGGCCACCTGCGGCGACGTGCTGCAGCACCGCCACGCAGAAGGTGGAGTCGAAGCTCTCGTCCTTGAAGGGCAGCCGCGCGGCGTCGCCGGCGGCGAAGCTCACGCGCTGGTTGTGCGACTCGGTGACGCGCTTGGCCGCCGCGGCCTTGGCCGGCACCAGATCGACGCCGTAGAGCCGCACCTGGGACACCTGCAGCCGGCCGATGGCCACTTCGGCCAGGCCCTCGCCGCAGCCGACGTCCAGGATGCGGTTGCCGGGCCGCGGCCGCAGCGTCTCGGCCAGGAACTCCGTGAACGCGTCGTCCCACCAGTGCTCGCGCAGGTTCTTGAGCGTCGGCGAGGTCAGCGCGTCCACGGTGTCGTTCATCAGCAGGCTCGACTCGGCACCTTCAGTCGATCGCCCACTCGCCCGGGAGGATCGGCCGCGTGCGCGGCAGCAGGCCCAGCCGCGCGGCGTAGCCGACGCACGCCAGGATGCCGACGAACACCGCCAGCTTCACCAGGTCAGCGCTCCTCGTCGGCGGCAGCACCTTCCACAGGATGCCGAGCACCGGCTGCGCGATGGCCACCGCCCACACCGAGCCGTAGAAGTAGCGGCGCTCGTGGCCCTCGTTGACCGTGGACGCGCGCACGCGCGGCAGCTGGCCCAGGGCGCCCAGCAGCCAGACCGTGCCGGCGATCGGGAAGTACCCCACTTCGTACAGCTGCTTCAGCCGCCACTCGCCGGTCACGACGGCCCAGGCAAGCCCGCGACGTTCAGCACGGCGAACGCGATCGCTTCGCCCCACGCGGTCGTGTAGCAGATGCGGCGATAGAGCGGGTTGGGCCGGTCCTCGGTGAAGCGGATGATGTACGGGGCCGGCTCGCAGCCCGGCAGCCGGCCGCGCAGGCCGGCGATGCCGGTGCCGACCAGCACGAGCGCCAGCCAGGCGATGCGAGCGCGCGTCGAAGCCGCGCTCGAACAGGTCGAACGTCAGCGGGCCGGGCGCGATGAGGAAGACGAAGATCCAGATCGGCCAGTGGTTGACGCGGTAATACAGCTTGTTCCGGTGGCGGATCCGCCGATCGGTGTCGCGCTCGACATAGAGCGCCGTGGTCTCAACCGTGTTCTTGGACATGCGGCATATGGGAGGGGGCGCGGCGTCGGCCCGCCGCTCAGGATACTCCAGCAGCTCCGCCTTCGACCTCGAGGCTCCGTCAAGTCCAGACCTCTCACGGGATCACCGCCTCCGCCACGGATCCGTTGCGCAAGCGCGATGCGGCGGTCGGCGGCCGCGCGGACGAATTCCTCGTCGTGCGTGGCGACGATGACGGTGCGGCCTCCGGCCGCCAGCCCGCGCAGGACCTGCGCCAGGTCGGCGCGCCGGCCGGCATCGAGCGACGCGGTCGGCTCGTCCATCAAGCAGCACCGGCGGCTCGACCGCCAGCGCCCGCGCAATCGCGACGCGCTGGGCCTCGCCGCCCGACAACTCGTGCGGCATCGCGCCAGCCCGGTGGCCGACGCCGAGCGACTCCAGCAGCTCGACGCGCCTTGCGCTCGGCGGCCGCGCGCGGCTGCCGCAGCACCTGCACCGGCGCCAGCGACGACGTTGTCGAGCGCGCTGAGGTGCGCGAAGAGGTGGTGGAACTGGAACACCATCGCCGACGCGCGGTGCAGCTCCCGCCGGAGCCGCGCCGGCCGGCAGCGGGCCCGGCACGAGCGTCGATCCGGCGACGTCGATGCGGCCCGCCGGCAATCGGCTCCAGACCGGCGATGGCGCGCAGCAGCGTCGTCTTGCCGGACCCGGAGGCCCCGACGAGCGCCACCAGCTCGCCAGCGGCGGCGATCGAACGACACGTCGTGCAGAATCGTCCGCGACGCCCGCGCCATCGAGACCTCGCGGACTCGTACGGCGCCTACGTCGTCCGCCACCGCCGCTCCAACCGCCGCGCCAGCCGCGCCAGCGGCAGCGACAGCGCCAGGTACATCGCCGCGCACAGCGCGCCCGGCACCAGCCAGCTGCCGATGTTGACCGCGAAGATCGACGTCTGCTTGGTCAGCTCGACCACGGTGATCACCGACACCAGCGAGCTGTCCTTCAAGAGCGCCACGAAGTCGTTGGTCATCGGCGCCAGCGCCAGACGAAACGCCTGCGGGCCACGCACGAAGCGCAGCGACTGCCAGTCGCTCAAGCCAAGCGCCCGCGCGGCGTCGAGCTGTCCCGGCGGGATGGCGTTCAAGCGCGCCGCGGTAGATCTCGCTTTCGTAGGCGCGCGTAGTTCAGCCCCAGCGCCAGCACCGCGGCCACCACCGCCGGCAGCTGCACGACCACCGCGAGGCCGAAGTAGAGGACGAACAGCTGCAGCAGCAGCGGCGTGCCGCGAATCAGCTCCACCCAGCCGGTCAGCGCCACGCCCAGCGGCCTCGACCCGTACACGCGTCCGGTGGCGAGCAGGACGCCGAGGACGACGGCGAGCGCCATCGACACGCACGAGAGCAGCAGCGTGGTGACGGCCGCGCCGAGAAGCGACGGCAGGTACTGCCGCGTCGCCGCCCACACGGACTCAGGCTCGGCTGCCTCGGCGGCCGGATCTGCGCCGTCGTGTCCGGTGGTGATCGCCGAGCCCGCGAGCACGCGCGCGTACAGGCGCGGCTGGTCGTCGTTCCAGAGCCGCCACTTGCGGAAGATCGCTTCGAGCCGGCCGTCGCGCATCGCCTGTTTCAGCACCGCGTCGATCTGGTCGCGCAGCGCCGTCGCTTCCGGCGCGAGGATGCCGACGTAGTGGCCGACGCCCACCGACGCGGCGGCGTTGACGAGACCCGGGTTGCGCTTGACGCCGCGCTCGGCCAGCACCGCGTCCAGCACCACGGCGTCCAGGCGGCCGAGGGCCAGGTCGCTGTAGGGATGCACGTCGTCCTCGTACGGCACGACCACGAGACCGAGCGCCTTGCCGGCCTGCTGCAGGATGTCGAACGCCAGCGTCGAGCCCAGCGTGCCGACGCGCCGGCCGGCCAGGTCGGCCAGCGTTCGAAAGCGCGGGCGCGTCGGCTTCGCCGCACCGTCAGGACCTCGCGGAACTCGTAGTAGGGCACCGTGACGGCGAGCCGGCTGCGCCGCACCGCCGTGTCCTCGACGCCGCTCAGGCCGATGTCGAAGTCGCCTCGCGCCGCGGTCGCGTCGAGGGTGATGAAGGCCGACTGCACGAATCGCGGCGTGCGGCCGAGCGCCCGGGCCAGCAGCTCCGCGATGTCCACCTCGAACCCCACGACCTGCGAGGGATTGCGCGGATCGGCTTCCATGAACGGCGCGCCGCCCTCGGCGTCGCCGCCGAAGCGCAGCTCCGGCTGCTGCGCGACGACGCCGAGCCCGCTGGCGACGACCAGCCACGATCGCAAGAACGTAATGGCGTCGGGCGTCATTTCCGGAGGACACAGGTGCTGATGATACGCGGCCGCCTGGCTAGTGCGACGACAGCCGCGTCGCGGCGCCGCTCCAGTTCCTCGAGCGTGCGCGGCCAGTCCTCCTTGAGCAGGCGCGACAGCGACCGGTCGGCGAGCAGCCGGCCGCCGGTCTGGCAGGTGGCGCAGTAGTTGGCTTCGTTGGCGGCGTAGACGATGCGCTGCACCGGCGTGCCGCACACCGGGCAGGGCTGCCCGTAGCGGCCGTGCACGGCCATGCCCGGGCGGAAGGCGGTCACCTTCTCGGGAAACTCGTCGCCGGCCTCGTCCTGGAGCCGGCGCGTCCACTCCAGCAGCGTCGCGCGCGTGGCGTCGAACAGGCGCGCCATCTCCTCGTCGGTCAGCGACTGCGTCTGCTTGAAGGGCGACAGCCGCGCGGCGTGCAGGATCTCGTCCGAGTAGGCGTTGCCGATCCCGCTCAGCACGTGCGGATCGGTCATCGCCCGCTTCAGCGTGTGGTTCTCCTGGCGCAGCGCGGCGGAGAAGGCCTCGCAATCGGCGTCCAGCACCTCGAGCCCGCCGGGATCGAGGGCGCGCAGCGCGTCATCGCCCGGAGACGACGTGCAGGGAGGCGCGGCGCGTGGATCCGGCTTCGGTCAGGACCAGCGTGCCGTGCTCGAAATCGAGCGCCAGCAGGCCGACCTTGCCGGGGACGGCCGCGCCGGCCGGCTTCCACCGGAACCGGCCCGCGATCATCAGGTGGACGACCAGGTAGACGTCTCCCTCGAGCGCGAAGATCACGCGCTTGCCCATCCGTTCGAGCGCCACGACGCGTCTGCCCTGTGCCGCCGAAATCGGCGTGCCGATACGACCGGAGCAGAAACGGCGCGACCAGCCGGATGCTTTCGATCCGGCGGCCGACGACGCGCGGCTCGAGCGCGTGGATGTACAGGAGAATGTCGGGCAACTCAGGCATGGGCTAGGCCGAACTCGATCATGCGCCGCGTCTTCGGCATTGTCGCCGCTTCTCTCGCCGTGCTGCTAGTCGCGGCGATGGCGCTGCTGTACTGGTTGCTCTCGGGCGACGGCATTCGCAGCGCGATCGAACGGCAGGCCAGCGCCTGGCTGGGCCAGCCGGTCACGATCGCCTCCGCGCGCGTCAGCCTCTGGCCGCGCGTTGCCATCGCCTTGCGCCAGGTCAGCGTCGGCCGCCCGGCGCGCCTGCGCCTGGAGCAGGTGGACCTGGCCGCATCTCCCCTGGCTCTGCTGGCGCGCCGCGTCGAGGACGCGGAGATCCGCATTCGCAACAGCCGGCTGGAGCTGCCGCTTCGCGTGCCGCTGCCATTCGCCGCTCCGGGCCGAGGCTCGGGCGCGGGACCGCTCCGGCGCCGCCGCCGGCGGCATCGGGAGTTCCCCGGCGAGAGAGACGGACGGCTTCCGCATCGTGTCCGTCAGCTCGATCGTGCTCGACGACGTGGTGGTGTCCAGCCTGGGCCGCGAGCTGACCATCTCGGCCGAGTCGGCGCTGGTGGGATCCCGCGTGCTCGTTCGCGAGCTGACCGCCGAATCCGGCGCGACGTCGATACGCGCCACCGGAACCGTGGCGTTCGAACCCCGGGTGGACGCCGATCTGCGGATCGACGCCAACCGCCTCGACGTGGACGAACTGCTGGCGCTGGCCGGCGGCGTTCCTGCCGTCGGCCGGCAGCAGCGCCGCTGGGCCGCCGTCACGGCTGAAGGCCGTCGTCAGCGTCCGGACCGCCCGCGCGGCCGGCATCGACGCCAGACAGTTCGCCGCGCACCATGGCCGTGGAGGGCGACCGCGTGGCGCTGTCACCGCTGTCATTCGAGCTGTTCGGCGGCCGCTACGACGGCTCAATCCAGGCGCGGCTGGGCACGCAAATCAGCGCCACCCTGCGCGCGAAGCTCGCCGGCATCGACGTGGCTCAGGTCGCCGCGTTCGGCAACTCGCCGGACACCGTGTCCGGAACGCTCTCGGGCGAAGCGAGCGTGTCGGGCGCCGGCCGCGATCTCTCCGCCGTGCTGGCCAGCGCCCGCGGCACCGGCAGCGTGCACATCACCGACGGCAGCGATGCGCCGTCTCGGGCTGGTGCGGTCGATCGTGCTCTTCTTCGGCCGGCCCGAAGCCAACGCGCCGCCTCGACCGATCGCTTCGATCGCCTCGACGCGCGCTTCGCGCTCGCCAACGCCATCCTGCGGGCGAACAGCTTCAACCTGCGCTCACCCGACATGGACAGCGCCGGCACCGGGACGATGGATCTCGACACCGGCGCCCTGAACGGGCGGATGAACGTGACCCTGTCCGAAGCCCTGTCGCAGCAGGCCGGCACCGACCTGCGCCGCTTCACGCAAGAGGGCAACCGGATCGTGCTGCCGGTGGCGCTCGGCGGCACGCTGAGCGCGCCGAGCGTGACGATCGACGCGGCCGCGGCCCTGCAGCGCGGGCTGCGGAACGAAGCCGAGCGGCAGTTGAAGGGGATCCTCGATCGGTTCAGGTAAGGAGCGCCGAGGGCGGCGCTCCCGCACCCGATTCCAATCTCAGCGGACGAAGTCGAAGGTGGCGCTGGCGCTCTGGGTGCTCGTGGAGTCGTCGACGGCGCGCACGACGATCTGGTACTTCCCCGCGGGAAGCGTGGCGATCCACTGGCTCAAATCCACGGTGCATTCGCCGCCGAGGACGGCGGGCCGGCCCAGATCGCGCGACCACACCAGTGCCCAATGGTCCAGCGAGTAGATCTCGGCCGCGTAGCGGTCCACGGTGTCGTCGTGGTCGAGCGACGGCGTGAAGACCAGGCGCCAGC
>CAVQMT010000018.1:0-230081 GCA_963713655.1 uncultured Acidobacteriota bacterium
ATGACTCGCGTCGAGGGCCCTGACCAGGTCCTTGAGGCGCTGACTCTCGAGGTCGAGCACACGCCGGCCCATTGGCGTCAGTTCGTATACCGGCGCCGCGCATCATCGAACTCCGGCGCCTGGCGTTCGCCGGATTCGACGATCAGTCCCGCTTCGATGAGGCGTTTCAAGGAGCCATATAACGTCGCCGGCCACAGGCGTACCTTGCCTTCGGTGCGCTCCAGCACGTCCTGCATGATGCCGTAGCCGTGTTGCTCGCCCTCGACGAGGCAGATGAGGATATGGAACCAGTTGCTCTTGAGGGGGACAAACGCCTCCGGTCGTTGCCGCGGCATGGGCATATGTATATCAATCAATATAGATATCAGTCAAGAGCGTTCAACAAGCGGCTGCAGTCGCCTCATATCGCTGAGCCACCCGCGCGCATTCTGCGGCGAGACTTCACACCCCGGTCGCCGGCGGCAGGCTGGCCAGCGCTTCCGCTTCCGTGTCGAAGGCGTCGAACACCGTCAGCAACCGGCAGATCGCCAGCAGGTCCTGGACGCGCGTCGTCAGCGCCACGAGCACAATCTGGCCCCCTTGCTTGGCCACGGTCGCGTGCACCGCGACCAGCTCGCCGAGGCCCATGCTGTCGATGTAGGAGACGCCAGCCAGGTTCAGCACGATCTGCCGGCGTCCCTGGAAGATCAGGCTGTTGACTTTGTCCTTGAGCTCTCCGCTTTGCTCGCCCGCGACCAGTTTGCCGCTGACGTCGATGAGGGCCACCGAGCCCTGCGTTCGTTCTTGAATGTCCATGGCGTCCTCCTGGGTCTTCCTTGACTGTGGTGCAGTCTACGCCTCCCGCTCCGGGTAAGCGGAAAGGAGGGCGAGGCCTTGAACCAGGGCAGATTTTTTTTTTTTTTTTTTTTTTTTTTTTTTTTTTTTTTTTTTTTTTTTTTTTTTTTTTTTTTTTTTTTTTTTTTTTTTTTTTTTTTTTTTTTTTTTTTTTTTTTTTTTTTTTTTTTTTTTTTTTTTTTTTTTTTTTTTTTTTTTTTTTTTTTTTTTTTTTTTTTTTTTTTTTTTTTTTTTTTTTTTTTTTTTTTTTTTTTTTTTTTTTTTTTTTTTTTTTTTTTTTTTTTTTTTTTTTTTTTTTTTTTTTTTTTTTTTTTTTTTTTTTTTTTTTTTTTTTTTTTTTTTTTTTTTTTTTTTTTTTTTTTTTTTTTTTTTTTTTTTTTTTTTTTTTTTTTTTTTTTTTTTTTTTTTTTTTTTTTTTTTTTTTTTTTTTTTTTTTTTTTTTTTTTTTTTTTTTTTTGCCTTGAACCAGTTCTGCATGATTTTTTTTTTTTTTTTTTTTTTTTTTTTTTTTTTTTTTTTTTTTTTTTTTTTTTTTTTTTTTTTTTTTTTTTTTTTTTTTTTTTTTTTTTTTTTTTTTTTTTTTTTTTTTTTTTTTTTTTTTTTTTTTTTTTTTTTTTTTTTTTTTTTTTTTTTTTTTTTTTTTTTTTTTTTTTTTTTTTTTTTTTTTTTTTTTTTTTTTTTTTTTTTTTTTTTTTTTTTTTTTTTTTTTTTTTTTTTTTTTTTTTTTTTTTTTTTTTTTTTTTTTTTTTTTTTTTTTTTTTTTTTTTTTTTTTTTTTTTTTTTTTTTTTTTTTTTTTTTTTTTTTTTTTTTTTTTTTTTTTTTTTTTTTTTTTTTTTTTTTTTTTTTTTTTTTTTTTTTTTTTTTTTTTTTTTTTTTTTTTTTTTTTTTTTTTTTTTTTTTTTTTTTTTTTTTTTTTTTTTTTTTTTTTTTTTTTTTTTTTTTTTTTTTTTTTTTTTTTTTTTTTTTTTTTTTTTTTTTTTTTTTTTTTTTTTTTTTTTTTTTTTTTTTTTTTTTTTTTTTTTTTTTTTTTTTTTTTTTTTTTTTTTTTTTTTTTTTTTTTTTTTTTTTTTTTTTTTTTTTTTTTTTTTTTTTTTTTTTTTTTTTTTTTTTTTTTTTTTTTTTTTTTTTTTTTTTTTTTTTTTTTTTTTTTTTTTTTTTTTTTTTTTTTTTTTTTTTTTTTTTTTTTTTTTTTTTTTTTTTTTTTTTTTTTTTTTTTTTTTTTTTTTTTTTTTTTTTTTTTTTTTTTTTTTTTTTTTTTTTTTTTTTTTTTTTTTTTTTTTTTTTTTTTTTTTTTTTTTTTTTTTTTTTTTTTTTTTTTTTTTTTTTTTTTTTTTTTTTTTTTTTTTTTTTTTTTTTTTTTTTTTTTTTTTTTTTTTTTTTTTTTTTTTTTTTTTTTTTTTTTTTTTTTTTTTTTTTTTTTTTTTTTTTTTTTTTTTTTTTTTTTTTTTTTTTTTTTTTTTTTTTTTTTTTTTTTTTTTTTTTTTTTTTTTTTTTTTTTTTTTTTTTTTTTTTTTTTTTTTTTTTTTTTTTTTTTTTTTTTTTTTTTTTTTTTTTTTTTTTTTTTTTTTTTTTTTTTTTTTTTTTTTTTTTTTTTTTTTTTTTTTTTTTTTTTTTTTTTTTTTTTTTTTTTTTTTTTTTTTTTTTTTTTTTTTTTTTTTTTTTTTTTTTTTTTTTTTTTTTTTTTTTTTTTTTTTTTTTTTTTTTTTTTTTTTTTTTTTTTTTTTTTTTTTTTTTTTTTTTTTTTTTTTTTTTTTTTTTTTTTTTTTTTTTTTTTTTTTTTTTTTTTTTTTTTTTTTTTTTTTTTTTTTTTTCCTGTCCGAACAGCAGCCACTCTCCCTCCCAGCTGATTCCGATGGGCAGCGAGTCCAACTGCGCAATCGTGAAAGGCGCGCCGCCAGTGACCGGGACGCGGCGAATCTCGCCGATTCTCGTGGTCCCGACCGCGGGTGGGCCGGGCTCCAACCCAGAAGGCGATCGATCGCCCGTCTGGTGAGAAAACGAGCTGCCCCATGTTGGTCTGCGTTTGAGTGCCGGGGATCGGGCGCGCCAGCGGCTCGGACATCGCGCGCAGATGGATCTGCTGATTCGCCATATACGCCATCTGCGTTCCGTCTCGCGACAGCGCGACCGAAGGCATGTACACGTCCGTGAAGACTTCGCCCTCGGGGAGTGTGTGCACGAAGCGCGTGACCGGTGGCCCGGACAGGGACGGTCGCCAGATCCAGGCGGCCAGGGCCGCCGCAACGGCCACGACGGCGGTCGCCAGTCCGGGGTACTTTCAGCGCGACACAGGGCGGCCCGTCGCGCGCTGCGGATCCGCCGATGGCGCCAGGGCACCGTCGAGTGTGGCGAATCGCACGGCCGCCATGTCACCCAACCGTCGCGCACGATCTTTCTCGAGAGATTGCGCGATCAACAAGCGCAAGAGCGGGGGGACCGACACCGGAAGTGCCGTCCAATCGGGCTCGCCTTTGAGCACCGTCGCAAGCGTGTCGGCGACGTCCTCTCCGGCAAAGGCCCGCCGGCCGGCCAGCATCTCGTACAGCACGCAGCCGAAGGCCCAGACGTCGCTGCGCTTGTCGGCAGGGCGGCCCTTGGCCTGCTCCGGACTCATATATGCGGCGGTGCCCAAGATCATGCCATTCCGGTCATCGCCGGCGTGGTGATGGTCGGCGCCTGCGACGCAGAGCCGGCGTCGGGCCCGCGGCCGGCCTCGGTCAACTTCGCCAGACCGAAGTCCAGGACCTTCACGACGCCGTCCGGCGTGATCTTGACGTTGGCCGGCTTCAAGTCTCGGTGGACGATCCCGTGCTCGTGAGCCGCTTCGAGCGCGCCTGCGATCTGTCGGGCGATCGGCAGAGCTTCTTCGAGCGGTAGCGGCCCGCGCGCAATGCGGTCGGCCAGCGTGTCGCCCTCGACAAGCTGCAGCACCAGCGCGTGATGACCGTCGCTGTCTTCCACGCCGTAGATGGCTCCGATGTTTGGATGGTCGAGCGAGGCCAGCACCTCGGCCTCTCGCTGGAATCGCGCCAGCCGGTCCGGATCCGCTGCGACAATCGACGGCAGGATCTTCAGCGCGACCTCACGCTTGAGTCGCGTGTCGCGAGCCCGATAGACCTCCCCCATCCCGCCAGCCCCGAGCGGGCCGGTGATTTCATACCCGCCGATGCGAGTCCCTGCCGCTAGTGGCATCGGAGGCTGGGATTATCGCAAAAGGCGAGGTCGGGCATAATGGGCGCGATACACGCGATCCAGGACCAGGGAGAGGACCACATGCTTCAATCCGCACGGTCTCGACGGTCTCTGCATTGACGCTTGCCGTAGGTCGCGGCAGCGCGACCAGTGCCTCCGCGCAGCTGCGGCCACCTGAGGTGCGCGGCCTGCGCGGCGCCCCATTTCAGTCGATGAACCCGCCGCCCGACGTGCGCAGCTTCGGCGAGGGGCCGGCGTGGGACGGCAAGGCGCCTGACGGCATCCAACCTCTGCCGCTGGACATGTTCACGAGCAAGGACTTCTACAAGGACAAGGCGCTGTGGAGCGACATCCGCTACTGGCGCTGCAACTCCCCGCGCCAGATCGCCGACATGCGCAGCGGCGGCGCCGGCTCGGCCACCAGCGACCCGCGCATCGGCGCCAAGCCGCCTGTGACCGCGCGCTGGGGCGACTGCAAGATGGACTGGCCGCGCGCGAACATCGCCAGCCCCTATCGCTTCAAGACGGCGAAGGAGCACTACGAGGCGTTGCTGGCCGATGCCAAGACCCGGGGCGGGCCGACCAGGCACACCTACGAGACGATGCCGAAGTGGGACGGCGTCTACGGTGAGTACGCCCCGCAGGGCCGGCGCGTCTGGAACTACTCGCGCGCCAATCAGGTCCCGACCCTGTTGTCGCTGCTGACGCCCGAGTATCAGCAGCGGATGGTGCGGCAGATCTACCACGAGGGCGTGAACGCCGCCCATCAGTGGTCCGCGTCCTACTGCTGGCCGGAAGGGTTCATGCGGCAGTGGGCCACCGGCCCGAAGCCGAGCCGCGTGATCGTCACGCCGGAAGTCGTGATGCTGATGGGCAGCGGCAGCAACAACATGTGGCGGGTGGTGCACCTGAACCGCCAGTTCCCGCTGGGGTCGAGCGTGCCGCAGTGGTACGGCGACACCATCGGCTTCTGGGACGGCGACGCGCTGATCACGATGACCGCCAACATCCAGGGATGGAACCAGCACTCCAGCTGGGAGTGGAGCGACAAGCTGGAGACGATCGAGATCTTCACGCCGGTCCGCGACGCCGGCGGCAAGATGCTCGGCCTGGACTGGGAATCCGTGCTCTACGACTCAGAGGCGCTGGTCGAGCCGGTCCGGATCCTGTGGCACCGCAACTACCAGCAGGGATGGGGCACGGCCGATCGGCTGGGCTGGGCGGAGTGCACCAGACCGCTCTACATGATCGACGGCTTCGCGACGCAGGCGGCGCCGGGGGAGAAGATCGAATACACCGTCCCGGACATGGCGGGCCGGCCGTGGACCAAGGCGTGGGAGGAATACTTCGAGAAGAACATGGAACGGCCCAAGGAAGTCCTGGACCTTGGTTTCAAATAGGGTGACCCCGGAGGGAGTGATGCAGCGAACCGCAATCGGGCTGGCACTGGTGTGGGTGGCGCTTCTGGCGCCGGTGGCCGACGCCCATCATTCGTATGCGATGTACGACGGCAGCGTCTACAAGGTGTTCACCGGCGTGATCGTGCGCATCATCCCCAACGCCGCGCACTTCGAGATGCACTTCGTGCCGCTGAACGAACAGCGCGACGCGCTGGTGCGCGACGACAAGGGCCAGCCGCTGGTGTGGGTGGCGCAGATGGAAAGCGCGGCGCAGGCGCTGAAGGACGGCATCACGCGCGAGAGCTTCCCGCAGGGCACCGTGTTCAGCATGGGGATCCACCCGCGGCGCGACGGCAAACCGGCCGGCGATCGCGGGATGTCCGGGCTGTTCCAGTGCGCGAAGGGCACCAAGCCGGAACCGGGCAAGCACTGCGACTCGGTGGCGGGCAACAAGGCCTTCGGCGCCGGCGAGATTCCGAAGGAGGGCTGCCGCATCGTCGAGCTGCCGTACAGACGAATGTGCAACGGCTCACTTGGTGAAAGCAGCCGGGCCGGCCTACACTCGCCCGCTCAGGAGGTACCCATGAGTCGTTTACGTACTGCTTTGCTGTTGACACTAGTGCTCGGCGCCGCGTCCGCGGTGATCGCGGACAACCTGCGAGACCTGCGCGCCGACTTGAGCGGATACGAGGAAGTGCCCGCCTTGTCGACCAGCGGCACGGCAAGGTTCGACGCACGCATCAACAAGGACGATAGCGCCGTCGAATGGCAGTTGTCCTACGCGGATACGGAAAGCGCGGTGACGCAGTCGCACATTCACTTCGCGGCGGCCGCGACCAACGGTCCGATAATCGTGTTCCTCTGCACCAACCTCGGAAACGGACCCGCGGGCACGCAGCTGTGCCCGGCCGCTCCGGCGACCATCAGTGGCACGTTCTCGGCAGCCGATGTCGGCGCGGGCGGAGCCGGCGCGGGCCTCGAGGCGGGCAACCTCGAAGAGCTGATCGCCGCGATTCGAGCGGGCGCCACCTACGCGAACGTCCACACGGCCGTCCGGACGGGCGGAGAGGTGCGCGGGCAGATCGTGGCCCACGACGCCGGCCACCGAAGAGACACTGATCCTGGACGGGCGGACGACAGGGGGCGCGACGGCCGCGGGGCCGACCTCCGAAGGCTACTTCGGGATCAGGTTCTCCAGTTCCTCGAGGTTGATCTCCTCGTTCGCCGGGGCCGTGGTGGTCGACAGCGTGAAGCCGACCCATCGCCCCAGGAAGATCACGACGATCCAGACGCCAGCGACAGCACCGCCACGCGCTTGCCGGCCGGGGGCGCGGCCGGGTCGCGATCCCACGCCGCGACGGATCGCCGGGCGGTCAGCTCGAAAGCCACCATGTTGATGACCGGCGAGCACGAGCATCGCCATCTTCACCCTGAAGTAGGTGTTGACGTAGTAGCTGGTGGCGTTGGTCACGAACATCAGACGCG
Source organism: uncultured Acidobacteriota bacterium (assembly GCA_963713655.1). Lineage (GTDB taxonomy): Bacteria > Acidobacteriota > Vicinamibacteria > Vicinamibacterales > UBA2999 > CAWEBF01. The sequence goes on from CAVQMT010000018.1 coordinate 6,913, forward strand.
CCGGTGGCCACTGCGAGCGCGAACGCGAGCCATGTCCAGCGGAAGACGTCCGTGGCGATGACGGTGAACGGCCGGCGGATGGAGGCCAGGCCCAGCAGCCGCAGATCGATGACCAGCACCGTCCCGACGACGATAGACACGCCGACAACGTGGAACGACTCGATCAGCGCGAACAGGTAGAGCGAGTTCCGGATCGCCGTCGCCAGCGCTGACGCTTCGAGCCATGCGGGCAAAGCGGAGAGGTCCATCTACGCTTTCATCCAGGTGGACCAGGAGCCCCACACGTAGTCGTAAGCGATCAGCCGGCCCAGGACGATCACGCCGACGACGACGAGGAACGTGGCAGCCGCAAGCGGCTTGGCCGGGCGGCGGCGGAGCCTCGCCTGGGCGAAGGCCGCCACGAGCACCAGGGCCATCTTCATCCAGAACGAAATCGCCAGCAGCTCACGCGCCGGCTCGCCGACGATCATCAGCACGCCGGTGGCGAGCAGCACGCCGAGCGCCCACGACACCCAGGGGCCGAACCGGGCCGTGGTCTCCCGAAGGCTCTGATCGCGCCACGCCCATCCGAGGACGTGCAAGTCGATCATCAGGACCGAGCCCACGAAGGCGCAGATCGCCAGAATGTGGATCGACTGGATGGTCGGGATCACCCACTCGTGGTTCTGAATCGCGAGGCTCGGCGCGGTCTGCGCGAGCCACTCGGCAAAGGGTTTCACGACTGGTTGTCCAGGGTCAGGGCTTGATGGACTTGAAGAACTCCGCCGCCGCCTTGGTGAACGAGACGTCGTACTCGTGGCCGCCGCCGTGTGTGCACAGCGTCACCGCCGCGCCCGAGCACGATTGCGCCTGCACGCAGCCGGGCACGCCGGGCTTGGGCGGCGCGGCGCAGCCGTTGGCATTCGCCCACGCCTTCGACGACTCGATCGCGCTCTCGTAGCCGATGGTGCCGTCGCCGACGCCGTGGCTCATGATCACCGGCTTCGACGCGGCCGGCTGGCAGCCCAGGCGGCCGGCGGCAATCGCCACGCCGGCCACGGCGGCGCGCCGCTCGCAGGCCAACAGATAGGCCAGTCCCGCGCCGTTGGAGTAGCCGAGGACGAACACGCGCGCCTTGTCGATGCAGCCTTTCTCGTCCAGCCACTGCAGCATCGCGTCGAAGAAGGCCAGGTCGCGATCGCCCAGCTCCCCCGGCCGGCCTTGCCACGACGGCGCCATGTTGCCGCCGCCGCGGCCCAGTCCGTCGGGGAAGATCGTGATCGCGGCCGGCCACGACCGGCCGATCGGCGCGCGCGCCTGCATGTACTGCGCGTTCATCCCGAACGGGTGCAGGGCGAACACGACCGGCGCGGCCGCCTTTGGATCGCCTTCCGCGGCCGATCGCACCACGAAGGTGCGCCGCGCCCCGGCGACGTCGAGCGACTGCGCCCCGGCGGGCACGAGACTTCCGTCGCACGCGGCCGCTGCGATCCGTGCCTGGGCCAGGAGGGTGGCGGCCAGCGCGATGGCCAGCCAGGAAATCCGGGGGCGAAGCAGGTGCCGCACGGGGGTCAGGGTTTTGGCTCGGGGGCCCGCAGCGCCGGGTCGTTCTGCAGCAGTTTTTCCCAGCGCTGGATGTCTTCGTTGTTCTCGATGCACTCGTACTCGCGGATCCGCTCCTTCGGCAGCAGGCGCAGGATCGCCTGCTGCTTCCAGGGCTTGGTGAAGACCTCGGGGTCCTCCATCGTTACGTCGTAGACGATGGTGTCGAAGGTGTCGCGCGTGTAGCGCTCTGTGACGCGCAGCTTCTCGCTGTGAATCGTGCCGACGCCGGCCAGCCAGGTGTCGGTGTTGAAGCCCACCACGTCCACCACCAGCGTGTCCCCTTCCCATCGCGCCACCGAGTCGCCAAGGTAGGAAGGCTCATGATCCTCGGGGTGCGGCCGGCCGTCGGTCGGGATGATGCGGAACGCGTGGTGGACCTCGTAGAGGATGACGACGCGATTCGGCAACTGGATGATCTCGAACGGCAGCGGCCGGACCGTGATGCGCGGCACCCCGGAGAGCAGGCATTTCGCCATCGGATCGTCCACGCCGCGGCGGTCCAGGTAGTACCTGACGGCGTGCTGCGGCCTCGGGCTTGTAGGGCGGGGGTTCCTGTTGAAAGGCCGGGCGCTTCGCGGCGGCATCGGCCTTGCGGATCGCAGCGGCCTCCTGCTCTCCCAGCAGCAGGCCAAAGCCGCCACCGAGCCACACGCCCGACAGGTCAGGCTTGCCGTCGGCGGCTCCTTGGAATCGCGCGCGGGGCCTGTTGTGCGAGCGCGGTTTGCGGCACAGCAAGGGCAAACGCCACGACGACGCAGAAGGCGAGCAGGCGTGGCGTCGGAATAGCGCGCATGCTCATAGCCCGCCCGTGCCCGCCGGCGGGCCCATCCACAGCTTGCTGCCGTCGGCGAAGGTGACCTGACGTCCGGCGCCGTGCGTCGGCTCGAGCCGCGAACGCCAGCCGGTCACCGTGATCTCCGCGCCCGGCTTCAGCGTGACGTCCTTGCGCCAGCCCTGCCGCACGAGCATGTTGGGCGGATAGCCCTCCATCCGCCACTGCGCCACCTGGCCGTCGGCGCCCTTCACGGCCAGGGTGACGTAGATGTGCGGGTTCATCCACTCGATTTTCGATACCGTGCCGGAAATGGTGACGGGCTTTTCGCTGTCGTACTCCGCAGCGAAGGAGTGGTGGGCCAGCGCCGCGAGCGGCGTTGCGAGGGCGACCGCCAGGACGAGCACGGCTCTCACGCGCAGGCATCCTACCACCAGCGAGGTCAGCACAGCGTCCGTCAGATCTCCGGTGATCTGCACCGGGGCGCCGTCGGGGTCCAGGATGTAGAAGCCGAACTCGAGGTTCTCGCGCGGCGTCAGGCCCATGCCCTGCAGTTCGCGCGTGACGGCCTCGCGATTGAAGCCGTCCACGCCGATGGCGAAGTGGTCGATCTTCCCCGCCGGCGGCTCGACGCGCAGCGACACCAGTACCTTGCCGCCAGTGCCCAACCGCGCGATCTTGTTGGCCTTGTCTTCGCCCAGCAGCTTCAAGCCGAAGACGCGGTCATAGAACTCCATCGACCGCGCCATGTCGCTCACCAGCACCGACGAGTGGTTGATGCTGCCCGATTTGAGCGGCGCGGCGGACACGGCCGCGGCCGGCGCGCCAACGCCGACACCGGCCGCAGCCAGCGATGAGAGCCGCTGAATCAACTCCCGCCGGCTGACGGTGCCGCGCTCGAAGCCCGCGACAAGGGCATCAATGACAGGTTCCATTTCGCCTCCTCGCCCGCAGCCCGTAGCCTGGAGCCCGAAGCCCTAGAAATTCACCTTCGCGGCGTCGTCGAGAATCATCGACCGGTAGAGCGCCAGCGACCAGCCGGCCTTCTCCAGCTCTGTCAACCGCTTCTCTACCGCCTTCGCGTACGCCTGCTTGCTCTTGTACATGTCCTTGAGCTTGGCTGGCGCGATCGCGACCTGCGACGTGCTGAGGCCGCACATCTGGGTGGCAGCCTGCTGCCCACCACGGGCGATGTAGGCGCTGGCATCGGCCGGCACGGTCGACGCAGCGGCCGGCCGAATGGTGAACTTGGCGGTCGGCACGTCCACGTAGACGGTGCGTATGCCGCCGCGCGGGTTGCCGTACTCGTCCAGCGCCATCATCGAGCCGTCGTTGGACTCGTTGCGGTCGACCAGGATGCGGTCGGCCCGCGGCGGCACTGTGCCCTTGTCCACCCAGGCCAGCAGGTGATCGAGGGCGACCGACATATAGGCTTGCACCGGGAACGTGCTGAGCGGCAGCGCGCACGGGTTGGGCTTCATCCGCACGCTGTCGCGCGTGTCGATATGGCCCATGCCGGAGAACTCGTAGAGCCGGTACTGCTTGCCAGCCTCATCGCTGTCCTGCTTGTTGGTGATGTTGCCGCTGACCTCGTGCATCGTCGGCACGTGAATCATCGGCACGTCCACGTCGCGGACCATCGCGCCATTCGACATCGGCAGGAAGCCATCGAAGATGCGCTCCATCTTCGGCGTGCGGTAAACCATGTGCGCCGGCAGGTAGTTGATCAGCACTCCGGCGGTCATCGATGTGCCGCCGAGCACCATCTTGCGGACCGGCCCCGGCAGCAAGCCCCCGGCGCGGACCAGCGAGCCCACCTGCGCCAGGATCTCGTTGGTCTGCGCGCCGTTGAGCTTCATGGCGCGATACCGTGGCTCGTTGAGGGCCACGAACTGCGCCGGCGGCGTGGTCAGGATCTCCACCGCGGCATGGCCCGACGACATCGTGTAGATCGAGGTGAACTCGAACATGTGGGCGGCGCCGCTGCCGTGCATCGCCTCGGCCAGCACCAGACCGCTGAACTTGGAGGCGTCGGTGGGTGTCCGCACGACCAGCCGCGTGGTGTAGGGCTCGCCGTTGGCGGTGCCGGACACCATGTACTCGTGCGCCTGGTAGCCGAAGGCTGCCAGGCCCTTGCCGGGCGCCAGGGACGGCGCCGAGTCGAACATCGGGCCGGGGCCGGTGACTTCCGGCGACAGCGTCGGCAACGCGACGGCCGTGGGCGACGCGGGAAGATTCGCCGGCGCCGGCGGCGGCCCGCCAGCCCGTCCGCGCCCGCCGCCCTGCGGCACGCCCCCGATTTGCCCGGCCACCGTGGCAACGCCGGCCATCGCAATCAACCCGGCAACAAGTGCAGTCAGTCTGATGTTCATCGTCCCTTCCACCCCGCCGCGCGGAGCGCGGCACAAAAGACACTGCGCCAGCGAGGCGAAAGCCTTGCTGGCCGTCGGCATGCTACCGCAGGCGCGTGAAGCGCGCCAAAAACGGCACTGGGCTGCTACACTCCCATCGCCTGCACGTCCGCAGCACTGGAGGAGTCGCCATGAAGTACCTCGCGTAGAGAACTGGGCCTCCTACTGCCGGCGCTGGCCGCTTCGGCGACCGCCTCGGCACAGGCTCCGCAGACCATCCCCGCCGCCCCGCCGGTCGGAGTCGAGCAGCTTCCGGTCATGAAAACCCGCGCGTTCATCTACGCCGAGCTGCCCGTCACCACCAACGGGCAGAACCGGCAGCGCCGGATGTTCACCGAGAAGACCCACACCGGGTTCAAGATCGAATCGCACCAGAGCGACATCGCCCCTGGAGAGGTCAATCACCCGCCGCACAAGCACTTTCGCGAGGAGATGATGCTCATCCGCGAGGGGACGATGGAGCTGACGATTTCCGGCAAGCCCTACCGGCTGGGGCCGGGCGACGTCGGGGTAATCGGCTCGAACGAGATGCACAACGCGAAGAACGTCGGCACCACGCGCGCCCAATACTTCATCGTCAACATCGGAAGGGATGACGTGTAGGTCTTCGGTCTTCGGTCTGCGAACATTGATGCCTGCTGACTCTGAACCTGCCTTTATGCGACCACTGACGCTCTTCTTATGGGCGTCCGCCGTCCTCGGGATGGCGGCGCAGGAGCCGATCTTCCGCGGCTCCAGCGAGGCGGTGCGCGTGTTCGCCACCGTCACCAACCGCGACGGCCAGCTGGTTCCGGACCTGACCCGCGACAGCTTCGAGATCCGTGACGAGGGCAAACCGCAGCCGATCACGATCTTCGACAACACGCCGCAACGCATCCGCCTGGTTGTGATGCTGGACGTGTCCGGCAGCATGGAGGGCAACCTGCCGCTCTTGCGCGCCGCCTCGGAGCAACTGTTCAAGCGGCTGCGCCCCGACGACGTGGCCCGTGTCGGCACGTTCGGCAACGGCGTCGACCTCAGCCCGCGCTTCACGAACGACGCGCGCGAGCTTCTGGCGGAACTGCCTCGCGGCATCGATCCCGACGCGCCGACCCCGCTCTGGCGCGCGGCCAACGAGGCACTGGAGGCGTTCGGCCCGCGCGTAGAAGAACGCTCCGTGGTCCTGATCCTGAGCGACGGCAAGGACACCGGCCCGACCCGCTTCGGCGAGCACTTCTACAGCCAGGCCGAGATCATCGACCGTGCCCGCAAGGACGACGTCATGGTCTACGGCGTCGGGATGCGCAGCCGTGGCGCGCGTCCGAGGACGCCGGGCATCGGCCCAGGCGGGCCTGCAGGCGGCGCTGATGGCCGACCTGCCGGACCCGGGCCTGGCGCTCGTCGCGCAGGAAACCGGCGGCGGCTATATCGAGATCCGCTTCGGCCAGGATCTCGCCGCCGCGTTCGCGCAGGTAGCCGACGAGCTGCACAGCCAGTACCTGCTGGGATTCGCGCCGCCGAAACGCGACGGCAAGGTGCACGACATCTCCGTTCGCGTGTCGGACAAGAGCCTGAAGGTCCGCACGCGCAAGAGCTACGTCGCTCCAAGAGATTCACGGTAGCCACTCGTCACTCCTTTCGCAGGAGGCATGCGTATGCGCCGTCACTTCGTCGTGTCCGGGCTGCTCTCGATCGCGGCAGCAGCATTGGTGGGAATCGGATGTGGAACCGGCGAGCAGTCGGCGCCGGCGTCCGGGTCTACCGCAACGCCCGCGGCGGCGACCACCCGCCAGAGCCACCAGGACTGGCCGACCGGGCACTACAAGGTGGTGGAGGGCTGGCCCAAGCCGCTCCCCGACACGCGCCACTCGCATGCCGGCTGGACGTGGGGGTCGTTCGGCGGCGTTTACGCGGAGAACCCGGATCGCATCTGGATCGCGATGCGCGGCGAGCTTCCCCTGCCGAAAGACGCCGCACCGTGGACCCCGTACGCGGCGCTGACGCCTCCTCGCCAGTCAACGGGCAACGGCGACGGCATCTCAGCGACGTGCGAGCCGGTCGAGAAGCGCGGCTGGGAGCGGCGGTTCGAGCATTCGATCATCATCGTGGACAGTCAGGGGAACCTGGTGGACGAGTGGCCGCACCTCGACGAGATGTTCGGCAAGCTGCCGTGCGGGCGCGGGCCGCACCAGATCAAGATCAGCCCGTACGACCCGGAGAAGCACGTCTGGATCATCGACGACCAGCTGCACATGATCTACCGCTTCACCTACGACGGGAAGCTGGTGCACAGCAAGGGCAGCTGGGCGTGCGCGGCCGCGGGCCCAATACGTTCGACCGGCCGACCGACATCGCCTGGCTGCCCGACGGCACCTACTTCATCACCGACGGCTACGGCGGCACGCGCGTGGCCAAGTACGACGCCAAGGACAACTTCATCAAGGACTGGGGCCAGGCGCCGGCCGACCCGAAGAACCCGGGGCCCAACGAGTTCAACACCGTCCACAGCATCGCCATCAGCGCCGACCGCCGGCTGTTCGTCGTGGACCGCGGCCACGCGCGCATGCAGGTGTTCGACGTGGAAGGGAAGTTCCTCGACATGTGGCCGCTGCGATCGCCGCACTGGCCCGCCAGCCAGAACACCTTGATGGTGAACCATTTCATCGACGACAAGGGGTTCATCTGGGTGGGCGACGCGCCCACCAACCGGATCCTGAAGTTCGATCTGAACGGCAACTTCCTGTACAGCTGGGGCGCGCCTGGTGGGCAGCCCGGACGCCTGGCCTGCTCGCACGGGATGTCCACGGATCAGCTCGGGAACCTCTATCTAGCTGACTGCTTCGCGGGCCGCGTGCAGAAGTTCGAGCCCATCGCCGGCGCCGACCCGCAGAAAGTCGCGGGGCAGATTCTGCGGACGTGGGACACGTGGAAGAAGAACTAGGGGTGCATCCCCGAATCGTTCGACTGCTCATCGCTGGTCTGGCTTGTGTGATTCCGGCGGCGCTCGCCGCGCAGGGCGCTGAAGCCGACCTCGTTGTCCGGGCGCGTGCAATCCACGAACGCGTGATCACGCTCGACACTCACAACGACATCAACCTCGCCTACTTCACACCCGCCTGCAACTACACCCAGCGGCTGACGACGCAGGTCAACCTGCCGAAGATGCAGGAGGGCGGGCTCGACGTCTCGTTCTTGATCGTCTTCGTCGCGCAGGGACCGCTGACGCCGGCGGGCTACGCGGACGCTTATCGACAGGCGGTGGCGAAGTTCGACGCCATGCACCGGCTGACCGGAGCAGATCGCGCCGGAGGAGATCGGGCTGGCGCTCACATCCGGCCGACGTGACCCGCATCGCGCGAAGCGGGCGCAAGGTCGCGGTCATCGGCATCGAGAACGGCTATCCGATCGGCACCGACCTCTCGCGTGTCCGCGAGTTCTACGACCGCGGCGGCCGCTACATGTCGCTCGCGCACAACGGTCACAACCAGCTGTCGGATTCGAACACCGGCGAGGCGACGCAGCGATGCCCCGAACAACGGCATCAGCCCGCTCGGCCGCGAGATCATCGCCGAGATGAACCGCCTCGGCATGATGGTGGACGTATCCCACACGTCCAAGGCGTCGATGATGCAGGCGGTGGCGCTGTCGAAGGCACCGATCATCGCGTCGCACTCCGCCGGTCCGGGCTCTCGCCGACCACAGCCGCAACCTGGACGACGAGCAGCTGCTGGCGATGAAGACAGAACGGCGGCGTCGTGCAGATCGTGGCCTATGCCGCCTATGTGAAGGCCGGCGACGCACAGCGGCCGGGCGCCGAGCCGACAATGCCGGTGCGCCGCTGGCGCGCGCCCGCGCCGTGTCCGATCGAAGCTCCCGGGCGCGCCGGCCGCTGCGGTCGCCGGGCGCGCCCAACGTGAAGGACTTCGTCGATCACATCGACTACGCCGTGAAACTCGATCGGCATCGATCACGTCGGCATCTCGTCCGACTTCGATGGCGGCGGCGGCATCGAGGGCTGGGACAGCGCCGCCGACACGTTCAACGTGACGCTCGAGCTCGTGCGGCGCGGCTACGGCGAAGAGGACATCGCGAAGCTCTGGAGCGGCAACTTGCTTCGTGTGTGGGCGAGGTGGAGAAAGTCGCTGAACGTCTGCGGGCCGAGGCCAAGGCCAAATGAACTCACAGGCCATGTGGGCAGCGATGCCCTCTACGCGCTTGTCGTCGTCGCAGCGGCGGCGGCGAGCGGCCCGGTAGACCTCGAGCGTCCGCCGGGCCGTCGGTCCCAAGTGAACTGCGCTGCCCGCGCGAGGCCCTGGGCGCGCAGCTGGCCGCGGCGGCCGGCATCCGTGGCCAGCATCGCGAACGCGTCGGCCCAGTCGGTCGAGCGATGCGGGTCGAGCAGCAGCCCGGCGTCGCCGACCACCTCGGGCATCGACGCCGCGTTCGATGCCACGACCGGCGTCCCGGCCGCCATGGCCTCCAGGATCGGCAGGCCGAATCCCTCGTACAGCGACGGATACACGAGCGCCAGCGCGCCTCGGTAAAGCGCCCGCAGCGCGCCTTCCTTCACCGCGCCCAGCACGACGACCGCGCCGGGGGCCCCGGCTTCGGCCGCTTGTAGGCGAAGCGCCTCGCCAACTCCTCTGTCCACGCCGGCGAGGACGAGCGACAGCGACGACAGCGCGGGCACGCGCCGTCGCGCCTCCAGCACCGCGGCGACGGCCATCGGCAGATTGCGGCGCTCGTGCAAATCACCGACATGCAGTACGAACGGCGGCGACACCGCTGCCGGCAAGTCACTCGTCCGGCCGTCGCCGAACGACGCGGCAACGCCCAAGCGGCACCACCACGATTCGGCGAGGATCGATGCCGTAGGCGGCGTGAATCTCCGACTTGGAGAACGCCGAGTCGGTGATCACGATGGTGGCGCTCAGCGCGCACCGGCGGTAGAACGCGCGCCGCAGCGCGTCGCGGCGGTACGGAAACCACTCCGGGTGCCGTTCGTAGCTGACGTCGTGAATCGTCAACACCGTCGGGATGCCGCTCCAGAACGGCGCGGTGTAGGCGGGAGCGTGCAGAACATCGACGCGGGCGCGTCGGGCAGCGCGCGGCAGCCCTACCAGCATCCAGCCGGCGTTGGTCGGGGGGTGCCACGGCTCGGCGATGCGTGTCGCGCCGCGCGGCGCCGCCACCGATGGGTCGCCGCCCAGGATCACGACCTCGGGCGCGTCGTCGAGCGACGCCAGCGCGTCCAGCAGCGAGCGCGCGTAGCGGCGCACGCCGGCCGCGGGAGAGGTCAAGGCGCGGCCGTCGAATCCGACCTTGAGCGGCCGGCCGGTCACACCGGCGCCGCTTGCGACAGATCGCGCGGAATCCGCCACGACTGGTTCCGGGCCGAGTGCGAGATCCACGACAGCCAGTTGCGCAGGCTCGCCGTGTGCCCGTAGTCGTGCAGCGTCATCACCAGGAAGAAGAGGTAGACGCGCCGGGGGTGTATGCGGCTGTTCAGCACCACCATCGTGAACATGGTCGTGCCCAGGTCGCCGAAGTGGCCGTAGGTGACGGCGTCCTTGAACGCCTGCGCCGGCACCCGCAGCACGAAGTCGCCGCTCGCCTCGCCGCGGCGCAGCGTGCCCGACCACGGGTCGTAGCGCAGGCGCCCGGCCTCCAGCTCGAAGCCGATGCCGCGCGGGAACAGAAGCGCCAGCAGCCAGCGGCAGTGATTGAGCTTCTTTTGCAGCCGCGACAGATCCTGGTCGTCCAGCTCCACCTGCTGGTCGAGGGCCTCCTGCGTCTGCACCTTCCGCTGGATCGGCTCGTCCTCGTGCCGGTACTGGTCCTGGGCGGCACGAAGCTATAGCCGCCGTCCTTCAGGTTGAGGCGCGTGAAGGGCGGCAGCAGCCGGGCACTGCCGTCCCAATGCGCCACCAGATCGTCGTAGGTGACCTTGAAGTCGTTGGCCCACGCCGAGTCGCGGCGTTTGTAGATCACCTGGCTGGCGAACGGCATGAAGTCGTGAACGCCGAGCAGCCGGCAGTTGCCGGCCACGTAGCGGACGTACTCGGCCTTCTCCTTCATGCTGACCCGCTGCGCGTCGCGCACGAAGCTGTTGACGATGCTGGCCGGCGAATAGCTGCTGAGCAGGATCCGCCGCTTCGACGGCGCGATCTCGTCGAGGCTGGCGCGCAGCTGGCGCAGCTGCCCCGGCCGCGGCTTGCTGTCGTTCTGGTTGATGATCACCGCGTCGGGCGTGTCGATCACCAGCACGCTGTCGTCGTTGAAGAGCGGGATGCTGAGGATTCGCACGTCGGGGTGCACGGCCACCCATCGCAGCGCCGGCACCACGTCGGCACGATATCCCTGCGCCGACAGAGTACGCGGCGATGTGGCCCTGGGGGAAGTCGGGGCTCAGAGTATCGCGTGTCCTTGCCGAGCTGGCGGATGCTGGCGGTGTGAAAGTGGTCGGGGTGCTCGTGGGTGATGAAGCAGTAAGGCACCGCCTTCAACTGCGCCATCAACTCGGGACTCGGGTAGTTCTGCAGCCACCAGCTGCGCCAGTAGCAGGAGCCGGTGATCCACGGGTCGGTGAACAGTACCTGGCGCACCGGCGTTGTCCCGGATCAGCAGACCGGCGTGTCCTACCGTTTCGATGTCCATCGTGGTCGTGCGATACCTCAATTGCCGACGATCGACTGATAGAGCAGGGTCTTGAACTCGGACCGCAGGCCGAAGTCGGTCAGCATCAGCTGCGTGCAGTAAATCGCCACCAGATCTTCCTTGGGGTCGATGAACACGTGTGTGTTCGCAGCGCCGGACCACCCGAACTCGCCCACCGACCCGAGGTTTCCGGCCGCGGCTGGATCGAGCAGCACCGACACGCCGAGGCCGTAGCCGGTGCCCGGACTCACGCCCCCGGCCGCCATCGCCGCGGCGGGCAGATGATTCGTGGACATCAGCTCGACGGTCTTTGGGCTCAGCAGCCGCGTACCGTTCAACTGCCCCCTGTTCAGCAGCATCTGGGCGAAGAGCGCGTAGTCGCCGATGGTGGTGGAGATGCTGTGGCCGCCGAACGCGGTGTCGCCGTAGCCGCGGCCCAGGGGGCTCGTGTCCGGCGTCAGCTTGCCGTCGCGGCCCGTCGCGTAGAGGCCGGGCTGGCGCGGCTTCTTCTCCGCCGGCAGCTTGAACATCGAGTCGTTCATGCCCAGCGGCACGAAGATGCGCTGGCGCACGAACTCGTCGAACTTCTGGCCCGAGATCTTCTCGACCAGGGCGGCCTGCACGTCGTGCGCCACGCTGTAGATCCATCGCTCGCCCGGCTGCGCCAGGAGCGGCAGACGCGCCACCTTGTCGACGAGCGTCGGCAGATCCTTTCCCAGCACGTCGGCCTCGGTATAGGCCTTGTCCACCGGCGTGTCGCCGAAGAGTCCGTACGAGAATCCGGCCGTGTGCCGGAACACGTCATGGATCGCGATCGGCCGCTTCAGCGGGTCCAGCCGCAGGCCGCCCTGCGCCGCGTGCGCCGGCGTAGACGCGCGTATCGGCGAAGGCCGGAAAAAAACGTGACAGCGGGTCGGTCAGCTGGAACCTGCCCTCCTCGTAAAGCATCAGCAACGCCGTCGAGGTGATGGGCTTGGTCATCGAGAACATGCGGAAGATGTCGTCGGCGCGGGTCGGCCGGCCCGAGACCAAATCCGCCTTGCCGTAGGCATCGACGTGCACCACCTTGCCGTGCCGCGCGATCAGCGTCACGACGCCCGGCGTCCGCCCGGCGTCCACATGGGCGTGGATGGCCTTGTCCAAGCGGCGCCAGCCGCTCGCTCGACAGGCCGACGTCCTCGGGCTTGGCCGAGGGGAGGTCCTTCGAGAGAAGGCCAGCCGACGAGGCTGCAATCAACAGCGCAAGAAAGACGGTGCGGGTGTGGGTCAAGCGAAACATGGCGATTCCTCCGGAGCGCTCAGAGGTCGTTCATTCTGTCACCTTTGGTACGGGCGGGGAACGATGACCCGCGGCGCTAGCGGCGGTATCGAGCTTCTTCGGCGTAGTAGGCGGGGAAGCCGACGGCCGACTTCAGCTGCTCGAAGTCCATCGCGCCGGTGGCGCCGCCCGACCCGAGGCCGGCCAGGGCCTCGCGCATCGCCCGGATCGAAACGTTGAGCAGGGTCAGCGGATACACCGCGATCTTGTAGCCGATGGCCTCCAGCTCGGCGTGGGCCAGCAGCGGCGTTTTGCCGCCCTTCGATCAGGTTGGCCATCTTGGGCCCGTCCACCTCGCGGCAATACCGGCGCATCTCGTCGGCCCCGAGCGGCGCCTCGAGAAACGTGATGTCGGCGCCGATCTTCCGGAACTGCTTGCAGCGCTCGATGGCCTCGTCGAGGTCCACGCAGGCGCGCGCGTCGGTGCGGGCCATGATCAGGATGTCGGCGCCGGCGTCACGCGCGTCCACCGCGGCCTGAATGCGCGTCAGCGCCTCGTCGCGGCCCACCACCGACTTCCCTTCCGTGTGGCCGCAGCGCTTCGGCGCCACCTGGTCCTCCAGCATGATGCCGGCGAAGCCGGCGCGCGCGTAGCCCTGCACCGTCCGCTTGATGTTCTGGGCGCTGCCGAAGCCGGTATCGCCGTCGCCGATGAACGGCGTGTTGGGCGCGGCGCGGCAGATGTTCTGCCCCTGCTCCACCAGCTCGCCATAGGAGATCAGCCCGGTATCGGGCAGCGCCAGCCGGTCGGCCGAGACGGCGAAGCCGCTCATGAATCCGAGGTCGAAGCCCGCCTCCTCGACCAGGCGCGCCGACATGGCGTCGTGGCAGCCCGGCATCACGAGCAGTCCGGGCCGGGCAAGAAGGGCGCGCAACCGATCAGCTGGAGTCATTGCGGAATCATAGTCAGGCTCCGGGCTCCGGTGCTCCGGGCTCCAGGCTCTCCGGTCGACCAACGACAAGACGACTAACGACTACCAACCACCAACGACCAACTACCAACGGTAAGATCTCTACTGATGCGGACACTGATCAGGTTTCTCGGCAAGCTGGCGGTAGTGGCGCTCGTGGTCTTCGGTGCGCTCTGGTGGTGGGCCGGACGCGCGGATGGGCCGGCCGTCGATCTGAAGCAGCCCGGGAAGTTCATCGGGCGCGCGACGTCGCTCGAACTCTCGGTGCAGGCGCCCGGCGGGCAGTTCTCGCGCGTCGACGTCGCGCTGGAGCAGAACGGCCAGACGCATCAGGTGTTCACGCTCGAGCAGCAGGGCCAGTCCCAGGTCAAACAGGAAGCGGCGGACCGGCTGTACGTGATGCGGCCGGTGGGCAAGCTGGCGATTCCCGAGCTGAAGTCGGGCACGGCGCGGATCACGGTGCGCGCGGCGCGGCCCGGTGCTCTACGGCCTGCGGCAGGCGGAGACGGTGGTCACGCGCGACGTGCAGGTGCGGCTCGAGCCGCCGCAGGTGTCGCCGTGTCTCGACGTTCCACTACATCAATCACGGCGGCAGCGAGTTCGTGGTCTACCGCGTGACGCCGGAGGACGTGGCGTCGGGCGTGCGCGTCGGCGACAAGGAGTACCCCGGCTTCCCGGCCACGGGCGCCGGCATCACCGTCGGACCCGGCGCTGCGCGTGGCCTTCTTCGCGCTGCTGTTCGACCAGGACCTCGAACGACGCCGATCCAGGTGTTCGCGCGCGACGAGGCCGGCAACGAGGCGCACGGCGGCGCTCGACCACCAGGTGTTTCCCGAAGCCGTATCAGCAAGAGCCGCATCGAGCTCGACGACGCGTTCCTGCAGCGCGTCGTGCCGGCGATCGCCGGCAACTCAGCCCGGACGAGAGGCATCGCCACCGACGACATCCTCGCCGGGCTTCCTGAAGATCAACGGCGACCTGCGGCAGCAAGAACAACGCGCTACGTGGCCGGCGCTGGCGGCGAAGACGTCGCCCGACCTGATGTTCAAGGACGCCTTCCAGCAGCTCGGCAACTCGCAGGTCGAGGCGCAGTTCGCCGACACGCGCACCTACGTCTACAAGGGCAAGGAAGTCGACCAGCAGGTGCACCTCGGGCTTCGACCTGGCCGTCACGGCCAACGTGCCGATTGCGCGCCGCGCAGCGCGGCATCGTGGTCCACGCCGGCGACCTCGGCATCTACGGCAACTGCGTCGTCATCGACCACGGCCTGGGCGTGCAGTCGCTCTACGGCCACCTGTCGTCGATCGGCGTCAAGGTGGGCGACACGGTCGAGAAGGGCCAGGCGCTCGGCCGCAGCGGCATGACCGGACTGGCCGGCGGCGACCACCTGCACTTCACCATGCTCGTCGGCGGCGCAGCAGGTGACGCCGGTGGACTGGTGGAGCAAGCAGTGGATGCGAGGACCGCGTGCTGCGCAAGATCACGGCCGCTGGCGGCACCCCGTAAGCGCGAGGCCTGGAGCCCGTACCTGTACCTGACCACTGAGCCCTCGGATCAATAATCGAGGGTTGGAGCCCTCACATGCCGTCAGTCCGTCACGCCGCGCCCGCGTCGCTGGTCCTGCGTCTCGCCGTCAGTCTTGTCGCGTGCGGCGGCGGCGGCAGCGAGAGCGCCGCCGCCCGCGCCGGCGGCGCCGGTCACCAACCCGGTCGATCCGGCCACGGCCGGCGACCGTCACCGGGCGCGTCACGTTCACGGGCACGGCGCCGGCGCCGCAGCCGATCACGATGGCGTCGGATCCCCGCTGCATGCAACCCTGGCGCCGTCGACCGAGAGCGGTGGTCGTCGGCGCGGACGGCGGCGCTGCAGAACGTGTTCGTCTACGTGAAGGACGGCCTCGGCAACCTGACGTTTCCCGGTGCCCGCGACGCCGGTCGTGCTCGACCAGAAGGGCTGTCAGTACCGGCCGCACGTCTTCGGCGTGCAGGTCGGCCAGCCGCTCGAGATCCTCAACAGCGACGCCACGCTGCACAACATCCACGCCTTGCCGATGGCCAACCAGGAGTTCAACATCGGCCAGCCGCTGCAGGGCCTGACGCACACGCACGACGTTCAGCACCAAGGAAGTGATGGTGCCGTTCAAGTGCGACGTGCACAAGTGGATGAACGCGTTACGTCGGCGTGCTCGACCATCCGTTCTTCGCCGTCACCGGCGCCGACGGCTCGTTTCCGCTGAAGGGCCTGCCGCCGGGCACCTACACGATCGAGGCGTGGCACGAGAAGCTCGGCACGCAGACGCAGAGCGTGACGATCGGCGCCAAGGAAACCAAGGACGTCGCGTTCACGTTCACGGCTGAGGCCGTCCGCACGTGTCGCGATGCTCCACCTCTTCGCGCTGCTCGTCGCCGCGTCGACCGCCGTGCTGATCTTCGCCGGCGGGCTGGTGACGAGCACCGGCTCGGGCCTGTCGGTGCCCGACTGGCCGAACACCTACGGCTGGTTCATGTTCACGTTCCCGCTCGAGAACATGGTCGGCGGCATCTTCTACGAGCACAGCCACCGGCTGATCGCCAGCACCGTCGGCTTCCTGATCCTGGTGCTGGCGGTCTGGCTGTGGCGGGCCGAGCCGCGCCGCTGGGTGCGCACGGCTCGGGCTTCATCGCGCTGGCGCGGTGATCACCCAGGGCATGCTCGGCGGCATCACGGTGCTCTGGTACCTGCCGGATCCGATCTCGATCGCGCACGCCAGCCTGGCGCAGATCGTCTTCTGCCTCACCGACGGCGATCGCGCTGGTCACCTCGCCGGGATGGCGGCGTCGCTACGCCGGCGCCGGCCGGCGTGCCCGACGATCGCGATGCTGCAGAAGCGTGGCGCTCGCGACGACCGGCGCTCGTCTACCTGCAGATCGTGATCGGCGCCACGATGCGGCACACCGACGCCGGGCTGGCGATTCCCGACTTTCCGCTGGGCGTTCGGCCACGCTGATTCCGCCGCACTGGGACGCCGAAGATCGCCATCCACTTCGCCCACCGCGTCGGCGCGCTCGTCGTGACGGTGATGATGCTGGCCACGACCGGGCCACGTCTTCTACCACCACCGCCGGCGCGCGCGAGCTGCTGCGGCCGTCGATCGCTGCTGCTCGGTGCTGCGTCGCCGCTGCAGATCACGCTCGGCGCGCTGACCGTGCTGAGCCGGAAGCACTACATCATCAACTCGCTGCACGTCGTCACCGGCGCCTGCGTGCTGGTGACGTCGCTGGTGCTGACGCTGCGCGCGCATCGCGCGCGCTTCGCGGCCAGCGAGTCGCTCGGGCCGACGCCGCGCGGCGCGCCGGCCGCCGTGGCTCCGGCGCGGCCACGCCGGCGCCGCGGCGGGAGCGCGCGCGTGAAGGCCGGCGCGCCTCGGCCGCCGGCGCGCCACGGCGGACGCCGGCCGCGCGCGCCACGTCGGCGGCACGCTCGCCGACTTCGTCACGCTGACCAAGCCGCGGCTGAACCTGCTCGTCCTGCTGACGACGCTCGCCGGCCTGTATCTGGCGGCGCCGGACGGCGTGCCGCTCGGCGCTGCTGGTGCACACGCTGGTCGGACGGCGCTGGTCGCCGGCGGCGCCGCGGCGCTGAACCAGGTGTGGGAGCGCCACACCGACGCGCTGATGCGGCGCACGCGCAAGCGGCCGCTGCCCGGCGGCCGGCTGGGCGTCGCCGGAGAGCACGTGGTTCGGCGTGTGCTGTCGGTGGTCGGCCTCGGCGAGCTGCGCGCTGTGGCGCCAACGCGACGGCCGCCGCGGTCGCGGCGCGTCACGCTGGCTCAGCTACGTCTTCGTCTACACGCCGCTCAAGACGCGCACGTCGCTGGCCACGCTGGTCGGCGCGGTGCCCGGCGCGCTGCCGCCGGTGATCGGCTGGGCCGCGGCCACCGGCGATCATCACGCTGCCGGCGCTCGTCCTCTTCGGCATCGTGTTCTTCTGGCAGATGCCGCACTTCCTGGCGATCGCGTGGATGTATCGCGACGACTACGCGCGCGCGGGCATTCCGCTGCTGCCGGTCGCTCGAACCCGACGGCCGCCGCACCGGCCAGCAGGCGCTGCTCTACGCGGCGGCGCTGTGGCCGGTCAGCCTGCATGCCCGCGGTGGTCGGCCTGGCCGGCCTGCCCTACAGCGTCGATCGCGACCGTGCTGGGGATTGCTGCTTCATCGGGCTCAGCGGCGCGTTCGCGCGCGAGCGCTCGCTCGCAACCGCGCGGCGCCTGTTCCTCTTCTCGATCATCTACCTGCCGCTGCTGCTCGGCGCGCTCGTCGCCGATCGGCTCTGGATGGTAGCGCACGGCGCATGCAGATCACCGATCTCCCGCCGCTCAACGCCACGCTGAACGCCCTCTCGGCGGTGTTCCTGACCGTCGGCTACCTGTTCATCCGCAGCGCGGCGATCAGCGCGCGCACCAGCGCTGCATGCTGGCGGCGCTCGGCTACCTCGGCCGCTCTTCCTCGTGAGCTACGTCATCTACCACGCCAACGTCGGGTCGCGCCCCTTTCGGCGGCCAGGGCGCCGTCCGGCTGGTCTACTTCACGATCCTGATCACGCACGTCGTGCTGGCCGCGCTGATCCTGCCGCTGGCGCTGGTCACCGCGTCGCGGGGCCTCCGGGCAGCGCTTCGACGCCCACGTCCGCATCGCGCGCTGGACGCTGCCGATCTGGCTGTACGTCTCGGTGACCGGCGTCGTCATCTACCTGATGCTGTACCGGTAGTCAGTTCGCGGTTTTTCACCCGGTTTCCAGGCTGCCGGGGTGCGGTAAGATTCTCAAATGCCCGTGCATCGAGCCGTCGCGGCAGTCCTCGCTCTGCTGGTCGCTCCCCGTCCCGGCGCTGGCGCAGACGGCGCGCGCCCTCGGCACGGTGAAAGACCTGACCGGCAAGCCAATCAAGGGTGCAATGGTTCGGGCCCTGAACCCCGACGCGTATCCCGGCGACCTGTCGTCCGCGACCGACGACAAGGGCCGCTTCGCGATGCTCGGGCTGCGGACGCGGCACGTGGCGGTTCGTGGTGGATGCCCCGGGCTTCCTGCGTCTGGACGTGAACGCGCCGGTGCGCGTCGCCAACAGCGCCGCCGATGCAGTTCACGCTCGCCCGCGACCCGGGTCCGGTGCCCAACGCGCTCGAGCAGCAACGTGCAGCAGCGGCTCAAGGAGGCGGCGACGCTGCGCGACGCCGGGCAGCTGGATCAGGCGCTCGCCGCCTACCAGGACATCTACGCGAAGAACCCGAGGCTGACGTCGGTCAACCTGGTGCTGGCCGACGTCTACCGGCGCAAGGCGGCGCAGGCGGCCGACGTTGCGGCGCGGCAGGCGCTGCTCAATCGCGCGATCGACGCCTACAACGAAGTGCTGAAGATCCGACGCCAGCAACGAGAGCGCCCGCGCCGGAGTGGCGCGCGTGCGCGGCGCCCTCGAACTAGGCGCCTGGCGTCACGCTCCGGATGCCAGCCAGCACCCCGATTCGCACGCGCCGATGGCAGGCCATCGGCATCATCGTCGCGGTGGGCGCGATGGCGCTCGGCGCCGCCGCCGTCGGCTGGTGGTACGCGCGCGAGTCGCCGCCGCATCAGGGCCCGATCGTCCTGATCGCGATCGACGGCCTGTCGACCGCGACTCTCGCGGTCTACGGCGACCGCACCAGCACGATGCCGTCGATCGACGCGCTGGCGGCCGAAGGCGTCACGTTCACCCGCGCCTACGCGCACACGCCGCAGACTCTTCCTGGCTACACCACCCTGCTGACGGGGCGGCTGCCGTTCGAGCATGGCGTGAGGGACGACGGCGGGTTCGTGCTCCGCCCCGAGGTGCGGACGCTGGCGGAGCTGCTGCGCAACCGCGGCTTCGCGACCGGCGGCGCCGTGTCCACGTTCCTGCTGCGCAGCGAGACCGGCGTCGCGCAGGGCTTCTCGTTCTTCGACGATCGGTTCCCGGAAACCGAGGCCGGCGGTCGAGCGCACCGGCGACGCCACCACGAAGGCGGCGCTGGCGTGGCTGCGATTCGCAGAGCGGCCAGCGTTTCTTCATGTTCGTGGAAGCGCCGCGCACCGGCGCGGACGGCGTGGTGGCCAGCGTGGTGTCGCGGCTCAAGGAGCGCGAGCATCTACGATACGGCGACCATCTTCGTCGTCGGCGGCCGCGGATCGACGCAGGTGGGTGCCCGGCTCGACGACGCCGCGCTGCGGGTGGCCGTTCCTCGTCAAGCAGCCGCGCGGCGCGTTCGCCGGCCGGCGCGTCGCCGCCCCGGTGCAGCTGGCCGACCTGGCGCCGACGATCCTGGACCTGGTGCGCGCGCCGATGCCCGGCGGCCTGCACGGCCGCTCGCTGCGCCCGGTCCTCGACGACGCCGACGGCACCGTGCTGTCGCGGCCGTTCTACGCGGAGTCGATGGCGGCGTATTACCGCCTGGGCGGCGGCGCCGTCGTTCGCGCTGACCACCGAGAGCAGGCGGCTCATTCGCGAGGCCGGCGACACCATCGTCCCGATGCCGGTC
Organism: uncultured Acidobacteriota bacterium; assembly: GCA_963713655.1. Classification (GTDB taxonomy): domain Bacteria; phylum Acidobacteriota; class Vicinamibacteria; order Vicinamibacterales; family UBA2999; genus CAWEBF01. The sequence continues at coordinate 27,072 of CAVQMT010000018.1, forward strand.
GTCGAAGACACGGCGACGCAGACCGACGGTCCAGTGCCGGAGACGGTGCCGCTCAGCGCCGTCCTCGACGAGCTGGTCATGGGCGTCCCGACGCGGCCGGAGCCGCTGACGCGTCAGCGACGAGAACCGGCTGGCGCATCGCCGGGTTCCTGGCCGGACCCGAACCGCGGCCCGAAGCCGCGCCCATGACGCGTGATGTCGGATGCCGCGGTCTTCGACGCGCACGCCCGCGCCGCGCGGCTGGTCGGCGAAGGCCGGTTCGCGGAAGCGATCGACGCGCTGAAGGGCATCGTCAAGGCGCATCCCGAGCTGGGCGCCGTCCACTACGGCATCGGCCAGCTGCTGGCGCGGACGGGACGGCTGGACGAGGCCGCGGCGGCGTTCGAGCGGGCCGAGCAGACGTGGCCCGACAGCCTGCCGGTGCCGCTGGCGCTCGGCGACGTCGCTGCGCGCGCATGGGCAAGCTGGAACTGGCCAGGGCGCAGGCCGAGACGGCGATCGCGCGCGCCGAGCGCGGCACGCCGCCGAGACCGGGTGGCCGCGCACGAAAGCGCCGCGCGCGTGGCGCTGGCGCTCGATGGACGCGGCGGCGGCCACCACCTACGCGGCGGTGCGGTGGAAGTCGATCCCACCAGCGCGCTGCCGCGGTTCGTGAAGGGCCGGCTGCTGTTCGACGAGGGCAAGTACGAGGAGGCCGTCGAGGCCTTCACCGAAGCCGCGACCAGCCGATGACGACGAGCCCGTGCCGGCGGCGGTGGCCGAGCTGGAGCTGTACAAGGGCGAGTCGCTGGCGCGGCTCGAGCGCACCGAGGACGCCGAGGCGGCGTTCCGCAACGAAATCGAGGCGTTCCCGCGCGATCCGCGCGCCTACCTGAGCCTGGTCACGCTGTACCAGTCCACCAAGCCCGAAGAGATCGACGGAGGTGCTGGACGACCTGATGGAGGCGGTCCCGACGCCCGAGGGCTACGGGCTGGCGCGGCCGCCTGGGCCACGGTGGGCGACACGCGCCGCGCCAACGCCATCCGCGCCGACGCGCGCGTCAAGTTCAGGGGCGATCCGACGCTCGCGCGTCTCCTCGGACGCGGTGCGCGCCGATAAGCGCCAGCCCCACGCCCGCCCAGAACAGGTTCCGCACCTTCCGCACCACGGCCAGCGTCACGCCGATGGCCGCCGGCCAGCGCCAGCGCCGGCGCCAGCGCGCCTGACAGCGCCTCGTCCACGCCGACGCGGAACGGCACGAACTTGAACGCGATGGTGATGGCGCGGTTCAGCGCCTCGAACACGATCGACTGCGTCCAGCGTGGGCCGGCCGTCGCCCAGCAGCCAGCCGAGCGACGAGATACACCTCCAGCACCGCCAAGCGCGTGGAAGGCGATCCCCAGCGCGAACACCTGCCCCAGAGCCGCTCCGGGATGGCCGGCGGCGAACCCGAGCACCGACTGCCGCAGCCGCGCGAGCCGGGCGCGCCACGCGGGCCGCGGCCCGCGCTCGGGCGACCAGGTGCCGCGCAGCAGCCGCTGCGCCACGATGGCGCCGCCGGCGAACAGCACCAGCGCCGCCAGCGCCATCTCCCGCGCCGGACGTGCTCAGCGGAACGGTGGCGAGCGCCACCACCACGCCGACCGCCACCATGCCGATCGCCGAGGCCGGCGTAGACCAGGTTGTCCACCGCCAGCGACGCCACGGCCTCGCTGGCCGGCAGCCGGCTGCTGGCAGATCAGCATCTTGGTGGGCTCGCTGGCCACCAGGCCGAGCGGCGTCACGCTGCCGATCGCGTCGCCGGCGAGGAAGGCGCGCAGCGCCGGCGCCGAACGGCAGCCGCACCTCGGGCCGCATGCACAGCCGCCACGCCTGCGTCCGCAGGCAGAACCGCAGCGCCGCCGATCGCCAGGATGACGAACAGGCCGCAGCCGACGCGCCGGATGCCGTCGGCGATGACGGGAAGGCCCACGCTGCGGACGGCGTAGGCGAAGAGGAGCGAGGCCACCGAGCGCCGCGGCTCCGGAGAACAGGAGCTGCCGGCGGCGCTCAGTGTCCATCGCGAGGCGTCAGGCCACCGAATCTAGCTCGGGCGCTCGCTGGCTTCGATCTGCTTGAACGTGTCTTCGATCAGCCGCGCGTTGTCGTCCTTCGACACGTTGCGCTGCAGCAGCTTCGACGCGATGGTCACCGAGATGTCCACCGCCTCGTGGCGGATCTGCTGCAGCGCGCGCGCGGTCTCCAGCTCGATCTGCCGCTCGGCGTTCTTGACGATGCCGTCGGCCTCGGCCCGCGCCTTCTGCTTCAGCTCCTCGCGGAACTGGTTCGCGTCGGTCCGCGTGGCCGACGAGGATGGCGTCGGCCTCGGCGCGCGCCTGCGCGAGGATCTTGGCCGACTCGGCGTGCAGCCGCTCCAGCTCCTGCTTGGCCTGCCGCGCGTCGTCGAGCGACTTGCGGATCGCCTCCTGCCGCGCCTCGAGCGCCGCGAGCAGCGGCCGCCAGGCGAACTTCGCCAGCAGGCCCACGAGGACCAGGAACGTGACGATGGTCCAGATGTAGAGCCCGGGATCGGGCTGGACCAGCGGGTTGTTCATCGCAAGCGTCCTTTCAGCATCGCGCGTCACTTCAGGAGGACGATCAGGAGCGCGAACACCTCGGCGAGAATCGCCACGCCTTCGAGCAGGAACAGCGGCAGGTTGACCGCGCCGGTGATCTGCGCCGTCGCGCTCGGCTGACGGCCAATCGCTTCGGCCGCTCCGGCCGCCAGCCTGCCGATGCCCAGCCCGGCGCCGATGACCGCCAGGCCGAGGCCGATGCCGGCCCCCATGTATGCAAGCGCAAAACCTTCCATTTCGTTCTTCCTCCGTTAGTCGCTCAGTGATGAGCGTGAATGGCCATGCCGATGAACACGGCCGTCAAGAGCGTGAACACGTAGGCCTGAACGAGCACGACGATGATCTCGAGCGCCGAGATGCCGACCGCGAGCGGCAGCGACAGAACGACGCCGACGCCCATGCCGAGGCCGCCGCTCGAACTGCTGCGCGAAGATGAACACGAACGACAGGATCGCCAGGATCGCGATGTGGCCGCCGGTCATGTTGGCCGCAAGTCGCATCGTCAGCGCGAACGGCCGCACGAACATGCCCATGATCTCGATCGGGATCAGCATGATCGTGACCGGCAGCGGCAGCCCGTGCGGCACCATGTTCTTCCAGTGCTGGACGAAGCCGTGCGCGCGCGCGCCGGCGACGATGATCGGCGAAGAACGAGATGGTGGCCAGCGCCGCCGTCACGTTGAAGTTGCCGGTCGCGGTCGACGCCGCCGTGCAGCACCTGCGCGAAGAACGACTCCTCGGGCGCGTGGATGCACCGTGTGGTTGAGCAGCGCCAGCACGTCGAAGATCGGGATCAGGCCGATCACGTTGGCGCCGAGGATGAAGAGGAACAGCGTGAGCAGCAGCGGCGTCCAGGTGTCCACCCACTTGTTGCCGACGTTGGGCCGCACGATCGTCTCGCGGATGAACTCGACCGACGATCTCGAGCGCGTTCATGAAGCCGGACGGCACCATGCCGGTCCTGCCGCAGATAGCGGCGCACGACGGTGGTGATGACCAGGAAGAGCACGGCCGCCACGAGCCACAGCATCAGCACGTGCTTGGTGACCGAGAAGTCGACGCCGAGGATGGTCGGCAGGTGGATCAGCGGGTGATCGATCGAGCTGTTGGAGACGTGCTCGATGATGACGGTGCCGGCGTTGAACCCCTCGCCGGCCTTCTCGGCTGCTTCTTCGTGCTGCATCGCTCGTGCTCAGCTACTCCCGATACACCGACCGGCCCGCCCCCGCGAACAACTGCCGCAGGAAGTAGGCCTCCATCGCATAGAGCGCGATGAAGAACCCGGCGAAGCTCAAGACGAACGGCACCGGCCGCGACGCCGATGACCCGCACCATCACCACCACGTAGGCGCGCGAACAGAATCGCCTTGGCACCCAGGCCCACGACCATCACGCCGGTGACGCGCGCCGGATCCACCGCGTGAATTCTAGCCGTCACCAGCCAGCTGCACACCACGGCTGACCAGCGGCGCCGGCCATCCCGAACGCGCCTCCGGGACTCACCGCCGCCCCGCCCAATGCGCCCAGCGACGGCCCAGCCCGCCAGGCCGGCCGCAACCATCCACGCCGCAGGCGTCAACGCGGCCATGTCGTCTTGATCAGTTCGTAGAACCAACCACGATGCCGAGGAGCAACCCCGTCACCAGCCAGCCACGGCCCGGTGCCCAGCGCCCGTCCAGGCGTAACCCAGCCCGCCCAGCAGGAGAATCGCGCCAATCAGCGTGTAGCTGGCGCCCGCCACCGGGCCCGAACGCGGCGACATTCTCCTGGAGCGCCCGCTCGCCCGCGCGATCGAAAATCCCCGTCTGTTTCGTGCGCCTGGCCCACGGTTCCTCCCGCAGATCCGCGCTAGCGCCCACCAGTATACCGCTACTTTGTGAAAAACTTCACCAGGCTCCCGAGCAGCCTGTCCGAGCCCGCGATCCCAACCTGTTCTGTTTTCAACGACTTTCCGCCACTCGATCTTCCTTGACGCGTCGCCGAAACGCGGGCCTATACTGGCCGCACACGATCATTCGGCGAAGTCACCGCACATGGGCATGCCATTTCGGCAACTGATCGCTCGTCGCCGTGGCGGTCCTGTGCGGCCTGACGGCCGCGGTCTCGCTGCCCCGTCGCTGCTGGCCCAGGCGCGCGAGCGCACGCTGTTCGTCAGCGCCCTCGACAAGGACGGCAAGCCGGTCGAGGGCCTCGGGCCCGACGCGTTCGTCGTGCGCGAGGACGGCGACGCGGCGCGAGGTGCTGCGCGTGTCGCGCGCCACCGAGCCGATCGACATCGCGCTGCTCGTGGACAACAGCACGGCGGCCGACCGACGAGATCACCTTCCTGCGCGAGGCCTTGTCGGCGTTCGTCGCGCGGATGGCGCCGCGGAACAAGATCGCGGTCGTCACGCTGGCCGACCGGCCGACGATTCGCGTGGACTACACCGACGACGCCGCCGCGGCTGACCGGATCGGTCGGCAGCCTGTTCTCGATGCCGAACAGCGGCATGACGCTGCTCGACGCGCATCATCGAGGTGTCGCACGGGGCTGGCGCAAGCGGGAAACGCCGCGCGCGGTCATCGTGCCGGTGGTCACCGACGGCACCGAGTTCACCAACCGCTACTCACCGGGACGTCGTCGAACGCGCTGACGCGGCGCCAAGGCGGCGCTGCACATGGTGACGATCGGCCAGTTCTACCACCGCGAGGAGCACGGCATCCGCGAGCGGTCGTTCCTCCTCGACGCCGGCCCGCGCGAGTCCGGCGGCCAGCGCATCACGCTGCTGAGCGCCGACGGGCCTCGACGCGCGCGATGGAGCGGCTGGCCACGGAGCTGCTGTCGCAGTACAAGGTCGTCTACAGCCGGCCGGAGTCGCTCATTCCGCCGGAGAAGGTCGAGCGTGTCGTCGGCACGGCCCGAGGTGACGATGCACGGCGCGCCAGCTCGCGGGGAGAACGGAGACTAACGTGAGGTTCAGGCTTGCGTGCGCGTTGGCGGCGCTTGCAGCGCCGGTGGTCATGGCTCAACAGGCGCCGCCTGCGCAGCAGGCTCCGCCTGCCCAGCAGGCTCCGCCTGCCGCCAGCCAGCCGCCCAGCCGGCCCACGCCGGCCACGCCGCAGGAGCGGGCCGCGTTCCGCGCGGGCGTCGACATCGTGTCGCTGAACGTGACGGTGACCGACGGCACCAACCGCTACATCACCGACCTCGATCAGGGGGACTTCTCGGTGTTCGAGGACGGCGTCAAGCAGGAGATGACCTTCTTCAACCGGCGGCAGCAGCCCATCGCCCTGTCGCTGCTGCTCGACAGCAGCGCCAGCATGGAAGACAAGCTGCCGATGCTGCAGACGGCCGCCGTCAGCTTCGTCAAGCGGCTGAAGCCCAACGACATCGCGCAGGTGATCGACTTCGACAGCCGCGTCGAAATCCGGCAGGCCGTTCACCGGCAACCAGGCCGAGCTCGAGCAGGCGATCAGCCAGACGGCGGCCGGCGGCTCGACGTCGCTGCACAACGCCATCTACATCGCGCTCAAGGAGCTGCGGAAGGTCCGCGCGGTGTCGGAAGAAGACGTCCGGCGCCAGGCGCTCATCGTCTTCTCCGACGGCGAGGACACCTCCAGCCTGATCTCGTTCGACGAGGTGCTGGACCTGGCCAAGCGCTCGGAGACGGCGATCTACACCATCGCGCTGCGCGGCGCCGACACCGCAGACCAAGGGCTTCCGCGAGGCCGAGTTCGTGATGCGGCAGCTGGCGCAGGAGACCGGCGGCCGCTCGTTCTTCCCGATCAAGCATCGAGGACCTGACCGGCGTCTACGCGCAGATCGCCGACGAGCTGGCCAGCCAGTACACGCTCGGCTACACGTCGAAGAACGGCCGGCGCGACGGCGCCTGGCGCCGCATCGTCGTGCAGACCGCGCGCGGCCAACGTGACGCCGCGGACCAAGCGGGGCTACTTCGCCCCGACCGCCCGGTGAACCTGCTCCCGCTGGTGCTGTACGCAGCCGCCGGCGTGGCCTACGCGCATCCACTTCGCGCGGCGATCGCCCGGCCGTCGGCCGGGCCGCCACCACGCTGCTGCTGCTCGGCGCGCTGACGCACACGTTCGTCATCGGCATGCAGACGATGGAGGTCCGGCACGTGCCGTTCGCCAACCCGTCGCGGGCCGTCTCGACGTTCGTCTGGCTGCTGGCGCTCTCCTATCTCTACCTCGAGATCACGACCGACGAGCGCGCGATGGGCGTGTTCATCCTGCCGATCGTCGTCGGGCTGCAGGTGATCCCGGCCGTCTACCCGGGCGTCGAGAACGCCGACCCGGTGCTCGACAGCCCGTGGTTCTGGGTGCACGTGTCGTCGCTGCTGTTCGCCTACGCCAGCTTCGCGCTGGCCGGCGTGCTGGGCCTGACCTACATGCTGCAGTTCAAGGAGATCAAGAAGAAGCACCTCGGCTACTTCTACACGCGGCTGCCGTCGCTGCTAGATCCTCGACGCGATGAACTCGCGGGCGGTGGTGGTCGGCTGGGCGTTCCTGACGGTCGGCGTGGTCGGTCGGCGTCGATCTGGACCGCGCAGGCGCGGCAGCTCGCGCCCGGACGATCCCGAACCTGCAGGCGATGTCGCTGGGCGACCCCAAGGTGTTCATCGCGCTGCGTCACGTGGGCGGTCTATTCCTTCGCGCTCTGTCGCGCCGGACGATGGGATGGACGGGCCGGCGCGCCGCGTGGCTGTCGGCGCTCGGGCTTCGTGATCGTGCTGCTGAACTTCCTGCCGGTCAGCTACTTCGTAGACGACCAGCCACACGTTCCAGTAGCACGATGCATCTGTTCCTGCTGGGCGTGAGTCACCGGACGGCGCCGGTCGAGCTGCGCGAGCGGCTCGACTTCTCGAGCCGCGACGTCGGCGCGGCGGTCAGGCGCTGGCCGCGCGCTCGTCGGCCGCGCGAGGCGGTGCGTGCTGTCGACCTGCAACCGCTCGGAGATCTACGTCGCCAGCGACGATCCGCTGCAGGCGCGCGCCGAGATCGTCGAGTTCCTGGCCAGCTACCACGGGCTGCCGGCCGAGGCGTTCGTGCCGCACCTCTTCGAGCGGTCGGACGGCGACGCGACGCGGCACCTGTTCCGCGTGGCGGCCGGCCTCGATTCGCTGGTCGTCGGCGAGCCGCAGATCCTCGGCCAGGTGAAGGACGCGTTCCAGGTGGCCGCCGACCGGCAATGCGTCGGCCCGCTGCTGACGCGCCTGTTCCACTCGTCGTTCGGCGTCGGCAAGCGCGTGCGAACCGAGACGGCGCTCGGCGAAGGCGCGGTGTCGATGGGCTTTGCCGCGGTCGAGCTGGCGCGCAAGATCTTCGGCCGGCTGGAAGGCCGGAGCGTGCTGGTGGTCGGCGCCGGCGAGATCAGCACGCTGACCGCGCAGCACCTGCGCACGCAGGGCGTCGGCGAGATCGTCGATCACCAGCCGCACCGGCTGCGCAGCGCCGAGGCGCTGGCGGCCAAGGTCGCCGGCCGCGCGATCGGCTGGGAGCGAGCTGGCCGCGGCGCGTCGCCGGCGGCCGACATCGTGGTGACCGGCACCGGCGCGCCGCGGCCGATCCTCACGCGCGCCGACGTCGAGGCGGCGGTCGGCGGCCGCCGCTCGCGAGCCGCTCTTCATCATCGACCTCGCCGTGCCGCGCGACGTCGAAGCCGTCCGTCGGCGACATCGAGCAGGTGTTCCTCTACAACGTGGACGACCTGCAGGCGCTCGTGCACGAGAACGTGTCGCGCCGCGGGCGCGGAGATCGACCGCGCCGAGTCCATCGTCGGCGAGGAGGTGACGCGGTTCGCGGCGTGGCGGCGGTCGCGGGGCGCCGTGCCGACGGTGGTGGCGCTGCGGCGGCGGTTCGAAGCCATCCGGCGAGCCGAGCTCGCAGCGGCTCGGCGTGCAAGCTGTCGGCGCTGTCCGCCGGCCGATCGCGAGCGCGTGGACGAGGTGACGCGGCTCATCGTCGAGAAGCTGCTGCTCGAGCCCACCGAGCAGCTGAAGGCGCTGCCCGACGAGGAGACGCAGGTCGCCTACACCGAGGCGGTGAACCGGCTGTTCGGCCTGCGCGACGAGTCGCCGCGACATCGGCCGCCGACGCGTCGACACCGAGCCGCCGAATCGGACGACGCTCCTAACGATGGCACACCGCTGCAGACTCGGCACGCGCGGCAGCCAGCTGGCGCTGGTGCAGGCGCGCACGGTGGCGGCGCTGCTGCCGAGCGCTGCGGCGTCGCCGTGCGAGATCGTCGTGATCAAGACCTCCGGCGATCGGCTGGCGGACGTGACGCTTGTCGGAGATGCCGGCGGCAAGGGGCTGTTCGTCAAGGAGATCGAGGACGCGCTGCTGGCCGGCGCCGTCGACATCGCGGTGCACAGCAGCAAGGACATGCCGGCGGCGCTGCCCGACGGGCTGACGCTGGCGGCGACGCTGCCGCGCGAGGACCCGCGCGACGCGCTGGTGCTGCCGGCCGGCAGCCGGGGCCGCGTCCTGGGACCGACGCGCTGACGCCTGCTGGGCCCGCGCCCGCGATCGGCACGAGCAGCGTCCGGCGCGTGGCGCAGCTGGCCGGGCTGATTCCGCGGCGCGCGCGTTCCCGCCGATGCGCGGGCAACCTCGACACGCGGCTGCGCAAGCTCGACCATGGGCGAGGTCGACGCGCTGGTGCTGGCGGCGGCGGGCCTGCGCCGTCTGGGCCTGGAATCGCGCATCTCGGCCCTGGTGCCGCTGGAGGTCTGCGTGCCCGCCCCGGCCAGGGCATCGTGGCCATCGAGGCGCGGGCCGACGACACGCCCGTGCTCGACGCGCTGCGGCAGATCGGCGACGACGACGTCGATGACGGCGCTCGTGGCCGAGCGGGCTGTAGTATCTCGGCTGGGGGGCGGGTGCCAGATGCCGATCGGGGCGCTTCGCCTCGGTGGCCGGGGACACGCATGACGCATGAAGTGCATCGTCGTATCGCCCGACGGAGCCCGCGCGGCGCGCGCGCCGAAGTGTCTGGCCCGTCGGAGCGCGCGGCGCGACTCGGTGTGGAAGCCGCCGAGCGGCTGCTGGCGGCCGGCGCCGACGACATCCTGGACGCGCTTCGATGAGACGCCGCGTTCGACAGCAACGGCCGATGATGAAACCGTCCGTCTATCTGATCGGCGCCGGGCCCGGCGATCCGGGCCTCATCACCGTGCACGGCCTCGAGTGCCTGCGGCGCGCCGACGTGGTCATCTACGACCACCTGGTCTCGCCGCGGCTGCTGCGGCACGCCAAGCACAGCGCCGAGCTGATCGACGTCGGCACCGCCGCGCCGCAGCCGATGGCGCAGGAGGCGATCAGCTACCTGCTCGCCGAGAAGGCGCGCGAGGGCAAGGTGGTCGCGCGGCTCAAGTGGGGCGACCCGTTCGTCTTCGATCGCGGCGGCGAAGAGGCGCTCTTCCTGCAGCAGAACAGGGCATCGCCGTTCGAGGTCGTGCCCGGCATTCCCGCCGGCATCGCCGTGCCGGCCTACGCCGGCGTGCCGGTCACCTACCCGGGCGGCGGCGACACCATCACGCTCGTGCGCGGCTTCGAGGACGAGAGCCGGACGCCGCCGAAGATCGACTGGGCCGGCCTGGCGCGGCTCGAAGGCACCGTGGTGTGCTACGCCGGCGCGCAGCAGCTGCCGCTGCATCCTCGAGTCGCTGCAGCGAGCACGGCTGGCCCGCGGACGGCCAGGCGGTGGTCGTCTACAACGGCACGCTGCCGGCGCAGCAGACGCTGACGCGGCACGCTCGCCGAGCTGCTGGAGCGTGACACGGCGAGAAGCGCGGCCGCGAGGCGGCGATCCTGATCGTCGGCCGCGTCGCCGGGCTGCGCGAGCACCTGCGATGGTTCGACACCCGGCCGCTGTTCGGCACGCCGCGTGCTGGTGACGCGCGCGCGCGAGCAGGCGACGGAGCTGGCCGATCTGCTCGCCGGCCTCGGCGCCGACCCGGTGGAGGCGCCGATGATCCGCATCCTGCCGCCGGAGGACCGCGAGCCGCTGCTGCGCGCCGCCAGCACGGTCGAACACCTTCGACTGGATCGTCTTCACCAGCGCCAACGCGGTGGATGCGCTGATGCAGGCGGTGGTCGAAACCGGCGGCGACGTGCGGTCGCTGAAGGGGCCGATGCTCTGCGCCGTCGGCAGCGCCACCGCCGAGCAGCTGGCGCGCTACGGCATCAAGGTGGACCTGGTGCCCAGCGAGTTCCGGGCCGAGGCGCTGGCCGGGCGCGCTGGCCGCGCAGGGATCGCTCGACGAGGTCCGCGTGCTGCTGCCGCGCGCCGACATCGGCCGCGAGGTCATGGCCGACAGCTGCGCGCGCGGCGGCGCGCGTGGTCACCGAGGTGGTGGCCTACCGCAACGTGCTCGACGAGATGCAGCCGAGGGCGGGCCGGACATCTACCGGATGCTGCTCGACGGCGAGCTCGACGTCGTCACGTTCACCAGCGCCTCGGCGGTCCGCAACTTCGCCAAGATCTACGGCGCCGAGCAGGCCGCGGACCTGCTGTCGCAGCACGGTCGTGGCGGCCATCGGCCCGGTGACCGCCGAGGCCGCGGCGCGGCTCGGCATCCCGGTCCACGTGCAGCCCACCACCTACACGGTGCCGGCGCTGGTGGACGCCATCGTCCGGCACGTGGCCGGCGCGAAGACCGCCGCCGCGGTGGAGCCGGGCATGAGCATCATGGCCAGCACCGCAGTCACGCCTGCCCTGTCGCAGCCGCCCGCGGCGGCTGCGACGCACCGAGGCGATCCGGGCGCTGGTGCGCGAGACGCGGCTGACGCCGGACTGTCTCATCTATCCCGCTGTTCGTGTGCGAGGGCCACGGCGTCCGGCGGCCAATCGGCTCGATGCCGGGCGTCTTCCAGCTGTCGGTGGACGAGGCCGTGCAGGAGGCGGCGGCCGCGCAGGCAGCTGGGCATCGCCGGCGTCCTGCTGTTCGGCCTGCCCGAGCACAAGGACGCGATCGGCTCGAAGTCGTCGGACCCGCGACGCGCCGGTGCAGGCCGCCGTGCGGGCGATCAAGCGCGGCGTGCCGGGCCTGCTGGTGCTGACCGACGTGTGCCTGTGCGAATACACCTCGCACGGCCACTGCGGCATCCTGGACGGCGAGCACATGGTCAACGACCCGACCGTGGCGCGGCTGGTCGAGACGGCCGCTGTCGCACGCGGACGCCGGCGCCGACTTCGTGGCGCCGTCCGACATGATGGACGGGCGCGTCGGCGCGATCCGGCAGGCGCTCGACGACAAGCGGCTTCGACGGCACCGGCATCATGTCGTATTCGGCGAAGTACTGTTCGGGCTTCTACGGCCCGTTCCGCGACGCCGCCGACTCCACGCCGCAGTTCGGCGACCGGCGCACGCACCAGATGGATCCCGGCAACGTCGAAGAGGCGCTGCGCGTGGTGCAGATCGACATCGAAGCCGGCGCCGACGTGGTGATGGTGAAGCCGGCGCGTGCCCTACCTGGACGTGCTCCGCCGGGTGAAGGACCGGTTCGGCTACCCGACCGCGGCCTACCACGTGAGCGGCGAGTACTCGATGCTGAAGGCGGCGGCCGAGCGCGGCTGGCTGGACGAGGACCGGGTGGTGATGGAGACGCTGATCGGCATCCGGCGCGCCGGCGCCGACATGATCATCACCTACTACGCGCGGCACGCGGCACGGCTGCTCGCGTGAGTCGACGGACGACCTCCGATGCCGCCACGCCTGCGTCATGACCACCAGCCGCCGTCTCTTCGCACGCGCCGCAGAAGGTGCTGCCGGGCGGCGTCAGCAGCCCGGTCCGCGCCTTTCGCGCCGTCGGCGGCCATCCCGATCTTCGTGAGCAGGCGCGCGGGGTCCACGCTGGTGGACGTGGACGGCAACCGCTACGTCGACTACGTGATGTCGTGGGGCCCGCTGATTCACGGCCACGCGCCCGCCGGGCCTGGTGCGCGCGCTCGCCGCGGCCGGCGAAGAACGGCACCAGCTACGGCGCGCCCAGCCCGCTCGAGCACCAGCTCGGCGAGCGCGTGCGGGAGCTGATGCCGTCGATGGAGCTGGTGCGCTTCGTCAGCTCCGGCACCGAGGCGGCGATGAGCGCCGTGCGCGTGGCCCGCGCGTTCACCGGCCGCGACAAGGTCGTGAAGTTCGAAGGCTGCTATCACGGGCACGCGGACGCGTTCCTGGTGAAGGCCGGCTCGGGCGCCACGACGCTCGGGCACGCCCACCAGCCCCGGCGTGCCCAAGCACGTCGCCGCCGACACGCTGCTGGCGCGCTACAACGATCTGGCGTCGGTGGACGCGGTGCTGCGCCAGCACCAGGGCCAGATCGCGGCGCATCATCGTGGAGCCGATCGCCGGCAACATGGGCGTGGTGCCGCCCGCCGACGGGTTCCTGGCCGGGCTGCGCGATCGCTGCACCGTGCACGGCATCCTGCTGGTGTTCGACGAGGTGATCTCGGGCTTCCGGGCCTCGGCCGGAGGCGCGCAGGCGGTCTACGGCGTGCGGCCGGACCTGACCTGCCTGGGCAAGATCATCGGCGGCGGGCTGCCGGTGGGCGCCTACGGCGGCCGCGCCGACATCATGCGGCTGGTGGCGCCGGCGGGACCGGTGTATCAGGCCGGCACGCTGTCGGGGAATCCGCTGGCGATGACGGCCGGGCTTGTGGGCGCTGAATCGGCTGACGCCGAAGCTCTACGCGACGCTGGCCGCGCGCGGGCGGCAGCTGGCGGCGGGACTGGCGCAGGCCGCGCGCGCCGCCAGGGTGCCGCTGCAGGTCAACGCGTTCGGGTCGCTGCTGACGCCGTTCTTCGTGGACGCGCCCGTGCGCGACTACGACTCGGCGCTGCGCGCCGACAGCGACGCCTACGGCCGCTTCTTCCGCGGCATGCTGGCGCGCGGCGTCTATCCGCCGCCGTCCCAGTTCGAGGCGTGGTTCATCTCCGCCGCCCACACCGAACGTGACATCGCCCGCGCGATCGAAGCCGCGGCGGGCGCGATGCGCGACGTCCGGAAACATCGATGAGCCGCCGCTGCGGATTCTGCCTGGTTCTAGTCGCCCTTGCCATCGCCACGCCGGCGAAGGCACAGCGCTACACCGCCGCGCAGCAGGGCGAGGTCGTGACGCTCGCCGATCGCACGGCCGATACGGTGGTGACGATCGTGCCGTCGGTCGGCAACATCGCCGTCGAGATGAAGGTCAAGGGCCACAACGTCCTGCGCTACCCGCAGGGCTCGGTGGCCGAGTTCAAGGCGCGCCCCGGCGCCACCGGCATCCCGTTCATGGGCCCATGGGCCAACCGCCTCGACGAGCAGGCGTTCTACGCCAACGGCCGCCGGCACGCGTTCGACATGGCGCTCGGAAACGTCCGCGGCGAGGTACCCATCCACGGCTTCGTGACCACCACCAATCGGTGGCGCGTGACCTCGGTCGCGGCAAGCGACGACGACGCCTCGGTGACCAGCAGGCTGGAGTTCTACCGGCAGCCGGCCTGGATGCGGCAATGGCCCTACGCGCACACCATCGACATGACCTACCGGTTGGCCGGCGGCGTGCTGGAAGTCTCCACCACGATCGCCAACCTCAGCGACGAGCCGATGCCGGTGTCGATCGGCTTCCACCCCTATTTCCAGCTGACGGACTCACCGCGCGACGAGTGGGCGATCTCGGTGGGCGCGCGGACCCGCTGGGTGCTGGATGCGCGAAAGGTGCCGACCGGCGCCACCGAACCGGCGGCGACGCTCTTCCCGGAGCCGCGCGTGGCGCTTCGCGACTACAGCCTGGACGACGTGTTCAGCGACCTGGTGCGCGACGACCAGGGCCGATCGACGATGACGGTCTGGGGCAAGAGCCAGCGGCTGGATGTCGTGCTGGGGCCGCGCTACCGTTCGGTGGTGGTGTGGGCGCCGAGCCCGTCGGGCAAGGGGCGCGGCGGACAGGGAGACTCCCCGCCCGCCGAGCGAAACTTCATCTGCTTCGAGCCGATGGCCGCGATCAGCAACGCGCTCAACATGGCCCACCGCGGCCAATACCAGGACCTTCAGACCATCCCGCCTGGCGGCACGTGGCAGGAGAGCTTCTGGGTCAGGCCGACGGGGTTCTAGAGCGGAACCGGCGAGTCCACGCGCACGCGGAGCACGCTGCCCTGCGGCAGCTCCAACTTCCTTGCCCTCGGTGGCCGCAATCGTGCCGCCGCCGCCGATCAGGATGCCCGCCATCGCGCCCTTGAACCCGCCCAGGATGCCGCCGATGATCGCACCGACGCCGGCACCGGCGCCGACGCGGCCCACTTCGCCCTTGATGCCTTCGCCTTCGATCGCCTGCGGTCACGGTGCCGCGCATCGGATAGGTGCGGCCGCCGAACGTGATCTGGTCGAAGCTCACCGTCATCTTCGCGGTGCGGTTGGTGCGCGTCGCCGGCTCGACGACGCTGACCACGCCGCGCATGACGGCGCCAGCCGGCACCAGCGTGCGGCCGTCGATCACCAGGTCCACCAGCGTGGTCGCCTCGAAGCGGTCCTCGACCTTCGCCGTTGCCGAGCTGAGGACGTTCGACAAGCGGACGTCGAGCTCGGTGCCGGCTGGAATCTCCCGGTTCGTCGCCGTGCGAGCCGGGCGGTCGGGAACCGGGGCCGGCAGCGGCACCGGAGCCGGAGCCGGCGCCGGGGCCGGCGTCGCGGACACGTTGCCGTCGTTGCGGGCGCGGGTGCGCACGTCCTCGATGCGCGACTCGACGTCGGTGAACTCGCTGCGCGCGAGCGTGCGCTCCTTGCGCAGCTTCACCCGCAGGTAGATCACCTCGTCGCCCAGCTCGTCCAGCTCGGTCTGGAGTTGTGTGGCGCGTCCGGAGTCCCGATTGCGCAGCTGGTTCACGTCGCGCTCGGCCAGGTAGACGTTGTCCTGGAGACGCTGCACGTCGGCCGCGGTGATCTGCGCCTTGCGCGGCCGCCGGCGCCGTCAGCGCGGCGACCAGCACCGCCGCCGCCACCGCAGTTCGAAACATCCACGTCATGGAAACCTCCTTGCCCTACGGACCGTTGTGCGGACTCGAATGTGACCTTCAGCTCATTGCAGCCCTGTCCGCATAACGGTCCAGACGCGCGAAGCGCGTCAAGAAAAGATAGGAACTAGCCCTTAGTGATGAACGGGCTAGTTACGCCAGGGCATCAGGCGCTCGATCCAGCTGACGCGCGTGAGGTCGTTGTAGATGACCGTCACCATCAGCATCATCAGCACCACGAAGCCCGCCAGCAACATCTTCTCCTTGACCTGCATGCTGAAGTCGCGCCGCGCCACGCCTTCGAGCGCCATGATCAGGATGTGGCCGCCGTCGAGCACCGGCACCGGCATCAGGTTCAGCAAGCCCAGGTTCAGGCTGATGACCGCCATCAGCGACAGCAGCGACACCCAGCCCGCCTGCGGCCGACTCGCCCGAGAGCTGCGCGATACCCACTGGTCCCTGCAATTGCCGCACCGACGTGGCGCCGGTGAACAGACCGCCGAGCGTGCGGAAGATCAGGCCGCTCGAGGCGATGTTCTGCTCGACGCTGAGCCGGACGGCCTCGAGGGGCCCGGGCTTGAACGTCCGCGTTTCCTCTGAAATCGACACGCCGATGAGGCCCCGGTCACCGCGCTGCTCCGGCGTCACCGGAAGCCGAAGCTCATCGGCACCGCGCCGGATCAGCAGCTCGATCTGCCTGCCGCCGTTGCGCGAGATCGCTTCCGCCAGGTGGCGGGCGAAGATCACGCGCTCGCCGTCCACCGCCACCACGACGTCGCCGGCCTTGACCCCTGCGCGATCCGCCGGGTCGCCCGGCACCACCGACCTGCACGCTCGGGCTGACGTCCGGCAGCACGCCGATGTCGCCGATCTCGTACCTGCCCTGGGCCGTCGGGCCGTACCGTCACCGACTGCGTGCGGCCGCCGCGATCGAAGGTGATCGGGATGTCGCGGTTGGCGCGTGTGCCGACGGCCATCTCCACGTCGTGCCAGGTGGGCACCTCGTCGCCGGCCACCGTCAGCAGCCGGTCGCCGCGCTGCATGCCGGCGCGCTCGGCCACCGACCCCTTTTCCACCGCACCGACCAGGGGCGACTTGTCCTCGTAGGCCGGCACCTCGGCGCCCTGCGCCAGCACGATGGCCAGCACCACGACGGCCAGCACGATGTTCATCACCGGGCCCATGATCAGGATCTGGAACCGCTCCCACTTGGTCTTCGACATGAACTCGTCGGGGGCCCCCGAGCGCGCGTCTTCCGGGCTCTCGCCGGCCATCTTCACGTAGCCGCCGAGCGGGATGGCGCTGATGCAGTACTCGGTATCGCCGCGCTTGACCTTCAGGATTTTCGGGCCAAAGCCCAACGAGAACGTGAGGACCCGGACACCCACACGCCGCGCCGCCAGGAAATGC
Organism: uncultured Acidobacteriota bacterium; assembly: GCA_963713655.1. Classification (GTDB taxonomy): domain Bacteria; phylum Acidobacteriota; class Vicinamibacteria; order Vicinamibacterales; family UBA2999; genus CAWEBF01. Next base: position 44,072 of record CAVQMT010000018.1, read on the forward strand.
CCGAGCTCGTGCACGAAGATCAGCACACCGAGCACGAACAGGAACGCCAGAAGAGTGGTCACCTGCTGTTGGCCCTCAAATATGTAATTCTAACTCGCCGGCAACGACGGAGGCGTGACCGCGCGCCCATGCGTCCACCCGCCGTACCGTTTCCACTGAAGAGACGGGCACTGGCGTGTGGTCGTTCATCACCCGCTCGATGACCGCCGGAATCGCCGTAAACCCCAGTCGTCCCTCGAGAAAGGACGCCACGGCCACCTCGTTGGCCGCGTTCAGCGCCACCGGCAGCGTGGCGCCGTCGCGCAGCGCCCGGTAGGCCAGGCGAAGGCACGGGAACCGATCCAGGTCCGGGGCGCCGAAATCCAGCCGGCCCGGCGCGCACCAGATCCAGCCGGGGCAGCGCCCCGTCCCAGCGCTCGGGATAGGAGCAGGCGTACTGGATCGGCAGCCGCATGTCGGTGACCCCGAGCTGTGCAATCACCGAGCCATCGGTCAACTCCACCAGCGAATGGACGATCGACTGCGGATGGATCACGACGTCGATGGCGTCGGCGGGAACGCCGAACAGCCAGTGGGCCTCGATCACCTCGAGACCCTTGTTCATCAGCGTCGCCGAGTCGATGGTGATTTTCCGGCCCATCTGCCACGTGGGATGGCGCAGCGCCGCGTCGGGGCCCACGGCGTCGAGGTCTGCCAGGGGCAGGTCGCGGAACGGACCGCCCGACGCCGTGAGGATGAGGCGGCGCACCTCGTGCGCCGCCCGCCCGTGCAGGCACTGATGGATGGCGTTGTGCTCGCTGTCCACCGGGAGGATGGCCACTCCGCGTCGCCGGGCCGCCGCAGTGACCAGCTCCCCGGCCATGACCAGCACTTCCTTGTTGGCCAGCGCGATCGTTTTCCCGACGTCGATGGCGGCCATCACCGCCTCGAGTCCGGCCGTGCCCGACGACGCGCACAGCACGATGTCGGCCGCGGGATGGCGTGGCGACCGCGACCAGACCCTCGGCGCCTGCGAGCACGGTGCCTGGGAATGCCGGACATGCCGCGCGGAAACGGTCGGCGGCCTCGCGCCGTCGCCAGCGCGACGACCGCCGGGCGAAATCGCTGCGCCTGCTCGGCCAGGCGCTCGGCGTTGTCGCCGGCGGCCAGCCCGACCACCTGCAGGCGATCGGGATGCGCCTCGACGACCGCGAGCGCGCTGCGGCCGATCGAACCGGTGGATCCGAGGATGGCCAGGCGCTTCAGATGCCACCTCGTACGTAGAGATAGAACGCCGGCATCGCGAAGAGCAGCGCGTCCATGCGGTCCAGCACGCCGCCATGCCCGGGAATCAGCTGCGAGCTGTCCTTCATGCCGGCGCTGCGCTTCAGCTGCGACTCGAACAGGTCGCCGCAGATGCCGAGCAGCGACGACCGCCAGCCCCAGGCCGGCCAGGCCGATTCGCGGGAAGCCGGGCAGGATCAGCGGACCGGCGGCGGCGAGGAAGAGCGCCGCCGCCAGCGACGCCGCCGACCGCGCCCTCGATCGTTTTCTTGGGACTGACGCGGGGCGCCAGCGGCGTCCGGCCGAACAGGCGGCCGGTGTAGTACTGCAGCGAATCGCTCACGACCACCGTCGCCAGCGAGCAGCACCGCGACCCGCCATCCATTGGCATCGCGCAGGCTGACCAGCAGGCCGAAGGGAACGCCGAGGTAGACGGTGCCGAACACCGCGGCCAGGCTGAACGGAATCGCCCGGCCGAGCCCCAGGACCGCGGCCGCGGCCACGGCCAGGACCGCCAGCGCGAGCACCGGGGCCCAGGCGGGCCCATCCGCGAACGCCCACGCCGACAGCGCCGCCAGCACCACCACTACCCATCGGCCGGGGCCGTGCCGCCGTCCGGCCAGAGCGGCGTATCGAATGCGGCGCCGGCGGCCACGCCGCTGACGGCCACCCGAAAGGCGAGCCGGTGGCAGCCAGACAATCGCCGCCAGGGCCACGGCGGCCATCACGACGCCGCTGAGTAGGCGAACCACGGACCAGACCGTTGTGCGGCCTCGAACGGGGTCTTGTGCTCGTTGTCGCTCCGCACAACGGTCCGGCGCGCGGAGCGCGCCAAAAGACACTGGCAAGTAGCCAAGGACCTGAGTTGCGGGGATATCACGAGAAGAGTCCTTGGCTACTTGACGCCGATCGCCTCTGGGGTCGGGATGCCGCCGTAGCGCCGCTCGCGCTTCTGGTAGGCCAGCACGGCCTCGAGCAGGTGGCGGCGGCGGAAGTCCGGCCACAAGCGTGTCGGTGACGTAGATCTCGGAGTAGGCGATCTGCCACAGCAGGTAGTTGCTGACGCGCATCTCGCCGCTCGTCCGAATCAGCAGGTCGGGGTCGGGTTGCCCGGCGGTGTAGAGGAAGCTGGCGAACGTCGCCTCGTCGAGGTCCTCCGGGCGCAGGCCCGACGCCATCGCGCGCCGCGCGGCATCGACGATCTCGGCGCGGCCGCCGTAGTTGAGCGCGATGTTGAACAGCATGCCGCGCGCGCCGCGCGGTGCGCGTCGATCGCCTGATTCAGCTCGTCCCGGACGTCGGGCGCCAGCTCGTCGATCCGGCCGATCACGCGGAACCGGATGTCGTTGCCGAGCAGCGTGTTCAGCTCCGAACGCAGATAGCGCTTGAGCAGCAGCATCAGCGTGCCGACTTCGGACGCCGGCCGCTTCCAGTTCTCGACCGAGAACGCGTAGAGCGTCAGCACCTCGATGCCGAGGCGGGCCGCGGACTCGACGGTGTCGCGCACGGCGTCGATGCCCGCGCGATGGCCCTCGACGCGCGGCAGATGGCGCTGCGCGGCCCAGCGGCCGTTGCCGTCCATGATGATGGCCACGTGCGCGGGCAGCCGATCGAACTGGACCTGGCGCGCCAGCGCCGCGTCGGGATGCCCCGAGGGAATCCACGCCAGCAGGTCGTCAAGCGACACGGCGTAGTCCTTGTGGATACAAGGACTTCAATCATAGTCCACCCGCGACGAGGAACAGCCCCTGGGGCGGGGCCGTTGCGCCCGCCTGTTCGCGCCGCCCGGATCGCAGCAATTCCACCATCGACCCGGCTCGCGCCAGCCGCGGCCGACTTCGACCAGCGTCCCCACGATCGTGCGCGACCATGTGGCGCAGGAAGCCGTCGCCGCGGACTTCATACGCCAGCAGGCCTGAACTGGCGTCGACATCGAGCTGCAACATGTGCGCCGCGGCAGCCGGCGCAGCCAGCCGCACGTCCGAGTCGCGAATGGTCCGGATCGACCCTGACGTCTCGCTGCCGACGCTGCGGAACGCGGCGAAGTCGTGCGTGCCCTCGAGCAGCGCGTGCCGCCGCGTGCATCGCCTCGCGATCGAGCGGCTGCGGAACGTGCCACACGAACGCGCGCTCGAACGGGCTGGCGAACGCGGCGTTGCGGATCAGATACCGGTAGGTCTTCGCCCGGGCGTCGAACCGGGCGTGGAAGCCCGGCGCCGCGTCCTCCACGCGCAGGACGCGCACGTCGGCCGGAAGCTGCGCATTGAGCGCGCGCGCCAGCGTCTGCGATGTCGTGATCGAAGGTCACGCGACACGCTGGCCACCTGTCCCAGCGCGTGCACGCCGGCATCGGTCCGGCCGGCGCCGTGCACCGTGACCGGCGCGCCCTCGAAGCGCGCCAGCGCGTCCTCGAGCAGCGCCTGCACCGAGTCGCCCTCGGCCTGCCGCTGCCAGCCGACGAGCCGCGTGCCGTCGTAGCAGACGGTCAGCTTGAGGGTGCGCCCGGGCGAGGGGTCTGCGCCCACGGCCGCGTGGAGATCAGGCGCGCGAGCCCGGTTTCACGATCGGCTTGCCGGCCGCGCACAGCGGGCACGCGTCGGGCTGGTAGGTCGGAAACGCCACGGTGGCGAGCGAGTGATACGGGACGTCGAGCCCCTGGTTGCCGCCGCTGCGGTCGATGATCGACGCCGCGCCGACGACGGTCGCGCCGGCCGCGCGTGCGACGTCGATGGTCTCGCGCGTCGACCCGCCCGTCGTCACCACGTCCTCGACCACCAGCACCCGGTCGCCGGGCGAGCAGGGAGAAGCCGCGCCGCAGCGCTCAGGCGTCCCGTCCTGCCGCTCGGCGAAGATCGCGCGGACGCCGAGCGCCCGGCCGACCTCCTGGCCGATGACGATGCCGCCGAGCGCCGGCGACAGCACGACGTCGGCGCCGAGCGCTGAGGCCCGCTCGGCCAGCGCGGCCCCGAGGCCCTCGGCTTCGCGCGGGTGCTGGAGCACGAGCGCGCACTGCAGGTAACCGGGGCTGTGCAGTCCCGAGGTCAGCCGGAAGTGACCTTCGAGCAGGGCCCCGAGGCGGCGGAAGACGTCAAGAACAAGGTCGGAAGTCAGCGAGACGGCCATGCGAGGTTCAGCGGTGTCTATACAGCTTGGCTAGTATACCTAGGGGTCATACACAGTGGTCCTTGCGGGCGGGGACCGAACATCCTTCCGCCCGCCTCCGTCTACACAGGGGACCTTCGTGAGGCGCGCTCTTTTTCCGGGGCCGCGCCTGGAGCAAAGAACCGATGCGCTCGACGCTTCACTTTCACACCACGGTCGCTCTGCTTGGTCTGTTGAGCCTGGCCGCGCCGCCGGCCAGGGGCCAGGCCCGATTCACCAACGCGGCGCTTCAGGCCGCCCTTCGCGACGCCGGTGCCCAGGCCCCGTCGGGGGCCGCGGCACGACAACCCGGAGCGCAGGCTCCGCCACCGCAGGCCGAACCGCAGACGCGGCGCCTGACGATGGAGGAAGCGGTCAAGCTGGCCCTGGAGAACAACCTGGGCATCCAGATCTCCAGGTTCGACCCGCAGGTCGAGGACCTGACCGTGCTGCAGGCGCAGGCCGCGTGGTCGCCGACCTTGACGAACACGCTGCAGAGCACGAGCACCGATTCGCCGAACAACAGCTTCCTGGCTGGCGGCCAGGGGCTGCAAGACGACGGACGACCGCGTCCTCAACACCTTCGGCGTCGAGCAGACGCTGCCGTGGGGCAGGCAGCTACAACATCGGCTGGGACGGCTCGCGGCTCACCACCAACAACGCCTTCACCACCTTCTCGCCGCAGTTGCGCTCGTCGCTGTCGTTCAGCGTGCACGCAGCCGCTGGTGCGCGGGTTCAGCATCGACAACATCCGGCAGCAGGTCCAGGCAGGCGCTGAAGAACCGCGAGATCGCCGACGTCCAGCTGCGGCAGACCGTCGCGTCCACGCTGCGGGACGTGCGCAACGCCTACTGGAATCTGGCCTACGCGCATCGCGTCGCTGCGCGTGCAGCAGCAGTCGCTCGAGCTGGCGCAGGAGTCGCTGCGCAACACGCGCTCGCGCGTCGAGATCGGCACCACGCCGCCGATCGACATCGTCGAGGCCGAATCCGAAGTCGCCCAGCGCGAAGAGGCGGTGATCGTCGCCGAGGCGCAGATCCAGACGGCGGAAGACACGCTGCGCGCCCTGGTCTTCGATCCGAACGTCGCCCGACTTCTGGACCATGCACATCGAGGCCGTGGATCTGCCGCCGTTCCAGGCGATCACGGTGGACGTGGACGCCGCGGTGCGCAACGCGCTCGACAAGCGCACCGACCTGCAGCAGTCGACGAAGACGCTGGAGCTGAACGACGTCGAACATCCGCTTCCTGCGCAACCAGACGCTGCCGGACGTCACCGCCAGCTTCGACTACGGCCTGGCGGGCCTCGGCGGCACGCAGCTGCAGCGCGGCGTCGGCCCCTTCGGTCCCGGCACCGGCGCCGTCATCGGCCAGACGCAGCGCGGCTTCGGCTCAGTGCTCGGCGACCTCTTCACCAACGACTTCCCGGCCTGGACGGCGTCGCTCAACATCAGCTACCCGCTCGGGACCAGCCAGGCCGAGGCCGGCCTGGCCCGCGCGCGCGCTGCAGAACAGCCAGACGCAGGCGCAGCTGAAGAACCAGCAGCTGCAGGTGGTCGACGCAGGTGCGCGAGGCGGCGCGGCAGGTGCAGACCAACCAGAAGCGCGTGGAGACGCACGCGCGCGTCGCGGTCGCTGGCCGAGCGGCGGCTCGACGCCGAGCAGCGCAAGTTCGCCGCCGGCACGTCCACCAGCTTCGTCGTGTTCCAGGCGCAGCGCGACCTGGCCGTGGCCCGCAACAACGAGCTGCGCGCCATCCTCGACTACAACCAGTCGGTCGTCGACCTCGAGACGGTGCAGGAGATCCCGCTAGGCGGCGCGCTCACGACGCCGCTAGCGCTCCAGGCTACGGGCTCCGGGCTACGGGCTCCGAGGCTCCAGGCCCGCATGCAGTTCCGCACTGCAGGCCTGTAGCCCGAAGCCTGAAGCCTGTAGCCCGAGGGTAAGATTCCCCTCGTGCCGCGCGTCACGGTCACCATCATCACCAAGAACGAGGCGGACCACATCGGCGCGGCGATCGACAGCGCGGCCTGGGCCGACGAGATCATCGTCGTGGACTGCGGCAGCACCGACGACACCGTGGCCCTGGCGCGCGCCAAGGGCGTGCGCGTCGAGATCGCGCGACTGGCCCGGCTAGGTCGATCAGAAGAACTTCGCCGCCAGCCTGGCGTCGCACGACTGGATCTTCTCGCTCGACGCCGACGAGCGCGTGACGCCGGCGCTGGCCGACGAGATCCGGCGCGTGCTCGGCGGACCCGACGACGATGGCCGCCTATCGCGTGCCGCGCGTCACCTTTCACCTCGGGCGGTGGATCCGCACCACCGACTTCTACCCCGACTTCCAGACGCGGCTCTACGACCGCCGCGCCGCGCGCTGGCAGGGCCGGTACGTGCACGAGTCGGTGGCCGCCGACGGGCCGATCGGGCACGCTGACCCACGAGCTGCAGCACTATTCCTATCGCGATCTGCGCGATCACCTGGACCGCATCAACCACTACACGACGCTGGCCGCGCGGCAGATGTACGAGCGCGGACGGCGCGCGTCGCGCGCTTCGATCTGGTGGTCCAGGGCCCGGCGGCGTTCCTGCGCAACTACGTGCTGCGGCGCGGCTTCCTGGACGGCTCGGTCGGGCTTCACGCTGTCGGTGGTCAACGCGCTACGCGGTGTTCCTGAAGTTCGCCAAGCTGTGGCAGCTGCGGCCGCGGCGCGCCCGAGCTCCTGAGCTCCTCATGTTCTCCCTGCACATCGATACCGCGCGCGGCTGGCGCGGCGGCCAGAGCCAGGTGAAGTACACGGTGCTCGGCCTGCGCCAGCGCGGCGATCGCGCGGTGCTGGTGGCGCACCCCGAGGGCGAGCTGTTCAAGCGCATGTCCGAGGGGCTCGACCTGGTCCCGCTGGCGCCGCGCAACGAGGTCGACCTGGCCGCGGCCTGGCGGCTGTCGCGCGTGCTCAGGCAGTACGCGCCCGACGTCGATCCAGGCGCACGACCCGCACGCCGTGGCCATGGCCGCCACGGCGCTCTCGATCTCGTCGCCGACGCCGAAGCCGCCGCTCGTCGCCTCGCGGCGCGTGGAGTTTCGCATCGCGCACGAACTCGTTCTCGCGCTGGAAGTACGGCCAGGTGGACTGCTTCATCGCCATCACCAACGCCATCGCCGACATGCTGGTCGCCGACGGCATCCCGCGCGCCAAGATCGCGCTCGTCAACGAAGGCGTGGACGTGGAGCGCATCGCTGCCCTGCCGGCGGCCAACGTCCACGCCGAGTGTTACCTGCCGATGCACTCGCCGGTCGTCGGCAACGTGGCGGCGCTGGTGCCGCACAAGGGCCAGCACTACCTGATCGACGCCGCCGCGATCGTCGTCCGGCAGGTGCCCGACGTGCGCTTCGTCATCCTGGGCGAGGGCGAGCTGCGCGAACAGCTCGAGCGGGAGATCAAGCACAAGCACCTCGAACGGCACGTGTTCCTGGCGGGCTTTCGCGGCAACGCGCTCGAGCTGACCAAGAGCTTCGACGTGTTCGTGATGAGCTCGGTGACCGAGGGGATGTGCACGGCGCTGGTGGACGCGATGGCGGCGTCGAAGGCCGGCGGTCGCCACCACGGCCGGCGGCATCCCGGAAGTGGTGGTCGACGGGGAAACCGGCTTCCTGGTGCCGCCGCAAGGAGCCCGAGGCCATGGCCGACGCATCGTGCGGCTGCTGAAGAGACCCGGCGCTGCGCGCAGCGCATGGGCGAGGCGGCGCTCGCGCGCGCCCGCGCGCGGTTCACCGTCGAGCGGATGGTCGAGGAGACGAACGCGGTGTACGAACGCGCGGTTGGCACACGCCGCGAAGCGGGCACTGCGAGTCGCGCTGGGCGCGGTTGAAGCCGCACGCGTTCATCATGCCCGACGTGGCACAGCGAGAAGTCGTAGCGCACCGGGTCGGCTGCCGTCGATCGCCCGCAGCGCCGCCGTGATGTCCGCGGCCATCGTCCAGCCCGGGCTGACGCGGCGCGTCAACCGCAGGCACCGGCCCAGCCGGATCACGTGCGTGTCGAGCGGCACCACCAGCCGCGACGGACGCGGCGCGTGCCACACGCCCAGGTCGATGGCGTCGCGCCGCACCATCCAGCGGAGAAACAGGTTGAGCCGCTTGCACGCGCTGCCCGCCGGAGGGACGTGGAAAGAAGTAGCCGACGCCGGCGCGGGCCGGCAGGCGCGGGCCGTAGGCGGCGCGCGACGTCGGTGGCGAGGGCGCGGGACGAGAACGACTCGAGCGCCGTCGCGCACGTCGGGCGCCGCCGGATCGTCTCCGGCGGCGAAGAAGGCCTCGATCGACCCGTGCTCCCGCAGCATGCGCCGCAGGATGAGCATCAGCGCCAGCAGGTCGCGGCCGCGGATCCAGCGATGCACCAGCGGCTCGAACCGGTGCCTCTCGCGACCGGGCTCGAAGGCGCGGACGAACGCCGCGGGCCGCGGGCCCATCACGCGCGAGCAGCGCCTCGATCGACTGGAGCACGCTGGCGACGCGGCCGAACGCCAGGCCCGCCGCGCAGAACCCCACCACTTCGCGATCCGCCGGATCGGCGAACCGGCGGACGATGTGCACCGGATCGGTCGCCGAGTGCAGGTGGTCGAAGCCCACGTACAGCTGGTCGAGCGACGACCGCATCCGCGCCGGACGCGCCGGCGCCCGGCTCAGAACGTCGTGACCGGCACGCCCGAGCGGCACAGCGGACAGTCCCCGGCCGGGTGGTTTTCCGGCGCCTTGTACTCGGCGAGCGCGAAGTTCGGAACGCCGGCCTCGACCATCGCCTCCTGCGGTCGTAGATCTGCGCCGTGGCGATCACCGTGCCGCCCGCCTCTCGCGCACTAGCTCGGCGCAGCGCGCCAGCGTCTGGCCGGTGTTGCGCACGTCGTCCACGACCAGCACGCGGTGCCCTTTGACCTGCTCGGCGTAGAACCGGCTGAGCCTGCACTGCCCGGCCTCGTCGGCGGTGAACGGCGCGAAGAGCGTCGGCGGCCGGGACAGCTCGCGGCGGCTGTCGAGCAGGCCCGCGACGGTGTGGGCCAGCAGCGCGCCGCCCGTCACCGGCCCGGCGACGACTTCGGTCTGGTCAACGATCGACGCCGGCAGCACGTCGAGCAGGTCCTGAGCGAATCGCCAGATGGTCGACGGGCTGGCGAAACAGCTGGTGCGGGTTCAGGTAGACGCTGCCCGTGATAGCCGTTGCCGAAGTCGAAGTGCCCGTCGAGCATCAGCACGTGGAGCCCCTGCAGGTCCTGCAGCGCCTTCTGTCGCAGCTTGTCGCGTCGATCCATGAACCTCCTGATGTCGCCTCGGGCGTCCTCGAAAAGATGACACCCGACCCCAATGCGGGTTTCTTACAGATTCGTGATTGGGGCGGCCTCGTTCACGTACACCGTGCGGCCGCCGACGATCGTGGCGGCGACGCCGCCGCGCAGCTGCCAGCCGTCGAACGGCGTGTTCTTCGACCGCGAGCGCAGCTTCGCCGCCTCGACGCTGACGCCGCAGATCCGGCGCGAGCGATCGTGATGTCGGCCGACCGCCCCTGCCGTCAGCGAGCCGCCCGGCACGCGGAGGATCCGCGCCGGGTTCACCGACATCAGCTCGACCAGCCGCGGCAAGCGTGATCACGCCGGCGTGCACCAGCCGATCGAGCGACAGCGGCACCGCCGTCTCGAGCCCGACGATGCCGAACGGCGCGCGGTCGAACTCCACGCTGCTTCTCGTCGTAGTGGTGCGGCGCGTGATCGGTGGCGATCACGTCGATCGATGCCGTCGGCAATGCCCTGCGATCATCGCGTCGCGGTCGGCGGCCTCGCGCAGCGGCGGGTTCATCTTGGTGTTGGTGTCGTAGGGGACCGGCGTGCCCAGCGACTCGTCGGTGAGCGTGAAGTGGTGCGGCGCCACCTCGCAGGTGACGCGGACGCCGGCTTCCTTGCCCTTCCGGACCGCCCGCAGCGACTGCCGCGCGCTCATGTGCGCGACGTGGAAGGCGGAGCCGGTCAGCTCGGCCAGCAGCACGCCGCGCTCGACGCCCAGCGCCTCGCACGCGCCGGGAATGCCGCGCAGCCCGAGGCGCGAGGCGTGAAAGCCCTCGTGCGCCACGCCGTCGCCCTTCAGCGTCGGATCCTCGCAGTGCTCGATCACCGGCATGTCGAACATGCCGGCGTATTCGAGCGCGCGCCGCATCAGCAGCGCCGTCGCCACCGGGTGGCCGTCGTCGGTGATGGCGACGCAGCCGGCCTGCCGCAGCTCGGCGATGTCGGCCAGGAGCTCGCCCTGCCGATCCCTTCGACACCGCGCCAATCGGATAGACGCGCGCCAGCCCGGCTGCGGCCGCCTTCGCCAGGATCAGCGCCGGTGACGTTGGCGTTGTCGTTGACCGGCGTGGTGTTCGGCATGCACGCCACCGCGGTGAATCCGCCGGCCACCGCCGACGCCGTGCCGGTCGCCACCGTTTCCTTGTGCTCCTGCCCGGGCTCGCGCAGGTGCACGTGCATGTCGATGAAGCCGGGGCACACCACGTAGCCGGCAGGCATCGTCACGACGGTGGCGCCGTCGGCCGGCAGGTCGCGGCCGACCGCGGCGATCGCGATCGCCGTCGATCAGCACGTCGTAGTCGCCGTCGAGCCCGTTGGCGGGATCGATCACGCGGCCGCCCTTAAGCAGCTTCTTCATGTTCCGCTCCGCCCGCCAGCAGGTACAGCACGGCCATGCGCACCGCCACGCCGTTGGCCACCTGGTCGAGGATCACCGAATAGGGGCCGTCGGCCACCTCCGACGCAATCTCGACGCCCCGGTTCATCGGGCCGGGGTGCATGATCATCACGTCGGGCTTCGCCAGCCTGCAGCCGCGCCTCGGTCATGCCGAACACCGTCGAAGTACTCGCGCAGCGACGGGAAGTAGGCGCCTTCCATCCGCTCGAGCTGAATGCGCAGCAGCATGACGACGTCGGCGTCGCGCGACGGCGTCCTCGACCACGTGCTGGTCACCACGCACGCCGAAGCGCGCGCATCTCCGGCGGCATCAGCGTCGGCGGCCCGCACACCCACGTCTCGCGCGCCCATCTTGGTCAGCAGGTGGATGTTCGAGCGCAGCACGCGGCTGTGCAGCAGGTCGCCGACGATCGCCACCTTCAGGCCCGGCCAGCCGCTTCTTGCGCTCGCGGATGGTGAAGGCGTCGAGCAGCGCCTGCGTCGGGTGCTCGTGCGTGCCGTCGCCGGCGTTGATGATGGCCGAGCGGCAGATGCGCGACAGCAGGTGGCAGGCGCCCGACGACGAGTGGCGCAGCACGATCATGTCGGGCGACATCGCCTCGAGGTTGAGCGCCGTGTCGGCCAGCGTCTCGCCCTTGACCACGCTGGACGTGGCGATGGCGATGTTGAGCGTGTCGGCGCTCAGCCGCTTCTCGGCAATCTCGAACGACGTCCGCGTGCGCGTGCTCGGCTCGAAGAACAGGTTGACGACCGTCTTGCCGCGCAGCGCCGGCACCTTCTTGATCGGCCGGGAGCCGATCTCCTTCATCGCCTCGGCCGTGTCGAGGATCGAGCGCGATTTCCTCGGAGCGACAGGTCGGCGATGCCGAGCAGGTCCTTGCGGCGGAGCGCCGTCACCTGCGCGGCCGGATTCGAGTTCCTGACGTGGTCATGCGGCACCTCCCTGTCTCCAGCACGACCTCGTCGTGCCCGTCGATTTCCTGCAGCCGCACCTGCACGCTCTCGTCGAGCGCCGTCGGCAGGTTCTTGCCGACGTAGTCGGCCTTGATCGGCAGCTCGCGGTGGCCGCGGTCCACCAGCACGATCAGCTGGATGGCCTTGGGCCGGCCGAAATCGATCAGCGCGTCGAGCGCCGCCCGCGTCGTCCGGCCGGTGTACAGCACGTCGTCCACGAGCAGGATCTTCGGTCGTCGATCGAGAAGGGATCTCGGTGCGGCGCACGACCGGCTGCGGTCCGACCGCGTGCCGCATCAGGTCGTCGCGGTAGAGCGTGATGTCGAGCGCGCCGGTCGGCACCTCGTCGCCGGTGATTTCCTTGATGCGCGCGCGCGAGGCGCTGGGCGATGCGGCACGCCGCGCGTACGCACGCCGACGAGGGCCAGGTCTTCGACGCCCTTGTTGCGTTCGACGATTTCGTGTGCGATGCGGGTGAGGGTGCGGCCGATGCGGTCCGCATCCATGACGACTGGACATGTAGCACCTCTTTGCGGCCTCGCAGGACCGCGGTTAAAGAGCGTCACCTGCAGACATTCATGATACTGCTCGCGGCTCCAGCGAATGCCCGTCGACGTCGAGGCACGGGTCATCAGCAACACGCGCCTCTCCTCCGACTACAACGTCATCGCGCTCGCGCTCCTGAGATCGCGCGCGGCACGGCACCCGGCCAGTTCGTGATGGTCAAGCCGGGCCGCGGCACCGACCCGCTGCTGCGCCGGCCGTTCTCCGTGTTCGAGGTGCTCGAGCTCAACGGCGCCGTCGACCGGCCTCTCGCTGCTCAGCAAGCGCATCGGCGTCACCACGCGGCTGCTCTTCGACGCGGTGGAAGGCGACGTGGTCTCGTGCCTCGGGCCGCTCGGACGCCCCTTCACGCTGGTGGACCCGCCGGCCGAGGCCTGGATGGTGGCGGGCGGCGTCGGCCTCGCGCCGTTCGCCACGCTGGCCGACGCGCTGGCGTCGCGCGGCGTCAAGACGACGCTCTTCTACGGCGCCCGGAGCGGCCGGGAGCTGTTCTACCTCGACTGGTTCGAGTCGCGCGGCGTCACGCTGGTGCTGGCGACCGAAGACGGCACGCGGGGCGACGCGCGGCCGCGTGACGCTGCCGCTCGAGCGCGCGCTCAAGAGCGCACGCGTCGGCGGACGTGATGGTCTACGCGTGCGGCCCGGAGCCGATGCTCGAAGCCGTGGCGCACGTGTGCGCCCGGTACGGGCGCACCTGCGAAGTGTCGGTCGAGCGCGTGATGGGGTGCGGCATGGGCGGCTGCTACAGCTGCGTCGTGCCGGTGAAGGACGCGGGCGGCGGCCAGCACTACGTGCGGTCGTGCATTGGCGGGCCCGTGTTCAAGGGCGCGGATCTCGTCTGGGATTGAAGGGCGCGGCCACGATGGATCTCTCGGTTCAAATCGGCTCGCTGCGGCTGGCCAACCCGTTCATGGCGGCCAGCGGCTGCTTCGGCTACGGCGTCGAGTACGCCGACGCGGTGGACCTGTCGTCGATCGGCGCCGTGGTCTCGAAGGGCCTGTTCCTCAAGCCGCGCGAAGGGCACCCGCCGGAGCGGATCGTCGAGACGCCGGCCGGCATGCTGAACGCCATCGGCCTGCAGGGCATCGGCGTCCACCGCTACATCAAGGAGAAGCTGCCGGAGCTGCGGCGGATCGGCGCCACCAACGTCGTCAACATCTGCGGCAGCACGCTCGACGAGTACGTCGAGCTGGCGCGGATCCTCTCCGATGCCGAGGGCGTGCACGGCCTCGAAGTGAACATCTCCTGCCCGAACATCAAGGAAGGCGGCATCACCTTCGGGTGCAGCCTGCACGGCACGTTCGACGTCGTGTCGGCGGTGAAGAAGGTCACGCACCTGCCGGTGATGCCCAAGCTGACGCCGAACGTCACCGACGTCGCCTCGATTGCCAAGGCGGCCGAGGACGCCGGCGCCGACGCGGTGTCGCTGGTCAACACCTTCCTGGCGATGGCCATCGACATCGAGACGCGGCGGCCGAAGCTGTCGAACATCGTCGGCGGCCTGAGCGGCCCGGCCATCCGGCCGATCGCCGTGCGCATGGTCTACGAGTGCCGGCGCGCGGTGAAGATTCCCGATCATCGGCATGGGCGGCATCGCCACCGCCGACGACGCGCTGGAGTTCATCATCGCCGGCGCCACCGCCGTGCAGGTCGGCACCGCCAACTTCGTGGATCCGTTCATCTGGAACAAGCTGACCGGCGGGCTGCGCGACTACATGCAGCGCCATCGCATCGCGCGCGTCGCCGACCTGGTGGGCTCGATCGACACCAGCACGCGCGAGAAGCAATGGATAAGCTCCTAGTCGCGCTCGACGTGGACACGCGCGAGCGCGCGCTCGAGCTGGCGACGTGCACTGCGCGGCCTGCGTCGGCGGCGTCAAGGTGGGCAGCCGGCTGTTCACGCTCGGAGGGCCCGGCGCTTCGTCCGCGCGCTGGCCGACCAGGGCGCCAAGGTGTTCCTCGATCTCAAGTTCCACGACATCCCGAACACCGTGGCGCAGGCGGTTGAAGCCGGCACGCGCGACCGGCGCCTGGATGATGAACGTCCACGCGTCGGGCGGCGTGCCGATGATGCAGGCCGCGGCTCGAGCGGCCGCCGAGACCGCCGATCGGCTGGGCCGTCCGCGGCCGCTGGTGATCGGCGTCACGGTGCTGACCAGCATGGACGCCGGCACGCTGCAGCAGGTCGGCGTCAACCGGCCGCTGATGGACCAGGTGGTCACGCTGGCGCGAGATGGCGCAGTCCGCCGGGCTGGACGGCGTCGTGGCGTCGCCGCTCGAGACCGCGCGCCATCCGCGCGCGCTGCGGCGGCGACTTCCTGGTGGTGACGCCGGGCATCCGCGGCGCGTCGGCCGGCGCCGAGAAGAACGATCAGAACCGCACGATGGGGCCGGCCGAAGCCGTTGCCGCCGGGGCCAGCTACATCGTCGTGGGCCGTCCGATCATCGCCGCCGCCGATCCGCGGCAGGCGGCCGAAGCCATCGCGCTCGAGTTGCGGTAGCGCGACGGCCTGCGCCTCGCTCGCTATACCGCCAGTGCCGGCGTCTTCGGATCAGGACAACTGTTCGCGCCCGCTGCCCGTGGGAGCCCGATCTTTCCTAGGTCTGCCATTGGCACGTGACCTGCAGCCAATGGTAGAGACTGTCCCCAAGGAGGCACGCATGACCAGGAACATGGCCTGCTCATTGGCGCTCGGCGCGCTGGCGCTGCTGGTGCCGGCGACAGGTTCGGCGCAAACCTTTGTCGACGTCGGCGTGTGGACGCCGGGGGGCGGCGGCCGCGTCGTGGTCGGCGGCGCGCCGGTCTATGGCGGCTGCCGGTGTATGGCGCGCCGGTGTATGGCGTGCCCGTCTACCGCAGACCGGTCTATCGCCCCGTCTACGTGGCTCCGCCCGTTTACGTCGTGCCGCAGCCGGTCTACGTCGTTCAGCCCTACTACCGTCACGATCGCGGCAAGCACCGCGGCTGGGCCAAGAAGGGCTACGCACCGTATGGCGCGTACGGCCCGTACCAAGCCGATCGGTACTACGGGGGCTCCGGCTACTACGACGCGCCGCGATACGTCAGCCGCGACTATCGCCGGCGCCGGTAGGATCTCGTGGGTCGTTAGTCGTGAGTCGTCTAGTGCCGCATGACGACAAACGACGAACGACCACGATGACGGCCCGCGCACTACCCGGGCCCGTACGCTGCGCCGGGGTGCACGAGCCGCAGCACCAGCGAGAACAGCGGACCGGTGATGGCGGGGAACACCTGCCAGGCGACCAGCAACCCCATGGTCGAAGCCATGGGGTTGGTGCCGAACTGGCGCATCGCGCTCGCACAGCGGCTCGGGCAGGAGCGCGCTGAACACCGCGGCGCCGTCGAGCGGCGGCAGCGGCAGCAGGTTGAAGATACCCAGGAACACGTTCTGAATCAGGAGCACGGAGAGCAGCATGGTCACGAAGCTGGCCTCGCCGCTCGCCGCCGCGACGATGGTTTCGAAGTTCACGCGATCCGGCGCGACGAACGCCCCCAGCCCCAACCCAACCCGCAGCACCAGGAACGCCGCGGTCGCGATCAGGAAGTTGCCGACCGGTCCGGCCGCGGCCATCAGCGCGGCCCGGTTCGGATAGCGGCTCGCCCAATAGGGGTCATACGGCGCGCTCGCCCAGCCGATCGCCCAGCCCTGGGTCATCGCCGTCAGCAGCGGCAGCACCAGCATCCCGATCGGCTCGCGCTTCACGTGCGGGATCGGCGACAGCGTGACCTGCCCGCCGTTGTAGGCCGTGGGATCGCCGAGCTTCCAGGCCACCAGCGCGTGCATGGCCTCGTGGACGGTCGTCGAGAACAGGAACGACACGAACCAGACGAGGCCGGTCGTGAGGTCGATGCCCACGAGCTACAGCTTCGAGATCTCGTCGTAGAGGTACGCCGAGGCAATCACGCCGTTGTGGAAGTTGCCGAGGTCGAGCCGCTCGTCCGGCGCGTGGGCGTTCTCGTCGGGCAGCCCGACGCCGAACAGCACGCTCGGCAGCCCGAGCTCCTGCTGGAACGTCGACACGACCGGGATCGAGCCGCCTTCGCGGTTGAACACCGGCGACTGGCCGAAGCCGAGCTCGATGGCGCGGCCGGCGGCGCGCACGAACTTGTTGTCGAACTCGGTCATCCACGGCTTGCCGCCGTGCATGCGGGTCAGCTTGATCTCGACGGTCTTCGGTGCCACCTTCTTCAGG
The DNA here is from genome assembly GCA_963713655.1 of uncultured Acidobacteriota bacterium. GTDB lineage: Bacteria > Acidobacteriota > Vicinamibacteria > Vicinamibacterales > UBA2999 > CAWEBF01. The sequence continues at coordinate 60,936 of CAVQMT010000018.1, forward strand.
TAGGCCTCGAACAAGCTCGGCGATCTTGTTGGGGTCCTGGTCGGGCACCAGCCGCATGCTGACCTTGGCCATCGCGACGGCCGGCAGCACGGTCTTGGCGCCTTCACCGGTGAAACCGGACAAGAGGCCGTTGACCTCGAAGGTCGGCCTGGCCCACACGCGCTCCAGGGTGGAGTAGCCGGTCTCGCCGAACAGGCGCGGCGCCCCCAGTTCCTTGCGGTACTTGGTCTCGTTGAACGGCAGCTTCTTCCACTCGGCGCGCTCGGCGTCGCTCAGCGGCCGGACGTCGTCGTAGAAGCCCGGAATCTTGATCCGGCCGCTGCGGTCCTTCATCTGCGACAGGATCTGGGCCAGCACGAACCCCGGGTTGGCCACGGCGCCGCCAAACGAGCCCGAGTGCAGGTCGGTCTTGGTACCGCGCACGTCGATCTGGAAGTAGGCCAGGCCGCGCAGCCCGTAGCAGATCGACGGGATGCCGCGATCGAACATCGGCGAGTCGGAGATCACCACCACGTCGGCCGCGAGCTTGTCCTTGTTCGCGCGCACGAAGTCGTCCAGGTGGACGCTGCCGACCTCCTCTTCGCCCTCGATGAAGAACTTGATGTTGAGCGGCAGCGCGCCGCCCTTGGTCAGGTGCGCCTCCACCGCCTTGATGTGCATGAACACCTGGCCCTTGTCGTCGGCGGCGCCGCGCGCGTAGATCTCGCCGTCGCGGATGGTGGCCTGGAAAGGCGGGCTCGTCCACAGGTTCACCGGATCCACGGGCTGCACGTCGTAGTGGCCGTAGAAGAGAATGGTCGGCTTGCCCGGCGCGTTCAGCCAGTCGCCGTAGACGACCGGCTGGCCCGGCGTCTCGATCAGCTCGACGTTCTGCAGCCCCGCCGTGCGCAGCGCGTCGGCCGTCCACTGCGCCGCCTGGCGCACGTCCGCGGCATGCTCGGGCAGCGCCGAGACGCTGGGAATGGCCAGGTACTGCTTCAGTTCCTCGACGTAGCGATCGCGGTTGACGTTGATGAAGTCGACGACCTCGTTCATGTGTCCATGATATGCCACGCGTCGCCGTCGCGACGGGCGCGGCCTTCGCGCTCCAGCTTCACCAGATGCGCCACCACGCCTTCGTGCGCCAGCTTCAGCAGCGATTCGCCCAGCCCGACGTAGATGTCGTCGACGATGGCGCGCGGACGTGGACAGGCCCCGGCGCAACGCGTCCACGACCTGCGCCTCTCGCTGCCGGCGGTGGTTCAGATAGCGCTGGAACAGCTTCTCGGCGTCGTCGATCACCGGCCCATGAGCCGGCAGGAGCAGCGCCGGCCCGAGCGCCCGGGCACGCTCCAGCGACGCCAGGTAATCGATCAGATCGCCCCGCAGGCTCGCCGGGATCCACACCGTGTTGCCGCGCTGGACCAGGTCGCCGCACAGCAGCGCGCGCGTTTCCGCCTGCCAGAAGCACAGGTGGTCGGGAGCGTGGCCAGGCGTGTGCACGGCGGCGAGCGTCGAGTCGCCGGCGGCGACGATCTCGCCGGCGACGATCGGATCCCATCCCACCGGCCACTTCACGTCCCGCTCCGGCCACGGCATCTTGCGGAACCGCACGCCCGGAAACCGTTGGGCCAGCGCCGGCGCCCCGCCGATGTGATCGACGTGCGCGTGCGTGACCAGGACCTGCGCCAGCGGCGCGCCGCCGAGCGCCTGCTCGATCGCGTCGAGATGCGCGGGCATTCCGGCGCCGGCGTCGACGAGCGTGTTGACGCGGCCGGTGAACAGAAACGTCCAGTTGCCGTCGCCGGTCATCGGCCCGGGGTTGTGCGCGTGAAGCGGGATGGGCGTCACACCTGGACGTCTTGGAACGGTCATGAACGGTTCGAGTCCCGCACGCTGGCTCCAAGTGCTTACAGGACTTAAACTGCCCATCGTTGTCCTGGCCGCCCTGGTGGCCTTACCCCCGTGCGCGTCCTTGGCCTCGCCCGTCGAAGAGCGCGGATTGAAAAGCGCCGATCGAAAACGACCTGACGGGCGTAAAATGCGCCTGCTTCGCCAGCCCCGTATCGCGCAGGCGCAGACTTACAGAGCCGGAAGGTCGGATCCCGGTGGCGCTTCTTGAATGAGGTTCACATATGGCCACGAAACGGATCGGCGATCGGAACGATCGAAAGCCTCAGAAGGCCGTCAGCAGACGAGATTTCGTCAAGTCGGAGCTGCCGCAGGCGCCGGCGCCGCGGCCGTCTTCTCGACGTCCGGGACGGCCTTGTCGCAGGTGTCCCCCGCGCAGGCCGTGCAGTGGCATTACGAGGCGGACATCGTGGTCATCGGTGCCGGCTGCACCGGGTTGCCCGCCGCCATCCGGGCGCGCGACCTCGGGGCGTCGGTGATCGTGGTCGATCAGAACTTCGACATCGGCGGCAAGATGCTGCACAGCGGCGGCCAGATCTCGCTCGGCGGCGGCGACCCGCTCCAGCTGAGGGACATCAAGGGTGAAGGCGATCGCGAGGGGTTCGTCACGGCGCCGACGGCTGCACGGTCGGAGGAGTTGACGGAGGATCCGGACTTCCTCTTCAGGGACCACACCGACTGGTCGGTCATGGACTCCGCGGCCCAGGCTCCGTACCGCTACAACGAGCGCGACCTCCATCGAGCCTATGCCGACAACTGCTATGCCACCCGGGAATTCCTGATGGCGAACTACGTGCGCATGGGCCGCATCTCCGGCACCCACGGCAACGGCGGCATGTCACGGGCCAGGCGGGCCGTGTCCTTCCTCATGGAAGGGCCCACAACCGACATCAAGAAGGGCACCGTGTCGGCACGGGATGCCGGGATCGCCGGCGTGAGCTCGAGCCACTTCGCGCCCCGCCTGATGGAGGACGGCAGCCACGTGGCGAGCAAGGGTGCCCGTGCGAACGGCGCCGCGCTGTCCCGGGGGCTGGAGTTCAGCGCGCGCGAGAAGGGCGTCCGGTTCATCCTCAACCGCCACATGGACGAGATCATCCGGGAGCAGCAGTTCTCGGGCCGGGTGATCGGAATCCGGGCCAGCTACTCGCCGAGATTCGATCCCGCACCGGCGCGCGTCTGGAGAGCCTCTGGCAGAACGGCAACGTCGACGACCGCACCGAGACGATCTACATCAGGGCCCGCAAGGCCATCGTCATCGGTGCCGGTGGACACGGGGCCAATCCGCAGTTTCGCAGCATGTTCTACCCGGCGTTGCGGGAGCCGGCGTTCGTGTCGAGCGGCTGGGCGCTGCTCGGACCCCGCGGCCAGGACGCGAGCGGCATCATCGCCGGCATGAGGGTCGGCGCCAACCTCGCGGGCATGCAGCAGAACCTCTCGTACGGCAGCACGTTCCACTTTCCGGGGACGCTGGCCACACGGGATCCCTACACCGACATGCTGCCGGGCCACCCGACGTTCTCGACGCGGGGGTCGACGGGCATCAATCTCGGCAACGATTCGTTCCAGCACCTGATCGTCGTCAACCAGGTGGGGAAGCGGTTCTTCAACGAGATGCTCGTGACCAAACGGGTCGGTGGCGCCGCGTTTCCGGCCGCGCCCCGCAAAGGCCAGCCGCGGTCGGGTCTCGAGCACGTCCAGCTCGACTGGCGCAACGCCAGCGTCGAGAACATCAGGGCGACCTACGACGAGCCCAACAGCATCCACGCGGCGCTGGCCATGAACGAGGGCTCGAAGGCTCCCGACTTCTTCTCCGGACCGATCTGGGCGATCTTCGACCGGGCCGCCGTGGTCCGTGACAAATGGAACATCGATCCGCCCTTCACCTCGCCGACCAACGGCCACTTCTTCAGCGCCGACACGATCGAGGCGCTGGCCGCCAAGGTTCGCGCCGGCCACGAGTTCCAGCGGGTGCCGTTGTCGAATCTGGCGGAAACCGTTGCCAGGTGGAACTCGTATGTGGACAAGGGAAACCGATCCGGAGTTCGGGCGCGGGGCCGATGCGCCCGATGCACAAGATCGCCACGCCGCCCTTCTACGCCGCGACGCTCTATCCCGTCTGGCACGATTCGTACGGTGGCCTGCGGATCAACGGGCGCGCGCAGGTCATCGACATGCAAGGGGAGCCAATCCCCGGTCTCTATGCCGGGGGAGAGTCGAGCGGCGGCGGCAACCAGCACGGCCTGGGGAGAGCCCTGGTCCATGGCTACATCGCCGGCACGAACGCCGCCGCGGAGCCGACCACCAACGGCACGCGGTAGACATCGACGAGTCGAGGCGCGGCTTCGCTAGCTGACGCTTGGTCGGGGCCGATGACGCATACCGACGATCCGCGCGGTCGGATGACGTGTTCAGTGGACGTGTCTCCCAGTGTCGTCGATGCTGGCGCCGGGCTGACGCTGCGGGGCAGGGTGTCGTGCTCCCCCGCATGCGACCTGCGAGGACGCTTTCTGCTCGTCACGGATCAGGCCGGCGCCGAGCTGGGGCGCGCGGAGCTCACCACATCGAATGCCGGGACCAGCGAAACCAGCGAGCTCTTCCTGAAGGCGCCGATCGAGGCCGGGGAATACGCATGGCTGGTCGTGTGCCCAGCCGTCGTCAAAGAAGATGTGTCCTACGCCGAAGCGTCCGCGCCGGTTTCGTTCACGGTCACACGCCACGCGACGCACGTGGTCGCGTGGGACGTGCCACCGGCCATCGTGGTCGGCGAGCGATTCAGGATGAAGGTCGGGATCGGGTGCTCCAGCGAGTGCCAGCTCGCAAACCGGCCCTTTGAGATTCTCGATCACGAGGGCGCAGTGGTCGCGACGGGGTCGGTGTCCGGCGACATCTGGCCCGGTACGACTGCCCTGTATGTCGGTGAGGCGGAGCTCGAGGCGCCGGCGGAGGAGGGCCTGTTCACGTGGAGCGTCAAGGTTCCACCATCGGACTTCGGCGTCCCGCACGCCGAGGGGGTCGTTTCCGTGGGTGTCAGAGCCGTCAGCCATCAAGATTGTCTGGTGACAGTCGAGGTGGTCGACAAAGACAACCGAGCCCCTCTGCCGGGTGCTCGCGTGGTCATGCATCCATTTCGAGCCCTGACCGATGACCGCGGCTTCGCCCAGCTGAGGGTGGCGGCAGGCGCCTACACGCTCTTCGTCTCGCAGACTCGCTATCTCACGTTCGGACTGTCCGTCGAGGTGACCGCGGACATGACGGCCAGCGCGGAACTGTGCCTCGAGCCTGAACCCGAGCGCAATTGAACGCCCGCATCGACGCCAGAGCCACGAACTACGAACTACAACTACGAACTACGAGTTGCGTGAATCAATTCACAATGATGTCAAGTTTCCTCGACAAACTCGGCTATTCTGGCAAGTCACCGTCCAGAATCGTCACCAGCGACAGTTGCCAGGCGTCGGCCTTGGTCCAGGTCATCTCCACCTCCCGGGCGTCGATCTGATCGGGACCGCCGCCGGTCGCCGGGCTCGCGTAGCGTCACCGTCGTGCGCGACGTCGCCGTCCGGCCGTCGTCGCCGAACGAGGGATCGAGATCCGCGATCGATACAGTCAGCCCGCGAGGCGGGCGCAGCCGGGTTGCGAGACCAAGGGCGGCTCGCCGTCCGTCGATCGCGACGCGCCCGCTGGGTCCCACCAGGCGGACGCCCGGCGCGAGCAGGCGCGACAGCACGGCGGCTCGCGTGACCCGGGCCAGGTCGGGCTCGGTGGCGGGAATCGAGGCCGCCTCGGCCAGCTCGCGGCCGGCGGCGATGATCCGCCGCCGGTCGGTGGGCCAGTACCAGAACGCCGCCGCCGCCAGCAGCACCGCGGCCGCGTAGCCGAGCGCGCGCCGGTTCATGCCGTGGGCGCGGGCATGCGCCGGAACTGCAGGAACAGCGACAGGGCGACGTAGTAGACCGGATACGCCAGCGACGCCAGCACCAATCCCCGCGAGCCGTCGGGATAGCGCCACAGGAACGCCAGCACGGCGGCAGCCCAGGCTATTCCCAGCCCGTTGGTCAGGACCGGCAGCACGCTGGTGCGAGACGGATACACGTAGCGGATCGGCACGAACACCAGGACGCAGCAGGCCAGCAGCACCAGCGCGTTGAGCCACGGCCGCAGGCCCAGCACGAACAGATACAGGACCACGATGTTCCAGTACCGAGGGGAAGCCGGTGAAGAAGTGATCGGCCGTCTTGGCCTTGACGCGGCTGAAGCCGAAGCCGCTCGCGAGCAGCATCGCGCTGCCGACCGGTGTTGCCCACGCCTCCGGCACGATCGCGCCCCGCCACACGGCCAGCGCCGGCACGAACACGTAGGTCAGGAAATCCACCAGGTCGTCCAGCGTCTTGCCGCTGAACCCGGGAAGCCGCTCGGCCACCTTCGCCCGCCGGGCCAGCCAGCCGTCGGTGGCGTCCACCGCGACCTGCAGCCACAGGTAGAGGAACGCCGATCGAAAGTCACCCTCGATGACGGCGACGGTGGCCAGGAACGCCAGCACGAACCCGCTGGCGGTGTAGAGGTGCACCAGCCACGCCGCGACGATGGCCGGAGTCATGCGCGGCTACAGGCGCCGGACGACCGCCGGGAAATCCCGCCACACCGGCACGCCGCAGAAGTGCGAGCCTTCGGTGCAGCGCGGCGAGATCAGCCCGTTGCGGATCACGCAGGGCGGGCCGATGTGCCGGCCGATCTTCGGGTGCACGGCGCGCACCTGTTCGATTTCGTCCATCGAGGCCAGGTAGATCTCCTCCTGGGCGTTGAAGCACGTGCGCAGCGTCCACTTGTGGAGCAGCGACAGGAGCGACCCCGATTCGACGAATCGCAGGGTCTTGGCGTTCGGCAGGACGTAGAGCGCGAACTCGAGCGGCACGCCCAGCGCCAGCAGGCGGTTCTTGGCCTCCCACGACTCGCGCATGGCCTCGTCGTACACGGCCCGGGCGCGCGGGTTGGCCGCGATCAGGCGCGGCGTGATGTAGTCCGGGCGCGCGGTGTCGGCGAAGGTCAGCATCGGCCGCGAGGCCGGCACCATCCGGTGGCGCTGGTCCTGCGAGTCGGCCGTGTGGCTGAGCCGCTTCTCGAACACGTAGGTGGCATGGTGCAGCGCCCGCATCAGCGGCGAATGATGCGAGACGTTCAGCACGTCCAGCCGGTAGGCGTTCCGGGCCGGGTTCATCACGCGATCGATCGCTTCGTCGTCGGGCAGGTCGTCGGCGGTGAGGCCGAAAACGGCTCGCACCGATTCGGCGACGATCGACTCGGCCTCGAGCGACGTGTCCCGCAGCCGCGACCACCGGCCGTTCAGCCGGGCGTCGAACTGCGCGGCGAACGCGTCGCCGCCCTCGCGCGGGCGGGGAAACCCCTCCTCGGGCAGGCTCTCGACCTCCAGCGGACCGGCGCCCACCTTGTCGAAGAACAGCGGGTCCCACTCCTTGACCAGGCGCACCATCTCGGAGATCACCAGGCGCGCTTCGTTCGGCGTGTCGCCGGACTGCATCATGCGGTAGAGGCGATGCAGGACGATGCCGGACACGGTGTGCACCATCGAGGTGAAGGCGCCGATGGGAATCACGTAGCGCGCGGTTTCGATCGCGCGCTTCTCCGCGTCCTTCTCGATCAGCTTCAGGCGCTCCGGCGTCGTGGTCGGGCGCACGTAGCGCAGATCCTTCAGGATGCCGAACGCGTCGTCCTTGAGCAGCGCCGACAGCTCGGCGTAGTGGTCCCAGGCGCGAAGCACGGCGTTCTCGTAGATGCCGAGCGCCTCGCCGGTGATCGGCGGCACGAACGCCCGCGGCTCCTTCAGCTTCACGTAGCGCTGGCTGGACTGCTCCGAGTTGTAGAACGGGTAGGAGTGCAGGAACGCCCACACGAACTGCCGCGAGATGTTCTCGAGCCCGAACTCGAAGTGCGCGTGCTGGTAGACGGTGTGGTGCCCGGCGTCGAAGGTCAGCGCGCCGATGGTGTCGCGCTGCGAGTCGGTGACCTCGGCGGTGCCGATCACCCGCGGCGAATAGCAGGTGCGGGCGGCGGCGATCGCGCCGTCGAACGGCACCATCGGCGCCGTGCGCAGCGTGACGCTGGGGGCCTCGGACGCCAGCACTAGTCGTCGTCCTCCTTGGCGTGGTAGCGCGAGTACTCGTCGAGATAGGTCAGCGACTGCATCGAGGTCATGCGGTCGAAGAACAGCACGCCGTCCAGATGATCGGTCTCGTGCTGGGCGACGCGGGCGGCGAACCCCTTGAGCGGCAGCTCGATTGCCTTGCCCTTGCGGTCGAGCGCGCGCACGGTGATGTCGGTCCAGCGCGGCACCATCCCGCGGATGTCGGGAATGCTCAGGCAGCCCTCCCACCCCTCCGACTTCGTGGTCCCGACCGGCACGATCTCCGGGTTGATGATCGACGGTGGCCTCGGACTTCGTCACCGGGATCTTCTTCGAGCAGCGCGACGAAGATCCGGATGTCCTCGTGCACCTGCGGCGCCGCCAGGCCGACGCCGTGATACTCGTGCATCGTCTCGATCATGTCGTCGATGAGCTTCTGCAGCAGCGGGTGCTTCAGCTCCGCCGGCTCCAGCGGTCGCGCGCGTTCCCGCAGCACGGGATGCCCCATGCGCGCGACTTTCAGAATGGACATGAAGGAAGATTATAGGCCGCGCATGCACTTCCACGACGAGCGTCCTTACAGCTTTTGCCCGATGTGCGGCGGCGAACTGGAGCCGCGCAGCCTGAAGGCCACCGAACCCGAGCGGCTGGTCTGCATGCGCTGCGGGTTCGTGTTCTACCTCGACCCCAAGGTGGCCGTCGGCACCATCATCACGGACGACGCAAGGCCGCATCGTGCTGGTGCGGCGGGCGATCGAGCCGGGCTACGGCAAGTGGGTGTTTCCGGGCGGCTACGTCGACCGCGGCGAGCAGGTGCACGTCGCCGCCGTGCGGGAAGCCAAGGAAGAAGCGGGCCTGGACGTCCGCCTCGACCGCCTGATCAACGTCTACTCCTATCCGGGCCGGGCGCCGGTGATCATCGTGTTCGCGGCGTCGATCCTCGGCGGCGAGCTGTGCTGCGACGACGAGGGCCTGGAAGCGAGGTGGTTCCACGCCCACGAGATCCCGTGGGACGAGCTGGCGTTCCGCAGCACGCAGGAAGCGCTGCGGGAGTTCCTGGGCAAGGCTAGCCGGAGACGCTCGAGCCAGTTCAGCATCACGGTGACGCTGGCACTCGACTAGTCCTGCAACGGTGCGTGAGCCTGCGCTACGCGATCGTGACGTCCTTCGACAGGTAGACGTCCTGGATCGCGTTCAGCAGGCCGACGCCTTCCTTCATCGGCCGCTGGAACGCCTTGCGGCCCGAGATCAGGCCCGTGCCGCCGGCGCGCTTGTTGATGACGGCGGTCTTCACCGCCTCCTTCAGGTCGCTCTCCCCCGCCGAAGCGCCGCCCGAATTGATCAGACCGGCGCGGCCCATGTAGCAGTTGGCCAGCTGGTAGCGGGTGAGGTCGATCGGGTTGTCGCTGCGTCAGCTGCGAGTAGACCGCCTTGTGCGTCTTGCCGAAGTTGATCGCGTTGTAGCCGCCGTTGGTCTCGGGCAGCTTCTGCTTGATGATGTCGGCCTCGATCGTCACGCCGAGGTGGTTGGCCTGGCCGGTCAGGTCGGCCGCCAGGTGGTAGTCCACCTCTTTGGTCTTGAACGCGGGGTTGCGCAGGTAGCACCACAGCACGGTGAAGAGCCCCAGCTCGTGTGCCTGCTGGAACATCTCCGACACCTCGACGATCTGCCGCTTCGACTCCTCCGACCCGAAGTAGATCGTCGCGCCGACGCCGACCGCGCCCATGTCGGACGCCTGCTTCACCGACGCGAAGCGGATCTGGTCGTACGAGTTCGGGTAGGAGATGAACTCGTTGTGGTTGAACTTGAGGATGAACGGAATCTTGTGCGCGTACTTGCGCGCCACCGACCCCAGGACGCCGAGCGTCGAGGCCACGGCGTTGCATCCGCCCTCGATGGCCAGCTTCACGATGTTCTCGGAGTCGAAGTAGGCGGGGTTGGGCGCGAACGACGCGCCGGCGGAATGCTCGATGCCCTGATCGACCGGAAGAATCGAGACGTAGCCGGTCCCGCCAAGGCGGCCGTGGTCGAAGAGCGACTGCAGGCTCCGCAACACCCGCGGCGATCGGTCGGACAGCGCGACGATCCGATCCACGAAGTCGGGCCCGGGCAGGTGCAGGGTGTCGCGCGGAATGGTCTGGCACTGATGCGCAAGGAGCGCGCGCTCGTCACCGAGGATCGATTCGATGCGGTCGATTCCTGCGCCCGCGGCGCTGCTGGCTATGGCCACGTTCTCACTCCTCAACCAACCATCCTACCAACTTCAGACGTTCGCAAGGGAAACTCGAAGTCCTCGACCACCGCATCCGCGACGGCGCGAACGACCAGCTCCTCTATCGGCAGGTTCAGCTCCGCCGCCTCCACCTCGTGCAACTTCGCGCGGGTCAGGGGGTTGCGCGGCGTGAACAGGGTGCAGCAGTCCTGGTCGGGGATGATGGAAATCGGATAGGTGCCCAGCTTCTGCGCCTCGTTCGTGATCTCGTCCTTGTCCATGCCGATGAGCGGGCGCAGCAGCGGCAGGGTGGCGACGCTGCCCACCACCGCCAGGTTCTCCAGCGTCTGCGATGCCACCTGGCCGACGACGTCGCCGGTCACGAGCGCCTGGCAGTGGCGCTGGCGGGCGATGCGCTCGGCGATGCGCAGCATCAGCCGCCGATATACGACCACGCGCATCGGCCCGGGCACCGACAACACCACCTGCTGCTGAATCTCGCCGAACGGCACGAGATACAGCCGCGACCGGTGCTGCCATTTCGTCAACAGCGTCACCAGCTCGCGCGCCTTCTCCTGCGACGCACGCGACAGGATCGGATAGCTGTGGAAGTGGACGAACGTGACCGTGCAGCCGCGCTTCATCATCCGGTGCGACGCCACCGGCGAGTCGATGCCGCCGGAGAGCAGGCACGCCACCCGTCCGGCGGTACCCGTGGGCAGGCCCCCCGGCCCGCGCTCCTTGCCGAAGAAGTAGAACGCCTGATCGGTCAGCAGCTCCAGCCGGATGTCGAGCTCGGGGTCGTCGAGATCGACCGTCCAGCCCTTCGCCTCCTTGATGCGTCCGCCGACCTCGCGCTCGACCTGGGGCGAGGTCATCGGAAAGCGCTTGTCCGCACGCCGCGCCGAGACGCGGAAGCTGCGGCACGAGCGCTCGCCAAGGTCGCGCAGAATCGCCTGCGCCATCGCGTCGAGATCGAGTGACGATCGCCCGGCCAGCGAGAAGTTGGCGACGCCGAACGTGCTGCCGGATGCGCTCGGACACGGCTTCGAGCGGCGCGCTCGGTCCGAGCACGATCTCGATGCGGCCCATCAGCGCGCGGACCGCGGTGACGTCGAGATCGGAGACCGCGTGGCGCAGGTGCCGCACCAGCCGGCCCAGGAACCAGGGACGGTTCTTGCCCTTGAGGGCCAGCTCCTGATAGTGGACGACGATGGAGTTCACAGGCTCAGGTATCGGGCGGCCGCCGCGCGCCGCCGCATGGCCGCTCGCGGCCGCGCTCTCGATAGTAGCGGGCAGGGTGGTGCCGATCCAGTCTCCGGCCAGAAAGAAGCCCGGCACGCTGGTCTGGTTGGCCGGGCGCGGCGGCGCGTTCGGAGCCACCGAGAAGGTGGCTCGCCGTTCCCGCACCACGAGACCATGTCGCAGCGTGGCCTCGCGCGCCTTCGGCATCACCTCGCGAAGGATCGCGAGCGCCGACCCGATCAGGGCTTCGTTGGACTGTTCCGGCATCCCGTCCGCGGCGCTGGCCACGAACGACAGCTGGTGGGGCGCGCCCCAGGTCGCGCCGACGTCGAACACCCATTGCCATGGCCGTCGCGGCAGGCCGACAAACGGCACGTCGAGGACCTGCCGATCGAGCCACACGTGCGCGGAGACAATCGGGGACGCCGCGGTGGCGGCCGCGGCCTGCCAGATCGGCCGAAGGCTCGGGTGGGGCTCCGGGCACAGCCGATCGAGGGCGTTCCACTCGACGGCGGCAATCACTGCCCGGGCAGTCACGCGTTCCTGATCGACGCGCACGGTCACGACATCGCCGTCGAAAGCCAGCCGAGCCTGGGCCTGCGTTCTGATCAGCCCGCCATGCTGTTCGAGGAACGCACGCGCCGGCCGGGCGAAGAGCTCGTCGAGCGGCGCCTGTGGCAACACCAGCGACGCCCCGTCACGGCCTTTCAACATGCGGTCGATCACTTCGGCGAAGGGCGCCGCCGCCGCCACGTCTATCGGCTGGTTGAGCGCGGCGATGGCCAAGGGCTCCCACAGCATTTCGATCAGCCGCGGCGTCTGCCCGAGCCGCGTCAGCCAGCCGTGCACGGTTTCCGACGGAAGCGGCGTCCCGCGCGTCGCCAGGCGGAGAGCCGAGAGCCGGTCGCGCAAGCCCAGCGCCGGCCATCGCCACAGCCCGGCGAGCAGGTTGAGCGGCGACGGCAGCGAGGGGCACGCAAGCCGCGACCAGCGCCCGGCCGCGTCCACGCTGTCCATGGACAGGCCGCTTTGCATCGCGACCTTGGACGTCGAGCCGACGCGGCGAAGCAAGGAGAACGTCTCGACGTAGCAGCCCATCAGGATGTGCTGCCCGTTGTCGGCGCGGCCCCCCGCAGCGGGGACCGCGAAGGACGACGTCCGGCCACCCAGCGCCGGCCTGGCCTCCAGCAGAACCACCCGTGCGCCGCGCTCGGCCAGGCTCGTCGCCGCGCTCAGGCCGGCAACGCCGCCGCCGATGACCACCACGTCGGCTTCCACGCCGGGAGCGGCCGGCCGAGTATCCATGCGAGCGCTACCGCCGCCTGAACGGCCGCAGGGGCGCAAACAGGCTCACCAGCCACAGCCGCAGGGCCATCATGGCGCGCCGCCAGCGCGGCACGCGGATCACGCGCGAGAACACGTCGTATCTCGCGCGCTCGATTCGGCGCAGGATGCCGAAGTAGATGGCGCCCATGATCTCGGCGGCGACGAGGTTGCCGCGGTCGCCACGCGGCAGGTGCTCGGCCGCCCGCCGGTAATAGTCGCGGGCGCGCCGGCACTGATACCGCAGCAGCTGGCGGACGCGCGGCGTCATGACGCCGGCGTGCAGATCGGCCTCCGTCACCTGGAACCAGTGCAGGTCGTCCAGCGGCAGGTAGACGCGGCCCTTCTTCAGGTCCACGGCCACATCGCGAATGATGTTCGTCAGCTGCAGCGCCACGCCCAGGTTGACGGCGTAGTCCCTGCGCAGCCTGATGGCGGTAGCCGAAGATCTCCACGCAGATGAGGCCGACCGAGGACGCGACCCGGTGACAGGTACCTGGAGCAGCGGCTCGAAGCTGGGGTAACGGTGATACGAGAGGTCCATCTCCACGCCGTCGATCAGCGCCTCGAACTGGAGCCGCGGCAGGTTGAACCGCTGGACGAACGGCTGCAGCGCCTGACCCTGTGGCGTGGTGGGCGTTCCTTCGTAGACCTCCTTCAGCTCGGCACGCCAGGCGGCCAGCGACTTCGCCGCCATCGCGCGCGCCTCCTCGGACAGCAGCGAGCCGCGCTGCGACTCGGGCGCCACTTCGTCCACGGCGTCGTCCACCGCCCGGCAGAAGTCCCACACGGCGACGATGGCGCGCCGCTTGGCGACCGGCAGCACCAGGAACGAATAGTAGAAGCTGGTGTCGCGCGCTCATCGCGGCACCCAGGTGGCGACGCGCCACGCCAGCCAGCCGACATCGAGGGCGCCCAGGCTCGGCCGATGTGCGAGGACGTCGAAATCGTGGCGCTCGATGCGAGTGAGGATGCGAGTGCCGCCCAGCCAGGTCGCTCGAAGCTCGAGGCGCAGCCGGCCGTTCAGCGCATCGCACAGCGGGCGCCCGGCCTCGTACAACGCGCGGGTCCGCGCGACGGCGGCCGCCAGCGCCAGCCGCCACGGCCGGGACGTCTCGGGACGGCTCAGGTCGGCCTCGTTCGCGGCGTAGGCCTCGGCCTCTTGCCGCGGCAAGTACACGCGGCCGCGTTCGTAGTCGGGCTTCACGTCCTGCCAGAAATTCGTCAGCTGCAGGGCCGTGCACACCGCATCCGCCCACGCGTCCAGCCTGGCGTCATCGTAGCCGGCGATTCTCAGCACCAGCCGGCCCACCGGATTGGCGGAACGGCGGCTGTAGTCCAGCACGTCGTCCCAGGTCGCATAGCGGCGGACGTCTACGTCCTGGCGGAACGCGCTCAGCAGATCCTCGAACGGCGCCAGCGGCAGCCGCTTGTCGCGGATGGTCGCGCCGAGGGCGTGGAAGATCTGGACGGTGGCCGAAGGCTCCCCGGGTCGCGGTCCCGGACCCCGGCTGTGGCGAGGCTTCCGCGGATCGCAGCCGCGTCAGCCATCCGTCCAGCAGGGCGTAGCGCTGGTGCGCCGGCAGGCTGCCCTCGTCGGCGAAGTCGTCGGCCGCGCGGGCAAACGCATAGACGGCGGCGACATGGCGGCGCAGGGGCCGCGGCAGCAGCAGCGAAGCCACCGGAAAGTTCTCGTAGTGAGCCCTGGCGATCTGTTCGCAGGAGGCGTAGGCCTCGTCGAGGTCGTTCACCACTCCGTCTCGGGCACGCCCTGGCGATGGTTCGCGGCCCGCGCCATCACGAAAAGCAGATCGGACAACCGGTTGAGATACCGCACCACAATCGGTTCGACGACGTTTTCGCCAAGGCCGACCACGCGCCGTTCGGCGCGGCGGCAGACCGTCCGCGCCACGTGCAGCCATGCCCCGGCCTCTCCGCCGCCGGGGAGGATGAATCGCCGCAGCGGCGGCAGCTCCGTCTCCAGACGATCGATCAACTGTTCCAAACGCTCGACGTCCGCCTCCCGAACACCGGCCTTGGTCACCCGCTCGGCGATCTTCACCGACGGGTCCGCCAGCCTGGCCCCGACGGCGAAGAGCTGCTGCTGAATCGCGGCAAGTGCGTCTCGAAGGTCTGCGTCCTGGCAGACGCCCCGCGCCGCGCCCAGGCACGCATTCAGCTCGTCCACCTCGCCGTAGGCGTCCACGCGAAGATCGGCCTTCGATACGCGCGACCCGTCGAAAAACGAGGTCTCGCCCGCATCGCCGGTCTTTGTGTAGATCTTCACGCGTGAAATTATAGGTGCGGATGCGAGAGGCCCCCCTGCCGTCACCCGCCGAGCGCCGGCGGTTTCGAACCAATCTCTTGAGCTGGTATCGCCGCAACGGACGGGACCTGCCCTGGCGCAACACCACCGATCCCTATCACGTGCTGGTGTCGGAAGTGATGCTGCAGCAGACCCAGGTGGATCGCGTGCTGCCCAAGTATCACGAGTGGCTGGGGAAATACCCGTCGCTCGCGGCCCTGGCCGCCGCCGACGAAGCCGACGTCAGCGCGACGTGGCGCCCGCTCGGCTACAACATCCGGCCCAAGCGCCTGCATTCGATCGCGCGGGAGTCGGTCGCCACTTACGGTGGAATGCTGCCCTCCGATGAGCAGACGCTGCTCTCGTTCAAGGGCATCGGCGCATACACCGCCGGCGCGATCCGCAGCTTCGCGTTCGGACAGCGCGCGCCGATCCTCGACACCAACGTCGCCCGCGTGCTGTTCCGCGTGTTCATCGCCAAGGGCGACCCCAAGTCGCACGCGATGAAGCGCCAGCTGTGGCGGCACTCCGAGGCGGTGCTGCCGTTCAGGCACGTCTACGACTTCAACCAGGCGCTGATGGATCTGGGCGCCACGGTGTGCGTCGCCCGCGGCCAGAAGTGCGGCGTGTGCCCGATGCGCCGGTTCTGCCGGTCGTCGCAGACGCGAGCGGAAGAAGGCGTGACGACGGTGGACGTCGTCGCGGCCGTGGTGGACGACGGCGGCAGGTACCTGGTGACGCGGCGTCAGGCAGGCGTGCACCTGGCCGGGATGTGGGAGTTTCCAGGCGGCAAGGTGCGCGAGGCGGAAACGCACGCGCAAGCGCTGCGGCGCGAGATGGCGGAGGAGCTGGGCGTTGACGTCGCCGTCGAGGGCCTGGTGCTGTCGACCTCGCACAGCTATCCCGATCGCACCGTGGCGCTGCACTTCTACAAGTGCCGGCTCCTCGGCCCGCCGACGCCGCAGCTCGGACAGCAGATGCAGTGGGTCACGCGTTCGGAACTGGGTACGCTGGAGTTTCCTCCAGCGGACGCCGACCTCATCGCCCTGCTGTCAGATTCGTAATCGGACGCCGTTTGGGGTCGGGTGTGCATTGGGGGTCGGGTTACACAATTAACCCGACCCCAATCCACACCCGACCCCAAACGCTCGAGTTTCAAGATCGTAATCGCGCGGCGACGGGCCCGTCCGCCGACGCCAGCGTCAGCTCGGTGCCCGGCGCCAGGAAGTCCCGGTGCACGTAGCCGAGGGCGATGGTGCCCGCGCGCGGCGACACCGCGGCGCTGGTGACCCGGCCCACTTCACGCTCACCGGCGAAGATCTTTGCGCCGGCCTCCGGCTTCGGCCCGTCAATCGACAAGCCGACAAGCTTCTTCGCCACGCGCCCGTGCCCGCGATGCAGGACGCGGATGATCACTTCCTGTCCGACGTAGCAGCCCTTGGTCGTGGAGATGGCCCGGTCCTCGATTCCGGCCTCGAGCGGGATGGTGTCCTCGGTCATGTCGACGCCGAAGAGCGGATAGCGCGCTTCGATGCGTGGCGGCGTCGATGGCTTCCGGGCTGCCCGCGATCGCTCCGGCGGCGCTCAACGCCTCGGTGAGTGCGCCGACGCGCGCCGGCGGCAGATACACGGCTGAACCCCGGCACGCCCAGTTGGTCGATGCGCGCCACCACCACCGGCTCGTCGCGGAATTCGGTGGGCTGATGGCGGTAGTTGCGCCACTGCTCGAGCTCGCCCGCCCCGTCGAGCACACGTTGCAGCACGGCCGGAGCCTGGGTGCCGTGGATCCACAGACCCTGCAGCGATTGCTCGAGCGAGTTGAGCGTCACCTCTTCCGAGAACAGGAACTGCTCCAGCCGCGCCAGCGGTCGCGGCGGCGGCGAACTGCGGCACGTCCAGCAGCGCCATGCCCGCCGACTGGAGCACGTGCAGGTCCGTCAGCATCCGGCCCTGCGGCGTCAGCCACGCGGCGTAGCAGCCGGTGCCAGGCTCCAGCGCCTCGATGTCGTTGGTGAGCAGACCCTGCAGGAAGGACGCGCGATCCTTGCCGGCGACGGCCAGCTGAGCCCTGGGTTGAACCGCCCCGATGACTGCACCTTCGAGCAATTCGTTCTTCCTTTTGCCTTTTGCCCTTTGCCTTTTGCCTTAAGGAGTCTTTTTGTACCCCTCTGATACGATCCCGGCAGATGGCTTACCGGTATTGTACGTGGGCGCTTGCGGCCCTCCTGGGCACAGTCGCAGCGGCTCAACAGCCCTCCGCCCCCGGCACCGGTTACACGATTTTCCTCAAGGGAACGCCCATCGGCCACGAAGACGTGGTCGTTCGCACTGACGACACGCGGCACCACCATCACCAGCGAAGGTCGAGCCTCGGTGCCCGAGAACACCATCATCCGCAAGGCCGAGGTTCGTTACACGAAGGACTGGATACCCGAGTCGTTCGTGCTCGAGGGCACGATCAGCGGCGGCCCCGTCACCGCCCGGTCCACCTTCGTCAACGGGTTGGCACGCACCGAGGGCTCGCAGGCGGGCACACCGTTCACGCGCGAGCACCCGGTCGGGGCACAGCCCATGGTGCTGCTGCCCGGCTCGTTCTTCGGAGGATGGGAGGCGCTGACACGCCGCGTGACTGCCGCCAGCGAGCCGGTGGAGATCCGCGCCTACGTCGTGCCGCAGGCCGAGCTCGCCATCCGCGTGAATGCCGTCGCCGCCGAGCGCATGCAGATTGGCGGCGCCTTCTACGACGTGCGCCGCTACGACGTGGTGCTGCGAACCCCTGGCGGCGACCTGGCGGGCAGCATCACCTCGACCGCCGACGGAGCGCTGGTACGGCTGAGCATTCCGGCGCAGGCGCTCGACGTCGTGCGGGATGACGTGGCGTCGTCCACCTCGCGCAGCCAGATCTACACGAACCCTGGCGACGAGCCCGCCACCATCCCGGCTCTCGGCTTCAACCTCGGCGCGACATTGACACGGCCCAAGACCGGCCCCGCCAGGCTGCCGGTCGCGATCCTGCTCGCCGGCTCCGGTATCGGCGACCGCGACGGCACCGCGTTCGGCGTCCCGACACTGGCGCAGCTGGCCGGGCGCATCGCCGACGCCGGCATCATGGCGGTGCGATTCGACAAGCGCGGCTACGGGCAGAGCGGCGGCCGCGCCGAGTCCGCCACGCTCAACGACTACGCCGAAGACGTGCGAGCCGTGGTCAAGTGGCTGGCGGCGCGCAAGGACGTGGACCCGAAGCGGATTGCCGTCGTCGGCCACTCCGAGGGCGCGTGGGTCGGCATGCTGGCGGCGACGCGGGAAGACAAGATTACGGCACTCGTCACGCTGGCTGGCGCGGGTTCGACCGGCGCCGACCTGATCCTCGAGCAGCAGCAGAGTGCGCTGGATTTGACGACGCTGACGGTCGCGGACCGCGAATCCCGGGTCGCGCTGCAGAAGCAGATTCACGCCGCGGTTCTGAGCGGCAAGGGCTGGGAAGGTGTGCCTCCGGCGCTGCGCAAGCAAGCTGACACGCCCTGGTTCCAGAGCGTCCTCACCTTCGACCCGTCGAAGACGATCAAGAACGTTCGCCAGCCGATGCTGCTGGTGCACGGCGCTCTGGACAAACAGGTGCCGGTGGCGCACGCGGAGCGCCTGGCCGACCTGGCCCGCAGCAAGGAAAGCAAGAGCAAGTCGGTGGAACTGGTGATCGTGAGAGGCGTGAACCACCTGCTGGTCCCGGCCATCACCGGCGAAGTGGCCGAGTACGCCACCCTGACCGATCGCAACGTGAGCGCGGACCTCTCGGCCACCGTCACCGCCTGGCTGACCAGGACGTTCGCGGCAGTCAAATAGGAGCAGCGCATGAGCCGACGGCAGTGGACGGCAGCCGCAAGCGCCGCGTTCGCCCTTGGACTCGGCACCCTCGTGCTCCTGGTGGCGCAGGGCCGCGGCGTCGCGCCTGGCGGTGCTGCACCGCAGAACCTCAAGGGCATCACCGCAGTGCCCGGGATCAAGGTGGGCCATCACACGCTGGCCGAGCGCCCCACCGGCTGCACGGTCGTGCTCGTGGAGGGCCAGGGCGCCGTCGGCGGCGTGTCGCAGCGCGGGGGCGCCCCCGGCACACGGGAAACCGATCTGCTGGCCTCCGAGAACATGGTGGACAAGGTGAACGCCGTCGTCCTCGCGGGCGGCAGCGCCTACGGCCTGGCGGCCGCCGACGGCGTGATGCGGTACCTGGACGAGCGCAAGATCGGCTGGAACGTTGGCGCGGCCGGCGTCGTGCCGATCGTGCCGGCCGCAATCCTCATCGACCTTGGCTTCGGCGGCGATCCGAAGGTGAGGCCCACCGCCGATTGCGGCTACCGTGCGGCGATGGCAGCGGCCACGGGGGCCGTGGCGGAAGGCAACGTCGGCGCCGGCGCCGGCGCGACGGTCGGCAAGATGGGCAACTCGCAGCGGGCGATGAAGGGCGGCATCGGTACCGCCAGCATCACGCTGCCGAACGGGCTCGTGGTCGGCGCCATCGCCGCGGTGAACGCGGTCGGCGACATCGTCGACCCGTCCAACGGGCAACTGGTGGCGGGGTTGCGAACGGAAGACGGCAAGGCGCTGGCCGATGTCCGGGCGATGCTGATCGCCGGTACGTTCGGGGCCGCTGCCGCGCCGCGTCCGGCCGGCAACACCACCATCGCGGTGGTGGCCACCAACGCCCGGCTGACCAAGGCCGAGGTGAACCGGGTCGCGATCATGGCCGACGACGGCTTCGCTCGCGCGATCCGGCCGTCGCACACGGTCGGCGACGGCGACACCGTCTTCGTGCTGGCGACGGGCCAGAACACCACAGCGAACCCGACCGTCGTCGGCGCGCTGGCGGCGGAGGCGCTGGCCGAAGCCATCGTGCGCGCGGTGGTGCAGGCGCAGGCGCTCGGCGGCCTGCCCGCGGCCCGCGACCTGGGCACGGTGCCGGCCCGCTTCCGGTGAGCTTTCATCTCGTCGTCGTCGCCCTGTATTCCTTTGCCATCGTCGGCATGGGCGTGTGGACGTCGCGCCTGGTGCGGACGAGCAGCGAGTTCTTCGTCGCCGGGCGCAGCCTCGGCGCCGGCCTGGTGTTCTCGTCGATGCTCGCGGCCAACATCGGCGCGGGCTCGCTGTTCGGCGCCAGCGGTCTGGCGTATCGGGACGGCGTCAGCGCCTGGTGGTGGGTCGGATCGGCCGGCCTCGGTTCGCTGGTGTTCGCGTTCGCCGTCGCGCCGAGGCTGTGGGCGCTGGCCAAGCAGCACGACTTCTACACCACCGGCGACTATCTGGAGTTCCGCTACGGGGCCACGGTGCGCGGCGTGGCGACCGCGCTCGTCGGCATCGGCTCGCTGGCGCTGCTGGCCGGCCAGCTGATCGCCGGCGCCACCATCCTGAACCTGCTCACCGGAATGCCGCGCTGGGCCGGCGCCCTGACCGGCGGCGCCATCATGACGATCTACTTCACGTCGGGCGGGCTGCTGGGCTCGGCGTGGATCAACACCGCGCAGCTCGTCGTCATGGTGGTTGGGCTGGGGCTGGCCGTGCCGGCGGCGCTGCTGTCGGTGGGCGGGCTGGGCAACCTGCTGGTGGACGCGCCCGCGTATCTGGTCGATCCGATGTACTCGGCCGGGCCCGGCTCGGGCTGGACGCTGCTGGCGCTGACCGGCCCGGCGTTCATCGTCTCCCCCGGGCTGATCCAGAAGGCCTACGGCGCGCGCAGCGCGAACGCGGTGCGGGTGGGCGTCGCGGCCAACGCGCTGGCGCTGCTGGCGTTCGCCGTCGTGCCGGTGCTCCTGGGCCTGGTCGCGCGGGTCGCCGCGCCGGGCATCGAAAACCCCAACGAGGTGCTGCCCCGCGTGCTCACGCAGCTGCTGCCGCCGTGGCTCGGCGCGATCGCGCTGGCGGCGGTGTTCTCCACCGCCGTGGACACCTGCGATGCCGTGCTGTTCATGATCTCCAGCTCGGCGACCAAGGACCTCTACAAGCGCTTCATCAACCCGTCGGCCAGCGACGCGACCCTGCTGCAGCGTCGGCCGGCGCATCACGGTCGCCGCCGGGATGGTCGGGGTCGTGCTGGCGATCGTGCTCGAGACCGTGATCGGCGCCGTGACGGTGTTCTACTCGCTGCTGGTCGTCTCGCTGCTCGTGCCGGTGGTGGGCGGCCTGTACCTCCGGCGCGCCGGCTCACGCGAAGCGCTGGCGGCCATCGCCGGCGGCGTGCTGACGCTCTTCGCGGTGCGAGCCGCCGGCCCGATCTACTTTCCGGCCATCGATCCGACGCTGGCGGGCATTTGCGTGGCGGCCACGGTATTCTTGGGGTTTATGCTCGCCCGGATGGCGGCGGGCACCCCCTCATCCTGATCCTGACGGAGACGACGACAGCGCGATGAACACCTACAAGATTGCTGTGATTGCGGGCGACGGTATCGGCAAGGAAGTGATTCCGGCCGGCCTCGAGATCATCACGCTGGCCGCCGAGCGCGGCGGCTTCAAGCTGGACCTCACCGACATCCCGTGGGGCTGCGACTACTACCTGGAGCACGGTCGCATGCTCGACGCCGACGGCATCCCCCGGCTGCTGAAGTTCGACGCCATCTACCTGGGCGCGATCGGCGACCCGCGGGTGCCCGACCACATCTCCGCGCGCGATCTGATCCTGCCGCTGCGGCAGCGCCTCGGTCAGTACGTGAACCTGCGGCCGATGCGCCTGCTGCCCGGCACCACGTCGCCGCTGGCGGGGCGCGGCGCCGCCGAGATCGACATGATCTGCGTGCGCGAGAACTCCGAGGGCGAGTACTGCGGCTTCGGCGGGCGGCTGCACGGCGGCACGCCCCAGGAGCTGGCCGAGCAGACCGGCGTCTTCACCCGCCACGGCATCGAGCGGATTGCGCGCTACGCGTTCAAGCTGGCGCAGTCGCGCCCGCGGAAAATGCTGGCGAGCGCCACCAAGTCCAACGCGCTGCAGCACGCGATGGTTCTGTGGGACGAGGTGGTGGCGGAGGTGGCGAAGGAGTTCCCGGACGTCGAGCTGAAGAAGTACCACGTCGACGCGCTGTGCGCCCGGATGATCACGCATCCGCAGACGCTCGACGTGATCGTCGCGTCCAACCTCTTCGGCGACATCATCACCGACATCGGTTCGGCGATCTCCGGCAGCCTGGGCGTGGCCCCCGGCGGCAACATCAACCCCGACCGCACCACGCCGTCGATGTTCGAGCCGATCCACGGGTCGGCGCCCGACATCGCCGGCAAGGGCGTCGCCAATCCGATCGCCGCGATCTGGGCCGGCGCGATGATGCTCGGCCACCTCGGCCACACGGACTCCCAGGACAGGATCCTGGCGGCGATCGAGAAGGTGCTCTCCACCGGCAACGTGAAGACGCCGGACCTCGGCGGCAAGGCGACGACCGCCGAGATGACCGGGCCGTTCGCGCCGCCATGAGCTGACGGGCGAATCGCTCGCGTCTACCCGAGCACTGCCTTCGTCGAGTCGGCGACGATGTCGGCCATGCGGTCGAGGACGGCATCCGGGGTGACGTAGGGCGGCGCCAGCAGATAGACGTCGCCGCGAATACGGCTGAACAGCCCACGCGCCTGCGCCTCGGCGTGGATTCGCGCGCCGACCCGCTCCTCGGGCGCGAAATCGCTCCGCGCGGCCGCGTCCCGCGCAAACTCCACCGCGCACATGAGCCCCTTGCCCCTGATCTCACCGACGTGGGGATGGGTGCCGAGACGGGCGCGCAGCCCCTCCAGCAGGTAGGCGCCCTTCCGCGCCGCCTCGGCGACGAGATCGTGCTCCTCGATGAACTGGATCGTCCGCAGTGCGACAGCGCATCCGACCGGGTGAGCGCTGTAGGTGTAGGCGTGCATCCAGGCGCTGTCCGATTCGTCCAGCACGCGCGCGATGTCGCCGCTGACGCCGACGCCGCCGAGCGGGAAATACCCCGACGTGATCGCCTTCGCGAACTGAATCATGTCCGGGGCGACGCCCCAGTGCTCGAGGGCGAACCATTTGCCGGTGCGGCCGAATCCGGTAATCACCTCGTCGGCCGCGAACAGCACGTCGTGAGCGTTGCAGATCTCGCGGATGCGCGGAAAGTAGTCGTCGGGCGGCACGAGAACACCGCCGACACCCATCACCGGTTCGGCGATGAACATCGCGACTGTATCGGCGCCTTCGCGAAGGATCGCCGCCTCCAGCTCGTCGGCCACCGCGCGCCCGTAGCTCTGTGCGGTCGACGCCGCAGCGCGATACGGATACGGGGGCGGGATGTGCACGAAGCCGGGCACGCGCGGCTCGAAGAGGGGCCAGTAGGCGCCGATACCGGTGGCGCTCATGGCTGCCATCGTCGTGCCGTGGTACGCGAGCTGGCGCGAGATCACCTTGGTCTTGCCGGGCCGGCCGCGGAGCTTCCAGTACGAACGGGCGACCTTGAACGCGGTCTCATTCGCCTCGGCGCCGCCGGACGTGAAGAAGAACCGGTCGATGCCCGGGTAGGTCAGCGTCGCCAGCCGCTGGGCCAGCTCGATGGCGGGAAGGTTGGAGCTGCCGCAATAGCCCGACGCGAAGCCGAGAGACGCCATCTGCTCGCGCGCCGCATCCGCGAGCTCGTGACGGCCGTGCCCGAGCACGACGTTCCAGAGTCCGGCGAGGCCGTCGATGTACTCTCGACCGTCGGCGTCGAAGAGCATCGCCCCATCACCTCGGGCCCAGACGTGGGCGGAGCGGTGCGCCGCGGCGTCGTGCAGCGGGTGAATCAGGTGGGCCTGATCTCGAGCCAGAAGATCGAGCGTTGTTGGAGGCGTCATTGGAGCGCTCTCTTTGTCATGGCGGGAACCCGATGGCCAGCTTCACCGCGGCATACTCCGGGTGTACGTGGCCGGCCGCCGTGCGGATAGTGAGCGGTGGCTCCACCCAGGTGCGTACGCGCATGGCTTCCGGCAAGTCCGTCGCACGCATCATTCCGAACAGCGTGATGAGGGGCGGCTCGCCTTCTCTGAACACGACCGGGCGCCTCCGCACGACCACCAGCCCGGCCGACGCCGCCGCCGCTTCGGCGCGCGGGCGCTGCCCCTCCGGGAAGACGCACGCGAACAGCCCGCCGGGAGCCAGGTGTGAAGCCGCGGCGCCCGCGTAATCGCTGACGTCGCCGCGAAGCTCGAAACGGCAGGCCACCTTCTGCGGGTGATCGCCCTCGAGCCCGGTGCCGGGCGGGAAGTACGGCGGGCTGCCAAGTACGAGGTCGAAGCGTTCCTCCGCCGGCAGGATGCCGCTCGTGGCGGAAATCGCCCTCGCGAATCTCGTAGCGTCCGCCCAGCCCGTTATAGCGGGACGATCGCCGCGCCAGCTCGACGCTGGCGGCTTGTGCCTCGATCGTCACGAAGCGCGCGCCCGGCAGCCGCCAGGCAGCAATCATCCCCACCGAACCGATGCCCGACCCGAGATCCAGCACCGCGTGCGCGCTGGGCGCCCATGTGGTCCCGTACCATGCGGTCAAGACGTCGTCGGTGGAGAACCGGTGGCCGTCACGGAGCTGGTAGATGCGGAAGTGGCCGCTGATCGCGTCGAGCGTCTCCTCCGGCGCAGGCGCGTCGCCCGAAGCCGCGCCGGGAGCGATCGGACCGGGCTTCGCCCATCCCTTGAAGTGACTGTCCATCTCGGACGGCAAGCGAATCTACTTAGCACGAATCAGGCGGCGCAGGACGGCTTCGCCCCGGGGCGACAGCCGGTAGCCGATCTCCAGGCTCTCGGTCAGGCCGAGTTCCTTCAGTTGCCGCACCCGCGGCTTGAAGATGCCGGTTTCCATGCCGATCGACTTCGCCAGTCGCGCCGCCAGGATGCCGGGCCGCTGTTCGATCAGCTTGAGGATTGCCATGGCCCATGGACCGTCCTTCGAGCGCGCACCCATCGTCGCCAGCTTCTGCTCGAGCTGCTCGACTTCGTAGTCGCTCAGCCCGGCGTTCTCACGCAACGCTACGCGCGGGTCGGCACCGGTCAGCCGCACTCCTATCCGGTACAGCCGGCCATCCGGATACTTCGAGAGCTCGGCGATCAGCGCCGCGCGCGATTCGAACCCGGCCAGGCGCGCCACCCTGTTGGTGAGTGACGCCTCCGTGATCTCGTCCACCACGTCTACACCGATGACGCCGACCTGCGTACGAAAGCTCGAGCCCGGCTTCACGCGCGGCCTCTCCCAGCGGCGGAAGAGCAGCGTGATGGCCCCGCTGGCGATGCCCTCGAGGGTCTGCTGATTCAGGAGCACGGCCGCTTCTAGTCCTTGCGTCTTGCGCGCGACGAAGATCAGCTCGCCTGGATACGCGTGGCCGTAGGGATGCTTCTCGAAATCCGAGTACAGGTGTTCGACACGGAACCCGGTACGGGCCAGCAGGTGCTCCATCTCAAAGCGGAACACGTATCGCATCGGAAACCTGTGCAGGAGGCGCTCCTTGCGTCCACCTGGGTGCGTCACGCGGTAGATCAGCTCGATGTCGTTGACCTGGTTGAAGCGGTCCACCGCGAGGATTCGGTGTGTGCGCACGACGCGCCGTCCGTCCGGCATCGTGAACTCCGGCTCCTCGCCTGCCTTCTTCACCAATGCGGAAGCTGGCAAGGGCGTCGAGCGAGGGGTTGAAGAGGTCCACGAATCAGCGTGCCGGCGTCGGCAAGATGCGCACGGACGCTGGCGAGGCACGCGAGCTGGTGTTCGACGGTGAGCAGGTGCTGGAACGGCCGGAACGGAATCGTCGCCAGCGTGAACCGTTGTTCGAGGTCGAACCGGCGCATGTCGGCCTGCACCAGCCGGGCGCGCCTGCGGACCTGTTCGGGCTCGCCGTCCAGCCGCCGCCGGCAGACGCCGAGCATCCGCGGTGACAGGTCGACGCCGGTGACGTCCACGCCGGCGCGGGCAGTAGGGATCAGGATGCGGCCGGTGCCGCAGCCCACTTCCAGCACCGGACCGCCGGCAACCACGGCCGCATCGACGAAGAAGGCGACGTCGGCGCGTTCGCGGTATGGCACCACATAGTCGTACAGATCGGCGATCTCGCCGTATTCGTCGTCAACAGCCGCCTGCGCCCATCGACGAAGCTTACTCGTAGCGCAGGGCTTCGATCGGATCCAGGCGGGAAGCCCGCAGCGCGGGCACGAAGGAGCTCAACAGCCCGACCGCGACGAGGATCGAGGTGCACACCGCCAGCAGCTCGAACGACAGGTTCAGGTAGATGTCGGCGGTGCGGGAGCTGTCGTCAAGCAGCTCGGAGAGAAACGGGCGGGGGCTGACGAGCCACACCAGCAGGTAGGAGAGCACGACGCCCACCACCCCGCCGGCGAACGTGGTCGCCAGACCCTCGACGAGAAACTGGCCGAGAATGGTCCGGCGCTTCGCGCCCAGCGCCTTGCGCAGTCCGATCTCGCGCGTGCGCTCGGTCACCGACACCAGCATGATGTTCATGACGCCGACGCCGCCAATCGCCAGGGTCAGGACGCCGATGAAGCCGAGCACGAGCTTCAGGCCGAGCACCATGCCCGAAATGATCCCGGTCAGCTGCGCCGAGCCGAAGATCCGCAGCGCGCGCTCGTCTGCCGGGTTGAAGCGCAGGCGCCTTCCCAGCAGCTCCTTTACCTGCCGATCGGTCCGCTCGCCGAGCGTCGAGTCCACCGCCTGGTAGATGAACGTGCTCAGGTACTCGGTGTTCCACAGCTGGCCGGCCGTCGTGTAGGGGATGAAGACGCTCTGCTTGTCGGGGCGAGCATAGTTGGAAAGCTGGACCTTCTCGCGCTGCACACCAACCACCTTGAACGCCATCCCGTTCAGGCGGATGGTCTCACCGACCGCTGGCTGGGTGCCGAAGACCTTCCGTGCCACCTCGCTGCCGAGGAACGCGACCCGGCGCTGCAGCCGCACGTCTTCGGCATCGATGAAACGCCCGGCGGCTGCCGGCTGCGTGCGCATGGTGGCGTAAGCGGGAGCGACGCCGCGGGCGAGGTAGTTCGTCTGCGTGGCGCGCCAGACCAACGTCGCGTCACGCATGTACTCCGGGCTCCACGCCTTCACGAACGGCAGCTCGCCGGCGGCGCTGGCGTCGTCGAGACGCATCCGGATCCGCTTGCCGGCGCGTTCGCCGCCCGACTGCAGGCTGGTCTGGCCGGGAAAGACGATGCTGACGCCGTCGCCATAGGCGCCCTTGAACCCGCGCAGCAGGGCCTGGTTGAAACCCTCGCCGTAGGCCAGCAGCACCACCACCGAGACGATGCCCCACGAGATCCCGAGCATCGACAGGCCGGCGCGCATCCGATTCCGCGCCAGCCCGGCGGCGGCTTCGCGGACGACGGTTCTCACGATTCGAACCTCAGGGCCTCGACCGGCGGCAGCAGCGCGGCTCGGCGGGCCGGCAGCGTCGAGGTGATGACGCCGATCACCACCAGCAGCGCCACCGCAGCCAGGCCCGCCGTCCAGGTGATCACCATGCCCTGGAACCGTGTCGGCATCGGCAGCTGGTTCACACCCAGGCACAGGATCAGGGCCACTGCAAAACCAATCGCCCCGCTGAGCATGGTCAGCAGGAAGCCCTCGAGAAAGAACTGCCGCTGGACCTGGTTGGTCGTGGCACCGAGCGCCTTGCGGACGCCGATCTCGCGCGTGCGCTCGCGAACCGCCACCAGCATGATGTTCATCACGCCCAGGCCGCCGAGCGCCAGGGTGACGACGCTGACCAGGGCGAAGAACCAGTTCATGTGCTCGATCATCCGGCCGAACATCAGCGTCTGGAGCGACGTGTCCCAGATCGCCACCGCGTTGCGGTCGGCGGGATCGAACCGGTGCCGCGGCGCCAGGATGCGCCTGACCTCCTGCTCGAGCGGCCAGTCGATGTCCTCGATCCGGCCGGTGCGCGAGTCGAGCACAGCCGGCAGGCGATCCACCACCCACTGGTGGGGCGAGATGATCAGGTTCGACAGCACCCCTGGCTGCGCGTCGGTGCGGGGAAAGTCGCGCAGCATGGCCGCGAACGGCACGAACACCTTGTCGTTGTCGGGACCGCTGTAGGCGCTGTCCTGGTCCTTCTTGCGGATCCGGCCGATCACGGTGTAGGGCAGACCGTTCAGGTAGACGCGCTGCCCCAGGCTGTCGCGCGTGCCGAAGAGCTGCGCCGTGGCGTCGGCGCCGACGATGGCGACGCGCCGCGCCTCCTCCTCGTCGTTCAAGCCGAACATGCGCCCGCGTTCGACGTCGATGGTGCGGATGGCCTGATACTGCGGCTCGATGCCGTGCACTGCGAGCGAGGCCGAGTTGTAGGCGCTCTTGATCGACACGCCGTTGCGCTGGATCTCTGCGCTCACCACCCTGATCAGGCGCGATTCCGTCGCCAGCGCCCGCGCATCGTCGGCGGTGAACAGGATCTGGTGGCCGGCGCGCTCGCCGCCCGCCTGCATCGACGTGCGGCCGCCCCAGACGATGCCGATGTTCTTTCCCAGCTCCTCGAGGACACGCTGGTTGCCGCGCTTGAAGCCCTCGCCCGTGGCCTGCAGGATCACGACGGACACCACGCCCCAG
Organism: uncultured Acidobacteriota bacterium; assembly: GCA_963713655.1. Classification (GTDB taxonomy): domain Bacteria; phylum Acidobacteriota; class Vicinamibacteria; order Vicinamibacterales; family UBA2999; genus CAWEBF01. The sequence goes on from CAVQMT010000018.1 coordinate 89,607, forward strand.
GCGATGCCGAACATCGTCAGGAAGCTGCGCAGCTTGTTGGCCCGCAGGTTCTGAAGGACCTGGGTCAGAACCTCTTTCATGACAGTGCTATCTGGCCCGCGGGTCTAGCCCGGGAGTACCACGCGATCGCCGGCCTTCAAGCCGCCCAGGATCTGGATACGCGTGCCGTTGCCGACGCCGACCTTCACGTCCACCTTGCGTCGGCCGGTCGGCGCGCCCACGTCCACGACGTTCACCGAAGCGTTGCGTTTGGCGTCGAACACGATCGCGGCTTCGGGCAGCAGCAGCGAGTTCGGGAACTGCTCGAGGACGATCTCGGCGTTCGCCGTCATGTTCGCCTTCAATTCCTTGGCGGCGTTGTCGATCGAAACCTCGACCTCGAAGGTCGTGACGTTGTCCTTCTCGACGCCGATCGGCGAGATCTGGGTGACGCGGCCCTCGAAGACCTTGTCGGGGAACGATTCGGTGGTGATCTTCGCCGTCTGGCCCAGGCGCACACGCCCGATGTCGGCCTCGTCCACCTTGCCGCGAACGAACACGCGCTCGATGTCGCCGAGGGTCATCACCAGCGTGGCGTTGGCGCCGAGGTTGAGAATCGACGACACGGGGCTGCCCACCTCGACGTCGCGCGTCAGCACCGTGGCCCGGATGGGCGCCTTGATGGTGGCGTTGGCCAGCTCCTCCTCGGCGCGCTCCACCGCGGCCGTGGCCTGGGCCGACGTTGGCCGTGGCCTCGGCCACCCGGGCGCGGGCGATCACAAGCTGGCCGCTGGCCGCGCGCTGGCGGTTCTCGGCCTGCTCGACCGCACTCTTGGCTTCGTCCAGCGCCGACTGCGACACCAGCTTCTGCTCGAACAGCTGCTCGGCGCGCGAGTGGGCACGGCGGGCGAACGCCACGTCAGGCGACTCCGCTTCGATCTCGTTCTTTTTCAGCTGGGCCGCGGCCGCCTCGCGCGCGGCTTCCGCCGCCTGCAGGTTGGCGCGGGCCTCGCGAAGCCGTGCGTTAAGATTTTCCTTGTCGATCTCAGCCAGCACCTGGCCCGGCTGCACCACCAGATCGACGTCGACCAAAAGCCGCTCGATGATGCCGTTCGCCTTCGATTTGATCTCGACCTTGGTGATGGGCTCGACCTTGCCCGTCGCCACCACCGACCGGGTCATGGTCCCTGCCTCGACCGTCGCGATCTTGGAGGGGTCTATGCCCTCCGAGGCGCCGTTCAGGGTCGAGAACCCCCAGGACGCGGCCGCGACGACGAGCGTGGCTGCACCGACCCAGAGGCCGATTTTTCGAGATTTTCGCATCACGTCCTCGTGGAAAGCGGCCGTGCCGGGCCGACATGGGACATTGACGAGAGGCCCAATGGAAAAGTTGCGTCCCTTTGAAGCCTGGAGCCCGGAGCCCGGAGCCAGAAGGGCTGCGAGCTTGATGTGGATTCTGAAGGTGGCCACCGAGGGCCTGCCGGAGAAGACCTTCAGGATCCTGCCCGGGAACGTCCGGACCCTGGGCCGCTCCACCGGCGCCGATTTCATCGTCGACGCCGCCCTGGTGTCGCGGGTCCACTGCCGGCTGACCGCCCTGCTCGACGGCGGGCTCGAGGTGTCGGACCTCGAGAGCACCAACGGCACCTACGTGAACGGCGAGCGCGTGGAGCGGGCCCGCCTGAACCCTGGCGACCGGGTGCAGATGGGCCGGCTGGAGCTCGTCGCCACGCGGGAGGATGGGTAGCCGGTTCAGTTCCGCACTGCGGAACTACCAACTACCAACGCACCAACTACCAACTACTTCGTTCGTGAGAGGTATTCGAGCACGAACGGATTTGTCGCGCGTTCGCGGCCAATCGTCGTGTCGGGGCCGTGACCAGGATGGACGATCGCCGCGTCGCCGAGCGGGAATATGACGCCGGTAATCGACCGCATCAGCCGCGCGTAGTCACCCCCTGGAAGGTCGGTCCGGCCAATCGAGCCGGCGAACAGCGTGTCGCCAACGAACAGGTGTGTCTCGTCGCCGGCGCGCCCGGTTACCTCCAGGCACACCCCGCCCGGACAATGACCAGGCGTGTGGTGCACGCGCACCTCGTAGTCGCCGAACTGCGATCCTCGAATCGTCGTAGAACACGTCGGGGTAGGGCTGACGTGAGACCTTCAAGCCAAACATCGCCCCCTGCTCGACCACCCCTTCGTAGAAGAAGAGATCGTCGCGATGAAGGTAGACCGGCGCACCCAGCGCATTCTTCGCGGCCGCGACGCCGGTGATGTGATCCACGTGGGCATGCGTGAGCAGGATGTGCCGGATGTCGAGCTGGTGTGCCTTGACCGCGGCCAGCAATTGGTCGACCTCGTCGCCGGGATCGATCAGCACGCCGGCGCGGGTGCGCTCGCACCCCACCACGAAGCCGTTCTTGTAGAAGGGCGCCACCGCGCGGACATCCAGGATCATGTTGGAGTTCGTAGTCAGTATGGTAGTTGGTCAGTTAGTAGTAGGTCGTTGCTCATCGTATAGTAGCTGGACGAATGCAGACCGGTCGACTGCGGAAGCAAGCGGAACGACCAACGACCAACGACCAACTGGTAGTAATGTCCGCCATGGTGCTCTTCGTCGTCGACGACCTCTTCTTCTCGATCAAGATCAAGACCGCCGCCCAGCTGGTGAACGCCGAGGTCTACTTCGAGCGCAGCGGCGAGAACACGCTCGAGACGATCCGCGCCAAGCGGCCGCACCTCGTGGTGTTCGATCTGGACAGCGTGAAGCTGCACCCGATTGAGACGGTGGCAGCACTGAAGGCCGACCCCGAGCTGCGGTGGCTGGAGACCCTGGGCTTCGTGTCGCACGTCCACGCCGACACGATCGCGGCGGCGCGCGCTGCCGGCATCGATCAGGTGCTGGCGCGCTCGGCGTTCGCCGATCGGCTCGGCGCCATCCTCACCTCCGGGGCAAAGCAGGCCTAGCAGGCCTAGCGTCTCATCGCAGGAGCCACCAGACAGCCGCGGCCAGAAGCAGCAGGATCACGCCCCACCCGGACCAGCGCGCCCGTGCCCGCGGGCTCAGGGCCGCTCTCGATCTCGTCGCGGACGCTTCGGCCGTCGATGACCGACGCTATCGCCCGCAGCTCGCCGGCCAGCCCGGCCATGCTCTGGGGACGATGGTCCGGGTTCGGCGCCACGGCGCGCAGCGTCAGCTCGTCGAGCTCTTTCGACACATGGCGGTTCGTCGAGCTGGGCGCGGCCGATCCGAGCGGGTTCGGCCGCCGTCCCGTCAGCATCTCGTAGAGGATCGCCCCCACCGAGTAGATGTCGGACCGGTCGTCCGGGGTCTGGCCCTGCATCTCCTCGGGCGAGTCGTAGTCGCGCAGGCGCTGATCGGACTCGGTGAACCCCGTGTGCGCCGCCAGCCAGAACGCCGGCACCTTTGCGTGGCCGCGCGCCGTGACCGACACCGACTCCGGGCTCAAGCCGCCGTGCACCAGCCCGGTGGCATGGGCGGCGGCCATCGCGTCGGCGATCTGGACCGAGGTCTCGACCGCCCGGCGCAGGTTCATGTGCTGTCCGGCCATCTCCTTTCGGAGCGACTGGCCCTGCAGGAACTCGAAGGCCAGGAAGACGCGGCCGTCGTGTTCCCCGGCGTCGAAGAGCGTGATGACGTTGGGGTGCGACAGCGACGTCATCGACTTCGCCTGGGCGATGAGCTCGGCTCTCGCCGCCTCGCCGGGCGTGAAATCGGCCGGGCAGCCACCGCAGCGTGACGGTGCGTCCCAGCCTGGTGTCGCGCGCCCGGAACAGATCGCCGGGCCCCGAGGGCTCCAGGGCCTCCAGCAGGTTGTAATGGGCCACCACGCCGATGGGGCCGGGCACGCCGGGTCCGGAAGGCTGGGTCACGGGCGCTCGAGCTCGATCACCGTCTGCAGCAGTTCCTTCGCGTCGCCAATCTGCTCCACCACCAGCGCGATGTCCAGCGCGGGCCGGCCCGGCATCCTGCGCGCTCTGGCAGTAGACGCCGTGCTGGCCCACCATCGACATGGCATCGGTCAGCAGGTCCAGCGCCACCGCCAGACGGCCGCGGCTGGCGCCCATCATCGTCTCGTGCAGCTCGAGCTGCTTTCGGTGCTTGCTCAGCGCGGATCGCTCGCTTGGCGCCATCGGCATCAGCCCTTTCGCGGCGGCCGCGACGGCCGGATCTCCACCCGGCTCGGCAGGCTGCGGCCCGGGTAGGCCACCAGGTCGCCGATCACCTGCGCCACGTCCTCGGGCTGCAGCGCCCAGCCGGACTTGTCGCGCGCGCCGCCGCCGAAGCTGGTGTCGACCGATCCCGGCGACACGTAAGCGACGCGGACGCCGTCGTGCCGCACTTCCTGCATGAACGCCTCGCTGAACGCGTTGACCGCGGCCTTGGTCGCGCAGTACGCGGCGCCGCCGGGGAAGGGATTGGTACCCGAGAGGCTGCTGACGTTGATCACCCAGCCGCCGCCACGGGCGCGCAAGTAGGGCAGCGCCGCGCGGGAGGTGTTGAAGATGCCGGTGATGTTGGTGTCGAACATCAACCGCCATTCGTCCACCGACATCTCGGCGACCGGCTTGAAGACGCCGACACCGGCGTTGTTGATCACGATGTCGATACCGCCCAGCGCCGAGGCGGTCCTGGCCATCGCCGCCTCCATCTGGCCGGAGTCGCGCACGTCGGCGGCTACGGCTTCGACACGCCCCGCCCCCTCGTCCGCGGTCAGCGTGTCGACCGCGGTGCGAAGGTGGGCGGAGTTGGTGCCGACCACCGCAACCGACGCGCCCTCACGTCGCAGCAGCCTCGCGGCGGCCAGGCCGATGCCGCGCGAGCCTCCGGTGACGATTGCCACCTTTCCAGAGAGTGTGGACATTTCTTCGTTAGTCGTTAGTCGTTAGTCGTTAGTCGTGGTCGTTGGCTGGTTCATTACAATACTTCACGACAGATGAGCACGATCGCCATCCTGGGCGCCGGCGAGCTCGGCGGCGCCACCGCGCACGCGCTGGCGGCGCGCGGCTCTGTGTCGCGCGTGTTGCTCATCGACCTGAATGGCCAGGTGGCCGCCGGCAAGGCGCTCGACATCCAGCAGGCCGGCGCCATCGCCGCCTTCGCCACGCGGCTCGAAGGTGCCACCGATCCGACGCGCGTCGCCGGGTGCAGCGTCTGCGTGGTGGCAGACCGCGCCGGGCAGCCGCCGTCCGAATGGCGGCGGGACGACGGGTTGGAAACCGTGGCGCGGTTCGTGCGCGACGCCGGCACGGCGCCAGTGGTGTTCGCGGGGTCGGGCCAGGAGTCGCTGATGCGCGCGCTGGCCACGGAAGTGCGCGTCCAGCGGCGGCGGCTGATCGGGTCGGCGCCCGAGGCGTTGGTGGCCGGCGGTGCGGGCCATGGTGGCGATAGAAGCCGGCTGTTCCGTAACCGAGGTCAGCCTCAGCGTGCTGGGCCGTGCGCCGCGAGGAATCGTGGTGCCGTGGGTTGAAGCCTCGGTCGCGGGGTACGCGCTGGAGAAAGTGCTGACGCAGGCCCAGCTGGCGCGCGTCGAGGCGCGCTTGCCGCGGCTGTGGCCGCCCGGTCCCTACACACTGGGGCTGGCCGCCGCCGAGGTGGTGGATGCGATCGTGCGGTCCTCGCGGCGGCCTCGCTGCGTGACGGCCGTGTTGGAAGGTGAGTTCGGCGCCAGGGGTCAGGCCGGCGCGATTCCGGCCTATCTGGGTCCGTCAGGCATCGAACGCACCGCGGTTCCGGCGCTCAACACGCGCGAACGCGTGCAGGTGGAGGCGGCTCTGGAGATCTGACTGGCCGGGGCGCTTGACGGTCTTGCGCTACGATCTCGACATGCGATCGTCCGTGGCCGTCGCGCTGGTGGCCGTGTGCGGGCTGGGACTGGCCGCTGCCGAGGCTCCGGCCATCTCCACCGACAACCTGCGCACACACCTCCAGTTTCTTTCCTCGGATGAGATGCGCGGGCGGGCCAACGGGTCGCCCGAGCTGGAGCGCGCCGCCGAGTACATCGCCAGGCAGTTCGAGGAGCGCGGGACTCCGCCCGGGGGGCGTGGACGGCTGGTTCCAGCCATTCGAGGTCATCGCCGGATTGAACGTCGGCCCCGGGAACGAACTGTCCATCAGCGCCCGGGGCAAGACCGTGAGGTTTGCGCTGGGCATGAGCTACTACCCGCTCGGGACGCCGGCCACCGGCACGCCGACGCGGCTGGAGGCTCTGGACGTCGTGTTCGCCGGCTACGGCATCTCGGCGCCGGACGCGAACTACGACGACTACGCCCGCCTGAACGTCGAGGGCAAGGCGGTGGTGATCTTCAGCCACGAACCACAGGAGCGCAGCACCAGCAGCCGATTGAACGGCGCGCGGCCGTTGGCGCAGACCACGCTCGAGGCCAAGGCGGCGGCGGCTCGCGGCCGCGGGGCGAAGCTGCTGATCGTGATCGGCGACCCGACGCACGGAATCGATCAGGCCGACTATCGCCTGTTCTCCCAGGACCCCGACGCCGACGCGACCGAAATCCCGGTCCTCCGCATACGCCGCACGGAGGGGCAGGCACTGGTGGACGCCTTTCTTCTCGATGCGCGTGCCCGCCAGATCGACGGCGATCTGGTGCCCCGGTCCGGGCCTCTGCAGGGAGCCAAGATCAGCTACACCGAGGATCTGACGAAAAACCGCCGCACCGTCCGCAACATCGTCGGCGTGTTGCCTGGAAGCGATCCGGTCCGGCGCGAGCAGGCCATCGTCATCGGCGCACACTACGACCACGTGGGCATCGGTGGGCACTTGTCGGTGAGCCCCGAGCGCGTCGGGCAGATTCACAACGGCGCCGACGACAACGCGTCCGGCACCTCGGCGATCATCGAAATGGCCCGCGTGGCGTCGGCCGACCGCGGCCGGTTTCCACGGTCACTCGTGTTCGTCGCCTTCGCCGGCGAGGAACGCGGGCTCCTGGGCTCGGCCCACTACACCACCGTCCCGCCGATTCCCATCGACGGCACCTGGGCGATGCTGAACCTCGACATGGTGGGCCGCGCCGGCGGCAGCGTCGACATCAGCGGCATGGAGGTCTCGCCGTCGATGGAACAGGACCTCAAGGCGGCGTCCAAGATCGTCAGCCGCCTCGGGATCAGGCGCGAGGGTCCGGGCGCGGGGCGGAGCGACGATTCGTCGTTCCTCGACCGGCAGGTGCCGGCGATCAACTTCTTTACCGGCTTCCACGCCGACTACCATCGGCCGACCGACGATTGGGAGCGCGTGGATCTGCCGGGCACGTCGCAGGTAGCCACGCTCGCGCTCGAGCTGGCCGCCAGCCTGTCGACTCGAGACGTCAAACCCGAATTCGTGCCGCCAGTGCGCAAGTAGCCTCGATCCGACCGCCTCGACATGGGCCTTTTGGCCGTCCTCCTCGTAGGCGCCCTGCTCCTCGTGAACGCGGTCTACGTCGCCGCCGAGTTCGCGGCGGTCAGCGTGCGCCGCAGCAGGCTGCGGCAGCTGGCCAGCGACGGCAACGTGCTGGCCAGGTGGCTGCTGCCGTACCTGGACAGCCCGGCCGCCCTCGATCGCTACATCGCCGCCTGCCAGATCGGCATCACGCTGTCGAGTCTCGTGCTCGGCGCGTATGCGCAAGCCACCTTCGCCGTCTGGTTGGCGCCGTGGCTGGCGGCGGCGGGTGGGCTCGAGACGCTTGCCGCCCAATCCACCGCCGCCGTGTTGGTGCTGCTGGTGCTGACCGCCGCCCAGGTCATCCTCGGCGAGCTGGTGCCGAAGTCGCTGTCGCTCCAATACCCCACGCCCTCGGCCCTTTACACCTTTCCGGCGATGCTGGCGTCGCTCTGGATCTACCGTCCGTTCATCGCCTGGCTGAACGGCAGCGGCCTGTTCCTGCTGCGCCTGATGGGTGCGCCGAGCCAGGCGCACCGGCACATCCACTCTCCGGATGAGATCGAGCTGCTGATTGCAGAGAGCCGTGACGGCGGCCTGCTGGAGCCCGACGAGCACGAGCGGCTGCAGCGCGCGCTGAAGCTGAACCTGCGGCAGGCGAAGCAGCTGATGGTGCCCCGCCGCCGCATGGCGGCGCTGGACATCGACACGCCGCTCAACGAGGTCGTGGCAATCGTGGCGTCGAGCCCGTATTCACGGCTGCCGGTGTATCGCGAGTCGCTCGATAACGTCGTCGGCGTGCTGCACACCAGGGACCTGGTGCAGTGGTTCGTCGATGGCAGCAGGCAGGCGACCCTGGCCGAACTGATCCGCCCGCTCCCCGCGGTGCACGAGAGCGTGACCGCGGACCGCGTGCTGCGCCTCTATCGCGAGCGGCGCGCGCACCAGGCGCTGGTGGTCGACGAGTTCGGCGGCACGGCCGGCGTCATCACGCTCGAGGACGTCCTGTCGGAACTGGTCGGCGAAGTGGGCGACGAGTTCAAGGGCGGCGCGCCGGTGGCCGAGCCCCTGCCCGACGGCCGCGTGCGCCTGCCGGGCGCCATGCCGGTCCACGACGCCGCCGCGGCGCTGGAAACAGCGTGGGACACCGACGCGACCACTGTCGGCGGCCTGGTCACCGCCGCGCTGGGGGATCTGCCGGAGCCGGGCGACAAGGCCACCATCGGCCGGTTCCTGTTCCAGGTGGAGCGCGTCGCCGACCGGGCGCTGGAGTCGGTGCTGGCGTCCCGGGTCGCGCCCGAAGAGGGAGACGCGCGGTGAGCGTCGTCCTGATCCCGCTCGCCATCATCACGCTGCTCCTCCTGGCCAACGCGCTCTTCGTCGCCGCCGAATTCGCCATCGTCGGAGCGTCGCGCGCCCAGATCGAGCACGACGCCGGTGAGGGCAGCCGGCTGGCGCAGCGCGTCGCCCGCATCCTGGAGTCGCCCCGGCTGCAGGACCGCTACATCGCCACGACCCAGATCGGCATCTCGCTGGCGAGCCTGGGTCTGGGGATGTACGGCGAGAACGTGCTGGCCGGCTGGATCGAGACGCGGCTGCTGCCCTACGACGCCTACCGCTGGTTCGCCGCCCACACGGTCGCGAGCGTGGTCGCGGTGGCCATCCTCACCTATTTCCACATCGTGCTCGGCGAAGTGGTGCCGAAGGCGCTGGCGCTGCAGGCGGCGCAGAGCACCGTGCTCTACGTGTCGCCGATCATCACGGCGCTGCAGGTGGCGATCTCGCCGCTCGTGTCGGTGCTGAACGCGGCCGGCAACGGCCTGCTGGCGATGCTGGGCGTGACGCGGCAGGGCAACGCGGGCGAGCGGTATCACACCACCGAGGAACTGCAGCTCATCATCCGCGAGAGCCAGGAGGGCGGGATGCTGCGCGGGGAATCGGGCCGCATCCTCCGCGATCTGTTCGAGTTCGGCAGCCTGACAGCGGGCGAGGTGATGGTGCCGCGCGTGCGGCTGGTAGGCATTCCCGCCGGCACCGACGTGGACGAGCTGCGCCAGATCATCCGCGGCAACCCGCACACCCGCTATCCCGTCTACAACGGCGACTTCGACCACATCGTCGGCAGCGTGCACGTCAAGGTGCTGCTGCGGCACCTGGTGGCGAACCGGCCGGTGACGAGCCGCGACGCGCGGCCGCTGCCCCACGTGCCCGCGACCGTGCCGCTCGACCAGCTGCTGGCGGCGATGCGGCGCAACCGGGCGCACATGGCGGTGGTGATGGACGAGCACGGCGGCACGGCGGGCATCGTGACCATCGGCGACCTGTTCGAAGAAGTGGTCGGCGACATCACCGAGGGCCGCGGTCGCGGCCCGGTGTATCGCGACGCCAGCGGCCGGCTGCTGGTGCGCGGCACCGTCAGGCTCGCGACCGCTGGCGACGCGCTCGGTGTGGCGCTCGAGCACCCCGAGGTGCAGTCGATCGGCGGGCTGGTGCTGTCGCTGCTGGGTCGCCCCGCCGCGATCGGCGACGCCGTGGTCTACCGATCGGTACGGCTGGAAGTGACGGCGACGTCAGGGCTCGGCGTTGCCGAAGTGGCCATGTCCCGGGTCGACGCATCGTAGGGCGCGGGCACGCGGTCGAACACGTCGCAGAAGCGTCGGATCAGCGCCTCCTCGGCCTCGGCCAACGGAATTCGGCGGCCGGTGGCCTGCTCGAGCGAGGTCACGCCTCGATCGGAGATGCCGCAGGGCACGATCAGCCGGAAGTGCTCCAGCGCCGTGCCGACGTTGAACGCGAAGCCGTGGCTGGTGATCCAGCGGGAGATCCGCACGCCGATGGCGCCGATCTTCTCGGCGCCGACCCACGCACCGGTCAGCCCGGCGATGCGGCCAGCGGTCAGTCCGTAGTCGGCGCAGACGCGAATCATCACCTCTTCGACGTCGCGGACGTAACGGTGCACGTCGCAACGATCCGGCTTGAGGTCGAGAATCGGGTAGCCGACCACCTGGCCGGGCCCGTGATAGGTGACGTCGCCGCCCCGGCCGGTCTCGTGAACCGTGATTCCCAGCTCGGCCAGACGGGCGTCAGTGGCGAGGATGTTCGCGCGGCCGCCGTCGCCCTTTACCCCAAGGGTGATGACCGGCGGGTGCTGCAGCAGCACCAGCACGTCGCCGACCGCCGCCGGCGCGCCGCTGCTCGACGAGCTCGCGCTGCAGTGCGAGCCCGTCGGGATACGACACCACCCCGAGCCGACGAATTTCCAGCGTGCGCTTCGTGACTGTCACCTTTTTGAGAATTGGGGTCGGGTGTGCGTGAGTCCGACGGACTCACGCACACCCGACCCCAAACCCTCTCAATTACGAAACTGTCTCCAGATGGCGCTTGACGTCGGCCATGAAGGCATCGGCCGCGAAACCGTCGATCAGCCGGTGGTCGAAGCCCAGCGTCAGATAAGCCATCACCCGCACGGCCAGCGGCGTCGTCCACCACCACGGCGCGTTTCTCGATCGTGCCGACGCCGAGAATCGCCACCTGCGGCTGGTTGATGATCGGCAGCCCGAACTGCGCGCCGAGCTGCCCGGGATTGGTGATCGTGAAGGTGCCGCCGTGCACCTCGTCCGGCTTCAGCTGCTTGAGCCGCGCCCGCCCCGCCACGTCGGCGATTGCCGTCGTCAGCTCGAGCAGGCTCATCCTGTCGGCGTGCTTGACCACCGGCACGATCAGCCCGCCTTCGATCGCCACCGCGACGCCGAGGTTGATGTCCTTCTTGTAGACCACGGTGTCGCCGTCCAGCGCGGCGTTGAGGATCGGGTGGCGCGCCAGCGCAACCGCGCACGCCTGCGCGATGAACGCCATCGGCGTCAGCTTCACCCCGGCGCGCTCGAACTCCGCCTTCCGTGCCGCGCGCGCCGCCTCTACCGCGGTGAAGTCCACGTGGAAGACGCTGTGGACGTGGGCCGACGTCCGGCGGCTGAGCACCATGTGCTCGGCGATCTTCCGGCGCACGACCGACAACGGCTTGATCTCCACCGGCTCGCCGGGCTGATACGGCGGCACCCGCGACGCGGGAGGCGCAAACGGCTGCCGCGGCTCGGCGGCGGCCAGGCGCTTGTCGAGGAACTGCAGGATGTCGCGCTTGGTGACGCGTCCGCCCGTGCCGGTGCCCGACACGTCGCCGATGTTCACGCCCTGATCGCGCGCGATGCGCCGCACGAGCGGCGACGACTTCCGCCGGCGGCCCGCGTAGACCTCGTCCTCGGTGACGCGAGGCACCGGCGGCGGAGACGGAGGCGCCGGTGCGGCGGCTGCAGCAGGCCGGGGACGTGGCCGCGGCCGCCGCTGCCCGTGACGTCGCCCACCTCCTCGCCCTCGGCGCCGATCACACCCACCACGCTCTCGACCGGGACGGTCTCGCCCTCGCGGGCCAGAATCGCCAGCAGCACGCCGCCGGCCGGCGCGGGGATCTCCGCGTCCACCTTGTCGGTTGAGATCTCGAACAGCGGCTCGTCGCGATCCACCGGCTCGCCGACGCGCTTCATCCAGCGCACGATGGTCCCCTCGGCGATCGACTCCCCCATCTGGGGCATGACGACGGATGTGGCCATGGGTGGGTGGACGGCCTCGATCTCTACAGGTGGATGGCGGCGCCGTGGGCGGCGTGGGCGGCCTCGCCCACTGCCTCGGAGAACGTCGGGTGCGCGTGAATGGTCCGGATCAGCTCCTCGACCGTGCACTCGAGCCGCAGGGCGAGCACCGCCTCGGCCACCAGCTCGGTGGCGCGCGGGCCGATCATGTGCACGCCCAGCACCTCGTCGTATTTGCGCTCGGCCACGATCTTGACGAAGCCCTCGGACTCGCCGGCCATCTTGGCCCGGCCCAGCACGCCGAACGGGAAAGTCCCAATCCTGACGTCGAACCCGCGCGCCTTGGCCTCGGACTCGGTCAGGCCGACGCTGCCAATCTCGGGGTCGCAGTAGGTGCAGCCAGGGACGTGATCGAAGTTCAAGGGCTTCACGTCCTTCCCGGCCAGCCGCTCGGCCACCAGGATGCCCTCTGCCGACGACACGTGCGCCAGCTGGGGATGCGCGCCCTTGCCGCCGACGGTGACCACGTCGCCGATGGCGGAGACATGCGGCACCGACGTGCGGTAAAGCTCGTCCACCTTGATGTAGCCGCGGTCCATCGTCAGGCCCAGCTCCTCGGCGCCCAGCCCGCTCGGTGACCGGGGCCCGGCCGGTGGCGACCAGCAGCAGCTCGGAGGTGATGGCCTGCGCCTTCCCGTCGGCGAGCTCCACCGTGATGGTGACGTCCTTGTCGGTGGCGGTGGCGCCCGTCACCTTGGTGCCGGTGTGCACGGCGATGCCCTGCTTCTTGAAGGACTTCTCCAGCTCGGCCGAGATGGCCTCGTCCTCGTTGGGCACCAGACGCGGCAGCAGCTCGACGATCGTCACCTCGCTGCCGAAGCGCTGGTAGATCGAGGCGAACTCGACGCCCACGGCGCCGCTGCCCAGGATCACCAGCGACGACGGCACCTGCCGCAGCGAAATCGCCTCGTCGCTCGTGATGATGCGCTTGTGATCGACGTCGACGCCGGGAATCGCGCGCGGCGCGGAGCCGGTGGCGACGATGATTTCCCTGGCTTCCAAATCGACGCTGCCGCCGTCGCCGGCCACCGCCACCCGGCCGGCCCCGGCCAGCCGCGCGCTGCCCTTGATCCAGTCCACCTTGTTCTTCTTGAACAGGTACTCGACGCCCTTGGCCAGGCCGCCCACGATCTTGTCCTTGCGCGCCTGCACCTGGTTCATGTCCATCGCCGGCGCGCCGAAGGGCAGCATCACGCCCCACTCGTTCGCCGCCTTGATCACCTTGAACGCGTGGGCGTGCTCGAGCAGCGCCTTGGTCGGGATGCAGCCCCACAGCAGGCACGTGCCGCCAAGGGCCGGCTGCCGTTCGACCACCGCGACGCGCTGACCGAGCTGCGCGGCCCTGATCGCGGCCACGTAGCCCCCGGTCCCTGCGCCGATGATCACGACGTCGTATGTCTGGGCCACGAATTTTCTCCGGTCACTAACCGCTCCACGTTAGCGAAGCGGATTCAGGGGTGTCAAGGCAAGCGAGGCCGGCTTCAGACCGCCGAGCATGTCGACGGGCCTCGCTTGGGCAGTGTTTGATTGCCCGCCCTTCGGGCGGGCGTAGGCCGGAAACGCTCGTCAGCCGCGCTATACTCGCGCACCCGAGATGGCCGAGCTGCGAAAGACCGTCCTCGTGGTCGACAAGGACGAGCGCGCCCGCGAGTCCCTGGTGTCCGCGCTGCGGCGCGATTACCGGGTGCTGCGCGCCGCCTCAGGCGAGGCGGCGATCCAGATGCTGCAGGGCGAGGACGTGGACGTGATGCTCCTCGACCTGCACCTGCCGGGCATCGGCGGGTTCGACGTCCTGAACATCACCAAGGAGAACTACCCGCACATCGAGGTGGTGGTGGTGTCCGAAGTCCAGGAGCTCGGCGTCGCGATCGAGGCGATGCGCCACGGCGCGTTCCACTACATGGCGAAGGACCTCGAGGCCGACGCCGTGCGGCTGCTGGTGGCCAACGCGTGCGAGCGCCAGAACCTGAGCCGCAGCGTGCTGCGCCTCAACGCCGAGGTGGCCGAGCAGCACGACCGCGAGTTCATCGTCGGGCCGAGCCGCGCCACGCGCGAGGTGACCGACCTCGTGCAGAAGGTCGCCGGCCTGCCGGCGACGGTGCTGATCCTCGGCGAGAGCGGCACCGGCAAGGAGCTGCTCGCCCGGCTGCTGCATCGCCAGTCGGGCGATCCCAACGCCCCGTTCGTCGCCGTGAACCTGGCGGCGATCCCGCGCGAGCTGGTGGAGAGCACCCTGTTCGGCCACGAGAAGGGATCGTTCACCGGCGCCATCCGCCAGCAGATCGGCAAGTTCGAGCTGGCGTCGGGCGGCACGCTCTTCCTCGACGAGATCGGCGACCTGCGCATCGAGCTGCAGGCGAAGCTGCTGCGCGCGATCCAGGAGAACGAGATCGAGCGCATCGGCGGCACCCATCCGATCAAGACGAACTTCCGCCTGATCGCCGCCACCAACGTCGATCTGGATCGTGCGGTGAAGGAAGGGCGCTTCCGCGAGGATCTGTACTTCCGCCTCCGGATCATCCCGATCCGCCTGCCGGCGCTGCGCGAGCGCATCGAAGACGTGCCGGTGCTGGCCAATTTCTTCCTGCGGCGCTACAGCGTGAAGTTCCGGAAGAACGTCGAGGGCATCGCCGAAACGGCGCTCGAGACGCTGAAGGGCTACTGGTGGCCGGGCAACATCCGCGAGCTCGAGAACCTGATCGAGCGCCTGGTCGCCGTCTCCGACAGGCCGTGGATCACCGACGAGGACCTGCCGGTGGAGTTCCACGTCGCGCAGCTGAACGGCGGCGGACCGGCCGGCGAGAACCTGCTCGATCAGCGCGGTGGCGACGTTCGAGCGCAACTTCATCGTGCGCGCACTCGACAAGTCGGAGTGGAACGTGACGGCCACGGCGCGCGCGCTGGGCATTCCGCTCAGCACGCTCAAGGCCAAGATGAGCCGTCTCGGCATCCGCGAGATCGCCCGCCGCATCCGCGGCGACTACAGCGGTTCTCAGTTGTCAGTTGTCGGTTCTCGGTAAATGCGAGCCGATCCAACTGATAACTACTGACAACCGACTACCGACAACCGAAAACTGCTCTCTAAGTTGCCTGGTTGAAGAACACCCGGCGCGACGGATACGCGCCGGGCGGCGAGGGATTGCTCAAGGCCTCGAGGGGGACTTGCTGGCGCCATTGCGGGCGCCTGACGGCCTACTTCTTCGGCAGGACCGCGTCCTTGAGCTGCTTGGCGATGCGGGCCTTCACCACGGTCTTGGCCGGAATCTTGATGGCCTCGCCCGTCGCGGGGTTGCGGCCCATGCGGGCCTTCCGCTTCTGTACCACCAGCTTGACCATGCCCGGCAGCACGAACTCGCCGGACCGCTTCAACTCCTTCTCCGACAGCGTCGTCAACTCGTCAAAGAACTCGCGTGCCTGCGTCCGCTTCACTTCGAAGCGATCGGCGAAGTGCGAGAACAACTCCGACTTGCCCATGCGGCGGGCCTCTGCCATCGCGTCCCCCAGTCCTGCGCGCCACCATCAACCGCGGTGCAGTGGCGCGCGCGTGTCACTGCAGCGGAAACTCTTAGAAAAAAGTGAGTAATGCTATCGTGCGCGTCGATCACTGTCAACGAAACCCGGCGCGGAATCGAGAGATTTCGGCCCAAAGTGCTAGAATTTTTGCTGCATGTCAAGCGCGCCCGCGATCGAGACCTTCCCCAGCCCGCGCCCGGACCGGGAGTTCGAGATCGCGATCAGCTGCCCCGAGTTCACCTCGGTCTGCCCCATCACCGGCCATCCCGACTTCGGTGAAATCCGCATCAGCTACGTGCCGGCGGATCGCTGCATCGAGCTGAAGGCATTGAAGTACTACATGTTCAGCTTCCGCGATCGCGGCATCTTCTACGAGGCGGTGACCAACCAGATCCTGGACGATCTGGTGGCCGCGTGCCAGCCGCGGCGCATGACCGTGGTGGGCGATTTCACCGTGCGCGGCGGCATCAAGACGGTGGTCACGGCGAAATACCCCGTCCTGAGTCGGTGTTCGTCGTTGGTAGTTCTCCGGCGTCTGCCGGGCTCCAGGCCTACCAACGATAACACAAACAGCGCGTAGCGCCGATTGCCGCCGCCACGCCGCATTCGTCTTGCGTCGCCGTCGTGGACCAGCCACGTTCCAGCAGGGCCGGAACGGCGTTGCCCATCAGCACGGGCAGTCCGGCGTACTCCAGCATGTCGAGGTCGTTGAAGTTGTCGCCGATCGCCATCACCTGCTCGGGCATGAGGCCCAGCTGTGACGCGCGCCAGGCCAGGGCGTGGCCCTTGGTGGCGGCGCGATCGGTGATGTCGATCAGCGAGAAGTCGCGGTGCTCGTACTCCGTCAGCGACACGGACACCGCCGGGTCGATCCCGCGCACCGACTCGAAGAGCCGGCGCATGGGCCGGGCCGCTCCGCTGAACAGCACCTGCACGGGATCCTCGATCAGCGCGTCCTCGAGCGGCACGGACTGGGAGATCAGCGCCCGGTTGCGATCGAAGTAGCCCTTGCGCCCCGGCTGGCTCCAGTCCATCGACTCGAACACGATTTGATCGGCGTGGTCGCGATCGAAGACCAGCGCGGCGTGGGCCCGCTGCGGCGCGGTGGCGGCGAGCACCCGGCCGCGCGGCATCCCGGCTCAACAGACGGCGCACGATCGTCGCGCCGCTCATCGACCGCTCCACCGCCCCGCTGCTGACGATGAGCGACACGCCGGCGGGCAGCTCGACAACCGCCGGGCGCGCGAACGGGTAGCTGCGCCCGGTCACAATCGCGACATGGATGCCCGCTTCGACCGCAGCATGCACCGCCGCCTTGTTGGCCGCGGGGAGCTTTCCACTGCTGTCCAGCAGAGTCCCGTCGAGGTCTATGCCGATAAGTTGGATCATCAGGGTTCGCCGGCCGGGGTGGGCGGGACACTGTTAGCATAGATCTCTCAGCGCGTATGACATTGGACGGTTTCAGCGGTATCAACGCCGGCTACGTGCTCGAACTGTACGAGCGCTTCCGGGCCGACCCGCTGTCGGTGGACGAGAAGACGCGGGCGCTGTTCGCGACCTGGCGGCCCACCGACGCGCCGACGGCAGAGCGCGGCGACGGGCGGGACGTCGAGGTGGCGGTCGCGGCGGCGAACCTCGTGGAGTCGATCCGCCGCTACGGCCACCTGGCGGCGACGCTCGATCCGCTCGGCGAGCCGCCGCCCGGCGACCCGTCGCTCTCTCCCCGGGCGCACGGCATCACCGACGACGACTTGAAGGCGCTCCCGGCCGCGCTCGTCGGCGGCGTGTTCGCCGAAACGTCCGGCAACGCGTTCGAGGCGATCGAGAAGCTGCGGCGCGTCTACTGCTCGAGCACCGGCTTCGACTACGCCCACGTGTTCGTGCCCGAGGAACGCGAGTGGCTGCGCGCGGCCGCCGAATCGGGCCGGTTCCTGCCGCCGATGGATCCGGAAAGCTCGGAGGCCCTGCTCGATCGCATCACGCAGATAGACGTGTTCGAGCGCTTCCTGCAGAAGACCTTCCCCGGCAAGACGCGGTTCTCGATCGAAGGGCTCGACATGCTGGTGCCGATGCTCGACGAGATCATGGCCGGCGCGTCTGGCATGGGTACTCGGCACATCGTGGTGGGCATGGCCCATCGCGGCCGGCTGAACGTGCTGGCACACGTACTCAACAAGCCGTACGCGCAGATCCTGGCGGAGTTCAAGGATCCCATTGCCCAGCAGACGCTGCGGCTCGACGTCGGCTGGATGGGCGACGTGAAGTACCACGCCGGCGCGTCCACCGCGGTGCCGCGCGGCCAGATGTTCGTGAGCGCTGGTGCCGAACCCCAGTCACCTCGAGGCCGTGAACCCGGTGGTCGTCGGCATGGCGCGAGCCGCCGGAACGGCCGCAGGCGCGAGAGGAGAACCCCACTTCGACGGCGCCCGCACCCTGCCGGTGCTGATTCACGGCGACATGGCGTTTCCGGGCCAGGGCATCGTCGCCGAGACGCTCAACCTGTCACGGCTGGCCGGCTATCACACCGACGGCACGCTGCACATCATCGCCAACAACCAGCTGGGCTTCACCGCCACGCCGGGCGAGTCCTACAGCACCAGCTACGCCAGCGGGCTGGCGCGCGGCTTCAAGATTCCGATCGTGCACGTGAACGCCGACGATCCCGCGGCCTGCCTCGAGGCCGCACGTCTGTCGTGGGAATACCGGATGCGTTTCCGGCGTGATTTCCTGATCGACCTGGTGGGCTACCGGCGCTACGGCCACAACGAGGGCGACGAGCCGGCGTTCACGCAGCCGGAGATGTACCAGAAGATCGCGTCGCATCCGACGGTGCGGGAGCTGTTCGCGCGCATGCTGGTCGCGCACGGCATGGTGCCGGAAGGCGCCGTGGTGGGCCTGGAGAAGAAACACTTCCTGGCGCTCGAAACCGCCTACGCGTCGCTCAAACCCGAGGAGGATTTCGTCGCGCCGCTGCCCCAGCAGGTGCCCGCCGGGGTAGCCGGTCTGACGAAGACCGGCGTGGCGGTGGACCGGCTCCGCGACCTCAACGACGCGCTGATGTCCGTCCCGCCAGGCTTCACCGTGCACCGCAAGCTGGAGCGCGGGCGGGAACGGCGCAAGGCGATGCTGGCCAACGCGAACGAACGGGTGGTGGACTGGGGCGCGGCCGAAGATCTGGCGCTGGCCAGCGTGCTCGCCGACGGCATCCCGATCCGCCTGACCGGGGAGGACGTGCGAGCGCGGCACCTTCAGCCACCGGCATGCGGTGCTGCACGACGCGGCCAACGGCGACCAGTACGTGCCGCTCCAGTCGATGCCGCAGGCGCGGGCGTCGTTCGAGATCCACAACAGCCCGCTGACCGAGAACGCGACCATCGGCTTCGAGTTCGGCTACAACCTCCAGGAACCCGGCCGGCTGGTGATCTGGGAAGCGCAGTACGGCGACTTCATCAACGGCGCGCAGGTGATCCTCGATCAGTTCCTGACGTCCGGCCGCGCCAAGTGGGGGCTGCGCCCGTCGCTGGTGCTGCTGCTGCCGCACGGCTACGAAGGCCAGGGGCCCGAGCATTCCAGCGCCAGGCCCGAGCGGTTCCTGCAGGCGGCCGCCGACATCAACATGCGCCTGGTGAACTGCACCACCGCGGCGCAGTACTTCCACGTGCTCCGCCGGCAGGCGTTGCTGCTCGAGAAGGATCCGCTGCCGCTCATCGTGCTGACGCCGAAGAGCCTGCTGCGCCACCAGGCGGTATGGTCCACGCCGCAGGAACTGGCCGATGGCCGGTTCCTGTCCGTGATCGACGACGCCGACGCGCGCCAACGCGCCTCGGCGGTGACACGCCTCGTGCTGTGCAGCGGCAAGGTCAGCGTGGACGTGCTGTCGCACGAACGCCGCGCGTCCGCCAGCGAAGTCGCGGTGTGCCGGGTCGAACAGCTCTACCCCTTCCCGAAGGTCGCCCTGTCCGAAGTGGTCGCCGGTTATCCGTCGCTGCGCGAGGTGGTGTGGCTGCAGGAAGAACCGGAGAACATGGGCGGCGTGGGAATTCATGCGGCCGCGGCTCGACGAGCTGATCGGCGACGCGCGCACGCTGCGCTACATCGGCCGGGCGCGCAATTCCAGCCCGTCGGAGGGCTCGCTGGCGTGGCATCAGCTGAACCAGAAGGCATTGGCGTCGCTGGCGTTCGAGCTCGAGACCGACGCCACGCTCGCCCTCGGTCGTGCTGTCGAAGGCCGCGCGCAGCTACGCCACTGCCAAGCACTGACGCCTCCATGCCGAACATCGTCGTACCTACACTGGGAGAATCCGTCGTCGAGGCCCGCGTCTCGCGTTGGCTGAAACAGGAAGGCGACCGCGTCAACGTCGGCGACGCGCTGGTCTCGCTCGAAACCGAGAAGGTGGACATCGAGGTCAGCGCCGACGTGAGCGGCGTGCTGGCGTCGATCACGCGGCGCGAGGGAGAGGACGTCCAGATCGGCGAAGTGCTGGGCGTCATCGAGGAACGCGCGGCAAGCGATGCCCCGAGGCGGCCGCCGCCCCTGCGCCCGCGACGCCGAAAGCAGACCCCAAGGCCGAGCCAAAGGCGGAGCCCGAGGCCAAGCCGGCGCCGGCCGCGCCGCCGACCGCGCCTGCGCCCGAGGCTCCACGCAGCACCCCGACTGCGAAGCGCGTGGCCGAGTCGAACTCCGTGGACCTCGGTTCGGTGACCGGCACGGGCGCTGCCGGGCGGATTCACAAGACCGACGTGGAGTCGGCGATCGCGTCCCCGGCCCCCGCCGCGACCCCGGCTGCGCCGGCGGCCCGGCGGCCCGAGGATCCGCGCGGCGAAAAGCGGGTGCGGATGAGCAAGCGCCGCGCCACCATCGCCCGCCGCCTGGTCGAAGCGCAGCGCACCGCGGCGATGCTGACCACCTTCAACGAGGTGGACATGTCGGCGGTGATGGCGCTCCGCGAACGTCACAAAGAAGCGTTCAAGGCCCATCACGGCGTCGGGCTCGGCATCGCGTCGTTCTTCGTCAAGGCGGCCACCAGCGCGCTGCGGGCGTTTCCCCAGCTCAACGCCGAGATCCAGGGCGACGAGATCGTCTACAAGTCGTTCTACGACATCGGCATCGCGGTCGGGGCCGAGGGCGGGCTGGTGGTGCCGGTGCTGCGAAACGCCGACGCGATGTCGTTCTCCGCCATCGAGGGCGGTATCCGCGACTTCGCGAAACGGGCCCAGGATGGCTCGCTGACCCTGGAGGACCTGGCCGGGCGGCACCTTCACCATCACCAACGGTGGCGTCTTCGGCTCGCTGCTCAGCACCCCGATCCTGAACCCGCCCCAGGTGGGCATCCTGGGGCTGCACAAGATTCAGGACCGGCCGGTGGCCGTCCAGGGACAGGTGGTCGTGCGTCCAATGATGTACATCGCCTTGTCCTATGATCACCGTATCGTGGACGGCCGGGAGGCGGTGCAGTTCCTGGTGAAGATCAAGGAGCTGGTCGAGGACCCCGGCCAGCTGCTACTGGAGAGTTAGGTGCGACGACTTGTTTGCAGCGTGATCGTATTGGCGTGGGCGCACGCCGCCCTGGCCCAGGTGCCGCCGGTGCCGACCGGACCTGACCGAACCGCCGGCCGACGCCGCCAAGGGCGCGAGCGGCCTGATCTCTCGCGTGCTCCAGCCGGGCACCAGCACCGAGAAGCCCGGCCCGACCGACATCGTCACCGTGCACTACACCGGCTGGGCCAGCGACGGCCGGATGTTCGACAGCTCGGTGGCGCGCGGCAACCCGTCGATGTTCCCGGTGAACCGCGTGATGGCCGGGCTGGCGCGAGTGCGTGCAGCTGATGGTGCTGGGCGAACGGCGCCGCTGCTGGGTGCCGCAGGAGCTGGCCTACAAGGGCCAGGCGGGCCGCCCCACCGGCACCGTCGTCTTCGACATCGAGCTGCTGGACACGCGGCCAGTCGCCCACGATCCCGCCGCCCGACGTGGCGGAGCCGCCGAAGGACGCCAGCCGGAGCGGCAGCGGCCTGGCCTACAAGGTGCTGCGCAAGGGCACGGGCGTGCGCAACCCGGACGGGTTGCGCCGCGTGACGGTGCACTACACGGGCTGGACCGCCGACGGGAAGATGTTCGACAGCTCGGTGGTGCGCGGCATGCCGGCGACGCTCAGCCTCGACGACGTGATTCGCGGGTGGAAAGAAGGCGTGGAGCTGATGGTCGAGGGCGAGCGCACGCGCTTCTGGATTCCCCAGGACCTGGCCTACAAGGGCGAAGCCGGATCCCCGAAGGGGATGCTGGTGTTCGACATCGATCTGATACGGATCGAGTAGGCCACGGGCTCCAGGCTCCGGGCTACAGGCTTACCAGGACTGCTCATTCCTCGCTCATATACGGATAGGTGTAGTCGGTCGGCGGGACGAAGGTTTCCTTCACGGTCCGCGCGCTGACCCAGCGCAGCAGGTTCATCTTCGAGCCGGCCTTGTCGTTGGTGCCCGAGCCGCGGGCGCCGCCGAAGGGTTGCTGCCCCACCACGGCCCCGGTGGGCTTGTCGTTCACGTAGAAGTTGCCGGCGGCGTTTCGCAGTGCGCTCATCGCCTGGCGCACCGCGGCACGCTCGGTGGCGAACACCGAACCGGTCAGCGCATACGGCGTGCTGGTGTCCACGATGCGCAGGACTTCATCCCAGCCGGAATCCGGGTAGACGTAGGCCGTGACCACCGGCCCGAAGATCTCCTCGCGCATCAGCCGGTAGGACGGATCCTTGGTTTCGACCAGCGTCGGCTCGACGAAGAAGCCGACCTCGTCGTGCGCACCAGCGCCCTGGAGGATGGTGGCGTTGCGCCGCGCGTCGTCCAGGTAGCCGCTGATGCGGGTCAGCGCCTTGCGATCGATCACGGCGCCGCAGAAGGTGCGGAAGTCGGCCACATCGCCGATGCGCATCTGCCGCATCATGCCGACGACACGATCGCGTACGTCGGCCCAGAGCGAGGCCGGCACGTAGATCCGGCTGCAGGCGGAGCACTTCTGACCCTGGAACTCGAAGCCGCCGCGCGCGATCGCGACGGCGAGGGCCTGCGGGTCGGCCGACGCGTGGGCGAGGATGAAGTCCTTGCCGCCGGTCTCGCCGACCAGGCGCGGATAGGCTCGATAGTTGCCGGCGTTGGCGCCGACCTTGTGCCACATCTCGTTGAACACCGCCGTGCTGCCGGTGAAGTGCACGCCGGCCAGGTCCGGCGACGCCAGCACGGTGGACGAGATCATGGCGGCGTCTCCGGGCACGAAGTTGATGACGCCAGGGGGCAGCCCGGCCGCCTCGAGCAGCCGCATCAGGTAGTAGCCGCTGAGGACCGCCGTTGACGCCGGCTTCCACACCACCGTGTTGCCGAGCAGCGCCGGCGCCGTCGGCAGGTTGGCGGCAATCGACGTGAAATTGAAAGGCGTGACGGCGAAGACGAAGCCTTCGAGCGGCCGGTACTCGACCATGTTCCACGCTGCCGGCGTGCTGAGCGGCTGCTCACCGTAGAGCTCCTGGGCGAAATGCGCGTTGAAGCGCCAGAAGTCCACGCTCTCCGCCGCGGCGTCGATCTCGGCCTGGAAGACGGTCTTCGACTGGCCGAGCATCGTTGCCGCGTTCAGCGTCGCCCGCCAGGTGGTGTTCAACAACTCCGCCGCCCGCAGGAACACGGCTGCCCGCTCGTGCCAGGACCAGCTGGCCCACTCGCGTCCTGCGGCCTGCGCCGCGGCAATCGCGGCGGCCACGTGATCGGGCTCGGCCATGTGCCAGTCGGCCAGCACATGGGCGTGGTTGTGCGGCATCACCGCCTGTTGCGATCTGGCCGGTCCGGATTTCCTTGCCGCCGATGATGACCGGGATGTCGGCCTTCTCGCTTGCCATCTGCTTCAGCCGCGCCTTCAGCGCCGCGCGCTCCGGCGAGCCGGGAAGGTACGAGCGGTTGTAGTCGTTCTGCGGCGTTGGGACTCGCGGAATCCCCGCGAACGCGGCGTGGTCCGTCGCTGTGAGTGTGCGGACGCTAGCGCATGCTTAGCGGACTGTCGGTGGCGAGCGTTGGCGTGCGGTGACTCGAACTGTCGGTCGCGAGGTTGGCATGCAGTTGTGTGGCTCACTGGTCGGTGCGGCATAATCGCCGTCGTGGCGGGCGCGCGTTCGGCGCTCATCGTCGGTGCGGGAATCGGCGGTCTGGCCGCCGGCCTGGCGCTCAAGCAGGCCGGATGGGGGGTCCGCATCTTCGAGCGCGCCGCCAATCCCCGTGAGCTCGGCTTCGCCGTGCTGCTGGCGCCCAACGCCATCGCCGCGCTCGGGGAACTGGGGGTTGCCGCCCCCGTCGTCGCCGCCGGCGCGACGCCGACGTCGGCCGAGGTGCGTCGGCCCGACGGCCGCGTGCTGCGCCGAATCGATGTCAGCGACAGCCGCCGCGCAATCGGCGGCGTGCCGGTGGTCGCGTTGCGGACGGTGCTGCACGGCACCTTGCTCGAAGCCGTGGGCCGGGACACGCTGACGCTGGGCGCCGAGGTCACGAGCGTGTCGGCCGCCGGCAACCACCCTGTCGATCACGCTCGCCAGCGGGGAGACGGTCACGGCCGACCTGGTAGTCGGCGCCGATGGCGTCAACTCGGCGATCCGGCGTTCCGTGCATCCGAACGAGGCGCCGCCGCGGCCCTCGGGACTCCGCGCGTTGCGTGGCGTCGTATCCGGCACCAACCATCACCTTGGATCGCTGGCGGGGTTGCTGTACATCGGCCGTGGACTGGAGTCGGCGGTCGTCAAGGCCGGCGCCGACGTCGTCTACTTCTACGTGTCGCTCCGGGACGATCTCGTGGCCAGCGTGCCTCGCGATCCCGGCAGCATGCTGCGGCGTGCGTTCGAGCTGCTCGACGCAGGCTTTTCCGCGGTGGCGGGGCCGGCTCGAGCCAACGACATGCGGGTGGATGATCTCTTCGATCGCGATCCCCTGCCCTACTGGGGCACCCACCAGGTCACGCTGCTGGGCGATGCCGCGCACCCGCTGCTGCCCCACACCGGCCAGGGTGCGGCGCAGGCGCTGGAAGATGCCGTCGCGCTCGGTCGCGTGCTCGCGCACGAGAGGCATATCCCCGACGCGCTGCGCCACTACGAGCGCGTACGCGCGAAGCGCACAACCGACTTTGCTGTACCAGGGCCGCCGCTACGCCGGGGCCATGCGGACCACCAACCCGTTGCTGTGCTGGGCGCGCGATACAGCGATTCGACTCGTGCCGCGCTGGATGGTGGTGTCGTCGTTCGTGATGGGACAGAAGACGGACCCGTATGAGGATCTGTAGCGCAGGGCTACAGGCTACGGGCTACGGGCTACAGGCTACGGTCGTGCGAGGTGCGGAACTGCAGTTCCGCTTGACTACGAATACAGCGGTGCGACTGCGGGCCTGTAGCCCGGAGCCTGGAGCCCGAAGACTGAGCCGAGCTACGTTCGCGCCGGCTCGATGTCGACCCGGATATCCCGCCACTTCTCCTGCCGGAACCGCAGGTAGCTGAGCGTGCACCGGGTCATGTGGCCGAGGACGATCGCGGTCCAGATGTCGCTCGGCTGCAGGCCGCGCAGCGCCTGCAGCGTGGCGCACAGGCCGAGCGGGATGATCACCTGCGACACGATCGAAATGTAGAGCGGACTCCTGGTGTCGCCCGTTCCCTGCAGGCCGCCGGTGTAGCTCAGCGCCACGGTGATGAACAGGCCCGAGACGCTCAGATAGGCCAGCAGCTGTTTGCCGAGCAGCAGCACCGTCGGATCGGTCATCCCGAACATCGCCAGCAGATAGCTGGGGATCAGCAGGAACAGCGCGCCGATGCCCACGGCCACGCCGAGCCCGATCTTCGACGCCACGCGCACGCCTTCGGCCGCGCGCTGCGGGATTGCCGGCGCCGAGGTTCTGGCCGGCGATGGTCGCCGAGGCGCCCATCAGCCCGACCGACGTCCAGGTGATGAGCGAGAACAGCTCGGTGTAGCCGACCGCATAAGCGGCCTGCGCCGCGGCGCTGTGCTCCAGCGAGCCGATGAATCGCAGCAGGAACACGCCGCCGAGGTTCATGGCGATGCCCTGCACGCCGGTCGGGAGCCCGAAGCGGAACAGCGACCGGATGATCGTCATGTCCGGCCGCAGACTCATGCCGCGCTCGAAGTGGATGACCGAGCCTGGGCGCGTCAAACACCACAACCCGTACAAGCGAGACGAGCGAGCTGCTGGCAATCGTGCCGATGGCCGCGCCCACGCGTGCCCATCCGCGGGATCAGCACGATGTTGAAGGCGATGGTCAGGAATGTCATCCACAGGCCGAGCGTCAGCGGCCGTCCTGGGATCTCCGGCGGCGCGAAACGCGCCGCTCAGCATGAAGAACATCATCATGCCGGTGATGCCGACGAACATCGCGCGCAGGAACGGCAGGGCCTCGGCCGCAACCTCGGGGGCGGCGTTCACCAGGCGGAGCAGGGCCGGCGCCGCCGCGTAGCCGACCGCCGCCAGGAAGCCGCCGACGAAGAGCGCGGTCAGAAACGCCTGGTAGACGACGCGGTTGACCTTCTCGGGCTCGTTCGCGCCGGCAAAGCGCGCCACCAGCACGCCCATGCCGGAGAAGAGCGAGCTGGTGAACACCACCACCACCAGCGACGATCTGCCAGCTGACGCCAATCGCGGCGTTCGCGGTGTAGCCGACGAACTGGCCCACCATGGCGTGATCGATGATGCCCTGCAGTCCGGCGATGACGTTCTGCAGCATCGTCGGCCACGCCAGCCTCCACACCGCTGGCGCCGATCGGACCTTCAATGATCGAACGGTCGAAGGCTTTCTGTTTCTGGGGCGTACCTGTGGCCACGAGCCTGGCAGTGTACTACGCCGCCAACGGCTGCCTCGTTGACAACGCCGCACCAAACCAGGTCTGCAGTGCACGTCCGAGCGCGCCCGTCTGGTCCCGGCTGCGTGAGCTGTGCCAGAATCGCGGATCTGATAGCCGGCCCAGGTCGGCGTTCCAACCACACTATCGCCATGAACTGGACCGAAGTCGTCCTCGAGCGTCTGACGCACGCGTCACCTCCGGTAGTCGGCCGACCCGACCAGCGCACCCTTCCGTCGCTTGCGGCATCGTGGCGAGCCGACGTGCCGGCGGCCATCGTGATCTTCCTTGTCGCGGTGCCGTTGTGCCTGGGCATCGCCCTCGCCTCCGGCGCTCCGCTCTTCTCCGGCATCATCTCGGGCATCGTCGGCGGCGTGGTGGTGGGCTCGCTGAGCGGGTCGCAGCTGATGGTGTCCGGGCCCGCCGCGGGCCTGAGTGCGATCGCGATGTCGGCCATCGCCACACTGGGGTCCTTTCGCGCGTTTCTCGCGACGGTAGTCGTGGCCGGCGTCCTGCAGGTCGTGCTGGCGGCGGCTCATGCCGGCATCGTCGGCTACTACTTCCCGTCGAGCGTCATTCGCGGCATGCTGGCCGCCATCGGGCTCATCCTGATCCTGAAGCAGATTCCGCACGCCCTCGGCTACGACGCCAACTTCGAGGGCGACGAGTCCTTCCTGCAGGCGAACGCCGAGAACACCTTCACCGCGATCGTCAACGCCGCTCGCGCGCATGGAGCCGGCGGCACGTGCTCCTGAGCGTGCTCGGCGCTGGTGGTGCTCGTGGCTGTGGGACCGTGGTCCGATGAAGCAGTTCCGGCTGCTTCCGGGCGCCGCTGGCCGTGGTGCTGGCCGGCATCGTCGGGCAACTGGCTGCTGCCGCTGCTGAACCCGGCGCTCCAGCTCGGGGCCGAGCACCTGGTGGGCCTGCCGGTGCCTCGATCGTTCGCCGACATCGGCGCAGCTCTTCGCCACGCCGGACTGGACCGCGCTGCTGCGGGTGGACGCCTGGCAGATCGCCTTCACGCTCGGCAATCGTCGCCAGCCTGGAGACGCTGCTGAGCCTCGAAGCGACCGATCGGATGGACCGCTACAAGCGCGAGGCACCGACCGATCGCGAACTGGCCGCGCAGGGGGTTGGCAACATGGTCGCGGGCCTCATCGGCGGCCTGCCGGTCACCGGCGTCATCGTGCGCAGCGCGGCCAACGTGGACGCGGGCGCGCAGACCAAGGTGTCGGCCGTCCTCCACGGCCTGCTGCTGGCTGGTCGCCGTGTTCACGATTCCCGACGGTGCTCAACCTGATTCCGCTGGCCTCGCTGGCCGCGGTCCTCATCTACACCGGCTTCAAGCTGGCGCACCCGCCGCTGATCCGCCACACGTGGCGCCAGGGGCGCACGCAGTTCGTGCCGTTTCATCGTCACGGTGGTCGCGATCCTGCTCACCGATCTGTTGGTCGGCATCGCCGTCGGCCTGGCGGTCGGCTTCATGTTCGTCCTGTTCGACCAGCTGCGCTATCCCGTGCTACACGGTGGTCAGCCCGCCGGCAGCGTGCTGAAGCGGGTGAGGCTGCACGAGCAGGTGACGTTCCTGCAACAAGGCGTCGCTGGCGCAATTGCTCGACGCGCTGCCCCCCGGAAGCCGCGATCGAGATCGACGGAACCGCTTGCCGGCACATCGACCACGACGTGCTCGAGTTCATCAGCGACTTCCGCCAGACCGCGCTGCTGCAGCGAGATCGACTTCCGCACCGTCGGCATCACCTTGCCGCCGGTCAGCCCGAGCCTCTAGCCAACATGGAAGACCTCCGCCGGCTCTTCGACAACAACCGCGCGCTGGTCGAGCAGGTGACTCGCGACGACCCCGACTTCTTCAGGCGGAAGGCCGGCAAGCAGGAGCCGCACTTCCTGTTCATCGGCTGCGCCGACAGCCGCGTGCCGCTCGAAACGCTGACCGGCGTGCTGCCGGGGGAGATGTTCGTCCACCGGAACATCGCCAACCAGGTGCTGGCCGGCGGACCTGAACCTGCTGTCGGTGCTGCAGTACGCGGTCGATGTGCTGGACGTCAAGCACGTCATCGTATGCGGCCACCACCAGTGCGGCGGCGTGCAAGGCGGCGATGGGCGACGCGAACCACGGCCTGGTGGATCACTGGCTGGCCGGCATCCGCGACTCGATCCAGCGGCACCGCAACGAGCTCGAGCGGCTACGACCGACGAGCAGGCCAGGTTCGACCGGCTGGTGGAGCTGAACGTGCTGCGGCAGGTCTTCAACCTGGCGCGGACGCCGATCGTGCAGAACGCGTGGAAGCGCGGCCGCCGGCCGATCCTGCACGGCGTGGTCTACGACCTGAAGGACGGCCTGCTGCGCGAGCTGGTGCTGGAGGTGGACGCGGCCCGACAAGGTGCGGGACGATGCTCGACGTCGGCGCGGGCGGCGACAGCGGGGTCCGGACGATCTAGACGTCCAGCTCCTGTGCGTCCTCGGCGCGCTCCATGATGAAGCGGAAGCGCGCGGAGGCGTCCTTGCCCATCAGCTCGTTGATGACGCGGTCGGTGACGATCTGATCGGCGATGTCCACCCGCAGCAGGCGCCGCGTCCTGGGATTCAGCGTCGTGTCCCACAACACGCGCGGCATCATCTCGCCCAGCCCCTTGAATCGCGTGATGTCCGGTGATCCGCGCCCGTTGCTGTACTGCTTGAGCAGCTTGTCGCGGTGGGCGTCGTCGAGCGCCCAGAACGACTCCTTGCCGATGTCGATGCGGTAGAGCGGCGGCTGCGCGAGGTAGACCCTGCCGGCCGTGATCAGCTGCGGCAGGTGGCGGTAGATGAAGGTCAGCAGCAGCGTGGCGATGTGATGACCGTCCGAGTCGGCGTCGGCGAGCACGATCACCTTGCCGTAGCGCAGGCGCGACAGGTCGAAGTTCTTGCCCAGGCCGCAGCCCAGCGCCGTCACCAGGTCGGCCAGCTCCTTGTTCTCGAGCACCTTGGCGAGGGTCATGCCCTCGGTGTTCATGACCTTGCCGCGCAGCGGCAGGATCGCCTGCCGGGCGCGATCGCGGCCCTGCTTGGCCGAACCGCCGGCCGAATCGCCTTCGACGACGAACAGCTCGGTGTCGTCGCGGCCGGAGTTGGTGCAGTCGCTCAACTTGCCGGGCAGGTTCAGGCGGCCGGTGGTGGCCGTCTTGCGCGTCACCTCGGCCTGCGCCATGCGGCTCGCTTCGCGCGCGCGAGCGGCCAGGATGATCCGCGCGACGATCGCCTCGGCGATGGTGCGGTTGTGATTGAGCCAGTGCTCGAGCGCCGGGCGCACGGCCGAGTCCACCGCCGATAGCACCTCGAGGTTGTTGAGACGGTCCTTGGTCTGGCCCTGGAACTGGGGCTCTTCGACGAACAGGCTCAGCACGCCGGTCAGGCCCTCGCGAATGTCTTCGGCGACCAGCGTCACGCCTTTCGGCGACAGGTTGTGGGTCTCGATGTAGTTGCGGACCGCCTTGCCCAACCCGGCGCGCAAGCCGTTCTCGTGCGTGCCGCCCGAGCCCGTGGGGATGCCGTTGACGTAGCTGCGCAGGTGCTCGTCGGTGGCATCCGTCCACTGCAGCACCAGCTCCAGCCGCGGCCCGGCATCGCGATCCAGCTGGAACGTGGCGTCGTTCACCGGCGTTGCCGACACGTTCCTTGACGATCTTCTTCAGGTAGTCCAGCAGCCCTTCCTTGTGCTCGAAGGTCTGCTTCGTCTTCGCCGCCTCGTCCTCGAAGGTGACCTTGACGCCCTTGTGCAGGTAGCTGACCACCTCCAGCCGCTCGCGGATGATCTCCGGATCGAACTCGACCTTGCGGGAAGATGGTCGAATCGGGCCGGAAGTACACCGTCGTGCCGCTGCCCCGCGCCGCCCCCACTTTCTTGAGCGCGCCCTGCGGCGCGCCGCGCTTGAACGACAGCTCCCACTCGGCGCCGTCGCGCCTGACGCGGGCGCGCAGATCCGCGGACAGCGCGTTGACCACGCTGGCGCCGACGCCGTGCAGGCCGCCCGCGGTCTTGTAGTTGCCCGGCTCGAACTTCCCGCCGGCGTGGAGCACCGTGAAGATCACTTCGAGCGCGCTCTTCTTCGTCTTCGGGTGCTTGTCCACGGGGATGCCGCGGCCGTCGTCGGCGATCGTGATCGAGCTGCCGTCGGCGTGCAGGGTCACGGCGATGGTGGAGGCGTGTCCGTTCATCGCCTCGTCCACCGCGTTGTCCAGGATCTCCCACACCAGGTGATGCAGTCCGGTGCTGCCGACGCCGCCGATGTACATGCCGGGCCGCTTGCGAACCGGCTCCAGCCCTTCGAGGACCGTGATGTCTTTGGCTGTGTAGTTGGACATGGACGAGCGCGTGGAGCGCAGATAGCGTAGCATCCGCCGAGGCGCACCCGTGGCTCCACGCCTGCTTTCGGCCGCCGCCGCCGTGTGGATTCTCGTCGCGGTGCTCTTTGCCGCGGCGATGCGGTGGACCGGTCCGGGCCGGCATCCCCCGCGGCCGCCCGCCACCTCCGGGCTGGCCCGCGCCCTCAACGCCGCGGAGCCCGACGATCGCCGCTGGCGCTGGTCGGTCACGCACGCGCAGGCGTCGCAGGGCGCGCTCGTGGTCGAGGCCGAGGTCATCGACCTGTCGGAGGCCGCCGCCAGCGCCCGCGCCATCGTCGAGCCGGTGCGCTCGCAGTACACCGAGGTCCTGGTCTATCTGCGCCGGGCGGGCGCGCCCGGCCGCTTCGCGACGCGCCGGGTGCAGTGGACCGCGGCCGGCGGATTCGTCGAGACTCCCCTCCAAGACGCGCCGTAACCTCGCCGGGCGCGGCGGTTGGCCTACAATCTGCCCATGAACAGGCACCAGATCGTCCTCGCCGTGCTGGCGGCGGCCATGATTGCGTCGATGCCGATCGCGGCCCGCCAGGCCGCCGCGCCCGCCGGCCAGACCCAGTCGTTCTACGACCTGCAGGCACAGTCGCTCGACGGCAAGCCCGGCAACCTGGCGCAGTACAAAGGCAGGGTCAGCCTGGTGGTGAACGTCGCCAGCAAGTGCGGCTACACACCGCAGGACCAGGGGCTCGAGAGCCTGCAGCGGGAGCTGAAGGGCAAGGGCTTCAACGTGCTCGGGTTCCCGAGCAACGACTTCGGCGGGCAGGAGCCGGGCACGGCCCAGGAGATCGCCACGTTCTGCCGTCTGACCTACGACGTCACCTTCCCGATGTTCGAGAAGGTCGTGACGATGCGCGGCGCCGCGCAGTCGCCAATCTACGCTTTCCTGGGAAAATCCGGCCGGCTGCCGGCCTGGAACTTCAGCAAATACGTGATCGACAAGCAGGGCAAGGTGGTGGCGTTCTTCGAGAGCCAGGTGACGCCGGAGGACCCGGCTCTGCGCCGCCGCGATTGCCAAGGCTGTCTGGCGGTGAGCTGAGCAGCTATCGTATTCTTCTGACTCTGTCCGGTCGGATGAACCTGACGCTCCTCCGCTCGTCCGCCGTCGTCGCCGCCTGCGTCGCGTCGGTTGCCGTCCTCGGGCTGATGCCGGCCCGCGCCGGCACCGGGTCCGATCGCCTCGTTCGGCTGACCCGCTGCGGACCCCAGCGTACAGACACATCCACGGCTCCGGCGCACCCTTACGAAGAAACGGCGCCCGTGCCGGCTTCGACCGGCCAGAGCATCTACAACGCCTCCGACATCCAGCAAGTCATCCCCGTGGTGCCGCGGCGTTCGCCGCGCTCCACTTTCGCGGCGTGGTGGGGAGCCCTGAACCAGGCTTCCTCGCCGGCACCCATCCCGCTCCTCGTTTCGGTCTCCAACAGCCCGGCACCTTCTGGCCCGCCTCGGGCGCCGACCTCCGGACGCGCACCTCCTGCCTCCTGAGCGGCGCGGCATTCCCGCCCGCGGTTTCACCCGGCAAGTTACGCCTCCGTGTTACGGCGCATAGGTGTGTCTGTGTGCTACGCGGGGCCCCAGTCTGTGCTGTTCGAGGTCGAGGTCCGAGGTCATGCATCACTACCCGTCCATGTTCGGTCACCCCAAGGAGGACGCGGTCGCCGGGGTGGTTGTCTTTCTCGTTGCCCTTCCCCTGTGCCTGGGGATCGCCATCGCGTGCGGCGTGCCGCCGGTGTCGGGCCTCGTCGCTGGCGTGGTGGGAGGCATGGTGGTGCCGTGGATTTCGCGGTCGCCGCTCTCGGTCACGGGACCGGCCGCCGGCCTGACGTCGATCGTCCTCGCCGAGGTCAGCAAGGTGGGCCTCAACGGCTTCCTGATGGGCGTCGTTGATCGCCGGCGTGCTCCAGTTCCTGATGGGCGTGATCCGCGCCGGCCGCTTCTCGTCCATGGTGCCGTCTGTCGGTCGTCAAGGGGATGCTGGCCGCCATCGGCATCACCATCGTGTGGCGCCAGCTGCCGGTGGCCTTCGGCGCCGCCGGGGGCGTCTTCGACATCCCCAGTCAGACTGCACCAGGGCGCGGCACTCATCGCCATCCTCTCGCTGGCGATGCTCTACGGCTGGAAGCACACCCCGCTCGGGCGTTACCCGCTGATCTCGCCGGCGCTGGTGGTGGTGGTGACGGCGAGCGTCGTCGCCGAGGCGCTTCGCGGCTCGGGCCTGGCGCTGGCGCGCGGCCACTACGTGGACGTGCCGCTGGGCGGCATCCAGGCGCTGGCGTCGGCGCTGCCGCAGGCCGGACTTCGGCGATGGCCATGAACCCGGCAGTCTGGATCACCGGCGCCACCATCGCGGTCGTGGCCAGCATCGAGACGCTGCTGTCGGTGCAGGCCGTCGATCGGCTGGACCCGCTCAAGCGGCACAGCCCTCCCGACCGCGAGCTGCTGGCGCAGGGCACGGCCAACGCCGTGTCGGGGCTCTTCGGCGGGCTGCCGGTGACCGCCGTGATCGTCCGTAGCGGGGCCAACGTCGCCGCCGGCGCACGGGAGCGGATGTCCACGCTTGTGCACGGCGTGCTGCTGCTCGTCTCGGTAGTGTTTGCCGGCGCGCTGCTCAACAAGATCCCGATGGCGTGCCTGGCTGCCGTGCTGATCCAGGTCGGCCTGAACCTGTGCAAGCCGGTGCTCTTCGCCTCGCAGGTCCGCCTGGGGCTGACGCAGCTGCTGCCGTTCGGCGTCACCATCCTGCGGTGCTGGCGCTCGACCTGCTGAAAGGCGTGATTGTCGGCATCGTCGTCGGCATCGGCTTCGTGCTCTACGAGAACTCGAAGCGCGCGGTGCTGGCCGAGCGCGACGAGTCCGGCGCCTGGCAGATGCGGTTCCGCCGCGACGGCACCTTCGTCTCGAAGCCCGGCATCGTCTCGACGCTCGACGAAGTGGACGACGGCGAGCGCGTGGTCATCGACGGCACCGGGGAATACATCGATCACGACGTCAAGGAGGTACTGGCGACCTTCGTCCAGGACGCCAGGCACCGCAACATCAGCGTGACGCTGGTCGGCATCGACATGAGCCACGCGCAGGGCGGCGGGGGCCACTGACGTGTCGACCGGGCATTCCTCGCACGGCGGACACGCCGATTGGGCGCGCGCTGGCGCGCGCCCACGGCGTGCTGCCCGACCAGGGACCCATCGGCGTCTTCATCCACCACAACACGCTGCACGCGTTCCAGCAGCTGCGCTTCCATGAGGCCGTGCAGGCCGGCGCCGACGCACTGGGGGCGCGGCCGTATCTGAGCCTGCGCGAGTTTCGCGCCGCGATGCGCGCCGGGCGCATCGCCGACACGGATTTGCGGCACGAGATCGGTGCCGCCCTGGGCGAGCGCGGCGCGAAGGCCGTGCTCCCGGGCCTGACGACCGCCGACCTGTGGCACGAGCTGATCGCCAGCGACGCCGACACCGACGACGCCGCGGGGCTCGAGTTCACGGTCCGCACGGGCATCGCCCGCCCGTGCGCGGACCTGCCGCTGTGGCAGGCGTGCGTCGCGCGAACCGATCGCGGGCCGCGGCTCGCCCCCGAGGCCCCGCGCCGTCCCCGCCGCCATCGCGACGCCATCGTGGCGAACGGCGGACCGGACACCGATCCAGCCGTGCACGGAGAGCTGGTGCGCCTGGGCTCGGGGTATCTGGATCAGGGGCAGGCGCACGCCACGCTGCCCGGCCGCGCCCAGGGCTTCCTGCGCGCCGTCACCAGCCTGTATGCGCGCGGCGCCTCGGCCCCCCGCGACTGCCGCGGCGCGGAAAAGGACATGCGCCGCGTCTTCGAGGAGAACCTGCCGGCCGCCAAGGTCATCGAAGACGCGCTGCTCGAGCTGGGCGTGCACGAGGAGGAGGTCGAGCCCTACCTGTTCGCGACCGCGCTGGGCCTACCCGGCTGGGCCGGCATGTTCGCGCGGCTCGAGCGCAACCCCAGCGACCACCCCGGCGGACCGCCGACGTCGCTCGCCGACTTCATGGCCGTGCGGCTGCTGCTCGAGAGCCGCGCGGTGCTGCGCGCGTGCCGCGCCGCCCGCCTCGACGGCCGCTGGCAGGTGCTGCGCACGGCCGCGACAGAGCCCGCGCCGCGGCCCGCGGTTCTCGATGCTTCGATCCTGTGGGCCGTGGCGCACGCCGCCCACTGGACGCCGTCGACGATCGAGGCGCTCTCGGACGAGGAACTGGCCCGGCTGTGGCAGGCGTGCGAGGCCTGCACCGACCTCGAACGGCGCCGCGTGTGCCAGAACGCCTACGAGCGCACCTACCGGCGGATGGTTCTCGACGCCATGGCCGCACGCCGCACGCTGCCGCCGCACAGCGTCGAGGGCCGGCCGCGCGCCCAGTTCGTGTTCTGCATCGACGAGCGCGAGGAAAGCATCCGCCGCGCGCTCGAGGAACAGCACCCGGCCTACATCACCTTCGGCGCAGCCGGCTTCTTCGGCGTCGCCATCGACTACCGCGGCCTCTACGATCACGAAGCCGCGGCGCACTGCCCGGTCGTCGTCACCCCGGCGCACGAGGTGCACGAGCAGCCGGTCTACACCGACCTGGGGTGGCACGCCCTGCGGCAGTCCATCCGCGACCGCTGGCACGCGCTGGAGCGGCGGGGCCTGTCGGCGTCGCGCTCGTTGGCCGGCGGCGCCGGGATGTCGTTCCTCGTCGGCCCGCTCTCGGGGCTCAAGACGCTGACCCACTTGGTGGCGCCGCGGTCGAAGCCGCTCTTCGACGAGCGCGTCAAGGCCAGGCTCGCGCCCCGGCCCACCACGCGCCTCTCGTCGCTGCGGCTGGATGCCAGCACGTCGTCGCCGAACGGAAAGCCGATTGGCTTCTCGCTCGACGAAACCGTGGACCGGGTCACCGCGCTGCTGACCAACATCGGCCTGGTGACCGACTTCGCGCCCATCGTCGTCGTGCTCGGCCACGGCTCGACCAGCCTGAACAACCCGCACGAGTCGGCGCACGACTGCGGCGCCTGCGGCGGGCGCCGCGGCGGCGCCAACGCGCGCCTGTTCGCCGACATGGCCAACCGGCCCGACGTGCGCGAGGGTGTGAGAAAGCGCGGCATCGAGATCCCGGCCGACACGTGGTTCGTCGGCGGGCTGCACGACACGGCCAGCGACGCGGTGGTCTATTTCGACCTGGACGCGCTGCCGCGATCGCACGCGGCGGTGTTCGACGAGGCGTACGCCGCGCTGGAGCGCGCGCGCCGCGAGAACGCCCTCGAGCGCAGCCGTCGCTTCGACAACGCGCCGCTGACGATGACGCCGGACGAGGCGCTGCGACACGTGGAGCAGCGCTCGGCCAGCCTCGCGCAGTGCCGGCCCGAGTACGGGCACTGCACCAACTCGATCTGCATCGTTGGCCGCCGGCAGCTCACCCGCGGCCTGCACCTCGACCGGCGTGCCTTCCTGGTCAGCTACGACCCCAACATCGATGTCGACCACAAGGTGCTCGAGCGCACCCTGGCAGCGGTCGGCCCGGTGGGCGCGGGCATCAGCCTCGAGTACTACTTCTCGTCGGTCGACAACGAGACGTTCGGGTGCGGCACCAAGCTGCCCCACAACGTCACCGGCCTCATCGGCGTGATGAACGGCCATCAGAGCGACCTGCGCACCGGGCTGCCGCTGCAGATGGTCGAGATTCACGAGCCGATGCGGCTGCTGGTGATCGTGGACGCCACGCCCGAGGCGCTGCTGGCAGTGGCGGGCCGGCAGGCCGAGGTCGCCGAGCTGGTGGTCAACGAGTGGGTGCAGCTGGTGTCGGTGGATCCGGTCAGCGGGGCGATGGCGGTGTTCGAGGGCGGCGCGTTCGTGCCCTACGAGCCGTCGCCGACGCTGCTGCCCGTCGTCGAGCGGTCGCCGGAATGGCATCTCCGCACGCGCGACCACGTCACCGCGGCCCTGGTGCGCAGCGCGCTGCCGGAGCCGGCGGTGGGTCCGGGCCACCACGCTGCGCCGGCGGACGTCGAATCGGTGCCGGCGTGATCGACGCCCCTACCTTCGCGCTGGCCCTCGCCATCCTCTCGCCGCTGGTCGCGTCGTTCTTCGTCGCCCTGGTGGCGCTCGTCGCCGACGATCACCCGGCCGAATCCACTGCGGCAGCGCGCCGGTCGCGATCGGGCTGCTGCTGTCGATCGGCGGCGGATTCCTGGCGCTCGCATCTCTCTTGGGCGCGTGGGGTTCCCCAGGTGTCCGGCGAGGTCGAGCTCGGCGAGTGGCTGCGGATCGGCGATTACGTCGTGCCCGTCGTCTGCCTCATCGACCCACTGTCGGTGACCATTTCGCTCTTTGCCTCGGTGCTGACGGCGCTTGTCGCCCGGTTCTCGCGCACCTACCTGCACAAGGAGCCGGGGTTCGTGCGCTTCTTCGGGCTGCTGGGACTGTTCGCCACCGGCACGCAGCTGGTGGCTTTTGCCGGCGCGCTCGAGCTGTTCTTCGCCGGGTGGGAGATCATCGGCATCGCCTCGGCGCTCTTCATCGGCTTCTTCCACGAGCGCGACGAGCCGGTGCGATCCGCCGTGCGCGCGTTCTCGACCTATCGCCTGTCGGACGCCGGGTTGCTGATCGCCACGGTCACGACCTTCGAGCTGCTGGGCTCCGCCCGCTTCTCGTCGCTCGCGGGCGCGTCCAGCCTGCCGGCGATCGAGGTGACCGTGCTGGCGCTCCTGTTCCTGGTGTCGGCGATGGGCAAGTCGGCGCAGCTTCCGTTCTCGGGCTGGCTGCCGCGGGCGATGGAAGGACCCACGCCCTCGAGCGCGCTGTTCTACGGCGCCGTGTCGATCCACGCCGGCCTGTTCCTCCTGCTTCGCGTCTGGCCGGTGTTCGAGGCCTCTCCGGTTGCGCGCGCCGTCGGGGTGGCCGTGGGACTCGCCACCGCCGTTTACGCCGCGGCCGTGGCCCGGGTTCACACCGACGCCAAGGGCGCGCTGGCACATGCCACGCTGGCGCAGGTGGGGCTGATCCTCGCGGAGATCTGCCTGGGCTGGACCACGCTGGCGCTGACCCACCTGGTGTGCCACGCCCTGCTCCGGCTCGGCCAGTACCTCAAGGCGCCCAACACGATTCATGACACCCACCGGATGGGCCATCACCACCACGGGCCCAACTGGCTCGAGCGCGCCGTGCCGGCCATGACGCCGCGCCTCTACGCGGCGTCGCTGCACCGGCTGCGCCTCGACGATCGCATCGACGCCGTGTTCGCTCCGGTGATGGCGCTGGCGCGAGCGCTCGATGCGGCCGACCATCGGTTTCGGCGCGCCTCTTCGCTGGATCGGACCGGCCCGTAATGGAGATCCAAACACCGCAGTCGGCGCCGTGGGAGGCATTTGTCGTCTGCTTCCTGCTCCTGCTGGCGCCGACAGTGGCGGCTCCGCGCCTCTCGCCGCTCTGGCGCGTGGCCAGCCTGGCCATCCTGATGGCGGTTGCGCTCTTCACCTCGAGCGGCGAGCTGGCGTATCTGGCCATCAGCGCCAGCGCGCTGCTGCACGCGGACAGCGCCCGCAGCCGCAGCGTCACCGGGGCGGCGGTGCTGGCGATCTCCGCCGCGGTATCGGCCGCAGTCGCCGCTGCGATCTCGCAGAACGCCCTGACGGCGGCGTTCGTGCTGTCGTGCCTCGCCATCGCGCTGCGCGCGGGCGTCTTGCCGCTGCATCTGGGTGCGGCCAGCCTGTGCGAGCGCATGCCGCTGATCCAGACGCGGCAGCTGTCGTCGATGATCGCGCTGGTGTTCGTGCACCTCCGGTTCGTGGACCATCACACCGGCGCCGCCGACCTGGGGCCGTGGCTGGTCCGCTATGGCGCGCTGGCGGCGATCGCGGCCGCGCTGCTGGCGATCGTGCAGAAGGATCTGCGGGGGTTCTATCGCGCGACCACCGCCATGCACGGCGGCCTGCTCATCGCCGCGCTTGGCACGGCCGCGCTTGGCAACTTCGCGGCGGCGCTGCTGGTCGCGGTGTCTATGGGCCTCGCGCTCGGCGGCCTGGGCATGATGATCACGTCGCTCGAAGAGCGCGTCGGGCCGGTGGCGTTTGCCGGCCCAGGCGGCCGCGGCACGGTGTTTCCGCGGCTGGCCGTGCTGTTCGCGCTGTTTGGAGGCGCCGGCGTCGGCCTGCCGGGAACGTCGTCGTTTGTCGCCGACGATGTGCTGCTGCACACGCTCTGGATGGCCAGCCCGGCCGCCACCGTCACGGTGATCGTGTCGAGCCGCGGTGCTCGCGGTAGCGACGCTGGTGACGATCTCGCGAGTGTTCCTCGGCCGAGCTACTCCGTCGTTGGCGCCGGATCTGGGCCTGCGTGAGCGGCTGGTCGGCGTGGCGCTGGTGCTGTTGCTGGTCACGCTCGGGGTGGTGCCGGGAGTGCTGCTCGTACCCGCCGACGCGTTCTTGAGCGGAGTGCCGCAGCCCGTAGGCTTCGGGCTCCGGGCTTCGGGCTCCAGGTCCTGGCCAGTTGCGGGTATGCTCTGAAGCCCGGCGTCTGACGCCTGCGGTGGAGTCTGACATGCGCCTATCGACGCTCGTTGTTGCGCTCACCTTTTTCCTCAACGCGTCTGCGCTCGCTCAGAACACCACTGAGCGGTGGGTCGGCACGTGGGCGACGGCGCTGGTCGCCCGCGGTCTGCCGCCGGCGCCGGCCGCTGCGCCGGCGCCCCCGCCGAGCGGGCTCACCGCGCCTGCCCCACCGGCCGGTGGCGCGCCGGGAGGAGGCGGACGGCTCGGCGGACCGCCGGTTACCATCAGCAACCAGACGCTGCGGCAAATCGTGCGGACCAGCATCGGCGGCACCCGCGTGCGCGTGGTGCTGAGCAACGTCTTCGGCACGCTGCCACTCGCGATCGGTGCCGCCGACATCGCGCCGCGCGCGCGGGACGTGGACGTGGCCGCAGGCCCGGCCAAGCCGCTGACCTTCGGCGGCTCGCCGACTGCTACGGTACTGCCCGGGCGCGGTCCTGGTCAGCGATGCGGTCGAGATGTCCGTCGCACCAGTGTCGGACCTGATCGTCGATCTCTATCTGCCAGGGGAAGCTAGGCATCAGTCCGTCGCCCGTCACGGTCCACAACGGCGCCTCGCAGACCAACTACCTGTCGCAGGCCGGCGATCACACCGGCGCCGCCGTGCTGCCGATGCCCACGCGCACCGGCGCCTGGTTCCTGCTGGCCCGCGTCGAGGTGATGGCTCCCGCCGGCGCCGCCGCAGTGGTCGCGTTCGGCGATTCGATCACCGACGGCGCCCGATCGACCGTCGACACCAACAACCGCTGGCCGGATCACCTGGCCCGCCGGCTGGCGGCCGCCGGCCGGCCGGTCGCCGTGCTGAACGCCGGCATCAGCGGCAATCGGGTGTTGAGCGATGGGGCGGGCGTGAGCGCGTTGGCGCGGTTCGACAAGGACGTGCTGATGCAGACCGGCGTCACGCACGTCGTGGTGATGGAGGGCATCAACGACATCGGCCTGGCCCGCGACAACCCGTCGCCGAGCGCGGCCGACATCATCGCCGGCCACAAGCAGTTGATCGAACGCGCCCGCGCCCGCGGTCTCAAGGTGTATGGCGCCACGCTGACGCCGTTCGAAGGCGCGCCCTACTACACGCCCGAGGGCGAGGCCAAGCGGCGGGCGGTGAACGACTGGATTCGCACCAGCAAGGCCTACGACGCGGTGATCGACTTCGACGCGGTCACGCGCGACCCGTCGGCGCCGGGCCGATTCCTTCCGGCCTACGATTCGGGCGACCACCTCCACCCCGGCGACGCCGGCTACAAGGCGATGGGCGAGGCCGTGGACTTGGCGCTCTTTCGATGACGTTGTCGGCCTCCGGCCTCCGGCTTCCGGAATCGAATTACCGAGAACGATAACCGACAACCGACAATCGAGATGACTGAATGTCGAAGAGACCGATGATCCTGGCAGCCGCAGGGCTGATGACGTTCGCGCTGGTCGCGACCCTGGGGGCCCAGAACCGTGAGGGCGGCGGGGGGCGTGGCGGCGGCCGCGGCGGGTTCAACCTGCCGCCGCTCTTGATGGAGTCCGACGCGTTCCCGGACGGCGGGATCGTGCCACCGAAGTACGCGGGCAGGGGCGGCAACGTGCAGCCGGGCTTCAAGTTCTCGGGCGCACCGGCCGGCACGGTCAGCTACGCGATCATCTTCCACGACCTCGACGTGGCCATCGGCGGCAACACTGGCGACGTGCTGCACTGGATGGTGTGGAACATTCCCGCGTCGGCCAACGGCATCCCCGAAGGCTCGTTGCCGCCCGGATCGGTGCAGGGCGCGAACATCACCGGCCAGAATGCCTACTTCGGTCCCGGGGCACCCGCCGGCCCGCGCTACCACCACTACGTGTTCGAGCTCTACGCCCTCAACGCCAACCTGGAATTGCCGGCCACGGCCAGCCGCGACGATCTGATGAAAGCGATGGCGGGAAAGACGGTCGCGAAATCGGCCTATGTCGGCCGATTCCGCGGCAATCCGCCACAATAGCGTCCGGCGTTACTCGCCGCCGCGAGCGCGCGGGCGGGCCGTCTTGCGGGCGCGAGGCGCGGCCGGCTTCGCGGGCTTCGCGGCGGCCTCGGACTTCGCGGCCGCCGTCTTGGCGGCACGCGGAGCGCGTGGCGCACGCTCGGCGCGCCGCGGGGGCCCGGCGGCGGCGTCCGCCGGCAGACGCACCGGGCGTCAGCTCGTTGCCGGGCTGCGGCCCCTCGTCTTCGTCGTCTCCCAATGCGGGTTTTGGGGCGAAGGGCTGACGATCCTCGTCGAGCTCGGCGATGCCTTCCACCTGCGCTTCGACGATCGGCAGGTCGGCCACCAGCTCGGTCACCGGCTGAGCGGACATCTCGTCGCCGGGCTCGGCATCGAGATCCGCATCTACGTCGGCGGGCAGCCCTTCGATATCCAGGGCGCGCGGCCGCGACAGCAGGTTCAGACCGGGGAACACCCGCACCGCTCCCTGGCGGTCGCGCTCGATTCTGAGGATGTTCTCCTTGCCCGCCGCGCGCAGCAGATCGACCACGGAGGCGAAGCCATACCTGCGCTCGTCGAACCCTTCGATCGCCGTGCGCAGGAACTGCCGCGCCTGCCGCACGTACATCGGCCACCTGACGTTGTGCGCATGCGCGAAGGCATGCTGCACCGCACGGATGCCGTCCTGCATGCTCTTCGGCGAAGCCGGCATGGCTTCATCCTCGTCGTCGGTGTCGGCCTCCACGTCGGGCGGCGTCGTGCTCGAGGTTGCGGCGGCGGCCGGTTCGACCACCTCCGGCGCCGGGCCCGGGGCGTCCGTCACCGCCGCGGCCGCCGCGACCGCGGCCGCGCTGCCTTCCACCGCCTCGACCAGCATGCTGCGGCCGGCCTGCTTCAGCTCCACGGCGCCGGTCTGCGCCACCTTTTCCATGAAGTCGCGGAAGCTCCCCGGCCCATAGGTGCGCTCGGAGAAGGTGGAGTCGAGCTGCAGCAGCGTGCTCTTCAGCAGGCCCAGCTGCGGCGTGACCTCCCGTTCCGACAGCACCTTGAGCGCGCGCAGCACCAGCGGCAGCGCCGCCGTGATCTGCGAGGTTCCGCCGCCCGCCGGCTTGCCGCCGCGTTCCTGCTGGCGGCCGCGGGGGGCGCTGTTCGATCCCACCAGGTTCTCGTAGGCGATGAACTCGTGGCAGTTGCGCTGCATGGTGCCGCTGGTGAACTGGCGGCCGCCGACGACCAGCACCTTGCGGCCGTACTGCTTCAGCTTCTCGACCAGGGAGATGAAGTCGCTGTCGCCGCCGACGATCACGAACACGTTGATGTGGTCGTGGGTGAAGGCCATCTCCAGCGCGTCGAGCGCCATGGTGATGTCGGCGCCGTTCTTGTCGCCGCCGGGGGTCAGGTTGCGCTGCACCATCCGGATGGCGTGCTGGGTGAGGTGGCGGCTGTAGTCGCCGGCGCGCTTCCAGTCGCTGTAGGCGATCTTCGTGACGATTTCGCCACGCTCTTTGATGGCCTCGAGCACGAGGCCGATATCGAAGTTGCCACCGATGGTGGACTTGACGCCGATCTCCACGTTGTCGAAGTCGATGAAGACGGCGATGCGGTTGCTGCTGGGGGTGGGATTGCTGCTTGGTGTTGGAATCATGTGTCCGTACAAGGCTCAGGGCAAAGGGCTCATGGGCCCCTGGCCGCGCACCTCGCGTTACTCGTTCAAGCTGTCGCCTGACTTAAGGGTTGACGTTGCGGGCTCGAACCGGGGGTCTCAAGCAAGAAATCAGAGGGATTTCCGCGAAACTGCCATGAGACCCAGGGGCCGGGCCCGACCTCGGCGCCGCCCCTCGCGGGCGTCACCGCCGTCAAGTATACGTCAGGAGACGAACCACCGGGCGAAGGCCTGCCAGGTCGCGGTGTTGCCGACAACCACGCGGAGCACCTGCGACGCGATCAGGAACAAGCCGCCCCAGAGCGTGGCCGGGTGGACGCGGCCGGTCGTGGCGCGGTCATAAATCGCCATCGCGACGATGAACAGGTCCGGAAGGCCCAGGA
Source organism: uncultured Acidobacteriota bacterium (assembly GCA_963713655.1). Taxonomy (GTDB): domain Bacteria; phylum Acidobacteriota; class Vicinamibacteria; order Vicinamibacterales; family UBA2999; genus CAWEBF01. The sequence continues at coordinate 132,923 of CAVQMT010000018.1, forward strand.
AGCCCAGCGGTCCGGCGTTGAAGAGAATCGGCCACCGCCCGAAGCCCGCCGGTAAGAGCTCGATCGTGCCGAGCAGCATCAGGCGCTTGTGCACTTCCGGGAACCGGCGCCACCACAGCGCCAGCCCGATGAACGCCGGGAACACGATCACCGTCGCCAGCGGTATGGCCAGGAACGCCAGCGACATGGGGTCGCCGGGAGTTCGAGCGCCTGCGACCCGCCACACCGGAATCGCCACGATCGCCATCGCCGCCATAGAGCGGAGACAACGACGGCGTACCGAACGCGAGCTTGAAGTAGTAGCTGCGCGAGAAGCCGTAGAGCACGGCGAGCGCCATCAGCGCGGGCAGCGTGGTCTGGTTCTTGACAGTCCGGGCGGGCCGCAGCATACCATCCGCGATCATGGTTGCGTGGATCCGCCGGGTGGTGGCCCGCAGGTGCACACGATCGACAGCGACGCGTCAGGACGATAATGGGGGCCTTCTACAAGGCGGAAAGGGCTCGTTTCGCGTCATCTGCTCCAGGAAAATTGGACTGAAGCGAGAGAGCCTTTGTCAGCGCCTCTTTCGCTCGGACTTTGTCCCCGGACTTCGCGTAGGCCAACCCCAGGTGATATTGAAAGATGGCGTTCGTCGGATCCATTTGAGTGGCGCGTCGAAACGGCTCCTGAGCTAACGCCGGCAGATCACTCTTGAAGTACACCCAGCCAAGAGTGTCGGCTGCAGATGCGTGATCAGGTAGCTGCCTGACAGCGGTCTGCGCAAGCTCCAAGGCGACATTCAGACGCTGGCCGTTGTCGGCATAGTAGGTCGCCAGGTTGTTCGCTGCCACTGCCGCGTTCGGATCGAGACGGAGCGCTTCTTCGTATTCCTTGCTCGCGGCATCGCGTTTGTTCTGCATCTCGAGCACCATTCCCAGCATGGTCCGGGGGCCCGCCGCGGTCGGATTCCTCTTGGCCAGCTGCTCGAATTGTGCGCGCGCACTGTCGAGTTGTCCCTGTCCGACCAGCAGCCGTCCCATCATCTGGTACGCCTGCAGGTTGCTCGGATCGACGCTGATGGCCTTTTCCAGCAGAGTCCTGCTCCGGGCAATCTCGTTGAGGCTGTTGTACGCTGCGGCTGCAAGCACCAAGCTGGGGGAATGATTGGGCATCCGCTTCAGACGCTCGTCGAGCAGGCTGCGCAGAGCTGCGCTCTGCGCAGTCTTCAGGTAGACGCCAATCAGGCCGCTGAAGGCCTCGACGTCGTTTGGGGCAAGCTCGAGAGCGCGCGCGTATTCGCGCTCTGCCGTCTTCCAGTCTTCGACGCCAGCTGAGTAGGCGGCCGCCGTCGAATGGACGATCGCCGCGTTTGGGTTGGCGGCAAGGAGCGCTTTCACCAGAGGCGCCGCCCGAGCGGACTCTCGCTTGGTGATCAGGCTCCGCGCCAGGGTAAGTTGCGCCTCAGGGTCCGTCCGCTGCGAGTCGTAGGCCTCCTGCGCCAGAGTGAGCGCTGTGTCGGCGCTGCCTTTGGCGCTGTGCAGCTTGGCGAGGCGCACTTTGACCGTTGCTGCGCGCGGATTCAACTTCAGCACCTCGTTGTAGGCCTTGATCGCTTCGTCGACGTCGCCCTTGTCAGCATGAATGGTGGCTGCGAGGAACCACGCCTGTGCGTTCGTCGGTTCGACAGCCGTCGCTTTTGTCACAGTGGCCAGCGCGTCGCTCAGCTTTTTATCGCTCGCGAGGAGGCGAGCTTTGATAATCAGCGCTTCGGTGTTGCCAGGATCGTCACGAAGCACGTCCTCGAGCGTCTGATAGGCGCTCCCATCCCGCTTCGTCAAGTAGCTGAGATATGCGAGACGGGTGTTCGCCCGGCCCGCGGTACGCTTGTTCGTCGACGTCTTGATCGTGTTCAAAACCTCGACGGCCTGATCCGGCTTGTTGACTGTGATGTAGTAGTCCGCGAGGGTAATCTTCTGTGACGCGTCCGGCGTGTCGTCCTGCGCGGCAGCGACTTTCAGGTACGGCTCGGCCTGAGCCGCCTTCCCGGATGCGAACAAGAAGGTCGCGAAGGCACGGTTCGCGCGGGCATCCCCGGGTTTCGCCTCAACCGTCTCACGAAAGCTCTGCTCCGCTTCGGCATTCCGCCCTGCAGCCCACAAGAAACTGGCCAACGACAGCCGGGCAAGGATGGAGCCGGGGTCGATCGCCACCGCGCGCCGGTAGGCGGCCTCGGCAGCAGCGTCGTTCCCCATCGTGCTACGGACCTGGGCCAAGCTGCCATAGCCGGCCGCCGACGGATCAGTGGTCACGGACTTTTCGAGCTCGCGCAGGGCGCTGTCGAAGTCCTTCATGCCCGCCAGCGCATTCCCGTAGATGATCTGGGCAGCCTGGTTGTTGGGTTCTTTGGCTAGGACCTTGCGGATGCGCGTCTGTGCGTCCTCGTATTGGCCGAAAGCCAGCAGGAAGCTGGCCGCCCGCACTTGGATGTCGACGTTGTCGGGCAGAAGATCCGCCGCGCGCATGTACTCCCGATTGGCGTTAGGGAGATCGCCCAATTCGACGTAGGTCGCCGCCAGGCGAGCGCGACCCTCCCCAAATTTTGGGTCGGCGGCCACCGCCTTGCGATATTCGACGGACGCCTCGGCGAATTTTTGCTCTGAAAAGTACCGGTTTCCCGCATCAAGAGCGTCCTGCCGAGTGCGAATCACGTCTCTCGAGCAACCGGTGGCGGTCGCGGACACGGCGGCGACGGCGAGCACAATCAGAAACTTGCTGAGCACCTTGACCTCCAACGGATGACTGGTTTGGTGGCGTAGGTTGGTCAAGCAATCGGAGGTCCATTCCTGGGCCCGCGTACGCAGGGCGAAATGCCAGGCCCCTCCGAGGATACCGCGACCGCGCCGGCAAAAGTCTCCTATTTCGAGGATTGATTGACTACCCCCTAAAGGCCGTGGATTCCGCGCGCGATCGTGTGCCAGACGCCGCATCCGTCGCGGCTGATGGTGTCGCTGGACGCACGTGATCCGGCTGAGCCGGTGCCTGCGGTTGACGCGCCGCGTCAGCCCGGGGGGGCGATGGCCACGGACATCACGGCGGCGCTGCGGGCGATCGACGGCACCGACCCGGTGCGCTACGACTTCTCACTGTCCACGTCGGGATGATGAACGCGTGCGGCTCCAACCGCGCCCAACGCGACTCGCAGTGCCCGCTTCGTGGCGTGTGCCAACCGCGCGTTCGTAGGCCAAACGAACGCCCGTACGTGACAACGCCTCGGGCGAGCCCGAGGCGTTGCGTGACAGACGCGGAAGCGGAGTCCAGGCTCAGCGACGGCGCAGACGTCTCGTGATACCGACGCCAACCAGGCCCGTCCCGAACAGAAGCAGGCTCACCGGTTCAGGAACCGTTTGTCCGATGTTAGCTGAGAAGTTGCCAGTCACCGACGCCTCGAAGCCACAGATGGTGGTCCCACAGATGGACAGCGGGGTGGTCAAGTTCGTGAGGGCGATACTCAGCGCGCGCTCCAGCGAGAGGCTGGTGATCACGTCCGACGCGAAGTCGACGGTATCAGAAGGCGTGCCAGCGCCTACCGTGAGCTGAGCCCCCCCTGCAGAACCGCTGGCCAAGTCCGAGAAACTTCCCGAGAGGTAATTCGTCCCGCTGCCGTCGGCCGCCGAGTTGAACGAGAACGTTCCCGAGAAGGGCTGCTCAATGTTGCCACCACTTGGAACGGCGGCAGCTGTGCTCGTGAGCGCAAAATCGAAGAACATGTCCACCGACCCGCCGACATTCTCGACACTTCCACTGACGGCAATATTCGTTCCGGTGATGGTCGTTGTCGCACCACTGACGGCGGTAACCGTGTTGGCCAACCCATCCTGCGTGAAGGTCAAAATCGTCGCTGCGCTGGCCGCCTGCGCCGTCGCCAGTGCGAGTACGCTCGCCACTGCCAGCGACCCGGCCCATCGTTTCGTGTTCATTCCGTCTCCTCCTAGGGCCCAGGCCCCGCTATTCGCCTAATCGGCTTCAAAGTGCCACCGGCCCTGAAGACTGGCCGCTTAATAACGTTCCGCAGGCCACAGCCGTCGCGGTTCAGTGCTGCCTTCCGAAGCAAGATTGCGTCCCGTTTAACAAGCGCAGAAACGGAGAGACGTAAAATGCTGATTCCATGTAGGTTAATGGCAGATCATGAGCTGAGCTTGATGGCCTCGCCTGGGCGCAAGGTCTCCCAACCGGCAGCCTTTTGTCTCCGGTGCCCGGTTTAGTGCTAGCGTCCAGGCGACTTTCTTTGGCGGGGGGCCGGAACCGCCGGCGCTACATCGGCCAGCTCGACCGTGCGTACTCTCAGGAGAGCAAAGTTGGCTGTCCGAGAGGGGAGACGCGAGGGTCAAAGTCGCATAACGGGTCATCTCTTCGCCAGTGATCTCGGCCACGCCCACCACCTCCACGCCTCGCCGACGCGGGCGTAGCGGGGACCCGAGCGGGCGCTGGCCTCGACGAACGGGTGCAGGCCGAAGCAGGCGGGTTGGCCGAGCGCTGGAACCGTTGAGCTTATCTGGCGCGGTGACCACCAGCGATTCCGTCGCTGGTTCTAGCTTCCTTCGAGCGGCTCCGGATTCGACACTTCGCCCGGGACGATGCGGGTGAACTGGCCGCGCTGCAGCAGCTCGCGGCCCTTGCCGCCGCGGCCGGTCACCTCGTACTTCACGGTGCTGATGGTCTGCTCGGCGCCGCGGCTGGTCTCCACGCGCAGGATGTCGCGGTCGCCCACCGACGCCAGGAACCCGAGCACCCGATCCTCGTCCGGGCGCAGCTTGATCAGGATCACGCCGCGGCCGGGACCCGACAGGTAGTTCACCTCGCTGGCCTGGCACAGCATGCCGCGCGCCTGCTGCGTGGCGGCGATGATCACCTCCTCGCCGGTGATCTTGGCCACGCCCACCACCTCCACGCCGTCGCCGACGCGGGCGTAGCGGCGGCCCGAGCGCGTGCTGGCCTCGACGAACGGGTGCAGGCCGAAGCGCAGGCTGTAGCCGTCGCTGGTCACGGCGATCGCGTGCACGGGAGGCGGCTCGTCCTCGACCACCACACCGCGTTTGTTCGCCACCGGCGCAATCTGTCCGGCCACACGCGGGTCGAGGCTCAGCGCCGCCACCACCCGCTCCCCGTCGCGGAACTTGAACAGCTTCTGGATCGGCTCGCCGTAGCCGGTGGATGCCGGCACGTCGATGATGCGGGCGGTGTAGGCCGCGCCCAGGTTGCTGAAGAAGACCACCGTGGCGCGCGTGCTGCCGGGCAGCACGGCCAGCACCGAGTCGCCTTCGCGCAGGCGCGTGGTCGACAGGTCGCGCACTTCCTTCTGCCGCTTCAACCAGCCGTCGCGCGAGACGATGACGACGTTGTCCTCCTCGACGATGAAGTCGTCGGCGGTGAACTCCACTTCCTCGGTGGCTTCGATCAGCGTGCGCCGCTTGTCGCCCTTCGCGTAGGCCTCCTGTACGGCGATGATGTCCTGCCGCACCAGGCCCCAGCGCCCCTCTTCGTCCTTGAGCAGCCCGGCGATGTGGCGCGCGCGCTTGCGCTTGTCGGCCAGCTCGTTCTGGATGACGAGAATCTCGAGGCGCGCCAGCCGATAGAGCTTCAGCTCGAGGATCGCGTCGGCCTGCTCCGCGTCGAGGTCGAAGCGCTTCATGATCTTTTCCGCCGAGTCGGCCTTGCCGTCCGACTTGCGGATGATGCGGATGATCTCGTCCAGCGCGTCGAACACCTTCTCGAAGCCTTCGAGAACGTGGATGCGCTTGCGCAGCGCTTCGAGCTCGTGCTCGAGCCGCTTGGTCACGACCTCCAGGCGGAAATGCAGGAAGTGCCACAGGATCGACTTCAGGTCCAGGCGCTCCGGCCGGCCGACCTCGGGGTTCTCGGTCGGGATCAGGCACGTCATGTTGACGATGACGTTGGTCTGGAGCGGCGTGTTCTTGAACAGATACGCCATGACCATCCGCGGGTCGGCGTCGCGCTTCAGCTCCAGCGCGATCCGGACGTCGTCGGTGGACACGTCCTTGACGTCGAGCAGCGGCGGCAGCTTGCGCGACAGCACCACATCGGCGATGCGCTCCACCAGCGTGGACTTGTTCACCGCGTAGGGGATGCTGGTGACGTAGAGCGTCTGGGTGGCGCGGTTCGGCTCGGGCCCTCCTCCCACGTCGCGCGCAGGCGAATCGTGCCGGCGCCGGTCCGGTAGATCTCCTTCAGCTCGTCGGCGGAGTTGAGGATCTGGCCGCCGGTCGGAAAGTCCGGCCCCTTCACCCAGCGGCACAGCGCCACGCTGCTGAGGTCGGGGTTGTCCAGGAGCTTGAGGAGCGCGGTGCAGATCTCGCCCAGGTTGTGCGACGGCACGTTGGTGGCCATGCCGACCGCGATGCCGGTGGTGCCATTGATCGAGCAGGTTCGGTAGCCGCGCCGGCAGCACCACCGGCTCGGTGCGGGTGCCGTCGTAGTTGGGGCGGAAATGGACGGTCCGCTGGTCGATCTCGGCCAGCATCTCGTCGGACACGCGCGCCAGGCGGCACTCGGTGTAGCGCATGGCGGCGGCGCTGTCGCCATCAAGCGATCCGAAGTTGCCCGGAGCCGTCCACCAGCGGGTAGCGCAGCGAGAACGGCTGCGCCATGCGCACCAGCGTCTCGTAGAGCGCCGCGTCGCCGTGGGGATGGTAGTTGCCCATCACGTCGCCCACCACCTTGGCGCACTTGCGGTGCTTGGCGTCGGCCGTCAGGTTCTGCTGCCACATCGTGTAGAGGATGCGGCGCTGCACCGGCTTCAACCCGTCGCGCACGTCGGGGAGCGCGCGCGAGGTGATCACCGAGAGCGCGTAGTTGAGATAGCGACTCTGGGCGGCCTCGTGCAGCGCGACCGCGTCGGGAAACCCTCCGGGCGGCGGCGGTGGCGGCTGATCGGGTTCTGGAGAATCGAAGAGCGAGGGCGTACGTCCTCGCGGGCCTGCGTGCCATGTTCAGCAGACCATCCTACACAACCTTCCCCGGATTCATCAGATTGTGTGGATCGAGCGCGCGCTTCAACGAGCGCATGACCTCGACGGCGTCCTCGCCGTGCTCCTCGATCAGGTACTGCTTCTTGCCCATGCCGATGCCGTGCTCGCCGGTGCATGTGCCGCCGGCCGCCAGCGCGCGGCGCACCAGCCTGGCGTTGAACGCCTTCACCGCTTCGTATTCCGACGGCGTTGGCCGGGTCGATGATGATGTTCAGGTGGAAGTTGCCGTCGCCGGCGTGCCCGACCAGCGGCGCGTAGAGCGCGGTGTCAGCCAGGTCGCGCTTGGTCTCGACGATGCACTCGGCGAGCCGTGAGATCGGGACGCAGACGTCGGTGACCCAGGGCTTGCCGCCGGGGCGCCGCGCCAGCGCGGCGTAGAGCGTGTTGTGCCGGGCCTGCCACAGGCGGGTGCGATCCTCGGGCGTCGTGGCCCACTGGAAGTCGGATCCGCCACGCTCCCCGGTCAGCTCCTGCACCGCGGTCACGCTCTCCGTGACGCTGGCCGTGCTGGTCCCGTGAAACTCGAAAAGCAGCGTCGGCTTGACCGCGTAGGACAGGTTCGAATAGCGGTTGACGGCGTCGATCATCACCTCGTCCAGCAGCTCGACGCGGGCCACCGGGATGCCGAGCTGGATCGTGGCGATCACCGTCTCGACCGCCGCCGCCATCGAGTCGAAGGCGCAGACCGCCGCGGACACCGCCTCCGGCAGGCCGAAGAGCCGCAGCGTGACCTCGGTGATGACGCCGAGCGTCCCTTCCGAGCCGACGAACAACCGCGTCAGGTCGTAGCCCGCCGACGACTTGCGGGCGCGCCCGCCGGTGCGGATGACGGTGCCGTCGGCCAGCACGACGGTCAGTCCGCGCACTACCTCGCGCATGGTGCCGTAGCGCACGGTGGTCGTTCCCGACGCGCCGGTGGCGGCCATGCCGCCGATGGTTGCGTCGGCGCCCGGATCCACCCAGAAGGCGGTGCCCGTGTTGGCCAGCGCCTTGTTCAGCTGGCGGTGCGTGACACCGGCCTCAACGGTGGCATCCAGATCCTCAGCGCTGACCCGCAGCACGCGGTTCATCCTCGAGAAGTCGATCGAGACGCCGCCCTCAAGAGCGTTGACATGCCCTTCGAGCGAGCTGCCGGCGCCGAACGCGATGACCGGCGCGTCGTGCTTCGCCGCGGCCCGCACGATCGCCGCCACCTCGTCGGTGGACGTCGGGAACACCACGACGTCCGGCGCCGCCGGCGGGTGCCACGATTCGCTGTGGCTGTGGTGCTCGAGCTGTGTTGCGTTGACGGTGGCGCGGTCGCCGACGGCGGCGTTCAGATCGGCGAGCAGCGCCGTGCGGGCGGCGATTGAAAGGCGGGAAGGCATTGTGGGAATTGTAGAATCGAAGCGATGACCTCGCCGTTCACGCCCAAGACACTCGCCTTTCTGCGCGCGCTGAAGCGCAACAACGACCGCGAGTGGTTTCGGGCGCGGCGCGACGACTACGAGCGTCACGTGCGCGGCCCCATGATCCAGGCCATCGAGCGGCTGGCGGTGGACCTGCGGAAGTTCGCGCCGGAGCTGGTGGCCGATCCCAAGCGGTCGCTCTACCGGATCTACCGCGACACGCGGTTCTCGAGCGACAAGACGCCGCTCAAGACCAACGTCGCCGCGGTGTTTCCGCCGCGCGGGTTCCCGCGCCACGAAGGCGCCGGGCTGTACTTCGAGGTGGCCCCGGGTTGGACGTGGATGGGCGGCGGGCTCTACATGCCGCCGGCGCCAGCGCTGCACGCCATACGCGCGACCATCGCATCGTCGCATCCCCGGCTCCACCGGCTCGTGACCGCCCCGGCGTTTCGCAAGACGCTCGGCGAGGTGCAGGGCGAGCGCTTGACGCGCGTGCCGCTGGGCTTCCGCAAGGACCACCCGGCGGCACACTACCTGCAGCTCAAGCAGTTCCTGGGCTTTCGCGAGTTCCCCGCCGAGTTCGCCACCAGCGCCGACTTCTACCCGGAGCTGGTGCGGACGTTCAAAACGCTGGTGCCTCTCCTGCGGTTCCTGAACGACGCCGTCCGGGACGGGACGCCGCGGACACTGGCCGCCGGCCTGGAGGGCAGACAGATCAGACACTGCACTGGCGCGGCGGAGCCGTCACGCTCGGTTCGCGGCGGAGCCTCGCTAGACCGTTGTGCGGCCCGCGACGCAAATTTGTACTCGTTCGTGACTCCGCACAACGGATCCCGGCGCGCGAAGCGCGCCAAACGAGACTGGAACTAGCCAAAGCTCGAGGAGAGGCGATACCAAGGGCAGCGCCCTTGGCTAGTTGTGATACAAGCGAGGCTTCATGAGCCAGACCGCCGTTCCGCAGGCCTTCCCGCAGGCCGCACCCGACACGCACGATCAGACCGCTCAGGCCCGCCAGCTGCCCCCGCTCGTCAGCGAGGACTGGACCGCCGTGATCGTGGGCGCCGCGCTGATCGCGTTGGTGCTGCTGGGCGTGCGCCCGGCGACCCCGCGCTTCGCCTGGGGCACTGAACAGGCGCCCGCCGCCGCGCTGGTGGCAGCCGACAACCTGGCGCGCTCGGCGCAGGTGGGGCTGCTGGTGCTGACGCCGCTGGTGCTCGGCGCCGCCGTGCTGCGGGCACGCGTGCCGGCATTCGTGCCGGGCGCGCTGCTGCTGTTCGCGCTGGCCTGGGTGGCACAAGCGATGGCTGGATACGTGGGGGCGGCCGCGCTGGGCCTCGAGTACGTGATCTTCGCGCTGGCCATCGGGCTGGCCATCAACCACTCCTTCGCAATTCCGGCGTGGCTGCGCGAGGCCGCCCGTACCGAGTTCTACATCAAGACCGGCCTCGTCGTCCTGGGCGCGACGATTCTCTTCGACGAGATCGTCGGCGCCGGCATGCTGGGCATCATGCAGGCGCTCGTCGTCGTGCTCAGCGTCTGGGCCTTCTCCTTCTGGCTGGCGAAGCGGATGAACGTGGACGACGAGCTGGCGACGATGCTGGCCAGCGCGGTCTCGATCTGCGGCGTGTCGGCGGCCATCGCCACCTGCGGCGCCATCCAGGGCGATCGGCGCAAGCTCTCGTACGTCACCTCGCTCGTGCTCGTCGTCGCCATGCCGATGATGATCCTGATGCCGTGGGTGTCCCGGGCGCTCGACATGACGCCGGTGGTGTCGGGGGCATGGCTCGGGGGAACGCTCGACACAAGCGCGGCGGTAGTGGCCGCGGGCGAGCTGCTGGGCGACGCCGGCCGCAACGCCGCCGTGGTGGTGAAGCTGTCGCAGAACGCGCTCATCGGCGTGGCGGCCTTCCTGCTCACGGTGTGGTGGGCGATGCGCAACCAAACGGGGCGGCACGGCGCCAGCGTCGGCCTGATCTGGGAGCGGTTCCCGAAGTTCGTGTTCGGGTTCCTGCTGGCGTCGGCGCTGTTCTCGTTCGCGCTGCCCGAGACCTCGGTCGCCGCCACGCGCGGGCTGATCAACAACCTGCGCACGGTGTTGTTCGCGATGGCCTTCGTGTCGATCGGGCTCGAGACTTCGCTCGGCAGCCTGGTCACGACCGACGGCGGCCGGCCGGCGCTGGCGTTCCTGGGCGGCCAGGCCTTCAACGTCCTGGTCACGCTGATCGCGGCCTACGCCTTCTTCGGCGGCTGGCTGTTCGCGCTGCCGAATCTGGGATAGAAGGATCGCCACACTCGTCAAGTCACAATTCACAATTCACAAACATCACAGACGATGCCAACCGCTCCAGCTGCCGAGTACCGCCTTCGGCTGGACCGCAACCGGCTGGCATTCGAACGGCTCAACCAGCTCGATGCGCGCCTGGCCGGCGCGCGCCTGGCGGTCTTCGGGGTGGCCGTCGCCGCCGCGGCGCTGGCTTGGTTTGCATTCGCTTCGGCGTGGTGGCTCGCGGCTCCAGCGGTGGCCTTTCTGGGGCTTGCCGTGTGGCACGATCGCGTGCTGCGGGCGCGGGAGCGCGCCGCCGCGGCCATGGCGTTCTACGACCACGGCCTGGCGCGAATCGAAGACCGCTGGGCCGGTTTGGGCTCGACCGGCGACGCCTTTCGCGACAATCGCCATCCCTACGAGGCCGACCTGGATCTCTTCGGTCCCGGGTCGCTATTCGAACTGCTGTCGATCGCGCGCACGCAATCGGGCGAGGCCACGCTCGCCGGCTGGCTGAAGACCGCCGCCGCCCCCGACGAGATCGCGGCGCGCCAGCAGGCCGTGCAGGAGCTGACGCCGGCGCTCGACTTGCGCGAGCACCTGGCGGCGTCGACGGCCGCGGCCCGCCGCCAGGTGGAACCCGGGCTGCTTCTCGCGTGGGCACTGGCCCGCCCGGTGCTCAATCCCCGGGGACGAGCCGTTGCGTCGGCAATCACCGCGGGCACGCTGCTGGCGGCGCTCACGTTCGGCATCACCGGTTCGACCACGCCGCTCCTTTTCATGTTGGCGGTGCAGTCAGCCTTCGCGCTGCCGTTCGAGCGGCGGGTGCGCGGCGTGCTGCACGGCGCCGACGGGCCCGCGCGCAGCCTGACGGCGCTGGCCCCGACGCTGGCGCGGCTCGAGGGCGAGACGTTCACCGCGCCGCGGCTACGCCTGCTGCTGCAGCGCATCGAGGCGCGCGGTGTGCCGGCCTCGGCGGCGGTGGCCCGGCTGGCCAGGCTGGTGGAGATGCACGACTGGCAGCACAACGTGATCTTCGCGCCCGTCGGCTTGTTCCTTCTCTGGGGCACCCACCTGGCGTGGGCGATCGAGGCCTGGCGCCGGACCCACGGGGCGGCGGTGGAAGCGTGGCTCGAATCGGTCGGCGAATTCGAGGCGCTGTCGTCGCTGTCAGCCTACGCCTACGAGCACCCCGCCGATCCGTATCCCACGGTGGCCGCGACTGGGACCGAGCGCGAGCGCCCGACGGCCCGGTTCGATGCCACGGAGTTGGGCCATCCGCTGTTGCCGGCGGCGCAGATGGTGCGCAACGACGTCCGGCTGGAGCCCCCCACCAGCGTGATGGTGGTCAGCGGGTCGAACATGTCGGGCAAGAGCACGCTGCTGCGAACGGTGGGCGTCAGCGTGGTGATGGCGCAGATGGGAGCACCCGTCCGCGCCGCGTCGCTGCGTCTCTCGCCGCTTCGCGTCGGCGCGACGCTGCGGGTGCAGGACTCGCTGCAGGAGGGCCGGTCGCGGTTCTACGCCGAGATCACGCGCGTGCGAGAGCTGGCTGATATCGCACGCGGGGACGTGCCGCTGCTGTTCCTGCTCGACGAGCTGTTTCACGGCACCAACTCCCACGACCGGCTGGCCGGGGCCACGGGCGTGCTCCGCGACCTGATCGCGCATGGGGCGATCGGACTCGTCACCACCCACGACATGGCGCTGGCGGCCATGGCCGACTCGCTTGCCGGCGCCGCACGTGAACGTCCACTTCGAGGACTGGTTCGAGGGCGGCGAGATGCGGTTCGACTACCGGATGAAGCCCGGGCCGGTCACACGCAGCAACGCGCTTGCCCTGATGCGGGCCGTCGGCCTCGATATCCGCGAGTAAATCCAGCAAGAACTGGTCCCCAAGCCGCTGGCCTGGGCAATAAGCGGCGCCCTGGGTCTTGACAGACCAAATCAGTCGGATTTAAATCTGTGAGTGAGACTCAGTCTCATAATCAGTTTCACGGCCAACGGGACCCCACCATGACGCTTCGGACCACCTTCTTCTGGCTCCACCTCACCGCCGGCGTCGTGGCCGGAATCATCGTCTTCGTCATGTCGGTTACCGGGGTCGCCCTGACCTACGAGCGGCAGCTGATCAAGTGGTCCGACCGCGAATTCAAGTCCACGCCAAACTCCAGCGCCAACGGATGCCGGTGGAGCGCCTGGTGGAGGAGTTCCGCCGGCAGCAGCCCGACGCGGAGCCAACGGCGGTCACGGTGCGTCGGACCCACTCGAGCCGGTGGCCGTGGCCGTGGGACAACGCACCGTCTACGTGGACGCCTACTCCGGGCGGGTGCTGGGCGCGGCGAACCAGGGCGTCAGGCGTGCGCTGTCGCAGCTGCGCGCCTGGCACCGGTGGCTGGCGGTGGAAGGGCCCGGGGCGCCCGGCGGCGCGCGCGATCACCGGCTGGGCCAACGTGCTGTTCCTGGGGATGGTGGCGTCGGGGATTTACCTGTGGTTCCCGCGCCGGTGGTCGTGGCAGACGGTCAGGCGGTGTGCTGGTTCAAGCCCGGCGTGCGCGGCAAGGCGCGCGACTTCAACTGGCACAACGCGATCGGCATCTGGTCGGCTGTTCCGCTGCTGATCGTCGTGGCCAGCGCGGTGCCGATTTCGTTTCCGTGGGGCAACGACCTCGTCTACCGCATGGTCGGCGAGGAACCGCCAGCGCCGCGCGGCGGTGGCCGGGCTGGCGGAGCGGCCGAAGCTGCGGGCGGCGAGCGGCAGGGGTGGCAGCGGGCCGCGCGCGCCGAGGTTCGTTCGACGGGCTGGCCGGGTTCTCGCGCGCGCCGAGCAGCAGGAGCCGAACTGGCGGACGATCAACCTCCGGCTGCCGGGGTCCGGCGACGCGCCGGTGGTGTTCGCCATCGATCGCGGGGACGGCGGGCAGCCGCACCTTCGCTCCACGCTCACCCTGAGCCGCGCGGGCGAGGTCGTCACCTACGAGTCGTTCGAAAGCCAGTCGACCGGCCGCCGGATCCGGTCCGTGATGCGGTTTGCCCACACCGGCGAGGTGCTCGGGCTTGCCGGCCAGACCGTTGCCGGTCTGGTGTCGGCCGGCGCGTCGTCCTGGTCTGGACCGGCCTCGCACTCGCGATGGCGCCGGTTGCTGGCGTGGGCTCGAGCGGCGCGCGCGCAGGAACTGGAGCTCGAGGCTCCTCGAAAGGCGCGGCGTAGCTGATGGCAGTTCCGCACAGCGGAACTGCACTACTACCAACGACCGACTACCAACTAGCACTGGCTCGCGCGCACGCGCGCACCAATCATCTGCACGGCGCGCTGGGCGGATAACGCAGCGCCCTCCTGCCATGAGCTCAAGTGGCTCAGGTGATCGCCGGCAAAGTAGACGCGGTCGTCGGCCTCCAGCAGCACGCGATACGGCCCCTCGTAGTAGTCGGCCGTGGTCCGCGCCCACGACCCCAAGCTGAAGGGAATCTTGCCCCACGCCACGTAGATCGGCTTCTTCAGCTCGCCTCCCCGCCCGGGATGCAGCTTCTCGACCGCGGCGCGTGAAGCATCGAACCGGGCAGCCATCGACGGCAGCGCGCCGAACTCGCCGGTATCCTGGGCGTAGCCGGCAATCAGCACGCCCTGGTCCGACAGCAGCCGGTCGCTGGGATACCACACGTTCGCCAGCACCGCTCCGGACTCGAGGCTGATCGGGCCGTTCGCCAGCCACGAGATCCCGCCGTAGATGTTGTTCTCCTGCTCCCAGAACCGCCGCGACTGCCACGCGATCTTGTACACCGGCGCGAACGACACCTGGGCCAGCGCCGCCTTGACGCGCGGCGACAGGTCGTTCGCCGTCGCTGCGAGCAGCATCGGCGGCAGCGCGCACACGACAGTAGGACGCCTCGAGCGCTTTCATCCGGCGCGCCTCGCCCTCGGCGTAGATCACGCGAACGCCGGCGGGCGTCCTGCGAATCTCCGTGACCTGGCAGCCGTACCTGACGATGCCGCCGAGGCGTTTGGCGAAGGCGAAGGCGATGCGATCCATGCCGCCGATCGGCTGCAGCATCACCGCCTGCATGTCGAGGCGCTCCTCGAGCAGCAGGCCCTGCCAGAAGCCGGCGTCGAGCAGTGCGCTCAGCGGCAGCGGCGGGCGTGCTTCATCCTCGTCGTCGCCGGCGCCGGCGAACCGCGTCACGCCGGCGCGCGTCGAGCCCGTATAGCGATACTCGCCGCCCAGATCGCCGAAGCCGCGCAGGAACGCGAGCATCCGCTCCTTGTCCTGCGAGGGTGATTTCCTGATCCAGCGCGCCCTGCCGCACCGCCTTGGCCAGCAGTTCGGCCACGTGGCCGCGCATGTCGTTGATGGCTTCCCGCTGCTCGATCGGCCGCTTGGTCGAACGCGTGGTCGCCCTGCACCAGCGCGCTGCGAGTCGAGTTGACCTCGACCTCCATCTCCACGCCCAGCTCGCGGCAATAGCCGAGCATCGTCCGGTGAATCGACGGAATGCGCCCGGGCCCGGCGTTGAGGTAGAGGCCCTGGTCGAACCCGCACTGCTGCGCCGTGCCGTCGGTGAACTCGACCTTGTCCCCGCCCCTGACGCTCCAGTTGCGGCCGCCCGGCCGCTGGCGCGCCTCGAGCACCGTGCACTCGAAGCCGGCCTTCCGCAGCTCGTAGGCGGCTACCAGCCCGGCGATGCCGCCGCCGAGGATCGCGACCTTCGTGCCCTTGCCGGTATCTGGCGGAAAGTCGATCGGCGCGGACGACCGGGGCCGGGTTCGGCCAGCAGGCCCATCGAGCGCATGGCGACAAAGGCGGCGCTGTAGCCGCCGGCTCGCCCGGCACGCAGGATGAGCTCCCGTCGCGTCATGCGAGCGCCTTCCTGGTTGGTTAGTCGTTGGTGGTTGGTCGTTCTTCAGTGCGGAACTGCAGAACTACCAACTACGCAACCCCTACACTAACGACTAACGAAGCGAGCCGTTCACGCGATATGCGCACCGGTCGTTTCCACGAAAACCGAATACAAACTCTGGCTCGCTGTCATGAACAGGCGGTTCCGGCGCGGGCCGCCGAAGCAGACGTTCGCGCAGGTCTCGGGCAACCGAATCATGCCGATGCGGTCGCCGTTGGGCGCCAGCACCTGGACGCCGGGCCGCGCGCCCGCCCAGATGTTGCCGTCGGCGTCGCAGCGGATGCCGTCGGCGGCCGACGGCGCACCCGTTCCCGGGATGTCCAGCTGCGCGAACCGCTTGCCGTTCCGCAGCGACTGGCCGTTGACGTCCCACACCTTGATGTCGCGGGGCATGCCGGTATCGGCCACGTACAGCTTGGTGTAGTCGGGCGAGAAGCAGAGCCCGTTGGGCATCCCGACCTCGTCGGTGACCATCGCGATCTGGCCGCTCTTGCCGTCCACGCGGTACACGGCCTCCTTGGTCTCCGACTCGGCCCGGAAGCCCTCGAAGTTGCCGCGGATGCCGTAGGAGGGATCGGTGAACCAGATGCTGCCGTCGGGATGCACCACGGCGTCGTTCGGCGAGTTGAGCCGCTTGCCCTGGTACTTGTCGGCGACGGTCGTCACCGTGCCGTTGGGCTCGTAGCGGGCCACGCGCCGGCCGCTGTGCTCGCACGACAGCTGCCGCCCCTCGTAGTCGAACGTGTTGCCGTTGCTGTGGTTCGACGGACGGCGGAACAGCGTCACGCGACCGTCGTCATCGATCCACCGCAGCTGCGAGTTGTTGGGGATGTCGCTCCACACCAGGTACTTGCCCACGCCGTTCCAGGCCGGGCCCTCGGCCCACTCGGTGCCGATGTGCAGCCGCTTGATCGAGGTGTTGAAGACGATGTAGCGGCGGAATCTCGGATCCAGCGCGATGATGTCGGGATCCGGATACGCGATCGGACCAGGCTTGTCCCAGTCGCGCGGCGTCGGCACCGGCGACACCTGCTGCGCGCCGGGCGCGGCCTGGGCAAAGGCGCGAGCGGACGTCACGGCGCCGCCCAGGGCGGTCGCCAGAAAGAGTCGTCTATCCATGTGTCACCGGCACTCGAAGTTCTTCGCGTCCTGCGTGTCGCCCTGGCCCTTGTAGTGGGCATGCTTGGGATACGCGCACAGCGGCCGGCTGCGGCCGGGGAACGCGCGGCCGGTTGCGGTCACCGCGTCGGGCGCGGTGCCCTTCTCCACCCAGTCCACCACGGCGGTCAGCGAGATCGAACGAGTCGAGCGCCGACGCACCGCCCTGGCAGTGCCCCATGCCCGGTGCCAGGAACAGGCGGCTGAAGTTGGCCGTCTGCGCGGCGCCGCCGTTGGCCTTGGACATCCGCTCGAAGTAGTCCACGGTGTCGAGCGCCGAGAACCAGGGGTCGCTGACGCCGTGATAGAAGAGCATCTTGCCGCCGCGGCTCGAGAACGTGTTCAGGTTGGTCCACCACGACGACGACAGCACCGCGAAGGTCGGATCGGTGATCGCCTCCTCGGCCAGACGATCGACGTCCATCGTCATCGCGTCGAACGGCAGCCCGACCGGGCTGGAGCCGCCGTGCAGCAGGCCGGGAATGCCCTGCGTGGCGTCCAGGCCGGTGTCCCAGGGGAACCGCGGATAGACCTGCCGGCCCTTCGAGTCCTTCAAGCCGCTGAACGCCTTCTCGACGGCCGCGGCCTGCTGGCTGGTGAGACACCCCTCCGCCTTGGTCGCGCCGCAGACGAGCGTCTTCGGATCGAACTTGCACGACAGGGTGTCGAACACCTGGCCGTCCGTCACGCCGTCGCTGCCGTCGCAGGCATTCCGCAGCCCGTCCATCACCGCCTTCTTGTTGGCGTCGCTGAGCGCCTGGCGCGTCTGCGCCTTGCCGTTGGCGTCCTTGGGCGCGACCTGGTTGAGCGATACCGCCACCCACTGGCCGCCGATGCCCGAGAAGTTGGTGCGCATGGCCGGCGCGCCGGCCACGATGCCGTCGAAATAGGTCGGGTGGCGCTGCGACACCAGCATCGCCTCGCGCCCACCGGTGGAGCAGCCGGCGAAGTACGACTTCGACGCCGGGCGGCCGTAGTGCCGGGCGATGACCTGCTTGGCGAGGAGCGCCACCCGCTCGACCGCCTGGTAGGCGAAGTCGAGGCTCGCCTGCTGCTCGCGCATGAACGTGGCGTCGAACCCGCTGCCGCTGTGCCCGGTGTCGGTCGAGACCACGGCGAACCCGCGCGCCAGCGCCGGCGTGTCGCCCGCTGCCTGGGCGCCGAGGGGCAAGCGCACGCTGCCGTTCAGCCCGCCGCCGCCTTGAAACAGGAAGCGTCCATTCCACTCACCCGGCAAGCGCCAGCGCGAAGCCGATGCCGTAGGACGTGCCGTCGGCGCCGGTGCGGCGATCGAGCACACCGTCGAGGCGGCAGAACGCCGGCAGCTTGAATTGCGGCGCCGGCGCACCGGGCCCCGGGGGCGGCAGCGGCGCACCGGCGGGAAACCACTCCGCCTTGGTGATCGACAGCTCGAGCCCCGGGATGGCCAGGGAGGTCAAGGCTGCGCACGCCGCCGCTGTCTGCCCCGCGCCCGACTGCGCGTGCGCCGCCGCTGCCGTCGCCACCAGCGCACCAAGGGCCAAAGCCACGATCCGCGTCATATCCCCTCCGACCCGGCCGTCCCCGCCGGCCGTGGCGGGAGCATAGCGCAACCCGCCTCTCTTTCGCGCCATCCGCGCGCAGTGAAATACTGGCGGCAATCATGATCGACTATCGCTTCAAGCACGCGTTCCTGCTCGCGCTCGTGGCCGCCATCACCGCGGCGTTCTTCGCCATGGTCTGGATGTTCGTGCTGACGGTGTTGCTGGCCGCCATCTTCTCGGGTCTCACTTACCCGCTATACGTCCGGTTCACCGCGCAGCTGGGCGGCCGCTCCCGGCTGGCTGCGGTGATCACGCTCCTGCTGGTGCTGGTGCTGGTGCTCGGGCCGCTGGCCACCGTGCTGGCAGTGGGAGCGAACGAGGCAATCAGGATGGGGCAGAACGTCGTGCCGCGGCTGCAGCAGCTGGTGATCGAGCCGGGAGCTTTTCTGCAGCGGCTGCAGGGACTGCCGGGATACTCGCTGCTCGAGCCCTATCGCGGCGAGATCATCGCCAAGATCGGCGAGCTGGTGGGCGAGACCGGCACGCTCCTGTTCTCGGCCTTCTCGGCCACGACGCGCGCCACCGCCCTCTTCGTCTTCAACCTCTTCGTGCTGCTGTACTCGATGTATTTCTTCCTGACCGGGGGCCCGACGCTGCTGCGGTCGGTGATGTCGGTGGTGCCGCTGTCGGATCTGGACAAGGCCCGCATGCTCGAGAAGTTCGTCTCGGTGACGCGGGCAACGCTCAAGGGCACGGTCCTGATCAGCACGACGCAAGGCATGCTGAACGGGCTGGCGTTCTGGGCGGTCGGCATCGACGGGGCGATCTTCTGGGGGACCGTGATGACGGTGCTGTCGATCATTCCCGGCATCGGCGGCGCGCTGGTCTGGGTGCCGGCGGCGATCGTCCTGGCCGTCACCGGCGAGCTGGTGCGAGCGGTGGGCCTCACGGCCTTCTGCGGCCTCGTCGTCGGCACCGTCGACAACGTGATGCGGCCGCGGCTGGTCGGGCGCGACACCGAGATGCACGACCTGATGATCTTCTTCTCGACGCTCGGCGGCCTGCGCCTGTTCGGCGTCACCGGGTTCATCCTCGGCCCGGTGCTGGCGGCGCTGTTCGTCACCGCGTGGGATATGTTCAGCGTGACCTTCCAGCGCGAGTTGGAAGAGGCGTCGTCGCCGATCGTCGGACCGGATCTGCGAAGGCCGGAGTAGAGTCAGGGCTCCGGGCTCCGGGCTCCAGGAAGGACGGACCTCGATTCAGGAGTTGCGGGCGGCGGCGATCGCGGCGGCGACGCGTTCCGGCGTGAACGGCACCTCGCGGATGCGGACGCCGGTGGCGTCGAAGATGGCGTTGCCGAGCGCACCGGCCACGACGGTGATCGCGGTCTCGCCGCTGCCGCAGGCTTCGGCGTCGGGCTGGTCGATCAGCGTGATGTCGATGGCGGGGGCTTCGAAGCCCGCGGACAGGGTGCGGTACGAGCGCCAGTCCACCGAGGTGATCTTCTCCGCGTCCCAGGTCACTTCCTCGCCCATCGCGCGGCTGATGCCCTGCAGCGCCCCGCCTTCGATCTGGTTGCGCAGGCCGTCGGGGTTCGAGATCGGGCCGACGTCCTGGCCGACGACCAGGCGCAGCACGCGCACGCGCCCGCTGACGCGATCGACCTCCACTTCGGCGACCATTGCCACGTAGCCGTTGTCGCCCTCGTAGCACACGCAGGCCATGCCGCGGCCCCGCACCAGCCCGGTTCGCGGAATGTTCGGCCGCGGCGACGGCCGCGCATCCCAGCCGGCGGTTTTCGCGGCGGCGGCGATGGCGCCGGCCAGGCGTGGGTGATTCAAATGGCGAAGGCGATACGCGACCGGATCGGCCTTCAGGTGGGCCGCCACCTCGTCGATGAAGCTCTCGTGCGCAAAGGTGTTCTGCAGCCGCTCGGGCGCGCGCAGCGGCCCGGTGAAGAACGGGGAGCGCACGCGATGCGAGAGCACGCGCTCGCTCCGGACCACGCCGGCGCCGTTCTGGCTCGCGCCGACGCGGCCGGCGATATAGGACGGCGCGGTGTTCAGGTTGTTGTCGAGCGGCGTCGTCGGCGCCGGCGCCGGCGTGCGCGGCTGCACGGGCGCCGGCTCCATGCCCAGCAGGTGGCCGGTGACGACGTTGCCGGGCGTGGCATAGCCAGGACGTCCGCCGCGGCCGGCCGACCACGCCTCGTAGTCCCAGGCGACGATCGTGCCGGTCGGCATCGAGCCCGACGCGCTGGTCGATCACGAACAGGTTGCCGTAGTTCTCCCACGCCATCTCGTCCTTGCGGGACAACTGCACGCGCACCGGCCGGCCCACTGCCTGCGACAGCACCGCCGCGTCGTAGCTCACGGTGTCGGCGCCGTTGATGCCGTAGCAGCCGGAGCCGCGCACGTAGACGACGCGCACGCGCTCGGCTGGCAGGCCGAGGAGCATCGCGGTCGTGTCGCGCGTGGGATACACCGACTGGGTCGCCGACCACAGCGTCGCGGAGTCGGCGCGCACGTCGGCGACCGCGCACGAGCTGCCCACCGAGCCGTGCATCTGGTAGGGGTGGCGATAGGTGGCGCGCAGCACCGTCGCGGCCTTGGCGAGCGACGCCTCGACGTCGCCGGAATCCACGAGCAGCGTGTCGCGCGCCGGCTGGCGGCGGATGTCCTGGTAGGCGGTCCGCTGCGCGGCGAGCGCGGGCCCCGGTGTCCACGTGACCTCGAGCTTCGCCGCGGCCTGCACGGCCTGCCAGGCCTTCTCCGCGACGACGCCGACGAAGTTGCCCTTGGTGACCACCTTCACGACGCCAGGCATCGCGCGCACCGCGGCATCGTTGACCCGTGCCAGTGTCGCGCCAACGCTGGGCGGCCGCACCACCCGGCCGTGCAACATCCCGGGCACCTGCATCGTGTGCACGAACTCGGCCTGGCCGGTCACAAGGTCCGGCAGATCGACGCGCGGCACCGGGGTGCCCAGCACCTTCCACGTGCTGGGATGCCGGCGCTTCGCCGCCGCGTCGAGCGTCAGGTCGAAGCGGCGCCCGCCGAGAAGCGTCGCGTAGCTCACCTGCTTCGACGCGTCCGCCGTGGCGCGCACCACGCCGTCGGCCGCCGTCAGACCCGCGGGTGCGACCCCCAGCCGATCCGACGCCATGCGGACCAGGGCTTCGCGTGCGGTGGCCGCCGCGAGCGCCAGGTTCGCCTGGTTGAAGTTCGCGGGATGCGACTGCTGGCCCGACGTCGTGCCTTGATCCGGCGTCATCGACGTATCGCACTGCAGCAGCTTGACGCGGCCGACGGGGACGCCCAACTCCTCCGCCACCAGCTGCATCTGCGCGGTGTACAGCCCCTGGCCGAACTCGCACTTGCCGGTGTAGGCGGTCACCACACCGTCGGTGCCGATCGCAATCCAGGAATCCAGACGCTGGCTGCTGCGCCCGTTGATGCCCTGCGCCAGCACCTCGGCCACCCGGCCAAGGCCACCCGAGGACGCAAACGCCACCACCAACGCGCCGGTGCCCTGAAGGAAGCGGCGTCGCGACAGGCCGGCCTGATCCAGCGCCGCTCGCGCGTCGGACGTGAGGCGCGGCATCATGCGCGCCTCCCGTCGGCGTAGCGCCGGATTGCCTTGACCATGCGCGGCATTGGCGAAGCAGCGGCACAGCACGCCCGACAGCTCCTGCCGCACGTCGGCGTCGGTGGCCCGCGGGTTCCGGTCGAGCAGCGCCTTGGCGGTCAGGATCACGCCGCTCAGGCAGAAGCCGCACTGCGTGGCCTGCTCGTCGATGAACGCCTGCTGCAGCGGGTGCGGCCGCTCGGGCGTGCCGAGGCCTTCGAGCGTCACGCACCTCGCCCGAGACGGTGTTGACGGGCGTGACGCACGACCGGACGGCGCGGCCGTTGACCAGCACCGTGCAGGCGCCGCACTGCCCGAGGCCGCAGCCGAACTTCGGCCCCTTCAGCGCCAGGTCGTCACTCAACACATAGAGCAGCGGCGTGGCCGGGTCCACGTCCACGCGGCGCGCGGTCCCGTTCACCGTCAAGGTCAGGACGGCCATAACTGGCCAAGGATAGCCCAGCCACGGTATCGTCGAACCTTGTTCCTGCGTTGCGCTCGCGCTGGTCTGGCTCTGGTCGTGTCAGGCGTCGTCTGGGCCGCGTCCGGCGGGCACCGCGGCCGCCCAGGCCAAGCCCGAGGACGAGCTTCCAGACGGACCCGGCAAGAAGATCCTGCAGGCCTCCTGCACGAGCTGCCATGAGCTCGACGAGGTCACCAAGTTCAAGGGCTACTACACCCGGGCGCAGTGGCGCGACGTAGTGCAGACGATGGTGGAGTACGGCGCCAAACTGCAGCCCGGCGAAGCCGACGTGCTGGCCGATTACCTGACCGAGCACCTCGGCAAGCGTTGAGCTATCGCATCGTCACGGTGATGACGCGCTTCGGCGCCTTGCCGACCGGAATCTTCGAGACCACCTGGCGCGTGGCGACATCCAGCGCCACCGTGACGTCCCGGTTCTCGGTCGCGATGTAGACCAGCTTGCTGTCGGGCGTAAACGTCACCCAGTCGGGCCGGCCGCCCAGGTCGGCGTTGCCCAGAAGCGCCAGGTCGGGCAACGAGTAGACGTAGACCTTCGCGTTCGGGCGGCTGGTCACCCACAACGTCTTGCCGTCGGGCGCGACGCCCAGCCCGTGCGAAGGCGAGCCGTTGAACGGCCCCGGGTCCACCTTGTCGGCGGGGATGTCGTTGGGCAGCATGACGCGCGCCACTTCCTTCTTCTGCGCGAAGTCCACCACCGCGAAGCCGTGGATGTTGGAGAGCTGGACGAAGATTCGCTTCGTGCTGCCGTCGGGGTTGGTCTCGAACGCCATCGGCCGCACGCCTTCCTCGAACAGCGTCCAGGCGGTCTGGTCGGTCGCCGCGTCGATCACGGTCATCAGCCGGCCGGCAATCGAGCCCGCGACGACGTGGCGCCCGTCGGGGGTCACATAGACGTTGTGGATGCCGCCCTTGGTGGGGATCGACTTCACCTTCTCGAGCGTCTTCGTGTCGATCACGTCCACGGCGCCGGGCGCCGACACGATGCCGACGTAGACGCGCGAGCCGTCCTTGTTGATCGAGATGTTGTTGGGGCGGCCCGAGAGCGGGATCTTCTTCGTCGTCTGGAGCGTCTTGCCGTCAACCACGTGCAGCGTCTGCTCCGCCTCGCTGCTGAAGTAGAGCTGGCGTCCATCGGGCGAGGCCGCGGCGCCGTGGTTGATCGGCACCCCGGCCACCTCCGCCACTACCCGGTTGTTGGCGGGATCGATCACCGAGATGTTGTTGGTGGCGCCGGAGTTGGTCTGGAGGATTCGGACCTGACCGGCGGCCGGGATTGACGCTGCGCCAACGAGCAGCACAGCAGACCAGAGGGCGCGACCGCGGGGCATGAGCTATGTACCTTTCTTTCGCCTGAAGCTATCGATCGACCAGATGCCTGCGCCACGCGAGGCGATGTAGAGGAACGCGAAACAGAACAGCACGGCACGCTCGCCCTGATTCTCGATCGGCCAGCATCCCCTGAGGCTGGTGCGCGTAGAAATACGCCACCGCCATCTCGCCGCTCGCGAGGAACGCCGCCAGCTTCGTGGCGAGCCCGAGCAGGATGACCAAACCGCAGAGCACTTCGATGATGCCCGCCATACCGAAGATGCTTGCGATTGGAGCGGGCTGGCCACTTCCGCCGAAGCCCCCGAACCACCCCACCGTTTCTGCAAACCCTGACACATGAACAGGAACCCGAACACGATGCGAAACAGCGCGTAGGTCGTCGGGGCATAGCGCTCTGGAATCACGCAGGCACCTCCTAGTGTGGCCGGATTCTACTCCGCATGCGCCCGCCCGGCTACGGTGGCGCGGCCGACCATTCCAGTTAATATCAGGGGGTTCATGTTGAGCCGTCTTCGGGCCGCCGCACAGGTCCTCCGGCCGCGTGCGCTCGCGCGCACGGCCAAGTCGGTGGAAGACCTGACCGCCGAAACCCAGCAACTCCGGCGAGCGATGAAGGAGACCGTGGCCGAATCGGCGAGGTTGGCCGAACGCGCCGAGCGGCTGGAGTCCTTGGTGCGCACCTTGGAACAGTCGCTGGCGACCGGTCGCGCTGCGTGAATCCCAGCTGTCGGCGATCTACCGCCTGGACCGGGAGCTGGAAAACGACGTCGCTGGGCTGCCGGCCGTGCTCGACGTGGCGGCCATCGCCGCGCACACGCAGCGTGTGCTCAACGAGGCGACGCTGCACCTGCACCCGTTCCCGCACCTGGTCGTGGACAACGTCTGGCCCGAGCCCTTCTATGACGCGCTGCTGAAAGGCATTCCGCCGGCCGAGCTCTTCGCCGATCGCCCGCTCAACAAGCGGCGCCTGGTGGTGCCGTTCGACTGGTCGCATCAGTACGGCGCGCGGGTGTGGAACTTCCTCGTGCAGGAGGTGCTCGACCGCGTGGTGGCGCCGGTGCTGGTGCAGAAGTTCAAGCAGCCGCTCGGCGAATGGCTGCTGGCCAACTGGCCGCTACCTGCGGACGCGCCGACCGAGCACGTCAAGTTCCAGAGCACCGACGGGCGCATCCTGCTGCGCCACCGTGGCTACGTGATCCCCCCGCACCGCGATCCGAAGTGGGGCCTCATCACGTGCCTGATGTATCTGGCGAAGCCGGGCGACAGCGAGGCGTGGGGCACGCAGCTGTACAGCGTCGAGGGCGACGTCGAGGCGCCGAGCGTCGCGCGCCTACTGGATCAAAGCCGAGCGGTGCCGCCTCGAGAAGGACGTGCCGTTCCGCCGCAACAGCATGCTGATCTTCCTGAATTCGGCCGGCGCGCACGGCGCGCGCATCCCGATGGAGGCCGAGCCGCCCGATCTCGAGCGCTACATGTATCAGTTTCGAGTCGGGCCGACAGCCTCGAGCATCCGAGAGCTGATGCGCATGCTGCCTGAGGAGCGCCAGGGATTGTGGGCGGGTAAGGTCACAACGGAATACAACTAGTGCAGCCGGGCTCCGGGCTCCGGGCTCCGGGCTTCGGGCCCGTCCTCCTTCCCGCCGCGTCGCTCGCGATTCTTGCTGGTCGGAGCAGTGGGTGGATCCGCGACCGACGACGAGGAATATCGCAACCTCGTCGTCAGCATGGTCCTCCACGCCCGCGCCATCCTGGACGGCCAGTACCCCTTCTGGACGTCGGATCTCGGGCTCGGCATGCCGCATCCGCTGCACCCGGCGTTCCTCGTCCACCCGCTGCTGCCGCTCTTCGGCCTTACCTCACCAGCCACCGCGCTGCGCCTCGTTTACGTGCTGCACGGCGCGTTGGGCGCATGGGGTGCGTGGCGGCTCGCCCGGCATCTCGGCGTGGAAGCCTGGATTGCGGGTGCTGGCCGCCGCCACCTGGATACTCGCCACGCCTGCACTCAACTACGCGCTCGCCGACTTGTGGCCGTCACATTTCTACGGCTGGTCGCTCCTCCCATGGATGGTCCTGTTCCTGCGCCGCATCCTCGACGACGCGGGCCCGACGCAACCGTGGCGCCAGACGCTGACCCTTGGCCTGGTACTGGGGCTCTTCGGAGTCAACGGACACTTCGGCCAGGTGCCGATCCTCGTCCTGCCGATGGCGTTGATGTGTGCGTGCGAACCGCGCAGCACGGTTCGCCGGCTGCCCACGCTGCTGACGGCAGCGGCGATCGGCACCTGCATAGCGGCGCCGGCAGTGGTGCGTTTGCTGCAGGAGATCCAGCTCTTCCCCGACCTGCCCCGGAATACCGTGGAGGTGCCGATCGGCGCACGCGCTCTGGCGGGCCTCGTGCTTCGTCCCTTGATCGACGTGCAACCCGACGGCTCTCTGGACCCGGGTGATTACGGCGCGCAGACGCCCTTCTTCGGTGGGCCGATGTTCCTGCTGGCGCTGGCCGCCATCGCCGGCGCTGGCGCGAGCGGCCGCTATCACCAGGGACTGGTCGCGGCGTTCGTCGGCTCGTTGGTCGTGCTGTTCTGGCCCCAGGTACTCGACCGCGAGCTGACGTCTGGCAGCTACGGCTTCCGGGATCCCATGAGCTTGTTTGGCGTGGCACTGGGAAGCCTGGCGCTCGCGGCGCTGGCGCGGCGATCGATCCGGATCGCCGTGACAGTCGGGATCGCGCAGGTGGCCGTGCTGGTGGTGGCCGCCTGGCCGTTCGTCGCGAGCGCGTGGGAAAGCAGCGGCCCCGAGCGGCGGGCGCTCCACCAGACGCCGACGACGATCGCCCTGCGAAACTGGACCGGCCGCTTGCCGGGGCGCTGGTATCTGGCACCGGAGCTCGACGCGTTGGTCCGCATGGGCAGCCTTCAGGACGACGGCTTGTGGCGGGACATCTGGGTCTATCGTGGTCTTCCGGTGGTCAACGGAGCGTTCAAGGGCATTTCCGCCGACGTCCTCTATCCCAGCGGCAGCCTTCCCATCGGCCGCATCGATGGCGACGCGGCCACGGTGCACAGCGCGGACACGCTGGCAGTGCTGGGCGTCGGCGCGGTTCTCGCGCTTGCCGACGAGCCGGTGGCGCCGCAACTCGAGGAAGTTGCGCGTTTTCCGGTACAGAGCCACACGATCCGGCTGCTGCGCAATCCCGGCGTCTGGGCCGGCGGCGCGCTCGTGCCTGCGGAAGTAGTCGCGGCGGACCTCCCTGAGCTGCCGGACTGCCGCAATCCCGGCCTCTTCTGCCGCGACTTCTCGCGCGTCGTCCACGCCGAACACGACGCGGCGGTCACGTTGACGCGCCGCCACGGCACGTTGCACGCGCGCTTCGCGCCGGCCGATCAACCGCGCACGCTGCTGGTGTCCGAGATGTTCCGGCCGGAGTGGACCGCCCGCGCCGGTAGGCGCCCCTTGACCGTCGCCGCTGCATGGGAAGGCCTGATCGCTGTGAGCGTTCCCGCTGGGATCGCCGAGGTCGAGCTGCGCTACCGCCCGCGGCTCGTGATGGCGTTGACCGCGCTGTCTGCGTTCGTGCTCGCCAGCGTGGTGCTCACGCTTGCCGTGCGAAGAGCGCGTGCACCCGCTCTCGCCTGAGGACCTTCGCGGAGACTTCGCGAAGGCCATGACCCGCGAGCTGGCTGGCAGCCTGGGCCCGATCCTTCTCCCACATCGTCACGAACACCGTCCGTACTGAGGGACTGGTCAGCGTCGCCGCGGCGCCGGCAATGATGGAGATGACCGACGTCAGGTTGCTGACGCGCAGGTGGTTGGGCGGGGGCAGCGCATAGCGCTCGACCGCGCGGTCGAGCGACGTGGCGCACACCGGCTGCAGCAGCGGGCGGCCTTCGCCTGCGGGACGGCGGGGCCGCCAGCGCTCCTCGTGCACCGTGTGGCGAGCCTGACCTGGCTGGCCCAGAGGGAACTTCAGCCGGCCAAGCCCTTCGAAATCCGCCAACGCCACCGGCAGCGGCGCCACCGCGCCGTCGCAGCCGTTCAGCAGCAGGTTGTCGCACAGGTCCTTGAAAGCGTCGTAGCCCGGCTCGAAGGCCACGACCGTGGCGCCCCGGTGCCTGGCGGCGATCACTGTGTAGAGACCGGATCCGGCGGTCAGGTCGTAGACCACGTCGCCGATGCCGACGTGGTTGAGGATCCATCGCAGCAGTGTCTTGTCGATTCGCGGCGGCGCGCATATCGGCTCGCGTGTGCACCTGCACGCTGGCACCGTTCTTCCCGAACCGCAGCGCCACGAACGGCCGGGCTTCGGCCTCCGTCGCCGGTCCCTCGTCGGCATCAGGATCGTCGTCTCCGTCGGCATCGGCGGCCGGCTCGTCCGGGCGCACATTCGGCGCCGGCGCGGCCATGGCTGCGAACGTGCGCTCGAGCGCCTCGGCGAGCAGTGGTGACACCGGCCGATCGATCCCGAGCGGCCGGAGGAACTCCCCCACGAAGCGCCGAATGGCGGCGCCGTCCGAGGGCGAAGCCAATTCGGCGTCGAGCTGCGCGATGTGCTCATCCAGCCCGCCGGCTGCGCGAACGAATCCGCCCGTCGCCTCGAGCAGGTAGTGGAAGTGCAGCGTGCTGGCCTGACCATCCGCATCGCTGTCTCCGGCCAGCACGGTGTAGACCGGCTTACCCACGATCGCCGCTTCCAGCTCGGCGCTGGTGTTCAGGCCGACGACCGCGGCACTGTGGGCAATGCACTCGTACAGCCCCTGCATCGCCCGGTCCGACGTACGCAGCACCAGGGCGCGCGGGTCGTCGAATGGACGGCTGACCAGGGCCTGGAGTCCCTGCGAGGCTGGCCAGCGGAACTGCTCCACCGGCACGTCCGGTCCCAGCAGCGCAATGTCGGGATGCGGGCGCACGAGGACGTTGGCGGCGCGGGCAGCCCCCGGCGCCGCGCGCAGCGCCCGCAGCCACTTGTGCACGAACGCCAGCTCGCCCGCCGATACGAACGGCGAGGAGCAGACGTAGAGCAGCGTCGGGGCCGCAGGATCGAGCCCCAGCGGGGAAAGGAACTCCTCTGCCGACATCTGCCGGCGCAGCGAGAAAAAGGAATCGAATCGCGGCGCGCCGACCACCACCACGCGATCCTCGGGAAAGCCGTGCAGCTGCGCCGCCTCGGTCCGCTGCCGATCGTTCCAGACGAAGATGCGGTCCGGCGGCCGGTGCAGCCGGCCCTTGGTGCTCAGGTTGTCCCAACTGAAAAGCAGCATGCCGACCGGAATCCCCAGCCGTCTGGCGCTCGCAACCAGGTCGGCCTGCGCCGAGCCGAAGTGCACGACCGGGGACAGCAGCAGCACGTCGGGCTGCTCTTCGCGGAGGAACGTGTCGTAGAGCGGATCGGTCGGAAGATGCTGCTCGGCCAGGCCCAGGATCGCGCGTAGCCGTTCGATCTGCTGCTGCGGGACCTGGCGCAGCACGTCGGCGGCCTCTCTGTCGTCCACCCGCAGTCGCAGCTCCTCGCGCAGCTTGTCGATGGTGCGCGCCTGCAGCTTCCGCGCGCCATGGAGACGCGGCTGCTGGTAGTGCAGGCAGTCGCTGAGGCTGCGGAGCAGCGGCGCGATCTCGGCCCAGTCGTCGGTGCGCACGGTGGGGCCCGGCGTCAGCGAAAAGTCGGGCGCGGTCAAGCCGGCCGCCAGCTGCTCGACCCTGGGGTCGTGGCGCTCCTGCACCGCCAGGCTGACCCTGTGGCCGCGGGCGATCAGCACACGGATCGTGTCGAGGAACGTGTCGACGTTCTTCTTCTGCTTGACGACGACCAGGAACTTCATCAGGCGGCGGGGTCCTCGTATCCCGAATCGGGACACTAGCGGATGATATGCGGAAGGGTTGTCCGTGACAGAGCGGTTTGCGTATTGGGTGTTCCTGGCGGTGGTGTTCACGGGCCTCGTGCTGATGACAGCCGCCCTCGCCGTCACGTGGTTCTTCCTGCTGCGCCGGAACCGGCAGGCGGGGCGCACGCGCAAGTGAAGCGGCGTCCTACAATGCCTGCGTGCGCTACGACGCGATCGTCATCGGCGGCGGCCACAACGGCCTGACCGCCGCCGCCTATCTGGCGCGGGCGGGCCGCAAGGTCCTGGTGCTCGAGCGCCGCCACGTGCTCGGAGGCGCCGCCACCACCGAGGAAGTGTTCGAGGGCTTCAAGTTCTCGGTCTGCTCCTATGTGGTGTCGCTGCTGCGGCCCGAGATCATCGAAGACCTCCAGCTCAGGCGCCACGGCCTCGAGATCCTGCCGCTGGACGGTACGTTCACACCGATGGCCGGCGGCGACTACCTCTGGCGCACCGACGACCACGATCAGGCCCGGCGCGACATCGGCCGGCACTCGGCACGCGACGCCGCCATGTACGACGAGTACTACGAGGTGATGGCCGAGATGGCGCGGTTCGTCAAGCCGGTGCTGGGGATGGTGCCGATCGATCCGTTTGCACCGGACCTGCGATCGGCGCGGGATCTGTATGGCATCTTTCGCCGGTTCCGCGCCATGCCGCCCCGGCTGCAGCGGCTCTACGTGCAGCTGATGACGATGAGCGCCGCCGATTTCCTGGACCAGTGGTTCGAGACCGACGTGCTGAAGGCCACCATGTCGGCGTCGGGGATCATCGGCACGTTCCTCGGCGTGCGCTCGCCGGGAACGGCCTACGTGCTGCTGCACCACTACATGGGCGAGATCGACGGCGAATTCCGCTCCTGGGGCCTGGCGCGCGGCGGCACCGGGGCGATCTCAGCCGCTATCGCGGCGGCGGCGCGCGCCGCCGGCGTGGAGATCCGCACGCAGGCAACCGTGGCCAGCGTCCTCACGTCGGGCAGGCGCGCCGTCGGCGTCAGGCTGGAGGACGGCGAGGAAATCGACGCCGGCATCGTCGCCTCCAGCCTCGACCCCCGGCTCACGTTCGGTCGGCTGCTCGACTCCGCGCTGCTGCCCGACACGTTCGTGCGCGACGTGCGCCGCTTCCGCTACCGCGGTTCGTCGGCGAAGGTGAACCTGGCGCTCGAGGCGCTGCCCGAGTTCACCGCCATGCCGCAGCCCGGCGCGCACCTGCGCGGCGCGATTTCGATTTCCCCGAGCCTCGAGTACATGGAGCGGGCGTACGACGACGCCAAAGCCGGCCGCTTTTCGCGCCAGCCGTACCTCGACGTCGTCATCCCCTCGTTGAGCGACGACACGGTGGCGCCTCCCGGCAAGCACGTGATGTCGTGCTTCGTGCAGTACGCGCCGTATCACCTGAGCCAGGGCACCTGGGACGACCAGCGAGAGGCACTTGGTGACGCCGTGATCGATGCCATCGCCGCGTATGCGCCCAACATGCGCGAGATCGTCCGCCACCGGCAGGTGGTGACACCGCTGGATCTCGAGCGCGTGTGGAGCTTGTCGGAGGGCAATATCTTCCACGGCGAGCTGACGCTGGAACAGCTGTTCTTCCTGCGGCCGGTGCCCGGGTGGGCGAGGCACCGCACGCCCGTGGACAACTTCTACCTGTGCGGCTCGTCCACGCATCCAGGCGGCGGCATCATGGGTGCGCCGGGCCGGAACGCGGCGCGGGTGATGCTCGAGCATGCCTCGTAGCCGCCGCACCGTCGTCATCGGCGCCGGCCACAATGCCCTGGCGGCCGCTTTCTATCTGGCCAGGGCCGGGCGCCACCCCCTGGTGCTCGAGCGCCAGGACGCCGTCGGCGGCGGCGCAAGCAGCTCCGAGCTCGCGCCCGGCTTCAGCTGCCCGACGTTCTCGCACGAGGAGCAGCTGCACCGCCGCATCGTCACTGAGATGAACCTGCCGGCGGTCGGCGCATCATGGATTTCCTGCGACGTGGACACCTGCGCGCTCGATCCCGATGGTCCAGCCCTGCTGCTCTACGCGGACGCCGCGCGGACCTCGGCGAGC
The DNA here is from genome assembly GCA_963713655.1 of uncultured Acidobacteriota bacterium. Classification (GTDB taxonomy): domain Bacteria; phylum Acidobacteriota; class Vicinamibacteria; order Vicinamibacterales; family UBA2999; genus CAWEBF01. The sequence continues at coordinate 164,545 of CAVQMT010000018.1, forward strand.
CTGCCGGCGCCGGACGCCGCCCGGTGGCCCGAGTTCTGGCGTGCCACGCGCGGCGTCGCCGGAATCTTGCAGTCGCTGCTCGACGAGCCGCCGCCGGATGCCGCCAGCCCCTCGCTCGGCGATCTGTGGCGCCTCGCGGGGCTGTATCGCAAGACCCGCGCGCTGGATCGCGCCGACGCCTACCGGCTGCTGCAGTGGCTGCCGATGCCGATCGCCGACATGGTTGACGACTGGTTCGAGGGCGCGCTGCTGCGCGCCGCGGTGGCCGCCCGCGGGCTGCCGGGCACCGCGCATGGCCCGCGCGCAGCCGGCAGCACGCTGGTCTGGTTGACCCGGCTCGCGCACCAGCTGTCGGCACGGCCGTCGGCGGCGCAAGTACGCGGCGGCCCGGGTGCTCTTACCCGTGCGATGGCGCGTGCCGCGCAGGCGGCTGGCGCCGAGATTCGCCTCGGTCAGGAGGTGGAGAGCATCGTCGTCGAGGCCGGGCGCGTGGCGGGCGTCGTCATCGCCGGCCACCAGATCCAGGCCGACTGCGTCGTCTCTGGCGCCGATCCGAAGACCACGTTCCTATCCCTCGTCGGCGCCGCGCAGCTGCCGGCCGAGTTCGCAGCACAAGTCGGGTATTACCGTGCGAACGGTGCGCAGGCCAAGCTGAACCTGGCGCTGTCGGCGCTGCCGTCGTTCGCGGGCGTGAGCCACGCGTCGCACCTTGCGGGACGCATCCACGTCGGCCCGACGCTTGACTACCTGGAGCGCGCGAGCGACGCCACCAAGTACGGCGAGTGTTCCCCCGAGCCGTGGATGGAGATCTCGATCCCGTCGGTGCTCGACGCATCGCTGGCTCCCGCAGGCGCGCACGTGGCTTCGATTTACGTCCACTCGGTGCCGCGCCAGCCTAAAGGCTCGTCGTGGCCGGCGGAGCGCGATCGGCTGCTGGCCGCATGCGTCAAGCTGCTCGACGGCTACGCGCCCGGGTTTTCGTCGCTCGTGGTGGCGGCGGAACTGTTGACGCCAGAGGACATCGAAGAGCGGCAAGGGACCTGGGGCGGGCACGGGTTTCACGGTGACCTGGCCCTCGATCAATGGTTCGCCATGCGACCGGCCTACGGCTGGGCACGCTATGAAACCCCGGTGAAGGGCCTCTTTCTCTGCGGGGCCGGGACGCACCCCGGCGGGTTTCTGACGGGGACTTCAGGACGCCTGGCAGCCGAGCGCGTCTTTCGGGGATGAACGGCTCCGGGCTACAGGCTTCGGGCTGCGGGCCTCGCAAGTCACCCCAATCGATGCCATCGATCAGGAGGCCGGTAAGTCAGCGTGACGCGTGCGCGGCGTCGGAAACCACCACTGGTTGTCGTCGTTCTTGGGAGACCCTTCGACGATCGCTCGACGGCGTGAGCCTGGAGCCTGGAGCCCGGAGCCCTCCTCTTAACAATCTCCTGACAACCCGGACGCGGCTGCCGACGTCATACTGACTGTCGTGAAGCGCCGGTCCCTGGCCGTCCTGTGCCTCGCATGCGCCTTGATCGCCGACGGCGTCTGGGCGCAGCGCGGCGGCGACCCGCCGCCCGATTCACGGACAGGCGCCGCAGGGCGCACGAGGCGGCGGCCAACGCGGGGGCGGCGACGTCCGGATTCTTCGGCGGGCGCTGGCGGCCGCGGGCGCGGCGAAGTGCCCACCGGAACCGCCATCATCAGGGGCCGCGTCACGGCGCAGGATTCCGGCGCCCCCGTGCGGCGCGCCCAGGTGCGCGGTACCGCCGCGGGCGTTCCGTTCGGACGCCTGGCCACGACAGACGCGGATGGCCGGTTCGAGCTGCGCGACCTCCCCGCGGGCCAGTGGCAGCTCACGGCATCGAAGCCCGGGTTCGTCACCCAGCGTCTCGGGCAGCGGCGGCCCTTCGAGACCGTGGCGCCTATCGATCTGCAGGACGGCCAGCAGCTCGGCAGCGCAAACTTCCCGCTGGCGCGCGGAAGCGCGATCACCGGCCGGCTGTTCGACGACTTCGGCGATCCGGTGGCCAACGCCCGCGTGCAGGTGCTGCGCAGCCAGATGATCGAGGGCCGCCGGCGCCTGGTCCAGACCGGCACCGGCGACGAAACCGACGACACGGGCGCGTTCCGGCTCTACGGGCTGGCGCCGGGCGAATACTACGTGGCCGCGACGCTCAGGGCCGGGCCGCAGGACGCCTTCGGCGCGTCGGGCGGCGACCGCGCGGGCTACGCGCCCACCTACTTCCCCGGCACCGGCAACGTCAGCGAGGCGCAACGAGTAACGCTCGGACTCGGACAGGAGATGACCGTCAGCTTCGCGCTGCTGCCGGTGCGCACCGTGCGCGTGTCGGGCACCGTGGTCAGCGCCAGCGGCGCGGCGCCGGCCGGTGGGGCCGTGATCCTCACGCCCGCCGACAGCGACGAGGTGGGCATCGTGGTGCCCAGCGCGGGTCAGATCCAGGCCAACGGCACGTTCACGATCGTGAACGCGGTTCCCGGATCGTATGTGCTCGCCGTACGCACCGGGGGCGGCGGCCCGGGAGCTGGCGATCCGCGCGCCGCCTTGCGCGGCGGCACCGGCGAGGTCGGCATCCTGCCCGTCAACGTCGGCACCGAGGATGTCACCGGCGTGACCATCGTCACGACTAGAGGCGCCTCGGTCGAGGGCACCGTCGTCTTCGACGGCGGCGCCGCGCGGCCACGGCTCGACGGCCTTCGCGTCGCGGCCAGGCCCGTTCGCGCCGCCGGGCCGCTGACGGCGCGTGCCAGCCAATCGGGCGTTGCTGCAAACGGAACCTTCTCGCTGCCGTCGCTGGTCGGCGCGGTGACATTTCGCGTCGAGGGGCTGCCGCAGCAGTGGATCGTGAAGTCGATCGAGGTCGGCGGCACCGACGTCACTGACGCGGCGATGGAGTTCAAGGGCACCGAGCAGGTCACAGGCGCGCGCATCACGCTGTCCGACAGGATCACCGAGCTGAATGGTTCCGCCACCGCCGGCGGTGCTGCCGCCAAGGACTACTCCGTAATCGTCTTCGCCGACGACCCCGCCAGGTGGGTCTTCCCCACGCGCCATGTGCGCTCGGTGCGCGGCAACCAGCAGGGAAGCTTTACCGTGCGCGGTCTGCCGCCCGGCGGCTACCTGGCGGTGGCCGTGAGCTATCTCGAGGAAGGCGAGGCGCAGGACCCCGAGTTCCTGCGACAGCTGCGCGATCGGGCCTCTTCGGTGTCGTTCCGCGACGGCGAAACCAAGACCGTGGAACTTCGCGTCGTGGAGCGCTAGGATCGGCCAGATCAGGCTCCGGGCTCCAGGCTCCAGGCTTTCCGAGGATAAGTCCACGTGCGTATCGCATTGGCGTTGGTGCTCATTGCCACGGCATCGGCGGTGTCGGCGCAGGAGGCGCCCGCAAGGCCCGGCACGACCGCCGCGCTTTGCCTCCTCCGTCGACGCCACCAGCGTCGTGCGCGGGCGCGTGACCTCGATCAGCGGCGGAGTCATCCGCGGCGCGGAGGTCCGGGCGCGGGAGGTCAACGGCCGCGAGACGCGGCTCGTGACGACTGACGACACTGGCGACTTACGAGATCCGCGATCTGCTGCCGGGCAGCTACAACGTCACGGCGTCGAAGACCGGCTTCATCACGCAGGTCTACGGCCAGAAACGGCCGTTCGCGTCGGTGCCGCCCATCAACATCGGCGAGCGGCAGGCCGTGCAGGCGAACTTCACGCTTGGCCGTGCCGGCGCCATCAGCGGACGCGTGCTCGACGAGTTCGGCGATCCGGTGGCCGGCGCGCGCGTGCAGGTGCTGCGCTCGCGGTACACGCGTGGCCGGCGAACGCTGGCGCCCACCGGCGTCGGCGATCAGACCGACGACACCGGCGCCTTTCGTCTCTACGCCCTGCCGCCAGGCGACTATTACGTCGGCGCCGTGTTGAGAGCAGGCACTCCGGAGACGGCGCAGATCGACGCGCAGGTCGGCGCGCAGACCTACTATCCCGGCACGACCAGCCTGGGCGAAGCGCAGCGCATCCGCCTCGGCATCGGCGAAGAACAGCCCAATGTCACGTTCTCGCTTTCGCCAGCCCGCACCGTGCGCGTGTCCGGCAACGTGCTGAGCGCGCGAGGCGGGCCGGCCGAGGACGCCTCGGTGCGGCTCATCAACGTCACCGATCTCACGCTCGCCGGCGTGCCGGTCGGCAACTTCGGCATGACCCAGGCCAACGGAGCGTTCACGATCGTCAACGTGGTGCCCGGGTCGTACCTGCTCGAGGCCCATGCCGGAGCGACCTTCGGTCCCCAAGCCGAGCACAGCGAGAGCGCGTCGGTGCCGATCACCGTCGGCGCCGACGACGTGACCGGCGTCACCGTCACCACGGCTCCGTCGGGGACCGTCAACGGCCGCGTCACCACGGAAACCGGGGCGCCGCCGCCCTCCGGCACGCAGGTCAGGTTCGACGCCGCGCTCTCGGGAATCGAGCTTCAGTCCACCGTCGAGAATCGGCCGCGGCCGAGTGGCCCCGGACCGGGGCGCTCCCCTGCCACCGTTCACGTTCCGCCTGCCAATCATCCGCGGCGGGTTCAGCCTCGGCGTCGTGGCGCCGGACGGCTGGATGCTGAAGGCGGCCGAAGTGGACAACACCGACATGACCGACCGCGTGCTCGATCTGCGCGGCGCCTCTCACGACGTGCGCGTGGTGTTGACCGACCGAGTCACCCAGCTCGACGGTAGCGTGACGGGCGACTCTCGACCGGCACCTGACGTGGACGTCGTGGTGTTTCCTGACGAGCCCGCGCTCTGGGCGTTCCCCGCGCGCCACGTGCGCGCGCTGAAAACCGCCGCCGACGGCGACCTTCCGCGTGCGCGGCCTGCCGCCACACCAGTCGTACTTCGCTGTGGCGGTAGACTACCTGGACGACGGCGAAACACAAGACCCCGAGTTTCTGGAAGGTCTGAGAGACAAGGCGACACGGTTCTCGATCGACTACGGCGAGTCTCGCTCGCTGGCGCTGCGACGTCGTGGAACGCCGCTGATCGCGGCAGCCGCCACGGTCGTTCAGACATTTGTGGATACACTCTTCGCCAAAGTGACAAAAATGGGCCCACGCAAAGCTGTTCACTGCGCCGCGGTTTTGGCTAGGATCGCGACAGGCGGAGGGGCCAGCAATGCGGTTGGACGGCTACGACACCGGCGGCTTCTACGATGAGATGTTCGACGCCGAGGGCCGGCCGCGACCTGAAGCGCAACTTCTCCTCGATACCATCGGCGGCCTGGGGGACGGCCAGCTGCAGCGCTGCCAGCAGGCCGCCGAGCGCGTCCTCGTCCAGCTGGGCATCACCTTCAACGTCTACGGCGATTCGGCCGGCACCGAGCGGCCGTTCCCGTTCGACCTCGTGCCCCGCATCGTCCGCGCGTCCGAGTGGGAGTGGATCGAACGCGGTCTGCGCCAGCGCATCCACGCGCTGAACCAGTTCATCAACGACATCTACCACGAGCAGCGGATCATCAAGGACGGCATCGTGCCGGCGGAGGTCGTGCACAGCGCGACGTTCTACCGGCCGCAATGCATCGGCGTGAACCCGCCCAAGGGCGTCTGGTGCCACATCACCGGCACCGACCTGGTGCGGCACTCCGACGGCCAGATCTATGTGCTCGAGGACAATCTGCGCGTGCCCTCGGGCGTCTCCTACATGCTCGAGAACCGCGACCTGATGAAGCGGACGTTCCCGCAGGTGTTCGACGGGCTGCGGGTCCGGCCGGTGTTCGAGTACCCGAGCCTGCTGCTCGAGACCCTGCAGGCGATCGCACCGGGCGACGCGACCGACCAGCCCGTGGTCGTGCTGCTGACGCCTGGCATGTACAACTCGGCCTACTTCGAGCACAGCTACCTGGCGCAGATGATGGGGATCCCGCTGGTGGAGGGGCGGGACCTGGTGGTCGAGGACGACACGGTGTGGATGCGGACCACCAAGGGCCTGCGGCGGGTGCACGTGATCTACCGCCGCATCGACGACGACTTCCTGGACCCGGAGGCGTTCCGGCCCGACTCGCTGCTCGGCGTGCCGGGACTGGTGAAGGCGTACCGGGCCGGCCGCGTGGCGCTGGCGAATGCCCCCGGCAACGGCGTCGCCGACGACAAGGTCATGTACGCCTACGTCCCCGAGATGATCAAGTACTACGAAGGCGAAGACGCCATCATCCCGAACGTGCCCACCTACCTGTGCTGGCGCGACGCCGACCGGCAACATGTGCTGCAGAACCTCGACACGCTGGTCGTCAAGGCGGCCAACGAGGCCGGCGGCTACGGCATGCTGATTGGGCCGGCCTCGACCGCCGCCGAGCGCGAGGCCTTTGCCGCGAAGATCACCGCGATCGCCACGGAACTACATCGCGCAGCCGACGCTGGGCCTGTCGCGCGTGCCGACGCTTGTCGGCGACGCGCTGGAGGGCCGCCATGTCGATCTGCGCCCCTACATCCTCTACGGCGACGACATCCGGGTGGTGCCGGGCGGGCTGACGCGGGTCGCGCTGCGCAAGGGATCGCTGGTCGTGAACTCGTCGCAGGGCGGCGGCAGCAAGGACACCTGGGTGTTGTCGCCCGACGCGGGGGGCCGGTCATGAGAGTCGAGCCGATGCCGCTCCTGAGCCGGGTGGCCGACTCGGTGTACTGGATGGCGCGCTACATCGAGCGGGCCGAGAACGTGGCGCGCTTCATCGGCGTCAACCTGAACCTGCAGATCGACCTGCCGCTGGCGCCGGCGCAGCAGTGGCAGCCGCTGATCGACACCAACGGCGACGCCGCGGTCTTCAAGGAGCGGTTCGGCGAGGCGACGCAGGCGCGGGTGATCGAGTACCTGGCCTACGACCTCGAGAACCCCAATTCGATCTCCTCCTGCCTGCGGTTCTCGCGCGAGAACGCGCGGTCGGTGCGCGAGACCATTTCCTCGGAGATGTGGGCGCAGGTCAACAGCATGTACCTGCAGATCCAGTCACAGCGCTCGCTGCCCGAGCCCGAGCGGATGCTGGATGCGTTCCGCGAGATCCGCATGGGCTGCCATCACTTCGCCGGCGTGACCGACGCGACGATGACGCACAACGAGGCGTGGCACTTCATGCGGCTCGGCCGCATGCTCGAGCGCGCCGACAAGACGTCGCGGATCCTGGACGTGAAGTACTTCATGCTGCTGCCGTCGGCGCAGGACATCGGCACCCCCTACGACGACATTCACTGGTCGGCAGTGCTGAAGTCGGTGAGCGGCTTCGAGATGTATCGCAAGAAGTACGGGCGCATCTCGCCGCTCAACGTCGTGGAGTTCCTGGTGATGGACAACGAGTTCCCGCGCGCGGTGCGGTTCTGCGTCACCTCGGCGAGCGAATCGCTGCAGGCCATCACCGGCACGCCGATCGGCGCCTTCCGCTACCGCTCCGAGCAGCTGATGGGGCAGCTGCGGGCGGAGCTGGACTTCACCTCCGTGGACACGGTCATCCGCGGCGGCTTGCACGAGTACCTGGACCGGCTGCAGCTGAAGATGAACGCGGTGGACAGCAGCCTCCGCGACGACTTCGCCGTGCGCGTCCCGCACCGGCCACGCCTGGCCCGGTTGATTCGCAACAGAACCAGACCGCCTGATCACCTATGGGAATCCGTGTCGCGCTGCACCACAAGACCGTCTATCACTACGACCGCCCGGTGACGCTGTCGCCGCAGGTGGTCCGGCTGCGGCCGGCGCCGCACAGCCGGACGCCGGTGCACAGCTACTCGCTGCGCATCGAGCCGGCGAGCCACTTCATCAACTGGCAGCAGGATCCGCAGGGCAACTACCTGGCCCGGCTGACCTTCCCGACCGAGACGACGGTGTTCTCGCTCGAAGTGGACCTGGTGGCCGAGATGACGGTGGTGAACCCGTTCGACTTCTTCCTGGAGCCGAGCGCCGACCAAGTGCCGTTCGTCTACGACGAGCTGCAGCGCGCCGAGCTGGAGCCGTTCCTCTACGTCGCCCCGCCGGGCCCGCGCCTCGCCGCGCTGCTGGCCTCGTTTCCGCACACCCACACGCACACCGTCGGGTTCCTCGTCGATCTGAACCGGCGCATCCAGTCGGAGGTCCGCTACCTGATTCGGATGGAACCGGGCGTGCAGACGAGCGAGGTCACGCTCGACACCGCCAGCGGCTCCTGCCGCGACTCCGCCTGGCTGCTGGTGGAAACGCTGCGGCACCTGGGCATGGCCGCCCGCTTCGTGTCCGGCTATCTGATCCAGCTGGTGCCCGATCAGAAGCCGCTCGACGGCCCCGCCGGCCCGCCGCAGGACTTCACCGATCTCCACGCCTGGGCCGAGGTCTACCTGCCGGGCGCGGGGTGGGTGGGCCTCGACCCGACCTCCGGGCTCTTCGCGGGCGAGGGACACATTCCGCTGGCGGCAACGCCGAACGCGGAGTCGGCGGCGCCGGTCTCGGGCCTGGTGAGCCCGAGCCAGGTAGAGTTCCACCACGAGATGTCGGTGACGCGGATCCACGAGGATCCGCGCGTCACCAAGCCGTACACCGACGCGCAGTGGCGCGACATCGTCGCGCTCGGCGATCGCGTCGACACCGACCTGGCTGCCGGCGACGTGCGCCTGACGATGGGCGGCGAGCCCACCTTCGTGTCGATCGACGACATGGACGGCGACGAGTGGAACACCGCGGCCACCGGGCCGACCAAACGTGGCCTGGCCGGCGGCCTTCTCAGGCGCGTGCGCGACAGCTTCGCGCCCGGCGGCCTGCTTCACTACGGGCAGGGCAAGTGGTACCCGGGCGAGTCGCTGCCGCGCTGGGCCTTCACCTGTTTCTGGCGTACCGACGGCGTGCCGCTGTGGAGAAACGCAGCTCTCGCCGCGGAGGACGATCGCGACTACGGCCACGGCACGGCGGAGGCGCTGGCCTTCGCCGAGGCGCTGGCCGAACGGCTGTCGGTCGAGCGCGATCACGTGCTCACCGCATTCGAAGACCCGCTCGCCTACGTCCACAAGGAGCGCCAGCTCCCGATCAATGTGGATCCCGAGGACAACACGCTCGACGATCCGGAGGAGCGGGAGCGCCTGCGCCGCGTGTTCAGCCGCGGGCTGGGCACGCCGACGGGCTTCGTGCTCCCGTTGGCGCGCGTGCCTGGCAAGGATGGGCCGCTATGGCAATCGGGGCTGTGGATGCTGCGCGCCCGGCACCTCTTCCTGGTCCCGGGCGACTCGCCCGTCGGCTATCGGCTGCCGATGGACAGCCTGCCCGCGGGCCCGTCCTTCGAGGTGTTTCCGAGTCGATCCGATGAGCGCGTGGCAGCCGCTGCCGGATCCGGCGGCGGCCAGGCCGGCCTCGTTCGCGGTGGCAGCGTCCTCGCGCCGGGCGCAGGCGCAGGTCGCTGTCGCCGGCGAGGCGGCGCGCGCGACGCGCCAGACGCAGAACGAGCAATCACTAGGGAATGGCGGGGCTCCGGGCTCCGGGCTACAGGCTTCGGGCGCGCCGCTCGTCAAGACTGCTCTCGCGGTGGAGCCGCGCGCGGGCAAGGTGTGCGTGTTCCTGCCGCCGGTGGAGTCGGCGCGCGACTACGTGGACCTGATCGCGGCCGTCGAAGACACGGCTGGGCGGCTGGCCATGCCGGTCCTGATCGAGGGCTACGCCCCGCCGTTCGATCCGCGCATCCAGCAGATCAAGGTCACGCCGGATCCCGGCGTGATCGAGGTCAACGTCCACCCGTCGGCAAGCTGGCGGGCGCTGGTGGAGACGACGACCACCCTCTACGAACAGGCGCGGCAGTGCCGGCTCGGCACCGAGAAGTTCATGATCGACGGCCGCCATACCGGCACCGGCGGCGGCAACCACGTCGTGCTGGGCGGCCCGACCCCGGCCGACAGCCCGTTCCTGCGGCGTCCCGACCTGCTCAAGAGCCTGATCGGCTACTGGCTGAACCACCCGTCGCTCTCCTATCTCTTCTCCGGCGTCTTCATCGGCCCGACCAGCCAGGCCCCGCGCGTGGATGAGACGCGCACCGACGCGGTCTACGAACTGGAGATCGCGATGAGCCTGCTGAGCGGTGCCGCCGGCTCCTGTCCCCCGTGGCTGGTGGATCGCATCTTCCGCAACCTGCTCGTGGACGTGACCGGCAACACGCACCGCGCCGAGTTCTGCATCGACAAGCTGTACTCGCCCGACAGCGCGTCGGGCCGCCTGGGCCTGCTGGAGATGCGCGCCTTCGAGATGCCGCCGCACGCGCGCATGAGCCTGGCGCAGCAACTGCTCGTGCGCGCGCTGGTGGCATGGTTCTGGCGCGCGCCATTCTGCGACGCGCCGATTCGCTGGGGCACACGGCTTCACGATGCGTTCCTGCTGCCCTATTACGTCGAGCGGGACTTCACGGCGGTCGTAGGCGACCTGCGCGGCGCCGGCTACGCGGTCGATGCCGCATGGTTCGGGCCGCACGTGGAGTTCCGGTTCCCGGTCTACGGGCGAGTGTGCTACGAAGGCGTCGAGGTGGAGTTGCGGCAGGCGATCGAGCCCTGGTACGTGCTGGGTGAGGAGCCGGGCGGCGGCGGCACCGCGCGCTACGTGGACTCGTCGGTCGAGCGCCTGCAGGTGCGGGTCAAGGGCCTCGTGCCCGAACGCCACACGGTGACCTGCAACCAGTTCCAGCTGCCGCTGCAGCCCACCGGCATCGAGGGCGAGTTCGTGTGCGGCGTCCGGTACCGGGCCTGGCAGCCGCCCCGCTGCCTGCATCCGACCATTCCGGTGCACACGCCGCTAATCTTCGACCTCGTGGACCGGCGCGCCGGGCGCTCGATCGGCGGCTGCGCGTATCATGTCGCCCATCCGGGGGGCCGGAATTACGAGACCGTGCCGATAAACTCTCAGGAGGCCGAGGCCCGACGCCGGGCCCGGTTCTTCGAGTTCGGCCATACACCGGGCGCAACACTGAGTCCACGGATGACCGAGAACCCCGAATTCCCGCACACCCTCGATCTCCGCCGGCGGCCGGCGGCAGGATCCACCACGGCGTGAGCGACGCCGCCTCGTCATCGCCAACCGCGCGAGAGACGGACTGGGGGTATCGCCCGCCCGAGTCCGACCACTGGGACGAGGCGCTGGATCCCTCCGGGCGGCCGCGTCCACACTGGCGGCGCCTGGCGGTGGCCCTGCAGCGCATGGGCTATGAGGAATTCTCGCGCCGGTGGGACGCCGGGCAGCGGCTGATCCAGGCCAATGGCGTTACCTACAACGTCCACGGTGATCCGCGCGGCACCGCCCGGCCGTGGCCGATGGATCTGCTGCCGCTGGCGCTCGACGCGGCCGAATGGGCCGGCATCGAGCGGGCGGTGGTGCAGCGGGCAACACTGCTCAACGCCATCCTGGCCGATCTCTACGGCAGCCACCGGCTGGTCCGCGACGGACACATCCCGCCCAAGGCGGTCTTTGCCAACCCCGGGTTCCTCCGTCCCTGTCACGGCATCGTGCCGAACGGCGGCGTCTTCCTGCACAACTGCGCAGTGGACATCGCGCGCGCCCCGGATGGCCACTGGTGGGTGATCTCGGACCGCACGCAGGCGCCCTCGGGCGTCGGGCTATGCGCTCGAAAACCGGCTGGTCAGCTCGCGCACCCTGCCGTCGGTGCTCGAACGCTGCCACGTCCGCCCGCTGCACGATTTCTTCGAGGTGATGATCAAGGCTCTGCTGGCGCTGGCGCCGCAGCGCACGCCCGATCCGCGCGTCGTCGTGCTGACGGCCGGACCCAACAGCGAAACCTACTTCGAGCATTCGTTCTTCGCCCGGCAGTGGGACTTTCCCCTGGTCGGCGGCGCCGATCTCACCGTGCGCGACAGCCGCGTCTACCTGAAGACGCTGGCGGGGCTGAACCCCGTGGACGTGATCCTGCGCCGGCTGGACGACGACTTCTGCGATCCGCTGGAGCTGCGCGGCGATTCGCTGCTGGGCGTGCCGGGCATGGTGCAGGCGGCGCGCGCCGGCAACGTCTACATCGCCAACTGCCTGGGCAGCGGCCTGGTGGAGGCGCCCGCACTGATGGCGTTCCTACCCACCTTGTGCCGCCAGGTGCTGGGCGAGGAGCTGCTGATGCCGTCGGTCGCCACCTGGTGGTTCGGCCAGGACAAGCCGCGGCGGCAGGCGATGGAGCGGTTCGAGCACCTGGTGATCAAGCCGGCGTTTCCGCAGTTCGGGCACCACGCCGAGTTCCCGTCGATGATGACCGAGAGCGAACGCCGCAAGCTGGCCGCGCGCGTCGAGGCGCAGCCCGAGCGCTTCGTGGCACAGGAGCAGGTGGACCTGTCCACGACACCGGTCCATACGCATCGCGGCCTCGAGCCCCGTCACCTCGTGCTGCGGGTGATTGCCGCCTGGAACGGCTCGTCCTATTCGGTGTTGCCGGGCGGGCTGACGCGCGTCGCCACCGGCCAGCAGTCCCTGGTCGTATCGATGCAGCGCGGCGGCGGCAGCAAGGACACGTGGGTGCTGGGCCGGGAGCATGAGGCGGCGGGGCGAGACGTGCGGCCGCCCGCGCCGCGTGCCACCTACGCCGCGTCCACCGAGCTGTCGAGCCGCATGGCCGACAACCTGTTCTGGCTGGGCCGCTACGCCGAGCGGCTCGAGGCGAACGCGCGGCTGATTCGCGTGCTGCTGCCGGGACTGTCAGTGGAAGCGGATCACGGCCGGGAGGTGGCGCTGAACACCGTGGTGCATTACCTCCGCGGCCTGGATCTGCTGCCGGCGGAATACCGGCATGCGTCGGTGCGGCGGTGGTGGAGCATCGAACGCCTGCTCACCGATATGGTGCTCGACGCCAAGGGCGCGGCCAGCATCGGCTGGAACCTCGCACAGCTGCGACGACTGAGCTGGGAAGTGAAGGAGCGTCTGTCGCCCGACACCTGGCGTGTACTGCAGCAGATTGACGAGCTGTTCGCGGACGTGGCGCCGGCGAACCACGAACGCCGCGTGGTAGCGGCGATGGCCAAGCTCGACGACGTGGTGATCATGCTGTCGGCGTTCGCGGGCCTGCTGGCCGAGAACCCGACCCGCGGCCACGGCTGGCGGTTCATGGCCATCGGCCGGCGGATGGAGCGCGCGCTGCAGATGCTGGAGCTGCTGCGGGTGGGCGTGGCGCAGGCACCGTTCCCCGACGACCAGTACCTCGAGGTGCTGCTACAGGTGGCCGACAGCTCCACCACCTACCGGTCGCGCTACCTGGCCTCGATCCGCACACGATACGTGCTCGAGCTGCTGATGAGCGACGTCAGCAATCCGCGGTCGGTCGCCTATCAGATCGCGGTCGTGGCCGAGCGCATCCAGGGCCTGCCGGCCCACCAGGAGGATCGCGGCGTTGGCGGCGCGCCGTCGGAAACGGGGCTGGCCTTGCGGGTCGGGCGGCTGCTGCAGGACGCGAACGTTGACGACCTCAAGCGGCGTGACGTGGACGGCAAGAGGCCGGCGCTCGAAAAGCACCTGCAGGCGGTGAAGGCGGCGATGGCCGACCTGGCCACCGCGCTCGCCGCGCGCTACCTCAGTCACTCGGTGCCGTCGCGCCTGCGGCTCAGCTGACCTCGCACAAGTCATGCTGTACCGCGCGACCCACACCACTGAATACGCCTACGAGGCCACGGTCTCGCAGTGCCTGAGCGAGGTGCGGCTGACGCCACGGGCGCTCCCCTGGCAGACGCTGGTCGAATCGCGGATTCATACGACGCCGGAATCCGCGTCGGTCGCGCGGCACAAGGACTACTTCGGCAACGAGGTCACCAGCTTCACGATTGTGGAGAGCCACGACAAATTCACCACCGTGGCCACGAGCATGGTGGACGTGGCCGAGCGCACGATGCCGGCGGCCGCGGACACACCGTGGGAGACGGTGCGGGACGACATGGCCGCGCACGATCGTCCCGAAGTGCTCGAGGCGTTCGAGTTCACGCTGGCCTCGCCGTTCGTCACCACTGACCCGGTGCTGGCCGACTACGCGCGCGCCAGCTTCGCACCGGGGCGCGCCCTGACCGACGCTGCGGGCGACCTGTCGCATCGCATCCACGCCGACTTCCGCTACGAGCCGAAGGCGACGCGAATCGACACCCCGGTCCTCGACGCGTTCGCGTCCAGGCGCGGCGTGTGCCAGGACTTCTCGCACGTGATGATCGGCGCGCTGCGGTCGATGGGATTGGCCGCGCGCTACGTCAGCGGCTACCTGCGCAGCGGGACCAAGTATCTCGGCGCCGAAGCGTCTCACGCCTGGGTGTCGGTGTTCGTCCCGGGCGGCGGCTGGTTCGACCTGGATCCGACCAACGACGTGCGGCCGGGAACCGGACACATCACCGTGGCGTGGGGACGTGATTACGGCGACGTCGCCCCGGTGAAGGGCATCGCGCTCGGAGGCGGCAAACAGGTGGTCGAGGTCGAGGTGCGGGTCGAGCCGGTGTAGAGAGGCTTGGCCATTCAGCCCAGCTGGGTCTCGGTGGTCGCTCCTTCCTCCGACTTCCGGTAGACGATGACCTCCGGGCCGACCCGGATCGAGTCGCCGTCCCGCAGCGCTACCGCCGTGGTGACGGGCGCGTCGCCGAGGCGCGTGCCGTTCTTGCTGCCCAGGTCTTCGAGCGTCGCGCCGTCAGCGTCCAGCACAACGCGCGCGTGGCGCCGCGACACGCCCGCGTAATCCAGGCACACCGCCGCGCGCGGGTCGCGGCCGATCAGGTTCTCGCCAGCGGCCAGCACGATCGACCGCCCCGAGACCAGCAGCCAGTGCCGCGCATCGGAGGATGGGGCGCCGTGTCCACCGGCGTCGGCCGCGAACGCGTAGCCGACGCCGTGCGCCGTCCGGATGTACGAGGACGGTCCCGGTGCATCGAGGGCGCGCCTCAGCTCCTTGACCAGTCCGGTCAGGGTGGCCTCGGACACGTAGGAGTCGGGCCACAGCCGCTCGTGGAGTTCGGCCTTGGGCACGACGCGAGGGGCCGCGTCCACCAGCAGGCACAGCAGATCGAAGGCCTTGGGCGTCAGGTGCACGTCCGCGCCGTCGCGCGTCAGCCGCCGCGCGGCGCCGTCGAGCCGATAGCCCGAGAAACGGGCCGCAATCCCCATCACCGCAATCCCCCGAAATTCCCCCAACTCCCCCAGGATTCCTGCCGAGCGGTTGAGCACGATCCACCGGCGGGGTCGTGATCCTACAGGGCGGTCTCGCGACCCGCAAGGAATGGGCTGACGAGGGAGAGGGGGCAGACATGGCACGTAAATGGTCCATTTGGCTCGCGGCGGCGCTCGTTGCAGTCCTGGCAGGACTCGGCGTCATCGGCGCTTCGGCCGCACCACCCGCAACCGCTGACGCAACCGCGGTGATGCAGTGGAACATCATTGCGATCAGTACGCTCGTCGGGATTCCAGGACCCGGGCTTCCGGGGCCCGCTGGCGGGGCACCCCCGGTATCTCAAATCAACATGGGAATGGTCCAGGGGGCCGTCTACGACGCGGTCAACGCGATCACGCCGAAGCACTTTCGGCCGTACCTCCTGAAGAGGCGGTTCGGAAATACAGCGTCCGATGAAGCGGCCGTCGCAACGGCCGCTTACCTGGTTCTGAAGAACATCGTGGAAACGGTGCCCCAGAGCATCACGTTCCCCAACAGGGCGACCCTGCTCGCGTCGCTCGCGTCGCAGTACCAAACGGCGACGAACGCGATACCCGACTCGCCGTTCAAGAACATGGGAGTCGCTGCCGGGACCGCGGCGGCGGAAGCCATGATCGACGCGAGACAGGGCGATGGACGGTTCGGGCCGTCTCAGTTCGTCCCGAACGCGAGCCCTGGGTTCTGGGATCCGGTGGCGCCCAACGGCACGACGGTGCTCGACCCCACGCCGTGGGTGGGTGGCGTCGAGCCGTTCCTGATGCAGAGCTCGTCGCAATTCCGTTCCGCCGGTCCACTTGCACTCACCAGCGCCGCCTACGCGGCGGAGTTCAAGGAGGTCAAGGCGCTCGGCGGCGACGGCGTGGTGACGCCCTCGGCCCGGACCGCAACCCAGACGTACATCGCCAAATGGTGGCAGAGCAACCCCGTCGCGAGCTGGAACGACGTCGCCCGGCAGCTCATCGCATGGAACGACCTCGACGCGATCGAGAGCGCACGTCTCCTCGCGATGCAGAACCTCGCGGCGGCGGACGCGGCGATCAACGACTGGAACGACAGGTACCACTTCAGCTTCTGGCGGCCGTTTCAGGCGATCCGCAGGGCTGCGGAGGACGGCAACCCCGCGACTTCGCCTGACCCGCCGGGGACGCTGCCGTGGACGCCGCTGCTCTCAGCGCCCTATCCCGACCATGTGTCGGGACATCTCGGCCTCGACGGCGCGCACACCGGCGTGCTGCGGATGTTCTTCGGCGATGCCCCGGCGGGCGGCTACCAGATCACAAGCGTTTTCGCGAATCCCGGCGGGGATGCGACGCGAACGTTCACCAGCTTCCCGCAGGCGCTCGACGAGCTCGTCCTGGCGCGCATCTGGGCGGGCCTCCACTTCCGCACCGCGGACGTGCAGGGCCGGCAGCTCGGAGCAGACATCGCGAACTTCGCAGCCGCGAACTACTTCCAACCCGTGGGCAACCACTGACCTGCAAGCAACGCCGCCCAGGCGGCTATGGCGAGAAGGCCCGCTCCGGCGGGCCTTCTCTATGTCTCGGCCGGCTCGCGGGGCCGCGCCCAGAGGATCGCCTTCGTGTGCAGCTGCGAGACGCGCGACTCGGTGACGCCCAGCACCTCGCCGATCTCGCGTAGCGTCAGCTCCTCGTAGTAGTAGAGCGTCACGACGAGCTTCCGCGCTCGGGGATCGAGCCTCGGCCAGCGCTCCTTGATCGGTCAGCTTGAGCGAGATCTCGGGGTCGGGCCCAGTTGTTGTCAAAGCATATGCCGGCTCGACGGCTGTCCACACGGTCAGGATCTTCACGGGAAACCGAGCCGGGCCAGTGGCGCCCCACGCCGCCGGGGTTCGCGCCGATGGCAGGACCGTGGATCGGCGACATGACGCCGTTCGTGCAAAAGGACAGGGAGGGCCAGCTGCACGAGCCGGGGCCGCCGCCCCTGACGAGCGGCTTGTACACGAAGGAATACAACGAGGTGAAAGCCCTGGGAAGGCGAACGGACAGTAGCCGAACGCCGGAGCAGACCACGATGGCTTTGTTCTTCTCGGGGAATTTTCTGGTGATCCTGAACAACGTCCTGCGGAGCGTGGCGGCTGCGCGCTTGACCGACAGCGGCGATTCGGCCCGGCTCTTCGCGCTGGCCTACGTGTCGGCCTCCGATTCGGCGATCAACGCCTGGAAAAGCAAGCGCTACTACAACTTCTGGCGGCCCAGCACCGCGATCCTCGAGGCCGCCGATGACGGCAACCCGCGAACCGACGCCTGACCCGGGCTGGCTGCCGCTCATCAACGACCCGCCCTACCCGGATTACACGTCTGGCGCCAACTCGCTGACCGGCGCCGTTACGCGCTCGCTCGAAAACTTCTTCGGCGACGACGTCTGGACGTTCCAGGCGATCACCACCGCGACCGAAAACGGGCAGCCGATCGCGCCGCGGACCTACCATCGCTTCTCGGCGTTGGCCGACGACACCGTGGATGGCCGAATCCTGCTCGGCATCCACTTCCGGTCCGCCGACGAGGTGGCGCGGCGCCAGGCGAAGCAGTCGGCTGACCAGGTGTTCGCGCACGCGTTCCAGCCGCTCGACTGACGTTCACCGCCTGCTGGCGTGGTGAGCCTCCTGTACTCCCCGCAGGAGGCTCACCGCGGCAGCAGCCGATCCGCGACCTCCGCCAGCCAGTTCTGCACGACGACGAACGACGGCTGGGCACCGTCGTCCAGGTTCTTGATCATCAGGAAGCGGCTGCCGTCGGGCGACACGTCGTAGCTGCGAGCGCCGATCGCCGAGCCGAAGCCGGCGTACTTGCGGCTGGCCGGGATGATCGTCACGGACGGCCCTGGCATGAACGTATGGTCGGCCGCGATCGACACCGAGAGCAGGGCGCCGCCGAAGTCGCGATAGAACAGCTCCCGTCCATCGCGGGACCACAACGGCGATCGTCCCCCGTTGGCGGACACCTTCCAGCGGCCGCTGTCGGGGGCAGCGTAAGGCCGGACGTAGACCTCGAACTGTCCGGTCTCGTCCGACATGTAGGCGATCCACCGCCGATCCGGCGAGACCTCTGGGCTCAATTGCTCCCCGGGCGCCTGTATCAAGGCTTCGACCTCTTTGGTGCCGAGATGAAGCGCCTTGATGTCCCTGCCGCGGCCCGGCACAGACTCGGTGAAGATCAGGCGGCCGTCGGACGCGAAAGAGACAGCCTGATTCAGCAGTGGGCTCTTTCGCAGCTGCTCCGCGGCGCCTGAACCGTCGGTTGCCTGCACGAACATGTTGGGCACGCCAGAAAGGCCACTGGTGAAGGCCAGGTGCTTGCCGTCCGGGCTCCATGCCGGCATCACGTTCTCGGTCGGGTCGGAGGTGAAGCGCTCCATCACCTGGCGCTTGACGTCCCACATCCAGATGTCGCGATTCGGCCCGGGCACGTCCAGCGCGATGCGGGTGCCGTCGGGAGAGATACGGGGGTAGGCGTACTCGGCAACCGGCACGCCCAGCGGCTGCTCGCGGCCGCGGCGATCCACCCATACCAGCTCCCGCCGGCCGCGGCCGAGGCCGACGCCGTACACCAGCGTGCCGTCGTTGGACGCGCGCGAACTCCGCCGACCCGTCGCCGAGCTGCACCGGCTCGCCGACGGTCGTCAACCGTGCGAGATCGAAGCGCACAACGAACAAGCGCTCGCCGGATGCGTAGAGCAGATGACCTGACGGCAGATAGCGTGGCCGTCCGCCGCCTCTGACGACGACGGTCCGTGCGCCGCTGTCGAGGTCCAGTGCCTCGATGCGGGCGGTGGACGAGGTGGCCGAGTCGCCGAGCGTGTTCGACTTCGTGGAGATCACCGTGACGAGCACGGCCCGGCGGCCTGGCAACGGCTCGGGAAACGTCACCTGCTCGCTCGGGACCGAGCGCGCCCAGGGGCAATCGTTCGGGCATGCCGCCGTCGGCGGATACCCGAAACAGCCCGTTGACGTCGGCGAACACGATGCCGTCGTCACCCCAGGCGCCGATGGCGCCGGCGGCGGTGTCCGCCAGGCGAATCACCGGCCCGCCAGCGACGGAGACCTTGTTGACGCCGTCGAGCGTGCCGGCAATCCATTTGCCGTCCGGTGAAAAGAACGGGAAGAAGCCGATGTTGGGGGCGTCGAGCACGACGACGTCAAGCTGGTCGAGCGTGCGGACAGCCAGGCCTTTGGTGGTGAGGTAGGCAACGCGGGTTCCGTCGGGCGAGACGGCGAAGAGCCGGGTTTCGTCTCCCCCGTCGCGCAGCGGCGCGAACGCCGGCGGCACGATCTCGAAGCGGCTGACGCGCGCCGGCGTGTCGGGGGCACCGCGCAGCGTCATCCAGCTCAGGCCGGCGATGGCGAGGAACAGGGTCGCGGCGAGCGGCGCTCGTCCGGCTGGGCCGCCGGCTGGCGACGGCCGCGACCGAGGCGGGTGGTGACGCCTCCGCGACATCGGCGTCGACCAGCTCCAACCGTGCGTCGGCGATGTCGTGGAGCCGATGATGGGGATCCTTGACCAGCGTTCGCCGCAGCAGGCGGCGGATCGACGGCGTCGTGCCCGGGGGCAGCGCGCTGAAATCAGGTTCGCGCTCGATCACCTGGGCGATCACGTCCGAGGCCGTGTCACCGCCGAAGGCGCGCTTGCCCGCCAGCATCTCGTAGAGCACGCATCCGAACGCCCAGACGTCGGCGCGCCGATCGACCGGATTGCCGCGGGCCTGCTCGGGGCTCATGTAGGCGGGAGTGCCGGCGGCGGGGCCCCACACGTTCGATGTGGTGGCGGTGGCCAGAGCGGGATCGGGGTCCAATTCGAAATCGCCACCGAGAGCCAGGCCGAAATCCAGCACCTTGACCGTGCCATCGGCGCGCACCTTGATGTTGGCCGGCTTCAGGTCGCGGTGGACGATGCCGCGCTCGTGCGCGGCTTCCAGCGCATCGGCCACCTGGCGCGCCGATGGCCACCGCCTCGGCAACGGGCAGGCCGGCGCCTCGCGTCCGCCTGGCTCGTGCGAGGCGATCGGCCAGGGTCTCTCCTTCGACCAGCTCCATCACCAGCGCCTGCAGCCCGCGGCCTTCCTCGATCCCGTACAGCGTCGCGATGTTGGGATGGTTCACCGCCGCCAGCGCTCGCGCCTCGTGCTCCAAGCGAGCGAGGCGCCGTGCGTCGAAGCGATGCTGCTCCGGCAGCACCTTCAACGCCACATCGCGCTTGAGCCGGGCGTCCCGCGCGCGATAGACCTCACCCATCCCGCCGTTGCCCAGCGGGTGAACGACCTCATACCGACCCAGCCGATCGCCAGCCTGCAGCGGCATCGCTCAATCGCTCCGTGATCGGGCCAAGGGCGGATCATACTGCCGGCAAACTTGGTTATACGACCGCTGGCCAAACTGTGAAGTGCCCTAAAAGTAGTCACTCCGCCAGTAGAAAACGTCGCCCGCGCCGAATTCGTACAGCACGTCCTGGAGCGGGCGCAGCATGAAGATGTCCTTCGGATCGGTGCGGCGACTCAGGGAAAGCTGGGGAGGCACCGGGAACGACGGCGGCCACCAGGCCCGGATCAGCGGCGCCCGCAGCGAGGGCTCGCGGGCGCCCAGCACCTGCAGCATCCCGCCCAGGCGGGCGCCGGCGGGGTCCCGGTCGCCGGCCTCCTCCAGCGTCCAGCCGTACTGGTTCTGCGACAGCACCACGTAGGCGGCCGCCGAGGCGCCCTCCTCGGCGACGAAGAACTCCAGCTGGCGGGTGCCCGGCGCGCTCAGCCCGGCGAAGAGCCGCTTCTTCGCGAGCGCATAGTGCAGCGCCGGCGGATCGCGCCTGAGCGCAAAGGTGGCCGCGGCCGCTCGCGTCGCGTGCATCGCGCAGATCGAGTCGTAGTCGCGCTCGGTGCCGGCGCGGACGAGCATCGCCGGTGCACCGTCCTTCACGGTCACGTTGACCGTGACCTCGTCCATCGGCACCCTCGCGAATCCGAGCCGCGCGTAGTAACCCTCGCCGATCTCCGAGAAGAGACCCGCCACCAGCGCGCCCTCGCGCTGCGCGTTCGCCAGCACCTGCTCGATCAACGCGCCGGCATGGCCCTTCCCCCGGTGATCCGGCGGCGTCAGAACGGCGCCAATGCCGCACATCCAGCCTTCGCGGGCGCCGAGGCGCACGTCGTATCGATAGCGCTTCAACGACGCCAGCAGCCCTGCGTTCTCGTCGAGCAGCGCGAAACGGGTCAGGCGCTCACGGCCCCACGGCGTGCGCAGCTGCGCAGTGTTCCACCGGGAATAGGCCTGCCTGGACAGCCCGTCGTTCCAGACCGGATACGTGCTGTCGAGCACGCGCTCCAGGAGCTCGCCCTCGGCGACGACAAGGCGCATGGCTCCCGATTGTAGTGAAGACGGCGCGGTGCAATCTCAACGAACCTGAGGTACAAGTCAGAGATGGATCTCGAGGCCCTGCGCTATCCGGTCGGCGAGTTCGACGCCGCGATGTCGTTCACCGGTGCGACCCGCAAGGCCGCCATCGACCGCATCGCCGCGCTGCCAGCCGAACTGCGCGCGGCCGTCAACGGCTTGAACGATCGGCAGCTGGATACGCCGTACCGGCCGCAGGGGTGGACCGTCCGTCAGGTCGTTCACCACCTGGCGGACAGCCACATGAACGGCTTGACGCGCACGAAGCTGGCGCTGACGGAGAGCAACCCGACGATCAAGCCCTACGACGAGAACGCGTGGGCGGCGCTCGGCGACATGCGGCTGCCAATCGACCTCTCGCTGGGGATCGTCGACGGCATCCATGCGCGCTGGGCCGCGGTGTTCCGTTCGATGGACGACGCGCAGTTCGCGCGCACCTTCGTGCACCCCGAACGCGGGGCCACCATCACCCTGGAGTTCCAGCTCCACGACTACGCCTGGCATTCGTCGCATCACCTGGCGCACATCACCGGCCTGCGCGGACGGCAAGGGTGGTAACATGGCCGCCGGTCAGAAGAAGGATCCCCCTGTGGCCCAAGACAAAGCACCCGCGGCTCCGCTCGGCGACGCGCTCGGCATGATCGAGACGCGAGGGCTGGTGGGCATGATCGAGGCCGCCGACGCCATGCTGAAGACGGCGAACGTGGTGCTGGTCAGCTGGCAGAAAGTGGACGCGGGGCTGGTCACCGCGATCATCCGCGGCGATGTCGGGTCGGTGAAAGCCGCCACCGACGCCGGGGCCGCCGCCGCCCGCCGCGTCGGCGAGCTGGTCGGCGTGCATGTCATTCCGCGGCCGGCGGACGGCCTCGAGAAGGTGTTCCCGATTTCCTGACCGCCGGCCGGGCCGGGGCCGGGCGGCGCCGGCGCTCGCGCGCGGTGACCGGCCGCAGCGGCAGTTCCTCTCCCACCATCAGCAGCGGCTGCGTCGGCGTGTCGAGGTCGAACAGCCGGCCGTCGGCGGCGCGGGCGTAGATCCGGTCTCCGCCCACGAACAAGGTGAGCGGCCCGCCGTCCCCGATGGCCTCGTAGAGGCGGATACCGAACACGTCGCGCAGCGTCTCGAGCAGCGCCCGCAAGCGCCCGACGGTGAACCCGCGATGGCGCAGGTCGGCGAGCGCCTGCAGCTCGAGCACGTCCAGCGGCGTATAGCGACGCTCGGTATAGCCGCCGGCTTCGGTCTTGTGCGAGGCGATCGCCGACGCGAACAGCCGGTTGGCGTCCCACCATTGCAGCTGCCGCGCCGACAGGCCGGTCATGGCCGCGACCTCGCGCGAGCTGTACAGCTTCTTCAGGCGCATGCGCGTCGGGGCTGAGCCCCTGGCCGGTTCATCGCTCGAGGAAGTGGCGCTCGGCCATCCGCGCGCCGTCGAAGTCCTTGGCCGTCACGCCGCCCTGGCTGTGGGTGCTCCACGACAGCGTGACGCGGCGATAGTTGATGGCGATGTCGGGATGATGGTCGTCGCTCTCGCAGTCGGCCACCAGGCTGCTCACGAACTCCACGGCCTGCGGAAAGCCGCTGAAGGTGAACTGCTTGTGGATCGCATCATCCGAGTAGGTCCAGCCGTCCAGCGTGCCGAGCTGTTTGTCGATCTCGTCCTTCGGCAAGAGCGCCATGGGACCTCCTGTGCATCTCAGAGACCGAATCTGCCCGGCCGCAGCGCGTCCAGCTCCGGCCCGGCGAGGCCGTCGAGCACCAGGCCGGCGACAAGGCTGGCTGTCAACGGAGCCAGCAGCACACCGCTGCGGTAGTGGCCGGCCGCGTAGAAGACCTGCGGCATTGTGGCCGAAGGGCCGATGATCGGCAACTCGTCGGCCGTCGCCGGACGCAGGCCGACGCGAACCTCCTCGAGGTTGGCGGCGTCCAGCCCGGGCGCCAGGGCGGACGCCGCGTCGACGAGCGCCCGCACTCCCCCGAGCGTGGCGCGCTCGTCGAAGCCCACGTCCTCGACGGTGGCGCCCACCAGCACGGTGCCGTCCTGGCGCGGCACGATGTAGCAGCCCGGGCCCCACAACACGCGAGACGCAATCGTCGCGCACGACTTCAGGTGCAACAGCTGGCCGCGGATGGGACGAATCACGGACTGTCGGGGGAGGTTGGTACGGACTGTCGACGGAGGTTGGTGCGGACTGTCGATGGAGGTTGGTAGTTCGGAGACCCAACTGCCAGCGGCCAGGATGACCGCGTCGGCGTCCATCGTGTCTCCTTCGGTTTCCACGCGCGGCGTTGGCCCGCCCGACACGCCGGTGACGCGGGCCACCGAAAACACAGCGCCGAGGCGCGTCGCGCCGTCGACGAGTGCGGCCACCAAGCCGTCCGGCGACACGTAACCATGGGCAGGGAATCTCGAGGGCGGCGATCACGCGATTGGACAGGCCGGCCTCGAGCGATCGCGCCGCCGCGCCGTCCATGAGCCGGTGATCGACCTCCGCCTCGGCGAGCAGACGCGCCAGCTCGGTCAGCTCGCGCGCGCCTTCGTCGTCGAACGCGGCCTGAAGGGTGCCCGCGCGGCGGTACTCGGGCGGCTCGGCACCGGCGGCGTGCAGCGCAGCGAGGAACGGTTCGTAGGCCGCCATGCCCTGCACGCCCAGCGCCCGGAGCTCGGGACTGTGTCCTTCGATGTACGGCGCGAGGATGCCGGCCGAGGCGCAGGTGGCGCCCCGGCCCGGCCGGCGTGGATCGAGCACCTGGACGCGCGCGCCGCGCCGGGCACACTCGAAGGCCACGGCACAGCCGATGACACCGGCCCCGACGACGACGACGCGCACGAGGGATTTTAGTTGGTAGTTGGTCGTTGTAGTTAGTAGTTCGGAACTGACTACGAACGACCAACACTACTAGTCCGTCAGGCCGAAGCGTCACCGACACGGCCATCTGGACTTCGACCGGCACGCCGTTCAGGAGCGTCGGCGTGAACTTCCACTGCTTCACGGCGGTGATGGCGGACGCGGCGAATTCCGGCGCCACCTGCGCGCTCAACACCCGCACCGACAGCACGCTGCCATCCACGCCGATGATCGCCTCCATCGGCACCACGCCCTCGAGGCCGGCTTCGCGCATCGCCTCGGGATAGACCGGCCGCATGTCCACCAGCTTCGACGGCTGCTTGATGTTGCCGCCCATGACGCGCATCGGCGCGGGGCGTGGAGCGGAGGCCGCCGGAGCCGGACGCCGGGCGGTCACTCGGATCGTCTCCTCGAGCGACCCGACTTGCAGCGTGACGTTCTGCAGCGCACGAGGTCCCGCGGACAGCACCAGCTCGTGGCGAAGCGACTTGAAGCCGGGAAGCGACGCTTCGAGGACGTAGCTGCCGGCGCCGACCGGATCGAACTTGAACTTGCCGTCCGGGCCGGTGGTGGTCGGCCACTTGATCTTGTTGCCGTCTTCGAGCGTGACCTCGACACCCGGCAGCACTCCGCCGCTGGGATCGAAGACGGTGCCCTCGACTGCCAGCGGAGTCTCCCTGCGCGGCGAGCCGGAGGGCGGCCGCCACGATCACGGCGGCAACCACGAGCTGTGCTCGAGGCCAGTACCGCCAGGCGGGACGGCGTGCGGCGATCCAGAACAGGATTCAACATGGCGGTAACCCTCCCTTCAAGGGTCGACTGACGCGCCATGGGCACCACGGCGGCCCACGGCATTCGCGCACGGCGGCTTCCTCGCGCGATCTCGACCAGGTGCTCCGCGTACCGATCGGGCCCCGTGCCCGCCGCCAGCACCTGGTCATCGCAGGCACATTCACTCTCGCGGCGCAGGCGGGCGCAACCAATCCAAAACAGCGGGTTGAACCAGAACACGGCGCGAGCGCTCTCCGCGAACACCTGCACCAGCCAGTCCCCGCGTCTGACGTGGGCCAGTTCGTGCAGCAGCACCACGCGCACGCGTTCTTCGTCCCAGCCGATTGCGCTGCGGGGCACCAGCACCGTCGGCTTCAGCACGCCGAACGTGGCGAGCACGCCCTCCCGCGCCGTGACTGCCAGTCGTACGGGGCGATGGAGGCCGTAGCCGGCGCGGACCTCGTCGAGCACACGGGCCCATGTGTCGCTCGCGGTGCTCCGGCTCTGGCCCGCCAGCCGCCGGACGTACCAGGAACCGCCAGCGAGCCTCGCGAAAGCCAGCGCGGCGCCAAGCGCCCACACGATCAGCGCCGCGTCGAGCGGCGATAGCGGCGCAACGCGGCCGGCCTCGACCGGCTGAGGGATCGCCGGTGAAACGGCACCTGCCGGAGACTCGGTGGAGGCCGGCGCCAAGGCGATCGACGGCGACGGCAGGACCGGCCACGCAGGCACCACCGCCACAAGCGGGCCGACCATCACCGCGCCGCAGAAGGCGAGCGCCAGCACCCGGTGTCGCATCGCCGCCGACGAGCGCGACAGACAGGCGACGGCCGCGAGCGCCAGCGCCATCACGGCGGAGGATCGAAGGACCAGCAGCGCAAGGTCGGTCGTCACGGCTTTCTCCTGTCAGGTTTTCTGGCCGAGCGCACCAGCTCGGCGATCCGGTCCAGGTCTTCGTCGGTCAGCCGGGCGCTGTCGTTGGCCAGCAGCGCCGTCATCACTTTCAGGCTGGAGCCTTCGAAGAAGGTGTCCACCAGGTGCCGCAGCGCCGACCGGCGCGCCGCATGCCGCGGCACCGTCGGCGCGTAGACGTAGCGCGGCCCGTCGACCTCGTGGGCGATGAACCCCTTCTCCTCGAGGATGCGAAGCTGCGTGCGCACGGTGGAGAGGTGCGGGGAGCCGGGCAGCACGGCCACGACTTCGTTGGCGGTGGCGCGGCCGGCGCGGTAGAGCGCATCCATGATCTGGCGTTCGCGCTTGGAGAGACTGGCGTGTGAGGGATTCGGCGTCATGCTAAAAACTTAGCATGTTAATAAACTAACACTGGCCTCGATGTCAAGGGGGCTCCAGGGCCCGGGCTCCGGGCTCCGGGGGCCACGGGCAGGGAGAGTGCAATTCGTGCTCTGGGGTTGCGGACTATTTCTGAGTCACGCGGAGCTACCAAAAAGACCCGATGCACCTGACGCGCCGCAGGGTACAAAGGAAAACATCTGCCCCGACCCGATGGAGGGTGGCGCAATAAGGATGGTCCGATGCGAGTACTGATGATCACTGCGGGCACGTTGATTTTCGCCGCCGGCTTCGTTGCCGGCGGCCGGTTGGAGCCCCCGGTCGGAGCCCAGGGGTTCACGGTCGTCATGGACTGCGGCGCGTCCTCCGCCCCGCAGCTCCGCACGACGCTCTATTTCGGGCTGGCGCGACCGAAGGGCGCCGTCACCGAGCTCGAGTGGCAGATATTCTTGCGCGACGAAGTGACCAGTCGGTTTCCCGCCGGGCTGACGGTGTGGGAGGCGGAAGGCCAGTGGCGGACACCCGCCGGCAGCATCGATCACGAGCAGTCGAAGGTCCTGCTCCTGGTCCATCCCGATACGGCGGCGGCGCGGCAATCGGTCCTCGCCGTTATCGACGCGTATCGCAAGACGTTCGAGCAGCAATCCGTTCTGTGGGAAAGCGCGCGCGTGTGTGGCGCGACTTAGATGCAGTTCTCCGAGAGGTCAGTTGACGCCGCCGGTGAGGCAATCAGCCTGGACTCGCGCCTGGAGCCCGGAGCCCGGAGCCTGGAGCCCGGAAGCCTAGAACCGAAAGTTGAGCCCCATCTCAATCCGCCTCGGCGGGGCCGCCGAGGTGGCGGTGCCGAAGAAGGGCGACTGGATGTTGCCGACGAAGTTGACGTAGTTCACGCGGTTGAGGATGTTGTTGGCCGCGATGTACAGCTCGGCACTGAAGCGCGGGCCGCCACCGAAGGGATTGCCCCCGCCCGCGCCCGGACCACCGGGACCACCCGGCCCGCCAGGACCACCAGGTCCGCCCGGGCCCTGCTGCTGCGCCGCGCCTCCAGCCGTCGCGCCGGCGGGACGGCCGCCACCCTGGCGACCGCCGGGGCCGCCCGGCGTAGTTCGCGCCGGGCCGAAGTTGATCTGGCGGCTGACACGGACCGTCATGTCGAATCGCACCGCACCGCGAGCCGCGTTGCGCCCTACTCCGCTCGGCCGATCGTTGACCACGCCGTCCAGGTTGTCGTCGCGGCCGGTGGTGATGTTGTAGGGAGCGGCCGACAACGCGTTGCCGTTGAAGCTGGCCCGCATGCCGTATACGAACGGCATGTTGAAGTTGAAGTTGAGCCGGTGCCGGATGTCCTGCAGCGACGGCCCCCATTCCGCGCCGGGGTCGAGGCTGTTGGCCGGTAAAGCCGTCGCCGAGTCGGCGTGGTTCTTCACCTGGCCCAGCGTGTAGTTGCCGCCGAAGAAGATGCGGCGCTGCGGCACGCGGTAGTTCAGGCTGACCTGCAGACGATCGCTCTGCGACTGGCCAGTGGACTCGAACTGCGTGATCGTGCCGATGTGGGGCTGGGGCCGCACACCGGACTCGTCGGGTGCGTTGACGTTGATCGACCGCATCAGGTTGCGGCCGCGCAGCATCTGATACGACGCCTGGAACTGCAGGTTCTGCGTGATGGCGCGTTCGGCGCCGATCGAAGCCTGGTGGATGTACGGCATCGACAGGTCGGGCGACGCCTGGATCCGTCCGCCGGGAAGAATCGTGGCATCCGCTCCAACGAACGGGTTGGGATATCCGGGGTTCAGGATCAGCAGGTCGCGCTGCGAGACACCGTCGACACGCAGCGTCTGATCGTAGAGGCTGGTCTCGTACCAGTCGTAGAAGGTGCCGTAGCCGCCGCGAATCACCACGGCGCGAGGGGCATTCCAGGTGAAGCCCAGCCGGGGCATCAGGTTGACCTTGTCGTCGATGAGCGACTGCATCTCCTGCCGCACGCCGACGCTGAAGGAGAAGTTGCGGTTGACGCGGATGTCGTCCTGCCAGTAGAGACCGAGCTGATACTGCGAGAACGCCGTATCCACCTGTCCGTTGCGCTGCGTGAACTGGATCGGCGTGCCGGCGAGGTAGGCCGTCGTGGTTGCTGAAGGTGAACGTGCCGGCGGCGTTGCGCGCATCGAAGTTGTCGTACGACCCGCCCTCGAACAGCAGACCGACCCGCATGGCGTGCCGGCGCCCGAAGTTGAAGTCGAGGTTGTCGGCGACCTCGAGCGTGCGCGACGACCCGTGGTTGTCCACGCCGGCGCCGCCCTTGTAGAACGTCTCGATCACGTTGATCGACGGCCCGCTGGTGACCGACGACGCCTGGTTGGACTGGCGGTTGAACTGGACGCGGATCTCGTGCAGCGTCGTCTTGCCGACCAGGCCCTGGATCTGGAATCGGACCTGATCGTCGCTGCCGCTGCGCTCCACCGCGCGCTCGGGGAACGTGTAGTCGCCGACGCCCTGGTTGGTCGCCTCGTTCCGGCTGCGCCGGTATTCCAGCCGCAGCGTCTGGTTGTTGGTCAGCGCGTGCTCGATGCCGGTGGTGACGTTGGTGAACTCGCTCGGGCGGCGCACCTGATCGCGGTAGATGCTGCCGTCTTCGTTGAGCGCGAAGATGGCGGGCGTGTCGTAGGACCGGTTGCCGTCGAGCGACATGCGCAGCGACGTCTTTCCCGCGACCAGCGGGCCGCGGAACGCCATGTTGAAGCGGCGGAACTCCTCGGGCGTCTCGAGTTGCGCGAAGGCGTTCTTCGCGTTGAACGCGCTGCTCCGGAGTCCCATGTTGGCGTTGCCGCTCCACTCGCGTACGTTCGGGCGGGTGATGATCTCGATTTGGGTCCGGCCGGCGTCGTGATTGTCGGCCGCGAACGAATTGGTGCGGAAGCGGATCTGGCGGATCTCCTCGCGTGACGGCAGCCGGCCGCCGCGGAACCCGTTGACCTGGAAGGTGGCGCCCGAGCCGCCGGTCATCTGCCGCAGCGCCTCGGCCAGTTCGTCTGGATCGTCGGGCAGCGAATCGATCTCGTCCTGCTCCAGGGTCGTGGTCTGCGAGTTGCCGCTGCGATCGTCGGTGACCGCGAGGTCGCTGACGACCACCTCTTCCTGCAAGCCGGCGATGCCCAGCGTGACGTTCTGGTTGTTCGCCCCACGCCTCAGGTTCACGGTGGCGTCGTGGGCAGTGAAGCCGGAAAACTCCACGTGCAGCTGCACCGCGCCGGGTGCGAGTCCCGGCACCGTCGCCAGACCGCGCTCGTCGGACGTCACGGTGATCGATGCGCCGGTCGTGGCGTCACGACGATCGTCGCGTTGGGGATGCCGGCGCCGGTCTCGTCCACCACCACAAGACGAAGCTGCGCCTGATTGGCGGTCTGCGCCGCAAGCGGCACGGCCACCAGGCACAGGACGAGGATCAGGAGGACGCGCTTCACTTCGTGAACGTGTTCTGCTTCAGGTTCGGGTTGATTCGGTAGTTCTTGAGCTCCCACTCTTCGTTGGTCTGTCCGTTGACACCGCGGGTAATGAGGTGTGGCAGCTTGATGCCGTTGACCGCCTTGTACTCGGACAAGTGGGTCTCGATGGTGATTGGCTGCGGCGGCGCGCCCGCGCGTCCGTCGGCTCCACTGGCGCGTCCATCGGCGCCACCCGCGCGTCCGTCCGCACCGCCGCCGCGCCGGCCACGGCCTCCACCGAATCCCGTGGTCGTCGTCATCAGCGGCATGTGCGTCGTCGAATCCAGGAACACCCGCGTCGCGGCGCCTTCAGCCGGCTTGACCTCGATGACGTCCGCCGTGCCGTCAGGCGACTGCGCGGTGCCCACCCAGGCCACCGGCGCGTCCGTCGTCAGGAACCACACGAGCATCAGACGTGCCAGTTCGTTCTGCCGTTGCCGCCGCTGCGCCTCACGCAGCCGCTCCGGATCGATGGCCGGAGCACCCGCGCGGCCGTCGCCTTGTCCTCCAGCGGCGGCACCGCCGGCACGGCCCCCGCCGCCCCGCCGCCGCCACGCCCGAATCCGCCGAAGCCGAAGCGGCCGCCAGGGAACCCGTTGCTGATTTCCTCCCACACTTCGGTTCCGTTCAGCACCTCGACGCGTTCGCCGATTGGACCGCCGGCATTGCCCGTGGTCTCGTTGCGCCGGTAGCGATTCGGCTGCTCGATGAAGATCTCGAAGTCGCCCTCGAGCGTGTTGGTGCCGGCGGTGCGCTTGAACGTGCCGCCGGCCTGCACGGTCTTGATCGCCCGCAGCTTGTCTTCACCGCCAATCGCCTTGCGCGCCTCGGCCAGCAGGCTGGCGCCCTTTTCGGCGTCCTGGGCGTGGAGCCTCGATTCGAAACCCGCGAGCACACCCAGAACCGCGACCACCGACACCAGTACCCGGTTGCCCATGGTTCGATTATTCCCGCCACGCCGAACGCCGTCGTTAAGCGCGGGCAAAGAGATTGTTAACAATGTAAAAGCTTTGAGATCAACATGTTACAGCAGTTTTCGCCGTGCTAGACTGCGCTCGTGCGCTGGTCCCGCCCGACCGGGCTGACTTTCTTATCGGTCACCCTCCTAATACTGCTGCCGGCCCTCGCGGTGTTGCAGTACCGCTGGGTTGGCCAGGTCAGCGTCGCCGAGCGCGAGCGGATGCAGCGCAACCTGCGCAATGCCGCGGTTCAGTTCCGCGACTCGTTCGACGCCGAGATTGGCCGCGCGTTCGGCGCACTGCAAGTCGGCGCCAACACCGCGCGCGACGGCTTCTCGGAGCCGTATTCGGATCGGTACGAAGCCTGGGTGGCCACCGCGGAGTGGCCGGAGATCGTCGCCAACGTGTTCGTGGTCGATGCGCCGGAGGGCGGCCTGCGTGCACGCCAGTGGGATGCGCAGCGCCATTTGTTCGTGGACACGGGGTGGCCGGCACCGCTCGCATCCTGGCGGGCGGAGTTCGAACGGCAGCTTGCGGACTTCGCCGACGAGCCGTTCGGGCGCCGCGGGATCTTCCCCGGCTTCCCCGACGACGAGATGCTGCTGGTTGCGCCGCTCCGCGGCTTCGGGCCGCCGCCCGGCGGACCCACTCGCGTGCCTCCCGTCTTCGGCTACACCGTCCTGCAGCTGAACCGCGAGTTCCTGGTCGGCGGCGTGCTGCCCGCGCTGTCGCGGAGGTTCTTCATTCACTCGGAAGGCGACAGCTATCGCGTCGCCGTCGTGCACACCAACCGGCCCGAGGACGTGATCTACCAGTCGGATCCGGCGAGGCCAGTCCACCCCGATTCGGCGGACGCCACCGAGACGTTCTTCGGACCGCGTGGGCCGGCATTCTTCGGCCGCCGCGGCCGGGGCGGGCGGGAGCCCGAGGGGCCTCGATTCCCCCGCCCCCGCCGCCGCCCGATCCCAGGGCGGGCCCTCCCGGCCCGCCGCCGGACCTCGATCGCTGGCTGGTGGCCGTGCAGCACGCCAGCGGCTCGCTGGAAGCGGCAGTCGCCAGCGTCCGCCGGCGCAATCTGGGCATCAGCTTCGGCGTCCTGCTGCTGCTCTCGATCAGCGTGGCGCTGCTGGCCCAGGCGTCGCGACGCGCGCAGCGGCTGGCGCGCCAGCAGATGGAGTTCGTGGCCGGTGTCTCGCACGAACTGCGCACGCCGATTGCGGTGATCCGCTCGGCCGCCGAGAACCTGTCGCATGGCGTCGTCGGCAACAGCGAGCGAGTGAAGCAGTACGGACGAGTGATGGAAGGCGAGGCGCGCCGCCTCGGTGAAATGGTGGAAAGCGTCCTGCAGTACGCGGGCGTCGAGGCGGGACGGGACCTGGGGCCGCTGACGCTGCTCGCGCCGGCCGACCTGATCGATCAGGCGATTGAATCGGCCCGCGTCAGCACGAACAGCACGGCCGAGGTCGAGCGGACGATCCCGGATGATCTACCCGCGGTGCTCGGCGATCAGGCGGCGCTCCTCTCCGCGGTGCAGAACCTGGTGGTCAACGCCTTCAAGTACGGCGGGGACGCGCAGTGGGTCGGCGTCCGCGCGGCTCGGGTATCACGCGGGCGCAAGACGGAAGTGCAGATCACGGTCGAGGATCGCGGGCCCGGCATCCCGGCCGACGAGCTGTCGCACATCTTCGAGCCGTTCTATCGCGGCGCGCAGGCCGTGAGCCAGCAGGTTCACGGGAACGGCCTCGGACTGTCGCTCGTCCAACGCATCGTGAGAGCACACGGCGGGTCGGTGACGGTGCGCCCACGTGAGGCGGGGGGCACGGCCTTCACGATCGCGCTCCCCGCGGCGGCCGCCGAAGTCAAGCCCACTTCGCTGGCCGAAGCGGAGCCTCGGTGGTCCGAGGCAGAGCCTCGCTAGGACTCATAGCGTTGCCGCGGCTGCTGCTCGTCGAAGACGAACTCGGGTTGGTGATGACGCTCACCGATCGCCTTGAATCCGAAGGGTTCACGGTGGAAAGCGCCCGCGACGCGAAGTCGGGGCTGCAGCGTGCCACCGAGGAGCGCTTCGACATGATCCTGCTGGACGTCATGCTGCCGGGCGGCAGCGGCCTGGACATCTGCCGCACCATCCGGCAGAAAGGCATCCAGACCCCGGTGCTGATGCTGACGGCGCGCGGCCAGGTGGTGGACCGCGTGGTGGGCTTGAAGCTGGGCGCCGACGACTATCTGGTGAAGCCGTTCGAGATGGCGGAGCTGCTGGCGCGCATCGAGGCGGTGGCGCGCCGCACGCGGCCGACGCCTTCGGCGTCGGCGGCGGACAACTTCCAGACCGGCGATCTGCGCATGGATTTCCGGCGCGCCGAGGTGAGCAAGAACGGCACGATGCTGGCACTCTCCGCGCGGGAGTACAAGCTGCTTCGCTATTTCGTCGAGCACCGCGGCGCGACGCTGTCGCGCGATGAGCTCCTGAACGAGGTGTGGGGCTACAACGCGATGCCCTCCACCCGCACGGTGGACGTCCACGTGGCCTGGCTGCGCCAGAAGATCGAAGACAACCCCAGGCACCCCAAACACATCCTCACGATGCACGGGCTCGGCTACAAGTTTTCGGACTGAACAGCTGAAGGATTCTCTTCTCCTGAGCGGTTCAGTCCGAACGCTCTCGCGCTGCGCCTGGGCGTCATTTTCCGAGGACACCAACCGGTCTTCCCGCGGGAAACCACGCTTTGGCCCACGATCGCGGGCGTTTCACGGCTCAGCCGACGGCACATTCCTTGCTGAATTCACCGACCGAGGAGCACGGTCATGGATATGAGCAAGGTAGCCCTGGGGTTGGCAGCGGCGGTCGGGCATCGTAGCCGGGGCGGCGGGCGCCTACGTGGCGACCCACGTCGGCACGCCGGCGCAGGGCGCGCAGCCCGCGGTCGAGGCCCCGGACACGCTCACCCAGCCTGCGATCGTGCCCGCTGAGACGGTGGCCACAGCCGCCGCCCCTGCGCGCAGCGTCGCGACCGGCCGACCCGCGGCCACAGCCCCGTCGCGCCGGCAGACGCCATCCCGCACCGCCGGTTCGGCTCCAACGTCGGTCGTGCGCGACCCCGCCAGGGCCGAGACGCCGGCGCCGCAGACCGCGCCCGCCGCTCCCGTGGCACCCGCGCCTGAGCCGCTGGCCGATCGCCAGCCCGACGTCGTGGCGGCGGTCGAACAGCCCAAGTTCGAAGATCTGGAATTGCCGGCGCAGTCGGTGATCGGCATCCAGGTCGAACGCACCGTGTCCAGCGAGACGGCGCAGGTGGAAGACGAAGTCGTTGCGCGCGTGACGCGCGACGTCCGCGTCGGCGACCGCGTGGTGATCCCCGCCGGTTCCCGCGCCACCGGCTTCGTGACGCTGGTCGAGCGTGGCGGGCGCCTGAAGGACCGCGCGCGGCTGGGCGTGCGCTTCGCGTCCGTGACGCTGGCCGACGGCACCCGCGTGCCGATCGTCACCGAGGCCATCTACCGCGAGGGCGATTCGCCCCGCAACGAAAGTGCGGCCAAGATCGGCGGCGGCGCCATCGGCGGCGCGATCCTCGGCGGCATCCTGGGTGGCGCAAAAGGCGCGGCGATCGGCGGATCGATTGGCGCCGGCGCCGGATCGGCGGCCGTCTACGCCGGCGGGCGCAATCCGGCCACGCTTCCGGCCGGCTCCCCGATAACCGTCCGGCTGGAGAATCCGGCGACGGTCACCGTGGAGCGCTGAACAAGGGGTTGTCAGTGTCAGCTGACTCAACCGAATAAATCGTGGGCGGAGGTAATACCCGCCATGAAGCTCTTCCAGGCCGCGTCCTTTCTGTCCGCCATCGTTGCCTGCGCCGCCGTGACGATGAGCGCCCAGGTCAAGAAGTCGGAGATGCCGGGCGTTCGCAACTTTTCCAGGGTAGACGCCACCGTGGGCTGCGGCGGGGCCGTGGATCCGAGCGCGATGGCCGGCCTGAAGAAGGAAGGCTTCGTCTCGGTGATCAACCTCCGTCAGGCCAGCGAGCCCGGCGCGGACGTGGACGCGGGCCGCGCCGCGGCACAGGCCGCCGGCCTGAAGTACATCCACCTGCCCTTCAACGTCGCCATGCCCGATTCCAAAGTGGTGGACAGCTTCCTGGGCGCCGTGGCCGACAAGAGCAACCAGCCGGTGTTCATCCACTGCGGCTCGGCCAATCGCGTCGGCGGCATGTGGATGATCAAGCGCGTGCTGCAGGACGGCTGGGCCATGGACATGGCCAAGACCGAGGCCGAAGCAATCGGACTGAACAACCCGCAGCTGGTGGCCTTCGCCACCGAGTACATCAACAGCCACAAGCGCTGAAGGCGCGCGGGTGGACTCGCACGAGTTCAGGCGCCACGGCCACTCGCTGGTCGAGTGGATAGCCGACTACCTCGAGCACTCGGATCGCTACCCGGTGCTGTCGCGCGTCGCGCCAGGCGACCTCACCCGCGCCTTGCCTTCGCACGCACCAGAGAGGCCCGAGCCGTTCGACGACGTGATCCAGGATTTCGAACGCCTGATCGTACCCGCGCTGACGCACTGGAACCATCCCGGGTTCATGGGCTACTTCGCGACCTCGTCCAGTCCGCCGGCGGTCCTCGCCGAGTTCCTGGCCGCGGCCATCAACCAGCAGGCGATGTTGTGGCGGACGTCTCCGGCTGCCACCGAGCTCGAAGCCGTGACGCTCGACTGGCTGCGGGATCTGATGGGCCTGCCGCCGGCGTTCGACGGCGTGATCTACGACACGGCGTCGATGTCGACGCTGCACGCGCTGGCGGCCGCGCGCGAAGCCGCGGTGGACGGCGTGCGCGCCCAGGGGCTGCCGGGGCGCACGGACATCGGCCCGCTGCGCGTCTATTGTTCCGACCAGGCCCATTCGTCGGTGGACAAGGCGGTGATCCTGCTCGGCCTGGGCCACGACGGCCTGTGCCGCGTCCCGAGCGACGCCGACTTCCGGATGTCGGTGCCGGCGCTGCGCGAGGCCATCGCCCGCGATCGGGCCGCTGGCGTGACGCCGGTGGCGGTGGTCGCGACGCTGGGCACCACTTCGACCACGAGCGTCGATCCCGTCGAGGAGATCGCCGGCGTGTGCGAACGCGAGGGCCTGTGGCTCCACGCCGACGCCGCCTATGCCGGCGTTGCGGCGACGATCGACAGCCTCCGTCCGCACTTCGCCGGCTGGGAGCGGGCGGACTCGATCGTCGTCAACCCGCACAAGTGGCTGTTCGTGCCGGTGGATCTCAGCGCGTTCTACACCCGGCGCATGGACGTGCTCCGTCAGGCGTTCACGCTGGTCCCCGAATTTCTGCGCACGGCAGAGGGGACGGCCGGCGTCCGCAACCTGATGGACACCGGCGTGCAGCTGGGCCGCCGATTCCGCGCCTTGAAGCTGTGGATGGTCCTGCGTGCCTACGGCGCCGAGGGACTGCGGGCGACGCTGGCCGAGCACATGCGGCTGGCCCGGTTGTTCGCAGGTTGGGTGGACGCGGAGCCCTCGTTCGAGCGGCTGGCGCCGGTCCCGTTCAGCGTCGTGTGTTTCCGCGCGGTGCCGCCCGGTATGCCCGCCGAAGGCGTGGACGCCTTCAACGAGCGGCTGCTCGAAGCGGTGAACGCGTCAGGTGACGTGTTCCTGTCGCACACGCGCCTCAACGGCGCGCTGGCGCTCCGGTTGGCGGTGGGTCAGATGCGAACCGCGGAGGCGAACGTGTCGCGCGCGTGGCAACTGCTGCGGCAGCTTGCCGGCCAGGGCCGAGCAACGGCTAGCTAGCGCGCGGCCACGGCGGGCGCCGGCGGCGGCTGGAGCAGGAATGCGCGGCGGCGCTCGATGAAGCCGCGCAAGCTGTCGGGGCCCGGCGCTGAGTCCGCTCTGGAACGCCTCGAAGCTGTACAGCTTCCGCGCGTCCACCTTCATCTCCTCGGTCAGGAGCGCCCGGGTCCTGCTCGACCAGCGGCTCCAGGTTGCGCCAGTCCATCCACTTCTGGGCGATGTCCTTGACGTAGCCGAGATACTTCGCGCGCAGCGCGGGCACCGCCAGCAGGCGCGAGCGCAGCGGCTTGGTGGTGTCGTTCAGCCCCACCAGCGGATCCAGCGACGTTCCGCCGCCGCCGAAGCCGAATCGGCCCTCGTCCATCAGCGCCTCGTTGATGTCGTGGGGGATGACATGGAACTTGCCGGCCGGGTCCTGGTAGATGTTGTAGTCGCTGGCCCGGGTCCAGTAGCCGTCGCTGTTGACGAGCGCGACTTCCAGCGCCAGGAACTTCAGCACGCCGTCGACGTCGAGCAGCGGCGCAAGCGCCGCCTCCAGCTTGTCGAGCGGCGTCTCGTTCAGGACCTTGAACATGTGGATCAGGTCGGCCCACGACTTCGGCGTGTCCTTGGTCTTGATCTCGTAGAGCCGCCGGTACGGCGCGACGGACTCGCCCAGATACTCCATGCCGGCCTGCCCGCGCGGGCTTCCCGGCGTCTTCCAGCGCGCGCCCTTGTTCGACGAGAACCACTCGCGGGTGAAGTCGGCGTTGAACTGCTGCGAGTTGATGAAGGTGCCCCAGTCCTCGCCGTTGATCACGACCCGCACGAAGTTGCTCTTCGGCGTGGCGGTGTAGTGCCGGGCGATCTCGCTGTAGAGCACGGCGCGCATCATGGTCGGGTCGCCGTTGCCGTTGAGCAGGTTCAGCGTCTTGTAGCCGCGCAGACGCTGCTGCGGGTTCACGAAGTCGAAGGTCAGGTTCAGCGATCGCTTGGCGCCGTCGGGCACCATGCGGAACGACGACGCGCCGCGGAAGTGGACGCCGACGTCCTTGTAGGTCACGCCGTCGACGACGACGGTGGCCGGCACCTCCACGTCGGTGCCGTAGAACGACGCCAGCTCGTTCTCCCAGTCGGTGGTGTTCTCGAACTGGAGGAACAGCGTCCGGTAAACCGCCGGGTCGTAGAGCGCGGCCTGGCCGCCGCTCTTGACGTCCGCCGGCGTCAGGTGCCGGCCGGCCGGCGAGGCACTCTGGCGGCCGCCGAAGCGCCGCCGGCCGAAGCCGCGGTTGTTGTTGCCGGCGAGCCACTGGCGCGCCGGCTGCCGCTCCGCCGCATCCAGCCGGCCGTTGCCGTCCTTGTCGAACTGCTTGACGACTTCGAGGTCGGGGCCGCCGCCGAAGCCGAACCCCTGCGCGCGAGAGGAATGTTGCAGCAGCGCTATCAGCGCGACCGCACACAGGACCGCCCAGGCGCGGCGGCTCGAATGCTCTGTGCTGGCGGCGAACCCGCGCATGATGATGCCCCCCTCGCGCCGAGTATATCCGTCCTTTGCGCCCGCCGGCCCGATCGCCGGCTCAAGGATTTACGGTCTTGAGCAGAAATGCCCGGCGGCGTTCGACGAAGCCCCGCAGGCTCTCGTCACCGGTTGCGACGTTCGACTGGAACGCTTCAAAGCTGTACAGCTTCTTGGTGTCGGCCTTCACGCTCTCCGCGATCAGCGCCTGATACCGGCGCACCATCGGCTCCAGCGTGCGCCAGTCCAGCCACTTGTCGGCGATGTCGCGCACGTAGCCGAGGTACTTCGTCCGCAGGGACGGCACGGCGAGCAGACGCGACCGCAGCGGCTTCGACGCGTCGTCGAGGCCGATCAGCGGATCCAGTTCGACCGTGGCGCGGCCGAAGTTCGCCGGGAAAGACATGCCGGGCGGCAGCGGCGGGAACCCGGGAGGTGGAGCGCCCGCGGCGCCCGCCGGCCCGGCGCCAGGCGGCGGAGCGAACCCACGGCCGGGTCCGGCGCCGAAGTTCTCTTCCTCGAACGCTTCGTTGACGTCGTGCGGAATGACGTGGAACCGCCCGCGCTCGTCCTGGTAGATGTTGTAGTCGCTGGCCCGGGTCCAATAGCCGTCGGTGTTCACCAGCGCGTTCTCGAGCGCCAGGAACCTCAGCACGCCGTCAACGTCGAGCACCGGAGCGAGCGCCGCCTCCAGCTTCTCCAGCGGCGTCTGGTTGAGCAGCTTGAACAGGGCGATGAGATCCCGCCACGAGCGCGCGTTGTCGTTCGACTTGATTTCGTAGATGAACTTGTACTTCTCGGGGTCGTCGCCCAGGTAGGCCATGCCGCCCTGGCCGAACGGACTGCCGGGCACCTTCCAGCGCGCGCCGCGCCGCGTGCCGAAGCGGGCCTGGATGAAGTCGGTGTTGAACTGCTCCGTGTTCACGTAGACGCCCCAGTCCTCGTTGTTGATCACCACGCGGACATAGTTGGCCTTGGCGACCGGCAGGTATTTCTGCGCGATCTCGCTGTAGAGCAGCGGCCGTGCAAAGGTGGCGTCGCTGTTGACGTTCAACAGGTTGAGCGTGCGGTAGCCCATCAGCCGCTGGTCCTCGCGGGCAAAGTCCACCGTCACGTTGAGCGACCGCTTCGATCCCTCGGGCGTCATCATGTAAGACGACATGCCGCGGAAGCGGACCCCGACGTCTCGATACGCGCGGCCGTCCACCGTGAGCGTCGCCGGCACGTCGACGTCGGTCCGGTAGAACGCTGCAAGCTCCTTCTCCCACTCCGGGCTCTCGAACTGGAGGAAAAGGGTCCGCAGGGTGCCGGTGTCGTAGAGCGGTGCAGACGCGGGCGCCGACCGGACGTCGTTCAGGCCCACGCGCCGCCCCGGGCTCGAGGGGGCGAACCCGCGGCCGGTCATCATCGCCGCCATCCCGGCGCGGCCGCCGGGCACGCCGCGGGCCATGAACGCCATCATCGCCGGTATGCCGGTCAGCGGCTGTGTCGCCATCCACTCGCGAGCGGCGTTGCGTTCCGCCAGCTCCAGGCGGCCGTTGCCGTCCTTGTCGAACTGCTTCACCACCGGCCGATCCGCCGCCATCGCCTCCAACCCGCCAGGCGGCAAGGGGAATGGCAGCCCGGGAGGTCCGCCCGCCGGAGGCGCGCCCTGGGGCGCGGGTGCCTGCCCGGCGAGGCCGCCCCCGAAGGCGAGGGCCACGAACACCAAAAGGATCAGGAACCAGCGTGACGCGTGCTTCATCTGCGTCTCCTTATGACTCCACGATCACATCCGAGCGGTTGAGTCCCACCGATTGGACGCCTTCCAGGCGATTGACGGCCGACACCAGCGCCTGCGCCTGGTGCTGATCCTTGAGCGCCAGGCGGTACGACACGTCGAGCGAACCGCCCTGCCGCGCCGTCGCCACGCTCATGACCCGCGACACGGCGGCGAACTGCGCCAGGACGGGCGCGACCACCATGGCTTCGTCGAGGCCGAGCGCCAGCCGCACCTGCAGCGTGAAGGGCAGGTCCACAGCCGTCTCGGGTGGCTGGTCGCTCCGGGTGGCGAACGCGGCCACGGTCACGACCGCGATACCGGCGACGGCGACCCAGAAATGGCCGGCACCCACCGCCATCCCCACGGCCACGGCGGCGATCACGTAGGCCGTGTCCTGGGTGTCCCGCACCACGGTGCGAAAGCGGACGATTGACAGCGCGCCGACCAGGCTGAACGCCCGCGCCACGTTGTCGCCGATCACCTGCGTGACCATGGCGATCAGGATCGCCAGCAGCAGCAGCGTGGTCGTGAACGATCCGGCAGCGACCCGGCGGGTGCGGCGGTAGACGAAGGCGACGACGCCGCCGAACAGCATCGCGACGACCAGCCGTAAGACGATGACCCCGATCGGATCAGCCGTAACGGTCGCCGCCCCGAAAAAATCAGGCATGCACGCCGCTTGCGCGCGCCGAGTCGGCGGGATCGGCCACGGTGTGCCCGATCGCGGCCATGCCGTACCGGTACTTGGACGCCGGCGACGGGCTGAGCGCAAACTCCTCGATCAGGCGCTTGAAGGCCGCGGGCAGGTAGCCCCGGAACTTCAGCTCGAGGATCAGGCGGGGCTCGGCAATCGACACGCCCAGGTCGTCGCTGAACCTCACGCCGTCGATGGCGTGCGCCCGGATCGAGTCGTCGAGCGTCAGCCGCGCCGGGCCGCCGTCGTCGATGACGCCGCGGGCGGTGCGGTGGTAGGAGACCTGACACGTGGGTCGAAGGCCCCGGGCCTCCAGGCGCCGCAGGAACCACTGCCCGGCCCAGTCCGCCGGGGCCTGGCCGTTCTCCAGGACGGCCAGCGCCTCGAGGTCCACCTTCGTACGCCGCTTCGCCACCAGCCGGGGCCGACGCAGCTTGCGCTCCAGGAAGGCGAAGCCGCCGCCCGAGTAGCGGCGGACGCGGTACTTCGCCCGCCCGTAGGACCCGTGCCGCCGCAGGACGTCGAGGTGCGGCGTGTCGAAATAGAGGCTCGACGTCAGGTACTCGTCGGCGAAAGGGCCCGTGCCGTTGGGGTCGGCGTCCAGGTTCTCACGCGCCCAACGCTGGATTTGGGCCGCCATCTCGGGTTCGACCAAAAACTTCGTCTCGGAAGCGCGGGCCCGGGTTTCCCGTGAGTCGACCATCGGCCACTCAGAGTACTCAATCGCACAGCTGGGCGGTGTCAAGAATTTGCAAAAAGCTCGTTCCATACACCCCTAAACGGTGGCGAAAGGCGTCCCGTACGGGGGCCTGGGGCCGTTGACACCCCCTCGGAGAGCGAATCATACTTGTGGGTCGTTCGTGCGGTGATTTCCTCGACTTGATGGGCCGCACGCGCCGGCGCCGCCGGCAGCTCTGTCTAAGTCGCGTACAACCCGCGACCCTTCGCGGGTTTTTTTGTGGAGTGTTATGGCTAATAGATACATCTTCTCCTCGGAGTCGGTCGGCGAGGGACATCCGGACAAGGTCGCCGATACGATCTCCGACGCGGTCCTGGATGCGTGCCTCGCGTCGGACAAGTACAGCCGCGTCGCCTGCGAAACCTTCGTGAAGTCGAATGTCGTCGTGATCGGCGGCGAGATCACGACCAAGGCCAAAGCTCGACTTCGAAACGATCGCGCGTGAGAGCATCCGCGAGATCGGCTACGTCAACGACGACGACGTGTTCCACGCCGACAAGGTGTTCATCAACCTGATGGTGACGCAGCAGTCGCCCGACATCTCGCAGGGTGTGGACGCAAAGAAGGCTGCGGGCAAGAAGACCGCCAAGCAGGGCGCGGGCGATCAGGGGCTGATGTTCGGCTACGCCAGCAACGAAACGCCAGAATTGATGCCGGCGCCGATCATGTTCGCGCACCGCCTGGGCCGCGAGCTGACCCGCATCCGCAAGAGCGGCGCGGTGCCGTGGCTGCGCCCCGACGCCAAGTCGCAGGTCTCGGTGATCTACGAGGACGACAAGCCGGTGGGCATCGCCAACGTCGTCATCTCGACCCAGCACGCCGCTGACGTCTCCCACAAGGAGATCGAAAGGTTCTGCATCGAGAGCGTGATCAAGAAGGTCCTGCCCGCCAAGCTCCTGAATGCCAAGACCGAGTTCCTGATCAACCCGACCGGCCGCTTCGTGGTGGGTGGGCCGCAGGGCGACACCGGTCTGACCGGCCGCAAGATCATCGTTGACAGCTACGGCGGCATGGGCCGTCACGGCGGCGGCGCGTTCTCGGGCAAGGATCCGACGAAGGTGGACCGCAGCGCCGCCTACATGGGCCGCTGGGTGGCGAAGAACATCGTCGCGGCGAAGCTGGCGGCGCGATGCGAAGTCCAGTTCGCCTATGCGATCGGGCACCCCGATCCGGTGAGCGTCCACATCGACACCTTCGGGACCGCCAGCGTGGCCGATTCGAAGATCACGCGGGCGGTCAACAAGGTGTTCAGCTTCCAGCCGTCGGACATCATCGACCAGCTGAACCTGCGCCGTCCGATCTACGGGCTCACGACCAACTACGGCCACTTCGGGAAGAAGGGCCTGACCTGGGAAGAGACGAATAAGACGGGCGCCCTGCTAAAAGCACTCTAGGCCGCTGCGACTTACGGTTGGTGCGGACTGTCGATGGAGGTTGGTAGTTAGTCGCTAAAACACTTCGTACCAGCGGCGGTGACGTTCGGTCACCGCCTGCTGGACGATTCCCGCCTGCGCGGACAGCGCCCGCGCCTTCACATCGTCGAGCCCCATACCGGATGCGGCGGCCTGGACGTTTTCTTCCAGCGCCTTGATCTGGCCCTCGCTCAGCTGCCTGGCGGAAATCGCCACGTAGAGCTGCTCGAGCAGTGGCGCGGCCGCGGCTTCCGACGGCTTGGTGGCCACAGCGGCGGCGAGAACCTGTGAGGCGAGCTCGCGGATCGGAGCCTCCGCAGCCGGCTTGGTGGTCAGGTCGGCGAAGCCAAGCAAGTCCTCCGTGAAGTCCTGCCGGCCCTGGGGATCGCCGGCCAGTACGTTGGCGACGTCGCGTCCTAGATCACCCAGCTCGTTGGCCGCCTCCGGCTCCTTGGGGTCGGGAAGCGGCCCATCGGCCATACGGCACGCCCCGACCAACGCGCACAGGCACACGACGATCACCAACCGATTCATGGT
Organism: uncultured Acidobacteriota bacterium; assembly: GCA_963713655.1. Taxonomy (GTDB): domain Bacteria; phylum Acidobacteriota; class Vicinamibacteria; order Vicinamibacterales; family UBA2999; genus CAWEBF01. The sequence continues at coordinate 207,834 of CAVQMT010000018.1, forward strand.
GCCAAGCCTGCCCCGAGTCGGCGGACTCTGTCAACGCGCAGCCTCGCGATCAGCGACGGCGGGCGCTAGGCGAGCACCGACGCGGAGGGGCCGGCGGCGCTGACGCGGCCGCTGTCGAGCACGACGGCGAAGTCGGTGATGGCCGTCGCTTCGTCGTTCACGTGCGTCACGTAGACCATGGGGATGCGAAGCTCGTCGCGCAGGTCGACGAGCAACTGGAGCACGACCCGCTTCATGGCGCGATCGAGCGCCGCCAGCGGCTCGTCGAGCAGCAGGATATCGGGCCTGGACGCCAGCGCGCGCGCCAGGGCGACGCGCTGCCGCTCCCCGCCGGAGAGATCCGCCACCGCCCTCGTGGCCAGATGCGCGATCCCCAGCCGTTCGACGACCGGCGCGGCGCTGGACCAGTCGCCGTCCGGTGAGCCATACAGGATGTTGCGTTGGACATCGAGATGCGGAAACAGCAGGGCGTCCTGCGGCACGTAGCCGACGCGCCGCTGGCGGGTCGGGACGTCCACGCCCGCCGCCGCGTCGAAGAGCACCCGCCCTCCAATCGCAACACGCCCCCGCCTTGGCCGCCGCATGCCGGCGATCACTTCGAGCACCGACGTTTTCCCAGAGCCCGACGGCCCATACAGGGCCAGCGCGCGCGTCTCGCACGACACCGCGAACTCCAGCCGGAAGCTGCCCTGCGAGATCGCGACCGACACGTCGAAGGCCGCCATCAGGTCTGGCTGGCCAGCCGGTTCGAGACGAAGACGGCGCCGCAGGCCAGCGCCATCGACAGCGCCAGCACCGCCAGCGCCTTCTGGTCCTGTCCGGTTTCGATGAAGGAGTACAGGCCGACGGCCAGCGTCTGCGTGCGCCCCGGGATGCTGCCCGCGACGACGATGGTGGCGCCGAACTCGCCGAGCGCGCGCGAGAAGCCGAGAATGGCACCGGCCAGAATCGTCTTCGCCGACAACGGGATCGTGACGGTGGTGAAGACCCGCCATGGCCCGGCTCCCAGCGTCTCGGCCAACTGCTCGTGCCGGCGGGTGACCTGCTCGAACCCGGCGCGGGCGGTCCGCACAAGGAGCGGCAGCCCCATCACCGTCATCGCCAGCACCACGGCGGCCGGCGTGAAGACCACCTCGACGCCGATGGCGCCGAAAGCGACCCCAACGGCCCGCGACGGCCGAAGACCCACAACAGCAGAAGCCCCGTGGCGACCGGTGGCAGCACCAGCGGCAGCGACACCGCCGTCTCGACCAGCGTCTTGCCGCGAAAGTCCTTGCGCGCCAGGAGCCATGCCAGCCCGACGCCAGGAACCAGCATCAATGCCGTGGCTACGAGCGCGGTGGCGGCGGTGAAGGCCGCGAGCTCCCACACGTTGGTCATTGCGGCAAAGAGGCCGCCGGGCGCGGCGGCGTGAAACCGGCACGGCGCATCAGCGCCGCGGTCTCGGGCGAGCGCAGGAAGCTCAGGAAACGCGCGGCTCCCTTGGCATTGGGCGCGTCGCGCAGCGCGACCGCTGCGTACTGGATCCGCGGTCCCTCCGACTCCGGGACCACCCAGGCCAGCCGCGACCGCTTCGCGACAGCGGCGTCGGTGCGGTAGACGATGGCCGCGTCCACCGAGCCCGCCTCCACGGCGGCGAGCGCCAGCCGTACGCTGCCGGTCGGCACCAGCTTGGGTTGCAGCGCGGTCCAGATGCCGGCGCGGGTCAGGTACTCCTTCGTGTAGACGCCGGCGGGCACACCGGCCGGATCGCCGATCGCGACGCGGCGCACGCCGGCGTCCATCAGGCCCTTGATGGACGTCCACCTGGATGGGCGATCGTCGGGCACGACCACGGCAAGCTGGTTCGAGGCAAGCTCGACGCGCGAGCCAGGGCGGACCAGATCGCCCAGCTGGGCGATCTGCTGGTCGTCGGCGCTGACGAACACGTCCACCGGCGCGCCGGCGCGCACTTGCCGCACCAGCGCGTTGGACGCCGCCAGGTTCAACACGATGCGGGCTGAATCGCGCGCCTCGAACGTCGCGGCTGGCTTCGGTCAGCACGTCGCTGAGACTCGAGGCCGCCGACACGAGCACTTCCTCCCGCCGCTGTTGGCCCGGCACGACCGTCGCCAGCAGCAGCAGAAGGCCGCCAGACCGCCGCTGTTCGAGTGATTGATTGGATCCGATTCAAGGCGATACCAGAATCGATTTTATGCTGACGGAGGGCTCCAGCGCTTCAGGCCTTCGGCGCGGGCGGTGACTGCCTGCCGGCCGCCCTCTGCCCCTGTCGAGAGCTATTTCAACGCCGCTATTGGCGCAGGCGATCACGATGGCGCATTGACCCTGCGCGCACGTCGTAGGCTCGGGCAGCCCGATAATGAACCGCTTCCCAGTCGGAGGTCACGTCCCAACCAGGTGCGGTGGCCGCCCGGCCGCGGCAGCCGAAGGGCGAAGGTGCCACGAACAGCGGACTGAATCCCGCGTCACACGGAACGACGGACGCGGGACCGATCCAGCGGCCGCCGGCGTTCCCGGCGGCGAGGAAGTCGACGTTCGCGGCCACCGGCCGGCGCTCGTGCCGCTGAGGTGTTGCCGCCGACCTTGCTCCAGTGACGACCTGCCACTTCCCGGCGGGGCTCCGGGCATCGCTCGAGCCGTGAACCCTGCACGCGCATCGCGCCGGTGACCAGGCTGTCGATGATCGCTTGCGGCGTGAGCGCGCGCAGGAGCCTCGCGCTCGGCGCGCGCGACGCCGGGTCGTGGCCGCGGCGGCGTAGCACGAGGCGCACGAGTCGCTCGAACACCTGCCCAGCCCGCCTGGCGTCTGGGCCGGGGCCCGATCTAACGGACCGAGGCACGAGAGCCCCTCGACAGCCGAGCTCGCGAGGAGTGCGTCGGACCTCCGCACGGGCTAGAGCGTCCGGACTCGAACGTTCCGGAACTTCACCGTGCCGGCGCCGTACTGCAGCGCAATCGGCCCGCGTGCATGCTTGGTGTCATCGACGTCCACCATCTTCATGCCGTTGAGCACGACGGTCAGTTTGGTCCCACGTGCGGTGATGTCGAAGCTGTTCCACTTGCCGCCTGTCATCACCACGCTGGCCGGCTTGGCCACGTCGACGATGCCGCCGGTGCGGAACGACTGGTCGGGCCGCTTGTCGAAGATGTTTACTTCATATGAATTGGCCGCGCCGATCGTCTTCGGGTCCTCGCAGCGGATGAACACGCCGCTGTTGGCGTCGTCGGTCACCCAGAAGTCGAGCGTGATCTGAAAGTCCCCATACGGAACGGGCGTCACCAGGAAGCCGGTGCCCTTGTTGGCCTGCATAGCGCCGTCGACCACCTCCCAGTTGGCGTCGCCGACGATGTTCCAGCCTTTGAGCGTCTTGCCGTCGAAGAGCGTGGTCCAGGCCCCCTGGGCCCTGGTGGCGGGCTGCAAGGTCGTCTGCCCATGAGAAGCGTCCCGAGAACCAAAGCTGTCGTGCGCGTCATAAGCCCTCCGTCGACTCGAGACATGACCGTACGCGGGAGTGTCGCGGGATTATAGGCAAACTTGCGGTCTTTCCGGGGTTTCGGGTAGCCTTGAAAGCTCATGGTTGGTTCGGTTCACCACGCGCATCACCATCACCACGGCCACACGGGCCGTCTGGCCGGACTGCGCGCACACGTGAACTGAATTCCGAGTTCAGGACCAACGCGAAACGCAGCCCCGCCGGACCAAATGGCGGGGTTTTTTGTTGTACGGCACGAGATGTGGCCGGAGCCTGGAGCCTGAAGCCTGGAGCCTGGAGCCGGAGCCAAAGGGAACGATATGGACTTCACGAAACTCGACGGACTGATACCCGCCGTGGTCCAGGACCACGTCAGCGGCGAGGTGCTGATGGTCGGCTTCATGAACCCGGAGGCCTGGGAAATCACCCAGGCGCACCGGCTACGTGACCTTTTACAGCCGCACCCGCAACAAGCTGTGGACCAAGGGCGAAACATCCGGCAACCGCCTGGCGGTGCGCGAGGCGTTCATCGACTGCGACGACGACACCGTGCTGGTGAAGGCCGAGCGCCTCGGCGACGGCAACGTGTGTCACACCGGTGACCGCACCTGCTTCTCGAAGCGCGCGGAAGGAGTGACGATTCCATGAAACTCAAGCTGGGCCTTCCCAAAGGATCGCTGCAGGACGCCACCATCCAGCTGTTCGCGCGCGCCGGTTTCAACGTCTACGTCAACTCGCGCTCCTATTTCCCCTCCATCGACGACCCCGAGATCGAGTGCATGCTGATCCGCGCGCAGGAGATGACGCGCTATGTCTGCGAAGGCGTGCTCGACGCCGGGCTGACCGGGTTCGACTGGGTGGCCGAGCACAAGTACGGCCGCCCGGAGCACACGTGCGCGACCAACCTGGCGGATCTCGTCTACTCGAAGCAGAGCTTCGGGAAAGTGAAGTGGGTGCTCGCCGCGCCGGAGGATTCGCGGTTCACCAAGCCCACGGACTTCGATGGGGCGGTGATCGCGACCGAGCTGGTGCAGGTGACCAAGCACTACTTCGAGAACCTCGGCGTAAAGGTGAAGCGGGTGGAGTTCTCGTGGGGCGCCACCGAGGTGAAGCCGCCGGTGCTGGCCGATGCGATCGTCGAGGCGACCGAGACTGGTTCGACGCTGCGCGCCAACCGGCTGCGCATCCTGGACACGGTGATGGAGTCGAACACGCAGCTCATCGCCAACCAGACCGCGCTCGGCGACGCGTGGAAGAAGCAGAAGATCGACAACATCGCCCTGCTGCTCAAGGCCGCCATCGAGGCACAGGGCCGCGTCGGCCTGATGCTGAACGTGCGGCGGACCGACCTGCCGAAGATCCTGGCGCTCCTGCCGGCGCTGCAGCGCCCGACCATCTCGTCGCTGAGCGACGAGGAATGGGTGGCCGTGAACACGATCATCGAGGAACGCACCGTGCGCGACATCATTCCGCGGGTCAAGGCGGCGGGGGGGCAGGGGATTGTGGAGTATCCGCTGAACAAGATCGTTGTCTAGTTGGTAGTTGGTGGTTGTTGGTGGAGTTGGTCGTTCCTCGGTGCGGAACTGCTAACGACCCACGACTAACGACTAACGACTAACTGAAAGCGAGCATGCGTATCGTTGATTCATCAAACCGGCGCGCCGTGAAGGCGCTCCTCGCGCCGGAGCGGGTGCGCGACACGGCAACGGAGCGGCGTGTCGCGGGCATCATCTCGGCTGTCCGCAAGGACGGCGACCAGGCGCTGCTGCGCTTCGCGCGCTCGCTCGACGGTCTGGATGGGCCGATCGAAGTGTCGCGGAGCGAGATGGAGCGCGCCGCGGCATCGGTGCCGCGCGCGGTGCGCACGGCCATCCGGGCTGGCGGCGCGGAACATCCGCGCGGTGGCGAGGCAGCAGGTGCCAAAGCCGTGGCGCGTGACCGTCGCGCCCGGTGTCGTTGTCGAGCAGCGCGTCACGCCACTCGAACGCGTGGGCTGCTACGTGCCCGGCGGGCGGTATCCCGCTGCCCTCCTCGCTGTTGATGACCGCCATCCCGGCCAAGGCCGCCGGCGTCGGCGAGGTCGTGGTGGCGTGTCCGCGGCCCGATGCCGTGGTGATGGCGGCGGCGCTCGAGGCGGGAGTGGCACGGCTCTTTCGCGTCGGCGGCGCGCAGGCGGTGGCAGCGCTGGCCTACGGCACCGGCACGATGCCGCGCGTGGACAAGATCGTCGGCCCTGGCAACCGCTTCGTCGCCGCGGCCAAGGCGCTCGTGGCCGCCGACTGCGGCATCGATTTCTACGCCGGTCCCACCGAGATCGTGATCGTGGCCTCCAAGGGCCCGGCTGCGTGGATTGCCGCCGACCTGATAGCGCAGGCTGAACACGACCCCGACGCGCGCGCCGTACTGATCACGCCAAATGCGGCGCTGGCCACCGACGTTGCGGTCCATGTCCAGGCGCGGATGCCGAAAGACGGCCCGGCACAGGAGTCGATGCGGCTGCACGGCGGCGCGATCGTGACGAAGTCGTTGAGCGAAGCCATCGAGCTGGCCAACGAGGCCGCCGCCGAGCACCTGGTGGTGGACGACGAGCGGGTGGCGGCGAGGATCCGGCGCGCGGGGTCGCTCTTCGTCGGCCCGTGGTCGGCGCAAGTGGCCGGCGACTACGCGATCGGCTGCAACCACGTGCTGCCGACGGCCGGAGCCGCGCGCGTACGCGGCGGCCTGTCGGCGGCCGACTTCGTCCGGCAGATCACGGTGCAGCGGGTAACGAAAAAGGGCCTCGCGGCCGTGGGCCCGAGCGTGATCACGCTGGCCCTGGCCGAAGGGCTGGTCGCCCATGCCGCCTCGATTGCGGTCCGGTTGCACTCTGCCGACCGGACCAAGGACCAAGAACCACGAACCAAGGACCAAGTCCGGAGGCGCACCAAGCGCGTGAGAGGCGCATCATGCACGCGCACCGCGAAATTCGACCGCCGCACGAAGGAAACCGACATCCGCGGCTCGCTGGCGATCGACGGCCAGGGCCGTTACGACGTCCGCACCGGCATCCGCTTCTTCGACCACATGCTGGAGCTGTTCACACGCCACGGCGGCTTCGACTTGTCGCTGAAGGCCGTCGGCGACCTGGATGTCGATCAGCACCACACCGTCGAGGACGTCGGCATCGTGCTGGGGGAAGCGGTGCTGGCGGCGCTCGGCGATCGCAAGGGGATCAACCGCGCCGGCTACTTCGTTATGCCGATGGACGAGACGCTCGCCGTCGTCGCGGTCGATCTCGGTGGCCGGCCGCACGCCAAGGTCGACCTGAAGGTGAAAGTGCGGCTGGTCGGCGACCTGCAGAGCGAGCTGGTGGCGGATTTCTTCGACGGCTTCGCCATGGGCGCCAGGGCCAACGTGCACGCGAAAGTCCTCTACGGACGGTCGAGCCACCACCACGTCGAGGCCGTGTTCAAGGCGTTCGCCCGCGCCCTGCGCGTGGCGTGCGCCAAGGATGCGCGGCTGGCGAAGATGCTGCCGAGCACGAAGGGCCTGCTGTGATTGCGCTGGTCGACTACGGCGCCGGCAACCTGACGTCGGTGCGAAAGGCCTTCAGCACGCTGGGCGCTCGTTTCTTCACGCCGACGACGCCGGGCGAGTGCGCCGACGTGGCGGCGATCGTCGTGCCGGGCGTGGGTCATTTCGGCGCCACCGCCGCGCTGGATGCGTCCTGGCGCGAGGCGATTTCCGCCGCGGTGGCCAAGGGCACGCCGCTCTTCGGCATCTGCGTCGGCATGCAGTGGCTGTTCGAGGGCAGCGACGAAGCGCCCGGCGTGCCCGGCCTGGGCGCGCTGCCGGGGCAGATCGCCCGGCTGAACGGCAACGCTGCGGAGCGGCTGAAGGTGCCGCACGTGGGCTGGAACGCGCTGGATTTCTCCAGGCCGGCGCGCCTCCTCAATGGCCTGGCGTCCGGCGCGCAGGTCTACTTCACCCACTCGTTTGCGGCGCCGGTCACCGACGCCTGCGCCGCCGCCACCACGCACGCCAACACCTTCGCCTCGGTGGTCGAGCGCGACAACGTGTTCGGCGTCCAGTTCCATCCGGAAAAGTCGAGCGACGCCGGGCTGCGCATCCTACGCAACTTTCTCGATCTCGTCGGAGCGACAGCGGCCGATGCTGACGAAGCGCATCATCGCGTGCCTGGACGTGCGCGACGGCCAGGTGGTGAAGGGCGTGCAGTTCCAGGAGCTGCGCCATGCTGGCGACCCCGGAGAGCTGGCGCGCCGCTACAACGTCGAAGGCATCGACGAGGTGGTGATCCTGGACATCACCGCCACGCTCGAGAAGCGCCAGGCGCTGGCCAAGACTATCGCCGCGGTGGCGCGCGAGATCTTCCTGCCGCTGACGGTCGGCGGCGGCATCCGTACGGAGGAAGACGCCGACGCGGCGGTCGAGGCCGGGGCCGACAAGGTCAGCCTCAACACCGCGGCGTTGAAGAACCCGGGATTGATCACGACGCTGGCCAGGCGCTACGGCAGCCAGGCCGTGATCGTCGCGATCGACGCCAAACGCCGTGACGACAAGTTCGCGGTGTTCGTCCGCAGCGGCACCTCAGACGCCGCGCGCGACGCCGTGGAGTGGGCCAGGGAGGCCGAGGCTCACGGCGCCGGCGAGATCCTGCTTGACCTCGATGGATCGGGACGGCACGAAGCGCCGGGTTCGACTGCGAGATGACCGCGGCCGTGTCGGACGCGGTGAATATCCCGGTGATCGCCTCGGGCGGCGCAGGAACGTTCGAGCACTTCACCGACGTCTTCACACGCGGCCGCGCGGACGCGGCGCTGGCCGCGTCGATCTTCCACTACGCCGAGTCCAGCGTCGCCGATTTGAAGGGATACCTGCGGGAGCGCGGTATCCCTACCCGGCTCGTCAGCTGAGAGTTCGCGGCGGCGTGCGCCGCATGCGCGCCAGGGCACCGGCGATCCGAAAGCAGTCAATGCCAGCGTCGCCGGCTCCGGAACCACGCCGTCCTCCGAGGTACTGGGTCCCGGACGCCCCTGAGAACAGCGCGTTCGTCACACGTTGCCAGCGGCGTCGCGCGCCTCCAGGCTTGTCATCGTCAAGGTATTGAAGAAGGCTGAGGTCGCCGGACCCCGCGCCGGCTACCTCGACGAAGGTGATGTCATCATCGCCGATGATGGCGATGGGCGTGCCGACAAAGGTGCCCAGGAAGAACATCAGATAGAACGGCGTCCCGTAAGTAAAGGTGATCGGCACGTTGATGTTGGCGGGGCCGGAATACATGTCGAACACGCCGTTCTCCAGACCCCACGGCCCGTTCAGACCCCACTGCACGCCGACCTGCGCTCCCGCGAATGCCTCACCGGCGCTCGACACCGAGCCGTCGAGGGTGAAACCGACATTGAGCGTACCGGCAGTCCCGGCGAGCCCTGGGGCGTTGATGGTCAGCAGGTCAGTCGCCGTGGCGTTTGCGAAGGCAAAGCGGGTGTCCTCCGAGGCGAGATTGAAGCTGCCGGTCACGCTCGCGCTGAGCGAGCCGAAGTCTGCGTCGGCCTGGGCGAAGTAGGTGAAGGCCGGATCGTTGAACGCGTCCGTGAGGTTGCTGGCGCTGATGTAGCCAGCGCCGGCGCTGTCCGCAACGTTATAGGACTGATCGGGGCCGAATGTCTGAAAGTCGACCGGATCCTCGTCGTTCAAGCACTGGCCGGGTCCTCCGAACCCCGGGCCGGCAGGGTTGCAACCCAGGTTCGCGCCGACCACCGTTTCAAGAAGATATGGTCCCGCGACGGCCGGCGCCGCAATGAGGAGCGCGCCTACGAAACTCAGGATGAAGAACTTGGTGCTGAAAACACTGGCTCGAGTCATGAAGCGTTCCCCTTCGCCGCTCGGCAGACAGTTCGAGGGCGGATGGTTGAGCTAGCAATCGCGATGCCGATCAGCGATGGGTGCTTTTTTCCAATAGAAAGTCGGTGTTAGCCGCGGCGACACCAATCGAAGTCTGTGGCGGCGCTGATTTCAGTCTGCCGACCCCGAACTTGCGCCTAAGAGCGGGGCGCGGTACAACTTGCCTGCCTCTGGAGGGGCTCGCATGAAACCAGCGTCACCTCTCGCCTTCTGTCTCGCGCTCGTCCTGGCCCAGACCGCTGCCGCCCATCACTCCTTCGACGCCGAATTCGACCGCAACAAGCCGGTGACGCTGAAGGGGTCGGTGACCAGGGTGGACTGGGGAAATCCCCACATCTGGGTCTTCATGGACGTGAAGGACGAGACCGGCAAGGTGACGAACTGGGGCGTGGAAGGCGGCGCGCCCAACGCCCTGTTCCGCAACGGGTGGCGGAAGGACTCGCTGAAGGTCGGGGACATGGTCACGGTGGAAGGCTTCAGGGGACGCGACGGCTCGATGCGCGCCAACGCCAACCGTGTGACCCTGCCCGACGGGCGCCGGGTGTTCGCCGGTTCCTCGGCAGGTGGCCAATGAGAGCGGCCGTCGTCGCGGGCGGGCTGGGCTTGCTGCTGTTGGCCTGGCATCGGTGCCCGCGACCTCGCAAGGCCGCGGTGGTTCCGGCCCGGCTCCGGCGGCGGCGGCCCGTCCCGCGCCGCGCCTGGCAAAACGGCAAGCCGAGCATGGCCGGCGTGTGGGACAACACCCGCCGCGCCGACGTCACCAACAAGGCCATCCCGGGCTTCGTCAAGGAACTGCCCTACACCGCGTGGGGCAAGGCCAAGTGGGACGGCTACGACAACTTCATGCAGACCAATGGCGACTACGTCGGCAACTGCCTGCCCTTCGGCATGTCGCGGTCGATCTACGGCCCGCATCCCCTGCAAATCATCCACGACAACGATCACCTGGTGATGCTGTTCGAGCAGAACTCGATGTTCCACATCGTCCCCACCGACGGGCGGCCCTTCACCAAGGACCTGCCGGCATCGTGGTTCGGCGAGTCGGTCGGGCGCTGGGACGGCGACACGCTGGTGGTCGAGACGGTAAACATCAACGGCTTCACGCGCGTGGACACGATCGGCCACCCGATGAGCGCGCGCGCCCGCATCACCCAGACCTTCAAGCGTCTCAACTTCAACACCATCGAGCACACGTTCACGCTCAACGACCCCAAGACCTACACCAGCCCGTGGACGGTTCATGACACCTGGGCGCTCGAGCCCGAGACCAAGCTGCTCGAGTACGCGTGCATGGAGAACAACCGGGCGTTCTACGAAGGCCGGATCAAGCCGTTCATTCCCCCCGACGACGTGGACTAAGGGAGACCGTTCCGATGCGTTCAGCGCGCGCTGTCTGTTTGGGCCCAGCTTCGCGGGCCGTCGCCGTGGCCTGCGCGGCCACCCTGGTGTCGGTGTCGTTCGTCGCACGAGTGAGTGGCTCCACCGGCCCGATTCCGCTCAACTGCGATCGCGCCTGCCTGGAAGGCGTGGTGGATCAGTACCTGAAGGCGCTGGTTGCGCACGATCCCAAGATGCTGCCGCTCTCGGCCGACGTGAAGTTCACCGAGAACGGCCAGCCGCTGCCGGTCGGCGACGGCTTCTGGAAGACCGCCCAGGGCATCGGCAACTACCGGCACATCTTCGCCGACCCCGAGGTCGGCCAGGTGGCGCTGATGGGGACGATGCGCGAGGCCAACACCAACATCCTCATGAGCGTGCGGCTGCGGATCGAGCTTGGCCGCATCACGGAGATCGAGGCGGTGTACTTCAAGCCGGGCGGCGGCGGGCCCAACAACATCGAGGCGATGGACAAGAGCGGCAAGGCCGAGGACATGTGGTTCAAGTCGATCCCGCCGGCGCAGCGGCTGACCCGCCAGCAGATGATCGCGGTCGCCGACGGCTACTTCACCGGCCTGCAGAAGAACGACGGCAAGGGGATCGGGACCACGGGCACGTATCCCTTTACCAACGACTGCCACCGGATCGAGAACGGTTCGCCGACGACCAACGTGCCGCCGCCACCGGACCAGAAGCCCGGCACCATCAACCTGTTCTCGATGGACTGCCTGACACAGTTCAAGATGGGCCTCTATTACGTGGTGCAGAACATCCACAGCCGGCGCTACCCGCTGGTGGACCAGGAGCGCGGCGTGGTGTGGGCACACTGCGTGTTCGACCAGGGCACGGTGAACTCGGGCGTGCTGTCGGACGGGACCAAGCACAGCTACCAGGGGTTCAACCGGCCCAGCAGCATCCTGGTCACAGAGGCGTTCCTGATCGAAGACGGGAAGATCCGCCGCGTCGAGATGATCGGGCCGGCGGCCACCTATCACATTCAGCCGGCATGGCCGGGGGGATTGTAGCGGGAACTGAGGGCTCCGGGCTCCGGGCTCCGGGCTTCAGTCCTGAAAGAACGTCGGCCTCAACGGGAAGGTGCGGCGGCGCTTACACCCCATCCCGCCGGCTCCACGTCGGCCCCGATCGGCTCGGGGTGTCGAGGGTGGTGAAGACGCCGAGTGGCGTGATCGACACGCACAATCGATCTCGCTTGCCCTCGAGCGCCGCCACCTCATCCGAGAAGTCCGCGTGGTGCTTCTGGTACACGACCATCTCGCTCCAGGTACTCGATCAGGAGGTAGCGCGTCGGCTGGACCTGATCGCGCAAGAACGAACTGCCAAGGTAAGAGCGGCTTTGACGGCTCAAGGCAGTCCACGGTCCGTCGGCTCCGTAGAACCGCTCGAACGCCTCCTCTCCGCCTTCCGGCAGCTCGAACTGCCACGCCATTGCGATCACGTTTACCTCAGCGGACAGCGGCTTCGACGACCGAGAGGGCTGACGCCGTCGGCACAATGCGCGTCAGGTCGAAGCCGGCGCGGTCGAACAGCGCGCGGAATTCCTCTGCGGTGCGCTCGCGTCCGCCGGGCAAGACGAGCATCTCGAGATCGATCAGCTTACCGAGATCCGGGTGCGTTGCCCGGCTGCAGCACCGCCTCGAGCAGAATGACGCGTCCGTCGCGGCTGCCGTCAGCGCGCTGCGGATGTTGCGCAGGATCGTCGAGCGCCCGCTCGTCGTCCCAGTCGTGGATGATGTGCTTCATGATGTAGGCGTCGCCCCGGCCGGGACCGCCTTGAAGAAGTCGCCCGTCGCGGTGTCGCAGCGGTCCGCCAGTCCCGGCCCGCGCGATGCGCGGCTTGGCGCCGGCGATCACGTGATCCAGATGTCGAAGAGGATGCCGCGCATGGCCGGGTGGCGCTGCAGGACCGACGTCAGCACCTCGCCGTGTCCGCCCGCGACGTCGACCAGCATGTCGATGCCGCTGAAGTCGTACGCCTTCGAGCGCCGCCGGCGACGACCTGCGCGCTGAACGGGGTCATCGCGTCGTTGAAGACCGCCGACAGCTCCGGTTGCTCGCGCGAAGTACCTCGAACACCGGCTTGCCCGTCGACCTTGTCCGCGGCCGGCTGCCCGGTCTTCACCGAGTGCATCATTTCGGCGTAGACGCGGAAGTGATACGGATCGGTCATGAAGTAGGCGATGTCGCGGCTCGAGTTCGGCCCGGTGCGCAGCATCTGTGCAGGCAGGTTGGCCGCGAAGGTCCGCGGTGACTGCTCCTCGAACATGCCCACGCTCGCGAGCACGCGCAGAATCCGGAACAGGGCATCCTCGTTGGCGCCGGTGTCACGGGCCAGATCCGACACGGTGCGCGGTCCCGCGGCCAGTCGATCCGGCAGGCCGAGCTCCAGCGCCACGTGCAGCGCGCTCGACACCACATAGCTCAAGGAGAGTTGAAAGACGAGTTGTGCGGCCGCGGCTTCCGGCGTCAGAGTGGACGAAGGTGCGGACATCGGGACTCCTCGGTGCGCGCGAGCGCGGACAACGCCCGCGATCATACAGTAGGCTTCTGATCTCTCCCGCATGTCCAGGCGCCTCGCCACGCCGACGGCCCGCCTATGCAAGTACCGGGAGCGCCGCCGGCTCGACATGAATGGACACGGTTTCCCCGTGCGCGACGCGCACCTCATCGTCAACGTGATAATCGTGCCAGCCGCGCACCTCGACACGGCTGGCGCGCCACGTCTTGAGCTCCGCGTGATGCCGCTGGTCGTCCCAGCGTCCGCGGAGGTGATCCGCGATTGACTCGCGGTCGTGCACGCCGGCCACCACGACCGACAACATGCCGTCGGCGGGGTCGGCCTCGTCGAGAAGCGCACGCGCGGGCCGACCCAGGGCGTGTTCAACACCTCGACGAGCAACGACTCCTCGTCGAGCGACGTGCCTTCGATAGTCAGCCCATATTGTCGCGGCTGCAATGTCGCGAGCGTCTGCAGGAACAACTCCCGGCCGGCCTCGAGACGCGTGGCACGATCCCCCTCGGCCTTTGGTATGACGACGCGGCCCGCCTCGATGCCCGCTGGAAGCAGCCCCACGCCGACGCCCTCGAGAAAGATGCACTGGCCCGCCGCATCGTGCACCACGCCGACGTCGATGCGTACGATTTCTGAAGACTCCAGGCGGCGGCGGCGCGACGTGGATCCTCGTCCACGCCAAGACTCGTCGCGATGTTGTTCGCGGTGCCGAGCGGCAAAATCGCCAGGGGCATGGTCCCGCCAGCCAGCAGGCGGCCAGCGCGAGCGACGGTGCCGTCACCACCCGCCGCGACCATGCAATCGATCGACGGAGGCTTTCGGGCCCAAGCTCCGCGGTGCGCGTCACGACGCGCACAATCTCATGGCCGGCGTGCGTGACGAGCCGGGAGATTTCGTCGAATGAAAAGCCCCCTCCGGCCCCGTCATTCCAATAGAGACAGATTCGCACTCAGCCATTCCCTATGCACGCCTCTGGCCACCCGCTTGCACATTGCCGTGTATGCGAATCCTCGTGTGCAACGACGATGGAGTCTATAGCCCGGGCATAGCGGCACTGGCCGAGGTTGCGTCGAAGTACGGCACGGTCCGGATTGTGGCGCCGAACGTCGAGCAGTCGTCGATGGGGCACGCGATCACCGCGAGCCGCCCGCTCTCGTACCGGCGGACACCAATCGGGGCGTTCGATGCGTATCGCGTGAACGGCACGCCGGCCGACTGCGTCGCGCTGGGCGCTCACCAATGGGACAAGGTCAACGTGATCCTGTCGGGCTGCAATCTCGGATTCAACCTCGGCAACGGCATCTGGCACTCGGGAACGCTGGCGGCCGCGAAGCAGGCAGTGCTGCTTGGCCTTCGCGGCATCGCGTTCAGCGCGGCCGCCGGCATCGAGCGTTTCGACGCCCTCAAACCGTGGATGCATCGCGCGCTCGACACGCTGCTGCCCCTCAAGGACCTGCCGCTGGTGAACGTTAACCCCCCCCCCGCGCACCGCGCGGGCTCCTCTGGACGCGCCAGTCGGTGCGACAATACGACGGCAAGATCGTGCCGATGCAGTACCCGCTGGGCCGCGCCATGTACTGGTTCACGGACGCCCCTTCGAAGGCGGGAGGAAGGCACCGACCGCTGGGCGGTGGAACAACGGCTCGATCTCGATGACGCCGCTGCGCGTCGACCTGACCGACGAACCCCGCCTCGCGCTGTGCATGGCGCAGCACCCGACGGACGAGGCGATTGCCTAAGACTATTCCTAAACCTGCACTCGTCGCCGGAGGCCGCGAAAGCCGTGAAAAGCGGAAGAGGCTTCTCCGGGCCTGGCGGATGGACAACATTAGCGGGGTGCCCATACCTTCAGGTAACGACCGGGCGTGCTCTCTAACGTGGTAGCACCCGCCGCCATGACGCCGGAGCGTGGTGCAGGGAAAAAAAGCATGACGCGCCATCAGACTGTGGCTTCCGTTTCGCTGGCGCTCGCCGCCATCACCGTGGCCGCGCTGTGGGCCCAGGAGTCTCCGCCCCCTTGACGCCAGCCCAGTCCCCCTCCGGGCCCACGCCCATGCCGGCGGTGCTCCGCAGCTAACGCAGGTCACCGAGGCGCGGCTGCGAAAGCCGGAGGACGGCGACTGGATGATGAACTGTCGGACCTGACGGGTGGGGCTACAGCCCTCCACCCAGATCACCATCGCCAATGTTGCCCGATTGCGGCCGTTGTGGTCGTTGTCCACGGGGGCGGTGAACGGCACGAGGCCGCGCCTACCGGGCACGACGGCGTGATGTTCGTCGCGACGCCGGGCAGCCAAGTCATCGCCATCGAGGCGAGCACGGGAACGGTGCTGTGGCGCTACCGGCGCCCGCTCGGGCCAGCGGTCATCAACCGCCATCCCACCACTCGCGGCGTGGCCCTCCTGCGGGACAAGGTGTTCCTGGCGGCGAGCGATGCCGTGCTGCTGGCGCTGGACGCGCGCACGGGCCGCACAGTGTGGTCGACCACGGTTGCTGATAACCGCGGCGGCCACTACATGAGCCTTGCCCCGCTCGTGGCCAACGGCAAGGTGCTCATCGGTACGTCAGGGGGAGAGCTCTGACATTTTTCCGGCGGGTTCGCTGCCGCTCACGACCCGAAACCGGCAAGGAACTGTGGCGCACCTACACCGTGCCGGCGCCTGGAGAGCCCGGAAGCGACACGTGGCCCAAGGGTGGCGATCAGTGGAAGACCGGCGGCGGCTCGGTGGGGTGATGGGCAACTACGATCCCGAGACCAACCTGGTCTACCGGGGCACCGGCAACGGGGGACCCTGGAGGGCGACCAGCGCCCGGGTGACAACCTCTATACGTCGTCGACGATCGCCCTGGATGTCGCGACGGGGCAGATCAAGGGGCACTTCCAGTACACGCCCAACGAGTCGTTCGACCGGGACGAAGTGTCGCCGCCCATTCTGGTGGACTTCCAGCGGAACGGCCCGACGGTGTAGGGCCTCGTGGACGTGGCCCGCAACGGCTACATGTGGTTCCTCGACCGTGGCGCCGGGCCCATCAAGTTCGTCCAGGGCGTGCCCTACGTCCGGCAGACGGTGTTTCGCGGTGTGGACCCCGTGACGGGCAGGCCCGATGTGGACCTGGCGCACAAGCCTGGCACTGGCAAGCTCGCAGACTCTCCGCCCTTCGCACTGGGGAGGAAAGAACTGGCCGCCCATCGCTTTCAGTCCGCAGACGCCCAACGTCTACGAACCAGCGAACGAGAACCTGTGCGCGTCCATGGAAGGGCTGCCCGTGAAGTACACGCCAGGGTCGGCCTTCACCGGCGCGAGAAACGTGATGTCCATCGTGCCGGGCTCCGATCACATCGGTGAAGTGCAGGCCTGGAACGTGGACACCGGCGCCCTAATCTGAACTGCATGACTTCGCCAAATCGTCGAACTCGGGGGCCGCTGCTCGGCCGGCGACCGGCGGCGGACTGGTTTTCGGCGGCGGCACGTCGGATTGCATGTTCAGGGCCTTCGACGCGTGTACGGGCGTGTGCTGTGGGATCCAGTACCAACTCCGGGGTCATCGGCCAGCCGGCCGGGGCCGGCATTGGGGGGGGGGGGGGGGGGGGGGGGGGGGGGGGGGGGGGGGGGGGGGGGGGGGGGGGGGGGGGGGGGGGGGGGGGGGGGGAAAAAAAAAAAAAAGGGGGGGGGAGCCGCATTTTGGGAGGGTCTCCTAGTGGTTCTGGGATTTGTTGCCAAGACAACATTGCCAAGTGGTTTTTTTTTTTTTTTTTTTTTTTTTTTTTTTTTATGTTGGGCTTGAATTGTAGGCACTAAGAGGCGAAGTACGCTGCGGCGCGCGGCGGCGATGAGAAGGACATGGGTGGCATCAAAGGTCTAAAAAAAAAAAAAAAAAAAAAAAAAAAAAAAAAAAATTTTTTGCTGCGCGGGGGGAACGCTCCAGCGATACCAGCGAACGTGAGTGTTATCTCACCAGCCGTAACTTCCGGCTGCTTGCGACTATCGCCACGCAACTGGACAACTCCATCTCAAGCGGGCAGCAGCGCACGTTGGCCACGCTGCCGAAGGCCGACCCGTCGACGGCCACCGGATGGTTCACGAATGCGCGGGACTTCATACCGAGCCTCCAGGCTCTCGACGACGAGCGGATTCCGTAGATCCTCCAGCGGGGTCGACAGCGCCCGGGCGGCGAAGGAGCCAGATGAAGAAGAGTCAGGCCGTCATCGACGACCGGGGAACCTGGCTGCAACTCTCGATCGCCAATGACGTCGAAAGTCGCCTGAACACGACGTCGAACGCGCGGAACGTGTGGCTGAGCTCGACGGGTTGCTCGCGCCCATTTTCGCGCCGAAGCTGCGCGATGGCGCCTTCGACGCGCTGCTACTGGCGTCGACCGACGGGCGGGTTCTCCACGCCGAGGGCCGGCAGAGCAGCGGCCTGATGCTGGCGCGTCTCGATCAGCTGGAATCCCCGAGCCGGCCGTTCGCGATGCTTGGCAACGCCCAGGCGCTACAGAAGCCGCCGGCATTCGCCTCGATTGCGCGCTCCAGCGGGGTGGTCGAGATGCAGATCTCGGGCACCACCTACAAGCTGTTTACGCAGCCCTGTTGCCTGGCAACGTCGGCGCCTTCGAGCGGCAAGGCCCAGGAAGCCGCGGGCCTGGTCATCGTCGGACTGGTAGACGCCGACGCATTCAGGTCGAAAGCACGGAAAATCTCCCCGACCGTCGTGATGTTCTGGATCGCCGTGATCCTGTTCGGCGCCGCCAGCTGGCCGTTTCTCAAGCTCTGGTTGATTGGCGAACGTCAGCGCGTCAAGCGTCTCGATGTCGTGGAGGTGATCGGCTGCGGGATGTTCAGCATCGCCTTCCTGACGATGGTGTGCCTGGACCTCTACGCGTATCAGCAGTTCCGTCAGACCCGCGACACGCAGCTCTCGAGCCTGGCCGAGAAATTGTCGGAGAACATCCGCCTGGAACTGAACGCGGCCTTCGATCAGCTGGAGGTGCTGACTTCGGTGATTCCGGGATGCATGCCGGCTGCCGGGCAGCAGCCGCGCACGGTCGCGGCTGCCGCAACCACAGCGAACCCAGTGAGTGTTGAGACCGAAATTTTCAAGGCTGACAAGGCATGGCAGTGCAAGGGCGTGCCTATCGCCCAGCCGTACCCGCAATTCAAGACGATGGCGATGATCGACGCGAAGGGGATGCAACAGGTGAAATGGTCCTCCAGCGTCTGGCAGCCCGCACCCATCAACGTAGCTGGCCGTGAGGACTTCACCGCCGTCAAAGCCGGCCGTTATTGGCGGCTGCCGCTTGCCGACGACACACCGCGCACTCCGGCGCAAGGCGCCAGCCGAAGCTACCTGCTGGAGTCGATTCTGGTCCTGGACTACAACCGAGCCAGAGGCGGTCCTGTCGATGCCGACCGGCCGGGCTGAACTGCCGGTGGCGGCGCTGACGATCCCGATGATGTCGGTGGTGGAGCCGGTGATTGCTGCCGGTTTCGAATTCGCAATCATCAAGGACGACGGCGACGTCGTGTTCCATTCGGACCCGCAGCGGAATACCTACGAGAACCTGTTCGAGGAGACCGACCAGGACCGGCGGCTGCGGGCCGCCGTGACGGCCCACATCCACGAGCACCTCAACTTGCTGGACGCGGGCCGAAGCTACCGAGCCTACGTGATGCGCCTCGGTGCGGGAACCCCGTGGTCGGTGGTCACGCTCTCGAGCAACGAATCGGGGTGGGCCCTGCACATCGAGTGGCTGGTGCTGGCGCTGGCCGCGTTGGCCGTGCACCTGCTGGTGTTGGCGGCGCTGTTCGGCCTCTGTTTGTTCACCGGGCACGCAGACTGGCTCTGGGCCGATCCGGCGCAGGCCAGTCGATACAGTTGGCTGTCGGACGTCGTGACGGCTTTTTGGCCATCGGTGGTGGAGTGCTCGCTGTCGGCAGCAATACCAGTGTGATCGTCGCGTCGTTCGTTCTGCCGCTGGCAGCCTGGGCGATCAGCTACCTCGTGGTCCGCCGCCGTCCGTGCGACGGCACGGCGTTGGGCGGGTCGTTCGGCGAGTATGCCTCCTTGATGGTCCTGCTGTTCCTGCTGACGGCGGTGATTCCGGCGGCCGGCTTCTTCACGGTTGCCTACCGGATGCAGGTGCGGACCGACGTCAAATACACACAGCTACAGCTGGCACGAGACATTCCACGGCGCGCAGAGCGCCTGAAGCAGATTTATGAGGAGCGACCCGGAGCCGTGTCGCCAATTGCGAAGGACCCGACTGTTCCGGTCTACGACCTGTACTATGCGTTTCCCTACGCCACAACACTGGAACGGGCCACCGAGGCGCAAAGCCAGGAGCCCTCTGAGTCGTTCCTGGATCCGGGCGGCGTGATTCAAAGTGTCCTCGAAGAGTATCTCCCGTACGATTCCGAGTGCTCGGTGCAGATGCGGGAGCTGCTGCTGCACGAACGCGCCACCGACCACGCATGGTGGTGGCTCGACGACGTTCAGCCCGCGTTGGTGCTCAAGGGCGCTGCTGGCGAGCCGTCCTTGCTGGTGAACTCACAGGCCCCGGCGCTCGCGCAGGTGATTCTGGGCGCCACGTCGGTCGAACCGGGCATCTGGATTGTGCTTGCGGGGTTGGTGCTGGCGGCACTCACCTGGGCGGTGGTGCGCTTCATCGAAGCCCACGTCTGCCTCCGTGGCGTGGAGCAGCCGCCCCGGCTTAACGCAGGGCACACCCGCAACCGCGGCGACAACCGCTTCATCGTCTGCGACGAGTCGGGCGGCAGCTGCTTGCCGCCGACGCCTTTGAGCTGAACCTCGAGCTGGCGGACCACGAACTGATGCGCGCCTTGAGGAGTCTCGATCGCACCGACCCCGAGCGTCAGGTCCTGTTGCCCGAGTTCGACGAGCATCTCGACGACCCCGAGCTGACCCGTAGGAAGCTGGACTGGGTCGAGCGCCTCGCCGCCGATTAGACTCGGACCCTGATCGTTCAATCGTCATCCAGTCCCTCGCTCATCGACCAGGCACTTCGCGTGAAGTCGCGAGGGCTGACTACCGGAGCACAACTGCTCGAGCGTTGGAGGTCGGTGCTCAAGCTGCTCGTGGTCATCAACCGGCCGGCTGGTGACTCCGCCAGTGCGGCGGCCGCGTCATGGTGGCGCGACGCCTGGACGTCAATTCATCCAGGTGTCGGCAGCTGGCGTGTCGTCGGCTTGCGCGATTTGTCCGAGGTACGGCGCGATTGGTTGGCGCGAGAGGCGCTTGACCGCGAGGGGGCCGTTGACGCATTCGTGCGCGCGGTGTGCGTGTCGATCAAGGGACGGCTCTCAGTGCCTACCTCCGGCTCGGCGATGCGACTGTCGTCCGAGCAGATGCTGGATGAAATCGGTGAGAGAACCGACGCATGGTACCGGAGAATCGGCCGGACATGCACAGCCGACGAACAGCCGGTGCTGGCCAGATTGCCTCGGAAGGGTTCGTCAATTACAAGAGCCGCCGCACGGTGAGGCGGCTGCTCGGACGCGGCCTCATCGCCAAGGACCCAAGCTTCCGGGCGATGAACCAGACGTTTCGGCGGTTCGTGCCGCCCCCAGCGTGCCAGCACGACATCCACGCCATCGAAGGCGCCTCCGACCCGAGTTCCTGGGACAGATTCCGCGTACCCTTCTTCGCCGTGCTCATCGCGCCGCGCTGTACTTTGTGGCAACGCAGCGAGAGATGTTCACTGCGACCCTCGCGACACTGACCACCGTGGCGGCTGCACTGCCGGTGCTGACCCGCATGCTCGCGCTCGTCGCGGGAAGCGCCCTGAATTCGAGATTCCGAAGGTCGATCAGAGCTGGCCGCTACTCGAGTCTGCCGTGGCGAGAAACGCCCGATAGTCAGGGCTGTGAAGCGCGCCGGGTGGAACGCGGCCGCGTACGGGGAGCGGCTGCCCGAGCATCCCGGCGGCCAGCAGCTCGGCAGCTGCCTGCGAAGCCATGATGCCGAAGCCTGAGAGGGCGCCCAGCACGTAAGCCCCTTCAACCGCGGTCGGTCCTACCAGCGGGCGATTGTCTGGAACCTTGCAATAGTAGCCGCCGTCGACCACGACCGTGGGGCTGCGACCGACGTAGACACTCAACCCCGGGACCATGACCGCGAGGCCGCGCAGCACGATATCGGCGTAGTCGCGGTCGAACACCGGCGGAAACCGCGGCTCCTCGATGTGTGTGTCATACGTCCACAACCCAGGAATCGATTGATTGCCGCGCGGCCGGAAGTGCGCACCGGCGGAAATCGTCCGCGCTCGCCAAGATCAACGGCGTCGTTCAGATCATCAGCGGCGCATCACGGGGAATCACGGCGGTGGCGTCGTCGAACGAGATCTTGCTGGTGGAGCTCGTTGACGACGGGGACGCTGAGCCCGAGCCGATAGAATTCAGCGGGAAGGAGCGGGCCGGCCGCCAGCACGAACATGCGCGTATCGATTCGCGCTCCGGACGCAAGGCTCATCCGTCACTCGCCCCAATGAGATGTCAAGCGCGCTCACCTCGTCGCGTACTAGTTCGATGCCGTGCGCGCGCTGGTTCGAGGAGCCAGTGTCCGAGCTTTGATGCGTTCATGAACCCCGCCCGCCGGACGTGAAGCATGCCGCACGCCGGGAAGGTCACCAAGGGGTAGCGCGCGTGGATGCGCCCGTGGCCCGCGAGAAAGTCGGCCACGTCGCCGGCCTCGGGGCGAAGGCGCCTGGCTTCGATTGGATCGGCGGTCAGGAAGACATAGCCTCGGCGGTTGAGCTCGAAGGCATGGCCGCTCTGCCGATCAAATCTCGTCGAGCAGATCGACGCCGCGATCATCAGGCGCCTCATCGCCGCGTTGGGTCCTGGCCAGTAGTTGCGGTAGGGCTCGGTGCCCATACGGCTGGTGAGCGTCAGCGGCTCGCGCGGGTCGACGAGCACGACGCCGGTGGCCCCATTGCGCACCGCCAGTT
>CAVQMT010000019.1:0-105299 GCA_963713655.1 uncultured Acidobacteriota bacterium
GCTGCACTCGCGTTGGCGCCGTCGCCGGCATACCGAGCCGCGCGGAAATCGAGAATATGCTCGGGACGTCGACGTGATTCAGTGAGGGGGACGCATCGACCGCGTAGCCGCAATCCACGCCACCGCTTCAGACGCGACGTAATCACTCGCACTGGCGACCGCTTGAAGTCACGGCATTGAGATAGTGCAGGGTCGTCCCGGAGTGCGCCGCGAGAACGCCTTCGGCCGCACCTTCTTCCGCCGCTGCCCACACGGCCGACGCGGACTCGGCAAGCGGCCGGCGATCGAGCAGGACGTCGAGCACCACGTTCACGTGCACGAGCACACGTTTCATCGGTATTTCCGTTCGATATACCGATGGTAGTCACGCCGTGTCCCGCTCTTGAGGGAGCCCCGAAGTCGAGCCAGGACCGGCGGCGCCTCGCGAGAGGCCGACACCGGCGTTGCCGCGAGGTCCTGCATCTTCTCGACCAGGCCGGACACCGATTTGCCCAGCTCGAACTTACGTAGTGTATCGGGCGCGCGTTCTTCCAGACCGGGTCCGAAGCGTGGGGGCCGCGATGACAACGTGTCGAGCGACGGCGGTAGGTTCCCCCGGCACGATCAGCGCGTGCGGGCGTGACGGTCGAGCCAGGACAGGATCATGTCGGCCAACTGCTGGTTGTTGGTATCCATCATCAGCATGTGGCTGTTGCCGGCGATGCCTCGAGATGGCAGGTGTATGTTCTCGGCCGTTCCCTTCGCGGCCTTGATCTTTTCCACCGTCGCCACACACTCGGCCATGCGGCCGGGCCAGTCGCCAACGTCGGTCCCGAAGAAGTCGCCGAACATCGTCAGGAGTGGCACGCGCGTGAACACCGTTTGCAGGTCCGTTTCCGATAAGGCGCACACGCGCGGTTCCACCGAGACGACGGCTTTGACCAGTGCGGGGCGTTCGACAGCCGCGCCCAGGCCGTACCACCGGACTGGGAATGGACGATCACCACTGCCGGCCCGATTCGGTCGAGCAGCGCCGCCAGGGCGGCGATGGTGATGCGCGCGCTGTCCGGGTGGCTGGTCTCGGTATTGGGCACGAGCTGCGCGAAGTACTGGTCCTGCGCCTGCACGGGGAACTTCGTCGTGGGATAGGCAGTGAACGCGCTCGGCCCGAACCTGAAGGTGGTCCAGGCGTTCTCGTTCGTGAACAGCGGAAAGCTCGGCACACCACCCGCATTTTTCTCCAGCCGCGCCTGGTTGGTCGGCGAGGGATCGAAGCCCGACCGGGCACGTCCCGCGTGATCGACGACGTAGGTGGGCACACCGCGACGCACGAAGTACTCGGCCCATCCCATCCGCCCATCGGGCGTGTCTTCGTAGGTCTTGGCGGTGTGGCTTGACCCGTGCACCATCACCACCGGGTATGCGGTGCCGCGCCGATCCTTCGGGACCTGGTACTGCACGTACATGCCCTTGCCGGAGATGTGTCCAGCGGCTGGCGTGCCGTTGCCACTCGGGAAGCGCGTCTCGATCGCCTGGGCGTTCACGAAGAAACTGCCCTGCTCGGCAAGCACCAATGGCGGCAGCCCGGCCTTGGCCGATTGCGGCGAACCTGGGCGGCTCTGCGCGTCCACCAGCGCCGTGAGCAAAGTCAGCGCCAAAAGAACGACAAGTTCAATTGCTATCTGCCGGCGCATCGTTCGCTCCTAATCGACGTCAGTTCCGAGGCACGAGCCGCGTCAGCTCATCGAACCAATTGAGTACAACCGCAGCTCGTCGGTGGAAGCGGACTCCACCGCGGTCTGCGCCGCCAGCGCGATGATCCGGCCATCTGGCAGCAGGTCGTAGCCCCGAACGTCCGTGGACAATAGGCCCGGATTTGGCGCGCGCCCAAGCTCGACCGGAGTGCCAAACGTCACCGAGGACTGCTTGGCAATCGGTACCGAGATCAAGGGCCGGCTGGACCCCGCGATGTAGAGGAGACTTCGACCGTTCGGCGCCCACGCCGGATGAAAGTCGAGGCCTACTTTCGGCGCCTGATGCTTTTCGCCGGTGGCCGGAAACGGCTCCACGAACACGCCACGGTTTGGGGACGGTGCGCCGCCCGCTATGGCAGTCGAGGCATACGCGACCCACCGGCCATCAGGCGAAAAACTGGCGTTCAGCCCCTCGGCTGACTGCACTTGCCCGAAGGGCTCGGCCCTGCGTCCATCGAGCGTCAGAACCCACAGCGTGGATTTGCCACCCTGCCTCACGGCGAACAGCAGACGAGCGCCGTCTGGGGACCACCCCTCCGGAACGTGCTCCTGGCCCGCTGCCGGCGTCGTCAGCCGCTCTACTGTGCCCGAGCCGTCCTGCGACTGCCAGAAGATCGCCGAAGCGCCGTCCCGGCTCGACTGGAAAGTCACGCGCGTGCCATCGCTCGACCAGACGGGGAACTGGTTGCTGCCGCCGAAGGTCAGGCGTCGGATTTCGACCTTGCCACCGAGGTCGGACAACCAGATGTCTCGCTGATCACCCTCCAGCCGCGAAACAGCCACCAGGCGACCGTTGGGCGAGACACGAGGATGACTGTACCGCCCAGCCGGGACCGACAACGGCTGCGGCACGTCCGTACCGTTACCCACAACCAGTCCGTTCAAGGCGGAGGATGCCGACGCCAACCCCGGTCGGTACGCCATACTCCGGTGTCCGACACGGCGACATGCGTGGTGCCAGTCTGGCCGGCCGACGCGCGGCCCACGCCCACGACTACAGGCACCGGAGACCCGATCGTCGCCAGGCGCTGGGCGTCGAAGGCGACTGCGAACAACGTGCCGGCCACGCTGTAGATGAGGTGCCCGGACGGCAGATAGCGCGCGTCGGACGCGCCTTTGACAACCACCTTCTGCGAGCCGTCGCTCAGCGAGTGCGCGACGATTTCAGCCTTGTCCCAGCGATTGTCCATATCGCGTTTCGCGCGCGTGAACAGGATGGTCTTACGGTCCGGCAGCAATTCGGGCCGGTGCGCCAGTTCGTCGGGCCCAACTCGAACGATCACCTCCGGAGGCCCACCGGCCGTGGGGACCCTGACGACGCCGTCGAACTGGCCGATCAGAATGCCCTCCAAGCCCCAGGTCACACCCAGCGGCGCCGCAACCTCGGCCATCGGCGACGCCGTTCCGCCACCGACGGGAATGCGGCTCAACGTTATCCGGCGAGTCGCGTTCACGAACCGGTCGGTCGGGGAAAAGAACGCGATCCATGCGCCGTCCGGCGAAAATACCGGCGACATGACCCTGGCAGATTCTCAGTGAGCGGACGCGCGCCAACCTCGCCGATTGTCCGAAGGTAAACGCGGTTGTTCGCCGTGAACGCCACCTTCGTGCCGTCCCTCGAAACGGCCAGCGTCTGACGTCCTGTGTTGGTAAAGTCGACGCCGTCAGGCAGCGGTTCGACGAATCGGCCGACCGGCTGTGGTAACGGGGCTGGCCGCAGCGCCCAAGTACGCCGGCGCCAACGAGCGCCGCCAGTGCCGCCAGCGCAATCGGAATAACGAGCCGTCGCTTCGGCGCTGTCGGGGCCGCAGAAGTGGCGCTCTGCTCGTTCACGCCGCCGCCGATCGCGTCCTCGACAGCGATGCGCGCCTCGCCCATCGACTGCAGCCGCGCCGCACGTCGCGCTCCAGACACCGTTGCAGCAGTCGACGAATCGCGACGGGAGTTCCCGGCGGCAGCACGTCGAGCGTGATCGGATCCTTCATCACCTTCGCCAGCGTGTCCGCGACGGTGTCGCCGCCGAACGCGCCGGCCCGTCAGCATCTCGTAGAGGACCACCCCGAACGACCAGATGTCGGCGCGGCGGTCGGCCGTCTCGCCCGCGCCTGCTCCGGCGACATGTAGCCCGCCGTGCCCAGGATCATCCCCGCCTGCGTCGCCGCCACCGACAGCGTCGGCGAGCGCGTGAGCCCGCGCTCGCGGCGTCGCGCTCGCCCTGGAGCGCCTTGGCCAGCCCGAAGTCGAGCATCTTGACGCGTCGCCGTCGCGGCGGTCAGCTTGATGTTGGCGGGCTTGAGGTCGCGATGGATGATGCCGCTTTCGTGCGCCGCCTCCAGCGCCTCGGCGATCTGGCGCGCGATGCGCAGCGCCTCCTCCAGCGGCAGCTGGCCGCGCGCGATCCGGTCGCGAGCGTCTTCGCCTCGACCAGCTCCATCACCAGCGCGCGCTGGCCGGCGTTCTCTTCCAGGCCGTAGATCGCGCGCGATGTTGGGATGGTTCAGCGAGGCCAGCACCTGCGCCTCGCGCTCGAAGCGCGCCATCGCTGCGGATCCTTGGCCAGCGCGTCGGGCAGGAACTTGATGCGCGACGTCGCGATGGAGCCGGGTATCGCGGGCGCGATACACCTCGCCCATGCCGCCGGCGCCGATCGCCGAGAGCACCTCGTATGGTCCAAGCCGTGCGCCGGACGAAAGGCTCACCGCCGCGATTATAGCGACGCCCTGGAGCCTGGGGCCTGGGGCCTGGGGCCTGGGGCCCGGGGCCTGGCGCCTGGGGCCTGGAGCCTATTTCTTCAGAAACAGACACCCCAGCGGCGGCACGAACAGGTCCAGCGAATACGGCAAGCCCGTCAGCAGGTTCGGCCTTCGCCGCCAGGCCGCCGGCGTTGCCGGTGTTGGATCCGCCGTACAGCGCGGCGTCGCTGTTCAGCAGCTCGCGATACCAGCCCGGTCTCGGGCACGCCGACCCGGTAGTGCGGGCGCGCCACCGGCGTGAAGTTCACGACGACCAGCGAGAAATCGCCGCCGTCCTTCGCGCGGCGGATGAACGAGATCACGCTGTTGTCGCGGTCGTCGCAGTCGACCCAGCTGAAGCCGGCGTGCTCGAAATCCACCTGATGCAGCGACGGCTCGCGGTGGTAGGTGTGGTTGAGATCGCGGACCCACGCCTGCAGGCCGCGATGCAGCGGGTCGCCCAGGATCGGCCAGTCCAGGCCGGCGTCGTGGTTCCACTCGTGCCGCTGGCCGAATTCGCCGCCCATGAACATCAGCTTCTTGCCCGGGTGCCCGAACAGATACCCGTAGAGCGCCGCGCAGCGTGGCGTGCTGCTGCCAGGCGTCGCCCGGCATCTTGTTCAGCATCGACTGCTTCCCGTAGACGACCTCGTCGTGCGAGAACGGCAGCACGAAGTTCTCGCTGAAGGCGTAGAGCATCGAGAACGTGATCTGATCGTGGTGCCAGCGGCCGGTGCACCGGATCCTGCTTGACGTAGGCCAGCATGTCGTGCATCCAGCCCATGTTCCACTTGTAGGTGAAGCCCAACCCGCCGGCGAAGGCGGGCCGGCTCACGCCCGGCCACGAGGTGGACTCCTCGGCGATGGTGATGGTGCCCGGCGCGCGCCCGTGCGTGGCCGCGTTCAGCTGCTTCAGGAATTCCACCGCCTCCACGTTCTCGCGGCCGCCGTGCTGGTTGGGCAGCCACTCCCCTTCCGGGCGCGAGTAGTCCAGGTAGAGCATCGACGCCACGGCGTCCACGCGCAGCCCGTCCGCGTGGAACGACTCCAGCCAGTACAGCGCGTTGCTGAGCAGAAAGGTCCGCACCTCGTCGCGCCCGTAGTTGAAGACCAGCGTGCCCCACTCGCGGTGCTCGCCGCGCCGCGGGTCCACGTGCTCGTAGAGCGCGGTGCCGTCGAAGCGCGCCAGCCCGTGGCGATCCTTGGGGAAGTGGCCGGGCACCCAGTCGAGGATCACGCCGAGGCCCTGCTGATGGCAGCGATCCACGAAATAGCGGAAGTCGTCCGGCGTGCCAAAGCGGCCGGTGGGCGCATAGAAGCCCACCACCTGGTAGCCCCACGAGCCGCCGAAGGGGTGCTCCATCACCGGCATCAGCTCGACGTGCGTGTAGCCCATCTCGACGGCATACGGCACCAGCGTATCGGCCAGCTCGCGATACGACAGGCAGCTGCCGTCGTCGTGGCGCCGCCACGAGCCGAGGTGCACTTCGTAGATCGACATCGGCCGATCCAGCCAGCCGCCGGCCGCGCGCGCGCCGACATCCAGGCGCCGTCGTCCCAGGCGTAGCCGTCCTCGGTCCAGACCAGCGACGCCGTCTGCGGCGGCGCCTCCGCCGCGCGCGCGAACGGGTCGGCCTTCTCCAGCAGGTGCCCGCCGGGCGTGCGCACTTCGTACTTGTAGCGGGTGCCGTTGCCCAGATCGGGCACGAACAGCTCCCAGATCCCCGACGGCATCAGGCGGCGCATCGGGTGCACGCGCCCATCCCAGTGGTTGAAGTCGCCGACGACGCTGACGCGTTGGGCGTTCGGCGCCCACACGGCGAAGTGCACGCCGGTCACGTCGCCGATCGTCAGCCGGCGCGCGCCCAGCTGTTCCCACGCGCGATAATGCGTGCCCTCGGCGAAGAGGTGGAGGTCGAAATCGGTCAGCACCGGCCCGAACTGGTAGGGATCGACCAGATCGCGCACTGCGGCCCCTTCGTGGACCCGCAGCCGGTAGGCCAGCTCGTGCGGCGTGGCCGTTCCACGGCAGCGTGGCTTCGAACACGCCGGCCGCCAGCGCCGCGTCATGGGGATCGCCCGGCCGTCGGCCACAAGCTCGACCGACGAGGCGCGCGGCTGGATGGTGCGCACCATCACAGCCGGCAGGCCGGCCTCGACGGGGGCGTGGCGGCCCAGCACGCTGAACGGATTCGCGCAGGTGCCCGCCGCCAGCGCGTCAGCTCGCGCGGGTCGGCGGCCGGCCCCAGTGCCCATCATGGCATTGTAACGATCTGACATACTGAGGGCCCGGAGGACACCGCGTGGCCGTGCATGCAGAGTTCGTGACGAGCGAGGGCAGCTTTACCGTGCGACTGTTCGACGAGGAGGTGCCCAACACCGTGGCCAACTTCGTCGGGCTGGCCGAAGGCACCAAGGAATGGACGCATCCCGGCACCGGGGAGAAGGTGAAGAAGCCGTACTACGACGGCATCATCTTCCACCGCGTGATCGACGGGTTCATGATCCAGGGCGGCGATCCGCTGGGGCAGGGCGTCGGCGGCCCCGGCTACGAGTTCGCGGACGAGTTCCACCCGCGGCTCCGCCACGACAAGGCCGGCATCCTGTCGATGGCCAACCGCGGGCCCAACACCAACGGCGGCCAGTTCTTCATCACCCTGGGCCCGACGCCGCATCTCGACAACCGTCACGCCGTGTTCGGCGAGGTGACCTCCGGCATGGACATCGTGCGCCGGATCGGCAGCACGCCGACCGGCCGGCAGGATCGGCCGGTGAAGGACATCACCATCCTCGGCATCAAAATCACGCGCAGCTGACAGTCGAGCTCGAGCGGTCGGCCCGTAGGGTGTAGCCCGGAGCCACCTTAGGCCTGGAGACCGGAGCCCGGAGCCCGGAGCCCAATCAGCACTCGCAGGAACGCATCCACATCCGACTGATGATGCAGTCGGTACGGCGCGTGCGAGTGCGCGGCGCGGCCGACCCGGACGGCGATCAGGCGCTCGGGCGTGTCGGACGCAAACGCGTCCTCGTCGGTGCCGTCGTCGCCGACATACAGCGCACAGTCGCAGCCCAGCGCCTTGCGCGCCGATTGCAGTGCGGTGCCCTTGTGCAGGCCCGTCGCCGGCAGGACCGAGATGGCCAGCGTGCCGTTCAGCCATCGCGCGCCCTCCAGCGTGTCCACCACTTCGAGGATGCGCGCGCGTGCCTCGCGCCGGTTGCGCGCGTGCCGGTAGTGCACCGCCAGCGAGTACACCTTGTCCTCGATGACGATGCCGTGGTCGGCGGCACAGGCCTCGGCCAGAATGCCGGCCCACCGGTGCACCAGCGCCTTCACTTCCGGGTGGCCCGCGTGATCGCGAGGCTGGTAGCCGAAGTTGCCGATCAGGCGCGCAAACGGCACGTCGGGCAGCCGGTCCACCAGCTGGCTGCGCCACCGGCCCGAGATCACGACGGCGGGATACAGCGTGGCGAGGCGATGGGCCAGCCGCTTGGTGATGGCGGGCACCCGCGCGGCCTCGGGCGTCGGCACGAGCGGCGCCAGCACGCCGTCGAAGTCCAGCGCCACCAGCAGGCGGCGACGGGCGAACGAAGCCAGCAGCGAACGGTACTCCGGGCTCAGAATGCAGCGCGACGTGCTCACACGGAGGTCTCCTCCCACCCGCGGACGGCGTAGACCAGAGGCTTGGTCCACAAGCTCTCCAGGCCGTCCAGGATGTCGGACGCCCAGGTGAATACATTCTGTCCCGCGACCACGTGGCGCATGGCGCGCATCCGCGCGGCCTGCTCGGCCAGCGGCATGTCGATGGCCCGCGCCAGCGCGGCGGTGAACCCTTCGAGGTCGTAGGGGTTGACCAGCAGGGCCTCGTCCAGCTCCTGTGCCGCGCCGGCCAGCGCGCTCAGCACCAGCACGCCCCGCTCGTCGTCGCGCGCCGCCACGAACTCCTTGGCCACCAGGTTCATGCCGTCGTGCAGCGAGCTGACGACGCAGAAGTGCGCCATGCGGTACAGCGCCACCAGGCTCGGCGCCTCCAGCGCGCGCGTGTGGTAGGCGACGAGCGGCACACCGTTCCTGGCGTGGCGATGGTTGATGTCGGCGACGAGCCGCGAGATCTCCGCTTCGACCGAGGCGTAGCTTTCCAGCTCCGACCGCGACGGCACGCCGATCTGCACGAACGTCAGGCGGCCGCGCAGGTCGGGCCGGCGCGTGACCAGCGCGTCGAGCGCGGCCAGCCGCTCCGGGATGCCCTTCGTGTAGTCCAGCCGATCGACGCCCAGGCCGATGATCTCGGCCTCCAGCCCCAGCAGCGCCCGCAGGCGCTTCTGCTCGGTCCGCAGCTCGCGATCGGCGGCGATCGTCTGGATGCGGTCGAAGTCCACGCCGATCGGCACGGCCACGACCGTGGTGCGGCGGCCGTCGTGGTAGACGCGCGACGACTCCTCCTCCACCTCGACGTCGAGCTGCTCGGCCACAGCCGCCAGGAAGTTGCGCCGGTCGCGCTCGACCTGGAACGCCAGCAGGTCGTTGGCCAGCAGGCCCTGCAGGATCTCGGCGCTCCACGGGCAGATGCGCAGGCGATCGGGATAGGGCCACGGGATGTGCCAGAAGAGCGCCGTGCGGACGTCGGGGCGGCGCGCGCGCAGCGCGGGCGCGACCAGCGCCAGGTGGTAGTCCTGGATGAACACCTGGAGATTGCGCTGGCCGAGCTCGCCGTGGATCGCGCCGGCGAAGGCGCGGTTCACTTCCTGGTAGGCGGCCCAGTCTTCGCGCCGGAACTTCGGCCGCACGTCCACCTGGTGACACAGCGGCCACAGGCCCTCGTTGGCGAACCCGCCGTAGTAGGCCGCGAACGTCGGCTCGTCGATCCACAGCCGCCGCAGCGTGTAGGCCGGCTGGCCCGGCGGCACGGGCACGTGGCCGGCCGCGTCGGCCACCTCGTGGTCGGCGTCGCCGGCGGCATGGGCCACCCACACGCCGCCCTGCTCGCGCATCACCGCGTCCAGCGCCACCGCCACGCCGCCGGTAGCGGACTGCACGGCCACGCTGCCGTCCTCCTGGCGCACGTGGAGATAGGGCTCGCGGTTCGAGGCGACCAGCAGCGGCCGCGGCGCCGGGGGATCCAGCTCGCCCGCCTGGCTGAGGCCGCGCCGAAACACCACCGGCCCCACCAGCTCGTTCACGGCGATGGCGCCCACCAGCAGCAGCTGCACCTGCGCGGCCCAGCCGCCGAACTCGTTGGCGGCCACCGCGGCAAAGCCCAGCGTGATGCCCGCCTGCGACACCAGGCCGGTCCACGCGTGCCTGGCGGGCTGCGGATCCAGGCCGGACCCGCGCAAGCCGGCCGCGACGCCCAGCCGGATCGCCCCGATGCGGACGAGGACCAGCACGAACACCGCCAGCCCCGTCGAAGTGACGGCATCGAGCCGCAGCGACGCGCCGACGCCGACGAAGAACACCACCAGCACGGGCGGCGCCGCCTGCCGCACCGCGGCGCGCAGCGCGTCGCCCTGCGCCACCGACAGGTTCTCGATGACGAGACCTGCGGCCATGGCCGCGAGCAGCGGCTCGAACTGCTGCACCGAGCCGGTCTGGCTGAGCAGCGCACACACGCCCAGCAGCACCAGCGGCACCTCCCGGGCGACGTAGCGCAGGTAGAGCGCGAACAGCGCGCCGACCAGCGCGCCAAACGCCAGCGCGCCGCCGACCTCCCAGACGACGCGCGCGGCCATGGCGGCCATGCCCAGCCGGACGTCGGGGTTCAGCGCCACGCGGGCCGCCTGCATGCCCACGGAGAAGAGCACCAGCAGCAGCAGGTCGGCCATCACCACGATGGCGAGCACCAGCTCGCTCAGGCGCCCGCGCGCGCCGGTGTCGGTGATGACGGCGGCGGTCATCGTCGGCGAGAAGCTGACGACGATGACCGCGAGCACGAACGCCATCGCCAGTCGCGCGGCCCCCGTCGCCTCGGCGTCCACCGGCAGCCAGGGCCACGCCAGCCACGAGCCCGCAAACACGATCAGCAGCGGCACCGAGACCGCCACCGCAGTCAGCCGCGCGATCGGCACCAGGCGCGGGCCCAGCCGCTCGACGCTGAGCGTCAGGCCGGCGATGAGCGCGATCAGCGTCGTCGCGATGCCGGTCACGACCTGCAGCTGGCCGGCCATCAGGCCGGTGATCAGGTTGCCCGCGTAGGGGCCGATGGCGGCGCCGAAGATCAGGTAGCCGGTCAGCCGCGGCAGCCGCAGCCAGCGCAGGGCGTCGCCCATCAGCCACGCGCCGATCAGGACGAAGCCGAGCACCAGCGCTGCACCCGCCGAGGCCGCGGTGGTGGAGACGCCGAGGAACCGCGTCCACAACACGGCGGCGACCACGAGCACGAGCGCGACGGCTCGACTCACGCGGCAGGCTCCTTGCGCCGGACGATGCCGGCCAGTGCGTCGGCAACGATCGTTCCCAGCACCACGACGTCGAGCGCGAGCGCCAGGCCGGGGCCGGCGGCGCGCAGCGCGTTCAGCGCGAACGCCACGCCGAAGACGCCTGGGGAGAGCAGCAGCCGGCCGACGCCGGCGGGCATGCCGCGCGGGGCGACGCGCGCCGCCATCATGGCGCCCGATCAGCTTGCCGGCCGCGCGGGCGAACGCGTAGACGCCGGCCAGCGCAATCGCCGGCGCCGACACATGCGCGTTGGCGCCGGCCAGCACCAGCACCATCGCCAGGAACGGCTGGCGCACGTAGCGAACGTCCTCCCGCAACGCGTCGCGTGCCGGTCCGTCCAGCCCGTGCCACGCGGCGCCGGCGACGAACCCGCCCAGCAGCGCCGACAGCGACAGGTAGTCGGCTGCGCCGCCGACCACCATCACGGCCGCGATGGTGAACAGGCGACGCTCGGTGTCGCTCGTGGCGCTGGCGACGAGCAGCCACGCCGCGACCGCAAGCAGCAGCACGGCGCCGATGGCCTGCGCCGTCAGCAGCACGGCCCGTGCCGCCGAGGCTTCGCGGAACACCGCCAGCGCCACGCCGCCGAGCACGATTGGCACCAGCACCCCGGCCTCGATCAC
Organism: uncultured Acidobacteriota bacterium; assembly: GCA_963713655.1. Taxonomy (GTDB): domain Bacteria; phylum Acidobacteriota; class Vicinamibacteria; order Vicinamibacterales; family UBA2999; genus CAWEBF01. The sequence goes on from CAVQMT010000019.1 coordinate 11,522, forward strand.
CAGGTGCAGCGCGCCGCGGTTCGAGTGATCGCCTCGCGGCAGCAGCAGCGACGACGCCGCGGCCACGGCGCAGACCGTGCAGAACTCCGCCACCGACGGCATCGCGGGCAGCAGATCGAGCCGCCAGGCGAGCGCCAGCGCGCCCGCCACGCTGGCCATCGCGACCGCCGACTCGAAGGTCGCGGCCGCCAGGACGCGCGCGGTGGCCAGGCGCAAGCCGGCCACCGACAGGCCGGCCAGCACACCCAGGATCGCGAGCGCCACGGGCATTGCCGGATCGAGCGCCAGCAGGGCCGACGGCGACAGGAAGCCAAGGCCCTGCGGGCCGCAGGCCACGCCCACCGCCAGCAGCGCCGCCGTGGGCGAGCGGGACGGGCGCTCGCCGGCGTCGATCGTCGCGTCGGCCTGGGCAGCGACGGCCGGCGGGGGCGACGTGCGCACCGAGACGCTCACGGCTGGAGGGCGAGCACGTGATGACGCGCGCCGCGCGTCACCGACAGGAGCATGGGTCCTCGCGCGAAGCCGCGCCGCAGTTGGGCCGGCGTTGGGGCGTCGATGTCATCGGCGCGGGTGATCAGATCGCCCGGGTGCAGGCCCGCGCGCGCGCCGCTGGAGCCCGCCGTCACGCCGGAGATTGCGGTGCCGATGCCCGGCACCAGTTCCATCGCCAGCCCGAGGCCGGCCCCGTCGTGTCCGGCGTCCATTCCGCGTCCGTGGCCTGGGCCGCAACGCCGGCGTGGCCACCACGCGAACGTCGCGCAGATCGCCGCCGCGCGCCACGCCCAGCCGGACCTCGTCGCCTGCGTACAGCCGGCGCACGCGCGCCAGCCACTCCTCCACCGAGCGGACGGGCTCGCCGTCGATTGCCTGCACCACGTCGCCGCTGCGCACCACCTGGCCGAGCGTGTCGGGATCGGTCCATGTGACCACAACGCCCCAGTCCACGCCGAGCATCGTCGCCACCGCCGGGGCCAGGTCCTCGACCTCGAGCGCCAGCGAGCCGGGGCTGGCGCCGGCGCGCAGCAGCAGCCGATCGACCTCGGCGGCGAGCATCGTCGCGGGCACGAACGACAGCACGCTGCTCTCTTCGACCACGGCGCCCGCAAACTCGGCGGCCGTGGTGAAGAGGAGGCTGCCCGGCCTGGCCGCGGTGCCGGGCGGCAGTGCCCAGATCGAGTCGCGCCACGACGCCGCCGGCCGCACCGAGAGACCGCTCAACAGCAGGGGCCGCACGGCCACGCCGCTGGCAGTGGGCTCGGCCACGAGCAGGTAGCGCGGTCCCGACGAGAAGTCGGCGCTCCAGATCGGCAGCGGCGGCGGCGTCGCCTGATCGTCAAGCGGAAGACGGTGAGGCCAGTCGGGCGGTCCTGGGCGACCAGCGCTGCGCGCGCGTCCGGCACCTCGCCACCCTGGGGCACGAACGCGATGGCCAGGTCGTCCCGCAGCCGCACCGCGGTGGCGGTGCGCCCGCCGCCCCGCGGCGCCAGGCAGCATGATCGTCGTCAGCCACGGCCTGATGCGCGCGTCGAGCCGCGCCAGGTCGGTGCTCAGCTCGTCGATGGCGGGACGGCCGAGCAGCGGGGCGAGCAGCGGCTGAGCTGATTCGGCGACGACCGGGTGAAGGGCTCGAACGAGCGCACGCGGCCGAGCACCCCCAGCGCCACGGCCGCCAGGGCAACCGTGACGAGCAGCAGGCGCGTTTCGCGCGAGACGCGCGGTCGGCGTTGGACGCGGCCTTCCATCGACACGTGGTGAACTGCGCCCCGAGCTGAGGCGCGAGGCGGGCGAGGAGGGGTCGATTGTAGGGCAGCCGCTGACTGCATGTACGGGGCCGCTCGAATGTACACCCGTCGAGGCTGTGCCGAAGGCATCGAGCACTTATTCGCAAACCCCGTACCCTTGACCTCCGGCGCCAAGCCGTTGACACCGCATCGAAAGCTCGTCTGTTCGATGTCGTGGACGAAGCGCCGTCAGCGCGTGGCGCCTTAGGCGACGGGGCGAAGTCGGTGAAGCCCTGGCAGATCGCCCAGAGCTGCTCCTCGACGGCCATGTCGCGGAACTCGCACGGCAGCTCGGCGCGGTCGTAGAAGAAGCGGCCGGTCATGCCCTCGACCTCCGGGCTCAGCGCCAGCCACACGGCCGTGTCGGCGCCCTGGGCCACGGTACGCGCCGGTGCGCCTGCGGTAAGCGTCGCGCAGATCGGGCGACAGGTTGCGCGACAGGCCGGTCTCGGGCACGAAGCCGGGCGCCATGGCGTTCACGGTAACGCCCGTGGTCTCCAGCCGCCTCGCCAGCGCCCAGGACAACAGCCGGTTGCAGGCCTTCGACTGCGCATAGGCCGCCAGCTCCTCGTACGGACGCCGCGTCCACTGCAGGTCGTCGAGGTCGAGGTTGCTCGGCGAAGGTGGAGGCCACGACCACGATGCGCGACGGCGCGCTGCGCACGAGCAGGTCCGACAGCGCCAACGAGAGGCGGTGGTAGCCGAGCACGTTGGTGGCAAACACCAGCTCCAGGCCTTCCGGCGTCTCGAGCCGCTGGCCGTGCCCCAGGCCGGCGTTGTTCACCAGCACGTCCAGCCGATCGAACCGCTGGCGATAGGCGCGGGAGAACATCCTGAATCGATGCCGGCTGGCGGCGTCGAACGGTAGCACCACGACGTCGGTGGTGCCGCCTTCGGCGAGAATGCGGGCCGCCACTTGCTCTCCCTTGCCCACATCACGGCAGCCGAGCACCAGCGCCGCGCCGGCGCGGCCCAGCTGGCAGGCGATCTCCTCGCCGATCCCCGACGTCGCGCCAGTGACGATGATTCGCTTCATCGTCACGGCCTCGGGCTCCAGGCTCCGGGCTCCGCAGTTTGGAACTTAGTGAATTGTGAATTTGAATCTGCGTTACTGAGTGAGGCCCTATCGGTCGCCCATCTGCGTCGAGTCGGATCACTTCTCCGAGATTCAGCTGCCGAACTCCCGCTTCAATCTGGGCGAGGTCACCGACGATCAACCACACCGCCTGTTCAGGCCGGATGTACTTGGCCGCCGCGTCGGCGAGGTTCTGCTCGCTGAGCGCGCGGACCCGCGCCGCGTAGGTCGAGAAGTAGTCGTCCGGGTACTTGTAGTTGACGATCTGCAGCAGCGGCGTTCTCGAGCGACGCCAGCGTGGCCCAGCGGCCCGGCAGCCCCAGCGTCTGCGTCCGCATGATGCTGGCGAACTCCTCGCCGCGCACCGGCCTGGCGCCTGCCACGTCGCGCAGCTCTTTCGCCACCTCGAGGATGGCCTCCCTGGTCTTGTCGGTCTGCACGGGGGCGATGACGATGAACGGCCGCTGGCCGCGGGCATTCTGCAGCACGCCCTGCGTGCCATAGCTCCACGCCTTGTCGAGCCGCAGGTTGCGGTTCAGCCGCGACGTCGCGATGCCGCCGAAGTTCAGCATCACGGTGTCGATGGCCAGGTCCTCCGGCTGCCCGCCGGTCTCGGAGACGTGCGCCGCGACGATGACGGACTGCGGCGCGCCTGGCCGATCGACCAGGTAGACGCGCTGGCCGGCGGTGGCCGGCACGGGCTGGATGCGCTTGGCCGGCGCCTGGCCCGACCGCCACGACGCCGAACGCCCGCTCGAGCGCCGGCTTCACCGCGGCCATCGTGGTGTCGCCGGTCACGATGATGGTGGTGCGCGAGGGCTGGAACCAGTCGCGGTGCCAGCCCACCAGATCGTCGCGGGTCAGCTTCGAGACCGTGGCGTCGAAGCCCGACCCGGTCAACGGCGCGCCGTAGGCGTGAGCCGCGCCGTACAGCATCGGCGGCACCAGCCGCACGGCCGCGGTGGTCGGCGTGGCCTTCTCCTGGCCGATCTGCGCCAGCCGCCGCTGCACCGCCAGCTTCAGCATGTCCTGGGGAAACGACGGCCGCAGCACCACGTCGGCCAGCACGTCGATCGACGGGCCCAGCTCCTTCGACAGCGCCTGCAGCCGCACCAACGACAGATCGAGCGTGCTGCGCCGTCGAGATGCTGGCGCCCAGCCGGTCCAGTTCGTCCACGATCGCGAACGTGTCGCGGGTGGCGGTGCCATCGTCCATCAGGTCGAGCGTCAGCGACGCCAGGCCCGGCCTTCTCCGGGACGTCGGCCGCGAAGCCGGCATCCACGGCCAGCGAGACGTTGACGAGCGGCGCGGTATGGCGCTCGACCAGCAGCACCGTGGCGCCGTTGGACGAGCTGCGTGCGCTGCACGGCCGGGAACGCCACGTCCGGCGGGTCGCCCAGCGGCGGCAGGACGGTGCGATCCATCGCTGTGGCGCCGGCCTGGCGCGTCTCGGCGGGGTGCACCGTCAGCGTGTAGTGCGGCGCGTCCAGCCAGCGCTGCGCGGCCTGGCGGACGTCGCCCGCCGTCGCCGTGGAGACGCGCTCGAGACGATCCAGGTAGCCCTCGGTGCGCCCGTCGAACGTGAGGCTTTCGGCGAGGATGTCGGAGCGGCCGCCGAAGCCGCCCAGCCGTTCGGCGCCGCGGACGAACTGCGACGTCAGCCGCGCGCGGGCCCGTTGCAGCTCGGCCTCGGTCGGCCCCTGCTTGACGAACTCGGCCACCACGCGGTCCATCTCCCGCTCGGCTTGCGCCGCGTCCACGCCGGCACGGACCGTGGCGACGACCACGAACGAGACTGCCGAGTTCCTGGGCGTCGATCAGCACGTTGACGGCCGTCGCCAGCGACTGGTCGTAGACGAGCGCCCGATCGAGACGCGCGCTCCGCGAGCCGCTGAGCACGCTGGCCGCCAGCTCCATGTCCCGCAGGCCGGTGTCGCGCCACGCCGGCGCGTGGTAGAAGCGGTAGACGCGCGTCTGCGCCACCTGGTCACGCATCTCCTCGCGGACGTTGCCGTCGAGCCGCGGTACCCACTGCGTGGCGCGATCCACCGGCGGACCCGCCGGGATGCCGTCGAAGTACTTCTTCACCAGCGCCAGCGCCCGCTCCGGCGTGATGTCGCCGGCGAGCGACAGCACGCAGTTGTTCGGGCCATAGAAGGACCGGTACCAGGCCTGCACGTCCTGGAGGCTGGCGGCGTTCAGGTCCTCGATGCTGCCGATGGTCGGCCAGCTGTAAGGATGGTTCGGCGGATACAGGCGCGTCACGGCTTGCGTTGAACACGCGGCCGTACGGGCTGGTTCTCGCCCTGGCGCTTCTCGTTCTGCACCACGCCGCGCTCGCGGTTGAGCATCGGTTCGACAATCTGCTTGGCCAGGAACCCCAGCCGGTCAGCCTCCAGGTAGAGCGTGCGCTCGAGCCCAGACACCGGCACGTCCTCGAAGAAGTTGGTGCGATCGGCCGACGTGGTGCCGTTGCGGTTGTTGGCGCCAAGGTCGTCCATCGCCTCGCGGAAGCCCTTGGGATAGTGCTCGGACCCGTTGAAGAAGAAGTGCTCGAACAGGTGCGCGAAGCCGGTCTTGCCGCGCTGCTCGTTGCGCGAGCCGACGTGGTACCAGACGTTCACGGCCACGACCGGCACCGAGTGGTCCTCGTGCACGATCAGCCTGCAGGCCGTTGTCGAGGACGAAGGTCTTGTGCGGGATGGCGTAGACGGCCCGGTCGAACCCGGCGGGCCGCGCCGGCGCGGCGGGCGGGCGCGGGGCCCGCCCCCCGACTGGCCGGTCAACGAGACGACAGCGACGGCGATCAGGGCCGCCGTTCCGGCCAGTGCTCGATGCATGGTGCCCTGCCTGCGCGCTCAGCGCGCCGGCGCGGCCGCGGGCGCGGCGGCAATCGTGCCGTAGTCCCAGTGCTCGTCGGCCTTGCCGTCCTGGATCCGCCACATGTCGAACCAGGTGGTCGTGTACTTGGTGCCGGGGGCGCGCGGGTTGTCCATCTCCCGGACCACGCCGACCACCACCAGGTCGCCTTCAGCCGTCACGGAGGCAATCTTGGTGCGCCACGCGTTGCGCGCCGGGATTGGCTGCTGCGGCCGGCTGCCGAAGAACTTCATCACCGAGTCGAGCCCTGATGGGATGTTGGGGTTGTGCTGGATGTAACGCTGCGACAGATACTTCGGCGCCTCGCTCCAGTGCCCGGCCTCGAGCAGGTCGCGCATGATGTGGAGCACCACCTGCTTGTTGGCGTTCAGCTTGGGATCCGGGCTCGTGAACAGCGACTCGGGATCGGGATGGCCCACGACCGGTGCCTGCGCGAACGCGGGCGAGGTGACGAGCGACAGCGTCAAGACGGCGAGAATGGAGAGTGTTTTCATCCCCGCATCTTTCGACAGGTGCCGAAGGGCTGTCAACCGGTTCGACCTGTCGCTGCGCTTGCGCTAGGCTAACGGTCTTATGAACCCATCCCGCTCGATTCTGGTCGGCTTGACCCTGGCATGCGGCACGATGGCCCTCCAGGCCGCCGATTGGCCCCAGTGGCGCGGTCCCGTCCCGTACCGGCATCTCGACGGAGACCGGGCTTCTGCGCCAGTGGCCGGCCGCCGGACCGACGCTGGTGTGGCGGATCGACAACGTCGGCGACGGCTTCTCGACACCGTCGGTCGTCGGCGACCGTCTCTACATCATCGCCAACGAGGGGATGCAGAACGAGTTGGTCAAGGCGCTGAACGTCGCGGACGGCAAGACCGTGTGGTCGACGAGAGATCGGCCGCGTCGGCAACGCCGACCAGCAGCCCTCGTATCCCGGCGCGCGGTCCACGCCGACCATCGACGGCGACACGCTTGTATGCGCTGGGGTCGGACGGCGACCTGGTGGCGCTCGACGTCAAGACCGGCGCGATGAAATGGAAGAAGAGCCTGCGCGCCGACTTCGGCGGCGTGCCGGGCACGTGGGCCTATTCGGAATCTCCGCTCGTCGATGGCGACAAGCTCGTCGTCACGCCTGGCGGGAAGACGCCGCTTGTCGCGCTGAACAAGAGGACGGGTGCCGTGATCTGGAGAACCGCGGCATCGGGTGGCCTGCTGTCGTCGCTGCTCGGCGGCGAGCCCGCCGCCTACTCTTCCATCGCCGTTGCACAGGTGGGCGACGTCCGGCAATACGTCACGTTCCTCGACAAGGGCCTCGTGGCCGTGGACGCCAACACGGGTGCGTTCCTGTGGCGCGACGATCGCACCGCGCAGAGACAGCCCGGCCAACATCCCGACGCCGGTGGTTGGCAACGGCATCGTCTACCACGCCACTTCCTCGACTGGCGGCGCGGCCGTGCGGTTGATGGCGAAGCAGGGCAAGGTCAGCATGCAGCCGCTCTATGCCGAAAAGCGGCTGCCTGGCGAGATCGGCGGCAGCGTGCTGGTGGACGGCACGATGTACGGCACCAACAGCGCGTCGTTGATGGCAGTGGACTTCGCCACCGGCGCGCTGAAATGGCAGCAGCGCGGCATCGGCACCGCGTCGATCGCCGTGGCCGACGGGTTGCTGTTCCTGCACGGCGAGAACGGCGACGTGGCACTGGTGGAGGCGTCGCCGGCCGCTTATCGCGAGGCGGGCCGGTTCACGCCGCCGAACCAGCCGCAGCGCCGCGGCGGCGGCGCGCCCATGGGCCCCTCGAAGGCCTGGGCCCATCCCGTCGTCGCCAACGGGCGGATGTACATCCGCGACCTGGGCACCATGTGGGCGTACGACGTCCGCGCCGGCCAGTAGAACGAGGCTGAGATGACTGAATCGCCAGGCTCCAGGCTCCAGGCTCCAGGCTCCAGGCTGCAGACTGCTTGTGTTCGTGGCCACCGCGCTGCTGGTGGGGTTGACGGCGGTCGCGCTGCACGCGCAGCGGCCGGCGCCGGCGGCCGCGCCCTACGTGCCGGTGACCGACGAGATGCTGTGGAAGCCGAACCCGGCCGACTGGCTGACGTGGCGCCGCACGCTCGACAGCCACGGCTACAGCCCCCTTACCCAAATCGACCGGCGCAACGTCTCGCAGTTGAAGATGGCGTGGACGCGCGGCATGGGACCGGGCACTGCAGGAAGCGTCGCCGCTCGTCTACAACGGCGTGATGTATCTGCCGAACCCCAACGATCTGTATCAGGCCATCGACGCCAGGAGCGGCGACCTGCTGTGGGAGTACCAGCGGAAGCTGCCAGCCGACCTCGGCAAGTTCATGCCGGTGTTTGCCATCAACCGCAATACGGCGATCTACGGTGACACGATCATCGACACCACCGCCGACGACTACGTGATTGCGCTGGACGTCAAGACCGGCGCGGTGCGGTGGGAAACCAAGATCATGGACTATCAGAAGGGCTCGCAGCAGACCTCTGGTCCGATCATCGCCAACGGCAAGGTGATCTCGGGCCGCGGGTGCGAGCCCGAAGGCGGGCCCGACGCCTGCGTGATCACCGCCCACGACGCCAAGACCGGCAAGGAGATGTGGCGCACGCGCACGATGCCGGGTCCCGGAGAGCCTGGCTACGAGTCGTGGGGGAACGTGCCGTTGGAGAAGCGCGTGCACGTCGGCACGTGGATGGTGCCGAGCTACGACCCGCAGCTCAACATGATCTACGTCGGCACGTCGGTGTCGTCGCCGGCGCCGAAGTACATGCTCGGCGGCAACGACAAGCAGCACCTCTACCACAACTCCACGCTGGCCCTGAACGCCGACACCGGCAAGATCGTGTGGTACTACCAGCACGTGGTCGATCACTGGGATCTGGACCACCCCTTCGAGCGCCTTCTGGTGGATACGGCCGTTGCGCCCAACCCGAAAGAGGTCTCCTGGATCAACCCGAAGCTGAGGCCGGGCGAGCGCCGGCGAGTGATGACCGGCATCCCCGGCAAGACCGGGATCGTCTACACGCTGGATCGGCAGACCGGCGAGTTCCTGTGGGCCCGGCCGACGGTGATGCAGAACGTCGTCAGCAAGATCGACGGCGCCACGGGCGAGGTGACGGTGAATCCCGAGACGCTCTTCACCGCCGAAGGGCAGGAACGCTTCATCTGCCCGAGCCTGAACGGCGGCAAGAACTTCCAGACCGGCGCCTACAACCCGAACACCAACACGATGTACTACCCGCTGCAGAATCTATGCATGCAGGGCACGGCGATGGCACCAGACGCCTCGCTGTATGCCGTGAGCACGCGCGTCCAGATCGCGCCGGGCACGACCAACGTCGGCAGCATCTACGCGATCTCCGCGGAGACCGGCGCGACTACCTGGAAGATCGAGCAGCGCGCGGGCATGCTGTCGCTCGTGGCCACCGGCGGCGGGCTGATCTTTGCCGGCGACACCGCGGGGAAGTTCCGCGCCTACGACGATCGCACCGGCAAGGTGCTGTGGGAGCAGAACCTGGGTTCGCCGGTCAGCGGCTACCCGATCACGTTCGCCGTCAACGGCAAGCAGTACGTCGCCGTAAGCACCGGGCCGTCGCTGGTCGCCGGCGCTACCAATCGTCTGACACCCGAGCTGAAGCCGAGCAACACGAATCAGATGTATGTATTCGCGTTGCCTTAGGGGATGGCAACGCGACTGCCGGCTACAGGCTACGGGCTACGGGCTGCGGGCCTGCCAAGGGCCTTGCTCTCGCCGCCGCGCTTGTCGCCGGCGCCGCTCTGACGACGCACAGCTCGGCAGCGGCGCAGGCAGACTCACCTGAGGGTCGGGCCGTAGCCTACCTACGCGTCGAAGTCCCGCGCTGGCGGCGCGAGCACCCTTGTTACTCCTGCCACAACAACGGCGATGCTGCGCGGGCGCTGCTCGCCGCATCGGCACAGGGTCACGACATCGGCACGGCGCTGGACGACACGCTGGCATGGCTCGCGGCGCCTGAGCGGTGGGAGCAGAACGGGAGCCCGGGCGGATCGTCGGACCTGCCGCTGGCGCGCGTCCAGTTCGCCAGCGCGCTGAGCGCGGCAACGGATGCGGGCCGGGCGCCGGCCGGGGCGCGTGACCGGGCGGCCGATCTGATGGCGACCCACCAACACGCCGACGGCTCGTTCACGCTGAACCCGTCACAGACCTTGGGCGGGGCCACCTTCTACGGTCGCGCGCTGGCGACGGCGATGGCGCGCCGCACGCTGGCCTCGTCGTCCTCGGCGGCGGCTCGAGCCGCTCGCGACCGCGCGGACGCATGGTTGCGGTCCACGGCGCTCGTGAACGTGTTGGACGCCTCCTCGGTGCTGTTCGGCCTCGGCGACGCGAACGATGGCGCAGCCCAGGCGCAACGCCAGCGTGCGGCGTCATTGATGCGAGAAGGCCAGGCTGCCGACGGCGGCTGGGGCCCGTTCGTGACGTCGCAGCCAGAAGTGTTCGACACGGCGCTGGTGGTGCTGGCGCTCTCCCACGCGCGCGAGATGCCAGAAGCCGTCCGGCGCGGCCGAGCCTATCTACTCGAGCGGCAGCAGGACGACGGCAGCTGGGTGGAGACCACGCGTCCATCCGGCGGCGAGAGCTACGCGCAGCGGATTTCGACCACCGCCTGGGCGCTGCTGGCGTTGCTGGCGCCGCGCTGAGTCAGCGCTGTCCCGTAGTCCGTGCCCGCCTACGGCCTGAGCACGTCTCGGGCCAGGGGCAATGGCGACTTGCCTCGTAGGAACGCGAGCACCAGCGCGTCGAAGGCCTCCGGTCGCTCCCACGCAACCGCGTGACCCGCGTCAGGCACGACGCCCCACCGCGCGTCCTTCACGTGCTGGGCCCAGATCCACATCAAGCCGGGTGGCGCCAGCAGGTCCGCGTCGGCCGTCAGCACGAGCGTGCGCACGCCGATGGTCTCGAGCTTCGCGAACGTGTTCGGCGACCGCAGCGGCTGGCCGGTTGCCCCTGGCTGTTGTGCCCGGTCGTCGATCGCAATCCAGCGGGCGGTGCCCTCGGGATTGGTCGCGCGGTACGAAGGCCCCACCTCGCGGTAGTGCGCGGGCTGGGCGCGGATGTTTGGGATCTCCAAGCGCTGGATCACTTCTTGTACTGGGCGGTCGGTCACCGCGCCGGTGCTGGCCCCAACGACAAGGCTCAGCAGGCGATCTCCCCGCCACGCCGCGTAGTCGAGCGCGACGAACCCGCCGCCGGCAACGCCGACGAGGTGAAACTTTCCAAGTCCCAGGAACGACGCGAGCGCCTCCAGGTCGTCGGCCACCGTGCCGGGTTGCGGACCCGACGCAGGGTTCGCCGTGCTCCTGCCCCATCCGCGCCGGTCGAACGTGATCGCACGATAGCCGGCCCCGGTGAACGCCGTCACCTGCGGCGCCCAGGTTTCGCTCGTGCCAGTGTTCGCGTGAAGGAAAACAATCGGCTCGCCGGTCCCGCCAGAGTCGGAGAACCACAGCCGCACCCCCGGGAGGTCGGCGAACGCCTCACGCGCGGGGGAAACCGCCGGCGCAGGGCGCTGCGCCGACACGCCCCACGGCAGTGCCGACGCCAGGAGAAGCGCCGTCGCTAGTCTCTTCAACGCTTGCGTGGGGCCGGGTACACCTCGATCCACGAGATGTTGGAGCATCCGGCAAACCCGTGTCCGCCGCCGGGCATCAATCGACGAACCCGACCTCGTCCACGCGGCTCAGATCAGGGTTGCCAACTTCCTTCAACACGACGACCTTCACCGGATCGAGCTCGAACCAGCGCTGATCGTCGAATGTCACTTCGGACACCACGAAACTGCCGGAGAAGGCGTTGGATCCGATCATCGGCCGCTGCGGGCTCGAAATCGTCTGACTGCCGACCAGGAGCCTCCCGTCCGCAAGCTTCACGACCGGATGCAGCACATGCAGGTTCTCGGTGCGGGTTCTCGACCGCATCCTCGTCAAGCCGGTCAGGTCGAGGTAGGCCCCCTTGTGCCGCAGCGTCAGCGCCACCGGCGAGGTCGCCCAGCCGGTCCACAGGTCGGGGACGCCGTTGTGCTCGGTCACCTGGATGTTCTTCGAGTCCGTGCCGTAGAGCCGATACTCCAGGTCCGCGTTGGTCAGGGCTTCCGGCGTGATCCGGCGATTGTCGTCGTTGAGCGGTCCCGTGTGCGGCGGCTGCTTCCAGACCTCGCGGAACAGCAGCGGCGGATGCACGGCCCCATGCTCCCGGAAACCGGGGTTGTCCGTGTTCTGGGCGCTCGACTGCGCGAGAGCGCTACGCCCGCCGCACGCGAGCAGGGCAATCGCGCCCGCGACGGTCCAGGCACGGGTCGTAAAGCGCTTGTGGTTGTTGAAGAAAGTCCGGGTCATGATGCCTCCCCTTCGGGCCGGAGATTAGCACGGTCTGGCGCCCTGTTCTCGCCGCGTGCAACCGGCTCGCGGGCGGCGCGCCGGGGCTCCGCGCTGAGATAGACTGCGCTGCATCTCGAGGCGCTCTCGAGTGCAGCGACAAGGAGTGACGATGCGGCGTTCGCTCGGAGTGGTGGCCCTGTGCGTGATCTCGTTCGTCGCCGGCGCTGTGCTGCAGCGGCTCTACGATCGTCGCGGCCTGGTCAGTGAGACGCCCCAGCCGGCCGAGGCCGCGCGGGCGGCGGCCTCCGAGCCGGCGACGGCGGTGGACTTCGCCTACCAACCGTTGTGGGCGTACGGCGTCCTGGAAACGCCGAAACCCGGCGAGAAGGCCGCACCGCAGGCGGTACCGACGCGGAACCTCCGTCCCAACGAGGATCCCTCAGAACAGACCCGACCGCGGCAGCTCCCGGACAGCTCTGCATCGTACTCGCTGGTCGACATTCGCGACGGGAGCAATGTGGCTGACTGGTATCCGCAGGATCACCCGGCGATGCCCGACATCATCAGGCTGGGCCCGTCGAAGGCTGGGCCGGCGCGTCGCGGCTGCGGCTTCTGCCACCTGCCGAACGGTCTCGGGCGGCCAGAAAACGCGCCGACCGCCGCCTTGCCGCCGGCGTATTTCATCCAGCAGCTCCACGATTTCCGCGACGGCTTGCGGCGCAGCGCGGATCCGCGGAAACCCAACACCAACACCATGATCGAGCTGGCCAGGGCGATGACGGAAGAGGAGATCGTCCAGTCGGCCGAGTACTTCGCGGCGATCCAGTGGAAGCCCCGCGTCAAGGTAATCGAGACCAGCCTGGTGCCCAAGACCCGCATCGTCGGCAACCTGTTCCTGCCGCTCGAAGAGGCGCGGACCGAGCCGATCGCCGGCCGGCTCATCGAAGTGCCCGAGGACGAGGCGCGCTCGGAAACGGTGCGCGATCCGCGAGCCGGCTTCATCGCCTACGTGCCCGAGGGCAGCCTGGCGCGCGGCAAGCGGCTGGTCACGCTCGGCGGCGCCACCATCGTCGACAACGAGATCATCCAGGGGAAGACCACGCCGTGCACGGCCTGCCACGCGCCCGATCTCATGGGCGTGGGCAAGGTGCCGCCGATCGCCGGCCGATCCCCGAGCTATCTGGCGAGGCAGCTCTTCGACATCCAGCAAGGCACGCGGCGAGGGCCGGGCATCGAGCTGATGAAGACGATCGTCGCCAAGCTCACGCCGGACGACATCACCGCGATCGTCGCCTACGTGGGGTCGAAGTATCCGCCGGACCCGAAGGACGTCGAGGAATCCGACGCGGTCCGCGCCGAGGCCGCCGAGACGCAGTAGCGCGATCGTTACGGCTTCTTCGCTTTGGAGACGTCGGGCACGTCCTCGCCCAGCGCGGTCGCCAGATCGATCTGGTGCTCCTGCTCCTGCTTCAGGATTTCGCGGATGACCTCGGCGCACGCGTACTCGCCGAGATCCTCGCACTGCCGGACGCGCTCGCGGTAATTGCGGATCGTCTGGTTCTCGTTCTCCAGATCGGAACGGAGCATCGTCACCGGATCCTCGGAGAGCACGACCGGCAGCGTCTCGGCCGTCGGCATCTCGCCCAGGTAGTCGATCTGCTTGGCGATCGCGATCGCGTGCTGCAGCTCTTCGCCGGCGTGCACTTCCAGCTCCCTGGCGATGTTCATGTACTCCGCGCCCTTGAGCGCCTGGGAGTAGACGACGTAGGCGATGATCGCCTGGTACTCGCGGGCGAGATCTTCGTTGAGCTTCTTGGCCAACTCTCGCCTGGTGATCGTCGGGCGTTCCGCATCTGTGGCGGGCATTGCGATTCCTCCCTAAAGAGTGGGGCTTTTTACCTTGACCAACCGGGGCTTCTTCACCCCAGGCTTGGCGACGCCCTGCCGCGCACTCGGCCGCTTGCCGTCGCGGAATGGCGGCAGCGGCACCGGCACGCCGATGTGCGCCGACTCGTACAAGGCCTGCACGATGCGCACATCCTGGCGGCCTTCCTCCCCTGACGGCTCCGGCTCGCGGTTCCTGAGCACGCAGTCGGAGAAGTGCAGCAGTTCGGGCGCGAACTGATCGCGCTTGCCCAGGCGCTTGCGTGTCACTTTGCCGTTGACGTGGAGCGAATACGCCAGGCCCTGCGCGTATTCGTAGGCCGGATCGACGTGAAGCTGGCCCTTGGTGCCGACCACGCGGTACTCCGCCACGTCGGCGGCATTGAAGCTGGTCACGAAGGCCGCGACGCGCGCGCCGCTGAACCGCAGCACCGCGGCGGTGGACTCGTCAACCCCTTTCAACACGGCGCCGTTCTGGTTCACCGAAAAGGCGGCGACTTCCTCGGGCTCGGCGCGGAACACGTAGCGGGCGGCGTTGATGCAGTAGACGCCGATGTCATAAAGCGTGCCGCCGCCAAGGTTCGGCTTGGTTCGGACGTCTCCCGGTCGCACGCGCATCGAGAACGCCGAGGTGAAGTACTTCGGCTCGCCGATGCGACCCTTGCGGACCAGCTCGACCGCGTCGAGATTGGCCTCCTCGAAGTGGAGGCGATACGCGATCATCAGCTTGACGCGATTCTTCCGGCAGGCAGCGATCATCGCGTCGCATTCCGCGACCGTGACCGCCATCGGCTTCTCGCAGAGAACGTGCGCCCCGACGCTTGGCGGCGCGGATCGTGAACTCGGCGTGCATCGCGTTGGGGAGCGCGACGTACACGGCATCGACGTGCTCGAGACACTGCTCGAAGTCGTCGTAGGAACAGGTGTGCTCGACGCCGTAGCGGCGCGCCAGCGTGCGCCGTTTGTCGGCGTCGTCGCTGACGAGTGCGACGAGCTTGGAGTTTGCGCGCGCGTGCGCGAAGGCTGGCAGCACCGCTACCTGAGCAATGTGACCCAGGCCGACGACGGCGTAGCGAATGGGGCCCCGGCTTCCCATTACCCGAAGCAGTGCAGCAGACGTGCCAACGCGGGCGTTGCCACGATCTTGGCACGACCTTGGCTGCCTTGGCTTGGGATGACTCAAACAACCACCACGGTCGGCAGCCTTGTCGCGGCTGCTGCCGGCGCCTATGCCGGCTATCTGTTCAAACGCGCGGGCCGGGAGTCGTTTCGAGGTAAAACGGTCGTCATCACCGGAGGCTCCCGTGGGCTGGGCTTCGCCCTGGCCCAGGCATTCGGACGCGAGGGGGCCCACCTGGCATTGCTGGCGAGAACGCCCGATCAGCTTGCGGCCGCGGCGTCGCGTCTACGTGACGAAGAAGGCGTCCCCGTACAGGCCGTGGTCTGCGACATCCGCGAGCGGAGCGAGGTGCGCGCGGCGGTCGCGGCTGTGACCAGCCGGACCGGACGCATCGATGTGCTGGTCAACAACGCCGGCATCATCTCGGTGATGCCGTTCGCCCATGCCCAGCCTGAAGACTTCCAGGATTCCCTCGACACCCACTTTTGGGGTCCGTACTACCTGACCAGGGCGTGTCTGCCCTACCTGAGCCGCCGCAACGGCCGCATCGTCAACATCTCGTCGATCGGCGGCCGCATCGCCGTGCCGCACCTGCTCCCCTATGCCGTCGGCAAGTTCGCGCTGGTCGGACTGTCCGAGGGTCTTCACGCCGAGCTCGCGGCCTCGGGTGTATCGGTGACCACGGTGGCCCCACACCTCATGCAGACTGGCTCCCATCGGAACGTGCTGGTGCGAGGCCGCCACAAGGACGAGGCCATCTGGTTCGCTCTGGGCACCAGCACCCGGCTGACAGCGCTCAACGCGCATCGGGCGGCACGGGCCATCGTGCGCGCGGCTCGCGCGAGGCGGGCCAGCCTGGTTCTCGGCTGGCCGGCGAAGGCGGCAGTGCTCGCCAACGCGGTCGCTCCGGAACTCACAGCCGCGGCGATCACCGTGGCCGCGCGGCTGCTGCCGTCGAGCACCAGCGCGTCGGCGGGCGACATTGGACGGTGGTCCAGCGAACTGGACGTGGGCGCAGTTGCCAGGCTGTTCCCGTCCGGCGTTGCGCGCGACCTGAACCAGCGGCGGGCCGCCGACGAGGTGCGGCGCCAGACTGGAGCGGCAGGTCGGACAGCGCACGCGTTGCCGTAGCGATCTGGCCATTCTCTCCTTCAGTTCGTCACCACCGGTCTACAATGGCCGCGGTGAACGCGATCGCGGTTCACCGATCCCCCTCAGGGATGCTTCATGAGGGAACCACGCGAGCCTCGCTCAATCATCGACGCCGCCGAAAAGGCAGCCGCTGCGGGCGATTTCGCCTCAGCCGAACAGCTGCTGCGCGAAGCCGCCCTGCTGCAGGAAGAGCGTTTCGGCGCGGTCCATCCCGACCTCGCCAACACGTTCAACAACCTCGGCATCGTGTGCGAGATCACGGGCAATCCGACCGACGCAGAGCGGTACTTTCAACGAGCCTGTACGATTGCGACGATGGTCCTGCCGGCCGACCATCCATTCGTGGTCACGAGCCGGAAGAACCTTCAGGACTTCTGCGAGGCTCGCGGGAAGCCCGCCGAGTTGCCCACTCTGCCTGATTCGGTTGCTGTCGCGGAGGAAACGCCGGCCACAGCCGGGGTGAAACCGCCGCCCGAGCCGCCGGCGGCGGTCCAAGTCAAGCCGGCAAGAGAATCGTCGTGGCCCGCGGCACCGCAGGGCGTCGAGGCGCCCGCGCGACCGAGATCAGTGCGCCCGCTCGTGATAGGCGCTATCGGCCTTGCCGCCCTACTAATCGTCGTTCTCGCCGCGACCCGGCCGTGGGGCTCGACCGATGGGGCCGCGCCCTCGCCAGCCGTCGCGATCGACCCGCCGCGGGAGAGTCCCGCTCCTGACGTCGAGAGGCCGCGAGTCGTCAGCGCGCCGCCACGCGCGCCTATCGAGCCGATTCGAGCCCACTGCGACCGCGTCGGCCCCAGTCAGCGAGCCCGCTGCGAGCGCCAGCGCGATCACGCCGGCATCGACAAGTCCCGCGCGGCCGACGGTGGCGAAAGCGCAGCTATGCGCCACGCTCGACGACTGGCTCTGCAAGCCGTCGGACGATCCGGTTGGTCCAGGCCCGCTGTTTTTCTACACGCAGGTCAAGTCTCCAGCCGGCACGACAGTCCGGCATCAGTGGTATCGCGAGAACCTGCTGCGACAGTCCGTCCCGCTCCGCATTCAGGCCAGTCCAACCGTCGGTTACCGCACGTTCAGCCGCCTGACAATGCAGAGCGACCGCGCAGGCAACTGGCGAGTCGAGCTCAGGGCCGAGGACGGCGCGCTGCTGCACGAGGAGCGTTTCTCCGTTCGCTGAGCGGCTCGTGCCTGACCGGCGCCGAGCTCAGGTCGCCAGGCGGGATCCTCAGGCGCCGCCGAGCCCACCGGGCTGCGGCAGACCGAACAAGGCGCGCGCGTTGCCGTGCGCGATCTTTCGCCGGTCGCGTTCGCTGATCGGTGCGCGCTCGATCCAATCGCCGGCGGGTGCCATGGTCTCGTAGGGATAATCCACCGCGAACAGGATCCGGTCGGCGCCGATGGTCAGGATCGCGGAGATGAGCGCCTGGTCGCTGAAGTGACCGCTCGTGCTGACGTAGAAGTTGTCCGACAGGTAATCCTGCAGCCGGCGCTCGAGCCGCTTGTCCGAGGGGTTGTACTCGAAGCAGTGCTGGATGCGCCACGCGAAGTACGGCAGCGTCTCCCCCAGGTGGCCCAGCACGATCGTCAGCTCGGGCAAGCGGTCCAGCAGCCCGCTGTGCACGATGCGCAATGCGTGCGCCGCCGTTTCCGGCGCGAAGCCCCAGGTAGCGCCAAGCAACTGGGCATGGCCCTCGAAGACGCGCTGCTCGATCGGCGGCCGCGGGTGGATGTAGACGGGACGCGAGCGCCGCGGCGGCCTCCCAGAACGGCAGGCATCGTGACTCATCCAGATACGCTCCGCGCCCGTCCGCGGATGTTGGTGTAGCCGTTGACCATCACGCCCTTGAACCCCAGCCGTGTGATCGCACGCTCCAACTCCGCGCGCTGCCTCGGTCGGGTCCTGTAGCGCCACGCTGGCGAACCCGGCAAAGCGGGCCGGATGCCTGGCCACCGCGCCGGCCAGGAAATCGTTCACGTGGCGCGCCGCCGCCGCCGCCTCGGCCGCGTCGACAATGCCCTGCACCCCGGGCACCGTGTGCGACAGCACACACACGTCCACCCCGGCGGCGTCCATCTCCGCCAGCCGCAGCGGACCGATTTCGACCAGGCGCTCGTCGATCCGCGCCATCCAGGTGGCGTCGTAGTCCATGGCCTTGACCATCTGCGACAGGTCGATGCCAGCCGGTCCCGCTGGCGCGGCGGTCAGGACGTTGAAGTGCTCCTCGACCGCGACCTTGGGCAGCGGCGCCCGCGGCTTCGGCCGGCCGATCGCCGGCAATTCGTAAGTGGATTGTCCGGGGGGCGTCAATTGATTGTGAACGGGATGGCGATGGTCTGCGGGGTGGGGCTCTTGTCCACGGTGTCGAAGTTGTCCACCTCGAACGCGCGGCCGATCTGGTTGCCGGCTACGTCCTCCAGGATGTCGAGCGCTAGCAACTGGTAGGCGCCAGCGCGCCACGGCTCCCTGCGGTGTGAACGCCCACCGCGTTTCGCCCTGGTCGACGGTGATCTCGCCGTCGACGGCGTTGCCGTCGCGGGTCACGCCCAGCGCGCGCATCAGCAGCCCGTGATCGAGCGGCTTCCGGAAACGTCACCGCGACCGGCGCGTCGCGTCCGCCGGCGCTGGCGGCTGGATGCGCCAGCGGCGGTATCGAGCGGCTGCTCGTCGGGCGGCGACGACGCGGAACTGCGCGCCGAAAGTCCTCCTTGAGCGGCAGGCCATGTCTCGTCGCGCCAGGCCGCGTCTGATCGACCAGCGTCACCGTGCCGCCCTGCTTCGAGCGGCCGGCCCATCTGCTGGTTCGGCAGAATGCCCTTCTTCACGCGGCCCGGGTCGAAGAACACGGTGAAGCGGGTGTGGTCGGGGCTCCAGAACTCGTAGTCGAGCGGCAGGACGGCGCCGGGGATCTCGCGGCCGTCGTGTCCAGCAGCGTTGATGAATGCTCGATGCCGCTCGGGCGCCCCATCGGCGCCGAGAACTCGATGTACATCCGCAGCAGGTTCTCGGGCACGGTGTCGCCGCGTCGGATAGACACGCGCGACCACCGTCGACGGCTCGGTGGTCGCCGCCGGGCGCCCGACGGTGGTCTCGAGCACCGCGCGGCGAGCCGCCGTCGCACCGGCCACGCGCTGCCGGATCGAACCGCACGTGGTAGCGGCGGCCGGGGTCGAGCGGGAACTGCGGGTGAACCGCAGCGCCCGTCCGCCACCTGGTGACTGCCGAGCATCGGCGGCGCATCCGGCATCGACGGCCACGCGCAGGACCGCGGACCACTGCTCGGGCGTGCAGTCGCGCGTCCATCAGCGCGTCGAGCACGGTCGACGGACAGACCCGTCGACTTCGACGTACGCGGGAGCGCCGTCCGATGGGCGTGGTCAGCGCGATGGCGGGGCGAGAGGGAGCCGGACGGGAGCCGCCGCAGGCCGCGGCAGCCGAGCGAGGACGCTCGCCAGCGCCGCGGCCCGCAGCAGCGTGAGCAGCGCAGTGCGGATCACCTACGGCAGCGGCACGACCTGCAGATTAACACCGCCGGACGCGGGCGCGCGATCACGATCGAGTTGCTGGTCGTCGAGCTTGTCCATCTGCTCGATGCCGGTCATGCTCGTGACCTTCTCGAACGGCACGCCGCCGGTCTCGCTCGTCACCGGCGTCGTGATCGGCGTCGCCTTCGCGAACGTGTTGGTCGGGATCTTCATCACGCCGCGGCTGTTGTTGGTGGTCAGCAGGATACTCCTGGCCGCCCTTGCTGTAGACGATCATGTCCAGCACGCGGTTGCCGGCGCCGAACTCGGCGATCGTGGTGCCGCGCACCTTGCTCGCCCGGCTTCAGGTCCGCGATCGGGAACTTCACCAGCGGCGTGCAGGTGTAGCCCGCGAGCAGGTAGCTGCTTGTTCTCGATCGTGTACGGCACGAACGCGTTCACCGGCGAGCGCGTCTCGAGCGCCTGGTGGTTGCCGTGGTAGATCTCCACGCTCGTGCCCGCGTCGACGCTGGCGAACGGATACGGAATCGCGCGCAGCTTCGACGCGAACTCCTCGTTCGAGAGGCCCGCCACCCACAGCCGGCCGTCCGAGAACGCCATGTCGGTGACGACCTGCGCGCGCGGGTTGCGGCGCGCCGGCGGTCGGCGGCCGGCGCGTTGCGCGATGTCGGCCTTCTGGAACTTCAGCGACGTCAGCGCGACCATCTGGATCTTGCCGGCGCCGTCGACGCGGAAGAGCGTCGGCGCGGCGCCCGCGCCCGTGCCGCGCATCACGGACACGTAGGCATTCTTGCGTGCGCGGGTGGACGGCGAGGTCGGTGATCTGGATGTCGCGCGCGCCGGTGCCGAGCAGGGCGGCGAGCGTGTCATCGAGGCCGTCGAGGCCCTTCGCGCCGGCGGCGCCGCCGTTGGCCTGCGCGCCGAGGTCGAGGGCGAACACCGACGCGCCCTGGTTGTCGGCGGCGAACAGCGTCCCGTCGGGACCGAACGCCAGCGGCCCGATGGATTGCATGGCCGGGCCCGTGCCGGCCTGCGTGGCCTGGCGAGCCGCGGAAGGCGCCCACGCCGTCATCACGACGAGCGCGACGAGCAGCCACAATTTAGTCTGGTGAGAACGCATCAGATTCGCCTCCTGAAAGCCGGGTTCGCGGAAACGGCGGGACTTGGAGCGGTCTAACGATACGACTGCGGTTCCGGTCTGTCAAAGCGGGCTTCTGGCCCGGGCCCGGGCTCCGGGCCCCAGGCCCGCCAACTAGGCATAATCCCCGGGCGAGGAGACGGCATGAGATCGAGAGAATCTGGCGGTGGGGTGCGGGACCGCAGCGGTGGCGCTGGCAGCGGGGGCGATCGTCGGCGCGGACCAGGCGGCGCCCGCGCGCGCGCAGGGAGCCGGGCCGGCCAACCCCCAGAAGGCGTTCGTGCCGGTGACCGACGAGATGCTGTGGAAGCCCAACCCGGCCAACTGGCTGATGTGGCGCCGCACGCTCGACAGCCACGGTTTCAGCCCGCTGACCCAGATCGACCGGTCCAACGTGTCGAAGCTGAAGATGGCGTGGTCGCGCGGCATGGGCACCGGCAACATGGAAGCCACGCCGCTCGTCTACGACGGCGTGATGTACACGCCGGGGCCCGCCGACTACATCCAGGCCATCGATGCCAAGACCGGGGATCTCCTGTGGGAAAACCGGCGCCAGCTGCCGCAGGGCGTGCGCGGCGGCACCAACCGCAACATCGCCATCTGGGGCACCACCATCATCGACGGCAGCGCCGACAACCAGATCTACGCCATCGACGCGCAAACCGGGAAGCTGGTGTGGGAAACGCCGGTGATGGATCCGAAGAAGCGCGCCTCGGCCAGTTCGGGCCCGATCATCGCCAACGGCAAGGTGATCACCGGACGCCAGTGCCAGCCGGATGCCGGCAACGACGCCTGCATCGTGACCGCGCACGACGCCAAGACCGGCAAGGAGGTCTGGCGCATGCGCACGATCCCGCTGCCGGGCGAGCCGGGCTACGACACCTGGGGCGACGTGCCGATGAACGAGCGCTGGCACGTCGGCACCTGGATGGTGCCGAGCTACGACCCGGAGACGAACCTGATCTTCGTCGGCACGTCGGTGACGATTCCGGCGCCGAAGTTCACGCTCGGCGGCAACGACAAGCAGCACCTCTACCACAACTCCACGCTGGCGGTGAACGCCGACACCGGCAAGATCGTGTGGTACTACCAGCACGTCGTCGATCACTGGGACCTGGATCATCCGTTCGAGCGTCTGCTGGTCGAGACGGCGATCGCGCCGGACCCGCGCGAGGTCCCCTGGATCAACCCGCGCATCAAGCCGGGCGAGCGCCGCAAGGTCATCACCGGCATCCCGGGCAAGACGGCGCTGGTCTACACGCTCGATCGGCGCACCGGCGAGTTCCTGTGGGCGCGCTCGACGGTGAAGCAGAACGTGATCACGGGCATCGACGGCGCCACCGGAAAAGTCACCGTGAACCCCGAGGCGTTGTTCACGAAGATTGACGAAGAGAAGCTGATCTGCCCCAGCGCGGGCATGGGCGGCAAGAACTGGCCGGCCGGCGCCTACAACCCCAATACGAACGTGATGTTCTACCCGCTGCAGAACGTCTGCATGAACGCGAAGACCACGACCGACACGCGCGACCCGTCGAAGGTCTACGGCCTGAGCATGCCGCCGGTGATTGCCGAGGGCACCGACAAGGTCGGCAGCCTGTGGGCGATTTCGGCCGAAACCGGGCGGACGCTGTGGAAGTTCGAGAACCGCGCCGCGATGATGTCGCTGGCCGCCACCGCCGGCGGGCTGATCTTCGGCGGCGACGCCAACGGCCGCTTCCGGGCGTTCGACGACCGCACGGGCAAGGTGCTGTGGGAGCAGAACCTGGGCTCGCCGGTCAGCGGCTTCCCGGTGACGTTCGCGGTGGACGGCAAGCAGTACGTGGCGGTGACCACGGGTCCGTCGCTCGTGGCCAACTCGGCGCTGCGCCTGACGCCTGAACTGAAGCCGAGCAACTCGGGCCAGCTATACGTGTTCGCGCTGCCGTAGACGCTCGTCCCGTACGTGAAACGTATCTTCACCCTGCTCGCGGTCAATGCCGCGGTGCTGGTCATCGCGGCGGAACTGCTGGCGCTGGGGGCCTACTACTTCCAGACCGGCTGGCTGTTCTACCTGAACCCGTACCGCGCCACGTTCGACACCGTGGGCGGCGCCGCGGCGGGAGGCCTCACCGACATGGGCCTCCATCCGTACTTCGGGCCGGTGCATCGCAGCGGCATCCCGGTCGAGATTCCGGCGTCGATGCAGGACCTCGCGCCGGGCACGCCGCGCACCACCACGCCGGCGGGCTTCGCCACCAACAACTTCGGCTTCGCCACGCCGCACGATTTCCCCTACCTCAAGAAGAGCGAACGGGAGTTCGTCGTCGGCGTGTTCGGCGGATCGGTCGGGGTGTGGTTCTGCCAGCTCGGGATGCCACGAGTGGTCCAGGAGCTGAGCCAGCGGCCCTTCTTCCGCGACCGGACGATCGTGCCCTTGTGTTTCAGCCATGAAGGCTACAAGCAGCCGCAGCAGGCGGTGCTGCTCACCTACTTCCTGTCGATCGGCCAGCAGTTCGACCTGGTGATCAACGTGGACGGCTTCAACGAAGTGGCGCTCTCGCGGCTGAACCAGGAACGCGGCTTCGACCTGTCGATGCCCAGCGCCATGCACCTCGAGGGGCTGCGGACGCTGATCGACGGCGGCACGATGACGCCAGAAAAGCTGCGGTCGCTCGCCGCCATCGACAGCGACCAGCAACGGCTGAACGCGCTGGCCGATCGCCTGAACCGCGCCCGGATGGCGGTGATGTACGTGCTGCTGGAACGCTACTACCGCGTGGTCGAGGCCCGGTACCAGGCCGAGCAGGCGCGGTTCGCGGCGCTGCCGGCGGCCTCGTCCGGCAGCTCCGCCCTGCACGTCACGCCGCCCCTGGCCCACGAGGCGCCGGAGCGGTTCTTCGAGGACGTGGCGGCGATGTGGGTGCGCACGTCGGCGCTGATGCAGGACGCGCTGGCGCGCCAGGGCGCGACCTACGTGCATCTGCTGCAGCCGAACCAGTACGCCACGGCGCGCCGGTTCAGCGACGCCGAAGCGAAAGTGGCCTTGAACCCGGCGTCACCGTTCAAGCCGGGGGCGGAGCAAGGCTATCCGGCCCTGATCGCGGCGGTGAACGCACTGCCGGCCACGTCCGATCGGCCGCACATCTTCGACGCGACGCGCGTGTTCGACGCCGAGCCAGCGCCGGTCTACGCTGACGACTGCTGTCACTTCACCAAGAAGGGCAACGAGTTGCTGGCCGACTTCGCTGTGCAAGCGGTGAGGTCGGTGCGTCCCGACTGGTAGCGCGGAGTAGCATTGCGAGTGAGGCTTCGCTGTACGGCGAGGTGCAGCTCCGCCTCCCTCGTGCAGTGTTTGATTGCCCCGCCTCCGGCGGGGCGGGCGACGTCTTGAAAGGCCGACTGAACGCTAAGTTATATGCAAGGCATCTGGCCTTCAAGACGTCGCTCGGTGGACACACCGGTGGAGCCCGGCCTCAGGTCGCGCGCGCAGTTCGCGTTCCGTCAACTCAGACAGCGCTGGCGGGCGCTCAGCTCGCGGCCAGGCACGAGCGCCGCGCCGCTGCTCGGCCATCCGCCTGGATCGCCCGCACCGTTCCTGGACGCGCTGCCCGATGCGCAGCTGGAGGAGCTGAACGCCATCCTGCCGTGGAACTCGTTCGTCGTGGATGGGCGCGGCCGGCGCTTCGGCAACGTGCCCTGGCACGGCAAGGGCCGGGCCGCGGAGAAGATCCCCAACAAGCGGACGCGCCAGATGCACGACGCGTTCGATCTGCGCGGGCGCACGGTGCTGGAAATCGGCTGCTTCGAGGGCGCGCACACGCTGGGCCTGTGCCAGCTGGGCGCGCAGGTGACCGCGATCGACAGCCGGGTCGAGAACGTGGTCAAGACCATCGTGCGGACGGCGTGCTTCGATCATCACCCGCGGGTGTTCGTCTGCGACGTGGAGCGCCGGCCGCTGCCCGCCGACCAGCTGCGGGCGGAATACTGTCATCACGTCGGCGTCTTCTATCACCTCGCCGATCCGGTGACGCATCTACTGGAACTCGGCACGCTGATCTCGCGGGGGATCCTGCTCGACACACACTATGCGACCGACGGCGAAGCCACCGAGCGCTACGACGTCGGCGGCGAGATCGTTCGCCTATCGCCGCTACGGTGAGTTCGGATACGGCGACGTGTGGTCGGGGATGTTCGACCACTCCAAGTGGCTGACGCTCGACACCCTCCTCCAGTTGCTGAAGCGCGCGGGCTTCGATCGGGTGCTGTCGGTGGCCACGCGCGACGGGTCGCAGGGCGCGCGCGCCGCGATCCTGGCGGAGCGCAGCCGGCCGATGAACGGGTCCAGACGCCGGCGGTGGGCGCTGCGGGTGGCCGCGCTTGTGGGGTTCGTGGCGCTGGCCGGTGTCACCTACCAGGGCGTGGCCACGGCGCTCGAGCGGCGCGAGTTCCCGAGACCAGGACGGATGGTGGATGTCGGCGGGCACCAACTGCACATCGACTGCGTCGGCGAGGGCGCACCGATCGTGGTGCTGGAATGCGCCGGCGGCCGGGGTTGTCGGCGGCATGGGGCCGGGTGCAGCCAGCGGTGGCCGAGTTCACCCGCGTGTGCAGCTACGATCGCGCGGGCCTGGGCTGGAGCGAAGCGCGCGAGCAGCCGTTCGGTCCGGCGCTGGCGGTCGACGAGCTGCAGCACCTGCTCGCCGGCGCCAACGAAAAGGGGCCGTTCGTGCTGGTGGGCCAGGGCCTGGGCGCGTCGCTCGTGCAGGCGTTCGCCGCGCACTTTCCGGCCGAGGCGGCCGGGCTCGTGCTGGTGGATGCGCCCGCCGCTGGCAAGGCCGGGACAGACAGCGCGCTGCTGGTGCGATTTCCGCGGCTGACACCCTGGCTGGCGCGCGTCGGCATCCTGCGTGGCTTCAAGCTGCACGACCGGCTGGTCGATGGCCTGCCGGATCCATCGCGGGGCGCGCTGGCCACGTTCCTCGACCGGCCGGATCACCTGACGCGTTCGGCCCTGGAGCTGGTGCGGTGGGATGACGTGGTGGCCGCCGGCGCGAGCGCCGAGCTGCCGCCGCACCTGCCGGTGCGCCGCGTCAACACGGAGGCAACCGGACGGATCGCGTTCCTGACCGGCGAAGCCGACGCGGGACGCGTCAACGCCGCGATCCTGGAAACGGTGGCGGCGCTGCGCGCGTGCAGTAGTTCTCAGTTCTCAGTTATCGGTTATCAGTTCTTCTCGCGGGCGAGAGTCACCAGTAGTTCTGAAGCTCGGAGCAGGAACCGAGAGCGATGTAGAGAAATCGCAAATAGTCGCGTGCGCTGCGCTGCTAAGGCGTCGGCCTCGTGAAATACGCGCAGTTTGCGATGGATCGGGGCTCATGGTTCCTCCACGTGTGTGGATGGCAAGCCGCAAGCCAACGCCGAGAACCGGGAACCGACAACTGAGAACCGCGCTAGCGCGGCAGAATCTGCGCGAAGTAGTTCGTGATGCCGTCCGGGTCGCCCAGCCAGATGGTCCTCAGGCCGGTGCCGAAAGGTCCCAGCGGCCGATCGATCTGCACCTGCTCGGCCCTGGCGCGCGCGTCCACGGCGACGACGTCGCTGATGACGTACTGGATACCGGCGCTGGACTTGTTCTGAGGCAGGCCCGATCCGAACGACCAGACGTTCACCGTCATGGTGCCGTGACGGAACGGGTACTTGGTGGCCCCGAGCTGCGGATCCTGCACCGGCGGCAGCTCCTCGAGGCCGATGAAGGAGCGGTAGAACGCGCGGCTCTTCTCCAGGTCCGACACCGTCAGCCCCACCTCCATGCGGTCGAAGGTGTCCGCGGGCGCGCCCGGCAGCACCACCAGCTCCACCCACTGCCGCTCGGGATCCTGCACCATCGCCACCCGCCCTCCGGACGCGCGCGCGGTGAACGCGGGCGCCGGGTAGCCTCTGGCCGCGAACCGCGCCACGAGCGCCGCTTCGTCGGGAAAGAAGAAGGTGAAGACACGCAAGCCGGTCACCGCGTTCACCGGGCCCGCGGGAAACTGCGCGGCCGCGGGCGAGGCCTGCAGCTTGATCTCGGCCGTGCCCACCTGGAACCGGATCATCTCGCTGTCGGGCCCGAGCCGAATCGGCGGCATCGAACGCAGGCCCAGCACGTCGCCGTAGAACTCGATCATCTTCGCCTTGTCCACGGCGAAGCGGCGGAAGACATTCATCGATGGCTGCGTGCTGAGCGCGGCGAGCGAACCGGGGGTCGCGCCGTCGATGGCGGGCGACGACAGACCCGTGAACAACACTGTCCCCAGTGCCAGGGCGGTAAGACTCGACCTCATCAGCGCCTTCCTCTCATCGGTTGCGTCCAGCACGGCCACCACGCAGCGGACCGCGCGAGTGTAGCCGATCAAGCCCGCCGCCTCGATCGACTACCATGGGGCGGCCGCATCGAAGCCGCTGCCAAAGATGGAGAGATGTCGATGAGTTTTCGACCAATGATCGTGGCGCTGCTGCTCGCTGTGCCGGCCGCAGCGCAAACCACTTACGACGCCGCCCTGGCGAAGAAGCTCAAGGCGGACGAGTACGGCATGCGCACCTACGTAATGGCGTTCCTCAAGGCCGGACCCAATCGGGACCGCAGCGCGGAGGAGGGACGAAAGCTCCAGCGGGCGCACCTCGAGAACATCAACCGGCTGGCCGCCGAGGGAAAGCTGGTGATGGCGGGGCCGTTCGCCGACGACGGTCCCATCCGCGGCATCTACATATTCGACGTCCCCACAGTGGCCGAGGCCGAAACGCTGACGAAGACCGACCCGGCGATCCAGGCCGGCAGCCTGGTCATGGAGCTGCACCCATGGTACGGCTCGGCGGCGCTGATGATGGTGAACGAGGTGCACGCGCGAATCGAGCAGAAAAAGCCGTGATCCTCGCGCGCACCCGGTGCAACGGGCGATCGTTCGCTGAGGCTCCGGTTCGCGCCCTTTACTTAGGAGCTCGCGGGCTCGAAGTTCAGCACTACGCCGTTGATGCAGTAGCGCTGGCCGGTGGGTGGCGGGCCATCGGGGAATACATGTCCCAGGTGTCCGCCGCATTGGCTGCAGTGCACCTCGGTGCGGGACATCCCGTAGCTGCGGTCCACGGTGGTGTCGATCGACCCTTCCAGCGGCTCGAAGAAGCTCGGCCACCCGGTGCCGCTCTCGAACTTGCGGCCGGTAACGAAGAGCGCCTGCCCGCAGCCGGCGCACGAGAACGTGCCGGCGCGTTTCTCGGCCAGCAGTGCGCACGAGCCCGGCGGCTCGGTGGCATGGCCGCGCAGGACGGCGTACTGCGCCGGCGTCAGCGTCCGCTGCCACTCGGCGTCGGTTTTCTCCACGGGGTAGCGCCTGTCGGTCATGTCTGGCCCTCTGCCCAGATTCTAGCGAGTCGCGTCGCAAGCCTGCGCACTGCACGTATACTGCAGAAGACTATGCGTCGGGTGATCGCCACTGCTCTGCTGGTCGCGCTGGCCGCAACTCCAGCGTTTGCCCTGTGGTGCGAAGCGCGATGCGCCGCGCCGGAGGCCTCGCCCAGCGCCGGCCGCGCGGCGCACAGCCATCATTCTGATGCCGCGACGCACGACGCGTTTCGGGCTCCGGGCTCCGGGCTCCAGGTTTCAGGCCTCCCTCGGAATTGCACCACCCACCTCGCTGCCGACGTCGCCGCTCCCGAACGCGCCTGGCCCGTTTGCGGTCCCGCAGAGCCGAGCGGCGTCGCGTTAGCCGAGGCCTCTGGCGGGCCAGCCTCGCGTCTGTCGCGGGTCATGCGTCCACCGTTAGTCGCCCTGACCGCCGCTCCGCTTCGCATCTGATCCTTCGGCCGCGCCCGGCGTGCACGCGCACGCTCGTGTTTCTTTTCCGCGAGTCGAAGCATGAACCGAAGGTCTGTACAGTCCGTTTGTCTGCTGGCGGCCACCGTGGCGATGGCGGCGGGCCGCGCGCGTCGCACGCGCAGGACCAGCCGCCGCCCGCGCCAGCCCCGCACCAGCACGAAGCGCCGGCCGATCCGCACGCCGGACACGTGATGGCCGGCTCCCTCTTCACGCGACGCGATAACGCCGGCACGGCCTGGACGCCGGCGCGGACGCCGATGCTGGCGGCGCACCGGCAAGCGGGTCCGTGGAGTCTGATGCTCATGGGCAACGGCTTCGTCCAGTACCTGGAGGAGTTCGCGCCGATCCATCGCGGCGGCGCGGCAGGCGGGCAGCATCAACTGGCTGATGGGCATGGGCCGGCGTCGTCTCGGCGCTGGCGTCGTGGGCGCCCGCGTGATGCTGAGCGCCGAGCCCTTCACCATCAGTGGCTGCGGCTACCCGAACCTCCTCGCCAGCGGCGAACTGTGCGACGGCGACGGCATCCACGACAAGCAGCACCCGCACGACCTGGTGATGGAGCTGGCGGCCGAATACAGCCGCCCGGTCACGCGCTCCCTGCGATGGCACGTCTACGGCGGTCCCGCCGGCGAGCCCGCCCTCGGCCCGGTGGCGTTCCCGCACCGCGCCTCCGCCATGGCCAATCCGATCGCGCCGATTTCGCACCACTGGCTCGACGCGACGCACATCACCTACGGCGTCGTCACCAGCGGCCTTACCGCCGACCGCTGGCGTCTCGAGGGGTCGGTGTTCAACGGCCGGGAGCCCGACGACGAGCGGCACGACTTCGACTTCGGCCCGCTGGACTCGTTCTCCGCGCGCCTGCAGCTTGCGCCCACCGACGGACTGGCGCTGCAAGTGTCGGCAGGGCGCCTCGAGAGCGCCGAGGCGGGCGAAGGTGGCTTGCCGCCGCGCGACGTCACGCGCATCACCGCCTCGATGCAGTACCAAGGCACCCTGGCGGGACGTGCCGGTGGCCACGACGGTCGCCTGGGGCGGCAACCACGAGGTGCAGACGTGGACGCACGCCGTGCTGGCCGAAGGCGTGTTGACGATGACGGCTCGCCACACCCTGTTCGCGCGGGCCGAGATTGCCGGCAAGCGCGGCCACGACCTGCACATCCACGAGAACGTGCTCGCCATCTTCACCGTCGGGAAGCTGCAGGGCGGCTACTTGTGGCTCTTCGCGCCGCGGCGGGGGATGCAGGCGGGCCTCGGCGGCAGCGCCTCGGCCGCGATCGTGCCGGCGGCAATCCAGCCCAATTACGGCGGCGTCGGCCTGGGCATCGGCGTGTTCGCGACGCTGCGCCCGGCCGCTCAGTGACCCCGGGGTCGAGCGGCGCGACGCTGTCTCTCGAGCCTCGTCCCCGGCGTGCACCAGCGCCAGCAGCCGATAGAAGCCGTGGACGAACTTGCTGTAGGGGATCGCGACGAAGAACGCGAGCACAGCCCCGAGGTGGATACAGAGCAGCGGCCGCAGCGCCGCGGTGTGACGGAACGCCAGGAGCGCCAGCCCGGTCGCGCTGGTGACGAGCAGCAGCACCAGCAGTGAGCTGTCCAGCCCGCGTTGAGCGGGATCACCGAGCGCAGGATCGCGCCGCTCGCGGCTGATCAGCAGTCCCACCGGCCCGGCCACCAGGCCGATGCCGCCCAGCGTACCGAGCACGACCGGCAGGCTGAGGTAGCCATGCGGCGCCGTCCACTCGAACGCCGAGTGGTAGATCGCCGCCACGGTCGTCGAGGCAAAGCACAGCGCGAAGCCGCCAAGCGTCGCGTGATGCGACCAGCGCCGCCAGGGCAGGCGATCGTCGAGACCCGAGGTGCAGTCCACGCCGCCGCCGTGCAGGTGCCGGAGGGTCACCGCGTCGCGCAAGGCGGCCAGCCCACGTGCGAATGGGCACGAAGCCCCAAATCGACACCGCGAATCGCCCGCCAATACTGCGCGAGAGAGCGCCCGAGCGCGGCCAGCGCCAGCAGGAACACCAGGCCGAAGAGGCCCACCATGACGTCGTGCGGGATCACGCCGTAGAAGTCTGCCGATCCCGGCGCGGGCGCGCTGGCAAAGCTGGTCGCGGCAAGCAGGAGGACCGCGAACGCCGCGACCAGGCCGAGGGCCACCGTCGGCACCTTGCCTGGAGAATGCTTCGGCCAGGCGCGGCGGCCAGCAGTAGCGCTCGTAGCTGTCGGCGCGCACCTCGGCCAGCGCGCGCGGCAGGCTGACACCGAAGGGATGCGGCGGCGCGTACTGGCAGGCGTAGAGACACTCGCCGCAGTTGTGACACAGGTTGGCGAGGTAGTGCAGATCGGCCACGGGAAACGAGGTCCGCCGTTCCACCGCCGGGAACACCGGGCAGAACTGCTCGCAGTAGCGGCAGGCGTTGCAGACGACCAGCATCTGCCGCGCTCGGGCCGTCGGGTCAGTCCGCGTGCATAAGCCGCCGCTCCCCGGCCGGCGATGCGGCCGAACACCGTGCCAATCGTCATGCCGAACCCGGCCAGGTACCCGCGGCGCAGGATGTTGCCGGCCATCACTTCCCCGGCGGCAAAGACGTTGCGCGCGGCCAGGCCGCGCCGGAGCACCACCCGCGCCTGCACGTCCACCCGCACGCCAAGATAGGTAAAGGTGATTCCCGGCCGCAGCGGATAGGCCCAATACGGTGGCGTGTCGATCCGCTGCGCCCAGTGCGATTTCTCCGGCGTCAGCCCGCGCGTGTGGCAGCCGTCCAGCACGTCGTGGTTGACGGTGCCAGGCTGCACCGCCCGGTTGAACCCGGCCACCGTGGCCTCGAGCGCGTCCACCGGCAGCCCCAACTGTGCCGCCAGCTCGGCAATCGAACCGCCGACGACCGGCGGATAGACCGACGGCATGAACGCATCCGCCACCTTGGCGTCGACGATGACGAAGGCGGTCTGGTCCGGTTGCCGGGCGACCAGGCTGCCCCATTCGGCGTATCGCTTGGGCCAGAAGTCCTCGCCCTCGTCGCCGATGCGCTGGCCGTGCACGTCGACGACGATGCCGAAGGGAATGCAGTCGAGGCGCGTCACGATGCCGCCGTCGAATTTCGGCGCGCGCGCGTCCACGGCCACCGCGTGGCACGCCGCGGCGTCGCCCACCGGCTCGGCCCCGGCGTCGAGCAGGAACCGCAACACCGTGCCGGTGTTGTACGGCGTGCCCCGAATCACGAACCCGTCCACGGCATCGCCCCAGACCTCGCGCAGCCACTCCAGATTGGCCTCGAACCCGCCGGAGGCCACCACCACGGCGCCGGCGGCAATGGTCTCCATCGAGCCCGCCCTGCGCACGTCCACCGACCGGCAGACGCCGCCGTCGATGCCCAGCCCCACGACCTCGGCGTCATAGGCGACATCGACACCGAGCTGCTGTGCCCGCGCGTAGTAGGCATTGAGCAGCGCCTTGCCGCCCCCGAGAAAGAACAGGTTGGTGCGGCCCAGATGCAGCGTGCCGCGGAGCGGGGTCTGAAACCGAACGCCGCGGACGCCCATCCAGGCGCCGCATGTGGCCGACTCGCGAATCGCCCGCCGCGCCAGGGGCTCGTCGATCCTCTCGCCCGATACGCGCCGCAGGTCGTCGAAGAATTCGTCCTCCCGATACGCCTCGGACAGATACTCCGACGGATGCTCGTGCACGCAGCGCAGGTTGCGGGTATGGCGGCTGTTGCCGCCGCGATAGTCCCGCGGCGCCGATTCGAGCACCAGGACGCTGACGCCGCGCTCGCGCGCCGACAGCGCGGCGCACAGCGCGGCGTTGCCGCCGCCGACGACCACGACGTCGTAGGCGGGGTTCACGTGGCGGCCCCGGCCGGCGGCGCGCTCGGCTCACGCCGGCCAGCGAAGAGCGACGCGGCCACGATCAGCACGGCCGCCGCCAGCAACGCTGCCGACAACGGCCGCGAGACGAACACCGTGGCGATCTCCCTGGCTGATCGCCATCGCCCGCCGCCACTGCAGCTCGGCCATCGGACCCAGGATGAGCCCCAGCACCGCCGGCACCAGCGGCACCTCCGTCGCGCGCATCGCCATCGACACCAGCCCGGCCAGGTACATGATCGCCACGTCCACCACCGAACGGTTCAGGGCGTAGGCGCCGATCGACGCCAGCACCAGCACCCCGGCGAAGAGCAGCGGCGGCGGCACGCGCATCACCCGCGCCCACACGCCCACGAGCGGAAGGTTCAGCACCAGCAGCATCACGTTGCCGATGTAGAGGCTGGCGATGAGGGACCACACGAGATCGGGCCGGGTCTGAAACAGGAGCGGGCCCGGCTGGATGCCGGTACTGCTGAAAAGCGGCCAGCAGCACCGCCGCGGTCGCCGACGACGGCAGGCCCAGCGTCAGCAGCGGCACCAGCACGCCGGCCGCCGCGGCGTTGTTGGCTGCCTCGGGACCAGCCACGCCCTCGATCGCACCGTGCCCGAACTGGCCGGGCTCGCGGCTCAGCCGTCGTTCGACGGCATAGGACAGGAACGTCGGGATGCTGGTGCCGCCGCTCGGCAACACCCCCAAGGGGAAGCCAATGGCGGTGCCGCGCAGCCACGGCCGCCAGGATCGGCTCCACTCCTCGCGCGTCAGGCTGGCCCCGGTGCGCAGCACCACCGGCTCGAGCGGCTGCCGCGCATACCGCAGCGCCTGATGCAGCGCTTCGCCGACGGCAAAGAGCCCCATCACCAGAATCACCACGTCGATGCCGTCGAGCAGCTGCGGGATGCCGAACGAGAAGCGGGCCTCGCCCGACAGCTGGTCGATGCCCACCAGCCCCAGCGCCAGGCCCAGGGACAGGCTGAGCGCGCCCTTCCACAACGACTCGCCCAGCAGCGACAACGCGGCCGCAAACGCCACTGCCGCCAGCGCGAAGTATTCGGCCGGGCCGAAACGCAGGGCGGCCGCCGCCAGCGGCGGCGCCAGGAAGGTCAGGCCCAGCGTCGCCAGCGTGCCCGCGACGAAGGAGCCGATCGCGGCGGTGGCCAGCGCCGCGGCGGCGCGGCCCTGCCGCGCCATCGCATGGCCGTCGATGGCGGTCGCGATCGATCCGGTCTCGCCCGGTGTATTGAGCAGGATGCTGGTGGTCGAGCCGCCGTACATGGCGCCGTAATAGATGCCGCCGAACATGATGAAGGCGCTGGTCGGCTCGACGTTGAACGTCACCGGGAGCAGCACTGCCACCGTGAGCGCAGGCCCGATGCCCGGCAGCACCCCGATCGCCGTGCCGACAACCGTGCCCACGAGCGCCCAGGCCAGGTGGGGCACCGTCAGCGCGTTGCCGAAGCCGGCCGCCAGTGCTCGCAGCGTGTCCGCGATGCCAGTCACAGGACGCCCGACAGGAGGCCGCCCGGCAGCGGCAGGCCGAGCGCGCGATCGAACAGCTCGAACGCGGCCCACGCGACCACCGCGGCACACGCCGCGTCGCGCCACGGGCGCCTGCGGTCGAAGCCGTATGCCGCGGTCCAGAAGAGGAGCGCCGACGACAGCACGATCCCCAGCCACTCGACAGCCAGCACGTTGACGGCCAGGCCGGCGCCGATCCAGGCCAGCGGCCGCAACGACGGCCGCGCGGCTCGCGGCCGCGCGTCGGGCCGGCGCCGCGATGTCAGCCACGAGCCGCCCGCCGACACCAGCAGCGCCGCGAACACGACCCACGGGTAGATCGCCGGCGCGGCGCCAGAACCAGCGGCTGGCACCTGGCCGACGCCGAACTGCGCCAGCACGCTACGTGCGCGCTTCTCCTCCGAGGCCACGAACCGCTCGAAGTCGCTGCCCGACTGATAACGGTCGATCCAGCGATACCGCGCCAGCAAGCCGGCCCAGCTTGGCGACCGGACAACCGCCGCTACCAGCTGCTCGAGCTTCTGACGCTGCGCCAACGACAGGCCCGGCGGCGCGACCACCGAGCGCCAGTTCTCGAACTCCACCGGCACGCCCTGCTCGCGCAGCGTCGGCACGTCGAGGCCCGGCAGGCGGGCGGCGCTCGAGATCGCCAGCGCGCGGACGGTGCCCGCCTGAATCTGCGCCTCCAGTTCCGCGAGGCCGTTGACCCCGGCCGACACCTGGCCGCCGACGATCGCGGCCAGGGATTCGCCGCCGCCCGAGAACGCGATGTAGTTGACGCGGCGCGGCGACACCCCCACGGCGTCGGCCACCAGGCCTGCCAGCATCTGGTCGCTGCCGCCCGCGGACCCGCCGCCCCACGAGATCGATTCCGGCCGCGACTGGAGGGCGGCGACGAGATCCGCGAGGGTGCGGAATGGCGACGCGGCGGGCACGACGATGACCTCGTACTCGCCGGTCAGCCGCGCGACCGGCGTGACGTCGGCGAGCGTGATCGGCGACGCGTGCATGACCACCCCGCCGAGCATGATCAGCCCCGAGACCATCAGCGCGTCGCCGCGTCCACGCTCGGCGCCCATGAACCGCGCCAACCCAATCGTGCCGGCGGCGCCGGTGACGTTCTCGACGGCCACCGTCCGCACCAGCCCCTCGGCCTGCAGTGCCTGCTGCAGCGCGCGGGCCGTCTGGTCCCAGCCGCCGCCGGGCGCGGCAGGCGCGGTGATTCGCAGCTCGGGCCAGGGCTGCTGGCCGAAGGCCGGCGCGGCCACGACCAGCGACGTCGAGACGATGGCTGACGCAACCGCGGCCCGCAGCCGGCCGCGTGCGGCGCCCTGACTACGACGACGGCGTGCGGGACTCACGACTGGCGGAACGGAACAGAGCCAGACCAATCACACCGAGGACGATCTTCCAGGCCTCGATGCCGAAAATCGTGGCGTCGGCAGCAACCAGGGCGACGGCAGCGGCCGCGGCCAACCCGAGAGTGGCGTTTCTCATGGATGCACTGAAAACTTCGCTCGGGTGCAGCGGCTGACCACGAGCCGAGCCGGCCTGAGCGCCGTAACACGGTACACCAGCCATGCCCTGGCACGCCTACGTGTGTGCTGACGCGCGCGGCCGCGAAAGCCTGTCACCCCCCATCGCTCAGGCCTCTACCTGCCGAGAGCACAAAGGAGCTCTCCCTCGAGCGAGGCCCTATGGGACGCAGGTTCGGATTCGTCGTCGTCGGTGTGTGTGCCCTTGTCATGGCTGGGCCGGCCGCTGCAGAGCAGCCGGCGGCTGCGGGACGGGTGAAGACCGTGGCTGGCGATGCCTACATCGTCCGCTCGGGCAACACCGTTCCCGTCCAGGTGGGACACGAGGTGTTCGAGTCGGATTCGGTGCGGACGGGCGCGGGCGGCCGCGTCGGCCTGATGCTGCGCGACGACACCCGTGTATCGATTGGTCCCCAGAGCGAAGTGCGTGTGGACGCGTTCCGCTACGCACCAGCCGAGGGACAACTGGCGCTCGCGCTTCGCTTCGTGCAGGGCGTGGCCGTATACGTCTCGGGCAAGATCGCCAAGCTGGCGCCCGACGCCGTTCGCCTCGAGACGCCGGCGGCCATCGTCGGCGTGCGCGGGACGACGGTCGCGGTCAAAGTGGAGTAGTCGTTGACGCTGCGCGGATGCCTCGTCGTCGCCGCCGCCCTCCTGGCTGCGGCTTGCGCATCCGCGCGCGCCCCTGTCACCACGGCCGCTGACCCGGTCGTCCCGCAGGGGCAGGCGCTGGTCGTCCTGCTTCCCGACCCGGGGACCGGCATCGTCGGACGGGCCGAAGTCTCGAATGCCCATGGCGCCGTGGACCTGGACATGCCGCGGGAGTACACGCGCGTGACCTCAACGGCCGCGCCCACCTCGCCGAAGATCCTGCGGGAGGACGAGGTGGAGGAACTGTTTGGCTTTGTGCTGGAGGGGCTGCCGCCGCCACCGGAGCACTTCACGCTGTACTTCAAGTTCGAGTCCGAGGAATTGACCGACGACAGCCGCCGCATGCTCACAGACGTGCTGCAGGCGGTGAAGGGGCGTCCGGTGCCGGACGTGGCGGCCGTCGGCCACACCGACACCACCGGGCAACCGCGGGCCAACGTCCAACTGGGCCTGCGGCGGGCGATTGCCGTGCGCACGCTGCTGGTCAACGCCGGGCTGACGCGGAAAGCCATCGAGGTCACGTCGCACGGCGAAGCCGAGCTCCTGGTGAAGACCGCCGACGGCGTGTTCGAACCGCGCAACCGGCGGGTGGAGATCACCGTGCGATGAAGTGGACCCAGCCGCGCCTGGCCCTGGTGTGCGGCCTTGTCCCGACCCTGCTCGCCGCCGTCCTCTCCCTGACCAGGCCCGTAACCCTGACCCACGTCGAATACGACGTCTACGACACGCTGGTGCGCGCGACTACCCCTCGCCCGCCCAGCCAGCACGTGGTCGTGGTGGACGTCGACGAGAAGAGCCTGACCGCCATCGGCCAGTGGCCGTGGCGCCGCGACGTCATCGGCACGCTGATCGCGCGCCTGCGGGAGATGGGCGCCGCCGCCATCGGCGTCGACGTCATCTTCCCGGAATCGGATCGCGATGCCAACGGCTCGCACTCGCCCGACAGCCTGCTGGCCGACACGCTGCGCCAGGGCCGCACGGTGCTCGGCTATGCGATGCGGTTCGACGACGGCGCGGCGGCGGCCGCGCCCTGCGTCGAGCATCCGCTTGGCCTGGCGGTGGTCACGCCGCCCGGGCACGACGGCCATCCCCTGTTCCAGGCCACCGGCGCCGTGTGCAGCCTGCCGCTCCTCAACCAGGCCGCGGGGCGCTCCGGGTTCCTGAACGCGGCACCCGACGCCGACGGCATCCTGCGCCGGGTCCCGATGTTGATGGAGGTCGGGGGCGAGATCTATCCCAGCCTGGCGCTGGCCACCGTGGCGTCGGTGGCGAAGCACGAAAACGCGGTGCTTCGCGTCGTCAACGCCAACGCGGCGGCCCTGGAAATCGGCGGATACTCGATTCCCCTCGATGGCCGCGGCAACCTGCTGGTGCGGTATCGCGGCGAAAAGCGCACCTTCCCCTATCTCTCGGCGGCCGACGTCATGCAGGGTCGCGTGTCGCGGCGCGAGGTGGCCGGGAAGCTGGTCTTCGTCGGCACGACGGCACTCGGCACGCGGGAGGTGGTGGCGACGCCGCTCGACACGCTGTTCGCGGGCGTGGAGGTGCAGGCCACGGTCGCGGACAACCTGCTGCAGGGCGACTTCGCCGGCCGGCCGGTACACGCGGTGGCGATGGAAACTGAAATGGTGATCGCGTTCGGGCTCCTGGCGGCGGTGCTGGTGCGGCGCATCGGCCCGACCTGGGGCGCTCTCGCCGTGATGAGCGGGCTGGTGCTGCTGTGGGTGGGCGCCGCTCAGGCGCTGTCAGCCTACGGCACCTTCCTGTCGCCGCTCTATCCAACGCTGGGCCTCGGCGGCACTCTGGCCGCGATGACGATCGCGACAGTGACGTTCGAGCGGCGCCGCGCCGACAACGCCGGCGAGGCGCGCGCCGCGTCACAGCGCCTGATGGTGCAGTCGCTGCTGTCGCTCACCGGCATGCGCGACCTCGAGACGGGCCGGCATTCGTCGCGCACCGAACGGTATACGCGCGTGCTGGCGGAGCAGCTGGCGCGGAACCCCCGCTACGCCTCGTATCTCAACCCCGAGCGCATCGACCTGCTGGCGAGCCTGGCGCCGCTGCACGACATCGGCAAGGTGGGAGTGCCCGACGCGGTGCTGAACAAGCCCAGCGAGCTGACGCCTGAGGAACTGGCGGAGATGCGGCGGCACCCGGAATACGGCCGCGACGTGATCCTGAAGGCCGAACGCGAAGCCGGGGTCCACGACGACGTGATCCTGTCGCTGGCCAAGGAGATCGTCTACACCCACCACGAGAAGTGGGACGGCACCGGTTATCCGCAGGGCCTGCGCGGCCCCGACATCCCGATTCCCGGCCGCGTGATCGCGCTCGTGGACGTGTGGGACGCCATCCGCACGCGCCGGCTGTACGATCAGCCCATGAGCTCCGCTGAAGCCAAGGCCTTCATCGTCAAGCGCCGCGGCACGCACTTCGACCCCGCGGTGGTGGACGCCTTCGAGCATGTGGCCGACCAGATGGACGAGCTGTCGGCGATCGCTTCGTAGTTCTCCAAGTCCCTGCTCCACGACGTCAGCGACCTCCTCCGGGGTACCCATACGGTCCCAGGGGATGGTCTTGAACTGTCGCTGGCGTCCGCATCGATCTTGCCGAGCCGTTCGTCGACTGCAGCGGCGTTGTGGGCTGCTGTGATGAGTAGCACCAATATGCTACTCTAGAACTGGAGCCACACGTGACCAAAGAAGTGACGCTGCGCCAAGCTGGCGGCTCGGTCAGCGCGACTCTGCCGAAGGATATGGCCGATCGCCTGCATCTCGAAGCGGGAGACCGCGTCCTCGCGGTTGAAACCGACCGTGGAATCCTGCTCGACGCCCTACGACCCTGAGGTGGAGCGAGCGCTGAGGGTCGCGGCACAGGCGGCCAAGAAGTATCGCACGAACGCACTGCTTGCGAACTGGCGAAGTAGCCATGGCCAGACGGCGCCGGGAACGACCTCGTCCACCAGTCTGGCTGAGCTCTGGCTAACCGTATGTTGACGCGATCGATGTCGAATGCCGAGTTCGTCCTCGAGGCACGCGAATGAACTGCCGCGAACGTTTCGGCGACGAAGACGACCCGATAGTCCCACTGCTGATCGACATGAACCACTTGAGGCTCCGTCCGCGCCAAAAGTGGCGAGTACAGACGACGGCAGCTGACGATAGTCCCGATCGCCAGCGGCCTACGCATTCGGTCTTCGTCCGGAATCACCCGGACCGAGACTGGTAACAAGCGGATCGGGTGTCGCTGACACTCGCTGACGTTCCTCGGGATCCAACTGATACCGCATCAACTCGACTAGGCCGCTGGCAACTTGTAGCCGAGTTCGCGCTCGACCGTCGCACGGCCTGCCGTGCCGTCAGGGGGCACCGACGTACTGTTCGACATCGTACTCCGACGGTTCCCAGAACTACCCCGGATCGAAGCCCGCGAACATCCGCACTAATACGGCGCGCGGGTTATCGCCGGACCGCTGCAGAGCGGCGTGCTGGAACCAGCTACGGCGCCGGCTCGATCCGCAGCACCGCGCCGTCCTTCTCGTCGGTCAGGACGTACAGCAGCTCGTCGGGGCCCATGCGCACGTCGCGCACGCGCTGGCGGAACTCGGTGAGCAGCGACTCGCGGCGCAGCTCCTCCATCTTCTCGTTGAAGAGAATCCGCTCCAGGTGGCCGGTGCCCGGCACCTCGCCCGTGCGCAGCGCGCCCACGAACACGTCGCCCTTCCACTTGGCCAGCTTGCTGCCGGTGTAGAAGGTCATGCCCGACAGCGCGATCGACGGCGTCCAGTAGACGATCGGGTACTCGAAGCCCTCGCGCCAGAAGCGGTCGGACTGCCACGCGCCGGGATAGGTGCGGCCATAGCTGACGACCGGCCAGCCGTAGTTGGCGCCCGGCTTCAGGATGTTGATCTCGTCGCCGCCGTTGGGGCCGTTCTCGTTCTGCCAGATCTCCCCGGTCGCCGGGTGCATCGCCAGGCCCAGCGAGCTGCGGTGCCCCAGCGTGAACACTTCGGGCTTGTGGTTGGGCTTGCCGACGAACGGGTTGTCCATCGGGATCGTGCCGTCGTCCTTGATGCGCAGCACCTTGCCCGCTTGCGTGTTCGGGTCCTGCGGCGTGTTGCCGGTGGTGGTCAGGTACAGCGAGGCGTCGCGGCCAAACGCCAGCCGCACGGCGGCGCCGGTGCCCTCGTCCAGCACGAAGATGTCCTTCATGTCGGCGATGCCCTTGCCGTCCCAGCGCCCGCGTGCCACCGCGGCAGTGCGCCGCTTTTCGTCGAGCGGCTTCGTGTAGCTGAGATAGACGAGCCGGTTCTCGGCGAAGCGCGGGTGCAGCACCACGTCCATGTAGGCGTGCACGGCGCCGGGCAACCCCGACACGCCGGCGCCGATGCCCTTGGGTGTACCCGCTACGGGCTGGGGATCCAGCACGCCGTTGCGAATCGCCCGCAGCCGGCCCATGCGCTCGGTGACCAGCATCGTGCCGTCGGGCAGGAACGCGATGCTCCACGGGTTCTCGAGCCCGCGCGCCACCGCGGACACGCGCACGCGCATGCCTTCGGCCGTGTCGAGCACCACCGGCAGCGCCGGCAGCGGCTTGCCCGAGAGGCCGAGCGGGGCCACGGGAACGCCGCCCTGGAACGGCACGGACTGCTGGCCCGCACCGCGCTGCGATCCCGCGATGAAGACCATCGCGACGGTGAGCGGCGCGATCAACGATCCAAGCTTCGACGTTGGTGACGTGCGCACGATAAGAGCCTCCTTAGCGGCTCTTCAGTATATGACGGCATACGCGCGGCTATAATCCGACGCCGAGCGGCAGGACATGAGCAGCTACTTCATCAGCTACCGGCGACAGGACAGCGGCGGCCATGCCGGCCGGCTGATCGGACCGGCTGGTCGGCG
Source organism: uncultured Acidobacteriota bacterium (assembly GCA_963713655.1). Taxonomy (GTDB): domain Bacteria; phylum Acidobacteriota; class Vicinamibacteria; order Vicinamibacterales; family UBA2999; genus CAWEBF01. The sequence goes on from CAVQMT010000019.1 coordinate 52,693, forward strand.
CGGTTCGGCGGCGATCACGTGTTCATGGACGTGCAGGACATCCAGCCCGGCCAGAACTTCGCCGTCTCCATCGAGCAGACGCTCGCGCAGTGCACCCACCTGCTGGCGGTGGTGGGGCCGCGCTGGCTCGAGATCCTCAAGCAGCGAGCGGCGGCAGGCGAGGACCTGGTCCGGCACGAGATCGCGGTGGCGATGACGCGCGGCCTGACCGTGATTCCGGTGCTCGTGGGCGGCGCCAGGATGCCGGCGTCGGACGATTTGCCCGCCGAGCTCGCCGGGTTCGGCCGCTGCCAGGCCGTGGAGATTCGCGACGAGCGGTTCGACGACGACTGCGCGGACCTGGTGGCGTTCCTCGGCGGCGGCACGCCAGAGGCCAGCACGGGCATGTCGCGCCGCGCGATCGTGGCCGCGGCTGTCGCGGCCACGGTCGTGCTGCTGGCCGGCGCCTTGTATTTCTATCCGAGGGCCGCGCCGCAGCCGGTGTCCGAAGCCGTTCTCGTTGACTGGTGACTGGATCGGCCAGTTCCAGAAGCCCGGTCAGCCGGTCTATCGGATCCGCCTGCGTCTGGCCCAGACGGGGAAAATGCTGGCGGGGTCGGTCGTCTATCCGACCGGGGAAGGTCCGATCGTCGAGAGCCGCATCGAGGACGACGGCACCTTCACCTTCGCCACCTCGCACACGCCGCAGTTCGCATCCGAACCCGCGACGATCCGATTTCAGGGCCAGGTCATCGATGGGCGGCTGCAGCTGGTGTCCACCGATTCGGGTGGCATGGCCACCGGGACCGCGTCGCGCGCCGAGGCGCCCGCGGCCGGCGGACGCGACCTCCCCCGCCTGTCGCTGGGCACGTGGACGCTGCGGGGAGCGGTGGACGAAGGCGGCAAGAACTGGAGCGATTCCGTACTGCGGTTCACGTCGCAGGAGGAAACCGCCGAGGGACTGTCGCTGAGCGGCACGTTCACCTGGCGGCTCGACGCCCAGCTGGTGGGCACCGAGGACGTGGAGGGCCACTACGTCGAGCGCACGCGAGAACTCGATCCTCGAAGGCACTGCTGTCCAGCACGCCGTGCCAGACGGCGAGGCCCGCCTGGCGGTCGGCTCCTACTCGGCAGTGCTGGCGCCAGACGGGCGCGCTCTCAAGGAGGGCCGGTGGGGCTCGACCGCCCGCAACGAGCCCGGCGTCGCCGGCACCTGGGAAGCCGTGCGCTGACGACCTCCGGGTCGGCTACGCCAGCTTGAAGACGCGTTCGGCGTTGGTCTGGAAGAACCGGGTGCGGTCCTCCAGCGATCCGGCGATCGCGTCGCTGGCGGCCACTTCCGCGACGAAGTACTGATACGGGTAGTCCATCGCGTACATCACGCGATCGACGCCGAGTACCTGCTGGGCAAACGCGATCGCAGGCGCCCACGGCATGCCGCTGGTGGTCACGTAGACGTTCTCGCGCAGGTAGTCGCTCGGGCGGCGCTGCAGCACCTTCCAGTTCGCGTAGCGGCCGGAGCCGACGCTGGCGCCGTGCATGTGGTCGATGCGCGACATCCAGTACGGCAGGCCCTCGCCCAGGTGGCCGAGCACGAGCGTCAGCTTCGGAAAGCGGTCGAACACGCCGGCGATGATGAGACTCAGCGCGTGCAGGCTGGTCTCCACCTGGAACCCGAAGATCGCGACGTCGAGTCCGCGCTCGAGCATCGGCCCGATCATCGCCGCGCGACGGCGTGTTGGGGTGCAGGTAGATGGGCGCGTCCGAGGGCCTCGGCGGCCTCGAAGATCGGCCAGAACTTCGGGTCGTCCAGATACTCGCCCTGGGTGTGCGAGTTGATGATCACGCCCTTGAGCCCCAGCTTCGTCATCCCGCGCTCGATCTCCTTCGCGCGGCGTGGGCACGGATCCTGCGGCGCGATGGCCGTCAGGCCGGCGAAGCGCGCCGGGTGCCGCGCGATGGCGGCCGCCAGCTGATCGTTGGCGTCGACCGCGAGCGCGTTCGCCGTCTCGCGATCGAAGACCTGGACGCCCGGCGAGGTCAGCGACAGCAGCTGCAGATCGATCCCCGCCTCGTCCATGTCGCCGATCCGGCGGGCATCCACGTCCGCCAGCCGCTCGGCGATCGTCCGGGCCCGCGGCGACGGGTGCAGCAGGAAATACCCCATGGCGCTCTTGAAGCCAGGATCGAGATCGCCGCCGCCGGAGAGCATCGCCCGGTAGCGGTCGAAGATCTCGACCGTGCCGAACGCCTCCTCGGTGGCGATGCGTTTGTAGGGCACCCGCGGCAGCGGGCCAGCGAGCGCGGGCGGAATGGTGGAAGGGAGCGAGCCCGACCCCATCCGTTACGGGGCCTCGGCGTAGGCCGACCGGGCCAGCGCTGCGACGCCGTTCACGCGCCCCCAGGTGGGCTGCTTCGCCTGCGACTCCATCTGCACGGTGGTGGCGGTCTCGTCCACGGTCCGGCCCTGCGCCTTCAGCTCGCGCGCGCGGGCCTGGATGGCCAGCACCTCGGCGTGCAGCGTCGGCAGGATGGAGCCAGGGCCGATGTCGCCGTGGGCGGGCACGATGCTCGTGGGCTTCATGGTCGCGAACAGATCGAAGGCCGCCAGCCACGCGCGGATGCTGGAGTTGGCGTTGGCGGAGACGAACGACTTGTTCATCACCACGTCGCCGGCAAAGAGCACGCCGTCGCCTTCGACGAACGCCACCGTGTCGCCCTTGGTGTGGGTGGGCCCGACCATGATCAGGCGCACGCGCACGCCGCCCAGATCGAGCACGTGCTCCTTGTCGAAGGTGATGTCCGCGGCGCGCCGCGTGGCGCCGGCGAGCAGCTCGCCGGTCAACGGCGAGCGTCCGGCGAACGCCTGCACCTGGCGCATGCCGCCCTCGTCGAAGTCCGCCTCCTGCTGCTTCGCGTTGACGTACTTGGCCGATGGCGGGAACGCCGTGTAGCCCATCGTGTGCTCGGCGTGGAAATGGGTGGTGACGATGTACAGCTCGGCGTTCTTGCTGACCTTGGCCACCTCACGCAGGATCGCCTCGCCGTTGCGCCGGCCGAGGCCGGTATCCACGACCAGCGTCGCTCGAGTGCCCACCACGATGCCGACGTTGGGCACCATCGGCACGCTGAAGTCGGGAATCGCGTAGGTGTGCGGCCCCAGCTTCACCGTGGCGCCTTCACGGATGAGGGGATCCGGCGCGGGGCCACGCTGGGCGATGGCTGGCGATCGCCCACAAGCACGGCAACGGTCAGCGCCGGCTGGCCAGGCGCCAGTATGGTAGTCCGTGGTCAGGTCTGGTAGTCCGGTAGTTCTCGACCGAAGACCATCTGCCTACCTCACGAACGCAAACGGCATGAGCGCCAGCGGCTCGCCGCGGCGGAAGAGCCGCGACGGCGCGGTGGCGGCGGCCACGGCCCGTGCCGGGGCACGGCCCAGAAGCGCACTCAACACGCCGGACACGCCTCCGCCGCCGAACCGATCCGACAGAGCCTCGTAGACGGTGCGGCGGTGCGGATAGACCACCACCTCGACATCGTCCTCGGCGTCGATGCCGGCCCGCTCCTTGGCCGCCGCGATCGCCACATCCAGCCCGCCCAGCCGGTCCACCAGCCCGCGCTCACGCGCCTGAGCGCCGGTCCACACGCGGCCCTGCGCCACGGCATCGATCTCCTGCGGCGTCTTCTTGCGGGACATGGCCACCTTGGCGACGAAGCCCTGGTAGAAGTCGTCGAGGAACGCCTGCACGCGCGTCCGCTGCTCGCCGGTGAAGGGCGTGAACGGTGAGTAGATGTCGGCGTTGCGGCCCGCGGTCACGACCTGCGTGGTGACGCCGAACTTCTCGAGGCCCTGTCCCAGCGCAAACTTGCCGACGAAGATGCCGATCGAGCCGGTCAAGGTCGAGGGCTGCGCCACGATCTCGTCGGCCGGCGTGGCGATGTAGTAGCCACCCGAGGCGGCGAGGTCCCCCATGGACACCACCAGCGGCCGCTCGGGGTCGTCCTGCCGCAGCAGCGTCAACTCGCGCCAGATGACGTCGGACGCCACCGTCGAGCCGCCCGGGCTGTCAATCCGCAGCACCACGGCGCGGATGGAGGAGTCGTCCTTGATGCGGCGGATCTCCTCGACGAACGCATCGGAGCCGACCAGCGCACCGTCGGTGGCGTCGAAGCCGCCCCGCCCCGACACGATGGTGCCAACGGCGTAAAGCACCGCCACGCGCGGGCGGCCGCCGAGACGGAAGCCGCTGGACCCGTAGCCGCGCGAGCCGCGATATTCATCGACTTCCAGCTGGTCCACCGCTTCGTCGTCCTTGCGCAGCGCCGGCACCTTGTCGTCGAGCTCGTCCTCGTAGGCCACGCCGTCCACCAGCTTGCCGGCCACGGCCTCGGATGCCAGCAGCGGCCCGCGGTCCATCAGGGCGCGGACCTCGTCTTCGGTGAGCTTGCGGGCCTCGGCGATGCCCTTCACCAGCCGGTCGTAGGTGTCGCGGTTGATCGACTCGGTCATCTCGCGGTGCGCCGGCGTCATCTCCTTTTCCGTCAGCTGGCTGGGCGCGGTCTTGTATGGGCCGATGCGGAGGAAGTCGGGCTGCACGCCCAGCTTGTCGAACGCGCCGCGCAGGAAGATCTCGTACGACGCCACGCCGGTGAGATCGAGCGGGCTCGAGGGCTGCAGGTACACCTGGTCGGCGGCGCGTGGCCAGGTAGTACTCGCGGTCGCCGCCGAACTCCAGGTAGGCGATCACGGGCTTTCCCGATTCGCGGAAGTCCATCACGGCGTCCCGCAGCTCTTGCACCTTGGCCCAATAGGGCAACTCCAAGGAGCCGGGCCGCAGCAGCACGCTGGTGATACGCGCATCCGCCTTGGCACGCTCGAGGCTTTCGACCAGCGTGCGCACGCTGTCGGACTCGCTGCCGAAGAGCTGCCCCACCACAGTGTCGACAGGCAGCTCGGGCAAGTCGCCGCTGGGCCGCAGCACCAGCGACGCCGACGACGGCACCGACGGGCCCCGCGACACGCTGAGATACATCAGCGCGAGCAGGGTGAACGAGACGATCACCGCAAGGCCGATGAGAGCGAAGACGAGGCCGATTCCACCGCGCAAAGTCACTGCATGCCTCCTGGATGCCAGCCAGTGTACTAGCGAGGCTGCGCCGCGTTGTCCGGCGACGTCGGTTTCGCCCCGAGCCGTGCCGTCTGCGCCCACGCCTGTGACGGAACGGCACAGGTCCGCCGTGGTGATCTCCTTCGGATTCAGTCACTTGTACAATGGCGCGCCGCTTGCCTTCCGGGTCCGCATGCGAACTGTCGCCCTGCTGCTCGCCGTTCTTGGTTGTGCCCCGCTCCCCGCCACCGCCCAGGAGACCGACGCGCCGGAAGGCGCGCTCATCGAATCGGCGACGGTGTCCGGGATCAGCCTCGATCAACTCAGCCCGGGGCTGCGAAGCGACATCAGCGCGCTGGAGGGCACACCGCTCGATCGGGCCAAGGCCGCTGCGCTGGCGACTCGCATCGAGGAAGAGCAGCCCGAGATGGTGGCGGCAGTCCGGCGCTCGAACAGACGAACTGGAACGTGTCTGGCGCCGCACGCCTGCTCGGAGAGCGCATTTCCACTATAATGCATGCGGCGGGAGTCGCCGTCGCCGACGGATGCGCGGACGCTTTCGCCGTATCCCGCTACTGGCGGCGTTGGCCTGCGTGCGCCGCTTCCTGCGGCGGCTCATCCGAACCCGAACCCGGAGAAGGCAGGTCGAACGTGGCCGAACTGATCAAGCAGGACGACACCGTCGGCGGCGGCAACGAGGCCGCAGCAGGCCGGCGCGTGACCGTCCACTACACCGGCTGGCTGTACAACGAAACGGCTGCCGACAAGAAGGGCACGAAGTTCGACAGCTCGCGCGACCGCAACGAGCCGTTCGAGTTCAATCTCGGCGCCGGCGAGGTGATCCAGGGCTGGGACGAGGGCGTGGCCGGCATGAAGGTCGGCGGGCGGCGGACGCTGACCATCCCGGCCAACATGGGCTACGGCGCGCGCGGCGCCGGCGGCGTGATTCCGCCGAACGCGACGCTGGTCTTCGACGTCGAGCTGCTGAACGTCCGGTAACAGCGTGCGCGACGCCGTGGACGCGGCCATCGTCGAGATGGACGCGAACGGCGATGGTGTCGCCGACGTTCGGGGCAGGCGCGTGGCCGTGTCGCGTTCACGATTCCCGGCGAGCGCGTGCGGCTGCGGCTGCCCGTGCGCGCCTCGACCGATCGTCCGGCCCGCGCCGCGCTGATCGAGGTGCTGGAGCCGTCGCCGCACCGGGTCGCGCCGCCCTGTCCTCACTTCGGCCCGCAGCCCACCCGCACACCACCCTGCGGGGGCTGCGCGTGGCAGCACATCGCCTATCCCGAACAACTCAGGATCAAGACCGAGACCGTAAGCCGCGCCCTGCGTGCGGCGGTTCCGGATGCTCCGCCGGTCAAGCCGATGCTGACCGCCACGCCCGATCCGTGGGGCTTTCGTCACAAGGTGCACTTCGCGTTCGGCGACAGCGGCGGCCGGCTGATGATGGGGCACCTGGCGCGAGGCTCGCGCCGCGTGGTACCCGTGGAGGAGTGTCGCGTGCACGCCGGTGCTGGCAACGCAGTGGCCTTCGCGCTGCGCGACGTCGTGCCGTCGCGCCGGCGTCCGCGGCTGGGAGCCCGGCAAGCCGACGCAGGCGGCGCTGCGCGGCGTGGCTGTGCGCGTGGGCCACGCGAGCCACGAGACGCTGGCGACGCTGGTCGTGGCCCACGACCGCGATCGCACGCTGCGCGCTACCACGCGGCGCGTGCTCGGCGAAGGCGCGGTCGGCGGGCTGCACCTGAACGTGCACCAGCGCGACGACGGGATGATCTTTGGCGCCGCCACACGCAAGCTGCGGGGAATCGACCGCCTGCGGGAGGACGTGGCCGGCGTCTCCTTCCTGATCTCGCCGACCGCCTTCTTCCAGACCAACGTCGCCGCCGCCGAGCTGCTGGTCCGGCTGGTGTTGGAGGCCGTGCCGGCCGATGTGCCGGTCCTGGATCTCTACGCCGGCGCGGGGCTGTTCGCGCTGACCCTGGCGAAGCGCGGGCACACGGTGACGGCCGTGGAGGAAAGCCGCGACGCAGTGGCCGATGGCCAGGCCAGCCAGCGGCTGAACCACATCCCGGAGGGCCGGTGCCGGTGGATCGCCGCCCCGGTTGAGGCTTCGGTGAAGAAGTTAACCGCCGCCGGCGCCGTGGTCCTGGATCCGCCCCGCGAGGGTTGCGCGCCGGGCGTCCTGGATCGCGTGTTCGGCGAGCGCGCGCCAGTGATGGCCGTCTACGTGTCCTGCAACCCCGACACGCTGGGCCGGGACCTCGCAGGCGATCGTGCGGCACGGATACCAGGTGCGAGTCGGTCCAGCCCGTGGACATGTTTCCGCACACGCCGCACATCGAGACCGTCGTGGAATTGCGGAGACGGTCGTAGCACGGGCTCCGGGCTCCAGGCTCCAGGCTCTACGGCGCCCAGTTGACGATCGCGCCGATGATCGAGCGTGAGCCCGTCACCAGGTTGACGAGGAACTGTTTGCCGTCACGAGACACTTCGTATTCGTAGGGGGTGTTCAGACGCCGACTCTCAGACTCACCGGAAACAAGGACACCGGGGATCCGGGAGCCATGGAACGATCGGCGCCTCGACGGATCGGGGCGGCCATCAGCTGCCCGTTCAAGGACACAAAGAACAGCTCCGCGCCGTCCGCGCGCCATCGTGGCTGACTGCCACCGTCGATCGACACTCGTTGCTTGGTGCCCTGGCGGCGAAACGGCTGGATATAGATCTCGCGGCGATCCGACTCGTCGGAATCGTAGGCGATCCACTCGCCATCCGGGGAAAACTGCCCATTCTGTTCCTGAGCCGGCGTCTGAACCACAGGCGCCGCCCGTCCATCAGTCGGCACGCGCACACGCCCAGGCTGCCCGGCTGGCTCGACGGGTATCACCCACAGGTCCGACCGCGTCTTCGGATCGAAGTCTCGATAAAGCAACAGGCGTCCATCGGGCGACCAGTCGTGCGCGGCCTTCGACCCCGGGCTGGCCAACAAGCGTTCCGCGTCGCCGCCGGCCAACGAGCGGTGGTACAGGTTGCGAACACCATCGCGAAGGCTGGTGTACACGAGCACGTTGCCGTCGCGCGACCACAGGGGGAAGCTGTCGTTGGTATCGACAGTAAAACGAGTGCGCGTGCCGCGCTCGGTATCCATCATCCACAGTCCGTCCGCTGGGTTGCCGACAACCAGCCGCTGGCCATCCGGTGAAAGCGCGAGCTGGTTCGAGTTGACAGGTTCGCGAGCGTCGAGTTGCCGGATCTCCCGCCCCTCCCGGTCCAGCCAGACCAGCCGACGCTGCGTCTCGCCCTCCCCAAGGGCGCGCCGGTAGACGAGTGCGCCGGTTTCCGAGACCGACACGTGCGTAAGGCCCTGGGTCACATCCATCCTGATGTTTTCGACGAGCTGCCGCGGCTCGCCGCTGAACGTCAGCGTGGCGACGTCGAACGGTTGCACCATCAGGGCACCGTCTCGCGGAAACAACAGGTGTCCTGACATCGCGTACACGGCCGAGGCTTCGAGACCTTCGAGAAGTCGGCGTGGCGGCTGCGAGCCGTCGATCCATCCCACGTAGACGCCGCGCGCACGCGGATCGCCCGTGACAAAAAACAGGAAGCGACGGCCGTCCGGGAGAAACTGCGGGGACACGTGTCGAATCTCGGGCCTGTCCACAGCCGTCACGGCCGTCACCGGGCCACCGGCCTGGGAAACGCGAAAGATCGGCCCCTGTTGCGGTGCAAACAGGATGACGCCGTCGCGGCTCCAGCTACCGCCGGTGCTGCTAGGAGTGTCGGCAATCGCCTGCACGGCGCCCGTCGTCAAATCGACGCGCTTGAGCTTGCCGCCGGCAAAGAAGCCGATGGATTGGCCGTCAGGCGACCAGAACACCCGGTCGATGGCGCCGCGGGTGCCCTCGACCGGTCGCGCCGCGCGGCCGTCCATCGTGTGCACCCATACAGCTCACATCGCCGGATGTTCCAGAGAGGAACGCCACCTGCCGGCCGCTTGGAGAAATGGCGAGAGGATTGCCGACTGTCCCCGCGGGAACCTCGATGTCGAACCGCACCTCCACAGGCGAGGGCGGGGACCGGAACGCCGCGCGCACGGCGAGGGCGGCGACCACTGACAGCACCACCACGGCGGCGCTCCAGGCCAGGCGTTCGACTCGGAACCGTGAGGTCGTCGACGGCCGTGGCACGGGCGGGCCAGCCACCGCGTCGTCGATGTCGAGGCGAAGGGTGGACGCATCGGCCAGCCGCGTCTTGCGGTCCTTGGCCAGGCAGCGCCGCAGCAGCCGGTGAACCGACGCCGGCGTTGCCGCTGGCAGCGCCGCCCAATCCGGCTCGGCGCGCCGCACCTCGGCGAGCGTGTCGATCACGTCCTCGCCGCCGAACGTCCGCTTCCCCGTCAGCATTTCGAACAGGACGCAGCCAAACGACCAGATGTCGCTGCGCCTGTCGGCGGCCTGCCCTTTCGCCTGCTCCGGCGACATGTAGGCGGCTGTGCCGAGAATCACGCCCATCCCCGTCATCAGCGCCGGCGTGGTGACGGTCGGCGCCTGCGAGACACCGGGCACGTGACCAGTCGCGGGCTCCATCGCCTTGGCCAGACCGAAGTCCAGCACCTTGACCGCACCGTCCGAGCGGACCTTGATGTTGGCTGGCTTCAAGTCGCGGTGGATGATGCCGTGCTCGTGCGCCGCCTCCAGCGCCTCGGCGATCTGCCGGGCAATTGGCAGCGCCTCGTCGAGCGGGATCGGACCCGCCGCGATCCGGTCCGCGAGGGTCGGCCCTTCGACCAGCTCCATGACGAGCGCGGTCCAGCCCTCTGACCGCTCCAGACCGTAGATGGCGGCGATATTGGGGTGATTGAGGGCGGCCAGGACTTCGGCCTCGCGCTGGAAGCGGGCCAGGCGTTCCGCGTCGCCGCCGACGGCGCTGGGCAGGACCTTGATGGCTACGGCACGCTTGAGGTTGGTATCGGTGGCGCGATACACCTCGCCCATGCCGCCGGCCCCAATCTGCTCGGCTATCTGGTAGGGACCGACTCGCGTACCTTCAATGAGCGCCACGCGCTTGGACCAACTCCCTATTCGCTGAAGATCCGCGAGAGCGACATCTCGAGGCCGGGAAGGAGCGGTGTGGTGAGCACGTCGTTCGCTTCGAGCGTCAATTCAATCGCCCGGACGAAATGGTCGCCCGCTCTTCGATAGATGCGAACGGCGTCGACATCGGGATCGACGAACCAGTACCTCGTGCACTCCCGTGCGCTCGTAGAGGTGGCGCTTGAGGGTTTCGTCTCGCTTGCGAGTGCTTGGCGAGCCGATCTCCACGACGAGTTCAGGCGTGCCGCGCACGTGTTTCGGCGTAAGGATATCGGCGGCACGTTCGTGCGACATGTACAGCAGGTCGGGTTCGACGACGTCGAAGTCCGTGAACACCACGTCGAAGGGGGCCATGAACACGCGGCCCGAGGGCTGCGTCTCGAGGTGACCGCGAATCAGGAAGTGCAGGTTGCCGAGGACCGCCTGATGCTTCATGTGGGGTGACGGCGTCACGTAGTGCTCTCCGTCGATCAACTCGTGACGCTTCCCGTCGTCGGGGAAGAGCACGAAGTCGTCGTAGGTGAGCCGTATGCGCGAGTGAGCCGGCTTCACGAAGTCGCTCCCAGGCATGGGCTCATTGTAGCTGCGCCTGGAAGCCAGAATCGTGCCGCTGCCGGGAGCCACGTGTTCGTGCCGCAATGAGCGGGCCTTGTCCGAGCTCGAGGAAAACCTTGCCATCCGCCGCGGGGGGAACCATGGCGAAATCTGCGAACCGCGGGTAAACTCCCCCCATGCGACACCTCCGCAAGTGGCTGATCCTGTCGCACCGCTACCTGGGCATCGTCCTGGGGCTGGTGTTCGTGGCGTGGTTCGCGTCGGGGATCGTGATGATCTACGCGGGCGGCATGCCCCAGCTCAGCCCCGAGCTGCGCCGCGAGAGCCTGGCCCCGTTGGACATGTCGGCCGTCCGGCTGAGCGCGGCCGAAGCGGCCCAGCGCGCGCTGATCACCGACGCGCCGCGCACCACGATGCTGACGGTGCTCGGTCGGCCCGCATACAGGTTTGGCACGCGCACCGTGTTCGCCGACACCGGCGAGACGCTGCAGCCGATCGACGGCCCGACGGCGCGCATGCTCGCCGCGCGTTTCATCGGCGTTCCGGAATCCGACATCGAGTTCATGCACGAGGTGCGGCGGCCGGATCAGTGGACGCTGACGTTGAGCCGCGCGCTGCCGCTGCTCAAGTTCCGCGCCCGCGATGACGCCGGGACCGAACTGTACGTGTCGCCACGCACCGCCGAAGTCGTGCTGGCGACCACCAACCGCGACCGGCTGCTGGCGTGGACGGGCGTCATCCCGCACTGGCTCTACTTTGCGCCGCTGCGCTTGAACCAGCCGCTCTGGTATTCGGTCGTCGTCTACCTGTCGGAGCTCGGCGTCGTGATGGCGGTGCTGGGTCTGGTCGTCGGCATCATGCGTTTCAAGCCGACCAAGCCATTCCGCGTCATGGCTTCGATTCCCTACGCCGGCTGGATGAAGTGGCACTTCGTGACCGGCGCCGTGTTCGGCGTGTTCACGCTGACGTGGGTGTTCAGCGGCCTGCTGTCGATGGAGCCGTTCGCGTGGACCAACGCGACGGGCCTCGAGTTCGAGCGCGAGGTGATGACGGGCGGGCCGCTGGAGCTGACGCGCTTCTCGAAGGCGAAGCCGACGGCGTGGGCGGCGCTGACGGGCGATCGCGTGATCAAGGAAGTGGAGCTGACACGGATCCAGGACGAGCCGTACTACGTCGTGCGCCTGGGATTCGACGCCAAGCCGGTGCGGCGCGAGCGGCTGCACCAGCCCTATCCGATCACCGGGCGCGTCGAACAGGATCGCCTCCTGGTCTCGGCGACCACGATGTCGGTCAAGCGGGAGCCGTTCAGCACCGAGTCGATCGTCGAGCGGCTGAAGGCCGCCGCGCCGGACGTGGCGATCGTGGAACAGACCGTCCTGACCGAGTACGACTCCTACTACTACTCGCGCCGCAACCAGACGCCGCTGCCGGTCGTGCGGGTGAAGTTCGACGACCCGGCGGAGACGTGGGCCTACGTGGACCCGTCGATGAGCCAGGTGCTGGCCACCGTGCACCGGCTGGCCCGGGTGGAGCGCTGGCTCTACAACGGGCTGCACAGCCTCGACTTCAAGTTCTGGTACTGGAGCCCGGCCTGGGACGTGGGCGTGATCCTGCTGTGCCTGGGCGGCCTGGCGTCGAGCGCCATCGGCACGGTGATGGGCTTCGGCCGGCTCTGGCGTGGCGCGCGCAACGCGATGCGCTGGGTGCCTCGTGGCACGGCAATCGGCCGCGCAGTGCCCGACGCCGCGCCGCGATCGCCGCTCGAGCGCGCCTAGCCAACCCTCCTTCCCCGGATTGCGATCAGAGGACACATGGCAGAGACAGTCGAATTCCGCAGTAACGGCAACATGGCGTCGGGCTACCTGGCGACGCCCGCGAGTGGCAAGGGTCCCGGCGTGCTCGTGATTCAGGAATGGTGGGGTCTGGATTCGGGCATCAAGGAGAACGCGGATCGGCTGGCGGCGGCGGGGTTCGTGGCGCTGGCGCCGGACCTGTATCACGGCGAGCTGGCGGCGCACGACGAGATGGACAAGGCGGCGCACCTGATGCAGTCGCTGCCCGCGGATCGCGCCGCAAAGGACATGAGCGGCGCCGTGGACTTCCTGGCCAGCCATCCGAAGGTCACCGGCAGCGGCGTCGGCGTGGTGGGCTTCTGCATGGGCGGCATGCTGTCGTTCCTGATCGCGGCCGGCCGCGGCGACAAGGTCAAGGCGACGGTGCCGTTCTACGGCTTTCCCGCAGGGCGCAACGGAGCCGGACTGGTCGAAGCTGACCGCCAAGGTCCAGGGCCACATGGCGGAGCACGACGACTACTTTCCGCCGGCCGCGGCGCACGCGCTTGAAACAAAGTTGCGCGCGATGGGCAAGGACGTGACGCTGGCCGTGCACCCGGGCACGGGCCATGCGTTCATGGGGCCCCACAACGCGCTGGGCACGTTGAATGCACCGCTGGCCGCCAAGATCTGGCCGCAGGTCTTCACGTTCCTGAAAGAGACACTGAAGTAGTCAGCCAGCGCAGCCGTCTTCAGGCTCGGGCGCACTGGCCGCCCGGCGGCCCGAGCGCTCCGCCTGAACGGCTATGGTCTTCCGGCCGATTCCCAGCAGGTGCGCGCTGACGCCAAGCATCGACGGTTCGGCCTCGAACGCGCGAGCCGTCGCCAGCAAGTCCTCGCGCATCACCGGGTCCGCCCACCGCGCGTCGAAGTCCGCGACCATCCAGCCGGCGCCCTCGACGCCGAGCACCTTCACGTCGTCAAATTCCGCGGCGAGCATCTCCTGGCGAAGATCTTCGGGCCGATGGAAGTACGCGGTCGTGAAGTAGTCGATGTTGCCGCTGTCGTTGCGGTGCTGGCCGTTCCGCAGATCGCGGTCGCGGATGCGCGCGAAGGCCGGATCGCGCGAGACCCCGCTCGCAAGGCCGTGGAGCGCCGAGGCGTAGCGGGAGATCCCGGCCACGGCCACCCAGCCGCCGTGCTTCACGACACGTCGGGCTTCTTGCAGCGCTGCCAGGCGATCGCCGGCCTCGGTAAGGTGATAGAGCGGCCCCATCACCAGCACGACCTCCGCAAAGCCATCGCGCTGCGGCAGACTGCCGCGCGTCCGCGACGGACAACGACGCGATCGGCTTGGCCAGTGTCGCGTTGAGTTTTCTCGCCTCTCCCACCAGACGCTCGGAGGCATCAACCAGATGCACCTCGTAGCCCAGGCCGGCCAACCACGCCGAGTAGACGCCCGCCGCGCCGCCGACATCGACGATCCGCGCCGGCGGCTTCGGCAGCAGACGCTGCAGGATTTCCTTCGTGCGCTCGAATTCCAAGAGCGACGCAGCCGGCGCGAGTCGCGATTCCTCGGCAAACTGCTCGTAGTAGTCGATGACGTCCCGCATCGGCTCCATCGATACCCCTCTGCAGTCCTCAGAGCCTCGAGCCCAGGAGCAACTAGCCCGAAGAGGTTTTCCCGGGCAGCCTGGAAGCCTGGAAGCCGCTTACGAAAGCAGGCTGAGAAGCACGGAGCCGGCGGCGCCGACGCCGAGGCCGTGCCACAAGAGTTCGAGCGGCTTGCGGACGAACAGCAGGCCGAGGCCGAGGACGACGGCGGCGGCGAAGCAGGAAGCGCGGATACAGCTCCTCGAGCGTCTCGACCGGCGGCGAGAGATTGTTCTGTTTCCGCAGGCGGTCGATGATGCGGAACGCGACCGTGCGATCGGGCTCGTCGCCGATCTCGAAGTACTCGCCGCCGCCGGCCACGGCCAGCTGCACCAGCGAGGCGCGATCCAGCACCGAGCGCACCACCGGCGGCGGCCGCACGCCGTCAGGGCCGAGCGGCTCGGGGATCATGCCGCCGACCGTGGTGCCGATGCCGACGACGTGGACCGGCACGCCGCGCTTTTGCGCCTCCCGCAGCGAGTTCGCCACCGTTCCGCTCCACGCCTGGCCGTCGGAGATGACGACGAACGCCTTCGGGTTGCTGCTCTTGCCGAACAGCTCTTCGTCCTTGGCGATGAGGTTCAGGCCCCAGCGGATCCCCTCTTCGATGTTCGTGTCCCAGGTCGGCGCGTTCTCGAGCGGGAACGGCGACTGCTCACCCAGGTGATCGACGAAGAAGAACAGCGAGTTCGGGTCCTTGGTGAGCCGCACCTGCGGCGCCGCCAGCTGCGCGAAGAGCGCCAGCGCCACGCGGTCGCCCTGCCAGCGCAGCGACTCGGCCAGCATGCGCACGAAGCGGACCGACCGCCGCCAGCGGTCCGGCTGCACGTCCTTGACGTACATCGAGGCCGAGGCGTCCTGCAGGATCACCAGGTCCACGCTGCCCTGCCGCACGCTGGACACGACCATCTGCGGCCGGGACAGCGCGACGATCAGCAGCGCGCTGGCCAGCAGCGCAAAGAACCAGAACCCGAGATCGCCCGAGCAGGCTGAACCGCTCGCGCACGGGCACGATCCGGCCGCGCAGGAAGTGCGCCACGTCGCGCCGCCGGCGCCACACGCGCCAGGCCCACAGCACGACCAGCAGCGCCGGCACGAGCAGCAGCCACAAGTAGGCCGCGTCGCCGAAGCGCGTGGTCGCGAAGTCGAGGCGTGGGACCCAGCTGGGCATCGTCGTGCCCGTCTAGCCCTTTCGTTCCTTGGGCGGCGCCTTGCCGGCATCGCCGCCCGCGGGCTTCTCGGTGCTCTCCAGCGGGATGTAGACCTCGAAGCCCTCCTGGCTCGTGGCCTCCGACGGCGCGCCGCCCTGGCCGTTGTCGGCCTTCTGCGCCTCGTCGTTGCTTTCCGGCGGACGCCTGCCCTTGGCCTGCTCGTCGCGCAGCCGCGCCAGGTACTCGTAGTTGTAGGCGGCGTCCTGATGCCACGCGCCGCTCTTCAGCACCGTCAGGTAGCCGGACGCGGACTCCTCGAGCGCCTGCTTGGTGGAGGCCGCGTCGCCGTAGCGCATCTGCCCCTTCCGATAGGCCGCGTTCGCAAAGGTGAGTTGCAGCTCGGCGTTGCCTTCCTCGATGGTCGTCACCGGGTCAGCCCCGTCGGGCAGCAGCTCGTCGTAGGCGCGCTCCCAATACAGGATCGCCGCGTTGTAGGCCCTGGCCTCACGTTGCACGCGGTCGCCGAAGCCGGGCACGTAGCGGGCGATGCCCAACTCGTTCATGGCCGCTTCCACGCTGCCCGCCGCCTGCGGGTAGTCCAACGTCGCCAGCGCCTCGCGCGTGTCGGCCAGATGCCGCTCCACCGCGGCCATCCGCGCCGCCACCAGGGCCACGCCGGTCAGAATCACCGCGGCCACCGCCAATCCGATTGCTGCTCTCATCGCTTCCTCACGGGAATGTCCGGAACACGCCAAACCCCAGCTTCAGCACGGCGGCCAGCAGCCACAGCAGCGTGGCCGCCAGCGCGTAGGCCGCGAACCGCGGCCGCTGCACGCTGTACTCGCGCACGTCGATGCGCCCGGGCGACAGCCGGTCGATTTCGGCCAGCGCCGCCGACCAGCGAATCGTCGTCGTAGGCCGCGTAGAAGCGGCCGCCCGTCCGCTCCACCACCGCCTTCCAGATCTTGTCCTGCTGCACTTCGCCGAGCCGGTAGTTGTAGGCGGTGCGGATCATGTGCACGGGAATCTTGAGCGTGCGCGCCTCGTTGACCAGCTTGTCCAGCGGCTTCTCGGCCCGGTTCAGCTCCGAGTCGCGTCCGTCGGTGAAGACGATCATCAGGTTGCCCGAGGCGTTCACGAAGTTGAAGGCCTTGAACAGCTGCGTCGCCTGGTCGATGCCTTCGACGATGGTCGTGCCCCAGTCGCTGAAGCGGCCCCACTCGCGCGGGTCGCTGACCAGCCGCACGCTGAGCAGGATGTTCTCGTAGTCGTTGGTGAACGGCGTCACCACATAGGCCTGGTTGCCGAACTGGATCAGCGCCACCAGATCCTTGTACGGACCGTCCATCCGCCGCTTGATGAAGTACTCGGCGCCCGCCACGGCCGAAAAGAACGTGGACTCGCCCTGGGTCTTGAACCGGGTGGACTTGAAGCTCATCACCATGCTGGTGGATGCGTCCACCAGCAGCGCGATGCGGCGGCCCGGATACGACACCTCCTCGCGGGTGAAGCCGGTCAGCGGATCGGCCAACGCGATCGCGAAGAGCGGCACGCCGAGGATGAAGAGCACCACCGGCAGGTGACGCACCATCGACAGGTGCGACCGGTGAAACGCGGGCACCACCGAGGGCACGGCCACGTGCGTGCGGCCGGGCCCGCGACCCCAGGCCATGCGGACGACCAGCACCAGGCCAACCACCGCGAGCAGGACCGCGCACACCACCGCCGCATCGGCGGCGCCGGAGAACTGGAGGTCCTCCGATCGCGTCCGCCACCATTCGTCGACGGTGGCGCGCAGCGCGTTGGCCAGCAGGCGCGGATTGGTCATCGTGCTAGCACGCTGGAGAACGTCCTCGCGACCGCCGACAGGGTTCTGACCGGCCACAGCGCGCCGATGCGCAGGCTCTTCACCGCGTCCAGGCTCCGATCCAGCGCCGACGTCAGCTCGTCGCCGTCCGGCGACGCGGCGCCGCGGCCGTAGGCGGCCACGCTGAACGCGTCGAGGGCCGGGCCCAGCGCGACGAGGGCCGCACGGGCGCGGCCACTGAGGCCTTTCCGCGACGCGGCCGCGTCGATATTCGCGCGCGTGGTGGACGCCGACAGCAGCGTGCGCCCGCGGCGCAGCCAGCCGTTGCGCACCACGAGCTGGCCTTCGCGCACTTCCGCGTCGCGGCCGACACGCTGCTGCGCGATCGGGCGTCCGAGGGCCGAGGCGCCGGCCATCCGCAACGCCGGCAGCGCCCGGCGCGCCAGCTCCGCAGACCAGCCCGCCGACGCGGCGTCCTTGCGCACGCCTCGCAGCACCGCGGCGGCCGCACCCAGGCGCGTCAGATCGCTCACCTGCCGCTCCGCTTCCGGCACGCGCTTGCGGAATCGCTGCGACGCGCGCAACAGCGCCAGCGCCGCCAGCACGACGGCAAAGGCCGTGGCAATCCACGACGTCGTGCGCGCCACCGTGCCACGGAACCGCGCCGACTCGATATCGCCGAACGTCATCGCGGAGGTATCACGGATGTCGCTGGCCCCGCGTGGCACCAGCGACAGCACGCGCATCTGGAGCGCGGGCAGCACGTAGCTCTGGTCGCGGCCGGTGTTGCCGCCGTCGGCGGTCCGGAAGTTGTAAGTGACGGTCAGCGCCGGGACGTTGACGTCCTGGCCGAAGAACCCGTCGGCCAGCAGCCGGACGCTGTACTCGAACTGGACATAGCGCCAGGGCGTCGCCACGACGTCGGCCCGGCGCGTCGAGGCGACCACCTCGAACGGCGTCAACTGGATGGCCCCGCCCTCGAGCTGGCTGACGTTCGGCACCACGATCGTCTGGCCGGCCTCGAGTGACGCGCAGGTCAGCACCACCGCGAAGCGCTCCCCGACGCTGACGGCGGTGCGATCCGTCTTCCACCAGCAGCGGATCGGCTCTTCGGCCACCTGGCCGGCCGGGCGGCGCGGGGCGCGGGCGCGGACGCGATGGCGGCCGTGCCGGCCGGGTTCTGCGCCTGGCCTCCGGCCGCGGGCCTGCGCCCGGACCGGTGCCGGCAGCGCCGCCAATGCAGGCGGCCGCCACCAGGAGTGGCGATCCTCACCGAACGATGATGCGTATTTGTGTCGTCATTTCATTTTCCGCAGCCGCCGCTCGGCGGTGAACTCGACCAGCGCGGTCTCCATTTCCCAGCGGTCCAGCCCCACGCGCACGACGTCAATGCCGGCGTCGCGCGCGTAGCGTTCGACCTCGTTCTGCCACTCGGACGCGCGGCGCCCGAGCCGGTCCATCTCGCGCCTGGAAAACACGCCGGTGCGCCCGTTCTCCACGTCGTAGGCCTCGATCCACCCGTCCGAGACGCGCGGCATCTCGTAGGCGAACCGCACGTCGGCCATCATCAGGAACACGTCGTGCACGGCGTCCACCAGCGCCAGCTCGTCGATGAACGGCTTGGCGTTGGCGAACAGGAAGTCCGAGATCACCGGGCACCACCGCCGCCCGCCGCAGGTGCCCCTCGATCGCGGTCACCACGTCGCGGGGACCGCTCGGGGTGTCGGTGACCGTGCGGTGCTGATAGAGGCCCACGCAGTAGATCACGTGCGACCGGCCGATGCGCGGGCGCGCCGCCGCCAGCTGCTCGAACTTGTCGTCGAAGGTCAGCAGGCCGAACTGATCCTGGAAGAACACCGCCGACAGGCCCACCGCCGCCACCGCGCGCGCAATCGCGGTCTCGATGGTCGCCCCGTGGGCGCCGCAGCGCGTGGACAGCGACGCGTCGGCCACGGCCACGATGGCGGCGTTGCTGTCCTGCTCGAACTCGCGGGTGACGAGCGGGCTGAAGTTGTTGAGCGACGACTGCGCCCAGTCGATCGAGGCGGTGCGGTCGCCGGGCTCCCAGTCGCGGGTGCCGACGAAGTGGAAGCCCGCCCCCTTGTAGACGCTGGCGTGGTCGCCCAGCGTCAGCTCCTTCATTCGCTTCAGGACGAAGATTTCGATCTCGGCGATCTCGCGGAGATTGACGAGGTCGGACGCCGAGGGAGGAGCAATCACGGCACCGGCACCGACGCCACCACGTCGTCGATCACCATCTCGACAGTGACGCCATGGCTGGCCGCGTGGGGGCCGAGCCATACGCGGTGACCGAGCACGTAGCGCGCCAACGCCTGCACGTCCTCAGGATAGACCTCCGAGCGCTGGTGCATCAGCAGCGCCCACACCTTGACCAGGCGTCCCCACGCAATGGTGGCGCGGGGCGACCCGCCCAGGTCCACGCACTTCTCGACCAGCGCCGATGGCGAATGCGTCCGCCAATCGCTTTCGGCGTTGAAGGGCCGCGTGGCCCCCACCAGACGGCGGATGTACTTCGCCAGCGCCTCGTGCAGGTGCACTTCGCGCGTGATGGTGCCGCGCAGCTCGATGATCCGCTCCTTGGAGATCAGCGACTTCAGCCGGACCTGCTTGAAGTCGAAGTTGACGAGCTTCTCTTCTTCGGCCGGCGACAGGTAGGGGATGTTCACCAGGATCGCAAAGCGATCGGTGGCGGCCTCCGACAGCGGAAAGGTGCCCTGCCCCAGCTCCACCGGGTTCATGGTGGCGATGGCGAAGCTGAAGATCGGCATCTCGTAGGTGGTCTTGCCGACGGTGATGGTGCGGTCCTGCAGGCCCTCGAGGAACGCGCTCTGCGACTTCAGCGGGATGCGGTTGATCTCGTCGAGCAGGATGACCTCGGCCGACGCCAGCGGGCCGAACTCGGTGATGAACTCGCCGGTGGCCGGGTTGATCATCTGGAAGCCGACGATCTCGGTCGGCTGCAGGTCGGCGCGGCCCTGCAGGCGCGCGAACTTCGCGTTGCTGATCGCCGCCAGGATCACGCCGAAGAAGGTCTTGCCCACGCCCGGCACGCCGCGCAGCAGCAGGTTGCCGGCGTTCACCTGCCGCTTCTGATCCTTGTCGTAGGTGGTCGGGATCTCCGAGAGCAGCACCACGTTGGCCAGGGCCTTCTCGGTGGCGTAGCCGACCAGGGCATTGCCGGCTTCGGCCACGATGGCGTGGTGCAGATCGATCGCTTCCTGGAGGTCTGGATGCATGGAGGCCTGGGGTTCAGCGGTCTGGGCGAAGCGCCGATCATACATGGCCCACCCTTCGCGGTATAGTCAGGGACTCCTATGCAGACGATGATGGCCGCCGTGCTGAATGCGGCCCCGGGAGGCCTGGCGATCGAGCAGCTGCCGGTCCCAGAACCGCACGCCAACGAGGTGCTGATCAAGGTGCACGCGTGCGGCGTCTGTCACACCGACCTGCACGTGATGAAGGCCGAGGTCGCCTTCCCCACCCCCGCGGTGATGGGCCATGAAGTGACCGGCACCGTGCAGGCGCTGGGCCCCGGCGTGGCCGGCCCGCCGGTGGGGTCGCGCGTCGTGTGCGCGTTCGTGATGCCCTGCGGGTTCTGCCGCGCCTGCGCCACCGGCCGCGACGACCTGTGCGACAACTTCTTCGGCCTGAACCGGCTGAAGGGGCTGCTCTTCGACGGCACCACGCGGCTGCGCCGCCAGGACGGCACGCCGGTGGCGATGTATTCGATGGCCGGCCTGGCCGAGTATGCGGTGGTGCCGGCCACCGACGTGTTCCCGCTGCCGGACTCGCTGCCCTTCGCCGAGTCGGCGGTGCTGGGGTGCGGCATCTTCACCGCCTATGGCGCCGTGCGGCACGCGGCCGACCTGCGCGGCGGCGAGCGCGTGGCGGTGGTGGCCGCGGGCGGCGTCGGGCTGTCGATCGTCCAGGTCGCCAAGGCGTTCGGCGCGTCGCAGATCGTCGCGGTGGACATCAGCGACGAGAAGCTGGACGCGGCGCGACGGTTCGGCGCCACCGACGTCGTGAACGCGAGTCGCGAGGAGGTGGCGCCGGCGGTGAAGAAGCTGACCGGCGGCCTCGGCGCCGACGTGGCGTTCGAGGCGCTGGGCCGCGCCGAGACGTTCGTCCAGGCGTTCGAGAGCGTGCGCGACGGCGGGCGCATGGTGGGCGTGGGCATCGCCGCCGGCAAGACCGCCGCCCCGATCGGCATCACGCACCTGGTGCGGCGCGGCATCCGCATGATCGGCTCGTTCGGCGCGCGCACGCGCACCGACATGCCCGAGATCATCCGGCTGGCGGCGGCCGGCGTGTTCAAGCCGGAGTCGATGGTCACGCGCCGGTTCCCGCTGGCCGAGGCCGACGCGGCGTATCAGGCGCTGGCACGGGGCGAGATAGTCGGCCGCGCAATCGTGATGCCGTGAGGACAAATTCAGAATTCAGAATTCAGCAACTTCACTGAGCCAAGGTCTCGAACTGGCTGACCGAGTACGCGGAACTGCAGTTCCGCAGACCCATGGCTCAGTGCAGTTTCTGAATTCTGAATTCTGAATTGATGACGAGGAGCACTACCTGTGATCGACAAGGAACTCTTCTGAACTACGTCGGCGGCCACTGGGAGCGCGCGGGCGTGTCCGAGGCGCGCGCCCATCCACAACCCGGCCACCGGATCCGTCATCGCCACGGCGCCGCTGTCCGACGCGGCGACGGTCGCGAAGGTGGTGGCGACCGCCAGCGAGGCCTACCAGAAATGGCGCCGGGTGCCGCCCGGGGACCGCATCCAGCCGCTCTTCAAGCTGAAGTTCCTGCTCGAGCAGCACTGGGACGAGCTGGCGCAGGTCATCACCGAGGAATGCGGCAAGACCATCGGCGAGTCGAAGGGCGAGCTGCAGCGCGGCCTCGAGAACGTCGAGGTGGCCACCGGCATCCCGTCGATGATGATGGGCCACAACCTCGAGGACATCGCCTCGGGCATCGACGAGCTGATGATCCGCCAGCCGGTCGGCGTGGTGGCCGCGATCACGCCGTTCAACTTCCCGGCGATGATCCCGCTGTGGTTCATGCCCTACGCCGTGGCGTGCGGCAACGCCATGATCCTCAAGCCGTCCGAGCGGACGCCGATGACGATGGGCCGCATCATGCAGCTCGTCGATCAGGCCGGGTTCCCGCCCGGCGTCGTCAATCTCGTGCACGGCGGCAAGGGCGCGGTGGACGCGCTGCTGGATCACCCGGACGTGCGCGCCATTTCGTTCGTGGGCTCGACGCCGGTGGCGAAGTACGTCTACAGCCGCGCGGCCGCCAACGGCAAGCGCGCACAAGCTCAGGGCGGGGCCAAGAACCCGATCGTCATCCTGCCGGACGCGGACATGGCGATGACCACCCGCATCGTCGCCGACTCGTCGTTCGGCTGCGCCGGCCAGCGCTGCCTGGCGTCGTCGGTGGTCATCACCGTCGATGAAGCGGCGAAGACGTTCACACCGCTCATCGGCGACGCGGCCGCATCGCGCCGCATCGGCTACGGGGCGGGCGAAGGCACGGAGATGGGGCCGGTGATCTCGTCGGCCAGCAAGGCGCGCATCGAGGGCATCATCGAATCCAGCATCGCCGCCGGCGCCAAACCCCTCGTCGACGGCCGCGGCGCGCAGGTCCCGGGCTACGAGCAGGGCTACTTCCTGAAGCCGACCATCCTCACCGGCGTGGACCCGGCCAGCGAGCTGGCCCGCACCGAAGTGTTCGGGCCCGTGCTCAGCGTGATGCACGCGAATACGGTCGAAGACGCCATCGAGATCGTGAACCGCGCCGCCTTCGGCAACATGGCGTGCCTGTTCACCTCCAGCGGCGCCGCCGCGCGGCAGTTCCGCTACGAGACCCGGGTCGGCAACGTCGGCATCAACGTCGGCGTGGCGGCGCCGATGGCCTACTTCCCGTTCTCGGGGTGGAAGGAAAGCTTCTTCGGCGACCTGCACGCACAGGGGCACGACGCCATCGACTTCTTCACGGAGAAGAAGGTGGTCGTGGAGCGCTGGCCATCCAACTGGAGCCGCAAATTCTGATCTGGAAACCCGCGGCGGCCGTGCTCGCCGCCGCGGCGGCCCTGCTGGCGTGGCGTCTCGCTGTCGAGCGCCGTCAGCCGCCGCCTCCGCCCCCCTCGGCCGTCCAGCTCCAGTTCCCCGCGCCAGACGGCGCGGTGTTCGGCGCCGGCAACGAACCACTCGACGCCGCGCTGTCGGCCGACGCCGAAGAGGTGGTGTTCGTCGCCACGTCGAATGGAGCCACGCAGCTGTGGCGCCGGGCCCTCGCCAGCGATCGGCGCCGAGCCGATCAGCGGCACCGACGGCGCGCGGCAGCCGGCCTGGATTCCGGGCCGGCGCGAGGTGTCGTTCTTCGTCGGCGACGCGCTGAAGCGCACCGACTCTCGAAGGCCGGCTCACCGACGTCGCCACCATCACGGATGCCGCCGGCGCCGCCTGGTTCGAGGACGGATCGGTGCTGGTCGGGCC
This sequence comes from uncultured Acidobacteriota bacterium, assembly GCA_963713655.1. Taxonomy (GTDB): domain Bacteria; phylum Acidobacteriota; class Vicinamibacteria; order Vicinamibacterales; family UBA2999; genus CAWEBF01. The sequence goes on from CAVQMT010000019.1 coordinate 76,335, forward strand.
ACACGCGCGGCCCGATGGAGCGCTGGCGGGCCGGCCAGGCCACGCCGGCCACGCGCCTCCAGCAGGGCGACGTCGGCCACCGCTTTCCTTCCCGAATCGACGCCCTCCGCTGGCTGTATCTGGCCGAACGGGCCGACGGGCGTCGCGTCGTGCGCCTGGTCCGCGACGGCGCCGAGCGCGACCTCGACGGACGCCGACGGCCACGCGATCGCCGCCGCCGGCTGGCTGCTCTACCCGCGCGGCGGCGCGCTGCTGGCGCAGCGCCTCCGCGATGACGGCGCCGTGGAGGGCGCGCGCACCCGCTGGTCGTTGGCGTCGGCGTGTCCGCCACGAGGCCGCACCTTTGCCGCGCTGTCGCCGCGCGTCGCGGTGTTCGCGGCGCCCGGGCAACCAGCAGCATCGCCTGCAGTGGTTCGACGCGCAGCGGCGGCGCCGCGAGCAATCGCCAGCGAACCGGGCGACTACTGGCAGGTACGGCTGTCGCCCGACGATCGACAGGCCGCGGTCACGATGCTCGAGCCGCTGCTGCGCACGCTGGACGTCTACGTGCTGCGCGGCGGCTCGGGCGCGCCGGTGCCGGTGACGCTGGGGCTCGCCGCGGACACCGACCCGGTGTGGTCCCCCGACGGGCGCCGGCTGCTCTTCCGCTCGGTCCGCAACGGTCAGGCCGCGGCTGTTCACACGGGAGGTCGGCATCGCGGGCGCGGCGGAAGAACCGCTGCTGGCGCCGCCGGCCGACGCGGCTACGGCGAGCATCCGCCCTCGGAGTGGTCGCGCGCCGGCGACATGCTGTTTTCCGCGACGTCTGGCTCGCGGCCCAACACCGATATCTTTCGTGTGCCCGGCCGAGCCCGCGCCAGCCAGCCGCCGCCGCTAGCCACCGGGCTTCAACGAGTCGGACGCGCGGCTGTCGCCGGACGGCCGCTGGGTGGCCTATGTCTCGGACGAAGTCGGGACAGCCCGACGTCTACGTGTCGGGGTGGCCGCAGGGCCCGCGCGCGCGCGTCAGCCAGGCCGGCGGCTCGCGTCCGCGGTGGGCGGGCGGCATCGCTCTACTTCCTGCGCGCGGAGCGAAGTGCTGCGCGCCGGCCGGCAGCCTGGCGCACGCCCGGCCTTCGACGTCCCGCAGCGCGTGCTCGCGCTGCCAGGCATCCGCGACTTCGACGTCTCGCACGCCGGCGAGCCGGCTGCTGGCGATCGTCCCGGCCGCGAGCGGCCGGCCGTCCCGACGTCGGCGCGATCGTGGACTGGCCCTCGGCGCTCGCCGTATTCCCGTAGCCGGTTGCTTCTCGACCTGTCAGCGAGTAGCCTACGACTTTTTCGGCAGACCGTCGAAGCATGCGAAGGGAGCACGTATGGCGAAGTATCTGGTCACCGTTTCCTATACCGCTGAAGGGGCCAAAGGGGTCCGCAAGGATGGTGGCACCAAGCGACGCAAGGTGGCGGGCAAGGCCGTCGAGAGCGTCGGCGGCAAGCTGGAGTCGTTCTACTTCTCGTTCGGTGCCCAGGATGCGCTCGTCATCGTGGACATGCCCGACAACGTGTCGGCCGCGGCGCTGAGCCTCGCGATCAACGCCAGCGGCGCTGTGCACGCGACAACCACACCGCTCCTGACGCCGGAGGAGATGGACAAGGCCAGCGGCAAGAAGACCGCCTACAAGGCCCCAGGCGCGTAACTGGCAGGCTACTCTGTAGCGGATGCGGCCCGCCCTTGATCACGACTTTGGGGTCGCGCAGCACGTTGATGTAACGGAGCGGATCGCCGGCGACGGCAATCAGGTCGGCCTGCTTGCCGCCGCTCACCGTGCCCACCTCGGCGTCCACGCCCATCATGCGCGCGGCGCCGGAGGTCATGCTTCGTAGCACCTCCATCGGCGGCATCCCGAGCACTCGCACCCACAGGTCGGCATCCATCCAGGTTGCATGCCGCGGCAGCTCACCGGTGCTGCCCTCGTCGCTGCCAAACACCAGCTGCACGCCCGCCTCCTGCAGCTGCGCGATCTTGCGCTTGATGATTGCTTCCGTGTCGGGGCGTGCGGTTCGCGGCTGAAGATCCCGCCAGCCGGCCTTGATCTCGTCCACGAGCGGTTGGGGCAAGCCGAGGTAGGCCTCGGGGTCGTGGATCAGCTCGGGCTTGGTGGCGATGTAATCCGCATTCAGCAGGTTGTTGGCGCCGACGGTGGGCGTCCAATACAGCGGCGGCCCGCTTTTCGTGCGCGCTCGCAGCGCCGCCATGATGTCGGGCGCATATTCGGGGCTGTCGATGCCGATGTGCTGGAAATCGTCGATGCCGAGCGCCAGCCCCAGACGCACCTCGGCATCGTTCTGGCCGTGCATCGCGATCTTGCGGCCGCGCGCCCGCGCCTCGCTGATGATCGCCGTGCGCTCGTCTGCCGACATCCGGTCGACGAAGAACATCTTGACGAGGTCCACGCCGGCGTCGATGAGCTGCCGCGTCTTGGCGCGCGCATCCGCCGCATCGGCAATCGGAAGAAACTGCGGGGTCGTGGTGGTCTGGCCGGGCGCCAGCTTCGCCAGTGCCGGTCCGGCGGCGTAGAGCGTGGGCCCGGGCAATTCGCCGCTCGCGATCCGCTTCTTCACGGCGAGGATCGCCTCAGGTGGCGCCGCCATGTCGCGCACGCTGGTCACGCCCCCCATCAGCATCTGGCGGGCCGACGCCGGTATCGTGACGCGTTCGAAATCGGCGGAGTGCTTGAACCACACGCCCGCGTTGGGGTGGCCGCTGTAGATCAGGTGGACGTGCAGGTCCCAGAGTCCGGGCAGCACCGTCATCCCCTCGGTTGAGATGCGTTCGTAGCCGCTCGGCACGGGCACCGTGTCGACCGTGCCGACGCGCTCGATCCGCCCGCCCCGGACCAGCACGACGCTGTCGCGCATCGGCGGTCCGCCGCTGCCGTCGATCAACGTGCCGCCGACGAGCGCCAGTGGTCCTGCCGCTGGCTGTTGTGCCGCCAGAACGGTGGACATGCCGATCGCAACGCACAACCCCAAGAGCCGGTTTGTTCTCATGACGTCTCCCCGGCAGAGTCTATCGGAGCCTAGGGCCTGCGGCCTGGAGCCTGGAGCCTGGAGCCTGCGTTAGGCGAGAATACGCTCCTTCCATGGAGGGAGCACGATGACGCGATTCTCAATTGCCGCGGTTCTGGTTCTTGTGTGCGCGTCTTCGGGTGGCGCTGGCGCGCAGTCGAGCGGGACATCGTGCGACCGCGCCTGCCTGCTGGGGATCGCCGATACGTATCTGGCGGCGCTCACTGCCCACGATCCGTCCAAGGCGCCCCTGGCGCCCACCGCCCGGTTCACCGAGCAGGCACAGCCGCTCAAAGTGGGCGAAGGGTTGTGGCGAACAGTGACCCAGGGGCCTACAGCATTCAAGCTGCCGGTGGCCGACGCCGTGGCCGGTCAGATCGGCGTCATCGTGATGCTGAGGGCCAACATGCCGCGCCCGCCGGGGCCCGCGTTGACAGCCGTGGCGCCGCCGCCGGATCCGCCGGGGCCGGCGGCCGTACAGCTGGCGTTGCGGCTCAAGGTCGAGAACCGGCAGATCACCGAGGCCGAGCACCTCATCGCGCGCATCACCAGCCCGAACCAGCTGGCGAACCTGCAGACGCTGCGGCCGGGGCTCCTGGCTCCCGTGCCCGCCCGGGAGCGCTCGCCGCGCAACCTGATGCTGCTGATCGCCAACTCCTACTACGACGCGATCGTGCAGAGCGACGGCACCGTGGCCCCATTTGCCGACGACTGCGGCCGCCGCGAGAACGGCATGCACACGGCAGGTGCGGGCCGCCCCGCGAACGCGCCGCCCGGGCCTGGCGGCGGCCCGCCCCAGGGCTGCGCCGAGCAGTTGACCGCGCGCGCGATGAGTTACATCCGCAGCATCGATCTCCGCCGGGTCTGGATTGCGGATGAAGAAACCGGGTTGGCCTTCGGCCTGACGATGTTCCGCCATCCGATGGACGAGCGGTTCGTCACGCTGCTCAACCCGGACGGGACGACGACGCAGCGGCCAATGAACTTCAACCCGTTCGATCTCGAGGCCGCGCACATCTTCAAGATCCGCGGCGGCCAGATCCACGAGATCGAGGCGATGGGCTTCGTGCTGCCGCTCTACTCGAAGAACGGCTGGAGTCAGTTCGTGAGGTAGAGTCAAAGGCAAACCGGAGCCCGGAGCCTGGAGCCCGGAGCCTGGAGCCCCCTAGTAATACCAATCCACGATCGCGTCTCGAACGCCGCGCTGCACGACCGTGACCTCGTGGAGCATCGTGGCCGGGAACGCCACCAGCGTTCCGCGCCGGGGCACCACGTCCACCAGCGCCGACGCCGCATCACCGGCGTAGAGCCGCAGCGTGCCCCCATCGAAGCAGCCCGCCTCGTCGGCGGCGGTTGACGACCCCAGGAACACCACGGCCGCTACTTGCCGGCGCGCGGCGTCGGGCCACGCCGGCGAATCGGCCCAGTCCACGTGCGGCCGGTAGAAGCCGCCCTCGAGATAGCGGACGAACCCGGCGCCCTCGCGCGCCGTCAAGCTGAGGCCGAAATGCCGCGCCACGCGGTCCCGGTAGCGGTCCAGCCGTTCCTCGACCAGCGCCAGCACGGCCCGCTCGACTTCGATGGTCTCGGCGCGGCGGATGTCGAGGCGCGGCTCCGTTTCGCTGCCCAGGACCTCGGATTCCTCCCGCACGCCGGCGTCCATCGCCCACACGCAGGCCAGGCACTCGTCGTCGCCCAGGAAGCCGTCAGCCAGAAAAGGGAGGCTCATGCCGCTGAACGGTGCACAGTTTGGCGCACTTTTCGGCCGGCTGGGAACCGCTACACAAACTCCGCCGTATATGATTGCAGTGTGATATCGTTTCGACATCACGGAGGACTATATGGTGCGAGAACAGGTAAGGAATGGAGTGCCCGGCCTCCCAGTCGTCCTGACGTTGTTGCTGGCGGCTCTGGCCACGGTGGCCCTGTTCGTCACCGGGGCGCGTCTGGTTCCCGACGACTCGCGAATGGCGACGATCTTCATGGTCTCGGCGGTCATCGCGTTCGTGGTGGAACTCTTCCTGGTTGGAGGGACGTTTGTCGTCAACCCCAACGAGGCACGCGTCCTGCAGCTGTTCGGCGAGTACGCGGGCACCGCGAACGCCCCGGGCCTGCGCTGGGCCAACCCGTTCCTCACCAAGAAGCGGATCTCGCAGCGCGTCCGCAGCTTCGAGAGCGCGCACCTGAAGGTGAACGACAAGGAAGGCAACCCGATCGAGATCGGCGCCGTGGTGGTGTGGAAGGTGGTGGACACCGCGGAGGCCTCCTTCGAAGTGGACAACTACGAGAACTACGTCCGCGTCCAGAGCGAAGCGGCCCTGCGGAACGCCGCCACCAGCTACCCCTATGACTCCCATGACGAAGCCGATGTCATCTCGCTGCGCGGCACCACCGGGGCGGTGGCCGATCACCTGAAGGAAGAGATGCAGCAGCGGCTGCAGAAGGCCGGCGTCGAAGTGATCGAGACTCGCATCAGCCACCTGGCCTACGCGCCCGAAATCGCCGCCGCGATGCTGCAGCGGCAGCAGGCGGGCGCGATCATCGCCGCGCGCACGCGAATCGTGGAAGGCGCCGTGGGCATGGTGGAGATGGCGCTGACGTCGCTCGCGCACAAGGGCATCGTCACGCTGGACGAGGAGCGCAAGGCCGCCATGGTCAGCAACCTGCTGGTGGTGCTGTGCGGCGAGAGGGCGGCGCAGCCGATCGTCAACGCCGGGACGATTCACCAATAGGTCAGGGCGCGGGAGCGCGGTGTGGCGGAACGCAAGACTTTCCTTCTTCGGATCGATGCGGGGGTGCTCGAGGGCGTGCAGCGCTGGGCGAACGACGATCTGCGCAGCCTGAACGCGCAGATCGAGTTCGTCCTGCGCGACGCCCTGCGCCGGGCGGGTCGCGCGCCACGGCCGCCCGCACCCGACGCCACCTCCGATCCAGGGCCGCCCGAGAACTGACGGATCGAGTTACTCGCGCGGCTTCCAGTTGAGGATGACGACGATCGGACGTCGCGGCTGTGTCGTCGACGACGTCGTTGACGAGGAAGCGAGAGCCGTCCGGATCGACCGCATACGACAGCCCGTTGCCATTCAACGCCACGGCTGGATCGGTCCAGACGCCAATGTCCCGTCATTTCGCCACCGCCATTCTCAGCGCGAGCCTTTCCCTGTTCGCGGCCGCGACCGTGGTCGCGGGCCCGAATCGGACGTCGGATGTCCTGAGCGTCAGGATGACCAACGCCCAATTGGTGGCGGTACCTAGCCGCGAATGTAACGGCGTTACAGCCACGGCGATGCGCAGAGACGAGCTAGTGGGTGAAGTGGCGGCCGCGTCGTGGTCGCGGGCACGAGCTCCAGGACGTTCGGATTGTCCGAGCGTCAGGGATGACCAACGCCGGTGCGGAGCACAATGTCCGTCGTTGCGGGACCGGTAGTGTCAGCGCGAGCTTTTCCCATGATAGCGGAGCCAAGTGGTCGCAGGGGGGAATCGGGAGGGTCGGATTGGCCTAGAGCGTCGGAATGAGGAACGCCCAATTGCGAACGGCGTCAGGCCGGACAACGCTACGGCGCCGACTACAGCGGTCGTGAAAACAAATAGCGAGACTCGGCTCGAGCCGGATGGCCAGATACCGCCCAGGCGGCGCAAGCGGGTCGGTGCCGGAGCGCGTCCGCCGGAGCTGCGCCAGGGGGCCAGCGGTTAACGGGAGGGGGACTGTAGACTCTGAGGCTTGGTGTCGATACAAAAAGGCGTGCCGATGCACACGCCTGCCCCTACCCGGCCCTCCCGCCCCCTCTTGAAGTGGGCCGGGGGCAAACGCCAGCTGATTCCGGCCATCGGCCACCACTACCCGGACCGCTTCGACCGCTATGTCGAGCCGTTCTTTGGCAGCGGCGCCGTGTTCTTCGATCTGCTGGCCTCGGGACGGCTGCAGGGCAAGGCCGTGCGGCTGGCCGACCTCAACCCGGATTTGATCGGCTGCTATCGCGCGCTCCGCGACGACGCCGAGGCCGTGGTGCGGGCGCTGTCGCGGCTCGAACGCGAGCATCGCTCCGACGGCGACGCCTGCTACTACGACGTGCGCGACCGCCGCTTCAACCCGCGGCGGGCGGCCCAGGCCAGCGGCGTGGCCAAGGAGCGGGAAGCGCTGGCCGAGTCCTACAGTCCGGCCTTGGCGGCAATGCTGATCTTCCTCAATCGCACCGGGTTCAACGGCCTCTTCCGGCTCAATCGCCACGGCGCGTTCAACGTGCCTGCGGGCCGGTATACCGACCCGACCATCTGTGACGCCGGCCACCTGCGGGCGGTGGCGACGGCGTTCGGCGCTCCGGGGGTCGAGATCAACCTGGCGGGGTTCGACGAGACGCTGGACGACACGGGGCCCGGCGACTTCGTCTATTGCGATCCGCCGTACGCGCCGCTGAGCCGGACGGCGAGCTTCTCCAGCTACACCGCCGACGGCTTCAGCCTGACCGATCAGACGCGGCTGTGCGACGCCGTCATCGAAGCCAGCCGCCGCGGCGCCCGCGTCGTGGTGTCCAATTCCAGCGCGCCGCAAATCCTGAGTCTCTATTCCAGCACGCGGGCCCGGGCCGCCGGCCTGCACGTACGGCTAGTGCCGGCCCGCCGGTCGATCAACTCCCGGGCGGCCGCACGCGGACCGGTGAACGAGGTGCTGGTGACCAATGTGCGGGGGCGCGAGGACCTGCCAAGGCCGGTGATGCTCCGGGCGCGGCCCCCTCTTTCGCCCAGGCGCGCTTCCGGAGTACGCTGACCGTGGCCGTTCACACGCGAAAGTGGCGGAATTGGCAGACGCGCCAGACTTAGGATCTGGTACCTGAAAGGGTGTGTGGGTTCGAGTCCCTCCTTTCGCACTCCTTCGCTCCCCAAGTCCTGAAGCCTGTAGCCCGGAGCCCGTAGCCCGTAGCCGATCATGAAAGCAGACTTCACCGACGTCAGCGAAACGCAGAAAACGATCGCGATCGAGATCCCGCCCGACGTGGTGGACGCGGAGATCAACCGGATCGCACGCGGCTACGCCAAGGAGGTGCGGCTGCCCGGCTTCCGCCCCGGCAAGGCGCCGGCGGCAATCGTCAAGCAGCGCTTCCGCGAGCAGATCCACCACGACGTCATGCACGGCCTGGTGCCGCGCGCGGTCGAAGAAGCGCTCCAGGAGCGCGGCATCGAGCCGGTGGACTCGCCCAACATCAAGGACGTCGCGATTCGCGAAGGCCAGCCGCTCACCTTCACCGCCGCCATCCAGACGGTGCCGGCGTTCGACCCCGGCGACCTGAGCACGATTGCCTTGACGCGGGTCACGACCACGGTCACCGACGCGGCCGTGGATCAGGCGCTGCAGCGGCTGCGCGAACGCGCGGCGAAGATGGAGGCCGTCGAAGGCCGGCCGGTGGGCGACGGCGACACGGTGGTGGTGGATCTCGTGCGCACCGATCCCGATGGCAAGTCGGAGACGCACTCGGACGTCACGGTGACGCTGGGCTCGCCGGGCAACCCGCCGGGCTTCGACGCCAACCTGGTGGGCATGAGCGCCGGCGACCAGAAGACGTTCGACGTGGACTTCCCCGCCGAGTACGCCGTGGCAGAGATGGCCGGCACCAAGGTCGCCTACGGGGCGACGGTGAAGGACGTCCGGCGGCGCGTGCTGCCGGAGCTGGACGACGAGTTCGCCAAGGACCTCGGCGAGTTCGAGTCGCTGGCCGCGTTGACGACACGTGTGCGGGCGGATCTGACGGAAGAAGCGCGCGAAAACGACACCCGCCAGATCCGGGCCGACTTGCTGAAAGCGCTGGCCTCCCGGTTGGGCTTCGACCCGCCGCCGTCGCTGGTCGAGCGCGAAATCGACCGTCGCCTCGAGGAGTTCGCGCGACAGCTGATGCAGCAGAACGTCGATCCGCGCCAGGCCGGCATCGACTGGGGGCAGTTCCGGGAAGCCCAGCGCGAGCCGGCGATCGCCTCGGTGGGCAGTGCGCTGGTGCTCGACGAGATCGCCCGGCGCGAGAAGCTCACGGTGACGCCCGAAGAGGTCGATAAGGAGATTGAACGCTTCGCGGAGCGGGCCGGGCGAACGCCGGCGGCGCTGCGGGCGCAGTTGGAGAAAGAGGGCGGCGTGGCACGGCTCTACGCGGGCTTGCGCCGGGAGAAGGCCGTTGACTTGGCCCTGTCGCGTGCTACGATGAGTGAAGCCCACCGTAACGCCGACAGCGTCACCTCGACGAACTAATTACGACCCACAACAATCGAAATTTTGGCGCACATGAGCTACGCCCAGCTGGTGCCGATGGTGGTCGAGCAGACCAACCGCGGCGAACGCGCATACGACATCTACTCGCGGCTGCTGAAGGACAGCATCGTCTTCATCGGCACGCCGATCGACGACGGCATCGCCAACCTGGTGATCGCGCAGATGCTCTTTCTGGAGGCCGAGGATCCGGACAAGGACATCATGCTCTACATCAACAGCCCGGGTGGCTCGATCACGGCGGGGCTGGCGATCTACGACACCATGCAGTTCATCAAGCCGGACGTGCAGACCATCTGCATCGGCCAGGCGGCCTCGATGGCGGCGGTGCTGCTGGCGGCGGGCGCCAAGGGCAAGCGCTTCTCGCTGCCCAACTCGCGGATCGTGATCCACCAGCCGCTCATGCAAGGGCTGGCGGGCCAGGCCACCGACATCGACATCCACGCCCGGGAAATCCTGCGCATGCGCGAGCGGCTAAACGACATCCTGGTCCATCACACCGGCCAGCCGTTCAAGCGGATCCAGGAAGACACCGAACGCGACTACATCATGTCGGCCGATCAGGGGAAGGATTACGGGATTATCGATGACGTCATCCGGAAACGGGTGTAACATCAGCCCAAATGGGGTAAAGGCCCGTGGCACAAGGGCATAGCCCGTTCGGGTGGGTCGGATTCAGAGGCGATTCGAGTAGGGTTGGATTCAGGGAGAGACGGCTAACCGCATGGTCAAGAAGAACGGCGAGACCGAGATTCTCCGCTGCTCGTTCTGCAACAAGGATCAGAACGACGTCCGGAAGCTGATCGCCGGTCCCACGGTGTTCATCTGCGACGAGTGCGTCGAGGTCTGCAACGACATCATCGCCGACGACAACCGGTTCGAGAATCGCGGCGTCCGCTCGTCGCTGCCCTCTCCGCCCGACATCAAGAAGTTCCTGGACGAGTACGTGATCGGGCAGGAGCGCACCAAGCGCAAGCTGGCGGTCGCCGTCTACAACCACTACAAGCGGATCGAGATCCAGAAGCAGCCCAAGAGCCGCAACGACGTCGAGCTGACCAAGTCGAACATCATGCTCGTCGGCCCCACCGGCACGGGCAAGACGCTGCTGGCGCAGACGCTGGCCAAGCTGCTGTCGGTGCCGTTCACGATCGTCGATGCGACGACCCTCACCGAGGCCGGCTACGTCGGCGAGGACGTCGAGAACATCATCCTGAAGCTGCTGCAGGCGGCCGGCGGCGACATCGAGAAGTGCCAGCAGGGCATCATCTACATCGACGAGGTGGACAAGATCTGCCGCAAGGACGAGAACCCCTCGATCACCCGTGACGTGTCGGGCGAGGGCGTCCAGCAGGCGCTGCTCAAGATCCTGGAAGGCACCGTCGCCAACGTCCCGCCGCAGGGCGGACGCAAGCACCCGCACCAGGAGTTCTTCCAGATCGACACCACCAACATCCTGTTCATCTGCGGCGGCGCCTTCGTCGGCCTCGAGAAGGTGATCGAGCGCCGCGTCGGCAAGAAGACCCTGGGCTTCAAGGCCGACGTCAAGTCGGTGTCGAAGCGCGAGGTCGGCACCACGCTGGAGCAGCTCGAGCCCGAGGACCTGATCAAGTACGGCCTCATCCCCGAGTTCGTCGGCCGCCTGCCGGTGGTCGGCACGCTGCACGAGCTGGACAAGCCGGCGCTGATTCAGATCCTCACCCAGCCGCGCAACGCCATCACGCGGCAGTACCAGAAGCTGTTCGAGTACGAGAACGTGAAGCTGCGCTTCACCGACGACGCGCTCGAGGCGATCGCCGAATCCGCCCTGACGCGCAAGATCGGCGCCCGCGGCCTGCGAATGATCATCGAAGACCTGATGCTCGACCTGATGTACTCGGTCCCCGGTCAGAAGAAGGTTCGCGAGGTGGTTGTGACCCGCGAGGTCGTGGAAGCGAAAGACAAGTCGTTCACGCTGATCGAGAAAGCTGGCTAGGCTCCAGGCTCCAGGCTCCAGGCTGCAGGCCCGTAGCCTGTAGCCCGGAGCCCGTGAGCCCACAAGGAATCAATGGAAGTCTACGAGACACTGCCCATCGTTCCCCTCCGGGACGTCGTCGTATTCCCCCACATGATGATGCCGTTCGTGATTGGACGGCCGTCGTCCACGCGGGCGCTCGAGCACGCCCTGGCGAAGGACAAGCGCATCTTCCTGGCGGCCCAGCACGACGCGTCGGTGGACGATCCGCGCCCCGACGACATCTACACCATGGGCTGCGTGGCCAACGTGGTGCAGAGCCTGCGGCTGCCGGACGGCAACGTCAAGGTGCTGGTCGAGGGGATCGACCGCGCCCGCGCCGTGGAGTGGAAGGAAGACAAGGGGTTCTACCGCGTCGTCGTCAAGGTGCTGCAGCGGCAGCGGGAAGCCGGCGGCGACGTCGAAGCGACGATGAGCCGGGTGGTGTCGCTGTTCGAGCAGTACGTCAAGCTGTCCAACAACCTCCAGTACGACGCCATGGTGGCCGCGGTCCGCGTCGACGACCCGGGCAAGCTGGCCGACACCATCGCCGCGCACCTGGTGGTGGGCGTGGACGAGAAGCAGAACCTGCTCGAGATCATCTCGCCGGTCGAGCGCCTGAACCGCATCGCCGGCATCCTGGAAGTCGAAGTCGACAAGCTGCAGGTAGACCGCCGGATCCAGTCTCGCGTCAAGAAGCAGATGGAGAAGGCGCAGAAGGAGTACTACCTCAACGAGAAGATGAAGGCGATCCAGAAGGAACTGGGCCGCAAGGACGAGAAGGGCAACGAGGTCGACGAGCTGAAGAAGAAGATCGAGACGGCCAAGATGCCCAAGGACGTCGAGGAAAAGGCGATCCAGGAGCTGAAGCGCCTGGAGGCCATGCCGCCGATGTCGGCCGAGGCCACCGTCTCGCGCAACTACCTCGACTGGCTGATCGCGGTGCCGTGGCACAAGAAGACCCGCGAGAACCGCGACCTCAAGCACGCCGAAACGGTGCTCCACGAGGACCACTACGGGCTGGACAAGATCAAGGACCGCATCCTCGAGTTCCTGGCCGTCCGCTCGCTGGTCAAGAAGCCCAAGGCCACCATCCTGACGTTCTCGGGCCCTCCCGGCGTCGGCAAGACCTCGCTGGCCAAGTCGATCGCGCGCGCCATGAACCGCAAGTTCGTGCGCCTGTCGCTCGGCGGCGTGCGGGACGAAGCCGAGATCCGCGGCCACCGCCGCACCTACATCGGCGCCTTCCCCGGCCAGATCATCCAGATGATGAAGAAGGCGGGATCGCAGAACCCGGTGTTCCTGCTCGACGAGATCGACAAGATGTCGATGGACTTCCGCGGCGACCCGTCGGCGGCGCTGCTCGAGGTGCTGGACCCGGAGCAGAACAACACGTTCCTGGACCACTACCTGGACGTCGAGTACGACCTCTCGAGCGTGATGTTCATCTGCACCGCCAACGTGCTGCACACCATCCCGCAGGCGCTCCGCGACCGCATGGAAGTGCTGCAGCTGGCGGGCTACACCGAGGAAGAGAAGGTCGAGATCGCCAAGCGCTTCCTGGCGCCCAAGGCAGTCGAGGGAACCGGGCTGACCGCCGACAACATCATCATCGAGGAAGAGGCCATCCGCACGCTGATCCAGCGCTACACGCGCGAAGCCGGCGTCCGCAACCTCGAGCGCGAGATCTCGTCGATCTGCCGCAAGGTGGCGCGCAAGGTGGTCACCCAGGGCGGCAGCTTCAAGGAAACCATCGACGGCGAGAAGGTCACCGAGTATCTGGGCGTGCCGCGGTTCCGGCCGTCGCTGGCCGAGGAAACCAACGAGATCGGCATCGCCACGGGTCTGGCCTGGACCGAGGTGGGCGGCGAGCTGCTGGTGAGCGAGGCGACGCTGATGCCGGGCAAGGGCAAGCTGACCCTCACGGGCAAGCTGGGCGACGTGATGCAGGAGTCGGCACAAGCCGCGCTCAGCTACGTCCGCTCGCGGGCACCCGAGCTGGGGCTGCCGGAAGACTTCCACTCGAAGCTCGACATTCACATCCACGTGCCCGAGGGCGCCATCCCGAAGGATGGCCCGTCGGCGGGCATCACGATGGCCACGGCGCTCACCTCCGCGCTGACCAAGATTGCCGCCCGGCGCGACGTCGCGATGACCGGCGAGATCACGCTGCGCGGCAAGGTGCTGCCGATCGGCGGCGTGAAGGAAAAGGTGCTGGCCGCGCACCGCGCCGGCGTCAAGAACATCGTCATGCCGCGCGACAACGAAAAGGACCTGGCCGACATCCCGAAGAACGTCCTGGACGTCCTGGACGTGCACCTGGTGTCGACCATGGACGAAGTGCTGAAGCTGGCGCTGGCCGAGCCGTTGCCGGCGCGGCTCCCGGCGGTCGTTTCGGACGTCAAGGACGCCGGCGACTCGAGAACGCACTGAGAGCGTGGTCTGTCCGTCAGCGCTGAGTTCGTCACGAGCGCGGCCGGTCCGGAAGGGTTTCCCAAGGATCGCCTGCCCGAGGTGGCGCTCGTTGGCCGCTCGAACGTCGGCAAGTCCAGCCTGATCAATGCGCTCGTGCGCCGCGACGTGGCCCGCACGAGCGCGGCCCCTGGCAAGACCCGGCTGGCCAACTTTTACCGTGTGCAACGGGGCACGTCCACGCCGTTCTATCTGGTGGACCTGCCCGGCTACGGATACGCCCGGGGCGGAGATGCCTCGGCCCGCGAGTTCAACGAACTGACGAATGCGTACTTCGCCCGCGACGGCACGGCCAAGGCCCTGGCCGTGCTGTTGCTAGTAGATGCCAGGCACCCGGGCCTCGACACCGACCTCGAGGCGTGGCACTGGATGGCGTCACTCTCGTGCCCGAGGGCCATCGTGGGGACCAAAGCCGACAAACTCACCCGCGCGGAGCGAGACCGTCATGAGCGCGCGTTTCAATCTGTGTTCGCTGTCCCGGTGCCGCTAATTTCGGCGCACACCGGCGAAGGAATGGACCAACTGTGGAAGACGATCGTAAACCTGCCAAGAACAACGGCGGAGTAGCCACCGCCGCCCCGCCCGCACCAGAAGCAGCCGAGAAAGCCGAGAAGCCCGAGCCCGCGGCTGCCCCAGCCGCCGCTGCACCGGCCGCACCAGCCGCCCCGGACGCCGTCGCCGGCCAGCAGCCCGCGGCGCCGCCGCCGCAGCAGCAGGCGCCCTCGCTGTCGCTCTCGGCGATGAAGGAGATGAGCATCACGGCGCTCACCAAGATCGCCAAGGAGCTCGACATTGCCGGCGCGACCGGCATGCGCAAGCAGGAGCTGATCTTCGAGATCCTGCGCGTGCGCGCCGAGAAGAGCGGCAACGTCTTCTCCGAAGGCGTGCTCGAGACCCTGCCCGACGGCTTTGGCTTTTTGCGCGCGCCCGACTACAACTACCTGCCGGGCCCAGACGACATCTACGTGTCACCGTCGCAGATCCGCAAGTTCGACCTGCACACCGGCGACACGGTATCTGGCGTCATCCGGCCGCCCAAGGAGGGCGAGCGGTACTTCGCGCTGATCAAGGTCGAGGCGCTGAACTTCGAGCCGCCGGAGAAGTCCAAGGACAAGGTCTTCTTCGAGAACCTGACGCCGCTGTACCCGCAGGAGAAGCTGAACCTCGAGACCGACGGCGAGAACCTGTCGGGCCGGGTGATGGACCTGCTGACGCCGATCGGCAAGGGCCAGCGCGGCCTGATCGTGGCGCCGCCGCGGACCGGCAAGACGATGCTGCTGCAGAACCTCGCCAACAGCATCACCAAGAACCACCCCGAGGTCTACCTGATCGTGCTGCTGATCGACGAGCGGCCGGAAGAAGTGACCGACATGCAGCGGTCGGTGCGCGGCGAGGTGGTGTCGTCCACCTTCGACGAGCCTGCGCAGCGCCACGTGCAGGTGGCCGAGATGGTGATCGAAAAGGCCAAGCGCCTGGTCGAACACAAGAAGGATGTGGTGATTCTGCTGGACTCGGTGACTCGTCTGGCGCGTGCCTACAACACCATCGTGCCGACGTCTGGCAAGGTGCTCTCGGGCGGCGTGGACAGCAACGCCCTGCAGCGCCCGAAGCGGTTCTTCGGCGCCGCGCGCAACATCGAGGAGGGCGGCTCGCTGACCATCATTGCCACAGCCCTGATCGACACCGGATCGCGCATGGACGAGGTGATCTTCGAGGAGTTCAAGGGCACCGGCAACATGGAGATCCACCTCGACCGCAAGCTGACCGACCGCCGCGTGTTCCCCTCGATCGACATCCAGAAGAGCGGCACCCGCAAGGAGGAACTCCTGCTTCCCCGCGAGGACCTGCAACGCGTGTGGGTGCTGCGCAAGGTCCTGACGCCGCTGTCGCCGACCGAGGCGATGGAGCTCCTGCTCTCCAGGATGGTGAAAACCAAGTCCAATTCGGAGTTCCTGGCCGCGATGGCGTCGGGGAAAGGATAGGCGGCTCAGGGCTCCAGGCTCCGGGCTCCAGGCCGGGAGGGGTTCGAGGATATACTTGGAGTTTGTCTAGCCTGGCTGGAAGGGCCGTGAGGAGTTAGCCGTGAAGGAAGGGATTCACCCCGCTTACAAGGAAGTGGACGTTCGCTGCGCCTGCGGCAACACGTTCAAGACCCGCTCGACCAAGCCCGAGCTGCACCTCGAGATCTGCTCGGCGTGCCACCCGTTCTTCACCGGCCGCCAGAAGCTGATCGACACCGAGGGCCGCGTGGAGCGGTTCACCAAGAAGTTCGGCGCCCAGACGTCCGAGCAGCGCAAGACCGTGGCGAAGGCGGCCAAGGCCGCCAAGGCCGCCACCGTGAAGAAGGTCATCAAGACCGCCAAGGCCGCCACCGCCTAGGAATCGATGCTGCCCGTCCGCTCCGGCGGGCGGGCACAGCCATCCCGCGGCCGTGGCGCCCGCTGTGCCCACCCGCCGTCGCGGGGTTGCTACTTGCGTGTCTCGACGAGCGCGCGAAGCTGCCAGGTGGTCCACATCGCCGCCGGCACCAGCACAATCAGCAGCGGCCAAACGATCAGCAACCCCAGCACCGCCCCGAAGCCAGCGTACAGCGGGTTGCCGCGGGGCAGCGGACCGCGGCCCGGGAGGAGTTGAGGCACGACAGAGACAATGGTTGCCAGAACGGCGCCGTACACGAACGCTCCGATCGGCAGCGCGAGAACGCCGATGGCGAGAGGGCCGAGGCGCCGAAGTCCTCGCAACAGAATTCGAATGCAGAAACGCCATCACGACACCGGTGACCGCGCCCGAGATAAACGCCAAAGGTACGGATTCGAGCGATTGAAGCCGGCCGAACGTGGCCCAGGGAACGACTGCCCATACCAGGCCAAACAACAGCCCGAACACCGCCAGCGAACCGCGGGCGCTCCAACGCGCGGGAAGGTCCAGGGCCACACCGTAGGGTTCCACCCGGCACGAATGGACTTCGCTGTCGAAGTAACTGACACCGCATCGCGGGCATTCGGGCATGATCGGTCCCGACTCTACCAGCTGCCGCTGGCGCCGCCGCCACCCGACGAGCCGCCGCCGAAGTCGCTGGATGAGGACGAGTCGCTGCTGCTCGACGAGGCACTGCTCGTCGTGCCGCCCACCACCCAGCCGTCGTCGCGAGTGACAGGTGTCGAGTCCGCGCGGACGGCGCGAGCCCAGGACTCCGAGCCGCCTTTGCGGTACCCGAACACCATCGCCAGGAAGTCCAGCGGCAGCAGTACTGCCAGAGACTCCGGCGACGCCATGCCTGCCAGCAGCAGTGGAATGGCGGTGAAGAGCCCGCCGGCGATCAGCACGCTGATGGTCCTGGTGCGCAGTCCCAGGCCCGCCGCGATACCACCGAGCCCGACGAAGAGGCTGAAGAACGGGACGATCACGAACACCAGCGGGACGCCGGAGCCAGCGTCAGTCGTCGGGGCTGGTGCCACCGCCACCACTTCGCCGCGGACCACGCGAGAGATGCGGTCGAGCCCCCGTCCGATCCCGCGGCGCATGTTGCCTTGCTTGAATTCGGGGACGATCGCGGTCCTGATGATTTCGCCGGCGAGCCCGTCGGGCAGGCTGCCCTCCAGCCCGTAGCCCACCTCGATTCGGACCTGGCGATCGGCCGGCGCCACCAGCAGCAGCACACCGTTGTCCCGTGCCTTGGTGCCGATGCCCCAGTCCGCGAACAGCCGGTTGGCGTATTCCTCGATGGTCATCCCGTCGAGGGAGCTCACGGTCACGACTACCACCTCCGCGGTGGTGTCGCGTTCGACGCTCCGGAGGAAGTTCTCGAGGTAGGCCCGGTCGTCGGCCGTCAGCACGCCGGCGAAATCGTTGACGTGCCCCGACGGGCGAGGGAATGCAGCGCCGGGCAGGCCCTGGAACATCGTCAGCAGCAGGCCGGCGAGCGCCGCGCAGCGACGGATCACGTCCTGCTTATCGGCGAATCGTCAGGCCAGCCGCTGGTCGACCTGCGGCAGCAGCTCGTCGGCGGGGCCCGCCAGAGCGAGGTCCACCTGGTCAGTCGCCGGCGTGGGCTCGGTGTTGATCTCCACCGTGAACGCCCCGCGCGATCGCGCACGAGCCAGGAACGACGCGGCGGGATAGACGACCGACGACGTCCCCACCGACAGGAACACGTCGCACTCGCACGCTGCCTCCGCCGCGTCGATCGCTGCGCTTGGCAGGGCCTCTCCGAACCACACGACGGCGGGCCTGGCCAGGCCGCCGCACGAGGGACACAGCGGAGGCAGTTCCGGCAGCGGCACGTCCTCGTTCCGCCACGGCGGCGCGCCGCAGCCGCGCCAGCACGACAGCTCCCAGAGCGACCCGTGCAGGCGAACCAGGCCAAGCGGTCCCGGCGTGGACGTGGAGATCGTCCACGTTCTGCGTGATCACCACGAAGCCCGAGCCAACGCCTGCTCCACGCGGCAAGGACGTGATGCGCAGCGTTGGGGCGGGCCGACGCCACGGCCTCGCGGCGCCAGGCGTACCACTCCCAGACCAGCGCGGGGTCGCGCTCGAACGCCTGGGCCGTAGCCAGGTCTTCCGAGCGAAAGCTGCGCCACAGCCCGCCGGCCCCCCTGAAGGTCGGCACGCCGCTGGCCGCGGATACGCCGGCTCCCGTGAGCACCGTGACACGTCGGGCGCGCCTCAGCCGCCCGGCCACCAGGTCCAGCCCGTCCTCGATCACGGCACGATGTTACCGGCGCGCGGACTGAAATCGGCTTAGGATCCGCCCATGGCACAGACAAAGCTGGTCAACCCGTGGACGTGGCAGGACGACTTCGGGTTCTCGCAGGCGATCGACGTACGGCAGGGCGGACGCGTGCTGTACTGCGCCGGCCAGACGTCGGTGGACGCCAACGGCGCGCCGCTGCACGCGGGCGACATGGCGGCGCAGCTCACTCAGGCCTTCGACAACCTGGAGACGGTGCTGAAGGCGGCGGGACTCACGCTCGGCCACGTCGTGCGCTTGAACTATTACACGCGCGACGTGCCGGCCTTTCTCCAAGCCGCAGGGGTGTACGGCGCGCGGTTGCAGGCCGCGGGGGCGCAGCCCGCCGGCACGCTGCTCGGCGTGGCCTCGCTGTTCCACCCCGACATCCTGGTGGAAATCGAAGCCACCGCGGTGGAATAGGCGGCGCCGCTGCCCGGCGCTACGGGTGCGCCTCGAGGTAGCTGAGCGCGAACGGCCGCAGGCGATCGTTCAGGCCGAGCGCGTTGGCTTCCTCGAGCGCCGCCGCCCGCGTCCAGCCGTCGGCCTTCACGCGCTTGATCATCCACAGCGCGGCTGCGCGGCCGCCGGCTGCGCAGTGCACGTAGGCCGGCGTATTCGCCGGACCGGCCACCGCGGCATGAAGTTCTCCACCAGCTTCGGATCGGGCGTCTGGATGTTGAACGGCAGGTGCACGTAGGTCATGCCGAGGGACCGCACGATGGCGCCCTCCTCGTCCACCAGTGCTCCCGGCTCGCTCGCCAGGCGCAGGTTGACCACCGTCTTGAACCCCATCCGCTTGATCTCGCGGATGGCGTCCGGCGTGGTGCTCCCGCCGCAGGCGATGGTGGATTCCACCTGTGCAAACGTCGAGATGCCCGCAATGTCCTTCTTCGTGACCTGAGCGGCGGCCGAAGGAAGCCGTGGCGAGAGCGACCACGAACAGACGTGACGATTCGAATCATGCTCGGAATGATACGACAGGCAGTCCCAGTCTCCGGTCTCCAGTCCAGTCTGCAGTTCCGCAGCTGCCAGGCACTGCCGGACTGAGACCGAAGACCGAAGACTGAAGACTGACGGGCTCCTAGAAATCGACCTGCAAATTCAGCCGCACGTAGCGTGCCGGCAGAATGGCCGTCGGCGTCAGCCAGATGCTGCCCCGAGTCGCGGCCGGCGCCGTGTAGCCGTTGTTGTATGTCGTCACCACGTCGTTGTTCAGCAGGTTGTAGACGTCCACGCCCAGCTGGGTACGGGTACCGCCGAAGCGGATGATCTTCGCCACGCGCATATCGAGGTTGTTGATCCGCGCGCCATACAGCGTGCCAGGCTCCACCAGGTTCACGGTGACGTTGCCCGCTGACAGCGGCCGGCCAAGAGACGGCTGCGCGACAGCGCTGGTGACGACGTAGTTGGCCTCCAGGGCGGGGCCGGGATCGCTGCGCCACGTCATGCTCAAGTTCACGTCGATCTTGGGCACGATGTAGGTCGCCAGGCCGCGGAACGAGGTCAGGAACGGCTCCACGACCCGGCACCACGGGGTTGGCCAGCGCCCCGATGGACGAGTTGACCCTGGTGGTCTGGACCGCAGTGGTGCTCATCCAGCTGTAGGTTTCGGGCAGCGCCGCGCGCACGTCGCAGTTGTCCTGCGAGCCGGCGGCCGGTGCTGGTGCCGCCCTGCACGGTCAGACCATTGCGCAGCCGCGCGTTGAGGTTGACGTCAATGCCGTGCCAGTTCTCCGTCATCGTCGCCGAAGTTCTCGGAGAGCTGCGAATACAGGTCCTCCTGTCCCACCTTGCCCGGCACCAGGTTGTAGAGGCCGCTGACCGTGCCGCCGCCACCGCCCGGCAGCCGCGGGTCCGCTGGAATCGGAATGCTGAACGGCGTGTAGTCGGCGGTCGTCGTCAAGCGGTTGTTCGCGGTGTAGAAGTTCCCGAACGAGCGGCGGAAGTAACCTACCGTGAGGCCCAGGCGGGGCAGCAGCTCGTGCTGCACCGACAGCCCCATCTCCCAGTTGTAGGTGCGCTTGCCCCAGCCGTTGATCAGATCGGGATCGAACGTCTTGGTGAACACCTCGCGGCCGAAGTTGCTGATTGTCCATCGGCGCCGCACTCGCCGTTGGCCGTCGTCGGCCCGCAGATCGCAGTTCGGCACGAAGTTAACGTTGGCGTCGTTCCACGTCCGGTTCGTGGAGAGGTTCGTGCGGATGAGCGGGTGGAGATCGAGGTCGCTGTTGCTGGCGGTGAGGGCGGTGAGGTACTTGCCGATGTTGAACTTGACCGCCGTCTTGCCGTTGCCGAAGAGGTCGTAGGCGGCGCCCACTCGCGGCGTGAGGTCCTTCCAGTGGATCTCGTCGGTCGTCCCGGCCGGCCAGAACAGCGGCGTCGGCATCAGCAGGTAGTCGGGGCCGCCGGCGCCGGTGTCAGGGTACCCGGTGCCGATGCCGTCGAAGCGCAGGCCGCCCTGCAGCGTCAGGCGACTGCGCGTGTAGGTGTCCTGGGCGTAGAACGACGTCATCAGGATGTTGCGCTGGAGCTCGACGGTGCCGGGGTACACGGCCGTCTGGGTCAACTGGTTGGGGATGCCGTTGTTGAACCGGAACTGGATGAACGGCGTGGTGTTGAAATAGCCCTGGCTCGGGTGGCTGACGTTGCCCTGGTAGCCCACCTTGATGTTGTGCGAGCCGGGGATATAGGAGGCCGACGCCCGCATCTGCGCCAGCGTGCCGATCTGATGGCGCTCGAACCCCTGCTGCAGCGGAAAGTTGTAGCGGTAGATCAGGTTGGGAATGCCCGCCGTTGGTCGGGCAGCCGGCCGAGCACTGCTCGAGGATCGAGATCAAGCGCGTCGTTGTGCGTGCCGTCGATGCGCGGGCGGTGTTGGCGTACCGCGACAGGTAGTTCCCCCAGCCGGCCTCGAGCAGCAGACGGCTGGTGAAGGGCGACGTCCACGTGGCCGTCTGGATGTGGCCGGGTGTGTAAAGCCTCAGACCCTGCGCCTCGGGGGTGCGGGTGGCCGACCCGCCGCCTTCCTTGTTCTGCCGGTCGTACTGCTCGGAGTGGCTCAGGCTGATCTTGTTGCGTGTCGGACACCTGCCACGTCAGCCGGACGACGCCGTTCCTGGTCACGCTGTCGCCGTAGGACGGGTCGCGAGGTGTCGAAGTCCACCAGCCACTTGGTGGGATCGCCGGCGTTCTTGTTGAAGAACATTCCGGGAATGGTGTTCTCGGCCACCACCTCGCGGTAGGTCAGGTAGAACCACAGCTTGTCGCGAATGATGCGCCCGCCGCCCATCGGGTTGAAGTCGTAGACCTTCATCAGCTCCTGCGGCGAGCGAAGACCGGCGGCGCGCAGCTCGTCGGTATAGTTACTGCCCTGCAGGGATCCGTTCGCGCCCGAGAAGAACACCGTGCCGCTGAATTGATTGCCGCCGTCGCGCGGGATGACGTTGAGCACCAGGCCAGCGGTTTCGGCTTCGCCGAGGCCGCCCGACGTGGTCAGGATCACTTCCTGCGACCCGGCGACGTTCGAGACGGCGGCGTTCGAGTTGGCGCCGGCCCAGCCGGTGTTGATGCCGTCGTGGAGCGTCCGGGAATCGGAGGCGCGGGCGCCGTGGATGAACCCGGCCATGCCGCCGGCGCCGCCGGTAATGCCGCCGGCGTCGCCGGGGGTCAGGCCCACGGTCAAACCGGGTATCAGCGCCTGGATGCCGTTGGCGTTGCGCGATGACGGAATGGCGGCCAGGACGTCCTTGTCCAGGATCGTCTGCACGCGCGCGCTCTGGATGTCCACGGTGGGCGACTCGCCCGTGACCGTGATCGTCTCTTCGAGGCCGCCGACGCGCAGGTCGGCGTTCACCGTGGCCACGAACTCGCCGCGCAGCTCGATGTTCTCGCGCTTGACCACGCTGAAGCCTGGCAGCATGAACGTCACCAGGTAGGTGCCCGCGCGTAGAGTCGACGATCCGGTACTGGCCCGTGTCGTCGGTGACGACCGACCGGACTTTTTCAATCAGGGCTGGACTGGCGGCCTCCACCGTGACGCCTGGCAGGACGGCACCGGACGCGTCGTGGACCACGCCGGTAATGGTGGCTTGTGCTGCTGCTGTTGCCGGAAGGAGAAGAACGACCGAGAGAACCGCCGCCGAGCCCAGGGTCAATGTCCGCATCGTGCCTCCTCGTAACAGGGGTTTCCACGGGAGCCGACCAGGGGACCGATTGGATTACGCGAACTAGGGGTTCATGCCTCGACTTCCCCGCCAGAAGCCGGGCGGTGGGGCAGTATATACACCACCGAGGGCTGGGAATTTCGCGGCGGCGAGCCGCGACAGACGCTGGCCTACGATGAGTCAAGTCGAACCCGTTCGCGCAGGCGCGACGCGGGCAAACACGCCCTGCGGGCGGAGCCCAGCGTGGTCCGAGGCGCAGCCTCGCTAGGACCGTGCCGGCGACTCAGAAGGGCAACGCCGGGACGGTCTCGGCCCGTTCGAGCTTGCGATCGAGGCGGGCCACACGGTGGCGGATCGCGCCCTCGCGGGACGGGCTGCCCTCGAACCCGAGCGACCGCAGCGCGTAGGACTTCGCCGCCCGTAGATCGCGGCGGCGGTGCTCGTAGTGCACCGCCAGGGCATCGGTGGCCTCGCGGACGATCTGCGGTGGGCTGCCCTCGAGCTCCAGCACGCGCCGCCACGCCAGCTCGGCATCGTCGAACTGGCGCGCACGCCGCGAGATGAGCGCGAAGGCGCGCAATGCCTCGGCCTGGACCACCGCCGCCCCGTGATGCCAGCCCTCAGCGGCGCGATCGCGCGGGCCCGAAAGGCCGCCGGCGTCGGCAAAACACTCGCGCGCTTCCTGCAGCCGGCCGCCGCTCAAGTAGATGCGTCCGAGACCCAGGGCCTCGCGGGCGCTGCGCGCCGCCGCCGGCCCCTCCTCGAGCATCTGGCAGGTCTGCGCGGTGACGAGCGCCAGCGAGAGGATGTCGAGCCGGTTGTGCTCGAGCACGCCCTCGAGATGCCTGGCATCGCCGCTCCGGACGAAGGCGAAATAGCGATCGGGAATCTCCCACCCCGGCACGTCGCCCTCGCGCTCGAACCCGCACTGCGTGCGCTCGAGCGTGGTCAGCCGGCACGCCGACTCGAAGGCGCTCACGCGGCCGTCGTCGCTGCCCGCCGGCCGCGGCGCATCCCCCAAGGGCCGCCACAGGCGGCGGGCCGGATGCAGCATGTCCACGTGCGGCATGCCCGCGAACGGCGACTCCATCCGATGAAAGAGATAGCGCGTCTCGATCAACGGCAGGTCGAACGTCTTGCCGTTGTAGGTGACGACCGTCCCCGACTCGCGCGCCACCTCGGTGAGCGCCGTCAACAACGCGCGCTCCCCCGCCACGCTGGACATCAGGTACTGGCGAACGCGGAACGTGCCGCCGTCGAACCAGCCGCACCCGACCAGGAACGCGTAGGTACCGGCGCCGCCCGCCAGCCCCGTGGTCTCCAGGTCCACGAACACCAGGCCCTGCCGGCACGCCGTTCGTGCCAGCAGATCCAGCGCCGGCCACACGCCCTCGCTGGGCGGCAACCCGTCGGCCACCGTCACCCGGCCGTGGCGATGCCCCGGCCGGTACACACGCTCGATGACCACGAAGCGCTGCCCGTCTACCTCGTGCCACGATCCGCCCAGCGCCTCGGCGGGATCGGAGAGTCGCGTCCGTGGACGCGGGCCGCGGCTCCACGGGCCGCGCGCCCGGGCGAATGACGCCCCGCAGCCGGTCGGAGAGGGAACTCAGAACGCGCTCCCCTGCGCCGCGTCGAACCCGTCGCCCGGCGGCCAGCTCGTTGACCTCGAACGGCGGCTCGTCGATGGCGGCCGCGCGCACCGGTTTCGCCAGGAGATCGAGAATCCGCAGCGCCACCAGCTTGGCCAGCGGCCCGGCGTCGCCAATCGGCCCGACGCACGTCGGACAGCCGCGCTCGCACGAGCAGCCGGCAATCATCGCGCGCGTGCGCGCCAGCAGATCCGCGTGCATCGCGAACAGCGGCTGGCTGAAGCCGATGCCGCCGGGATAGTTGTCGTAGATGAAGATTCGGGGCGGCTTCTCGTCGTCGCCCGCAGGCGAGCCGCGGCGCGCCTGCGGCCTCGTCGCCGCTGCCAATCGCCACGCCCACGTCCTGGCGGTCGCACATCAGCAGCAGCTGCGCCACCTGCCGCATCGCGAACGACAGGCCCACCACCCCGTCCCGGCGGTCGTCCGGCGCATAGGGCAGCGCATCGACAACCGCTTGCGGCACGGTCAGCCAGTAGGCCGTGGTGTGCATCTGCTGCTCGGGCAGGTCCAGGTCGCCCGAGCCCACGTTCTCGTTGGTGTAGAACTTGATCTTCTTGAAGCCGACGACGCGGGACAACACGTGCACTTCGCCGTGCGCGCGCGCGTCATCGCCCACCACGCCGCCCGGAGGCGCCACCGGGAACCCGGAAGGCAATTCGGGCACGTCGACGGGCACCTCCTGGCGCTCCAGGCCGGCGGCAGCCGAGGCCACGTCAACGGCGGGCGGCACCCCGAGCGCGGCCGCGCTTCCCGCCTCGAAGGTGTCGAGAATCGTCACCTTGGTGTGGCTGATGGCATCGGTGTAATAGTCGCAATCGATGCGCCGCACGTAGGCCTTGCGGCCCTCGAAGTCCAGCTTCTCGACCTGGTACAGCTCCCCCTCCAGCAGGTAGATCGCCTTAGCTCCTGCGCCACCGCGAGCGTCTTGCTGGCAGGCCAGCCGAAGCGCGAGCCACATAGTTTCTGCAGCGAGGGCAAATCGTGGAGCTTCGGCGGACCTTGTCGCTTGTCTTCGACACGTACGCCAAGCGGGCCCTCGAAACCTTGAGCCGCTTTGACAACGTCCTCGGCAACTCACGCCGGACGATTTGCACCTGCGGCACGTGCCGCATCTGAAATTGACCGCCCGAAACTTTCGCCGTAGCGACAACTTCAAAATACGCCTGTGGCACAAAGTTACGGATTTCGAGTCCACGCTTGCATACGATCGCCAAAGTCGGCGTCTTGACGCGACCAACTCCAATCACGCCGGCGCGAACCCTGCCCAAGAATGACGGTCGCGGTGCGGGTGAGCGACAGATTGTAGATCTGGTCGGCCTGTCGGCGCCCAACGGCGGCGGCGTAAAGAGGGGCGTATTCGGCATTTGGCCTTGCCCGGCCGAATGCGTCGCGGATCGTCTGCTGAGACCTGCGCGGTAAACAGCACCCGCATGACTTGGCCACGGTAATCGTAATGCTCGAGAATTTCCTGACCGATGAGCTGACCCTCGCGGTCGCAATCGGTGGCGAGCCAAACCCGCTTAGCGGTGCGGAGAGCCTCACGAACGGCTCTGAGCTTTGCGGCTTTGTTGCCGCCTTCTGCTGGGCGGGTGCCATAAAGGCCTTCGGGACGAAACAGGATCGGCGACCAGCGCTTCCAGGCCGGCACGACATCTTCCGGTTCGAGAAGGTCGAACAGATGACCCTCAGCCGGAAGGATTTCCCCGTATCGAGAACCGACGGCGGCGCGAACGTCTTTCGCTTGGCTGGTCTTCTCGGTGATGACGATCTGATCCGCCATGACGGCTCTTTTGGAATATTTGACCCCGAAAGCGTCGTGGGAACATATAGCGAACAAAATAGTCTCGCAAGCTGTTCGAGGTTCGAATCCTTTCCGGGCGCGCCAGCTAGCTCATTGTCCGCATAACCGTTTAGTCCAGTGCGTCGGGGAGCTGCTTCCACGCCCGGCGCGCCGTGGAAGCCCTTTCCAGGCGCCCTCTCACGGCGAAAACATGGGTTCGAGTCCCCTAGGGAGCGCCAACGATTTCAGTATCTTAGTGCCAAAAATTGAGCTGTCCCGGCCGGCATCTCCAACTTTTCTCCAATGGACGGTGCTTCAGACGATCTGTTCGAGGTCACGCTGTGATCGTGAGGAGGCCGGCATGCGCCCTGTCCGTGAGAAGACGGAGCAACTGCTGGTCTGGACGGCTGC
This sequence comes from uncultured Acidobacteriota bacterium, assembly GCA_963713655.1. Lineage (GTDB taxonomy): Bacteria > Acidobacteriota > Vicinamibacteria > Vicinamibacterales > UBA2999 > CAWEBF01. Next base: position 102,836 of record CAVQMT010000019.1, read on the forward strand.
TCTCGCATTCGTCCAAATGCTAGTCGCTGCCATCGCGGGAACGTGGTGCCGCAACTCCTTGCTAGCTAGGAAGACCTCGTCGCGAGGCTTCTCGCGCTCAACAGAGAACGTGGCAGGAGACCCGCGGCCTAAGGGCGCCGGAAGGCCTTTTCTTTTTGTTTCACGCCGCCGCCGGCACGGCGCCGAGCGCCCCGGCCGCGTCCCAGGCCTTCCACCACGGCTCCAAGCCGAGATCGCGCGCGATGACGCCGGCGCTGATGTAGCCGCCGCCGCCCGAGATCGCGCCGCCCGGATGCGTGGCCGAGCCCGACATGTAGAGCCGCTCGATCGGCGTGCGGTAGCCGAAGTGGTTGTACATCACCTGCTCGGCGCTGAACGCGCCCATGAAAATGTCGCCGCCCCGCATTTGCGGGAAGGTCTGCGTGTACTCGCGCGCGGTATAGACATGCTGCGCGATGATGTTCTTGCGCGTCATGTTGGGCGCGTAGCGCGCCCATTTCTCGATGATCCGCTCGGCGAACTCCTGTTTGAACGTCTCGTAGTCGCGCGAACCGATGTCGGGATTGAGCGGCATAACATGCCAGGCGTAAGTCGTGTGCTTGCCCGGCGGCGCCTGCGTCGGGTCGAGCACGCTGAGCGCGCCTGAGCCGAACTGCACGATCTGCGGCACGCGATCGGCCATGACGTCTTTATGTGCCGCGAGCAGCTCGTCCATGGTCTCCGCACCGAGGCTCCATTTCAGCGTGCGGTGGATGTTCGGATCGAATTTCTCCGAGTGGAAGCGCACCGGCTCGTGCAGCGCCAGATGCAGGCCGAAGATCGTCCACTTGGTGTACTCAAATTCGTCGAGCTTCTTCAGGAACGCGGCCGGAAGCTGCGCGCGCCCGATGTAGTCCTCGAAGGTCTGATGCACGTTCAACGTGCTGGCGACGAACTGCCGGGCGCGCACGGTGCGTCCGTCCTTGAGAGCTATTCCGGTCGCCTTGCCGCCCTCGATCACGATGCGGTCGAGCTCGACCTGGGTGCGAACCGCCCGCCGGCCGCGATGAATGTCTCCATCAGGCCGCGCGCTAGGTTGGCCGAGCCGCCCTTGCAGAGCTGGTAGCCGCTTTGCAGGTCGAAGGCGCGGATCACCGAGCCCATGGGGCTCGTCTTGGACATGGTGTCCACGAGCCAGGTCCCGAACAGCGAGATCTTGAACAGGAACAGAAGCTGCACGTGCTCGTTCTCGAACAGCTCCTGCACAACGTCGAACGGCTGGCGCTTCGTCGCCGCGAGAAAATCGCGGCCGATGTCGCTGCGCGACAGCAGCGCCTCGCGCTCGGCTCGTGGCAGCGGCTCGGAGAAACGCTCCGGCAGGAAAATGCGGGCCGTGATCTCCTCGGCCTTGCGGTTCCAATCGCGGAAGGTCGCGGCGTCCCTCTTGGAGAAGCGCGCGACGTTGGCGAGCGTCTCCTCGAGATCGCGCCCGAACACGAGTGCGGAGCCGTCGAGGTGTGGCTGGCCGAACTCGTAGCGCGGCGTAATGTAGGTGACTCGGTCGGCGAGGCCCAAATCCTTGAACCAGGGTGTCTCGCTGATATGGAAATGATTGATCGAATGCAGGTTGTGATAGAAGCCGGGTGCGGTCACTTCCTCGGTCACGAGTGCGCCGCCGTATTGCAGACGCCGGTCAACTAGCAGGATGTCGAGGCCGCAGCGCGCGAGATAGGAGCCGAGCACCAGGCCGTGGTGGCCGGCCCCGATGATGATCCCGTCGTAGCTTCGTTCCAGCGCCGCAGGCATGTTCGAACTCTCACTTGAGTTAAGATCAAAGGGGACGGGCTCGGACTTAGCTAGAGATCGCGTCGCGACGCGCCAGCTCGTTCATAGTCGGCTCCTGCCGCTACCAAGCCGCAGTGGCCTTAACTTTGCTCCCCCTCCGCCCGGGCCAATGAATGGCAGATGAAGCCATTAATCGCGCTCTGGATGGCTGCATGATCCTGCGGGCGTTCCGGTCTCAAAAATCCTTTATTAACAAGGGAATTGATTTCCGTTTCGTGTAACACGACACGCAGACAGCGAAGACCATTACGCCGTCGCTTGCGATGGTGCCGCATCCGCTCGGCTGCGGTGACGGGCTCTTTAGCTTCGCTGCTCATGGCACGCCGCCGGTAGTGGATCGGGACCAATCCCCGGGGGCTCCTTTCGGTCCTCCGGTACGATCCGGCTCCGGCTGTTTCGTCACGTCAGGTTCCGATCTGAAAAGTGCGATTGCGTTGCCTGCAGAAATACCCCGATACGTCCTCAGCCGTCACCAGCACCTGGCGTTGCACGTCACGGACTACGCCGCCGGACCTTTGGTTGCACGTCACGGCTGCGCGACCGGCAAAGCGCGAAACCGATCAGCTCGGTTGTCTCTAGCGAGAGCGCTGTCTCTACTGTCTCGCGATACAGCGAAACAGCGACGAGACGGCCCTGGCCT
>CAVQMT010000020.1:0-161924 GCA_963713655.1 uncultured Acidobacteriota bacterium
GCGCTCGGGCGCGACTGCCGGGCGTGGTGCTCCAGGAAGTCCACCACGTGGCGGCGCGCGCCCTGGTAGCGGGAGTCGGCCAGCACGGCGGTCCTGACACGCGGGCGGTGGAAGGGCACCGTGAACACGTCGCCCACCGTGGCGCCGGGGCCGTCGGTCATCAGCACGCAGGCGGTCCGACAGATACAGCGCCTCGTCGATGTCGTGGGTCACCATCACCACGGTCATGCCGGACGACTCCCACACCCGCAGCAGCATGTCCTGCAGCTCGAACCGCGTCAGCGAGTCGAGCATGGAGAACGGCTCGTCGAGCAGCAGGAACCGCGGCTCCACCGCCAGCGCGCGCGCGAACGACACGCACTGTTGCGTGCCGAGCGACAGCTCGCCGGGATACTGCCCGGCCACGTCGCCGACGCCGACGAGATCGAGATAGTGCCGCGCCGCCTCGCAGCGCCTCGCGCGCGGCTGCGCCTGGTGGCGCCCTGCGTGGCGGCCAGCGCCACGTTCTCGAGCGCGGTCTGCCACGGCAGCAGGCACGGCGCCTGGAACACCACCGCGCGCTCGGGGCCCGGGTCGGTCACCTCGGTGCCGTCCACCAGCACGCCGCCCAGCGTGGAGCGATCCAGTCCGGCCACCATCGCCAGCACGGTGGACTTGCCGCAGCCGGAATGGCCCAGCACCGCAACGAACTCGCCGGCCTGGATCTGCGCGTTCACGTCCTTCACGGCCACGAACGGGCCCGTGGGCGTCGGGAAGATCCGCGTGAGCCCCGTCAGTTCGAGTGGAACGAGCACATCAGTCCTCCTCGTGGTGGCGGCTGGAGCGCTGGAGCCTGAGGCCTGGAGCCTGGAGCCTGGAGCCCGCAGCCTTTGTCCCGCGGTCAGTGCCGAAATAATCTCGGCCCGCGCGACACCCGCGGCCTCGTCTGTGGCCAGCAGTGTCGCGGAGCGCGGGCCGGGGCAGGCCGACGCAGGACCGCCGCGCCCAGCGTCGCCGGCGGCCCCGGCACGACGGGCACGATCCGATCCGACAGCAGGATCGCCTCGTCCAGGTTGTTGGTGACCATCACCGTCGTGACCGGCCGATCCCGCGGCTTCGCACAGGGCCGCCAGGTCCGACTGCAGCGTCTCGCGCGTCAGCGCGTCCAGCGCGCCGAACGGCTCGTCCAGGAAGAGGACCGACGGCTCGGTGGCAAAGGCCCGCGCCAGCGCCACGCGCTGCCGCATGCCGCCGCTCAGGTGCCTCGGCTTGCGATCGAGCGCCGCGCCCAGTCCCACCCGCTCGAGCGCCGCGGTCGCGCGCGCGCGATGCTCGGGCTGCGCCTCGGTGGGGAAGGCCGCGGCCACCGCCAGGCGCACGTTTTCGAGCGCGCTCAGCCACGGCAGCAGCGAGTAGTTCTGGAACACGAAGGCCGCCCCGTCCAGCACGCCCGATCACCGGCTGGTCGGCAACCGTGATCGTGCCGGCATCGGGCGCGGTCAGCCCCGCCATCATGCCGAGCAGCGTGGACTTGCCGCTGCCCATCGCGCCGACGATCGACACGAACTCGCCCTCCTCGACCGCCAGCGAGACGTCGCGCAGGACCTCGCGCGGCCGCCCGTCGCGCGCGAACGACTTCCCGACGCCCGTGACCTCGATGTACGACACGCTGGCTCAGCGCTCATACCGCGCGGAGCCGCGCCTCGGCCACGCCCATCAGGCGATCGAGCGCGAAGCCGACGATGCCGATCGTGACGATGGCCAGCAGGATGTGCGCGTAGACCAGCGAGTTGTATTCCTGCCACAGGAAGCCGCCGATGCCGGGCGTGCCGGTCAGCATCTCGCTGGCGACGATGACCAGCCAGGCGATGCCGAGGCTGAGCCGATAGCCGGTGAACATGTAGGGCAGCGTGGCGGGCAGGATGATCTTCAGGAACGTGGTGGTCTTCGACAGCCGCAGCGCCTTGGCCACGTTCCAGTAGTCCTGCGGAATGGCGCGCACGCCGGTCATGGTGTTGATCACCGTCGGCCACATCGAGCACACGGCGATGGCGAAGAGCGCGGCGGGCTCGGACTTCTGGAACAGCACCAGGCCCAGCGGCAGCCAGGCGAGCGGCGAGATCGGACGCAGGACCTGCATCAGCGGGTCGAACATCTTGGTCAGCGTGGGCGAGGCGCCCAGCAGGAACCCGAGCGGGGTGGCCAGGGCGATTCCGAGCAGGAATCCCTGCGCCACCCGCACCAGGCTGTACGAGGCGAGGAGCAGGATGCCCTGATCGGTCTCGCCCCGCTTGGTCAGCGGCTCCATGATGTACAGCTTGCTCTCCTCCCACGTCCGCAGAGGAGACGGCAGGTCGGCCACGTAGCGGCTGGCCATCCACCACCCACCAGCGCCAGGCCGATTCCGCACAAGGGCAACGCCAGGTTCAGGAACCGCTGTTTCACGTCATCTCCTCCTAGGAACGGCTTCCGGCTCCCGGCTTCCGGCTCCCGTTGATCGGTCCGTGGTCAACTCGCGAGGCTGTTCACGGCGAACGACCTCGCGTACTTCTCCGGGTCCTTGCCGTCGAACACGCTGTCGAAGAGCGTGATCGAGGTCTGCTCCTGCACGTCCACCTTGACGCCCAGCTCCTTCATGGCTTCGAGGTAGATGTCGCTGCGCAGCACCTTCTTGGCGACGCCGCTGTAGTCGGGCGCGCCCTTGGTCATGCCCCAGCGGCGGAACTGGCGTCAGCCACCACTTGGCGTAGATCTGGTGCGGGTAGTTGCAGCCGCGGTTCGAGAAGATCATGTAGTTCGGATCCTGCTCGACGCGGCCGTCGCCGTACTGGTACTTGCCCATCAGCCGCTCGGTGATGATCGCCGGCGGGCAGTTGATGTAGGCCGGCCGCGCGATCACCTCGGCGAACTTCGGCCGGTTCTCCATCTTGTCCAGCTCGACGCTGGCCAGGTGCAGCGCCTTCAGGATCGCCTTCACCGTCTTCGGGTTCTTCTCGGCGAACTCCTCGGTGAACGCGCACACCTTCTCGGGGTGGTCCTTCCACATCGCCTGGGTGGTCGTGACCGTGTAGCCGATGCCGTCGTCGATGGCGCGGTTGTTCCACGGCTCGCCGACGCAGAAGCCGTCCATCTTGTCCACCTTCATGTTGGCCACCATCTGCGGCGGCGGGATGGTGATGAGCGTGACGTCCTTGTCGGGGTTGATGCCGCCGGCGGCCAGCCAGTAGCGCATCCACATCGCGTGGGTGCCCGGCGGGAACGTCATCGCGAAGGTGAGCGGCTCGCCCTTGGCCTTGGCCGCCATGGCCAGCGGCTTGACGTCCGCCGGCTTCTTGACGCCGGCCTTCTTCAGCGTGTTGTTGAGCGTGATCGCCTGGCCGTTGCGGTTGAGCAGCCAGGGAATCACCATCGGCTTGACCGGCGATCCCGCCAGGCCCATCGTCGACGCCAGCGGCATGCCGATCAGCATGTGCGTCGCCTGGTTCTCGCCGATCGACAGCTTGTCGCGGATGACCGCCCACGACGCCTCCTTCGACACGATCGATTCGATGCCGAACTTCTTGAACAATCCGAGCTCGTGCGCCATCACGATCGGCGCGCAGTCGGTCAGCGCGATGATGCCGAACCGGACCGTGGAGACTTCCGGGCCGTCGGCCGCGTAGGCGCCGCCCACCCAGCCCGAGGGCATGCCGGAGATCAAGACGCCGGCCGCCGAGGTGCCAGTCGCTTTCAGGAACGTTCGTCGTTGCATGCTCATTTCTCCGCCAGGAAGGTGTAGGTCGCCATCACGAACGGCGCGCTGAAGGATGCGCCGGGCGTGGCCTGGTCGAGGAACTTGCCGGGCTCGAGGAACGCATAGCCGGCCGAGAGCGCCAGCTGCGGCGTCAGGGCGCCGGGTCACTTGCACGTCGATTTCCTGTCCGACGTGCGACGACGCGGCGCCGCCGGGGACGCGCGCCGACAGCGCGCCCGACGCCGCGTACAGCCCGTCGTTGCGGTTGGCCAGCCACCAGGTGTGGTAGCTCGACCGACAGCGGCGTGTTCTTGCCAGGGCGAGAACTCGACGCCTTCGCGCAGGTGGTGGATGTTCCGCCACCCCACCTGGTCGCTCAGCCCCAGCTTGTCGTGGCCGGTGGGATACAGCTGATCGAAGGTGTGGCGGACGCCGTCGGTGGGGTTGCCGTCGCCGGACGCGAAGTTGTACTCGGAGATCAGCTTCACCGCGCCCTTGCCGGGCAGCGACTCGCGGATCTGCCAGTGGCCCGGCCCACGCGCTCACGTCGTCCTGGGCCAGGCTGCCGCGCTGCGCCGCCATCTCGACGCCGTAGTCCAGCCGCGCCGGCAGCTTGCCGGCGATGCGAACCCCGGCGGTGGTCTGCTGCAGCGTGCCGCGCGGCCCGAGCTCGCTCGCCAGGTTCTCGTCGCGGCGGAAGATCGCGTACGGCTCCACCGTGGCCTGCGGTATCAGCGCGCCGGCGCTGGCGTAGGCACCGTAGAGGCGGTTGCCGAAGCCGCTGCGGTCCCAGTCGTCGGGCAGGAAGCGCACCAGCGACGCGGCGAAGACGTCCACCTGCACCGGCTTCGACCGCAGCGTGGCGCGCGCCGCCGTCCCACACGCGTCCGGTGTTCACCCACGCCAGATGACCGAGCAGGCGCTGTTCGCCGAACGCGAGTTCCTGGCGGCCGAGCCGCAGCGCGGCCGGCGACTTGCCGGTGCCGACGTCGGCAAACGCCATGCGGATGTCGAACGGCGCGCGAAACGGCGCCGCCACCGGCCCCACCTCCTTGTCGCCGACGCGTGCGTCGTGCAGGTTGGTCTGGAAGCTGAGCCACGGCTTCGCCGTCACGGCGACGTTCAAGCGCACGCGGCTCAGGGCGTAGTAGTCGTCGCGGTCGTCGACGAAGCCGCCGCTCTCGAAGCCTTCGATGCGCTCACGAAACTCGCCGCGAACCCGCAGCCACGAGGGCAGGTGTTCGTTGGCGCGGTTGAAGACGGGAACGCGTGCGGCGGGCGCGGGCTGGGCCTGAGCCGCCGGCGCGGCTTGCGGCTGCGCGGCCGGGGCGGAGCTGGCGGCGGGCTGCGTGGACTGGGCGGTGGCGGACGTGCTGACGAACAGGGCGGTGGCAAGGCACACGAAGGGCGGAAGGGCCGTACGCGGGCGAACGTGCATGCAATCGTCTCCCTCTCGATCTCACGATCGAGGTCAAAGCCGCGTGGCTGTCAGGGAGGCGTCGGGGCCAGGTAATTCAAGCGGGCGTCGCGGCCGCTCGGGTCCAAGTGTTGCAAGCGATGTTCCACAGATGCACGGTGACGCGCTTTCCCATGTGAATCTGCAAGTCTGGGCTCGAATTCCCGTGGATCGCGGCCTGGCGCGGGCGCACGAATGCGACAGTTCTGTGCAGGCTAGAGCCGATGCTGAACGGAAATGTAGGACGTGCCTGCGCCGCGCGCACCGGTGCACCGCCGGCGGGGCCGGTTGCGGGGTGCCTGCGGACGCGTCGCGCGGTTGTCACGTGCCGACAATCCTGTCGGACATGCGAGTCGTTCAGTACGTCGGTGTCGGCGACGGTGGCCTTGCGGTCCGCCGCCGTCGTGTGTATCTTCGATCGCGTGCACTCGCTGCGACGCGAGTGACCCGTTGGTCAGCCGTCGCTGACTGAATCCGGCGCCGACTCGCTCCGTGTCGCAGCGAGGGTTCGAACCGCGCCGGGCCGCCCGATCGAGGGCGGTATCAACGTCAACGCTCCCTGTCGAGCCGAACGCCGTCCTGCGATGGACGTTGCGTAAGGGACTTCGTGTCCGGGGGGGCTCGATGGCTTTACCGTTGCTGACTCGCGTGGCCGACGACGACGTCGCGTTCGCGCTGACGCGCCGCAGCGGCACGCCCGCCTCCCGCATCGGCACCACCACCGTCGACCTCGCCCGCCTGCCATCCCGCCGCCCGGCCGAGGGCGAGCAGTACCGGTTCCACTTCGACATGCGGAAGTGCATCGGCTGCAAGTGCTGCGTGGTGGCGTGCAACGAGCAGAACGGCAACCCCGCGTCGATCAACTGGCGCCGCGTCAGCGAGATCGAAGGCGGCTGGTTCCCGCAGGCCACGCGTTCGTACCTGTCGATGGGCTGCAATCACTGCCTCGAGCCGACGTGCCTCGAGGGCTGCCCGGTGGACGCCTACACCAAGGACCCGGCGACCGGCATCGTCGGCCACAGCGCCGACGCCTGCATCGGCTGCCAGGTACTGCACGTGGAACTGCTCCTACGGCGTGCCGCAATACAACCCGGAGCGCGGGCGTCGTCGGCAAGTGCGACATGTGCCACGGCCGGCTGTCGACCGGCGCCGCTCCCGCCTGCGTGAGCGCGTGCCCCGAAGGCGCGATCACGATCGAGATCGTGAACATGAAGGAGTGGCGCGAGTCGGTCGCGTCGCCGGCGCGTCACCGAGGCGCCCTCCGAGGACTACAGCCTGTCGACGACGCGGGTGTCGGGCGTCGACCTGCCGCCCAATGCGCGTCCGCGCGACATCACCCACGTCAAGCCCGAGCACCCGCACTGGCCGCTGGTGGTGATGACGGTGCTGACGCAGTTGTCGGTGGGCGCATTCGCCACCATCTGGCTGCTGCAGGTGCTGGGTGCGGCCGGGCGGCTGGGCGTGGCCGCGATCGCGTCGCTGCTCGTCGGCGGGCTGGCGCTCACCGCCTCCACGTTGCACCTCGGACGCCCGGTGCACGCCTATCGCGCAATCCGGATGTGGCGCCGATCGTGGCTGAGCCGCGAGGTGCTGCTCTTCGGCGCGTTCTCGGGCGTCGCCGCGGCTTACGCGGGCGCCTTGTGGGTCGGGCTGCCCGGCGGCGTGGCGGTGGGCGCGTTGACCGTGATCCTGGGGCTCGCCGGCGTGCTCGCGAGCGGCTGTATCTACCGCGTCGGCTCGCGTCCGGCGTGGAACACCTGGTACACGCCGATGCAATTCGCGTTCACCGCCGCCGTGCTGGGGCCGCTCTTCGCCGGCGCCATCGGCGTCGGCGACGCCTGGTGGCTGGGGGCGATTGCGGCGGCACTGGGTGTCGCGCAGCTGGTGCTGGTCGCCGTTCGGTTCCTGCGCCTCATCGCCGCCGACGGCCTGGAGCTGCGCGGCACCGCACGGCTGCTCTCCACGATGCTGCGGCGCCCGTTCATCGCCAGGGGCGCGCTGCTCGTCGCCGGCGCGATCGTGTTGCCGCTCGTCGCCGGCCCGTCGGGCGAGCAGGACTGGCTGTTCGGCGGCCGCGCCGCGTTCGCGGCCGCGCTGCTGGTCGCGCTGTCCGGCGAGATCGTCGGCCGCTACCTGTTCTTCGTCAGCGTGGTGCCGATGCACATGACCGCCCCGTATGTGCCGAGCGCCCGGGAGGCCGCATGAACCTGAAGCGGCTGATCGGTCTCGACACCGGCGCGGAGGATTACCGCTACGCCGTGGATCCGGAGGCCGGCTACGTGTCGGCGAAGAAGGCGGCGGACCGGTGGGTGGCCACCACCTGCGGCTACTGCTCGGTGGGCTGCGGCATGCTGGTCGGCGTGAAGGACGGCCGCGCCGTGAGCGTGCGCGGCAACCCCGACCATCCCGTGAACCGCGGCGTGCTGTGCCCCAAGGGACTGTCGGAGCATCACACGCTCGACGCCGACAACCGCGCGCTCTACCCGATGCTTCGCCGCGACCGGCGCGGCAGCCCGCACCCGCGTCTCCTGGGACGACGCGCTGTCCGAGATGGCGACGCGCTTCCGGTCCATTCAGGCGCGCCACGGCCGCGACAGCATCGGCGTGATCAGCACCGGGCAGCTCGTCACCGAGGAGTTCTACACCCTGGGCAAGCTGGTGCAGCTGGGCCTCGGCACCCCGAACTACGACGGCAACACCACGCTGTGCATGTCCACGGCGGTCGTCCGGCTACAAGCGATCGTTCGGCAGCGACGGGCCACCCGGCGCCTACGAGGATCTGGAGACCGCCGACGTCATCCTGCTGATTGGCGCCAACATCGCCGAGAACCACCCGATTCTCTGCCGCCGGCTGCAGGCCAACCCGGACACCACGCTCATCGTCGTCGATCCCCGGGTGACCAAGACGGCGATGATGGCCGACCTGCATCTGCCGCTGCGCCCGCGGTCGGACCTGGCGCTGCTCAACGCCCTGATCCACGTGGTGATCGAACACGACCTGGTGGATCGCGACTACGTCGAGGCCTACACCACCGGATTCGACCAGCTGCGCGCATCGGTGCGCGACTGCACTCCCGAGCGCGCCGCGGAGATCACCGGCCTCGCGCCGGAGCAGATCTACCGGACCGCCTGGGTCTACGCCAACGCCAGGGCCGCGTTCATCGGCTGGACGATGGGCGTGAACCACAGCTCCAAGGGCACCGAAACCGTCAACGCCATCAACAACCTGGCGCTCATCACCGGCAACATCGGCCGCGCGGGGGCGGCGCCGTTCTCGATCACCGGGCAGTGCAACGCCATGGGCACGCGCGAGAGCGGCTTTGCCTCGAGCCTGCCCGGCTACCGCAAGTTCGAGAGCGAAACCGATCGCCGCGAGCTGGCGGCGCTGTGGGGGATCGCCGCCGATCGCATCCCGACGGCGCGCGGCCTGGCGTATCCCGACATCATCGAAGCCGCGCTCGACAAGCGCATCCGCGGGCTGTGGATCATCGCGACCAACCCGATCGTGTCGTTCCCCAACCTCGGCGCCCTGCGGCAGGCACTCGAGGGGCTGGAGTTCCTGGTGGTGCAGGACGGCTACGCGCCGACGCCGACCAGCGAGTTCGCCGATCTGATCCTGCCGGCCGCGATCTGGGGCGAGAAGGACGGCACCTACACGAACTCGGAGCGCCGGGTCAGCCGGGTGAAGCGCGCCGTGGCGCCTCCGGGCGAGGCGCGCGCCGACTTCGACATCTTCCTGGCGCTGGCCGACACGTTGGGGGTTCGCGACGAGCTGTTCGCGGGGTGGCGCACGCCCGGCGACGCGTTCGAGGAGTGGAAGCGCGTCTCGGCGGGACGGCTGTGCGACTACTCGGGCATCACCTACGAGGATCTCGAGACGCACGGCGGCGTGCAGTGGCCGTTCCCGGCCGGCGCCACCGAGCCGCAGGCCACCCGCCGCTTGTATGCATTCGGCGGCTTCAAGACCGACGACGGCCGGGCGAAGCTGATCCCCACCGAGTGGGTGCCGTTCCCCGAGCAGCCGACGACAGACTATCCGCTGGTACTCAATACCGGCCGCACGGTCGAGCACTGGCACACGCGCACCAAGACCGGCAAGGTGCCGATCCTCGAGCGGCTGTCGCCAAACGCCTGGCTGGAGATGAACCCGCGCGACGCGCGGCGGCTGCGGCTGACGCCGCAGGACAGAGTGGACGTGGTGTCGCGCCGCGGGCGCATCAAGGACGTCGAGCTGCGGGTCACCGAAACCGTGGCGCCGGGCCAGGTGTTCGTGCCGTTTCACTACGCCGAGGCGAACGCGAACCAGGTCACGCAGAGCGAGTTCGATCCGCACTCCCGCGAGCCCAACTACAAGCAGTCGGCCGTGCGCGTCGAGCGGGCCACGGCAGGAGGCGGGCGATGAAGCGACTGGTGGTGGTCGGCAACGGCATGGCCGGGATGAACTGCCTGGAGCAGATCCTCAGGCACGAGCCCCGATTCCAGGTGACGGTGTTCGGCGACGAAACGCACGTCAACTACAACCGGATCATGCTGTCGTCGGTGCTGGCGGGCGAGAAGCCGGCCGACGACATCGTGATCAACCCGGTCGAGTGGTACCAGCGCAACCAGATCGACCTGCGCGTCGGCGTGCGCGTGGTGGACGTCAACTCCGAGGACAAGACCGTCACCGACGCCGAAGGCCGCGTCACGCCCTACGACACGCTGCTGCTGGCCACCGGCAGCTCCGCGTTCCTGCCGCCGATCGAGGGCCTGCACCGGAGCGGCGTGCTGGCGTTCCGCACCCTCGACGACACGCGCGAGATCCTGCGGCGCGCGGCGACCGGGCGTGAAGGCGGTGGTGATCGGCGGCGGTCTCCTCGGCCTCGAAGCGGCCCGCGGGCTGCAGGTGCAGGGGTGCGACGTCACCGTGCTGCACCTGGCCTCGACGCTGATGGAGCGGCAGCTCGATCCGGACGGCGGGCAGTACCTGCTCGGGAAGATCGAGGAACTGGGCGTGCGCGTGCTGCTCGGCCGCACCACCACCGCGATCCTCGGCAGCAACGGGCACGTGGAAGGCGTGGCGCTGTCGGACGACACCGCGATCGAGGCCGAGCTGGTGGTCGTGGCCGCCGGCATCCGTCCCAACGTCGACCTGGCCTACAAGGCCGGGCTCCACGTCAACCGCGGCATCGTCGTCAACGACTACATGGAGACCTCCGATCCCGACATCTTCGCGGTCGGCGAGTGCGTCGAGCATCGCGGCGTCTGCTACGGCCTGGTGGCGCCGCTGTTCGAGCAGGGCAAAGTGCTGGCGGCGACCATGACCGGCAACCGCGGCCCCACCTACACCGGCACCGTGCCGGCCGCGAAGCTCAAGATCATGGGCGTCGACGTGTTCTCGGCCGGCGACTGGAGCGAGCAGAACGCCGAGCCGGTGCGGTTCGAGGACCGCGCCCTGGGGATCTACAAGAAGCTGACGGTCCGCGACGGGAAACTGGTCGGCGCGATCCTGGTCGGCGACACCTCCGACAGCCACCGTTACATGGACTGGCTGCGCACCGATGCCGACATCTCCGGCCAGCGCAGGTACCTGCTGTTTCCGCCGCCGACGGCCGACGCCGGCGGCGAAGTGGCCTCGATGGCCGACAGCGCCACCATCTGCGGCTGCATCGGCGTCACCAAGGGCACCATCATCCAGGCCATCCACGAGAAGGGCGTCAACACGATGTCCCAGCTCAAGGAGTGCACGCGTGCCAGCACGAGCTGCGGCAGCTGCACCACGCTGTGCCAGGACCTGCTGCGCGCGGTGGCGCCGGAGTTCGAGGAAGAAGTCAAGAAGGTCATCTGCGCCTGCCTGCCGTTTGCCGAGGACAAGCTGCGCGACATCCTCCGCAGCCAGCGGCTCAAGTCGGTGCAGGAAGTGCTCGAGATATACGGCAACGGCATCGGCTGCGAGGTGTGCAAGCCGGCCCTCAGCTACATGCTCGACATGCTGTGGTGCGGCGATCACGACGAGGACCGCTCGGCGCGGTTCATCAACGATCGCGTGCACGCCAACATCCAGAAGGACGGCACCTTCTCGGTCATCCCCCGGATTCGCGGCGGCGTGACCAGCCCCGACGAGCTGCGGCGGATCGCGGACGTGGCGGACAAGTACCGCGTGCCGATGGTGAAGATCACCGGCAGCCAGCGAATCGATCTGCTGGGCGTGAAGAAGGCCGATCTGCCCGCCGTGTGGGCCGACCTCGGCATGCCGTCCGGCCAGGCCTACACCAAGGGCGTGCGCATGGTGAAGACCTGCGTCGGCACCGAGTTCTGCCGCTACGGCGTGCAGGACTCGACCGCCGCCGGCATCGAGCTCGAGCGGCGGTTCGAGCAGCTGTTCACGCCGCACAAGGTGAAGATGGCCACCGTCGGCTGCCCGCGCAACTGCGCCGAGGCCACGGTCAAGGACATCGGCATGGTGGGCCAGGAGAACGGCTGGCAGGTGGTGGTCGGCGGCGCGGCGGGCAAGGGCGTACGGAAGGCCGACCTCCTGATTACGGTGGAAACGACCGAGCAGGCGCTCGAGGCCTGCGAGCTCTTCTTCCAGGTACTACCGCGAGAACGCCAACTACCTGGAGCGCACCTACGACTTCGTGGAGCGGCTGGGCATCGAGAAGGTGCGCAAGGAGACGGTGTACGCGCCCGAGCCGGTGCGCCGTGCGCTGCTGGACCGGCTGCAGAAGTCGAAGGCCCGGGCCAGCGACGCGTGGCTCGAGGGACGCACGCCAAAGACGGCGACGCAGTTCACGCCGATTCGGGCGATGGAGACAGTGGACGTATGAGCGACGGACGATGGATTCGCGTGACGGTCTGCGACGACATCCCGCCCCGGGAGGGGCGGGCGGTGCTGGTGGGGGATCGCGAGCTGGCGCTCTTCAACCTCGGCGACCGCTTTCTCGCCACCGACCCACAGTGCCCGCATCAGGGAGGACCACTGTGCGACGGCATCGTCACGGGCACGTCGGTCGTGTGCCCGTTGCACGCGTGGAAAATCGACCTCGACAGCGGAGCCGTGGTGCGCCCGTCGCACGGCCGCGACCACTGTGTCGGGACCTATCAGACCCGGGTCGATGACGGGGTCGTCAGCGTCCTCATTCCGAGCGCGACGCGCGTGCACGAGGAGGCGGCGTAATGAGTGAGGGACGGAAAGGGTTCTTGTCGGCGGGCCATACCCCGACGCTGGTGGCGGCCTTGCTCTACTTCGACGTCAGCTTCATGACCTGGGTGCTGCTGGGCCCGCTGGCGCCGTTCCTCCGCGACGACCTGGGCCTGTCGGCGACGCAGCAGGGGCTGGTCACCGCCATCCCGCTGCTCGGCGGCTCGCTGTTCCGGCCGCTCCTCGGCACGCTGGGCGACCGCATCGGCGGCCGCCGGGCCGCGCTCATCGGCATGGTGCTGACGATCGCTGCGCTGCTGGCAGGGTGGCGCCTGGCGTCCACCGTGCAACATCTCTACGCCATCGGCCTGCTGCTCGGGATCGCCGGCGCCAGCTTCGCCGTCGCGCTGCCGCTTGCCAGCCGGTGGTATCCCCCGGAGTATCAGGGCCTGGCGATGGGGATTGCCGGCGCCGGCAACTCGGGGACGCTCCTGGCGACGCTGTTCGCGCCGCGTCTTGCCGAGCGCCTGGGCTGGGCGGCCACGCTGGGCCTGGCGGTGCTGCCGATCCTGGTGGTGTTCGTCGTCTTCGCGCTCATCGCCCGGGACAGCCCGGCGCCGCGCCCGCGCACGTCGCTCGCCGACTACGGCGCTGCGCTGCGCGAGTCCGACACTCTGTGGCTGTCGTTTCTTTACAGCCTGACGTTCGGCGGGTTCGTCGGGCTGGCCAGTTTCCTCACCACGTTCTTCCACGAGCAGTACCAGGTGTCACGCGTCGTGGCGGGCGACTTCACCACGCTGGTCGTGGTGGCCGGCAGCTTCCTGCGCCCGGTCGGCGGCTGGCTGTCCGACCGCGTCGGGGGCTATCGACTGCTGGTGGGCCTGCTGGCCGCGGCGGGCATCTGCCTCGGCATCGTGGCGGCGCTACCACCGGTGGGCATGGCCGTCGCGGTGCTGGGCGTCGGGATGGGCCTGCTGGGGATGGGCAACGGGGCAGTGTTCCAACTGGTGCCGCAGCGGTTTCCCGATCGGATCGGCCTGGTGACCGGGGTGGTCGGCGCGGCCGGCGGGCTCGGCGGCTTCTTCCTGCCGACGCTCCTCGGATCGATCAAGGACCTGACGGGGCAGTACACCCTGGGCCTGGTTGCCGTCGCGGCGCTGTTCGGCCTCGGCACTCTGGTGCTCCTGGAACTGGGTGCCTACTGGTCCTCGCGGTGGGCGCCGGCGACGGTGGAACGGGCAGGAGTCTACTCATATCGCGCGGCGCTGAGCCCCGCGACGGACGAATCGGCGGCATGACACGTGAAACTCGAAGAGTTGAGAGGACTGTGACCGAGAATTCGGCGATCGACGCCCTTCACGAAATTGGCTCCAGCATTGCGGCGGCCGACCCGCTCAATGCCGTGCTCGAGCGCGTGGTGGAGTTCGTCTCCACCGTGGTGTCGTGTGACTCCTGCTTCGTCTACGTGCTCGAGAACGAGGACCTGGTGTTGCGCGCCTCGAAGACGCCGCACCTCGATGTCGTCGGCCGGCTGAAGCTGCGCATGGGCGAAGGCATCACCGGCTGGGTGGCCGAACATCGCCAGCCGGTGGCGGTGGGTCGCCGCGCATGGGAGGACCCGCGCTTCCAGACCTTCAACGAGCTGCCCGAGGATCGCTACGACGCGTTCCTGTCGGTGCCGGTGCTGTCGCGCGGCAAGCTGGTCGGCGTGATCAACGTCCAGCATCGTGAACCGCACGAGCACGGCCGCCGCGAGATTCAGCTGATCTCCACGCTCGGATTCATCGTCGGTGCCGAGATCGAGATGGCGCGCCTCGAGGTTCAGAACGTCGAGCTGACCGAACAGCTCGAGACCCGCAAGGTGGTGGACCGCGCCAAGGGCATCCTGCAGCGCGATCTCGGGCTGACCGAGGAGGAGGCGCACCTCACCATCCAGCGCCAGAGCCGGCAGCGGCGGAAGTCCAAGAAGGAGATTGCCGAGGCCATCGTCCTCGGCGACGACCTGCGCAAGATGAAGGGCTGAACCGGCGTTCCAGCTCTTCCGGCGGGCCCCTCCAATGGGCCACCATAGGCGCGGGCTCCCAGGGCCCGCTGCCGTGCAACCTCCTGCGCGTTCCACTCGTAAAGGTAATTACGTGAGCCAAAGCTGGCTCGGTCGCCGTGCCCTGCGTTGGGTGGCGGTGGTCGGGGTGGGGGCCATCGTGGCCGGATTTGGCGTGGTTTTCGGGCTGCCGCTGTTGGCGCGCGGGTTCGTCTGGGGACTGCGGCTAGCGCTCGACGGGGTGCTGTGGCTGGCGGTCGCCATCACCACCGGGACCGACGTGTGGACGATCGCGGGGACGGCGGGCCGGGCGGTGGCGGCCAGCCTGGTGACGCCCCAGGCGCTCGGGGGCACCGGCGGGCTGCTGGTGCTGGGGGCATTGGCATCGTGGGGTTGAGACGCTTGTTCGAGACGGACGTTCGGGAGAAGGAGTCGACCAAATGACCGGGAGACCACATCTGCTGGTTCGACTGCTCATCGTCGTGCTGGGCGCCATCGCCTTCCACGTCGGGCCAGGGGAGGGCGGCGCGGCGGCGCAGACGCCGGCGGATGTCTCGGACCTGCGGGCACAACTGGACCGGCGATTCGAGGTGCTGCCGCTTCAGGACGGCGTGATGCTGCGGCCTCGTACGCGCATCAACGACCTGCGGTCCATCGAAGTCCACGAAGGCTCGATCGCCATCGACGGCCAGACCGTCACCGGCGCCGAGTTGCGGAACCGGATCGGCGCCGACGCCGACCTGGTGGTCCGCGTCTCCTTTCTCAACCCCAGCCAGCAGCGCGCGCTCGCGGGTGCCGAGGCGGCGGCCGAACCGGCGCCGTCTGCCGCGCCTCCAGTGGTGGCACCCCCCGATCCCGACGACGATCGGCGAGATCGCCGCGCGCGCCGTGGCCCCTTCGGCCGGCGCGGCTCCAACTCGGGCGATCGTGTGCGCTTCGGCGGCACCATCACCGTCGAACGAGGGCGAGACGGTCGAAGGCGACGTGGTGGTCATCGGCGGCTTCGCCCGCGTGAACGGGCGCGTGACCGGCGAGGTCGTGGTGGTCGGTGGCAGCGCCCAGCTCGGGCCGCAGGCCGATGTCACTGGCGACGTGGTGGTCGTGGGCGGCCGGCTGGATCGCAATCCCGCCGCACGCATCGGCGGGGAAGTCGAGGAGGTGGGCGTCGGTCCCATCAACATCAACCCCGGCTTCGGCTGGCCGCGCTGGGGCGGGTGGCCAGGCTGGACGTCGGCAACCCGTTCGGCGGCTTCTTCTCGCTGATCTCCACCGTGGTGCGGGTGGGGATTCTGTGTCTGCTGACCGCGATCGTGCTGCTCGTGGGCGGGGGCTACGTGGAGCGCATTCGTACGCTGGCGGCCGCCGAGCCCCTCAAGGCCGGGGCGGTCGGCTTCTTGTCCCAGGTGCTGATGGTGCCGGCGCTCGTGATCGTGGCCATCGTCCTCGTCATCACCATCATCGGCATTCCGTTCCTGCTGCTGCTGCCGTTTGCCGTGCTGGCGCTGGCGGTGCTGGCGCTGGTCGGGTTCACGGCCGTGGCTCGCGAGCTCGGCCAGCTCGTGCTCGGGCGCGTGTGGAGCGAGAACGGCGCCGGCGTCTTCGCCGCCACCATCGCCGGCGTCCTGTTGATCGTGTCGCCGGTGCTGCTCGGCAGGCTGATCAGCATCGGCGGCGGACCGCTGTGGCTCGTGTCCACGCCGCTCTCGGTCGTCGGGTTCGTGGTCGAGTATCTGGCCTGGACGATTGGTTTCGGCGCCGTGCTGTTCATGATGTTCGGACGCCGCGCCGTCGTGTACCGCCGCCGCTGCCGTAACTTGGCGGCGTTCTGCCGCGCGAAGAACCCGAGGGCTACAATCTACCGGGAATGGCCACCGGCAACGGGACTGCTTAAGCGCCGTGCGTGGGTCTTCAGCCTTGCCTGCGCGGCGCTGGCAGTCGCATGCGTCGCGGCACCAGACCTCATCTACGGTGCCCGGCCAGCACTGGTCAACGTGCGCTGGGCTTCGCGCGTCGGCGAACCCGAGCGTCGCGATCTCGAGGCGCGATACAGGCTGACGCGGCCGGTGTTCCGCGAAGGCAGCACGTGGGCCTACTACCTCGCCGACCCCTCCCGGCGAAACGTGCGCGCGCTGGTGACCGACCCGGGCGTGGAGGACACGCACTACATCAACCGGTTGCGCTTCACCATCTGGCGCGAAGCCTCCCGCGATCCATATCGTGGTCCCGGCGCACGCGTCCTGCCGGGGCTGCTGGGCGTCCTCGCCTGGCTGTTGGGCCTCTCGGCGGTGGGGTTCGCGCTGACGACGGTGCCACGCGTCGCTCGCGCGGCGCCCGCCTGGCTCGGCCGCGGACACACGGTGGCCCACCGTCTCGCGGCCGCGTGGGCCCCAGTCGGATCGGCACGTTCGGTCGGCGCGTTTCGCGTGGTTTTCGGCGCGGCCTTGCTGGCAATGGTCCTGCACCAGCCGATCAACGAGAAGCTGGCCGTCCTGGTTGCCTCCTCCGCGGCGCCAGTTGACCGTCTCGGCTTCGGCTGGGTCTGGCGCGCTTTCAGAAGCCCAGCCGGTGCTCGCGACGTGGGGTCAGGCGGCCTTGGTCGTGGGGCTCGTCGCCTTCATCGCCGGCGTGTGCGCGCGCGCGTCGTATGTGGCGAGCTACTGTGGCCTCTGGCTGTGGGTGCTCCTGCACACCGTCCGCGGTAATGCCCATCCGTACAGCGCGATGCTCGTGGGCTCGACCGCACTGCTCTTTGCGCCGTGGGGCGATGCCTGGAGCGTCGATGCGTGGTGGAGGCGCCGGGCCGGGCGCGGTCCGTCCGCACGGGCGCTCGCGGAATACGGCTACGTGCACTGGATCCCTGGCGTGGTTCTCGGCGTGTGTTTCCTCGCGGCGGCCTGGGCCAAGCTGCGCGACGCCGGGCTCGCGTGGATCACGAACGGCACCGTGAAATATCACTTTCTGACCGATTCGCCGGGTGCGGTCGTGGATTGGGGACTCGGGCTGGGCCAGTATCCGGGGCTCGCAATCGCGGCGTCCGCGGCCGCCGTGATCGTCGAAGCGGTGGTGATCGTCGGTGCGCTGGCCACCGATTACAGGCTGCGCGCCGCGAGCGGAGTGGCAGCGGTGGCCATCCTCTCGGGGTTCCTGCTCTTCCAGGGTCTGTTCTGGCCGGGATGGTGGGTGCTCGCGCTGTCGTTTCTGCCATGGCACGTCTTCGACGGCACGCGCGCAGCCGCCGTTGCTCCGCGCCGATGGTCGGCGTTGCGGGTCGCGCAGGTGACGGTCCTTGTCGCCCTGTTCGTGGAACAGCTGCTAGTGTCGGTGCTCAGGCTGGAAAGACCTCCGGCCTTGTCCGTCTACGACATGTACTCCACCACATATGGCAGCCCCTCGGACTATGAGGAGGCGAGCCAGTCGTATTGGCTCGTGGCTCGTCAGGAGGGCGTCCCCGATTGGTCGTGTGAGGTCTCGCGCACGGCCGCGGAAGCGTGGACGGATGAGGAGCGTCGAGGCGATTGGAGGGCACACGCGCGGCCGTCGCATGTTTCGGCGACGGCCCTGGCTCGCAGTTGCTCGTGGAGGCCCGGCGGGCGCGAGTCGACTGGACGCGATGGCGTCTGGCGGGGGAGGACCACCGCGTCCTCGCGCGGACCTTTCCCGTGGAAGCCGGGCACCTCGCGCAACGGGCCTTGAGCCGCTGACGCGCTGGCTCGAGCCTCCTGTCTCTTCATCATCGCGCTCGGACCATGCAGGTCCGTTCCCAGCAGCGTCTGCCGTCGCGGCCCCGCAACGCCGCCGTTTCCGAGTCTCGCAGGACCCAGTCTCCCGCTCGATTGTCGGCGATTTCCTGGGCCGACCAGACGGCGCGCATCAGCCCGTGCGGGGCATGCGTGCCTTGCCCGGACAACGCGTGCACCAGCTCGTGCGCGATGGCACGGCCGAGCAGCACGACGGCGATCGGCCTGGCTTTCGCGCGCCAGCCATGGACGCGCTCGACGTAGATCGTGGCCAGGGCGCCGTTCCGGCGCCGCGAGTCCAGCAGCGCATCACCAAGTGGCCAGCGGCGCGGCGGAGTGCATTCGCGGCGAGGAGTTGCGCACCAGCCGCAGCGCCAGCTCGTCGGGGCCGAGCGCCTCATTGCACGACGGCTCGGTGACTCGCTGCGGCACAGTGCACGAAGTGGACGTTCAGTTCCGCGGGCGCCAGTACCGCCGCCGCGAGCGCGAGCGCACGCGCCTTGTCCGCGGGCGCCATCGAGGCGGCGTCGTAGACGCGTACCGTGACGTCGATCCAGGCGCGTTCCGCCGCGTCCGGCACGCCGGGCGCGCCAAGCGATACCAGCAGCACAACAGAGAGCAGCCTTGACCATGCGACCACTGTGGAGTCCCTCGGACGGGTGCCTCAATGGCGGCAAGGTGACCGGAGGTGACATGTGGATGACATGGACGGATACTGGGGGCCGATGCCGCGGTTGCCAATGGCGAAACCCGCACCGCACACGGCGTTCGAGGCCGTGAAGGCCGTGGGGCTCACGCTGCCCGATGTGGAAGCGATCGTGAAGGCCGGGTCGCCGCGGTTGCAGCGCGGGGGCAGCTTCATGGCCGGACTGGCCAGCCACCCGTCGGCCGAACCCGGCACGCTGGTGGTCCGCTACGACGAAGACGAGCGGCGCTGGCTGCTGGAGGATGCGCCCGAGACCTACTACCTCACCGAGTACTACCGGCGATGGCCGCTGATTCTGGTGCGGCTTTCGCGGTGACGCCGGAGGCCCTGCGAGACCTGCTCGCCGTGTCCTGGCGCCTGACGGGGGCGAAGATGCGCCGCCGCGCCGCCTATGCCGGGCGCGCCAGCGTTTCGCGCCGTTCGCGATGATAGTCGGCCAGCGTGCGATTGGCTGAGAGGATCGTGCCGAGCGCGTCGCACACGCCGCCCAGGTCGGAGCCGGCAATCACCGAATAGAACTCGTCGTCGCCCACGTCGGTGTAGACCCGGTTGCCGATGCAGCCCAGGCTGGACGCGACGCCGCCCGACAGCGCGGCGGGCACGGCCATGCAGGTGGGCCGTCCGAGCAGCGGCGTCGTGGCGACGCCGGCGCTGGACGCGGCCTCGTGGAGGAGCATCAGCTTCGACGGCCTGCCCGACAACACGACGACGTCGGGCGTCAATCGGCGAGGCCGCCAGCGGCGCGTAGACGATGACGTTCGGCGACTGCGCCAGCCGGGGAATCGACGGCACCTCCGTCATCTTGATATAGCCGACGTCCGCCATCAGCGAGAGTGTGCCCGTCAGTTCCGCCTCGCGCTCGGGCGGCAACGCGATGTTGTGCGTGTAGCTGCCGACGGGGCAGTTGAGGTGATCGGCTGGCACCGTGTAGAACGCGGCGCCGTCGGCGGCGAGCCGCCAGAAGCTGCAGCCCGAGGGCTGCGTGCCTTTCAGCGCCGGGGTTCCGGCCGGGGGCGCTGTCGGCAAAAGCGATGGCCACGGGACGACGGCGCAGGTCGAGCGCGGCCGTGAGGATCTGTTCGAGCTCAACCAGGGATTGCATTCGTTCTAGCTTATCAGCGCCCACTCCGCCTCGATCCACTCGCGCAGGCTGTTGACCAGCCAGACGCGCGGCGCCGACACGGCTTCGTGCTTCAGGATCGTGCGTTCGCGGACGCGCCCGGTGCGCACCAGCTCGCCGCGAAACACGCCGGGCAGGAGGGCGCCAGTGGCCGGCGGCGTGTAGAGCGTGCCGTCCAACTCCACGACCACGTTTGCGATCGTGGACTCGGTGATGGCGCCGTCCTGCGTCCACAACACCACGTCGTCCGCGTCGGGACGCGCCAGGCGAGCGGCGTCGTAGATCTGACGCCGTGTCGTCTTGAGGCGCAGGAAGGGGTCGGCCGCGTCCACAGGCGTCGGCCGCCAGCGCCACCCTCCACGGCCGCCCGCTCGCTTCCGGAAACGCCGAGCACTCGACCGTCGGTTCGCCGGTGTCGGCGAGCAGAAGCCTGATGCGCCAGCGCCCGGTGGGCTGACCGGCTGCTGCGCCGGCGAGCGCGCCGGTCACGCGTCCCTGGTCCCAGGCGAACCCGTGGGCGCGCGCCGCGGCGGCCATGCGCGCCAGGTGCTCCTCCTGCCTCACCACGCGTCCGTCCTCGAGCCGCATCGTCTCGAGCAGGGAGAAGTCGTGTCGCGGCCCGGCGGACGGCATCTGCGTCCGCCTATGGCTCGTCGAGCGAGGCAGCCCGGGCGTCGCCTCGCTCGCCTTTGGTGCGAGAATGCGAGCAATGCGCGTGCTGGTGGTCGAGGACGAACAGAAAGTCGCCAACGCCCTGCGCGAAGGCCTGGAGGGTGAGCAGTTTCACGTGGTGCTCGAGACCACCGGCGAGGGCGCCTACTTCCGCGTCACCACCGAGACCTTCGACGTGGTGCTGCTCGATCTGGGGCTGCCCGGACGCAGCGGCCTCGAGATCCTGTCGGCGCTGCGCCAACGGGGCCTGAAGACGCCGGTGCTGGTGCTGACCGCGCGCGACACCGTCCAGGACCGGGTCATCGGCCTCGATGCCGGGGCGGACGACTACCTGGTGAAGCCGTTCGCGTTCGCAGAGCTGGTGGCGCGGATCCGCGCGCTGGTGCGGCGGGGGCGCTCCACCGATACGCCCAAGCTGTCCGCCGGCGATCTGACGATGGACCTGGTGACGCGCAAGGTCGCGCGCGGCGCGCGGAGCGTGGAGCTGACGGTGCGCGAGTTCGAGCTGCTCGAGTACCTGCTGCGGCTGCAGGCGCAGGTGGTGTCGCGCGAGGCGCTGGCCCGCGACGTGTGGAAGGAGCCGGCGCGGTCCACGCCGCTCGACAACGTCATCGACGTGCACATCGCCCGCCTGCGCCGCAAGGTGGACACCGAAGGCGACGTCAAGCTGATTCACACCGTGCGCGGCGTCGGCTTCATGTTGAACGAGACCGAGCCATGACGCGGTGGTGGCGCGCCCATTCGCTTCGGCGGCGCCTCACGTTGTGGTACGTGGGCGTGATGGTGGTCGTGCTGACCGTCTACGCCGTGGTGGTGCTGGCGTTCGTGCGGCAGGCGGCGTCGGCGGCGCTGGATCAGCGGCTGCGCGGCGACTTCCAGTGGGCCGCGGCGATGGTGGACCAGACGCCCGAAGGCGGGATTTCCTGGTATCGAGGACGATCTGCTGGAGGTCGAGGAAGAGCGGCCGTGGCTGCAGGTGTGGGGCCGCGGCGGCGGCGCTGCTCTATCGCAGCGCCGAGGCCGAGCGCCGGCCCGTGCCCGAAAGCCGGGCGCTGGCGGCCCAGCCCGACGACAACCGCATCGTGTCGATCACCGTGCCGAACGAGCCGGCGCCGATTCGCATCCTGACCCGCCGCGGGCGCATCGCCTCGAAGCCGGTGGTGATCCAGGTCGCGGCGTCGGAGGCCGGCGTTGCAGGACCAGGTGCGCGAGGTGATGCTGATCTTCGCGCTCGGCCTGCCGCTGGCGGTGGCGGTGGCCGGCCTGGGCGGCTACGCGCTGGCGCGGCGGGCGCTCGAGCCGGTGGAGACGATGACCGAGCGCGCGCGGTCGATCACCGCCGAGCGCCTGCGCGGATCGCCTGCCGGTGGAGAACCCCGACGACGAGATGGGCCGCCTGGCGGCGGTGTTCAACGAGACGCTGGGTCGCCTGCAGCGATCGTTCGAGCAGATGCGGCAGTTCACCTCCGACGTGTCGCACGAGCTGCGCACGCCGCTGACCTCGATCCGCAGCGTCGGCGAGGTGGGGCTGCGCGGCCATCCCGACGAGCAGGGCTATCGCACCATCATCGGCAGCATGCTGGAGGAAGCCGATCGGCTTGCCGGCCTGGTCGATCGCCTGCTGACGTTGTCGCGCGCCGAGACCGGGCAGGCGCCGCTCTCGCGAGAGGTGGTGGACCTGCAGGCGCTGGCCGACAACGTCGTCTCCCACCTGAGCGTGCTGGCCGAGGAAAAGCAGCAGCAGATCGTCGTCGAACGGAACGCAACGCCGTCGGCGCTGGCCGATCGCCAGGTGCTGCGGCAGGCGCTGATCAACCTGGTGGACAACGCGATCAAGTTCACGCCGGTCGGCGGAGCGGTGCGCGTGCGGGTGTCGGAGACGCCGCGCGAGGCCGTCTGCGACGTGGTGGACTCGGGCCCCGGCGTGCCGCCGGCGGCACGCCAGCACATCTTCGATCGCTTCTACCGGTTTGGCGACGCGTCGGCGTTGAGCGGTGCCGGGCTGGGGCTGTCGATCGCCCGCGGCGCCGTGGAGGCCAACGGCGGCCGGCTGACGCTGGTCGAATCGGGCGAGTCGGGCTCGACCTTCCGGATTTCCATGCCGCGGGTGTCCACCGCCCGCGCCCGGACGGCTAACAGCGCAGTTGAAGGCGGCAGGCTGCAGTCGGTCGGCCGGCTTAGCTCGGGCGGCCATCGCGCGGAAGCGCTCGCGCATCGCGGCCATCGCCTCCTTCGCGCCCGGCCGCTTCATGACCACCTTCTCGAGGTGCACGAGGTAGTTGGGGTTGCCGGTCCGGGTGCGGTACTCGGCCAGGAACGGCTCGATCTTGGCCAGGACGACCAGCTGCTCGCCGTTGGCGTCGTTGAACATCTGCTCGTCGACGGCGCCGTTGGCGACGAACGACGCCGCCATGTCCCAGTAGCTCGTCACCATGCGGAAGTGGCCGCTATGCGGCCCCGCCACCGCCGACATCACGTCGTCGATCGTCCGACGGGTTGAACTCGCGCGCGAACCAGTTGCGGGCTTCGCGCATCGTCGGATCGCGGCGCAGGTCGTAGAGCTTGATCAGCAGGTCGGCGCTTTCGTATGGGGTTGGCATTCGTGGGCTCCAGGCTCGGTCGGGCTCCAGGCTGTCGGGTCGGTCAAGAACTTATTGCTTTGGCACAAGTAACGGCAAGGCCACGTCGGATGTGAAGACGCAGCGGTCGCTGTGGCCGCAGGCGCGGGCGACGACGAGCGCGTGCTTCGCTCCGTACTTGCTCGTCATCAGCTTCTGGAACGACTGGGCACGGGCCAGGCGCGACGGGCCCTGCGCCATGGCCGGGCAGGTGGCGTCGAAGCCGAACTCGGGCGTCGTGTCCAGACCGCCTAGCAGATAGGTGATCGGACGGGCCACCAGCTGCGCGCGCAGCTGGTCGTCGGTCAGCGCCGCGGCATAGCCGGCGCGGTTCTGCAGGCCGTAGGGCCAGCGGTGGTAAGTGGTGCAGTTCTGGGCGTCGATGAACGGCTGGAAGGTGCCGTCGCCGGCGTCCGGTCTGGAGGCGTCGGGATAGGCGTAGCTGGAGGGGCTGCCGACGACGTAGCTGACCGGCACGCCCAGCGCGTCGTGCACCTTGTTGGCCATCGCGTAACGGACGACGTACTGGCCACCGGCCGAGAATCCGGCGACGACGATCGCACGGAGATTCGGGAACAGCTCCTTGCGAGCGAGCTGGCGGAGGGTGGCGTCCATGGCGTCGAACGTGGTGACGCTGTCGTTTGCCGGCGCGGGTCCGCCCCAGCGCCAGCCGGCGCATCCCCAGCCGATCTCGCCGTCGGCGATGCTGTCGCGGCATTCGGAGCCCTGGTTGACGCGAAGCGCGGCGACACGACCAGCGTGGTGTCGGCGCCGCCCGCCAGGAAGGCCGCGGCCAGCCCCGATCGGAAGATGCTGTCGGCGTTGCGCCCACCGCCGTGCACGACGACCAGCGCGCGCTGAATCGCGGGGTTCGCCTGGTCCAGCGGATGCGAGCGATACACGCGGAGACGCTGCGTGGCCGTACCGACCGCCACCCATCCGGTGCACTCGACCGGCGCGGTGGCACAGACCGGCGTCTGCGCATCGGCCGGACCGCCGATGGCTCCTGCGAGAAGCAGCACCCACACCATCAAACGCACGAGCCTCATGCTAGCGTAGTCCGGACTGTCGGTGGAGGTTGGTGCGGACTGTCGATGGAGGTTGGTAGTTCTGCTATGGCGATTGTCCGGAAGCCGGCGCCTCGTGGGCGGTTGAAGTCGATGCGGGTGAGCGGCAACGTCCGCGACTTCGTGCTCGATCAGCTGGCAGGTCTCGAGGGACTGCGCGCCCGGGCGATGTTCGGCGGCGTGGGTCTGTACGCCGGCGAGGTCTTCTTCGGCATCGTGGCGGCCGACGTGCTCTATTTCAAGGTGGACGACTCGACGCGGGCGGAGTACGAGGCCGCGGGCTCGACGCCGTTCAAGCCGTACGCCGACCGGGCGATGACGATGCCGTACTACGCCGTGCCCGTGGAAGTGCTGGAGTCGGCGCCCACGCTGATCGTCTGGGCGCGCCGCGCCGTGGCCGTGGCACGCGTCGAAAGGCCGGGAGCCGGGAGCCGGAAGCCGGAAGCCTACTTCAACGCGTCAGCGAGCAACGCGACGCTGAGCGCGTAGTAGTGCGCGCAGTTGTAGCCGAGGATGGCGTCGTAGTTCGGGTAGACCAGGAACAGGCGCTCGCCGACGTCCACCAGGCCGGCGGGGACCGATGATTTCGGCAGCGGGCCGCCGTCCTCGCGCCTGACGCCCATCTCGCTCCACTCGTCGAGCGGCAGCCGCTCGGTCATGTTGCGGCGGGCGTAGCAGCCCTCGGTGCGCTTGGGTACGCGGTCGGCAATGCGCGCGCGAACCGCCGGCGTCATCGACACCTCGCGGCCCCAGGTGTAAGTGCCGTCCCACCCGTATGCCTTCAGGTAGCTGGCAATCGACGCCAGGGCATCGGGGGTCGACTGCCAGATGTCGCTCTTGCCGTCCTTGTCGAAGTCCACCGCGTGTTTCAGATAGCTCGACGGCATGAACTGCGTTTGTCCCATGGCGCCGGCCCACGAGCCCGTCATGGCGCGAGCTTCCACGTGCCGCTGCGACACCATCGTCAACGCATCGAACAGCTCGCTGCGGAAGTAGCTCGAGCGCCGTGGTTCCCACGCCAGCGTCGCCAGCGCTTGCAGGACCGGCGTGCGCCCGGTCAGCCGGCCGTACCGGGTCTCGATGCCCCACACCGCGACCAGGATTTCCTGTTGAACCTTGAACTGCTTTTCCACCCGGGCCAAGGTGGTGCGATACGCGCGCGACTCCTCCTGGCCGCGTCGCACCATGGCCTTCGTGAGGCGGGCGGAGAGGTAGCGGTTGAAGCCGGGGTTCAGCTCTGCCTGCGACCGATCCGCGGCGATCACCCGCTCCAATGGCTGCAGGTCGTCCAGGTGCTGGACCACGCTGTCCGAGAAGCCGCGCGCCCGCGCTTCCCTGCGCAGATCGGCCAGCCATTCATCGAACGGTTGAGGTGGGGGCGAGCGGCTCCCCGGCATCCGGGGCGCAACCGCGGGCTGGGTCTCTGCCGCCGGCGGCGACTGCGCGCCCCGGGCGGCAAAACCGAGCTCCTGCTGTGCCAATGCGCCCAATACGCCGACAAGGAGCAACAGCGGCCGCATGGCAGATCGATTCTAAGCGGTTTGCTTGCTTTTCTTGACGGATCCCGCCCTCTAATATGTCGGTCGACTACTCCCGAACGTCCTTCTTCGCCAGCGAGTTGCCAACATGCCTTACACCTTGAACGTCAACGGGAAAGCCACCACGGTGGACGTGCCCGCCGACATGCCTTTGCTGTGGGTCCTGCGAGACGTCCTCAGCCTGAAGGGGACCAAGTTCGGCTGCGGAATCGGCCAGTGCGGCGCCTGCACCGTCAACCTGCGGGGCCGCGCGACGCGGTCGTGCCAGGTCCCGGTGGCGCAGGCGGCCAACGCCGCCATCACCACCATCGAAGGCCTGTCGGCCGACGGCAGCCATCCGCTGCAGCGGGCGTGGCAGGAGATCGACGTGCCGCAGTGCGGCTACTGCCAGGCGGGCCAGATCATGACGGCAGCGGCGCTGCTGTCCTCCAACCCCCGGCCGAGCGACGCGGAGATCACCACCGCGATGACCAACAACCTGTGCCGCTGCGGCACCTACCTGCGCATCAAGCAGGCGGTGCACCGCGCGGTGGAAATCGCAGGCGCCCGGCCGACGCAGACGGCCGGAGCGGCGGAGTAGGGGGCGGCCATGTTGAATCCCACTTTGAACCGCCGCTCGTTCCTGCGCGCCACGGCTATCGCCGGCGGCGGCGCCGTGTTCGCCCTGCACTTCGACGCGCTGGAACTGTTCGCCCAGGGTCCGCCGCAGGGCCCGCCGCCGACCTTCGTCGCGCCGGCGTTCGTGAAGATCGCGCCCAACGGCGCGGTGACCATCATCTCCAAGAACCCGGAGATCGGTCAGGGCATCAAGAACATGCTGCCGATGATCATCGCCGACGAGCTGGACGTGGAATGGAGCCGCGTCACGGTCGAACAGGCCAGACGTGGACCAGTCCAAGTACGGCGCGCAGGTGGCCGGCGGCAGCACCGCGACGCCCGTGAACTGGGATCCGTGCCGCCAGGTCGGCGCCGCCATCCGCCAGATGGTCGTCACCGCCGCGGCGCAGCAGATGGGCGTGCCCGCGGCTGAGTGCACGACGTCGGCGGGCCGCGTGATGCACCGCGCCAGCAACAAGTCAGTGGGCTACGGCGAGGTGGCGGAAGCCGCCGCCAAGCTGCCGGTGCCGATGTTGTCGATGGTGCCGCTCAAGGATCCGAAGGACTACACCATCATCGGCAAGCCGATGAAGGGCGTGGACACGCTGAACGTGGTCACCGGCAAGCCGGTGTTCAGCATCGACTTCACGCTGCCGGGCATGTTGTGGGCGGTGTACGAGAAGGCGCCGGTGTTCGGTGCGGCCGTCGCCAGCGCGAACCTCGACGAGATCAAGGCGCTGCCGGGCGTGAAGCACGCCTTCGTGCTCGAAGGCGGCACGAACCTGACGGCGGTGGTGCCGGGCGTCGCGATCGTCGCCGACAGCTGGTGGCAGGCGCAGTCGGCCCGCACCAAGTTGAAGGTGACGTGGGCGTCGCACCCGACGTCGTCGCAGACCAGCGAGGGCTTCCAGGCGCGCGCCGATGAACTGGGCAAGACACCCGCCCAGCAGATCCTGCGCAAGGACGGCGACGTGGACAAGGCGCTGGCCGGGGCGGCCAAGACCGTCGAAGCCGCCTACATGTACCCGTTCATCACCCACACGCCGCTCGAGCCCAACAACTGCATCGCGCACTGGAAGGGCGGCAAGATCGAGATCTGGGCCCCCAGCCAGACGCCCGCGGCGGGCCTGGCGGTGGTGGCGCAGACGCTCGGCATCCAGCAGTCCGACATCACGATGCACCTGATGAAGGCGGGCGGCGGGTTCGGCCGCCGCCTGACCAACGACTACGTGGCCGAAGTGGCCGCCATCGCCAAGCAGGTCGGCAACGTGCCGGTGAAGCTGCTGTGGACGCGCGAGGACGACATCCGCCACGACATGTACCGGCCCGCCGGCTACCACTACCTGAAGGGCGGCGTGGACGCCAGCGGCAAGCTGGTGGCGTGGCGCAACCACTTCGTCACCTTCGGCGAGGGCGAGCGCTACGCGCAGTCGGCGGCGATCCGGGCGATCGAGTTCCCGGCGCTCTTCGCGCCGAACTACGAGTTCGGCGACTCGAAGATCCCGCTGGGTGTGCCGACGGGCGCGCTGCGCGCGCCTGGCAGCCACGCCTACTCGTTCGTGTTCCAGTCGTTCCTCGACGAGCTGGCGCACGCGGCGGGGAAGGACCCGATCCAGTTCCGGCTCGAACTGCTGGCCAACCAGGCCTATCCGGCGCCGGAGCGTGGTGGCGACGGCTTCAACGCCTCACGGATGATCGGCGTGCTGAAGCTGGTGGCCGAGAAGTCCAACTGGAGCGCGCCGCGTCCCAAGGGCACCGCAGTGGGCGTGGGCTTCCAGTACAGCCACCGCGGCTACTTCGCGGAAGTGGCCGAAGTGACGGTCAGCGCCGACAAGAAGATCAAGATCAACAAGGTGTGGGTGGCGGGCGACATCGGCAGCCAGATCATCAACCCGCTGCACGCCGAGAACCTGGTGCAAGGCGGCGTGGTCGAAGGCATCAGCCACATGATGCAGGAGATCACGGTGAAGAACGGGCAGGTGGCCCAGACCAACCTGCATCAGGTGCCGCTGCTGAAGGCGGCCCAGGCGCCGCCCGTGATCGAAGCGCACTGGCTCAAGTCCAACAACCCGCCGACCGGGCTGGGCGAGCCCTCGCTGCCGCCCATCCTGCCGGCGGTGACCAACGCCATCTTCGCCGCCAGCGGCACACGCGTGCGGTCGCTGCCGCTGTCGAAGCACGGATTTAGATGGGCCTAGGGGACGCGGCGTTCTAGGCCACAGGCTACGGGCTCCAGGCTTCGGGCCTGGAGGTGCGGAACTGAGGCGGGCCGGGGAAACCCGGCCCGCTTTTTCTTTTGTGCCTGGAGCCCGGAGCCTGGAGCCTTCTAGAAAATCAGCTTCGCCGCGAACTGCATCTGGCGCGGAATCGAATTGCCGGTGCTTGAAATCGTGCCGAACGCGGGATTTCCGAGCTGCGAATTCGGGTTCGCGAAGTTCGGTGTGTTGGTCAGGTTGTAGACTTCCGCCCGCAGCTGGAGGCTGGTCGCGCCGCCGAGCGGCAGGTTCTTGAACAAGGAGAGCCCAATCATTCGGTTAGCCGGTCCGTGCAGCACCGTCGCCGGCGTGCTGCCGGCCACGAACTGCGGCTGCGGCACGAAGGCCGACGTGTTGAACCACCGCTGCAACGTGCGCTGGTCCGACGGCAACTCGGGATCACCGACCATGTCCGGCCGATCGGCACCGCCGGTGTTCATGCGCGGCGCGGCATTGGTGACCGTGAAGGGCAGCCCCGACTGCCAGTAGGCTGAGAGATTGACCTGCCATCCGTACAGCACGCCGCGAGCAAGCCCGGTCAGCGAACTCCCCCATGGGAACTCGTAGTTGGCGGTCAACACGTAGCGGTGCCGGACGTCGTTCGGCGAGTCCGACCATTCCAGCTGCTGCCAGTCCCACGTCGTCGGCAACAGATTCCTGGCGTGAGCCAGCGTGTAGTGTCCGTTGAACGACAGGCCCGCGCGATACCGGCGCTGGAAGACGAGCTGCATCGCGTCGTAGGTCGATTCGCCCTGATTGAGAAAGACGGCAATGTTCGAGACGTTGGGGAACGTCGAGGCGTACGGCCGCCGCGGCGGCACCGCGCCGGGTCCTGCCGGCGCGAGGTTGATGTTGGGATTGGTCGCCAACTGCGTTCCGCGCGACCCCACGTATCCGACCGACACCACGCTGCCGGCGAACTCCTTCTCGACCATCAGGTTGAACTGTTTGATGCGGTTCGACTTGAAGTCGAGCCCCGTTGCGATCAGCGCACCGGACAGATTGTCGAGCGTGTTGTTGACGAGCGGCGGCAGGCCGTCCGCGAGCCGGACGTTCGGCGTGGAGTTCGATGCCGCAGTGCTGACGATCGGGCCATAGTTCGCCGTGAACGGCGGGTTCTTCAGGTATGACGGCGACGCGACGTTGCCGGGGAAATAGGAGAGTCCAAACCCGCCGCGAAGCACCATCTGCCCCGGCAAGCTCGCCGAGAAACCGAACCGTGGCGCGATGTTGCCAAGGTCGGTCTCGACTCCAGCCGAATCCGAAACGCCGTTCTGTCCCGCGACCAGCATCGTTCGGCCCACCTGATCGAAGTTGGACAGATTCCCGCCTTCTTCCGTGAACGGCGTGAAGACGTCATAGCGCACACCGACGTTGACCGTCAGCCAGGAGGTCGCGCGCCAGTCGTCCTGTGCGTAGAAGTACGGCTCATTGGTATGGTAGGCAGGCTCGAACGGGTTGTGCGCGCGCACGACCTGGGACGGGTAGCCGAGCAGGAACGAGGCTATGGTGTTGCCACCAACGCCCGCACCGTTGTTGGTCGCCAGCGAATCGAACGTCCAGACGCCCACCGGCGAGATGCTCTGGGTGACGGTGAACTCGCGAAGGATGGCGCCGCCGCCGAGCTTGACGTTGTGCGCGCCAGTGGTCTTGGTGACCGATCCAGCAAACTGGATCGTCTTGTCTTTCGTGTTCAGGGGGACGGCCTGGGCGTCGCCGATCAGCGCGTAGCCGACGGTGTTCATCAGCGGCATTCCAGACGTCCATTCGTCGAAGTTGGTGTTCGGGATGCCGAATTCCGTGCCGAGGTTCTTGCCGAAGTTCGCCGGCAGCGAGGCGATGTCTGGCCGGTTGAATCCGCCCTTGACCTCGGAGATGAGCGAAGTGCCGAATACGCGCACATAGCTCGCGACGGCGTTGTGCGCGGTGGTGTGGTTGGGTCCTGGGAACGCGCCACCCAGGGCGATGCCACCGACGATGCAATTGGGATCGACGCCGCTCACGATCGGGCAAGCGCCTGGCGTGAATGTGTTGACACGGTTGAACGAGTAGCGCGCGAACAGCGAGTTGTTGCCGTCGAAGCGGTGATCGATGCGCACGTCGGTCGTATCCAGGTCCTGTGTCCGGTTGGTCACGCTCGAGTAGTTATTGGCCAGCCCCGGGCCGTTGGGCAGCGGATACAGTCCGATCAGGCTGAGCGCGATGGCGTCCAGTCGGTTCGCCGGGATCTGGTTGCCGGCGAATGCCGTGCGTACCGGCGTTGTGGGATCGAAGATCGGCGTCGACAGCTCGGAGAAATCGCCGGTCCGCATCCGGGCCGTCGGCACCGTAATCAGGTTCGTGACCCCCTGCGTCGATCGGTAGCCTTCGTAGTCGACGAAGAAGAACGTCCGGTCGGTGCGGAGCGGGCCGCCAACGCTCCCGCCGAACTGGTTCTGCGTCAGCTCGGGCTTCGATCTCGCGAAGAAGCTGCGCGCATCGAACATGTCGTTACGGACGAAATCGTAGGCCGTGCCGTGCAACACGTTGGTTCCCGACTTGGTGAGGATGTTGATGACACCTCCCAGCGTCCGTCCGGTCTCCGCGGAATAGAGGTTGGTCTGCACCATGACCTCGGCGATGGCGTCGATGGAGGGCTTGATGCCCACCGTGCCAATCGCGCGCTCGTTGTTGTCCAGGCCGTCGATGAGCTGATTGTTCTGTGTGTCGGCGGTGCCGTTGATCGACACCGAAGAGGTCAGCCGCCGGTCGTCCGGCCGCGTGCCGTTGGCGAGCGAGCTGACCTGGCCTTCGCTGGCGCCGGGAATCATCTGCACCAACCTGACGATGTTGCGGCCGGCAACGGGCAGATCCTGCACCGCCTTGTCGGTGAAGCGCGCGCCGACTGTCGAGGTGTCGGTCTGCAGCAGCGGTGATTCAGCTGTCACCTGGACGCTCTCGGTCACGGAGCCCACTGTCAGCCTGCCATCCACGCGCGCACGATCGCCGCTCGCCAGCGTGACCCTCGCGTTCTGCGGAGAGAATCCCTGCAGTTCGATTTTCACCGTGTAGGTGCCGATCGGCAGCAGGTTGAAGACGTAATCGCCGGTGTCGGTGGTTGTCTGCGTCCGTTGGGCGCGCGTCGCCTCGTTCTGCACGGTCACAGTCACGCCTGGCAGCACTGCCCCGCTACTGTCGGAGACGCGGCCGACGATATCGGCGGTGGTGGTCTGGGCCCAAGCCGTTCCGGAAATCACGAGGCACAACAACGCGACACCGGCACAAGCGAAGCGCATACGTCTTCTCCTTTTCCGCCGTGAAGCACTGTCCGCAGGTGTCCGAATCGAAAATCGCGGTAAGTTGTATCAGGCGATGTAATCGATTGCAAGAGGCGCTTTGCTGCTGTATGCTGCCGCACGAAATCGGCATAGCCGGATGTGAAGGGGATGACGATGCGGCTGAGTATCGTTACCACTGGGCTGTTCTACGCCGCCCTGGCGCTGTGCGGCGCCGTCATCGGCGCAGCAACAGTCCGCAGTTGCGCCCGGCCCCGAGCTGTCTGGGATCTGGAACCGGCTCGACAATGCGGGCGGCGGAAGCTACGCCGGCATCGATCGGCTTTTTCCGAGAGCGCAGTTGCGACCAGAGGCTGCGGCAAAGCTGCCGCCGCCCGTCGACCAGGGCCTCGATGCATCGTCGCCGCAGCCGCTCTTCGTGCGGGCCGCCAACGGCGCCTTTTTGACCCCAGCCGCGGCAGCGGCCGGAGGTCCGTCGGCGACTGCCGGGCGCTGCAACATCGGCGCCGGGTTCGGCGGTCTCGACATCAACTCCGCGGGCATGGCCATCATGCAGTCGAGCGATGAAGTCATCATCGCTCGTGACGGCGCCGCCGGCGGCCGGCGTCTCTACCTGAACCGGGAGATGCCGCCGCTGTCGCGTATCGCGCCGACCGCGATCGGCTACTCGATCGCCAGGTGGGAGGGTGGGGCGCTGGTCGTCACTACGACCGGCTTCGCGCCGGGGCTGGTCGCGTTCGGGCGCGGCTGGCGCGAACGCGCCACCGTGCTGACCGAATCGCTGAAGCTGACGCCGGACGGCAAGCGGCTGTCGATCACGTACACATGGACCGACCCCAAGGTCTACGTCAAACCGCACACCTACACCATCCAGTTCGAGCGGGTGGACAACGGCTATGTGTTCGAAACCTGGTGCGACGCCAGCATCGATCATCCGGAGAACTACACCACCATCGCTCCTCCACCCCAGAGCAGCTCCGATGCGGACAAGAAATAGGACGCTTCGGCGTGTCTCGTTGAGATGGGCTGGCGCACTGGCGTGCTCTCTGGTTGTTGCCGCAACGGCCGTGTCGGCGCAGGGGCGTGGCGGACGGAGTGGCGGGCCGGCCGCCGCTGCGGCCGACCCGCGAGATTTATCTGGGTTCTGGGAGCTGCCGCCGGATGGCCATGATGGCCGCAACATCCCGGCGGCGAGTCTCGCCGAGAGCGTCACACGAGCTCAGCTAGACGCGGTGGCGGCCCATGACGCAAAGGGTTATCGCTGGTGCTACAACCTGGGCCTGCCGCACCTGATGCTGCTGACGCGCCCGTTGGACATCCGCATCAACCAGCGCTATCTGACGATCATGCCGGAGTACAACGCGGCGCAGAACCGCTGGATCTATCTCGATCGCCGGCAGCACATTCCCGCGGACGAGTACGAGGCAGGCGTCAACGGTGATTCCATCGGCCACTGGGAGGGTGACACGCTGGTCGTGGACACGACGATGTTCCACCCCGACAACGGGATTCTCGGCATTCCCGGCGGCGGCTTCCGCACGCCCGATTCAAAGCTGGTCGAGCGCTTTCGTCTGCTGCGCAACGGCCAGGTCCTGCAAGTCATCTCGACGTGGACCGATTCCAAGGTCTTCCGGATGCCCCATACGTACGAGCTTCGCTACACGCGCCTGCCGCGCGAGTACGAGGCACGTCCCAATGCGGTCTGCGATCCCTACGACGAGGATCGCGCGCAGCTTTTCTCCGGCCCGCCGCAGATCAGGCCGTGACGCACAGGAGATGTGACATGTTCATCCGCGCCGCCCTGTTCGCCGCTCTGATCGTGACCGCGGTCAGCGATCTGGTCCACGCGCATCACTCGTTCGCGATGTTCGACATGGACAAGGACGTCACCTACAAGGGCGTGGTGACGGACTACAAGTGGATCAGCCCGCACGTCCACATGACGGTGGACATCAAACCGGGGCCGGGGGTGGATCCCAGCACGATCGGAACCTGGGACGTGGAAGGTGGCTCCACCAACATCATGGGGCGTCAAGGCTGGACCCGGGCGACATACAAGCCCGGGGATCCGATCACACTCGTGGGCCACCCGATGAAAGATGGCTCGAAGGGCATTTCGCTGTTCTACGCGATCATGCCCGATGGGAAGCGGCTGTATCACGACATCGCGCGCCCGAAGGGCGAGGAGCGATAGGCGTGCACTCGCGGCGCGAATTCAACACACTGGCGCTGGCGGGCGTGGCCGCCTGTTGCCTTCCCGGCCTGGCTGGCAGCGCCGCGGCGATGGTGGTACGAGGGGTCAAGATCGGGCTCATCACCGGATCGCTGAATCCGCTGCCGGAGAACACCGGCCGCGACCCCGTGGACGTCATAGTCGAGCAGTGCAAGGCGCTGGGCGTTGTCGATGTGGAGCTGGTGTCGGTATTCCCTCAGGGAGCGCCACAAGTCGTGAACGGTGGCCGGTTCGGCCAGCCGCCAGCCGAGCGTACGCCCGACTACCTGCGGACGCGCCAGGCGTATCGCGAGTGGCGCATCGCGCTGCCGCTCGACCGGTTCCGCGAGGTGCGCGCCAGGTTCGACAAGGCCGGCCTCAACCTGTTCTCGTACGTCCAGACAATCGACGACGACATGACGGATGCGGAAATCGACGCCGTGTATCGTCAGATGCAGGCGCTCGCGGTGCCGATATTCACAACCAACCAGACACGGGTCGGTATGGGGCCGCGGATGGTGCCGTTCTCGGAGAAGTACCGAATCCGGGCCGCCTGGCATCCGCACGCGCTGGTACAGGATCCCAACGAAGTGGCAACGCCGGCCAGCATGGAGAAGCTGCTCGCCATGTCCACGTCGTTCGTCATCAATCTGGACATCGGCCACTACACGGCCGGCAACAACGACGGCGCCGCCTTCCTGCGAAAACACCACGATCGCATCACGCACCTGCACGTGAAGGATCGCAAGCGGGATCAGGGGCCCAACGTGCAGCTGGGCGCTGGTGATACGCCGATCAGAGAATGCGCGACGCTGATTCGGGATAACCGTTGGCCGATCATGTTGATCCTCGAACGCGAATACCGCGACGCGCCGGGCACCGCGGTAGAGCAGACGCGCTGGCAGTTGGACTACGTCAGGTCGCTACTGGAGAGCTGATAGCGCCGCCCAGGCCGGAAGCTGGACCTGGGAGCCAGAGCCGTTAATCCAATTGTTTGGATCACGACCTCGGCTTCGCCGTATCGAAACGGCTTGACCGTCCTTAATTAATTGAATTTAATTACTCGGATCATTGCCCGATGTGGGCAGGGTCCTTGCTACCTATGCCCCGGCTCACCGTTCGAGCCTCTTTTTGCCCCGGCTCATTGTTGAGCCTCGGAGGGACTGCCAACATGCATCAGCTTACGAAGGCCGCCTTGATTGCGGCCGTCGTCCTGTTACCCAGCCTGGTTCAGGCCCAGTCGATTACGGGCGTGGTCCGCGATGCGTCGGGCGCCATCCTGCCCGGCGTCTCGGTCGAGGCGACGAGCCCGGCCCTGATCGAAAAGGTCCGCACTGCCATCAGCGACGGCACCGGCCAGTTCCGTCTCGAGAACCTGGTCGCGGGCCTGTACTCCGTCACTTACACGCTCCCCGGTTTCACGACCGTCCAGCGCACCGGCGTGGAACTCCAGACCGGCGTCACCGTGACGCTCAACGCCGAGATGCGCGTCGGTGGCTTGCAGGAGACGATTACGGTGGTCGGCGAGACGCCGGTCGTCGACGTGCAGAACGCCGCTCGCGTCCAGCGCATCCTCGACGACGAGGTCGTGGCCGCGCTGCCGGCGTCCCGCGGTTACGGGAATCTGCTGGCGACCCAGTCGGGCATCCAGGCCAACGGCATCCAGAACAGCGGCATCGCCCCCGACATGATCTTCTTTACCTCCCGCGGTGGCCGCAGCAACGAAGGCACCGTGCAGATCGACGGCATGAACGTCGGCTCGGCGTTCAACGGCGGCGGCGTCGCCGGCTACGGCTACGACACCGGCGGTGCCCAGGAAGTGCAGGTCACTGTGGCGGGCGGTCTCGGCGAGGCCGATCGCGGCGGCCCGGCATTCAACCTCATCCCCAAGACCGGCGGCAACTCGTTCAACGGCACCTACTTCGGCAACATCGCCGGTGAATGGTCGCAGGGCAACAACGTCGACGACGAGCTGAAATCGTTCGGCATCCCGAACCCGGCCGCCATCATCCGCAGCTGGGACACCAGCTTCGCGATGGGCGGGCCGATCATGAAGGACAAGGTCTGGTTCTACACCACCGCGAGGACCTTCGGTAACTACACGGACATCGCCGGCCGCTTTGCCAACGCCAATGCCGGCAACGCCGCCCGCTGGGACTACGTAGTGGATCAGAGCATCACCCAGCGGTCGGCGACCAGCCGGAAGATCATCGGCGCGCGCATCACGACGCAGCTCACGCCGCGCAACAAGATCAGCGGCTTCGCCGAAACCCAGAAGATCTGCGAGGGCAGCTCCTACGCCCTGGACGCCGAGCAGTGCCGGCAGCGCGGGGACGACTGGATTGGGGTGGGCGGCTTCGGCAACTGGTCGCCGGAATCGACGCACTCGCGCGACAACTCCGAGCGCATCATGCAGCTGGCGTACACGGCGCCGGTGACCAACAAACTGCTGCTCGAAGCGGCGGTTTCGCAGTTCTACAGCAACTGGGGCGGTCAGACACCGGCCGGGGCGCTGGACCAGCCGCCCTTCATCCCGGTGGTAGAGCAGAGCATCCAGGTTGACGGCGTGCCGACCGGCGTGCCCGTGGCCAACTTCCCCTACCATGGCTTCGCCGGCCTGAACAACAACCACCAGTCGCACAACGTGTGGCGCGCGTCGCTGTCCTACGTCACCGGCGCCCACAGCATGAAGGCGGGCTACAACGCCGCCTACGAGGTGACCGACATCTTCGGCAACTTCGCGACGCACGGGCTGCAGTACACGGTCAACGGCGGCGTGCCCAACCTGATCACGCAGCGCATCACGCCGTGGCAGCAGGCCAACCGCACGCGCTACGACGCGTTCTACATCCAGGACCAGTACACCCGCGGCCGCATGACGCTGCAGGGCGCCCTGCGTTACGAGAACGCGCGCAGCTTCTTCCCGGAAGGGAAGAACGGGTTGCTGGCCGACAGCGTGTTCGGCGGGCCGGCTCGCACGCTGCCGTCCGCGGAAGGCGTGAAAGGCTACAACGACATCGCGCCGCGCATGGCCTTTGCTTACGACGTGTTCGGCAACGGCAAGACCGCCGTCAAGCTGAACCTGTCGAAGTACTTCCAGTCGGCGGCCAACGACGGCGTCTACATCGGCACCAACAAGGCCTCGACGTTCGCCCAGACGTCCACCCGAGGGTGGGTCGACAACGGCAACTTCAACCCGGACTGCGACCTGCAGAGCCCGCTGGCCCAGGACAACCGTGCCAGTGGCGGGGACCTGTGCGGCGCCGCGAGCAACTCGAACTTCTTCGCCTTCAAGCAGACCGGGTCAATGGGCACCGCCACGATCGTCAGCGACGACCTGCTGAGCGGCTGGGGCGTACGTCCGTGGGACTGGCAGTTCGCCGCGTCGGTGCAGCAGGAAGTGATGCCGCGGGTGTCGGTGGAATTCGGCTACAGCCGCCGGTCGTGGGGCAACTTCACCTTCACCGACAATCGCGGCGTCGGCCCCGGCGACTTCGACACCTTCACCCTGACGGTGCCGACCGATTCGCGCCTGCCGAACAGCGGACAGCCGATCTCGTACGCGCTGCTGAAGCCCTCCGCGTTCGGCCGGGTGGACAACTACCTGGCGCCGGCGAAGGACTACGGCGACATGTCGATGTACTGGCAGGGCGTCGAGTTCAGCGTGAACGCCCGGACCAACGGCGGCCTGACGCTGCAAGGTGGCGTCACCTCCGGTGCCGGCACGCGCGACCAGTGCGAGATCTACGCGGCGATGCCCGAGCAGTTGATCACACCGATCACGAGCGTGTTGCAGCCCATTTCGTCGTGCCATGTCGAAGAGCCGTGGCTCTTGTCGCTGCGCGGTCTGGCCAATTACGTCGTGCCGAAGATCGAGGTGCAGGTCAGCGGCATCTTCCGGTCAGGGCCGAACGCCGCGGCCACCAACGACCCGGCGTCCACCGGTCAGTCCGCGGCCGCCAACCTGATCGTTCCCACCTCCGCCGTGCAGGCCGCGCTCGGCCGGCCGCTGGCGGGGAACGCGCAGAACGTCACGGTCAACCTGACGTTGCCGGGCGACGTCTACCCGGAGCGTTTGAGCACGGTCGACATGCGGGTCTCGAAGATTCTTCGCTTCGGCCGCGTCCGCAGCAACGTGGGCATCGACCTCTACAACTTGTTCAACGCCAACACCGGCACCGCGTTCAACCAGGTGTACGGCACACTGCCGGCGACGGGCGCAGTCAACAGCACCGCGTGGCTGCGGCCGACGTCGATCCTGAACGCGCGCTTCCTGCGGTTCAACGCGACGGTGGACTGGTAGAGAGCGGGCTCAGGCTACAGGCTACAGGCTCAGGAGGTGACGGAACTGAGGCGGGTCTCGGCGAGACCGGGACCCGCCTTTTTTCTTATCGAACCTGAAGCCTGGAGCCCGAAGACCGAAGA
The DNA here is from genome assembly GCA_963713655.1 of uncultured Acidobacteriota bacterium. Lineage (GTDB taxonomy): Bacteria > Acidobacteriota > Vicinamibacteria > Vicinamibacterales > UBA2999 > CAWEBF01. The sequence goes on from CAVQMT010000020.1 coordinate 38,552, forward strand.
CCTAAGACTGAGCCGAACGCTTAGCGCCCCCCTGGCGCCGGCATCAGCGCGCTCAACAGCAGGTGGGCGGGCAGGTAGAAGACAACCGGCATGAGCAAGACGCCCAGCACGACGGGCCATGGCCCTTGCAGCGATGGCCACTGGTGGGCCCAGTTGACGTTCTCCTTCGGGTCGGTCAAGAAACGGCTCGCAATCACGAGAATGCCTCCGCTAACCGCCTGCACCGCCAGCGCACGCCGGTCGTAACCCATCCGCCAGACCATCCAGATCAGCGCCGGCGGCAACCAGAGGTGGAAGAGGGACAGCGCCCGTGTCGCCCGCGGGATCGAGGCGTCGAACATGTACTGCGTCATCGTGCCGCCGCCGAGCCCGCGGCCGCGTGCCAGGCGCAGCACGAAGTCGGCCGTCCAGAGGAGTTCCGGAATCAGCACGGCGATCGCCTGCATGCTTGCGAGCAGGGGTAGTTCGAGCCACAGAGCCAGGCACCCGCCGAAGAGCGCGATGTCCGAGAACCAGAGGAAGTTGCCCGGCCCGTACTGCCGGAGATAGACGGGAACAAGGACGGCGACAAACGCCGTGTAGGCTACCTTCGGCTCGATCGGCAGCATCGTTTGTCCATCGCGCCTCGGTGCGCGCCGGTCACCGGCGAACGAACGGGAGGCGCGCGGTGATGCCTCGCCCTTCGGTGACGGTTACCACCTGGCCGCCAGACACGTCGGTCAGGGATTCAGCGGCGCCGCTTGGCCATCGGATTTCGACGCGCTCGGCGCCCGTGGCCTGTGCAAGGCCCACGTGCTGGCGCAGGTCGTTCTGGCCCAGATAGCTCGATCCCGCCTTGACCTCGCGCACGTAGGTCTTGCCGGCCGCGGTCACGCGCAAGCGGGCGCCGACCGCGCTGCGGTTGCTGGCCACGCCCACCAGCTTGACCATCAGCGCGTTGGGGCCCGGGCCCAGGTCGTTGCGCAGCAGCTCGGCGTCGGCGCCGTTGTTGGTCACCAGGAAGTCCAGGTCGCCGTCGTTGTCGATGTCGCCGGCGGCCAGCGTCCGGCCGATGCGCTCGTCGGCGAACCCCGGGCCCGCCTGCCGGCCGACCTCCCGCATCCGGCCCTGCCCGTCGTTCACGAACAGCAGCTTCCGCTGCGCTTCCTTCGCGCCCGGCGCGCACCAGCTCCGGCATGTTCACGACGTGGCCGTTCACGATCGCGATGTCCAGGTCGCCGTCGTTGTCGTGATCTGCCAGCGCGGTGCCGAAGCCGACATACGGCAGCGTCGGCGTGGACAGGCCGCTCTCGGCGGTCGCCTCGCTGAACAGGCCCTTGCCCAGGTTGCGGTAGAGCGTGTGGGTTTCGAGCTCGTGGTTGGTGACGAAGAGGTCCAGGTCGCCGTCGCCGTCGACGTCGCCGAAGTCCGTCCCCATGCCGGCCCGCCGCCGGCCGTCGGTGGCCAGGGCCACGCCGGCCCGCAGCGCCACCTCGGCAAAGCGGCCCTTGCCCAGGTTGTGAAACAGGAAATTCGGCGTCGTGTCGTTGGCCACGAACACGTCCAGCAGCCCGTCGTCGTCGTAATCGGCCATCACCACGCCGAGCCCGTTGCCTGGCGTCGCGCCGATGCCCGACTCGCGGCTGATGTCGGTGAAGGTGCCGTTGCCGTTGTTGCGGTAGAGCACGTCGGTCAGCGGCTTGAAGTTGAGGGGATGGCAGTAGACCCGCAGCTTCTTCGGCGCGTCGCCGCAGAACACGTTGTTGTCGAGCCGCGCATCGACGTAGTTGACGACGACCAGATCCACGTCGCCATCCCGATCCAGGTCGCCGAAGGCGCAGCTGGCGGCAAACGAGGACGCGCCGACACCCGCGGCCTTGGTGACGTCCACGAACGACTTGCCGGCTGCGTTGCGATACAAAACATTGGCCCCGACCGCGGTGACGTAGAGATCGGTGAAGCCGTCGTTGTCGTAGTCGGCGGCGCACGCGCCCATGCCGTAGCTGTGGTGGATGATGCCGGACCGCGCGGTCGCGTCCTCGAACGTGCCGTTGCCACGATTGCGGAACAGCCGGTGCCGCGCGCGGGCGGCCACCGCCGGGTCGGTGAGCGAGCCGCCGTCCACCAGGAAGATGTCCAGCCAGCCGTCGCTGTCGTAGTCGAAGAACAGGCCGCCGCCGCTCATGATCTCGTGCAGGTGGCGGTCGGCGCTGGCGCCGTTGGTGTGGCGGAAGGCGACGCCGGCGGGCCCGGCGGCGTTCACGAACCAGGCGGGGGCGTCTGGCGGGCCGCGGCGCGGTCTGCACGGCCGCGAGCGCGATCGCCGCTGCGGCGGCACGCCACACCGTCGCGGTCACTGCGAGCCAGCCCGCCGCAGGCGATCGCGCAGGATGCCCGCGTAGACGCCGCGGGCGCGCAGGCTCTGCTCCGTCTGCCCGAGGCCGTCGTAAGCATCGGCCAGATGCCGGTAGACCTCGCCGGAGGCACCCATGCCAGCGGCGGCCTGCAGCCGATCGACCGCGTCCTGATAGCGGCCGGCCTTCAGCAGCGCCACGCCGAGCTCCAGGTGGGCCGCCGCGGATTTCGCATCCTTCTCGAGGGCCTGAGTCAACAGAGCGACCGCGCGCGCATGATCGCCCTCGCCGCTTCGGACCATCGCCTCGCGGCGCAGGCCTCCCAGCTCGAACTCGAGTTGCCGGGCCTGGGCCGCCTGCGTTTCCAGGCGCTGGAACGTCTCCAGCTCCCGCAGGCCCTGATCCTCCTGCCCCGATCGCACCAGTGCCGTGCCCAGCACGTAATGCGCCTGGACGTGTGAGGGGTCGATTTGGATGGCTCTCCTGGCCGCAGCCGCGGCGTCGGTGTGCCGGGCGCCGCGCAGGTGCAGCTGCGCCAGCGCGGCTTGTGTGGCCACGTCGCGCGGCGCCAGCGCCTCGGCCATCGCCAGCTCGGTCCAGGCCAGGTCCTCGAGCCCCTGGCGTGAGTAGAGGTCAGCCAGGTCGCGATGGGCCTCGGGGCGGTTCGGGACCAGATCGACGCGCCGCGCGAAGGCCTTGGTGGCCTCCGGAAACGCCTGCTGTTGGCGGTACAGCGTGGCGATGCTGTCGTGCAGGCTGTTCATCCCCAGCAAGGGCAGAAACGGGTGCAGGCCCAGCGCGAACTCATAGTCAGCCAGCGCCTCCGGCAAGCGGCCGGCACGCTGTCGCGCTTGACCCCTCAGGTATCGCAGGCGCGACGACGAGGGGACAGCGGCTACACCCTCGCTCAGCACCTCGTCGGCTTCCTGGTAGCGCGCCTCCTGGATCAGCGTCTCGGCCAGGTCAACATACGCGCGTTCTTCTTTCGGCGTGAGGCGGATGGCCTCGCGAAACGCGGCGATGCCCTCGGCTATCTGGCCCCCGGCCACGAGCGCCACGGCTTTCAAGCGCAGAGCCTCGGTCCACGGCGGCGCGGCCTGCCTGACCCCGTCGAGCGCTGCCACGGCTGAGGCCACGTCGCCGTTGCGCAGCGCGGCGCCTGCCTGGGTCAACCCGGGCGCGGCCGCTGCGGGTGCTGCCGTCAGCCGATCGGCCTTGGCCGCCGCGTGCAGCATCGCCAGCGCTGTCTGGTAGTCGGCTTGCGCCAGCATCACGAACGCCTGCGCGTAGAGTTCTGGCGGAAAGAACGGCTCGATGCCTGGCACTTCGGGGATGAGGTGGATGCGAACGAACGGCGCGCGATCGGGCGCGTCGGCCGGGCGCGTGTCGGTGCGCAGTGCCAGGCCGACGGCCGCCGCCTCATCGGTCGCCCCCTGATCGGCCAGGTACTTGGCCAGCAGATAGCGCTGCAGCGGCGCCGCCGGGTCGCCTGCTACCGCCTGCCGGAATGCGTTCCCCGCCGCTGCCGCGTTCGGCACCAGCTGCGTGTGGATGAGCCCGAGCACCGTGTGCGCATCGACGTCGCGCGGGGATTGCGTGATCGCCTCGTTCAGCAGCCCGATGGCCTCGGACGTGAGGCCGCGCTCGGCCAGCAGGATGGCGGTGGCGACGCGGGCGCGCGCTGCAGCAGCACCTGGGGACTTCTCGATCAACGCCGCCGCCGACGTTCGAGAACGGCGGACGGCATCGTCCCACCGGGCCAACGCCTCATCCATGGCCGCCAAGCTCGACGTGATCCGCGCGCCGTCGTCGGCGAACCGGCCTGCCAGGGCGACGCTGAAGCGGCCCAGTGCCTCGGTGAAGGCGCGCTTGGGGTCGCCGGGCTGCGCGAGCGCGGGCAAGGTCGCCAGGCACGCGAGAACGATCGCAATCAGCGCGCGCATTGTTTTCGGGGCCCGATCATACCGATCCCAGCGTCGGATGATGCTTACATTGCATGACAGACCAGCCGCCAATCTGTGTAGCTTATTGCGGTTGCCGTCTAACCCATTCAGGTTAATGCGGAGGATGTAATGCCTGTCCCTTCACGCCGATGGTTGCGGGTAGGAATCAGCGCGTTGTGCCGTGCTTGTCTGGTTGTTGGTGCCGTCGCTGGCGCGCGCGCAGTCGTCGCTCACCGGCGTGGTGCGCGACGCTTCTGGAGCCGTGCTGCCCGGGGTGACGGTCGAAGCCTCCAGTCCCGTCCTGATCGAGAAGGTGCGTACCGCGACTACCGACGGGAGCGGCCAGTACCGGATCGCCGAGCTGCCGCCGGGTCCGTATTCGCTGACGTTTACCCTCACCGGCTTCTCGGTCGTCAAGCGCGACGGCGTGGAGGTCAGCGGCAGCGGCGCCGTGATCACCATCAACGCCGACCTGCGGGTCGGGGGCGTGCAGGAAACGATCACCGTGACGGGTGAAACGCCCGTGGTGGACGTGCAGAGCAGCACCAGGCAGCAGGTGGTGCTCGACGACTCGGTCATCACGGCGCTGCCAGCGTCACGCGGCTACGGCAACCTGCTCACGGCGGTGCCGGGCATCCAGAACAACAGCCTCGACAACGGCGCCAACCCGACGATGGTGTTCTTCACCGCCCACGGCGGCCGCGGCAACGAGGGCACGGTGCAGATCGACGGCATGAACGTCGGCTCGGCCTTCAACGGCGGCGGGGTCGCCAGCTTCGGCTACGACACGTCGAACGCCTCCGAGATCCAGGTGACGGTGACCGGCGGGTTGGGGGAGGTCGACCGCGGCGGCCCGGCGTTCAACATGGTCCCCAAGACGGGCGGCAACGTCTTCAGCGGCAGCGGCTTCTACAGCACCGCCGGCGAGTGGTCGCAGGGGGACAACCTGGATGACGAGCTTCGCAGCTTCGGCTTCGGCGAGGTGCCGGGGCTGATCAAGAACTGGGATGCCAGCTTCTCGATGGGCGGACCGATCATGCGCGACCGCGTGTGGTTCTTCGGCCAGCTGCGCACGTTCGGCAGCCACACCGTGGTACCCGGCCAGTACGGCAACAAGAACGCCGGCGATCCCAACGCCTGGAGCTACGTCGAGGATCGCAGCCTGAAGGTGCGCAACGCCAACGACAAGAAGATCGGCGCCATCCGGCTGACGGCCCAGGCCACGCCGCGCAACAAGTTCAGCTTCTACTACGACTACCAGCACAACTGCACGGGGTCGGCCTACGAGAAGGGCGGGGAGCAGTGCCGCGACCGCGGGGACGACTGGATTGCGCTCAACGGCGGCTTCAACTCCGGCTCACCCGAGTCGGGCAACGTGTGGGACGACCGCGAGAAGATCGTGCAGGGTAGCTGGAGCTCGCCGCTCACCAACAAGCTGCTGCTCGAAGCCGGCGTGTCGTCGTTCAACAGCCGGTGGGGCGGTCAGGAGCCGGCTGGCGCGCTGATGGACTTCATCCCGGTCATCGAGCTGGTACCGCATCCGGGCTCCGGCACGCCGCTGCCCTTCTACGCCTACCGTGCGCCGTGGAGCTTCTTCGGCAACATCTCTGACATCGACCAGCAGCACAACGTGTGGCGGGCCTCGGCCTCTTACGTCACCGGCGCACACAATCTGAAGATGGGCTACCAGGCGGCGTACCAGATCGAGAAACAGCACCACTACTCGGTGGACTCGGGCATCCAGAACTACCTGTTCTTCGACGGGTTCCCGATTTCGCTGACTCAACGGATCTCGCCCCACATGCACAGCAACCGCACGCGCTTCGACGCGTTCTACGTCCAGGACCAGTGGACCAAGAACCGCGTCACGCTCCAGGGCGCGCTGCGCTACGAGCACGCGTGGAGCTGGTTTCCCGAGGGTGAGAACGGCATCACCGCGCCGTCGCGCTACAACGCCGCCCCGATCCTCTTCCCCGACACGGTCGGCGTGAAGGGCTTCCACGACATCAACCCGCGCCTGGGGCTGGCCTACGACGTCTTTGGCAACGGCAAGACCTCGTTCAAGACCAGCTTCAGCAAGTACCTGCAGCCGGCCAACAACGAGAGCGTGTTCATCACCGGCAACAACGCCGTCACCTTCGCGCAGACCACCGACCGTTCGTGGTTCGACGCCGACGGCGACTACGTGGCCGATTGCAACCTCAACGACTCGGCCGGCAACGGCGAGTGCGGACCGTGGGCCAACGGCAACTTCGGCAAGGCCTCGAGCGGTACGGTCGTCAACCCGGAGGTGCTCGAAGGCTGGGGGTCGCGGCCCTATGACTGGCAGTTCGCCGTGTCGCTCCAGCAGGAACTGCTGCCGCGCGTGTCGGCCAACATCGGCTACAACCGCCGCATGTGGGGCAACTTCTACTACACCGACAACCGTGCCGTCGGACCGAGCGACTTCGACCGGGCGACGATCACGGCGCCGCCGCATCCCGACCTGCCCGACGGCGGCGGGTATCCAGTGTCGTTCCATGTCGTCAAGGAGGCCAAATTTGGCGCGGTGGACAACTACTTCACCTTCGCCAAGGACTACGGCGACGTGACCTACTACTGGCACGGCCTCGACTACGACGTCAACGCGCGCCTGGCCAACGGACTGGTAATCCAGGGCGGCGGCAGCACCGGCCGCGGCATCCGGGATACCTGCGAGGTGCAGGCGAAGCTGCCGGAAGCCACCTACGGTGCGGGCTTCGGCGCCGCCCAGAGCCAGATTGACGCCTGCGCGGTGAACGAGGCGTGGCAGACGAACCTCCGGGGCCTCGTGAGCTACGTCCTCCCGAAGGTCGACGTGCAGCTGAGCGCCATCTGGCGCTCGGTGGCCAACACGGTGCCGCAGACCGACCAGAACGCGGTCGCCACCAATGGGCTGTCAATGAATGCGAACTACGACGTGACCTCGGGGCAGGTGCTGGCGTCCATCGGCCGTCCGCTGCCCGGCGGCGCCGCTACTCAAAGCGTGAACCTGGTGAAGCCCGGGGAGGTCTTCGGTCCGCGCATCAGCACGATCGATCTGCGCGTCACCAAGATCCTGCGGTTCGGCGGCTTCAAAACCAACGTCGGCCTGGACCTCTACAACCTGTTCAACGACAACACCGGGACCACGTTCAACCAGGCGTTCGGGCAGGACGGGGCCACCTGGCTGCGGCCGACGGCGGTGATGAGCCCGCGCTTCCTTCGTTTCAATGTGACGGTGGACTGGTAGAGCGTCGCCGCGTCACATGACGGGCCGGGAGGCTCTCCTCCCGGCCCGTCGTATGTACGGCGACGCGAAGCAGTCTTCGGTCTTCGGTCTTCGGTCTTCAGTCCAGCAGAGCCTAGCGAGCCCGGAGCGCCTGTGAGCCCGGAGCCTGAACCGGCGGCAAGCTAAGATCAAGGGCATTGCCGGTCCCGCGCCATCGCTTCTTCGTTGCGTCCCTCGTTGTCGGCGCCGCTGCACTCGTGGCTTGTGGGCGCGGGCCCGCTGAGCCAGCCAAGTCCATCGCGCCGCCGGCGGCCGACTGGTTCGTCGATCGCGCGCGTGAGACGGGCCTCGACTTCGTCCACTTCAACGGCATGACGGGCGAGCGCTACTACCCCGAGATCATGGCCCCGGGTGTGGCGGTGTTCGATTACGACAACGACGGGGATCTGGACGTCTACCTGGTGCAAGGGCAGCTGCTCGGCCCGGGAAAGACCATGGCCGATGCCGTCTTCAAGCCCGAGAGCCGGCTGTCGGACCACCTGTTCCGCAACGACCTGACGGTCGCGCCCGACGGCACGCGCACGCTGCGCTTCACCGACGTCACCCAGGCGAGCGGCATCGACGTCCGTACGTATGGGATGGGCGTGGCGGCGGCAGACTTCGACAACGACGGCTTCGTGGATCTCTATCGCACCGGCCTGAGCGGCGCCGTGCTGCTGCGCAATAACGGCAACGGCACGTTTGCCGACGTGACCAGCAAGGCCGGCGTCGGCAATCCCGATGGCTGGGGCGTGTCGGCGGCGTTCGTGGACTTCGATCGCGACGGCTGGCTGGACCTGTTCGTTGGCAATTACCTGCTGTATCGCATCGAGGCCGACCTGGATTGCCTGGCTCCGACCGGGCAGCACGACTACTGCCCGCCCAACAGCTATCGAGCCCAACCCAGCCGGCTGTATCGCAACCGTGGCAACGGCACCTTCATGGACGTGACGCGCGCCGCGCTGATCGGCGGTGCCTACGGTCCGGCGCTTGGCGTCTCGACGGCCGACTTCGACGGCGACGGCTGGCCGGACATCTACGTCGGCAACGACGGCATGGCCAACCAGTTGTGGATGAACCAGAAGAACGGCACCTTCCAGGACAACGCGTTCCTGGGCGGCGCGGCGGTGAACGGCAGCGGCAACGCCGAGGCCAGCATGGGGATCGACGCCGGCGACTTCGACAACGACGGCGACGAGGATCTGTTCATCACCAACTGGCTGGCGCAGATGAACATCCTCTACGTGAACACGGGCGGCGGTGTGTTCGAAGACCGGAAGGGTCCCTCCGGCCTGGGGCCGCCGAGCCTGGCGAAAACCGGGTTCGGCACCGCCTGGTTCGACTACGACAACGATTCGTGGCTGGACCTGCTGGCCGTCAACGGCAGCGTGTCGATCATCGAGGCCCAGGCCCGCGCCAACGAGCCCTTCCCGCTGAAGATGCGCGACCAGCTCTATCGCAACCTGCGCAACGGCCGCTTCGAGGACGTGTCGCAGCAGGCCGGTGCCGTCTTCCAGCGCGAGGACGTCGGCCGCGGCGCGGCATTCGGCGACATCGACAACGACGGCGACCAGGACGTGGTGGTGGGCGTGGCGGCCGGCCGCGTCAAGCTGCTCGTGAACAACATCGGCAACCGCAACCACTGGCTCGGCCTGCGGCTGGTAGGGAAGGCGGCGCCGCGCGACATGCTCGGCGCACGCGTCGGCGTGGTGGTGGCCAACGGATCCACGCTGTGGCGGCGGGCGCACTCCGATGGCAGCTACGCGTCGGCCAACGACCCGCGCGTGCTGGTCGGGCTGGGGCCCGAGGCTCCAGCCGCCGTGCGGGTGCGCGTGCAGTGGCCCGACGGCACCAGCGCCGAGTGGCCGGCGGTGGCGACGGACCGGTGGACCACGTTGACGCAGGGCCAGGCAGCTGCCGGCGGTACGGGGGCATCGCGGTGAGGATGCGGGCCGTCGCGCTGGTCGCGCTGTGGGTCGCGGCCGCGTCGTGTGGCGGGGGCGCGGCGCCGCCGCCCGCGCCTGCGACCGCCTCCAGCGCGCCGTCGGCCGGCACCCTGCGGCCGGTTGTGCTGCCCGACTTGTCGAGAGTGGACAGCTCGGTGCAGGAGCAGCTGCGCGAGCGCGAGGCGGCCCTCAAGGAAACGCTGGCGCGTCCGGGTGCGACCGACGTCGAGAAGGCGTCGGCCTTCGGCGGCGTGGCGGTGTTGCTGCACGCTGCCGAGTACTACGAGGCCGCCGAGCCGGCGTACCTCAACGCACAGGATCTGGCACCGAACGAGCCACGCTGGCCGCACCTGCTGCATTACCTGCACAAGAGCCGCGGCGAGCCGGACAAGGCCGTGGCGGATCTGACCCGGGTGCTCGAGCTCGCGCCCGACGACGTGCCGGCGCTGATCTGGCTGGGGCGCCTCTATCTGGATCAGGGCCAGGCCGACAAGGCCGAGCCGCTGTTCGAGCGCGCCCGGCAGCACGCGCCGCAAAGCGTTCCGGTGCTGTTGGGCCTGGGACAGGCGGCGCTGGCGCGCAAGGACTATGGGCGCGCCGTCGCCGTGCTGGAAGAGGCGCTGCGCGCGCAGCCGTCCGCGGCCAGCGTGCACTCGCCGCTGGCGATGGCGTATCGGGGCCTTGGCGACACCGCGCGGGCGACCGCGCACCTGCGGCAGTGGAAAAACACCGAGGTGCCGGTCGCCGATCCGGTGCGCACGGAGCTGGACCTGTCGCTGCAGAGCGGTTTGTCGTTCGAGCTGCGCGGCGTGCGGGCGCTGGAAGCGCGCGACTTCAAGGCCGCCGAGGGTTTCTTTCGCCAAGGCGTGAAGCTGACCGACGGCTCGACGATGCTCGGGCGATCGCTCCGGCACAAGCTGGGCACCGCGCTGTTCCTGATGGGGGATCTGCCGGGCGCCGTCGCCCAGTTTCGCGACACGGTGCGGCTGGCGCCCCGCAGCGGGCACGACGAGACCGCAGCCAAGGCCCACTACAGCCTCGGCATCCTGATGGCATCGGCCGGGCTCGGCCCGCAGGCGATCGAGCACCTGACGTCGGCTGTTTCCTACAACCCGAATTACGTCGAGGCGCTGGTGGCGCTTGCCGATGCGCTGCGGCGGCAGGGCCGGGTTGCGGATTCGCTGGCGCGTTATCAGGAAGCGCTGCGGGTCAACCCGCGGTCCAACGAGGCGCGTTTCGGCTATGGCATCGGTCTGGTCCGGCTGCGGCGGTACCGGGAGGCCCGGACCTGGTTCGAGGACGCGCTCGCCAGCCGTCCCGACGCGCTCGATGCCAAGCATGCCCTGGCGCGGCTGCTGGCGGCCGCGCCGGAGGATCAGGCCCGCGACGGGGCGCGCAGTCTGGCCCTGGTGCAGCAGATCATGGCCACGTCGCCCGAACGGACGACTGCCCTCGGCGAGACCTTCGCGATGGCACTGGCCGAAACCGGCGACTACACCCAGGCCGCGAGCGTCCAGCGCGAGGTCGATGGCCGCGGCGACCAAGGCGGATCTGCCCGGAGACCTGCGCCGGATGACGAGGAACCTGCGGCTCTACGAACAGCGCCGGCCCTGCCGTGAGCCGTGGGGCGACGACGATCCGGTGCATTCCCCTGGGCCGCCGATCGACCCCTCGCTGCGCGTCGTGCTCCGCGCCGATCGCAGCTGATTTCACGGGCGGGCCGGGACGCCGGCGTCGGCGCCAGACTGGATCGCGACAATCCTGGCGACCGTGCCAGCAGGTCCTACAAGAATGTCGACAGCTCAGCTGGCCTGAACCAGCGGCCATCCGGCGTGCCGCGCCGTGCATTCTGATTCGTACAGCGATGTCTCCAGGCCCCGTCTCAATTGACAGAAACGTCGTTTTCTGAAAGGCTGACGCGCGAAAAGTCCAATGAAATCATCCCAATCCGGTGTGACGGCGTGGCACCCGCCTTGCTCTACCCGTGGCGCGCGGGCGTACGCGCTGGAGCATTGTCGCGAATCTCGAGGTGAGGAATGAATCAGGCCGATACCGCATGGATGTTGATAGCCACTGCCCTGGTGCTGCTGATGACGCCAGCGCTCGCGTTCTTCTACGGGGGCCTGGTGCGCTCCAAGAACGCGTTGAACACGATGATGATGAGCTTCATCTCACTCGGGTTCGTCGCCGTGGTGTGGGCGTTGCTGGGGTATACGTTGGCGTTCTCGACCGGCAACGACTGGCTGGGCGACATGTCGAATGCCTTCCTCGCCGGGGTGGGCCTCGAGGCCAAGGGCACGATTCCGCATGCGCTGTTCATGGCCTATCAGGGCACCTTCTGCATCATCACCGCCGCGCTGATCTCCGGCGCCATCGTCGAGCGCATGCGGTTCTCCGCCTACATCGTCTTCATCACGCTGTGGGCGCTGGTGGTCTATAGCCCGATCGCCCACTGGGTCTGGGGTGGCGGCTGGCTGGCGAAGATGGGCGCGCTCGACTTCGCCGGTGGCACCGTGGTGCACGTGAACGCCGCGGTGGCGGCCCTGGTCGCGGTAATCGTGATCGGCAAGCGCCAGGACTACCCCTCGTCGTCGCTCATTCCGCACAGCGTGCCGTTGGTCCTCTTGGGCGCCGGGGTGCTGTGGTTCGGCTGGTTCGGGTTCAATGCCGGCAGCGCGCTGGCCGCGAGCCCGATCGCCGGTCTGGCCTTCGTCACGACGATGCTGGCGCCGGCCGCCACGTTGACCGTGTGGACGCATCCTGGACTTCGTCCGGCTCGGCAAGGCGACCGCCGTGGGCGCGGCGACGGCGATTGTGGTCGGCCTGGTGGCCGTCACGCCGGCGGCTGGCTTCATCAGCCCGATGAATGCCCTGCTGCTCGGCGCCATCGCCGCCGTGCCCAGCTACTTCGCCCTGATCATCCGCGCCAAGACGTCGTTCGACGACTCCTTGGACGTGGTGGCCGCGCACGGCGTCGGCGGCACGGTGGGTGCCCTGCTGACCGGCATCTTCGCCGAGAAGGCGCTGAACGGGCTGGCCGACGGCGTGCTGTACGGCAACCCGGGGCAGTTGGGCATCCAGGCCGCCGCGATCGGCGCTGCCATCGTCTATAGCGGGGTCGCGACCTTCATCCTGTTGAAGGTGATCGGACTCGTGATGCCGCTGCGGGTGTCGAGCGACGACGAGAACTCCGGCCTCGACATCACGCTGCATGGCGAGGAAGCCTACCTGCACTCCGAGGGCGGCGCCACGCGCCACTAAGGCTACGCGGCCAGTATCTTTTGGCTCCGCTTCGCGGGGCAGGTGGGCCGGGCGTCGCGTGAGCGGCGCCCGGCCTCTTCGTTTTTTCGGGCTAGACTTCAAGCGATGACGACGCCGAGCTTCGGCGGCCTGCGCGTGCTGGCGCTCGAGAGCCGCCGCGAGCGGGAGATGGCCACCCTGATCACGACGCACGGCGGCGAGGCGCGGGTCGCGCCCTCGATGCGCGAGGTGCCGCTCGAATCGAACACCGCGGCGGCGGCGTTTGCCGACGCGCTGGTCCGCGGCGAGTTCGACGTGGTGGTGCTGCTGACCGGCGTTGGCACCCGCGTGCTGCTGGACGTCGTGGAACGGACGCAGGGAAGCCGCGACGCCTTCGTGGCGGCATTGGGCCGGGTGCGAGTGGCGGTGCGGGGACCCAAGCCGCTGGCCGTCCTGCGCGAGCTGGGCCTCACGCCCTGGGTGGCGGCCGCAGAGCCCAACACCTGGCGAGAGCTGCTGGCGGCGATCGATGCCAGCGGGGCAGACGCCGCACTCGAGCGGCCGCCGCGTCGCCGTGCAGGAGTACGGCACGTCGAACGTCGATCTGCTGGCCGGCCTGGAGGCGCGCGGCGCGCGGGTCACCGCCGTGCCGGTCTATCAGTGGGCGCTGCCGGAAGACCTCGGCCCGCTGGAGGACGCGTGCCGCGCGCTCGCCACCAAACAGGTGGACGTCGCCCTGTTCACCACCGCCACGCAGGTCGTGCACCTGCTGCAAGTGGCAGAGCGGATGGGCGCGGCCGACTCCGTGCGCGCGGCGCTGGGGCGCGGTGGTGATCGCGTCGATCGGGCCGACCACCTCGGACGAGCTGCGCGCCCACGGCATCGACGTCGACATGGAGCCCTCGCACCCTAAGATGGGCCTCCTGGTGAGGGAGGCGGCGATGCAGGCCGCTTCACTCCGCGCGGCCAAGCACGCCGCGCGGTCGTAGGAGGCTGGGCTCAGGCTCCGGGCTCCAGGCTCCAGTCCTACAGTTCCGCACTGAAGTACGGCACTTCCGCACAGAGGGCCTGGAGCCCGGAGCCTGGAGCCTGGAGACCTGTGTAAAGTACCTAAATGCCTACTTCCGAAGATCTCCTGGAGCTGGCGGAGCGCTGCGCCGAGCGGCTGGCGCTCGACGGCTCCGTTCGCCACGTGCCCTCCTTCTCCGACGTCGAGGAGCAATGCGAGGACCAGTACGAGGCGCTGTTGAACGCCGTCCACGAGGACGAGGTGTTCGCGCCGGTGGACCTGCAGCGGCAGGAAGAGCTGGTGGAGCTGATTGCCGCGGCGCTGCCCGAACCGGCGCGGATGCTGATCGTCGAGCTGGCCGACAACCACGCCCGCCACGTCTGGATGCAGCAGGAAGGCGCGTATCACCTCGGGCTGGCCGTGGGCCGGCGCCTGCGGCGCGCGTCATGACGCATCCCTACCAGCACTGGGACGTGTTCACCGGCGAGCCGCTCTACGGCAACCAGCTGGCGGTCTTCACCGACGGCCGCGGGATAGACCCGGCCGTCATGCAGCGCATGGCGCGCGAGATGAACTTCTCGGAGAGCACGTTCATCCTGCCGGCCGAATCGGCCGGCACCGACGTGCGGATGCGCATCTTCACGCCGACCCAGGAGATGCCAATGGCCGGGCATCCGACCGTCGGCAGCACCTTTGCGCTGGCGCACACGGGCTTTCTCGAGCCCGGGCGGGCGCGGGTGGTGTTCGGGCTCAACGTGGGGCCGACGCCGGTGGATCTCGAATGGGAGGGCGACCGGCTGCGCTTTGCCTGGATGACACAGGGACTGCCGCAGTTCGGCCGCGCGATTGACGGCCGCTCGCAGGTGGCCACGTCGTTGGGCCTCACGCACAACGACCTGGCGCCCGCGCTGCCCATTCAGGTCGTGTCGTGCGGCTTTCCCTCCCTTTACGTGCCGCTGCGCGACCGCGAAACCGTGGACCGGGCGATCAGCGACGCCGCGGCATTCCGGCGCGTGATGGCCGAGGTGGGCGGGCCGATGCCGATATTTCTGTTCGCCGTGCTGCCCCCCGGCAGCGAGGCGACCGTGTACAGCCGGATGTTCGCGCCAGAGTTCGGCATCGTCGAAGATCCGGCGACCGGTGGGGCCACCGGTCCACTGGGCTGCTACCTGGTGGAACACGGGCTGGTGGCTCCGGGCGCCGCGCAGCTCGATGCTGAACCTGCAGGGCGTGGCGATGGGCCGGCGCAGCCGGCTGCACATCTCGATCGACGGCGGCCCGTCGGCGATCACCGGCGTCCGCGTCGGCGGCGAGGCCGTGCTGGTCGGCCGCGGCGAGTTGTACGTGTGATCGCGTTCTCCCGCATCGGCAAGCAGTACGGCCGCCAGGTCCTCTTCGTCGACGCCTCGTTCCAGCTGAACCCGGGCGAGAAAGTGGGGCTGGTTGGCCCGAACGGCGCCGGCAAGACCACGATCTTCCGGATGATCGTCGGCGAAGAGACCCCCGACGACGGCGAAGTCACGCGTGCCCAAACGGGTCACCATCGGCTACTTCCGCCAGGACGTCGAGGAGATGGCCGGGCGGCCGGTCCTGGACGAAGCCATCGCCGGCAGCGGCCGCGTCGGGGCCCTGCACCACGAGCTCGACGGCCTGCAGCGCGCCATGGCCGACCCGGATCAGGCGGGCGACATGGACCGCCTGCTGGAACGCTTCGGCACCGTCCAGGAGGAATACGACCACCTGGGCGGCTACGGCCTGGAGGCGCAGGCGCGCGAGGTGCTGCACGGCCTCGGGTTCGACGACGAGCGTATCGACGGCGACGTGGGCGCGCTGTCGGGCGGGTGGAAGATGCGGGTCGCCATGGCCCGGGTGCTGCTCGGCCGGCCGGACGTGCTGCTGATGGACGAGCCCACCAACCACCTCGACATCGAGTCGATCATCTGGCTGGAAGGCTTCCTGGCGTCCTACAGCGGCGCGCTGCTGATGACCTCGCACGACCGCTCGTTCATGAACCGCGTGGTCAGCCGTATCGCCGAGATCGACGGCGGCGAGATTACCAGCTACTCCGGCAACTACGACTTCTACGAGCGCGAGCGTGCCATCCGCGAGGCCAACCGGGAAGCGGCCTACGCCCGCCAGCAGGCGATGCTGGCCAAGGAGCAGCGGTTCATCGAGCGGTTCGCCGCGCACGCCGCCAAGGCCGCGCAGGTGCAGAGCCGGGTGAAGGCGCTCGAGAAGATCGAGAAGATCGAGCTGCCGAAGCGCCGCCGGGTCGTGGCGTTCGACTTTCGGGAGCCGCCCCGGTCGGGCGATCAGGTGGCCGTCATCGACGGCGTCAGCAAGGCCTATGGGCGGCGCGTGGTCTACGACGGCATGTCGCTGACGATCCGGCGCGGCGAGCGCTGGTGCGTGATGGGGAAGAACGGCGCGGGGAAGTCCACGCTGCTGAAGATCGTGGCGGGGGCGTCGAACCCTGACGGCGGCAGCGTGACGATCGGCGCCAGCGTCAAGATGGGCTACTTCGCCCAGCAGGCGCTCGACGTGCTGGATCCCGACCTGACGATCGAGGAACAGCTGCAGCGGGACTTTCCCCACGAGTCGATCGGCGTGCTGCGCAACCTGGCCGGGGCCTTCCAGTTCCCAGGCGAGGACGTGGACAAGAAGGTGCGCTCGCTCTCGGGCGGCGAGAAGACGCGGCTGGCGCTGGCGCGGATGCTCCTCGACCCGCCCAACTTCCTGGTGCTGGACGAGCCCACCAACCACCTCGATCTCTTCACCAAGGAGATGCTGATCGAGGCCCTGCAGGAGTTCGAGGGCACGATGCTGTTCGTGTCGCACGACCGCGCGTTCCTCCGGGCCCTGGGGACGCGCGTGCTGGAGGTCGGCGGCGAGAGCGGCACTGAACGTGAGCCGCTGGTGTATCCGGGCAGCTACATCGAATACGTCGAGCGATTCGGCCACGAAGCGCCTGGCGTGCATCTGTAGCCAGTTGGTAGTTGGTAGTTGGTGGTTGGTAGTTCAGCAGGCATGCGCCATGCATCAGTCCTGGCGCCCATGTCCAGTCCGCACACCTTTCGCGACCTCCTCGTGTGGCAAGAATCGATGTGTCTCGTCCAGGAGGTCTATGCCGTTTGTGCGACTTTGCCTCGGGATGAGCGGTTCGGATTAGGCGCGCAGCTCAAGCGAGCTGCGGTCTCGATTCCTTCCAACATCGGCGAGGGCGCGCGCCGCCGCCGCCGACTCACGTTCCGGTATCACCTCGAGGTGGCGCTCGGTTCCCAAGCTGAGATCGAAGTTCAAGTCGAAATCGCCAGGCGCCTCGGCTTCGTTGACGAGGCGACGCATCGGCAGGTCCAGGAACGCGTGGAAACAGTCGGCAGACTATTGAACGGACTGATCGATAGCCTGGAACGTCAGGGGGCCGGTCTTGGCGGAACTACCAACTACCAACCACCAACTACCAACTAAAGCGTGCGCTTGAACAACGCCGTGGCCGCCGTCATCGTCACCGCCGAGAAGACGGCCAGGAGAAACAGGCAGATCGCCGGCAATGGCGTCGAACCCCGTGTTCTTCAGCAGCAGGCTCTTGAAGGCGTGCACGGCGTAGGTAAACGGATCGACCGCCGCGATCGCCTGCATCCAGCCGGGAAAGCCCTGCTGCGGATACACGGCGCCGCTGGGAAAGTAGAGCACCGTGTTGAGCACGCCGAAGAGCGCGCGCGGCATCAACGGATCCGACACGCGCACCATCAGCAGGAACATCAGGCTGATCAGCGCGAACGCCGTGATCGTGATCACGACCATCATCCGCATGGTCCGAATCGGGTCCAGCGGGTTGGGCACACCGGCGATCAGCGACCCGATCACGGTGATGAAGAACCCGGCCAGCATCGCCTTCAGCGTCCCGGAGATGTTGAACCCCGCGATCAGCTCCAGCTTGGTGATCGGCGTCACCAGATAGCCCTCGTGGAGGCCGCGCGCCTTGTCGTCGATGAAGATGATGCCGCCGCCCATCATCACCATCATGAAGATCGACATGGTGATCGAGCCCGGGAGCAGGTACTGGATATAGGGCACGTAGGGATACACCTCGACCACGTCCACGCTGGCGCGATCCGGGCAGGCGCTCGCTGATCACCTCGGCGTTCACGCCGCCGACGATGCTGCCCACCGTCGCCGCCAGCGACGCCGACACGAACGTGTCGGTGTTGTCGGAGATCAGCGCCACGCGCGGGTTGTTGCGGGCCAGCACGCGCCGCGAGAAGTCGGGGGGGATCGTCAGGATGCCGTTGACGCGGCCGCCGCGCAGGTCGGTGAGCGCGGTGCCGGGGTCCGCGTAGGCCACCAGATCGAGGGTGCGGGCGCCGGACGACACCGCGCCCGCCAGCTCCCGCACGCGAACCGCCTGCACCCCGTGGTCCTGATCGACTACGGCCAGGATCAAGTGCTTGACGTTGCCGCCGAACGCGTAGCCGAGCACCACCAGCTGGAGCAGCGGAAACACCATCGACATGACGATCAGCATCGGGCTCTTGCTGAACCGCCGGAGCTCGCGCTCGATGAGTGCCCAGCTGCGTGCCATGGTCAGCGCCTCATCATGAACGGGCTGTCGGCCGCCGACGGCTCCTGCAGCGCGTCGCGCAGGTCGCGCCCGGTGTAGTGCACGAACACGTCGTCGAGGGTCACGGGATCGCTGCCGCGCCCGAGCGAGGCCTTGAGGGCCGCGGGCGTATCAAGCGCCACCAGCTTGCCGTGGTCCACGATCGCGATCCGGTCGCACAGCTTGTCGGCCTCGTCCATGTAGTGGGTGGTCAGGAGCACCGTCAGGTCGCGCTGGGCCTTGATGCGCTGCAGCATCGCCCAGGCGGCGGCACGCGACACCGGGTCCAGGCCGGTGGTCGGCTCGTCCAGGAAGAACACCCGCGGCTCGTGCACCAGGCCGCGGGCGATCTCGACGCGCCGCCGCATGCCGCCCGACAGGTTCTTGACCGGCTTGTCGGCCCACTGCGTCAGCTCGACCGCCTGCGAGCAGCTCGGGGATCAGCGTCGCGCGCTTCTCGCGCGGCACGCTGTACAGCTTCGCGAAGATCAGCAGGTTCTCGCGCACGCGTCAGCTCGAGGTCGCTGGTCATCGCCTGCGGAATCACGCCGATCGAGCAGCGGACGTCGTTGGCCCGTTTGACGACGTCGAAGCCGTTGATCGACGCCGAGCCGCGGGTCGGCGGCAGCAGCGTCACCAGCATCCGGATCAGCGTGGACTTGCCGGCGCCGTTGGGCCCCAGCAGCCCGAAGATCTCGCCGGCCTGGACGGTGAAGCTGATGTCGTCGACGGCGGTGAAGGTGCCGAACTGCTTGACGAGGTTCTTCACCTCGATGGTGCCGGTCACAGCAGCGGGCACCCGCACGTAGGTCGTCATGCCGACGGCCAGACGGCGGTCGCTGGTTGTCCATCCGCAGCCGGATCTCGAACGTCTTGATGTCCCGCTTGGTGCGGCTGACGTCGCGCTGGGTCGCGAACCCGGCGTCCACGCGGCGGTAGAACACGGTGCCCTGGCGCTCGTCGCCCGAGGGCAGGCGCACCGACAGCGTGTCGCCCTGCTTGATCTTGTCGATATAGCTCTCTTCGACGTCGGCGCGCACCCACAGATTGTCCGGGTCCACCAGCGTGACGCACCGGCTGCCCCTGCTGCAGCACCTCTCCGGGGTGCGCCACGCGCACGTCGACGATGCCGCTGATGGGCGCGTGCAGCTCGGTGTAGCCCAGCCGCACGTCGGCCTTGGCGCGCTGCGCGGTGGCAGCGGACTGCTGGCGCTGGTTCGACAGCACCTGGCTTCGCCGGATGCGCCACCTGCTCGGCGTTGGTCTCTGCCAGCGCCACCGCCGCCCGCTGCGCCTCGATCTGCTTGCCGAGCGACGCCAGCTGCGCGCGGGCCACGTCGTGCGCGGTGGTGGCGCGTTCCAACTGCTCCTGGGTGCCGATGCCTTCCTTCAGCATCCGCTGGGCGCGGTCCAGCGCAATGCGGGCGTTGCTCAGCTCGGCCTGCGCCGCGGCCTGCTGCGACTCGGTGGACGCGACAGTGGCCTGCGCCTGACGGATCTGGTCGGTTGTCAGCCGCTCCTCGCGGCGCAGGGCGGCCTCGCTTTCGGCCACCTGTGAGCCGCAGGCCCTCGGCGCTGTAGGTGTAATAGTCGCGCTCGTCCTTCAGCTCGTCGGAGACCATCACCGCCAGCAGCTGGTCGCGCGTGACGAGTCGCCCTCCTTGACCAGCAGCTGCGCGATGCGGCCGCCGATCTGGGGGCTGACGACGATTTCATCCGTGGTAACGATGCCGGTCAGCACCAGCTCGGTCGGCGGCTGGCTGGTATAGCGGTAGGCCGCCCACGCGGCGGCCCCAATTAGCCCAAGGATCAGCAGTCGACGGAGGATCGCAATCACAATCCTCATAAGATATACCGCGATGCGCACGCTGCTCTTGACTTGCCTGGCCGCGTCGGCGCTGATGTCGTCTCCGCTCGCGCAAACGCCCGCGCCGTCGTCCGCGGCGGTCCCCTTCGACCAGGTGTGGAGCCGCCTCAAGACGGGGCGCACCTATCGTGCCGAACCCACCGGTCGCATCGAGCTGCCGTCGGTCGATCACGGTACCCGCCTCGACAACGTGCTGGAAGTGCCGGCCGAGTACGTGCCGTCCCGAAGCTGGCCGCTGCGGGTCACGCTGCACGGCGGCGTGGGCCGTCCCGCCCCGCGGGCGGGAGACGAACCGGCGCGCCCCCTGGCCAACCGCATTCCCGGCGCGCCGGAGCTGGTGCTGCACCCGCGGGCCTGGGCGCAGTCCGAGTGGTGGACGGCGGGTCAGGTGGAGAACATCCTGACGCTGCTGGACACGGTCAAGCGCCGCTACAACGTGGACGAGTCGCGCGTGTATCTGACCGGCATCTCGGACGGCGGCACGGGCGTCTACTTCCTCGCCATGCGCCAGGCGACGCCGTGGGCGGCATGCCTGCCGCTCAATGGCCACCCCAGCGTCCTGGCCAACCCCGACGTGGGCGCCGACGGCCAGCTGTACCCCGCCAACCTGGCCAACTGCCCGCTGCGGATCGTGAACGGCGGACGTGACCGGCTCTACCCGGCGGCCTCGGTGGCGCCGCTCGTCGAGATGTTCAAGCACGGCGGCATCCCGCTCGAGTTCCAGGTCTACGAAGCGGCCGGCCACGACACGAGCTGGTGGCCGGAGGAACGTGCCAAGTTCGAGGCGTTCCTCGCCGCGCGTCCACGCCAGGCACACCCGGCCCGTGTGTCGTGGGAGACCGAGCGAGTGGACCGCTACAACCGCTTCCGCTGGGTGGTCATCGACCGGCTGGGGGCGCGGCCTTCGGACGTGGCGCTCGAGGACGTGAACCGGTTCTCGCCGGCCACGACCTTGACCATCCCGCTTGTACGACCGGTCCAAGCCGTCCGGGCGCGTGGACGCCGTCCGCGCCGGCAACAGCATCGAGGTGAAGACCCGCGGCGTCCGCGAGCTGACGCTGCTCCTGTCGCCCGATGCCGTGGACTTCGCCAAGCCCGTGGTGGTGACGCTGAACGGCCGCCCGGTGCACGACGCCGTGGTGGCCAAGGACGCGAACGTGCTGCAGAAATGGGCCGCTCGCGACAACGACCGCACCATGCTCTACGCGGCCGAGCTGCACCTCACCGTGCCATGAACCAGGCTGAAGGCCGCGGATCGATCGCCGTCCGCCCCGCGCGCGAGTCGGACCTGCCGTCCCTGGGCCGGCTGGGCGCGTCGCTGCATCCATGCGCACTTCACCTTCGACGCGCAGCGATTCATGGCGCCGCCGTCCCAGCCCGAGGAGGGCTACGCCTGGTTTCTCGGCACGCAGCTCCGCGAGCCGGACGTGTGCATCCTGGTGGCCGAGGACGGGGACGAAGTCGTGGGCTACGTCTACGCGGCGCTGGAGCCGCACTCCTGGAAGGAGCTGCGCGATGCGGCCGGCTTCATCCATGACGTCGCGGTAGCGGAGGGGCATCGCGGCCGCGGCATCGGCAGCCTGCTGATCTCGGGCGCCAGCGAATGGCTGCGCGCGCGCGGCGCGCCGCGCGTGCTGTTGTGGACCGCCGAGCGCAACCTCGCAGCACGGCAGTTGTTCACTCGTCTGGGCTTTCGAACAACTTTGGTCGAGATGACACGAGAATTGTAATTGCGTTCGTCTCGTCCACCTCGGCCATATTCACGTCCTCGTCATCCGTCGCGGCCACACGCTCGCGCGCGCGGCGCGGCGCGTTCCGCCGCCTACAAAAAACGTACTCGTTCCACGACGGCTGGACACGCGACCGTAGCGGCGCGTGCGGCTAGCCACATCGCAGCGCACGAACTGCGATCGCCACCCGCGCGAACACTGCAGATTTCGCGTACTTCGGGCCCGCGCGTGGCGTACTCCGCGGCTGCCTGCGGGTGCCTTTCACGTCGCGCTCCGCGCCGCCGATCGCGCAGAAGTGCGCCGTCGCGTGCGCAGCCGCTGTCGCACTTCGGATCACGGCGTGCCAGTTCTGAACATGCGCGAGATCTGGCGCAAATCCTTCGATCGATCGCCTGGATAGCCGTCGAATCGGCGCGGCTCTTCACGCCAGTGCCAATGCTCCAAAGCAGCACACATCACCCACGATTTTCGTCATCGCCTGACTGCCGCTACGACGCCAAGCGCCGTCAACACAACCACTTGACCGACTCTGTTCCGACTGGCCCCCCGGTTGCTCCAGAACGGAGCGGCGCTTCGTGCGCGCCTCGTGACGATGGGAGGGCAGTGGTGAGAACGGAAACGTTCAGAGGACAGGACGACGCAAGCGTGCGGCGACGGGCCGGGCGATGGCTGCGTCCCTTGATGGTGGCGGCCCTGCTGCTGCGCGGGCTCGACGCCTTCGCGGCCGGGGGACCCGGACACAACGGCAAGCCGCACAAGCTGGACGGATACCTCCAGCAGCAGGCCGAGGCCGGCGGCGACGGCAAGCGAGCAGGTGATCGTCACGTTGAAGCCCGGCACCAAGGCCAAGGCGCTGCTCAAGCTGCAGGAGAAGGGGCTGCGCTTCGAGGGCAAGCTGCGACCGGGCGCGGTGTCGGCGACGCTGTCGCGCAAGCTTCTGCGCAAGCTGGCGAAGGAGAGCGACGTCGCTGAACATCTCGCACGACAGCCCGGTGCAGGGAGACGGCCTGGTCGAGAACCTCGACGGCACGGCTCTCAACTCCACCTACACGCTGCGCCGGACGCTCGGCATCGACAAGGCCACCTCGACCAGCCCGCTCGACGGCACGGGCGTCACGGTGGCGGTGATCGACTCGGGCATCCTCCGGTCGCCCGACTTCGGCAACCGCATCGTCGGCTTCGCCGACTTCACCGGCGGCATCAGCCTGACGAGCGTGGACCCGTATGGCCACGGCACGCACATCGCCGGCACCATCGGCGGCGCCGCGTCTGAGGTGCCGGGCATCGCCAAGAACGTCAAGCTGATCAGCCTGCGCGTGCTGGATGACGAACGGCGAGGGCACCACCAGCAACGTGATTCGCGCGATTCAGTGGGCGATCGACAACCGCGTCGCGAAGTCGATCGACGTCATCAACCTGTCGCTCGGCCACCCGATCTACGAGCCGGCGGCCTCCGATCCGCTGGTGCAGGCGGTGGAGGCGGCCGTGCGCTCCGGCATCGTCGTCGTGGTGTCGGCCGGCAACGTCGGCCGCAACCCGGACACCGGCGTCACCGGCTACGCCGGCATCGCGTCGCCCGGCAACGCGCCGTCGGCCATCACCGTCGGGGCGGTACGCACGCAGGACACCACGCGGCGGACCGACGACCTGATGGCGGAGTACTCGTCGCGCGGGCCGTCGTGGTACGACGCGTTCTCGAAGCCCGACGTGGTCGCGCCCGGTCACCGCATCCTGGCGGCGTCGGACACCACAATGAAGCTGTATCAGCGACTACCCGACGCTGCGCGGTCCCAACTTCAACCGCGGCAAGCAGTACCTCTACCTGAGCGGCACCAGCATGGCGGCGGCCGTCACCTCCGGCACGGTGGCGCTGCTGCTCGAGTCGAGCAAGCAGCGGTTCGGCGTCAAGCCGGCGCCGAACGCGGTGAAGGCGATGCTGATGGCATCGGCCTTCGGGAATGGCCGACGCCGACGGCGTCCGCTACGACACCCTGACCCAGGGTGCAGGCGGGCTGAACGGCGGCGGCGCGTTGTCGCTCGCGGCCGCGCTCGACCCGCGGCGGCCGGTGGGCGACTCGTGGCTGGTCGCCGGCGTGAACGAGTTCACCACCATCGACGGCCAGGTGATCCCCTGGGCGCAGAACATCGTCTGGGGCGACAACATCGTCTGGAGCGACGCCCTCTACACGCACTACGCGATGTGGAGCGACAACATCGTCTGGGGCGACAACATCGTGTGGAGCGACAGCCTGCGCGTGCTGACCCAGGCCACCAACATCGTCTGGAGCGACGCCATCGTCGTGGCTCGACAACATCGTCTGGGGCGACAACATCGTGTGGAGCGACGCCGACAACATCGTCTGGAGTGACGCCGACAACATCGTCTGGAGCGACCGCGACAACATCGTGTGGAGCGACCGCGACAACGTCGTGTGGGGCGATCTGAAGAACATCGTCTGGAGCGATGCCGCAAACATCGTCTGGAGCGACAACGACAACATCGTGTGGAGCGACGCCGACAACATCGTCTGGAGCGACAGCATCCTTGGCCTCGTCGGCCTCGACTAGAAGGGGAGCGAAAACATCATGGCTATTCGCATGCATGCCACGCACCCTGCCAACGGGTGCCAACCGATCACCGAGACGGTCAGCCGGCCGGACGTGAAGCCGGCGGCGATCGTCACCAACTGGCAGCAGCAGCTGCCGGTGCTGGCCAGCGGCGGAGTGGTGCTGCGCCAGTTGAAGCAGTCGGACGCAGCGCCGCTCTTCATGCTGCTGACGACCGAAGAGGTGGCCCGCTTCATCACGCCGCCGCCGACCACCGTGGCCGGGTTCGAGCAGTTCATCGCCTGGGCGATCGAGCGCCAGCGGCAGGGCAAGGTGGCGTTCTTCGCCGTCACCCTCCGCGGCAGCGACGCCGCGGTGGGGCTGTTCCAGGTCCGCGCGCTCGAGGACGACTTCACGGCCGCCGAGTGGGGCTTCGCCATCGGCTCGCCCTACTGGGGCACCGGCCTCTTCCCGCAGGGTGCGTCGCTGACGCTCGACTTCGCCTTCGAGACGCTGGGCGTCCAACGCCTGGAAGCGCGCTCGATGGTGGCCAACGCCCGCGGCAACGCGGCGCTGCGCAAGGTGGGCGCGACGACCGAAGGCGTGCTGCGGCAGTCCTTCGAGAAGGGCGGCCGCCGGCACGATCAGTTCCTCTGGTCGATTCTGGCCGAGGACTGGCGCGACTCGCGCGGGGTGCTGGTGCCGTGCGCGTGGCACCGGCCTCGTCACCGAGCTCGCCAACGACGCGAACGCCGAGGCGCCGGGTGCGGCGCTGTGGGCCGACGCGCGGACCCCGATCCTCGTGCGCGTGCATTGAGGCTCGATCGGTCTGACGCTGAGCTCTACGCAGACATCCCCGGCCGGCAGCCGCAACTCGAACGTGCTGCCGCCGGGGGAACTGGCGACCGCCACAGCTCCCCGGTGGCGGTCGATCACGGCCTTCACAATCGACAATCCCAGCCCGCTGCCGGTTTCGACCCCGCCCCGAGACGCTTCGACCTTGTAGAACCGGTCGAACAGGTGGGGCAGGTGTTGCGGGTCGATCCCACTGCCGGTGTCACGGACCGCGATCACCGCGGTCGATCCCTCCAGGCGGCAGTCGAGGCTGACCTCGCCGCCAGGCGGCGTGTGGCGCAGCGCGTTGGCCACCAGGTTCTGCAGCGCCTGCTCGAGCCGGCGGGCGTCGCCGCGCACGATCTCGGCCCCCGGCTCGATGGTCGCGCGCAGCGTCACCCCGCGGGCCCCCGCGTCCAGCTCGTGACGCGCCGTGACCGCGCCGAACAGCCCTTCCACCGAGACGTCCTGGACATCCAGCGGTGTGCCGCCGGCCTCGAGCCGCGCCAGGTCCAGCAGGTCGCCGACGATGTGCTCGAGCCGCCGGGTCTCGTCGCCGACGATCCGCAGATAGCGTTCCCGCGTGTCGCCGTCGGCCGCCACCGCGGGCATGGCGAGCGTTTCCAGATAGCCGCGCATCGAGGTGAGCGGCGTCATCAGCTCGTGCGAGACGTCGGCCAGCAGCAGCCGCCGGGCCCGGTCGGCGCCTTCGACCTCCCGTGCCCGCGCGGCCAGGTCGCTGGCCATCAGGTTGAAGGAGCGCGCCAGGTCGGCCACCTCGTCGCCGCCGTCCTCGCCGGGCGCGCGCGTCGAGCCGCCCCTGGCCGATGGCCTCGGCCGTGCGCTCGATGTCCGCCAGCCGGCGCCGGACCGGGCCGAAAATCAACGCCGCCATCAGCACCGTGCCGGCCAGCACGGCGGCGCCGCCGGTGACGAGCAGCGTCGGCCCGAGGCGCCTGACGAGCGTTTGCGGCATCACGAACACGACGCCCACCGGCTGGCCGTCCACGCGGATCACCGCCGGCGGCGATCCGCCGAGCAGCAGCTCCTGGCGGCCGAAGCCGCGCCCGCCGCGCCCGCCGCGCCCGCGCGGCCGCGCTCGCGCGGCGGGCGCCTCGGCGGCGCGGTCGAGCAGCAGCCGCGCCGCCTCGCGCAACTCGTCCGGCACCGTGGCGCCGTCGGGCGACACCACGCGGCCATCGCGCAAGACGACGACGAACGGAAACAGGCGCTGCTGGTACTCCTCGCGCACGAAGCGCTCGAGATCCAGCCCCGGTGTCGCCTCCAGCTCGCGGCCCAGGTCCTGCGCCACCAGGCGCGCGAAGCCCGGCGGCGGGGGCCCAGGCGCGGGACCATCGCGGCCCAGCAGCCACAGCACCACCAGGCCCTGCACGGCGATGATGGCGGCGATCGTCGCCACGAGCCCCAGCGCGATGCGCCAGTAGAGGCTCCGGTACCAGCGACGGCCGGGCGAGGCAGCTCAGCCATCGGCGAACTTGTAGCCGTCGCCCCAGACGGTCTGCAGGAGGCGCGGCTCGGCCGGATCCACTTCGATCTTGCGGCGCACGCGCTTGACCAGCGTGTCCACGCTGCGTTCGGTGACGAATGCCTGGTCCTGCCAGACGCGGGCCAGCAGCCGCTCCCGCGAGAACACGATGCCAGGGCTGGAGGCGAGCACGTACAACAGGCCGAACTCCTGCCGGGTCATCTCCACGGGCACCCCCCGCACCTTCACGGCGCGCCGTGCCGGGTCCAGCTCCAGGCCGTGAATGGCCACCGCGCGCTCGTCGGCGCGTTCGCCCGAATCGTGCGCGCGCCGCGAGAGCGCGTTCACCCGCGCCACCAGCTCGCGGACGCCGAAGGGCTTGGTCAGGTAGTCGTCGGCGCCGCTCTCCAGGCCGAGCACCGTGTCGGACTCTTCCCGCCGGGCCGTCAGCATCAGCACCGGCGATCGCCGGTTGGGCCCCTGCCGGCGCATCGCCCGGCAGACGGCGATGCCGTCCACGCCCGGCAGCATCAGGTCCAGCACCACGAGGTCGAACGTGCGCTCGTTCAGGCGCTTCAAGCCTTCCGTGCCGCTCGCGACCGCCTCGCACTGATAGCCCTCGAGCCCCAGATGCAGGCACACCAGCTCGCTGATGTTGGCGTCGTCCTCGACGACGAGCACCGTCCGCTGGCCGCTGCTCATGCTCCCGATTATCGCCTCCGGTCGGACCCCGCGCGGCGCTTGTCACGGTTTTTTCACGACTGCGTACGCGGCGTGCCACGGGTCGGATCGTCCAATCAGGCAGGACGACGTTTTCCATGGAGGGTGTGATGCTGAGTCAAGAACAACGCGTGCAGGTGATTGCCGGCACGGTCGGCGTGCTGATCGTGGCGGCGCTGCTGCTCGCCACCGCGGTGGACGCGGCCGCGCAGGGCCCGCGGTTCGGGCGGGGCCGAGGGCGGCCCTGGCGGGTTCATCGGCGATGCCGGCGGACGTGGGGGCGGGCTGGGGCTGATGCGTCTGGGCAGCCTGACCGACGAGCAGCGCCAGCAGATCCGGACGCTGACGGATCAACGGCGCGAGGGGCTGGCCATGTTGGCACGAGAGGTGGCCGAGGCGCGCCGGCGCGCTGGCGGCATCGGCCGAGTCGGGCCAGGTGGACGAGAGCAAGGCCACCGAGCTGGGCCAGGCCACGAGCGCCCTGGCGCTGGCGCGTGCTCGCCTGCAGGCCGACGTGTTCGGCGTGCTGACCGCCGAGCAGAAGGCCGAGCTGGCCAAGCGGCGCGAGCAGATGCGCGCGTGGCGCGAGGCGCGCCCCGGCGGCCGGACGCGCGCCCGGCCGCGGCGGACGCGGCGCGCGGTGGGCTGTAGCGGAGGCTGTAGGCTCTAGGCGGGCTCGGAGCCTGGGCTTAGCTGGGCGGTCTCCGGAGGCCGAGACTGGGGACTAATGGGGTGAGGCGAACGGGGTGGTCAGGCGCTGTAACTCAGGGGCTAGAGCTAGAGGCTGGAGCCGGGCTAGGGGCTAGGGGCGAGGAGCGGAGCCTCGCTAGCCAACGGGCACGTGCGGGTCGTGCGCGGCTGCGCAGCGCCGCCAGCAGTTGTTCCCGGTTTTCGATCAGGTGCGACAGCTCGCGGTGCATGTCGGGGTTGATCGCCGCGGCATAGGGCAGCACGAACTGCCGCGTCTCGGCCACGAACCGGCGCACGAACCGGACGTCGTGCACGAAGCCCAGCGCGGTCATGTTGCTGATGCGGTCGGCGAGCTTGAGCAGCTTGGCGCGCGGCGACCCGTGCAGCATCAGCCGGGTCAGGTACTCGGCCTTCGATTCGCGCATCCCGTCGATGTGTCCGCATGGTCACTTCCATCACCAGCTCGTAGACCGCCGGGCCGTCCGCGTCGATGCGGGTGATCTCGTCCCTGGTCACGCCGGGCAGCGAGGCGGCGTCCTCGAACAGGTCGTGGATGACGGCCGCCTTGAGCAGCACGGCGTCCACCATCTTGTAGTCCAGCAGGATGCCCATGGTGCTGATCTGGTGGCGGAACATGTTGCTGCCGCCCTTGCGCTTGACGCCGATGAGCGCCATCGCCTTCACGATGTAGGGGGCCATCGTGATGTTGGCCAGCGTGTGTTCCAGGTCGTCCATAGGGCTGACTGCCAGTACCTTCCTATCGGGCGCACCCGTTGCCATGGCCCAGTCGGAGGCAATAAGGATCTTAGACGTATCGGGCGCACGGGACCCGTCCCCGGCCGGTTGACCCCTTCCGTGGGGCGCGGTACGCTGCGCTCGACCGGAGGGACACACGATGACACGCAGCACGGTTCTGGCTGAGCGCCGTGGCTGTC
Source organism: uncultured Acidobacteriota bacterium (assembly GCA_963713655.1). Classification (GTDB taxonomy): domain Bacteria; phylum Acidobacteriota; class Vicinamibacteria; order Vicinamibacterales; family UBA2999; genus CAWEBF01. The sequence continues at coordinate 67,700 of CAVQMT010000020.1, forward strand.
TGCGCGCTCGCTCGCGGCCTGCGCGGGCACCACCGCGCCGGCCGGAGACGCGGCGCCGGGCCGCGCCGCCGGCAGCATCCCCGAACGCACCAAGGAGCAGAACGCCGAGCTGGGCCGGCAGCACAAGACCGCGCAGGCGCTGTACGAGGCGCTGAAGGCCGAAGCCAAGGGCGGCCAGCCGCTGGCGTGGGCGGCGATGCCGGACTGGAGCGGGGTCTATTCGCGCCCGGCGGACAAGGGCTTCACCTTCGATCCGGATCTGCCGGCCGGCGTCCTGACCACGGCGAAGCTGACGCCCGAGTACCAGGCCAAGCTCGAGAAGCGCGTGGCCGACGTGAAGAAGGGGATCGAGTGGGATCCCATCTCCACCTGCGCGCCGCCCGGGCCACCCGCGCTGGCTGACCGAGCCGTTCCTGCGCGAGTTCATCGTCACGCCGAACCAGACGTGGCTGATCAACGAGATGGTGAACGACGTGCGGCGCGTCTACACCGACGGCCGCGGCCACGTCCCCGAGGAGGATCGCTATCCGCTGTACAACGGCGACTCGATCGGGTTCTGGGACGGCGACAAGCTGGTGGTGCACACCAACCAGCTGATGGCCGGGCATCTACCAGCGCTCGAACCCCGACTACACCGACCAGGTCGAGACCGTGGAGATCTGGCGCAAGGCCGACGACAAGACGCTGACCGCCGACGTGTGGGTGTACGACCCGCCGGCGCTGGCCGAGCCCTGGCACGTCAAGCAGGCCTACGTCAAATTGAGCGACCCGGACCTGCGGATCCGCTACTGGAACTGCGCCGAGAACCAGAACAACGCCGTCTACCAGACCGGCGACGGCACCACGCAGTTCAACAACTTCACCTTCACGGCGCAGGACGATGCGCGGCGAGGCCAGCGATGAGACGAGTGATCAAGGAAGTGGTGGCCGGCGTCCTGGTCGGTGCCGGCGTGTTGTGCCGTGGCGGCGTCGCCGCTGTCGGCTCATCACTCGGCGGCCATGTTCGACGACAAGAAGACCGTGACGGTCGAGGGCGTGGTGAAGGAGTTCCAGCTCACCAACCCGCACTCCTGGCTGCTGGTGGACGTCACCGACAAGAGCGGCAAGGTGGTGACGTGGGGATTCGAGGCCGAGGGGCCCAGCACGCTGCGCCGCGCCGGCATCAAGCCGAGCGACCTGCGGCCGGGCACGAAGCTGACCATCACCGGCAACCCGATGAAGGACGGGCGCCCGGCGGCGATCTGGGTGAACGCGGTGCGCGCCGACGGCCTGAAGTTCAACCCGCGCGCCGGGTTTGCACGAAGTAGCGGCTCTCGAAGTAGCGTCATTTTGCGCAGCCGGTAAAGCTGCGCCGCCCTCCGTGCCGATTTCCAGGCAGGAGCCCATGCGCACAGGGGCCGCTCGTTGGCCCGCAATGTGCACTGGAATCGGGTGGGAGGACACATGGGTCCACTCCGGGAGCTGCTGGCGGTCGACGAACGGCGCACGCTCGAATTCTTCGTGACCGGTTTGAAGGACGTCTGCGAGGCCGACGTGGACGTCGACGAGCTGCTGTACAACGCCAGTGTCCTCGCGCACTACGCGCTGGTGTCCACTGAAAGCCACACCGACTGGCCGGCGCCGACCTCGCTCGGCGACCGTCTTCGACCAGTTCGTGCAGGAGCCCGATGTCCTTGCCAGCGGCTCGTTGATGGAGGAAGCAGGCGCGCAGTGCCTGCTGATGAGCGGCTTCTTCGAGGACCAGATGCGCGGGCGCCACAACCTGCGGTGGTACTCGGAGCTGGGCGCGTCGTTCTTCATGCGCGCGGCCGCGCGGTCGCCCTCGCTGCGGCGCTCGCAGTTCCTGGGTTCTCTGGCGACGCACTTCGAGCCGTGGCGCCGCCGCCACGCGCGCCTCAGCCGCGAGCTGCGCGATACGCCATTTCTGCTGACGCTGCCGAACCCAGAGACACTTATGTAGACGGGCGGCACTGGGGTCGGGCCTAATCGTCCTGGCTCCAGGATTAGGCCCGACCCCATTCCGTCTAGTCGAGTCGCTCGCGGTAGGTCTCGCGCAGCCCGAACGACGCACAGAAACGAGAGCAGCGACATCGCCGTGATGTAGTAGGTGATGTAGCGCGACGTTCCCGTCATCCCGAAGAGCGCCGTGGCCACGCTGGGCGCGATGGCGCCGCCGAGCAGCGTCCCCAGCGTCAGGCTGAGCGACGCGCCGCTGTAGCGCACCTCGGTGGGAAACAGCTCCGAGAACACCGCCGGCTGCGGCCCGATGTAGGCGCCCTGCAGGAACAGCATCCCCGAGAGCGTCAGCGCGATCAGGCCGACGCTGCCGGTGTCGGCCAGCGGGAAGAAGATCAGCGACCACAGCACCAGCAGGCCCAGCCCCCAGGTCATCACGCGCCGCCGTCCGAGCCGATCGGAGTAGTGGGCGAAGAGCACGATCGAGACGGCAAACACCACCGCCGAGCTCATCACCAGCGCCAGCGTGGTCGGCAGCGGCAGCTTCAGCTGGCGGGTGGCGTAGGTCACGAAGTACACCAGCACGATGTAGCCGAGGCCGCTGATGCTGATGTAGGTGCCGGCCGCGGCCAGCACCGTCGGCCAATGCGCCTTCAGCACGTCCACCACCGGCATCCGGCGCGCGGCCTGGGCCCGCATCGCGTTGGCGAACACCGGGCTTTCGGCGATGCCGACGCGCACCCACAGGCCCACCGCCACCAGCAGGAAGCTGGCGACAAACGGCACGCGCCACGCCCAGGCCGTGAACTCCTCCGGCGCCACGGCGGTCGAGGCGATCAGGAACACCAGGTTCGACGCGATGATGCCGATCGGCAGGCCCAGCGCCACGAAGCTGCCGAACAGGCCGCGCTTGCCCTGCGGCGCGTGCTCCACCGACATCAGCACCGCGCCGCCCCATTCGCCGCCGAGCGCGAAGCCCTGGACGAAGCGCAGCGCCACCAGCAGCGCCGGCGCCCAGGCGCCGATCGACGCGTAGGTGGGCAGCAGGCCGATGCCGAGCGTGGCCAGGCCCATCAGCATCAGCGACCACACCAGCATGAACTTGCGGCCCAGCCGGTCGCCGTAGTGGCCCATCACCACGCCGCCGAGCGGCCGGGCGATGAAGCCGATGCCGAAGGTGGCAAACGCCGCCAGCGTGCCGGCCAGCTCCGACACCTGGGGAAAGAACTGGGGCCCGAACACGGTTGCCGCGGCGGTGCCGTAGATGAAGAAGTCGTACCACTCGATGGTGGTGCCGATGGCGCTGGCAAACGCGACGCGGCGTGCATCGATCGGCACAGGGGCGGCGGACGCGCCTGTTTTTCGAGCACGGTGGTGGACGGGTGCGACATCGGCGGGAGCCTATCACAGCCATTCCAGCCCGCCTCGCACGGAGTGCGGGCAATCAGATACTGCCCTAGCGAGGCTGAGCCACAGGCTTGTCGACCGAGGCGAAGCCTCGCTAGGTGTATGCTTCGATCACGGAGGGCGTGATGAAGAACCGACTGCTCGCTGCGTGCGCCGTGTCGTCCGGCGCGGCGCTCATCATTTCGCTGAGCGCATCATTGTTCGCACAGGGCAACGCGCCCGCCGCGCCTGCCCTGGGGCGATCCGGATCTGCAGGGCACCTGGACCAACGCGACGCTGACGCCGCTGCAGCGCGCCCCCGAGCTCGGGACGAAGGCGTTCTTCACCGCGGAAGAAGAAGCGGCCTTCGCCAAGCAGCGCCGCGAGGCCACCAACGCCGACCGGCCGCTGCGGCCCGGCGAGGTCGGCGCCTACAACGACGCGTTCTTCGAGCGCGGCAAGGGCGGCGTGAAGAGCCGCCGCACCTCGCTCATCATCGATCCCCCGGACGGCCGGCTGCCGGCGCTGACGCCGCAGTGGCAGCAGCGCGTCGCAACGCAGGCTCAAGTCGGCCGAGACCAGCCCGGCCGACAGCTGGGAGGACCGCTGGCTGACCGAGCGCTGCATCCTCTTCGGCGCCACGGTGCCGATGCTGCCCGAGCCCTACAACAACAACTACCGGATCGAGCAGAGCCCGGGCTACGTGACCATCATGGTCGAGATGAACCACGACATCCGCATCATCCCGGTGGACGGCCGGGCGCCGCTGTCGCCGAAGATCGCGCAGTGGGTCGGCGACTCGCGCGGGCACTGGGAAGGCGACACGCTGGTGGTGGAGACGCGCAACCTCAAGTTCAACCACCAGAGCCGCTTCGGCGTCGGCTACTTGAACGGCGCCAGCGACGAGAACCTGCGCGTGGTGGAGCGGTTCACCCGCACCGACGCGAACACGCGTCACCTATCAGGCCACGGTCGAGGACCCGACGGTCTTCACCAAGCCGTGGACGGTGGAAATGCCGATGGACAAGGCCGAGGGCGCCATCTACGAGGTGGCGTGCCACGAGGGCAACTACGGCATGTTCAACATCCTGTCGGGCCACCGCGCCGAGGAACGCGCCGCGGCCAAGCGCTAGGCCCATGACGCCGCGCGGTTCGTGGACGTTCGCCGTTTCGCACCAGATCGAACTGCTGGTGGCCTGTGCGGTGGCGCTCGTCGGCGGCATCGCTCTGGTAGGGCAGCAGGCGAGTGCACCCGCCAGTCACCCCGTGTCGATGGTGTTCGACACCTTCACGCCGGGCCCGTGCTCGGCGACCGGCGGCCTGCACGGCGGCTGCAACCCGGGCACGCTGGTGCGGGTGCGGCTGGCCACCGTCGCCACCGGCCTGGTGCGGCCCTGGGCGATCGCGTTCCTGCCCGACTCCCGCAGCACGATGCTGGTCACGGAGATGCCGGGGCGCCTGCGCGTCGTCCGCGACGGCAAGCTGGATCCGCAGCCAGTTCCCGGCTGGACCGGCCCGGCGCTGCAGGCGATCTCGCTCTTCTCGGTGGCGGTCCACCCGCAGTTCGCGCAGAACCAGTTCGTCTACCTGTCCTACACGAAGGGCACCGCCGAGCGCAGCACGATGGCGCTGGCGCGGGCCAAGTTCGACGGCGCCAAGCTGTCGGACGTCAAGGAGATCTTCGTCGCCGACGCCTGGGGCACGGGCGCCGCGGCCGGCCGCGCCAAGTTCGGACCCGACGGCATGCTGTACCTGACCGTCGGCGACCGCGACAACCAGGTGTTCACGGAGAACAATTCCTCACGCGTGCACGCGCAGGACCTGGGGTCGCACGTCGGCAAGGTCCTCCGCCTCCGCGACGACGGCACCGCCGCCCCCGACAACCCGTTCGTCAAGAAGCCCGGCGCCAAGCCCGAGATTTATACCTACGGCCACCGCAACGTGCACGGGTTGGCGTGGCATCCGGACACGCGCGAGCTGTGGGCGGTGGAGATCGGCCCGATGGGCGGCGACGAGCTGAACATCCTCAAGCCGGGCGCCAACTACGGCTGGCCGCACGTGTCCCTGGGGCGGATCTACACCGGCAGCACGGTGTCGAACGAGTCGTGGTTCCGGCCCGGCATGGAGATGCCGCAGATGTTCTGGGTGCCCGCCATCAGCCCGTCCAGCCTGGCGTTCTACACCGGCGACCGCATCCCGCTGTGGAAGGGCCACATCTTCATCGGCGGCCTGAGCGGCCAGCAGGTGCAGCGCGTGGCGTTCAACCAGCCGCTGCCGCAGCAGGAGCGCCGCGAGTCGATGTTCGTGTCGATGGACACGCGCTTCCGCGATGTCGTGATGGGCCCCGACGGCTACCTGTATCTGGCCACCGAAAAGACCGGCCAGAACGGCCCCGGCAGCGCCCGCAACGACTCCGCCGACGGCACGATCCTGCGGATCGAGCCCGCGTCCTAGCCACTCCCGAGGAGAGAGCAGTGCCCACTACGTTTCGCGCAACCGTCGAGCACGTCCATCACACCACGTCCAAGGTCGCCGTCCGCACGCACACCATGCTGGTGGATCGCGGCATCGCCAAGGGCGGATTCGACCTCGGCCCGGCTGGCGGCGAGTACATGCTGGTGGCGCTCGGCGGCTGCTTCACCAGCCATCTGCTGGCGGCGATCCGCGCCCGCGAAGCCGACGTGACCGGCGTCAAAGTCGACGTCACGGGCACACTCGACGGCAGCCCCGAGCAGTTCACGTCCTTCACGCTGGACGTAACGGCTCAGTGCCCAGACGCCGACCTGGCGCGCAAGCTGGTGACCATCGCCGGCCGCGCCTGCCAGGTGGTGAACACGCTGCGCAACACCGCCGACGTGACGATCGAGTGCAACGGCTCGCCCGTAGATCTCGAAGCTGCTGCCGCTGCCTGATCGCTAGAGTCCCCCAATGTCCACGATTGGCGATAGGTACGTCCTGGGGACCGGACGAAGCGACCACGACCGGCTGCGGGTCATCAGCGAGATCCACGACGGCCGCACGCGCGAGTTGCTGGTGCGGGCCGGTCTTGTGGCCGGGCACGAGTTCGTCGAGTTCGGTTGCGGCCTGGGCTACGTCAGTCGCTGGGCCGCCTCGCAAGGCGCGAACGCCACAGGGATCGATCTCAACACCGAGCAGGTGGCTGTCGCCCAGGAGCTGGCTGCCGACGCCGGGCTTGGCAACGCCCGCTTTCGCGTCGCCAACGTCTATGAGCCGGGGTTGGCCCCGGACAGCGTGGACGTCACCTACTCGCGCTGGCTGATGGTTCATCTGAATCGGCCCATCGACGCCATGCGGGCGATCCACGCCGCGTTGAAGCCCGGCGGCGTGATGGTGTGTGAGGAAGCCGACGTCAGTGCGCTCTACGCCGAACCGCGGTCAGCGGCGTATGAGGAGCTTCGCGACATCGGACTGGAGGCAGGCCGCCAGCGCGGCGTGGACTACGCCGGAGGCCGCCGCACCCACTTGTGGGCGAAGGAGGCGGGCTTCGACCTGGTGCACGTCGATGCGTATCACCCGCATTACGTGACAGGCGAGCACAAAGGGATTCTGGAACTGGACGTTGCGCAAGTCGGCCTCGGCCTCGTGACCGAAGGCGTTCTGTCGGCGTCGCGTCTCGAGGAATTGGTGGCCGGCATGACCGAGGCAGACGAATCGCCTGACACGCTCGTCGCGCATTGTCGGATGCACCAGGTGATCGCCAGGAAGCCGCTCTGAAAATCAGCCGGCGTTTCCCATCTGCGCCATGACCTTCTTCATCTCCCTCGCGCTGACATTCTTGACGTGGGTCATCACGGACCACTCATTGCCGAAAGGGTCCTCGAATCGCGCATTGCGATCACCGTAGAACTGGTCCGTGGGCTCTTGCAGCGAGCGCGCGCCCGCGCCCAACGCCTCGTTGTAGGTCGCATCGCAGTTTTTGACGTAGATCGCCAGGGAGGCCTTCCTCGGCGGACCTGGGGCGTCGGGCTTCCCATCATCAGAACCGCGTCGCCGAACCCGAGCTCGCAGTGCGCGACCGTTCCTCCCGGCATGTCGAGGCGGAGTCGTTGCTTGGCGCCGAGCACCTTCTTGTACCATTCGATCGCCCGCGGGCAATCGTCGAGCACGGTTACTGACGACAACACGGGGTAGCCCTTTGCAAGCCAAGAGACCTTCTGGGGCTTCCGCGCGACGCGTGTGGCCTTCCGACCCCTCGCTGTCTCCTTCAACTTCCTCTTGGTCTTGGCCATGATGTCCTCCAAGACAGGAATACTACCGCGGCCTCGCGGGTTCAGCGAGATGATTGACGGCGTTACACGCGACCGACTCTCGCCTTCGATGCTTGCCGACAAATCAACCGGCGCTTCCGAGGTGTGCCATCGCCGTCTTCATCTCCGCTCTCGCTGACATCTTTGCCGTGGGTCACGGCTGAGTCGGCGGCCGCGACTCGCGTGGAACAGCAGAGGCGGATGTCGGTGTCGTAGCTCGCGGTGACGCGCCAGGTGGGTGGGCGGACGATGGCTACCACCCCCAACGGGTGGGGGAAAACACCCGTTGGGGACTTCCGATCTGCGGCCAGGAACGCTTTACGTCAATGAATCGGCTCTGGCGGCTCCGGCTGGGGGTTGAAGGCCACAGCCGCGAGGGGCACGGTGTAGACCGTCTGCCCGGTGGTGGTATCGAACACTTCGAGCGTGAGATGGAAGTCGCTGCTGCGGGCGCGCGGCGTCGCGATCGGATCCGGTGGAAACGCCGCCGGGACGAGTTCGACCTCCACACGAACCTGCGCGCGGTGCCCGGGCGCGCGTGTCGGCCCCGGCGGCAACGGATTGAAGTCCACGAACCCGCCGGCGCCAGCCGGCAGCGCGCCGGCTTCCATTTCGAACAGCAGCGTGCCGTCGAGATCAAAAACAGGAAAACAGGGGTTGATGGTCCCGTCTGCGTCGCCGGCATCAACACGTGGCGCGGATCGACTGTCCCTCGACCAGGCCGAACAGGCCCGTCCTGAACGTTGTGGGCACGGCGCGCGCGCTTGGGGTGAGCGTCAGCTTGAGTGTCGGCGACGGTTGCGACGGGCTGGGGATTGAGCCAGAAACGTCGGCGAATGACATCGTGAAGACGGTCTGCCTGGCCGAGTAGTGTCGAAAACTCGCGCGTTAGATGGAAGGCGACGCGAGGGGCGGGCGGCGTCCAACGCGGATTCGGCGGAAACGCCGCCGGCACGATCTCCACCTCCACGCGCACCGGCGCGCGATCCCCGGGAACGCTTGCCGGCCCCGGCGGCAGCGGATCGAAATCAAAGAACGCGCCCGCGCCCGCCGGCACCGGGCCGGCATCCATCTTGACCAGCAGGTTTCCCGCCGCGTCCACGACGCGGGCACAAGGCTCGATGATTCCCCGGATATCGGCGGCGTTCAGGACGCTGATCCGGATGGCCTGCTCCACGGTCACGCCGAAGAGGCTGGTTCGAAAGGGGGTTGGCTGGATGCTGGCCCACGCGGCCGGAACCGTCAGAAACGTGACGAGACATGCGGCCCCAAGCGTGCGGGCGACGCGCCCCTTCATAGCTGCTCCGTTTTCCATGACGTGCGTCCTCCTGGAGTTCGAGTAACGAGGCGCCCACCTGCGCGGCCCGCCGCCGCAAGTCATGACCGGCTGCTGACAGGGCATGACGGCCTTCTGACAGCGGCGGACGAGGCCGGAAAATCAGCGATTGCAGCCGTTGAACCGACGGGTGTGGGCGCCATGAGTGGCGACTCTCGCCAGTCCGGCGATGGTCGCGTTTGCTGTTCGTGACCGTGGTCGCAAGTTCCGCGTTCTTCATCCGTGGAGACGCGCCTGTAAGCGTCTATTCGGTAATCAGATACCCCTGCAACTGCACGATCTCGACGTCCGCCGTTACGATGCCGAAAGCAGTCCGCGCTGACGCCGAAACGCACACAGCCCCCCCCAATCCAGAGAACACACCAGACTGCGTATGGACGCCAACCGATATGATTCCACTTGCGGCGGCGGCAGCATTCAGCGGCGCGTACGCAGTCAGCTGCGCGGGAGCCAGAACTCCACCCGGAACTCCGTTGGTAGCCCGGAGCACTGCTATATCGCCTTCACTCCACTGAACGGCGTCCGAACTTACGATGCCTTCCATGTCGGTGAGCACGAGTATCTTGCCCGCTGGAACACTGAACACGTTGACAGTCGTTCCGTCGGCCATCACTCGTCGCACAGGTAGGGTGCCCGCCTCACACCCGTCAGAAGATGGTGGAAGTGGACCCAGCAGCTGCACTCGATCGGCAGCGTTCAGGACCGGGGTGACCAGCAGTGGTTTCATTCCCTGAGCGATAACGTCACCGCCGCCCATAACTGTGAGCGCCAGAAACGCTGCAACAGCTGCCACAACGAGCGTGCTCTTCAGGCGATTCATGCGGGCGAGGCGAGCCTTCACAGCTGGTCTGTTTTCCATGACGTAGGTCCTCCTGGAGTTCGAGTAACGAGGCGCCCACGCTACGCGGCCGCCAGCCGCAAGTCATGACCGGCTGCTGACAGGGCCGTGATGATCCGCTGACAACGGCGAAAAGCTCGAAGATCAGCGGGTTCGCGCCGGTTGAACCGGCTGGGGACGCCGCCATACCATGGACCGGCACTCCGTCTCGTGGCAGGCGGCATGCCGGCACCCATGCGTTACGAATTCGGCCCGTTCGCGCTCGATCCCGCCTCGCGCCGGCTGTCGCGTGGGACCGCCGACGTGCCGCTGACGCCGAAGGCGTTCGAGATCCTGGCCTTGCTGGTGCGCGAGCGGCGCCGCGCCCTGACCAAACAGGAGCTGTTCGACGCGGTGTGGCCGGATACTGCCGTCATCGAGAACACGCTGACGCAGCGGATCAAGGAAATCCGCGAGGCGCTGGGCGACCGGGCCCAGGAGCCGGCCTACATTCGCACCATTCCCCGTGTGGGCTTCCAGTTCGTTGCCGACGTCGTCGAGGCGCAGGCCGAGACGGTTGCCGCGAGCCTCGCGCCAGCCACCCCTACGCCTCCGCTCGTGCAAGAACTACCCGCTCTTCCTGCAGACGGGCCCGCCACGCTCCTGCCGATGGGCGCGACCCCACGCCCCACCCGGTGGCGACTCGGGCTGGTTGCCGCCGCGCTTGTCGGCGCCGCGGGCCTGGCGGCGCTGGTGTACGGGACTCGAGGAGTCGGCCCGGAGACTGATGCCGTGGCAGGGAACCGCCGGGTGATGCTCGCGATTTTGCCGTTCGAGAACCTGAGCGGCGATCCCGAGCAGGGCTACATCAGCGACGGCCTGACCGAGGAAATGATTGCCGAGCTGGGCCGGCTCGATCCCGCGCGTCTCGGCGTCATCGCGCGCACGTCGGTGATGACCTACCGGTCCACGGCGAAGAGCGTCGCCGAGATCGCGCGGGAGCTGGGTGTCGATTTCGTGCTCGAAGGGAGCGTCCGCCGCGAGGCCGACCGCGTCCGGATCGTCGCGCAGCTGATTCGGGCCAGCGACCAGACGCACGTCTGGACCGAGGGCTACGATCGCGACGTGCGCAGCATCCTGCCGCTGCAGGGCGAGGTGGCCCGGGCCATTGCGCGGCAGACGCCAGCGCGCTTTCGGCCGAGGCGGACGAGCTGCCCGCGGGGACCCCCAGCGTGGATCCCGAGGGCTATCAGGCCTAACTCAAGGGACGATTCTTTCTCAACCGGCGCACCGCCGATGCGATCCAGAACGCACTCCAGCAGTTCGAACGGGCGGTGGCGATCGAGCCGTCCTGGGCACAGGCCCATGCAGGACTGGCCGACGCGCACGAGCTGATGGCCAGCTACGCCAGCGCGGCAGCCGCACGAGTCGATGGAACGCGGCATGGCGGCAGCCCGGCGCGCCATCGAGCTGGAGCCGCGGTTGTCGGAAGCCTACGCAGCCGCTCGGATCGATGCAGGCGAACTACCGCTGGAACTGGCAAGAGGCCGAGCGCGCCTATACGCCGCGCGCTGGATCTGAATCCCAGCAGCGCTCAAGCGCACAAGGGCTACGGCGAGCTGCTGTCGTTTCTCGGGCGCCACGACCAGGCGATTGCGGCGGCCAGTCGGGCCGTCGAGCTCGACCCGCTATCGCTGCTGATGCATGCGAACCTGGGGGTCACCTACCACCGGGCCCGCCGCTATGACGAGGCGCTTGCGCAGATGAAGCAGGCGCTCAGCATGGATCCCAACTGCATGCTGGCGCACATGAATATCGGCTTAGTGAGCGCGGCCAGGAAATCCTACGACGACGCCATTGCCGCGTTTAAGCGGGCCAGCGGTACTCACCGGAATACGGCGACGCCCGCGGGCTGCTGGGGTACGCCTACGCCAAGGCAGGGCGACAAGCGGAGGCGCGAGCGATCGGAGCGGAGGTGGATCGCACCCCGGCCGGGCGTTCGATGTCGGCGTACGTTCGAGCCCACTACTACCTGGGTACCGGGAACGACGATCGGGCGCTCGCGGAGCTGGAGCGCGCCTACGACGAGCGAAGCTGGCTAGTGGCGCTGCTGAAGGTGGATCCGCTGCTCGACGAGCTGCGTCCCCGTCCGCGCTTCCAGGCGCTGCTCGATCGGATGCGGTTCCCCGACTGAGACTGCAGCCCCCGGTGCGCAGTCGCCATGCCGTTAGGCCGGGGCCGGGGGCGCGGGCAGGCCGGGGGTGGCGAACATCATCTCGGTGATCGCCTTGATGCTCCGGTTCCCGTAGCGGAAGGGGACCACGAGCCGCAGCGGCGCGCCGTGCTTCGGCGGAATCGGCGCGTCGTTCATCAGCCACGCCAGCATCACCTGCGGGTGCCGCAGCGTGTCCATCTCCTCGTCGGTGTACATGCGGTCAGAGGCGATGAAGCGCGCGTAGTGCACACCCGGCACCAGGCCCAGCATGTCGGCGAAGTCGGTGAAGCGCACGCCGGTCCACTTCACGATCCCTCGCGGATTCGCCGCGCCGCACTGCAGCAGATACGTCTTCGACACTCGGGGCAGCTTCTCGAGATCCGAGAAGTGGAGTGTGCCGGTCAGCTTCCCGAGCCCGCGCGTGTCCACCTTGATCGCCATCTTCCGGTAGTCGAACTCGATCTCCGGGGCCTGGCGATTGGATGTCCGCCACATCAGCGGGTCGGTGATGAGCCCCGCGGCGGTATCGGGATGCTCGGGCGCCGAGCCGTCGGGGTTGAGCGGCAGCGGCGCCGGGAACCCCGCTCGCAGCGGCCTCTCCACGAGCGAATCCGGCCATGGCGGCTGGCTGCTGCGCGGCCTGCGCCTGAAGGCCCTCGCTCGTGAGCTTCGCCAGCGAAAGACCGGCCAACGTCGAGCCGGAGATGCCGATTGCCTTGCGTCGCGACATGCTCATAGCCGTCACCTCCACGAAGGCGACTCTATCTCACCGTGGTCCAATCGGCTATGGACAAATGTGTTCAGCTTGATGGCCGGGCTGGCCGTGATGTTACCCCTGAGGTACTGCGTCGTGGGGCTACCATCAGGAAGTAATGCCTGAAGGAGTTGGAACATGCGGATGCTGGTGTGTTCAGCGGTCCTGGTCTGCGTGGCAGTCGCTGTGATCTTCGCGGAAACCCGCACCGTGACCTTCGATGATGGCGTGGCCGGCCAGCCACCGAAGGGATTCGCTTTCGGCCTGACGAAGAAGGAAGGCGCCCCTGGTCGGTGGCTGATTCAGCAAGAAGGCGACGCGAAGTACCTCGCCCAACTCGAGGCCGACGCCACACGCCGCCGTTTTCCCGTCGCCGTCCTGGCCGATGTCTCGGCTGCGGACGTGGATCTCAGCGTGCGATTCAGGCCGGTCTCGGGACAAATCGATCGAGCCGCTGGCCTGGTGTGGCGGTATCAGAACGAGGACAACTACTACATCGTCCGGGCCAACGCGCTGGAGAACAACGTCGTCCTCTACAAGGTCCAGGACGGGACGCGCACCGATCTGGCGCTGAAGGGCGAGGGGCGCACGTATGGCAAGCCCGCGGCGGTGCCCGCCGGCCAGTGGAGCACGCTGCGGGTCGTGGCCGCGGGTCCGCTCTTCGAGGTCTACTACAACGGCAGCAAGTTGTACGAAGTCGAGGACACGACATTCACCCAGCCCGGGCGCGTCGGCGTCTGGACCAAGGCCGACTCCGTCACGCACTTCGACGATCTCACGGTGAAGACCAAGTGAAGAGTCAACGCTTCAAGCCCAGCGCATCGAACACGGCTTCGGCGACGACATTCGAGGCCGCCCGGACCGGCCGGCCCTGGTTCACCGCGCCCCCGGTGGTGTAGGTGAAGTAGTTCTTGGCGAAGCCGATGCCGAGACGCCTCGCCGGATCGGCGTACCCAAAGGAGCCGCCGCCACCGACGTGTCCAAACGCGTCGGGAGACGCCAGAGGCCCGGTGTCGCTGCCTCGACGATACCCGAGGGACCGTCGCACCCGCACGCGGTAGACCTCGTCCCACTCGAAACTCTGCAGCTCGATGCCCGCGCGAATACGAGCCTCGGGCAGCACGCGGACGCCGTCCAGTTCGCCCCAGTTGGCCAGCATCGCGTAGTGACGAGCCAACCCGCGCGCGTTCATGACGCCGCCCGAGCCGGGGATGGCGGCTTTCTGGACGTCGGCGCGATTGAAGATCTTGGCGACGTAGGAACCTGCGGGCTCGCCAACCATGCGGGCGTCGTAGTCGGCCGGCGCCGGAGGCCCGTCGGTGAGCACCGCGATGCGGCGCAGCTCGGCCTCGGGCACACCAAGATAGACCGCGTCGATGCGCAGCGGCTTACAGATCTCGTCCTGCAGAAACCGGCCGATGGAACGGCCGTCGACGCGGCGAAGGATTTCGCCGTTGATGTAACCGTAGTTCAGCGAGTGGTACGCCGTCCGCTCGCCGATCGGGAACATCGGCTTCAGATCGGCGATGCCGCGGCACATCCGGTCCCAGTCGGCCAGCCAGTCGGGCGTGTAGCCGACTGGTGTCTGGGGAACGCCGGTCCGATGCGCCAGGGCATGACGCAGCGTCGCCGCCTGTTTGCCGTGGGCGCCGAACTCCGGCCACACCTTGACGATCGGCATGTCGTAGTCGAGCTTGTGCTGTTCCACCAGGAGGTGCATGCAGGTGGCGGTCACGCCCTTGGTGGTCGACGACAGCATGAAGAGCGTGTCACCGTCGACGGGCCGCTTGATCGCCTGGTCGGCCATGCCTGCCCAGGCGTCGACGACCAGCTTGCCGTCGAGGTACGCGGCCACCTGCAGGCCGATCTCTGGTGTGTCCCGTACCAACGACTCGAGCACGGCCCTGACCTTCGCGCTCGCGGGGCTCTCCGCGCTGAGGGACTGGGCTGCGTCGGCCGTGCGTCCGAGCGATGCCACGGTCGCCGACAGCGCCAGGCCGCGGATGAGGTCGCGTCTGGTCAAGTGCACGCGATCGGATTTGTGAGATCCCGCACCGTGGTGTGCCATCTGCTGTCCTCGGGTACCGGCCCGTTATAGCACTTTCCGTGACGGGACCTCTGACCGCCTGTGAACCTCGACAGAACCTGGACTCAGGAGCCCAGGACCTTCCTCAGGCCCTCGGTGATCTTCTGTGTGTTGGTGATCCGATAGATCAGGGACGTCTTCAATCGCCATTCCCGGATTCGCGCAACTCCTTCGGCTTCGGGCGGTGATGGAAGGCCAAACGCTGGAGCGCTGCCGGTGAGGTACACCGGGCTGAGGTTTTCGGTCTTGTGAAAGTCGCCCCACCGGTGCTCCACCGCAATGTCGAGCTTGAAGCTGTTCGAGTTGAGCCCGGTGCCTGCCGTTAGCACCATTTGGTCGGAGTTTTGACGCAGCCAGGGATCGCGCTCCCCCTGGGGCTCGTGGATGAAGCCCATACGGAGCGGGACGTACCTGCCCCGGACGGGAAAGAGCCTCTCGAGACCCGCGTTCACACGTGACCGTGTTGCGAGTCGCGCTGAGCTCGGGCGGGAGCCCGTCGAAGCCGCTCTGGACCAAGTCCGGTGCCCCCGGGCGCGGAATCCGCACCAGGAACTGGGTCCACTCGTCGTAGGTGGCATCGAGTGCCAGTCGAACCAGCGGCCTCGGCAGCCAGGCGACGCCCACACCGATCGAGCGGGGAAAACGCAGCTCGGCGCCATCATCGCGACCGACACTCACGTCGACGGGCTCGGTGAGGCTCGACCGCGTCGAATTGGTCACCTCGAACACACTACGGAGCGCTCCGTGATAGACGACGCCGACCCTCACGGACGGATACGCGAGAAGCATTCCGATATTCAGAGTGTGATCGCCAACCGCGTCGGTTTCTTGAATCGCAACGAAATCGGTCGATCCAAGGACGCCAGGGTCCTCGCTGACGTTCTGGCGGTTCTCCCATGCCCCTCGGTAGAAGTCCGTACTCCACCCGAGTGACAACCGGCTCGTGACGCGGACCGCTCCTGCCACTGACCACAGGTCGACGCCTCCCTGAGAGCTGTCATCGAAGCGGATGACGCTCTCGGGCCGGCTTTCCGAGGACACCGGGATTCGCCTCGTGTCGCCCTGTAACCGCCCGCTGAACTGGTAGACGCGCCGCCAGCCGACCTGCACCGTGACCGGTCTGCCCGCGACGGTGAACGGCACCGCGGCGCTGGCGAACTCGAGGTCGGCGCCCGTGTTCGGTGTTTTCAGGGCCGTGAAGAGCGCGGACCGGTCTCGAGTTCGGTAGCCTTCGAGGAAGAGGTCGCGCCAGGCGACGCTGTGGACCACCGAGATCTCCGGTGCGCGGAGCTGGGACAGCCCGGCAGGGTTCCAGGAGGCCGCCGTGCCGTCATCGGAAACGGCGATGAAGGCATTGCCCATTCCCGCGGCCCGAGCACCCGACCCAGGCCGGTTCAGTGAATCCTGAGCAGTCGCGGTCGTAGCAATGGCCATCAAGGCGGCTGCCGCGATGCAGCCGTCAAACAGCTTCATCGGCCCTTTTCAGGTAATCAGACAGCTCGTTGAGGAGCTCTTCGGCGGTCGGCCGGTCCGAGGGCTGCTTGCTGAGCAGACGAAGAACGATGCGGTCCAGCTCTTTGGACAACGCATAGTTCAAGGACGATGGCGTGGGGGGCGGTGTCACGCAGTGATTGTGCAGCACTTCGAAGGCGCTGCCGCCGCGAAAGGGTTGAGACCCGGTCAGCATCTCGAAGAACACGACGCCCAACGAGTAGATGTCGCTGCGCGGCTCGGCCTGCGCCTCCACCGTCTCGGGCGCCGCGTAGTGCGGAGTACCGAGGAAGGAACCGGCCGTGGTGACCGCCTCGAGGCGCTGGGAGCGTGCGATCCCATAGTCCATCACCTTCACGCTTCCCGAGCGCATCGAACATGATGTTCGAGGGTTTCAAGTCGCGATGGATGACGCCCTTGTGATGTGCGTAGTCGAGGGCTTCTGCTACCTGGGCGGTGACGCGCGTGGCCACCGTCGGATCGAGGCGGCCGTCGCGGTCGAGGCGAGCACGCAGGGTATCGCCGTCGATCAGCTCCATCGCGAAGTAAGGCGTGGCGCCGACTTGGCCTCGGTCGAAGATGCGGACGATATTGGGGTGATGGAGGGTGCGCCCAAGGTCGGCTTCTCGCAGGAAGCGCTCGATGAACGTTCTATCGTCCAGAAAACCGGCGAGGGGACGCTTGAGAGCGAATCGCTCGCCGCGCCGCTCCGCTTCGTAAACACTGGCCATGCCTCCCTTGCCGATGCGTCGAATCAACCGATAGTCGCCGAACTCGACGGGGAAGCGCTCGTCGGTCCCTTTGTCAGCGGTGCCGGCCAGCGGGGCCGGCGTTCCGGCACGGTCAGACTGCGTGGGTGTTCTGGGCAGGCTTCTGAGCCAGAAGAGGAGCATGGCGGCGACGATGAGGCCGAGGGCGATGCCGACTGTTGGCCGGCGCGGCAAAGACCATCGTGGTTCGGTTGGCTCGGTGGGTACCGGAGTTGGAGCGAGCGTCGTGCGGAGAGACAGCACGGCGTGAAACACGCAGCGATTCGCCGGCGAGGTCGATCTCCCGCATCAGGTCGTCGCGGCCTTCTGAGGAAAGACGAACCCGATGACGGCCCGGACGCAGAGTCGTGAGCCGCAGCCGACCGGTCTCAGGGTCTGTGCGGCCGACTGGTTCATCATCGACAAAGACTTCGGCGCCGGGCGGCGCCGAGGTGATCTCGAGAGCCGGCGGCCCCTGGCGCCCCCGCTCCGCCGGGCGTACCGTCGACACGGTGGGCGAGGGCGCGGCGCCCGTTGTCGTCGGCGGACTGGGGACAGGCTCGGCCGGGACGTGGTGGGGCCGCGGAAGGTGAAGGACGCGGTGCCGGCGGTCCCAGACGGAGAGACCGGCGCCTCGCTTGGGGGCGTCGTGGTCACGGGCGTCGGCGGTGGTAGCGCCGGCGGAGGGTCCGGCGGAGGAGTGGAGGCGGGCAGCGGCGCCGGCTTGGGGGGTGGCCGCTTGGCGTCCATGGCGGCTCTCACCCGGCCTTCGAGCGCGGTGCGTTCGGCGCCGGGTTCCACCCCGAACCGCGCCGACGTCTCCAGGATCTTCAGCGCTTCCTCGAAGGCCTCGGTGCGGAGATACGCCTCGGCCAGGCGGAGGTACGGGAAGTAGCGTGGCTCGAAGTTGGTGCCGTAGGTGGGGACGGCCAGGCCGGGCTGCGGTCGCCTCTGAATTGCGCGCTGCAGCAGATCCGCGGCGCGTTGCGGCTGATTGCTCCTCAGGGCCCGTTCGCCGTTGGCGTAAAGCTCGTACCATTCCTGAGCCATCGCCGGCGCCGGCACGAGACATCCGAGCACCAACAGCACAACGGCGAGCCAGAACCCGCGTCTCACTACACGCACTGTCGCGGATGTTACACCCACGCATTCTACGAGCCGGAATAGCTCCGAACGGCGTGGAGGTTCGTCCTGTCGCTGGCTGATGGTCCACCTGAGTCGCTCGTGAGGCCATGCGGGCGATCCAGCGCTGTTGAAGCAAGGCGGCGTGATGGTGTGTGAGGAGGCTGACGTCAGCGCTCTAGCGCCAGAGCCGCGTTCAGCGGCGTGAAGGTGCTCGCGACATCGTCCTGAGGCCGGCAGGGCGGCGTGGACTACAACGGAGGCCGCAGCACGCAACGTGCGGGCGAAGGAAGCAGGCTTGAGGCGGCGAGCACAGGGCTTCTGGAACTGGACGTTGGCACGTCCACTTGGACCGTCTTGACTGAAGGCGTCCTGCCGATGGTCGCCGAGCACGCAGCCCAAGACCGCGGGTTCCTTTTCGCCGACAGCCGGGCCCCATCCGAATGCACCGGTGTTCGCAGGAAGGCTTAAGCGGGCGGAGACGGGGTCGCGTATCATTTGACAGGCCAATGCAGTAGTGATATTCCATTGGTGTGTCTAATGAAAGGCGAAACAAAGCCGATATTCTGCCAGGCACCTCGATCTGATGGTCCTGCAGACCTTGGAGACGCTGGGGCCGTCGCATGGATATGCGATTGCCGCTCGTCTGGAGCAGGTCTCATCGCGGCGCTCTACGGCTGAACATGGGCACGCTGTATCCGGCGCTAATGCGCCTCGAACAGCGCGGACTGCTTGCGCGGTACCTGGGGCACGACCGACAACAATCGCAAGGCGCGCTTCTACGCGCTCACCGCTGCCGGCCGGCGTCAGCTCGTGAGCGAACGAGAGGTGTGGGACCGGATGGCAACTATCATCCGCACCTTGACGCACGGGGAGGCGTGACGATGGGCGATCGGTGCGCAGCCTTCGCGAATGGTTGCACCGTCTCTGGGGAAGCGTGTCTCGACGGCGGCATGATGCGGACCTGGAGGAGGAGCTTCGCATGATCTGGAGATGGCGAAACAGGATGCGCAGCGTCGTGCTCACGCACCAATGGAAGCGAGAGGGACGTTGCAGGTCGATGGACGCGCTCCGTGACCAGCGAGGCCTGCCCCTGCTCGAAGACCTGGCTCGCGACCGCTCCTGGTCTTCGTGCGCTGCGGCGAAGCCCCGGATTCACCATTGTGTCCGTCTTGACGCTGGCGCTCGGCATAGGCGCGAACGCGGCCGTATTCCAGCTGCTGGAGGCGATCCAGTTGTCACACGCTGCTGGTGAAGGACCCTGAAGAGCTGGTCGTGCTCGAGCTGGCGGATATCACGCGATGGAAGGGCCGGCGCTCAACTGGTTATCCCGTGCTAAGAAGCGGCGTGGGAGAAGTTGCCCGGATCACCAGCCCGTATTCGGCTGCACTGGCCTGGTCCAACGCCGGCCTTCGCCTCGACCTCGACACGACGCCGCGTCAGGTACGCGGCCTGTTTATCAGTGGCGAGTTCTTTACGGTGTTGGGCGTCCAACCAGTCCTGGGGCGTGTGATACGGCAGCTGACGATCGACCTGGTTGCGGCGTGCCAGGCGCGGTCGTGAGCGATGGGTTCTGGCAGCGGCAGCTCGGCGGCGATTCCACGGTGATTGGCAGAAAACTTCGATAATGGGATGTGGGTTGAAGTTCATCGGGGTACGCCGGCGGGTTTCTTCGGGGTCGAAGTCGGATGCTCGTACAGACGTGGCTTTGGCGATCTGTCGCAGGAGACGCTCGGCAGGGAAGAAGGGTGGTTGAACAGCCGCACGACCTGGTGGTTGACTGTATGGGGCGAAGAGGGCCCGGCCAAACGTCAGCGCAGGTGAACGCACGGCTCGATGCGTTTTCACCGGCTCTGTTCAGGGCTACTCTGCCCGAACAGTTTTCTGATGACGACGCCAGAGACTACCTTGGCCTGAAGCTCAAGGCTGTGTAGGGAGCGCGGCGTGTCGGCCTTCGGAATCGATTCAGCGAACAGCAGGCGCTGCTGCTGGTATCACCGGCCTGGTCTCCTGGTCGTGTGTACGAACTTGCGAGCCTGTCCTCTCCCGCGCATCGACACGGCAGCGCGAATTAGTAGTGCGCAAGTGCTGGGCGCTTCGCGACGGCGCCTGGTTCAGCAAGTGATGGCGGAGAATGGGCTCCTCGCGGTCGGGGGCGAAGTATGGGTGTGGGATTGGGCGGAGCATTGAGGCGCCTGCTGCTGGACTTTCTGGGCCCGACGTGGCGGTGCCGCTTGATATCGACATGGGCTGAACGGTGTGGTCGCGCTGTAGGCGATCCTGAGGTGCCTGACGTTTGGTCTCATTCCGACATGGCGTGCTTCAAGGGCGGCCGCCTCGGATGCGATCAAGGCCGCCAACCTCCGGGGATCGTCGGCGAGCGCAGAAGGCTTCGGAGTAAGGAAAGGGTTGGTGGTGCTGCAAGTAGCGGTGTCACTCGTTCTGATCTTCGGTGCTCTGCTGTTCGTTGGCACGCTGCGTAATCTGCTGGCGACCGACAGCGGCTTCGAATACGACGGCGTCGCGCTGGCGCGAATCGACTCTCTCGAGCGAACACGACACCAGCGAACAAAACCGCGTTCAAGTGCGCCTTGTTGGAGAAGGTTGTCGGCACGCTCGGCGTGATCTCCGCTGCCGAAGCGCGGCAAGTGCACTGAAGGGAACCGGAAGCAGCCTCACCGTATGGGCGGATGGGGCGATCCGGCCAGCAAAACGACGGTCCGGATCAACATGATCAGTGACTGGCTATTTGCAAACGATGGGCATCAGGCTGGTCTCCGGTCGCAGCTTCAGCTTGCGCCGATTCCATGACCTCGCCCAAGGTCGCCCTGGTGAATCCGTAGTTTGCGAGGCGTTCGGTATCGCCGGCAACCCCGTTGGCACGAGATTCGGTCTGATGAGTGGGCACTATAGGGTGCGGTGTACGAGATTGTCGGCCTCATTCCAGATACGAAGTACTTAGAGTTGCGTGAGGAGTTCCTGCCGACTGTGTTTGTGCCCATCGCACAGTTGGCTGACCCCCGGCCTTTGAGCGATTTCGTGATTCGCTCTGGACTGCCCCTCGCCGACCTGTCGTCTGCGCTGGGAGAGACGGCTCCGAGAAGCCAGCGCCTTCCTGGACGTTGACGTTCGCACGTCAGATTCCATCATCCGCCTCGGGCTCGTGCGTGAGCGGCTTCTGGCAACCATTTCAGCGTTCTTCGGTGTGCTGGCGGTCCTGATTGCCGCAATCGGACTCTACGGAGTCATGGCGGAGCTGGTGACACGGCGCCGGGCCGAGATCGGCGTTCGAATGGCGCTCGGAGCGCAGCGGAGCGCCATCGTGACGATGGTGCTTCGCCAGGCAGGGACGCTGCTGGCGCTGGGTGTAGCAACAGGCGTGGTCCTGGCCTTCTTCGCGTCCGACTTTGCCAGAGCATTCGTGTTCGGCTTGGAACCGAGCGATCTCGAGCCGATGGCGCTTGCCTGTGTGTCTCTTGCCGCGCCGACGATCATCGCCATCCTGGTCCCGGCATGGCGGCAGCCATGGCTGGAGCCGCTGGCTGCGCTTCGCGACGAGTGAATCGCAGACAGGCGATGGCCGGGAAGGCGATCACTACTCAGAACGATGACGACAGTCGGGTCCACGCGCACCGCCCGTAGCGCCGGCAACCCGGTTCCGATCAGCGTCATGAGCAGCACGAGGCCAGCCGCCGCAGCGAAGGTTGCGGTATCGGCCGGGCTGACGCCGGCCAGCACGCCTGAAGCGTCCGTCCCGCGGCCAGGGCGAGAACGGCGCCCACTGCTACGCCTGCCAGCGACAGCGTCGTCCCGCGCTGCATCACCATCGCCAGAATCGAGCGGCGCTCCGCGCCCAGCGCGATCCGCCTTACGCTTGCGCTCGTGTGAGCGTCTGGTGTTGAGCGTGTGGTGTGTGATTGGATGCTACGGGGCGGCATCCCGAACAGGGCGGCGTCCCAGGAGGCGTGGCCCGCGAGCAGCTTCCGGTATTTGATCAGCGCCTTGGGCTGATTCACGGCCAGGCACGCCACCAGGCGATCGCCGCGCCGGAAGAGCGCCGTCAGCCTGCGGTCGGCCAGCGACCCATCGACAATCAGCACCTCGTCGTGCGGGCTGGCGCGGCCGATGAACTGGATCTTGCGGTCGGTACTGGTCCGACCAGAAATACGGCACCGACGAAAAGGACGTGCCTGCCCCTGGCCCGGCGAGCAGGTTCTCTGCGGCGTGTACCGCCTGCTCCACGGCGTTGCTCCAATGCTCGATTCGCGGGGACTCGCCGTACCACTGGTTGGCCACCCGGGCCACGTCGCCGGCTGCGTACACACCGGGCGCGGCTTCGCACGAGCCGTTGCACACGATGCCGTTGTCGAGCAGGAGACCGCTGCCATCGAGCCATTCCGTGTTTGGCACCACCCCGATGCCGACCACCACCACGTCGGCGTCCACCCGCGAGCCGTCGGAGAGCGCCAAGCCTTCGACACGCGACTGGCCATACACGTCGGCCACGGTCACGCCCGTGCGCAGGTCCACGCCGTGGTCGCGATGCATGGCCGCGATCATGTCGCCGAGCGTCGGCCCGAGAATCGGAGCCAGGGGGACGGGCAGGGACTCGATGGCGGTGACGTCCACGCCGCGCGCGCGGCAGGAGGCGGCGACCTCGAGGCCGATGAACCCGGCCCCGACGATCGCCACACGGGTCGCACGCGCCAGTGCCTCCCGCAGCACCAGGGCGTCGTCGAGGTTGCGCAGGGTCAGCAGGCCTGGGCGCGGCGCAATGCCCGGAAGGGTCCGGACGCGCGCGCCGGTGGCGATGATCAGGCCGTCGTAGTCGGCGTAGGTGCCATCGGCAAGCGTCACGCGTCTGGCGCCAAGGTCCACCGACGTCGCGCGCACGCCAAGCCGCATATCGAGCCCAAGCGCGTCGTATCCGTCCTTCCGCCGGAAGAACGTCTGCTCCGGTTCCCAGGTGCCCTGGAGGACCTGTTTCGAGAGCGGCGGGCGGTCGTAGGGGCGATGCGGTTCGTCGCCCACGAGCGTGAGCGCGCCGTCGAAGCCCCGGTCGCGCAGCGTCTCGGCCGCCCGCAGGCCCGCGAGCGAGGCGCCAACGATGGTGATTCGGCGCACCGTCAGGGCCCCGTCATTCTTGAATCGTGATCGCCCCCGTCGGACACTCGCGCACGGCCTTTTCCACCTTCGCCCGCAGGTCTTCCGGTGGCGCTTCGATCAAGACCTGCAGCACGCCGTTGTCGTCGATCTCGAATACCTCCGGCGCTGCCTCTACACAGAGGCCGTGGAGGTCGCACATGCTCATGTCCACAATGACCTTCACGATGTCTCTCCTTGGTGGGGCCACCCTACCACGGAGTCCAGGCGGAACAACCCCGGAGGCCAGTTGTGTTGAGCCAACGGCCGCGGATGCTGCGGCCGGGAAAGCAGTCTCTCCTTCGCCGAAGAGCGGAACCGTGGCCGATCGATCCTGCTCGTTTCCCGCGACGGCAATGGGTGCGCTCCGGCCTGGTGCTGCTCCTATTGACTTTCTATAAGTCTCACGCTTATCGTCTTATAGGCATTCTATAGGGGAACAAATCCGTGGAGTCACGCACCGATCTCATGCGGGGCACGCTCAATCTGCTGATTCTGCGCAGCCTGATGACCGGACCCCTGCATGGCCTCGGCATCGCTCGCCGAATCGGGCAGCTCACGCAGGGCTCGTTCGACGTGAAGGCAGGTTCGCTGTTTCCGGCGCTCTATCGTCTCGAGGAGCGGGGCCTCGTCAGCGCGGAATGGGGAGAGTCCGACACTCGGCGTCGCGCCAAGTTCTACCGGCTCACTCGCCTCGGACGGAAACAGCTACCGGTTGAGGAAGCCAACTGGCGCCGGGTCGCCTTGGCCATGACTCACGCGCTGGGTTCGACATCATGACGCCTCGCGAATCGATCGTGCATTGGCTGCGCGCATTCGCGCGCAACATACTGCGTGGCGGCGCACGAGACGCCGATCTTCGCGACAACATCGGCGCCTACGTCGACCTGCTGACCGACGAGAAGATCGCGGCCGGCATGGCGCCAGACGCCGCACGACGGGCGGCGCTGCTGGAGCTCGGAGGCGTCCAGGTCGTCACAGAACACGCTCGCGACGTGCGCGCCGGAACCCTGGTGACTCACGTTGTGGCAGGACCTCCTCTATGCGGGGCGGATGATCCGCCGCAACCCGGGCTTCACCACGACCGCCGCGCTGACGATCGCACTCGGGATCGGCGCCAACACCGCCATTTTCAGCGTCGTGAACGCCGTGCTGCTGAAACCGCTGCCGTATCACGATCCCGACCGTCTCGTCATCGTCTGGGAGCGAAACGCGTCCAATGGCAAGGAACGCGATCCGGTGGCGGCGCGCAACTTCATCGACTGGCGCGAGCAGAACTCGACATTCGCGGACCTCGGCGCCTTCCGATTCAGATTCAGGGGATTCACGCTGACCGGCGTCGAGGATCCCGAACAGCTTCGAGCGTTGTCGATGTCGAGTGGCGTGTTTCGCGTGCTCGGCGTCGATGCCGAGATGGGACGCGCGTTTTCAGAGGAAGAAGAGAAGCGCCGCGACCCCGTGGTGGTGCTGGGACACAGGCTGTGGCAGCGCCGGTTTGGCGGCGATCGTTCGATAGTCGGGCGATCCATCGCACTCGATGGCGCGGTCTTCGCAGTCGTGGGGGTCATGCCACCGTCCTTCAGGTTTCCCGACGACAGCCCAGTGGACCTCTACGCACCGATCGTCTTCACGCCCGACGAGCTGAGCGGCCGTCGGGCGCACACGCTCACCGTGATTGGCCGGCTCGGAGCCGGTAGCACGCTCGATAAAGCCGCGACGGATCTCGGCGTGATTGCCCAACGAATCTCCGCCGAGGATGCGACGAGCAATCCACAAGTGGCCGTCGTCGGTGCGCACGACTTGCTGGTCGAGGACGTGCGGCTGGGGCTGATCATCCTGCTTGCCACGGTGGGGTTCGTCCTCCTGATCGCGTGCGCAAACGTTGCCAACCTCCTGCTGGCTCGCGCCGCGGCGCGCCGGCGCGAAATGGCTATCAGGTCTGCGTTGGGTGCCAGCCGCATACGTCTGATCCGCCAGACGCTGACCGAGAGCCTGGCGCTCTCGATGATCGGAGGAGTGGTGGGCCTGTCGCTCGCATGGTGGCTGCTGAATATGCTTGTGCGCTTCGGCCCGCCGAATCTACCGCGGCTCGATCAGGTGGGTATCGACGTGGCCGTACTCTCGTTCGTCACGGCGGCGACGCTGCTGACCGGCGTCGCATTCGGGATCGTGCCGGCGTTGCAGGCGGCAAGACCGCGTCTCTCCGACGCCACCAAGGACGACGGTTCGACTGTGGTCGCTGCACAAATGCGGAACCGGGGCCGATCGCTCCTGCTCGTCTCCCAGCTGGCGCTCTCGATGATCCTGCTTGCCGGCGCGGGGCTGATGATCCGAAGTCTGTTCGCGCTGCAGAATGTCGCTCTCGGCTTCGACCCGGCCAACCTGCAGACGGCGCAGCTCTTTCTGCCGTCCGCGAGGTATCCGATCGATCCGATGCAGTTTCGACCGCAGACCACTGCCCCGAATGGGGACTCGAAACCGGCGCAGTTCTTCATGCAAGTCGAGGAACGCCTCGAGGCGACGCCCGGGGTGCAGTCCGTCGGCGCCGTGTCGGCGCTGCCACTCCATCCGGCGGGCATCGACTATGACCTTCCGGTCATCATCGAAGGGCGGGCTCGCCCACGTGCCGGTGAAGAGCCCCAAGCTGACTTCCGTATCGCCACGCCTGGCTACTTCCGCACGATGAAGATTCCGGTCTTGAAGGGACGGCCCTTTCTGAAGTCTGACGGTCCGAACACCCCGCCAGTGGCGATCATCAACGACGAGATGGCTCGGCAGATCTTTCCGGGCGAGAACGCGATCGGCCGACGCCTGCTGCTGTACGGTCGGCCACGGGAGATTGTGGGCGTCGTCGGCTCGGTGCGTCACCAGGGTTTCAGCCGCGAGCCGCGCCCCGAGATGTTCCTGCCGCACCGCCAGTTCCAGTCGGCGTTCCAGTCGGCCGGCATGACGCTGGTGGTGCGCGGCCGCGTGGAGTCGTCATCGCTCCACCGGGCGGTGACGATGGTGGTTCGCTCGCTCGATTCGCAGCTCGTGGTTCAGCAGCCGCAGGCGATGACCGAGTTGTTGTCACGATCGGTCGCGCAGCCGCGATTTACGACGCTACTGCTCGTAGGCTTCGCGTCTCTGGCGCTCGCGCTCGCGTTGATCGGCGTCTATGGTGTGGTGTCGTACACCGTCAGTCAGCGAACTCGAGAGATGGGCGTGCGCATCGCCTTGGGTGCCAGCCGTTCGGTGGTCATTGGCCTCGTTGTTCGCCAGGCCATGGCGCTTGCCGGTATCGGAGTGCTCGTCGGTCTGGCGGGGGCGGCAGTTGGCACCGACTTGATGACAGGCCTGCTCTTCGGCGTGAGCACTCGAGATCCCGCGACGTTCATCGCGGCCGCTGTTCTTCTGGCGTTGGGATCACTGATCGCGACGTGCGTCCCTGCGCTGCGTGCCTCCCGAGTGACACCTGCGACGATCTTGCGCGCGTAGGTGCTCGCGCACGGCGTGTTGTCCGAAACCGTGGCACCGTTCATCCGTGCTACTGCCCGCTGACGCGCCAGCAGCGCAGTGCCTGCCACCCCAAGTGCGGTGCGAACATGATTCCACCGTAGCCAGGCCGACAAGGTACTTGGGCCACTCCGCTTCGGCCTCGTGTGGCACTACCTTGGCAAGCCGGTTGTTCAGCGGAACGTTGAATACCACCGTGGTGGCGAGCGGCCCAAGGAGGTATGCGACGGCCCCTGCCAGCAGCAATAAGGGCACCAGTACTAGGCATTCCCCGCACCGCGATGACCGCAACCCCGAGGCACAAGGCAGAACTGCCCAGGAAAGTCGCCAAGAACAGCGGATTGATGATGAGGACGTTGATTCGTTGCATCGCAAGCACGCCGGCAGCAGTCGGCAACTGCTGCAGCGCTCGCATGACCACGATGGAGAAGGCGAAGAGCAAGCCGGAGATGACGCCGCAGCTGACAATGGCGGCAATCACGAGGGTACTGCAGATGCTCAGGCATGTGGCGGTCACCTCCTTCACCAGGACTGTTTACAAGACGTTACCTGACCGCCACGAGCGCCGCGGGCTGACAGTCTCCGAGTTAGCTCCCATTCTTTCCTCGCAGTTCCTCGCGCAACACGAGCTTCAGGCCCGACCATGCGTCGTTGACAGCACAGACTTTGATATCGACGAAGCCCAGTGGCAAGGCCAACTCGCGAACGACATCCTCGGTGACGGTTGTGGCCACCTTGGACGCCTTCTTTGGCCACGATACCCAAACAGCCGCGTCATCGCGGAGCTGTCGACGAAGCTTGGCGAGGTGCACGGCCAGCTCTGTGTGGGACTCGGTGATGCCGAGCTTCTTCGACAGTGGCGTTCCAGAGTAGCCGGCCGGCATGGAGATTTGGGCGTTGATCGAGAGTCGCGCAGAGCGAAAGGTCGCGATCCGTTGAGCCGGTCAAGGAACGATATATAGTCTCGGCAGCTTTCCTGAGACTCCTGCCTTCGCAGCCGCCTCACTTGAGCACTTGGAGGCCCTGCTATGTGTTCGTCCACCTCACGATGGGTCGCTGCCGCGGTCAGGACGCCGAGGGCCTGCTGCCGGCGGCGATGGGAATGGAACTAAACCGACCGCAACTGCGCCTACTCCGATGGTGGCAACTGCGCCTACACCGACGCCGCCACCTGGATTCACCTTCGCCTTGTTCGGCGTGGTCTCGGAAATGACAGCGAATGGGATCGTGCCGGTGGTGGGCGTTCAAGTTGAAGGAATACCACAGTCACCAGTTCGCCCCGACCGATGTAAATGGCTTCTACCGTTTTTCGGCGGTGGCTGCCGGTAGAATTGGCGTCGGATTCGAGAAGGAAAGGTTATCAATCCAATAGGTCAGCCGTGACCGTCAACGGCGACACGCGATTCGACCTCGAAGCTATTCGACGCTGACCCTAACAATCACTCACAGCGGTTCTTCGCGGCTTTCCCAAGTCCGACCGCTCTGCCCAGTCAAACTGAGACAGTGCCCGTATGCCAGGCCGACTTCGACGCCGCAGGAACGCGGGCGAGCGAATCTTCCCGCGCGTGTTCCGTCCATGCGTTCGAGTTGTCGAATTAGCTCGGACAATTTGAGCCGGAGGCGGATGTAGCCTCGAGGTACGGACTACACGCGCGGGAGGCGAAGGAGAAGGAGCGAGACTGCTTTCCCGGCCGCAGCATCCGCGGCCGCTGGCTCGAACACGCCGCCCTCGGGGTCGTGACCGTACCAAGAAAAAACCCGGTGGCAGTTGCCCGCCACCGGGTTCGTAAGTAACGCGGTCTGGAGCGAACTACAGATCCAGCTTGCCCGTGCTGGCGCCGAACTTGTCGATCTCCGCGCCCGCGATCTGGCACATCGCCAGCAGCAGGTTGGCGGTGGGCTCGTCCTGCTTCGCCGCCACGTGGCGGTTGCCCTTCAGCTTGCCGTGCGCGCCGCCGACGAGCACCGCGGGCGGGTTGTTGCGGTCGTGCTGGTTGCCGTTGCTCATGCCGCTGCCCCAGTAGAGCATCGAGTGATCCAGCAGGTTGCCGTCACCGTCCTTGGTCGCCTTGAGCTTGTCCAGGAACTCGCCCAGCTTGACGATCTGGTAGGTGCCGATCTTGGCGTACTTGGCCAGCTTCTCGGCGTCGTTCCCGTGGTGCGAGATGCTGTGGTGCGTCTCCGGGATGCCGATGTGGGCGTAGCCGCGGTCGCTGGCCTCGTGGCCGATCATGAAGGTGAACACGCGGCTGATGTCGCCCTGGAAGGCCAGGTGCATCAGGTCGTAGGTCACGCTCATGTGGTCGTCGAACGCCTCGGGCAGCCCCAGCGGCGCCTCGGGCGTGCCGGTGATGGTGTTCAGCCGGCTCTCCATGCGGTCCAACTGCTGCTCGACCTGGCGGATGTTGCCCAGGTACTCGTCCAGGATGGCGCGGTCCGACGGGCCCAGCTTGCCGCGGAGCTGCGTGGACTCGGCCAGCACTGAATCCAGCAGGCTCTGGCGCTCCTTGAGGCGCTTGCTCCGCTGCTCGGCCGTGCCGGTCTCCCCGAACATGCGCTCGAAGGTGACGCGCGGGTTGATGCCGATCGGCAGCGGGCTGAAGTCGTCGCGCCACGAGAGGGCGTTGAAGAAGGTGCAGGGGAAGCCGTCGCAGGCGCCGGCGGCCGTGCCCATGTCTTCCGTGCCCACCTCGAGCGACCGCAGCGGCGCGTCGCCGGTGACGGCGTCGGCAATGTCCTGATCCATCGTCTTCTTCGACTGGATCTTGCCGAAGGCGTCGCCCGAGTCGTCGCGCGAGCCCACCGGGCCGGTGCCGTTCAGGAACGCCGAGCTGGCGCCCAGGTGAACCGACTCACCCCAGGGAGCCTTCATCTTGCTGACCGTGACCAGCTGGTCGCGGAACGGTTCAAGCGGCTGCATCACCGGCTTGAACTCGAAGTCCGCTCCCACCTGGGTCGGATGCCAGGTTTCCGGGAAGACGCCGTTGGGCATGTAGATGGCGCCGAACCGGAACGGCGAGGCAGCAGCCGTCTTCGACTGCGCGGTCAGCGCAGGCACCATGGCATCCAGCAGCGGCAGCGCCATTGCGGCGCCGAAAGTGCCTTGCAGGAACGTGCGGCGTGACAAGTGCTTCTTGGTGATGATCATGGCTACTGAACCCTCGCTTGTGCGACAGTCGTGGTTGGGGTCTGTTCCGGTTTGGTTCGCATCTGAAACGGTGCGCTCTCGACGATGTTCTGCACGATCGCCGACAGCTGGTAGTTGCTTGCCGCCACCCGCCTGGTGATCGTTCTCACGACGGGCATGTCCGACGCCTCGATCCCACGGCCCAAAGCATAAGTCATAAGCCGCTCGGTGAGAATCGTCGCGAACGCGTCAGGCCTGCTCAGGATGGCGTTGCGCAGCGCAGTCGGGCCATCCACTTTCGTCCCGTCCGCCAGCACGCCGCCGGTGTCCAGGGCCGAGCCGTCGGGGCCGGTGGACCGCCACTGGCCGACCGAGTTGAACTGCTCCAGCGCGAAGCCCACCGGATCGATGATGCGGTGGCAGGACGCGCAGGCCGGGTTCTGGCGGTGCCGCTCCAGCTGCTCGCGGACCGTCTTGGGCACCGCCGCGCCGGCTTCCTTGTTGCTGTCGTCCAGCGTCGGCACGTTCGGCGGCGGCGGGGGCGGCGGCGTGTTCAGGAACGTGGCCAGCACGTACTTGCCGCGGAACACCGGCGACGTCCGCGTCGCCACCGAGGTCAGCGACAGCACGCTGCCGTGACCCAGCAGCCCGCGGCGGTTCGGATCCGTCAGCTTCACCTGCCGGAACCGCGAGCCGTAGACGCCCGGGATGCCGTAGTGCTTCGCCAGCCGCTCGTCCACGAAGGTGTAGTCGGCGCTCAGCAGCTCCATCGCGCTGCGGTTCTCGCGCAGGATGTGCGCGAACAGCATCTCCGTTTCCTTGCGGAACGCCTTGCGGATGTTGTCGTCGAAGTCCGGGAACATCAGGATGTCCGGCGAGACCTTCGCCTCCAGGTTCCGCAGCTGCAGCCACTGGCCGGTGAAGTTGGCCACCAGCGCGTCGGCGCGCTTGTCGGCAATCATCCGGCGCACCTGGGCCGCCAGCACGCCCGGCTCGCGCAGCCGCCCGGCCGTGGCCAGGTTCATCAGCTGCTGATCCGGAATGCTGCTCCACAGGAAGAAGGAGAGGCGCGAGGCCAGCTCGATGTCGCTGACCGGATGCGCGGCGCCGGCGCGCACGCCGGCCGGGTCGTCTTCCACGCGATACAGGAACGACGGGCTGGCGAGCACGCGCGCCAGGCCGACGCGGATGCCCGCGTCGAAGTCGCCGCCCGCTCTTCCGCGCCTCGCGGTAGAAGGACATCGGCGCCTCGACATCAGCCGCCGTGACCGGACGCCGATACGCGCGCCGCGTCAGGTTGGTGAAGATGCGGTTGGCGCACGCCGTCTCGTCGGCCGCCGACGCCGGCTTGCAGATGAAGATGCGCTCGCGGGTGGCCGAGGTGCTGATGCCCTTGACCTCGTAGGGACCCTCGACGCCCACCATCTTCAGGCGGCCCAGGCCGCCCACCATGTGGACCTCCTGGCTGTCGCGCAGCGACGGGCACCCAGACGTCCTGGCGGTTCGACGGGCGATCCTTCCAGGTGTAGCCGACGTCGTGCGGGCCGGCGGTGACGAAGACGCGCCCGGTCATGCGCTCGTCCACCAGCTTCTTGGCCTCGTTCATGTCCTTGGCCTGCACCGCGTGGTCCTTCGGACCACCGATCTCGGCCGTGAACACTTCCTCGCCGTCCACCGTGACGACGAAGGTCTCGGGTTGTTCCTGGCCCTCGACGCCGGCGTAGCCTTCCTCGACGCCGCGCACCAGCCGGCCGTACAGCTTGTAGAAGCCGTCGGCGGGGAACACGTGGCGCACCACCGTGCCCGCCGCGCGTGCCGATGGGCAGGCCGTCGATGTGTGCCAGCTGCGTGAACTCGCGGCTGATGCCGTATTCGGTCGAGCCGGGCGGCGTGTTCTTGTCGCCGACCGCCATCGTGCTGACGCGCTGCGCCACCAGCAGGTAGCGCTCGAGCAGCAGCGGCGACGTGCGCAGCGAGGCGGCGATGTTGTCGAAGCCGTAGTTGGCGCCGTCGCTTGGCAGCAGCTCGTCGACGTTGATGTCGAGCGCCAGCAGGTCACGGATGGCGTTGCCGTACTCGGTGCGGTTCAGCCGGTGCATGACGTACTTGCCCGGCGTGGCCTTGCCCTGCCACTGCCGATCCAGGGAGGACGCCAGCCACGTGGTGAAGGCGGCGTATTCCGTTTCCTTGGGGTGCGGCATGCCCTGCGGCGGCATGGCGCGCACGCTCAGCTTGCGGAGCACGCGCTCCCACATCGCCCCGTTGGCGGTCAGGTCGTCGAGATTGGCCGCCTCGAGGTTCACCGGGTCGTTGGCCGGCAGCGGGTTCCGGTTGCCGTGGCAGCTGACGCAGGTACCTGCTTCAGGTAGGCGCGCGCAGTGGCCGTATTGGCCGACACGCGCTGTACTGGCCGCACGCCGCGCCTGCGGAGCGGCCGTGGCCGTCTGCGGCCGGGCCGCGACGGGCAGCAGTCTGCGCCTGGCGGCGCCTGGGCGAGGATGACTGCCGCGCCCACCCAGGCGAGCGCGACGCTCAAGAGCACTCTCTTCATCAGGCGGCCTCGTCCTCAGCGGGTGGTTTCTTTTCCTTTCGGCTGTTGATCGGGCGGCAGCGGCGGCGGCTGCGGCGCCGGGTCGTTCGGCCCCAGGCCCATCAGCTCGCGCACGGCCGCGATCATTTCCTCGCGCGTGTTCTGCTTGGGGCGGTACCGCGTCGGATCGTTGTTGTTGCCCGGGGGCGGCGGCGGCGCGGGCTTTTCGGCCAGCAGCAGCGGCGTCTGGTTGTCGCGGTTCACGGCGTCCAGCTTGGCGCCGGCGGCCACCAGGGCCTTGATGATCGGCACCTGCTTGGCGGTGACGGCCATGTGCAGCGGCGTGGAGCCATCCGGCGCCTTGGCGTTCGGGTTGGCGCCCGCGTCGAGCAGCACCTTCACGGCGTCCAGCGGCTCGCGGTTCGAGGCTTCGCGGAACGGCGGAGCGCCCAGACGCTCGAAGCCGGGGCCGGCGGCCAGGCCGGCGCCGCGTCCGCCGTTGAGCGCCACCATGATCGGGCGTGCGGCCCACGTTGGCGTTGCCACGGCCGCCGCCGCGCGCGCCTTCCTTCTTCACTTCGACCGGCGACAGCTCGAGCTGCGCACCGCGCGCGATCATCAGCTTCAGCGCCTCGACGTCCGAGGCCACCGCGGCGCGGAAGAACGGCGAGGCGTTCACCTCTTCGCCGCAGCACAGCGAGGTCGAGTGCAGCTGGCCGGCGAAGTTCTTGTTCGGGTCGGCGCCCTTGTCGAGCATCAGCTTGATCAGCTGGAGCGCGTTGATCTTGTTGTCGTTGTCGGCGCGCAGCCGCGAACCGTCGCGCGCGCGCATGTCGGTGGTGGCGTCGTGCATGTCGACGGCGAAATACAGCGAGCCGTCGTTGACGTCGGCGCCCAGCTCGATCAGCGTCGCCGCCAGGTCGAAGCGGTCGTTCACGACCGCCAGCGCCAGCGCCGTAACGCCGTCGCCGTTGGTGGCCTTGGGGTCCGCCCCGCCCTTGATCAAGCGTCTTCGCCGCGGCCTCGTGGCCGTTGCGCACCGCATACATCAGCGCCGTCAGGCCGCCCGTCGGGTGGTCGGCGTGCTTGCGCTCCTGCAGCGTGGTGACGCGCGCCTTGGCGTTGGGGTCGGCCTTGGCGTCGAGCAGCGCCTGGATCACGGCGTCGTGGCCTTCGGCGGCGGCCCACATCAGCGCCGTCTCCTGCTGGAAGGCTGTCAGGGCGCTCGGCTCGGCGCCGGCCTCGAGCAGCATCTTCACCGCCTGGATGTTGCCGCTCTTGGACGCGGCCATCAGCGGCGTCTCGCCCTGTGGCGATGCCAGCGTGGCCTTCGCGCCGGCGCGCACCAGTGCGCTGACGATCGGGGCGTCGCCGGTGCGGCTCGCCTGGATGAGCGGCGTGATCCCGTACTTGTTCGGCGCGTCCACCTTGGCGCCGGCGGCCAGGAGCGCCCGGGTCATCTCGAGGTCGGAGTGATAGGCCGCCCAGAGTAGCGCCGTCGATTGGTCTTTGGCCGGATCGTTGACCTTGGCGCCCTTGGCAATCAGCGCACGAACCGCTCGAACATCGCCATCGCGGGCGGCCGCAACCACGGGGTTGTCCGTGGCGACCTGTCCCCAGAGAACAGGCGATGTGACGACGAGCGCAAACAGGGATACCAGCAGCCAACTGGATGTGCGTTGCATCTTGCCCCCACTCCTATGAACCAAAGGTGCCGCCCCGGCGGCAGTTAGACGGACGGACGAGAGACCTCTCGCGCGATACACCTTCAGCTAGCGCTCGGCAGACCGCGGCAGCGCGATCATATACCCGTGATCGCGTCTAGCTAGTAGTCAAAAAGCGGTCAAGAACCGCCCTTAAAGTGTACAACCCTCAGGCCATACCGGATTGCCGATAGTGGCGCGCGCGGGGTGAGCCGTTCTGGAAGGGATTCGGGCAGGGCCCCGAGAACCGGGGCCGCCCCATGCGGGTGCGCCCCGGCGAGTGTCAGCGGGAGACCGGAGCCTGGCCCGGAGACGAAGGCATGGCGAAAATGAAGCGCTCGCCGTCAGGGCTGACGTTCTTCCACTGCATCGGGTTCCCGGTCAGGGGACCGGGCAACTGGAACAGCTTGCGGGGCGCGCCGGCCTTGAAGGTCGGGCTGGTGGTGATATCCACCGCCATGACCTCCCAGTCCCGGGTCATGTAATACAGCTCCTTGCCGTCCTGCCGCCAGCGTGATCATGCCGATGGCGCCGTCCTTGGTGACCTGGACCGCCGGTCCCGGGTTGGCCTCGGGCTTGTTGGGATCGAAAGGCCGGACCGTACACCTCGCCGCGGTCCTGGTTGGCCTCGTTGGACAGGAAGGCGATGTAGCGGTTGTCGGGCGAGAACCGGCCCTGGCCCGGCGTCGTAGTCCTCGCGCAGCCAGTCGATCTCTTTCCGTTCAGCCGCCTTGGCATTGCCGCTGATCGGCACCAGCACCACGACGCCGGTGAAGAACGTCATGTACTTGTTGTCAGACGACCAGTCGGTCAGCACCATGCCGGCGCCCGGCGTGTACCTGGAACACCAGCTCGGCGTCGCCGGTGCCGTCCGCGTTCTTGCGGTAGATGCCCGCGAGATGCCCTCGCGGGTGGACACGTAGGCCACCTGCTTGCCGTCGGGCGACCAGATCGGCGCGTTCTCGGGGAACGTGTCGTTGGTGATCGGGATGCCCTTGCCGCGTCGCCAGCTCCATCACCCAGATGTCGGCGTTGCCGCTCTGCGGGTCGTTGCGCATCACCACGCGCGCGTCGCCGTCGGGCGAGAGGTGCGGCTGGTTGTAGAAGCCGGCCTGCGGCACCGTGTTGACCGCCTTGCCCGAGCGGTCGTAGACGGTCAGCTGGCCGCAGTTGGGGACGCGGCACGGCGAGTCACGAACTTCTCGCCGTCGCGGCTCACGCTGGACGTGCCCGGGGCGATGCCCGCCAGGATGTCGGCGGCGGGCCGGAACAGCGACCCGCGGCTTGCCGAACGGCGTTGCGCCGGTGCCGACGTCGACCGACATGATGCTGCGGTCCGCGGCCAGGTAGAACAGCTCCTTGCCGTCCTTGCGCCAGAACGTCATGCCCGGTGCCGCCCTGGTCGGAGATCTGCGATCGGCGTGGCGCGCTGCCCGCGGCGGCCTTCGGATCGAAGGGCACGACGTAGATCTCGTTGCGGCCCGATGCGTTCGACGCGAACGCCATGAAACGGTTGTCGGGCGAGAGCCGCGGACCGGTGTTCTGCCACTTGTTGCGCAGCACCTCGATCGGGCTTGCGGTCGCCGTCGATCGGAAGCGGCGTAGAGGCCGCCCCCGGTCAGGTCGGACGCGAAGTAGCTGAGGTACTTGCCATCGTGCGACCAGTCCGTCAGCGTGATCGGGAACGAGCCCTGATAGATCAGTTCTTCAGCGCCGGTGCCGTCGGCGGGCCGCCGGTAGATGCCGAAGAAGCCCTTGCGCAGCGCCACATAGGCCACCAGCTTCCCGTCAGGCGACCATGCCGGGCGAGTTCGCGCCCTCGCGCGTCTCGCTGGTCGTCAGCTGCGTGCGCCGCGCGCTGGCGACGTCGATGATCCAGAGGTCGTTGGTTTCCTTGTCCAGGTCGGGCCGGATCACCGCCATCTTGGTGGCGTCGGGCGAGAACACCGGCTGGTTGTAGAGGTCGCGTGGGCCGACCACGCCGACGTTGCGGCCCTGCCGATCGAACACGGTCAGCTGGCGGGCCTGGGTCTCGAGAATCTGGGCGATGATCCGCGCGCGTTCCGCGGGGTCTCGTGGCAGCTGCGCGTGCACGAGCGCCGGGGTCAAAAGCAGGGCGGCCACCACAGCGGCCGCCGCGACGAGCGACGTCCTGTTCATCTCCGATCTCCTCAACGCTGTCTCAGCAGTTCTGGGGACAGGCCGACACCACCTTGCCGTCGGGCAGCGTCAGCATGCGCAGCAGGCCCGACTTCGAGCCGTTGCGCGCGCGGCTGGCCTCGGCCGTCACCGGCTTGCCGATGGCGTTCTCGAAGTCCACCTTGTTGATGTCGCGGGCACGGAAGAACCCGGGCGGCGGGCCTTCGATGGACCATTCCTGGGGACCCGTGGGGTCTTTGGCTTCGACCCAGACCTGGATGTGCGGGTTGCGCCAGTCGATCTTCGTGATCGTGCCGGTGAGCGTCACCCGGTCGTTGAAGTCGAACAGGGCCGACATGTTGTGGTGTGCCGCTGCGGAGCCGGCCAGCAGCAGCGCGAAGGCGCCGAAGAGCGCGGTGGACCTCAGGCTCATGGGAAGTTCTCCTTGTTCGTGCAATACGGACTTTTCCCGGAGAAGTTCGCGAGGGAACCGGGCTACGGGCTACGGGCTACGGGCCACAGGCTACAGGCCTGGATGACGGACGGTTAGACCCCGGAACAGCCGGGAAAGTTGCTTCGAGGATGCGATATTGTTCAGGCTTTCCAGGCCCGGAGCCTGGAGCCCGGAGCCTGGAGCCTGCCTATGTATTCGCGTGAATCGCGCTCGTTATTGATCTGTCTGTTGCTGTCCGTCGGCGCGGCTGACGCGCAGGATCTCGTCATCACCAACGCCCGCGTCGTCATCGGCAACGGTGCGGTGGTCCCAAACGGCGCCGTCGTGGTGCGCGACGGGAAGATTGTCTCGGCCGGACCCGCCGCCCCCGCGGGCGCGCCGGGGCAGCGGATCGATGCGCGCGGCATGACGGTGATGCCGGGGTTCATTGATGCGCACCGCCACATCATCAACGGCAACGATCAGCAGTGGTTCAAGGAACAGGCCACGGTCCGCATGCGCGAGTTCCTGGAGGCCGGCTACACCACGTTGATGTCGGGTGGCGGTCCGGTGCCCGGAATAGTTCAGTTCAAGGAACGGATAGAGTCTGGCCAGCACGGGCCAGTCATCATCGTCGACCGCATCAACGTGAGGCCGCCGGCAGGTCCAGGCCATGGCCAGCGGCGTCGAGATCGTCCACGACGCCCGGAAGTAGAGCCGGAAGCCGGAAGCCTTAAAACTGATCGACACGTTGACTCCTTTGTGCGACCTGGCGAGCTGCGGCGTGACCGTGACGCGCCTGGTCGAGTCGCGGCGCTGGTAGACCACCAGCCTGCCTTCGATCAGCGCGTCGATGCCGACGCCGATCCCGGCGCCGATGCCGCCGTAGATGCCGGCCACCATCAGGCCCGGGCCGACGTGGCACCTGCCGCAGGTCAGCATCCCGGCGGCGGCGCCGATGCCGAGCCCCCAGGCCGCGCCGTTCTTCAGGGAATCTGGCCGACGGTGCCGGACCGTGGCGACGTCCAGTTCCTGCAGCTCTCGCAGCTCCTTCCCGACCCGCAGCGTCAACCGCGAGCCGGACAGGCTGGCAATGCGTCCCGAAAACGGCGCTCCCGTAGTGGGGGTGACCGTCACTTTGTCACCGGGGCGCACCAGCACGCTGAGCTGGTCGAATGATGCGGCCTGCCCCTGGGCGTGGATCGTCGGGTTGCAGGGCGATCACGGTGATGCAGCACCAGGACGGCACAGCGCGGAATCCGAGACGGGTGGCCAGGCTCGGCATCGGGAATCCCTCCTGGCCCCCAAGGTGCGATTCCCCCTGAAAACGGCTCACGCCTGGCGTAATCTTTCCGGGGCGCACCCCCGCGCACGACACAAACCTCTTACTGGAGCACGACAGATGAGCAGATTCGTCTCGACGATCGCCGCGGCCACCCTGGCCGTCGCCCTTGGCGCGGGAGCGTCGGCGCAGGCCCCGCCGGGCCGGCCACCCGCAACCCTTCTCCGTGGGCAACGCCCTGGGCCTCCCCATTGCCCCGGCCGCCGACGGCGCCTTCAACCCGATGTCGAAGAACGTGAAGGTCTTCGGCGCCATCTACTCCGCCGAGAGCTGCTCCTACGACCCGACGCGCGACCTGATCGTGGTGCCCAATCGCGGCGTGGCGCAGAACGTCCAGACCAACAACGCCTGGGTGTCGTTCATCAACCACGACGGGTCGGTGCACACCGCGCGCTGGATCGGCCTGCAGAACCCGGGCGAGCAGCGCGACAACCTGAACCCGAAGCTGGTGCTGAACGAGCCGCTGGGCAGCGACATCGTCAACGGCGTCCTGTACCTTGCCGATCGC
The DNA here is from genome assembly GCA_963713655.1 of uncultured Acidobacteriota bacterium. Lineage (GTDB taxonomy): Bacteria > Acidobacteriota > Vicinamibacteria > Vicinamibacterales > UBA2999 > CAWEBF01. The sequence continues at coordinate 106,299 of CAVQMT010000020.1, forward strand.
GACGGCGGCACCAGCCCCAGCGATCCGGTGGTGTCGGTGGTGCGCAAGTTCAACATGAAGTCGGGCGCGCCGATGGGCGAAGTGCGCGTGCCGAAGTCGAACGGCTTCAACGACCTCGCCGTCGCGAACGACGGCACCGTCTACGCGACGCAGACGGGCACCGGCGGCGCGACGCCGGACCCGACCACCTGGCAGGTGTGGAAGATCACGCCGAGCCGGCGAGGCTTCGATCCTCGTGCAGGGCGCGCCGCTGCGGCAGCCCAACGGCATCGCGCTCGATCCCAAGGGCAACATCGTCGTGGTCAACATCGGCACCGACGACGTGCAGACCTTCACGCCGACGGGCATGCTGGTGAGCACGGAGAAGGCCTCGCAGCCGGGCAACGACGGCCTGGTGATTCGGCCCGACGGCACCAAGTACGTGAGCAGCGTGGTGAACGGCGGCGTGTCGCGGATCCGTCCCGGCCAGCCGTCGGAGCTCATCGCCCAGAACATCCCCAACCCGGCGTCGATGTGCTACGACGCGGGCGGCAACCAGCTGGTCATCCCGATGAACGCGAACAACGCGATGGCGTTCATTCCCATCAACTAGTTGGTGGTTGGTGGTTGGTAGGCGAGATAGCCATGAAGCAGATGTCGCCGTCTCGCTTGCTATCGCCGCCTCCCGCGTTCGCGCGAGCCGTGCCGGCGCAAGACGTCGAGAGGCCGGTCCCAATCGTGAAGGCGCCGTATCACCGGCCGGTGTTCACGAACGAATACGTGACGCTGCTGGACATCTACATCCCGCCCGGTCGCAACACCGGCTACCACATTCACAGCCAGGACTCGGTCTCGGTGAGTATTTCGCCCGCTCGACAAACCAACCAGGTGTACGGATCGGCCAAGGTGGATCCCCCAGGTGCGGGGGGCGAAGCCGGACGGGTCACGTTCACCCCGTATTTCAAGGATGGCACCCGCACCCACAAGGCCACCAACATCGACTCGATACCGTTTCACAACGTCTCGTTCTTGTTGAACTCGCGTGCGCCTTACAAGACCACGCCGTCGACGCGCAACGTGCCGGGCTACACGCTGATCATGGACAACGAACGCGTACGCGGCTGGCGTGTGACGTTGGAACCCGGCCAGTCGACGGGCCCGATCACTCAGACAGCGCCGGGGCTGCGGGTTGTCGTGCGCGGGGGGGAGATCGTCGAGCTCGTCCCCGATACAGCCGACCGAGCCTGGTGGCTCGGCGACGGCCAGTACTTCTGGCAGGACGAGGGGACGACGCGTCGGGTCAGGAACATCGGCGCTGCTCGCGTCGAGTTCGTGGAGTTCGAGCTCAAGTAAGCCGACACGCGCAGTGGTCCAACTTCTGATGTGAAATACGGCTGACCTTCGCTTTCCCGCGCGGCGGCGTTATATCTAATGGCCGCCAATGAACACACGCCTCACGGCGATCGTTATTGGCCTCCTGCTCGCCGGGAGTAGCGCCGCCGGGGCGGGCGCAGACGAAGACGGTCGAACAGCCGCCGCCGCGCCCAGCGGGCACAGCTGCGAGCCCGCACGCAGATCCCAGCACAGGTACAGCGGATGCCGAACCTGGTCGGGCAGACCTTCCAGGCGGCGCAGCAGGACTCGCGCGTGAGTGAGGCTGAAGCTGCAGCTCGTCGCCGTGCGGCGAGCCGACGAACGATCAGCGGCCCGGTGTGATCGTCGATCAGGAGCCGGCGCCAGGCAGCGCCGTTCGCCCCGGGATGCAGGTCACGGTATTCGTGGCCGTGTCGCCGCCGACCGCCGCCGATGAGCCGCGGCCGGGGCGCGAGTCCGACGGGCCGACAGACGCGGATGCCCAACCTGGTCGGGCAGCTGTTCGACCGGGCGCAGCAGGACTCGCGGGTCGTGCGGTCTCAAGCTGCGGCTGATTCCGCGCGAACAGACCGACCAGCGGCCAGCGCCCGGGCATCATCATCGACCAGAAGCCCTCGCCGGGCGATCCGGTCCGGCCGGGGTCGAGTGTCGATCGTGGTGGTGGCGGTGGCGGCGCCCACCAGAACGCGTCGAAGTCCCGCGCGTGGTCAGCGATGCAGGCCAAGGACGGTGCCAGCCTGCTGGCGAAGCGGACGCTCAGACACCCAGGAACAGTTCACCGAGACGGCTCGCGCCGAGCCGGGCACGATCGTCGATCAGAAGCCGTCGCCCGGGACGCTCGTGACCCCAGAACTCGACGGTGCTGATCGTCGTGGCGCGCCGTCCGCGCCGCCGCCGCCGCTGCCGCCGAGCCGAATCAAGGCAAGACGCTGAATCCGGTGGTCGGCGTCAGGCGTTCCGCAGGTCGAAGGCATGGAGGTACGCGCAGGGCGTCGCGCTGGTGTCGAAGTTCAACCTCGAGCGCGCGCGCGCAGGCCGTCGACACCGACCGCGCGCCCCCCGGCACCATCGTCGACCAGAACCCTGAGGCGGGAACGCTGGTCGTGCCGCCGTTCACCGTGACCGTTTTCGTGGCGCGCCGATCCGCCGCTACCACGCCGCCGCGGCCGCCCGAGGATGTCGGGCCGCCGCCCCCGCCCCCGCCGAAGCTCTTTCCGATGCCGGATCTGGTCGGGCGTGTCTTTCCGCAGGCGGAGCGCGACCCCGGGGTCACGCAACTGCAGCTGCGGCTGAACCAGCAGATCGACTTCCAAGCCGGCGGTCTGCCCAACACCATCGTGCGCCAGTCCGTGCGGCCCGGCGACCCCGTGCCGATCGGTCAGGCCGTCATGGTGTTCGTGGCATCCGGCGTGGCGGTCCCGCGCGTGGTCCAGCAGCAGGCCGACGCGGCCAGCGAACGCATCCTCGCGGTCGGGCTGAATCCGCGGCGCACCGAGGAAACCAGCGAGCTGACGCCAGGCACGGTGCTGCGCCAGGTGCCCGATCCAGGTGTGCTCGTGGCGCGTGGGGCCGCGGTCGGGATCACCGTCGCCGTGCCGCCGAAGGTGGTGATTCCCAACGTCGTGGGACGCACGCGAGCCGACGCGATCCAGGAGTTGACGCGGCTGCGGCTGCGTGCCAACCCCGTGGACGACGAGGCGTCGCTGCTGCCACCGGAGCTGGTGGTGTCGCAGGTGCCGAGCGCGGGCACCGCCGTGGTGGTGGGCGCCGCGGTGCGCATCACCGTGCGCGACCGGCGTCGAGGTGCCCAACCTGTCGGGTCTCTCGGCCGATGATGCGCAGCGCGCGGTCGCCGAACGCGGGCTGTCGTTCGACGACACCGATCAGGAAACCGATGCGGCGCCGCCAGGGCAGGTGTTCCAGCAGCAGCCCGCGTCGGGCACGCGGGTGACGCGCGGCTCGCGTGTGCTCGCCACCGTGGCCGTCGCCGTACCGGTGCTCGTGCCGAGCGTCGTCGGCCTGCCGCGGCAGCGCGCGGCGGCGGTTCTCGAAGCCGCGGGGCTGCGCGCCGGTCCCGAGCCGGATGCGACGGCGTCGGGCCGTCTGGTGGAGCGGCAGCAGCCGGCCGCCAACACGCGCGTGGCGCGGCTGACGCCCGTGACGCTGTTTGTCGCCGCGCCGCCACCGCCGCCCGTCCAACCGCAGCCGGGGCTGGCGACGCCGGTTCCCGCGCCGGTCCCAGGTCCAGTGCTGACGCCGCCGCCGGCAGTGCAGCCGACTGGGCCCGTGGCCGTTCCCGTGGTGCAGCCGGGAGACGCGCAGCCGGGTGTGGCGCAGCCGGGCGAGGCGCAGCCGGGGGTCGTGCAGCCGGCGGTGCAGCCGGGGGTCGTGCAGCCGCCCGCGCAGAGCGGCGGCGGAGCGCCTGCCGCGCCCGTTGCGCCTGTCGCCGTCGCGGCCCAGCCGCTGCTGCCGCCTTGGCTGCTGTCGCTGCTCGTGGCGGTTGCAGCAATCGGTGCCTCGACGTACCGGCTGTGGTGGCCCGGCTCGTCGCCGCCGCGCCCGCCGATTCAGACGACCTCGCCCGCCACGCCGCCACCGGCGGTCGACGTGCGTCCCGAGCGCGGCGACGCGACGCTGCGGCTCGAGGTATCGGGCCGCTCGCTGATCTCGATGGATGTGCGCGTGCGGGTCGGACATGGCGGCAGCGAGCAGGTGCTGTCGCTGGAGGATGGCGCGCTCGTCCTCGAGGAACGGAGGCTGTATGAGTAGCACGCGGGTCACCGTCGGCGGTCTCTTCGGCGTCGGACCCGAAGGCCTCTCGTCCGATCAGATTCCCGACGCCGCGTTGACGCAGGTCTACGCACAGATGCAGGAGCAGATGCAGGACAAGGCCGGCGCGGCTTGGAAGATGGTCCAGGGCAACATGGACCAGCACCTGGCCCGGCTGCTGGACATCGACGTAGTGCGCCTGCTGGTCGATGGCTGGAACAAGGCGCGCGAGCTGCGCAAGTATCGCGACGAGGCCGCCTACCCGCCCGACGAAGTGATCGTCGTGGCGCTGTCGAAGCACAAGCTGGAGTCGCAGCACAAGCCGCACCTCGAGCTGGTGGTCGCCGACCGGCCGGTGGGCCGCCTGCACTTTCAAATCGATCTGGCGCTAAACATCGATGGCGCGCAGCTGACGATTCAGGGCGGGCGCATCATGCGCATCGCCACCGGGAAGACGTCGGGCACCGGCACCATCCGCTGCGAGGGCGTGATCGTCGGGCAGAAGGAAGCGAAGCTCGGGGCGTTGCCTGGGAAGATCGATCTGGGCGCGGGGGTGCCGATTCCCGCGTAGGGGAGGCCTGGAGCCCGTAGCCCGTAGCCCGGAGCCCGATCGGCGGCTACAACGGCCACGGCGAGACTAGTTCGAACGCCCACGCCTCCAGCATGCGCTCGACTTCCACGAGCAGCGCCTCGCGGGCGACGGTGGCCGCGCGGATCTGCTCGCGCAATGCCGCCACCCGATCCTCTTGTTCGCCGAGCTGGCGCGTGTAGCGCAGCGTGAGCGCCTTTTCTTCCTTGCTGCCGCGCAGCGCCTTCATGTTCTCCCGCAGGCGCGTCTGGTCCTGGACGAGCGTGCTCTCTTCGTCCGTCAGCTGCGCCCCCTTGACCTCGATCGCCTGCAACTGCAGCTGCTTGTCGCGGATCGGTTGCAAGGCTGTGCGGAGCGCGTCCCCATCCATGCCACCGTTGGCGTAGATCTGAATCTGGTTGTCGTCCAGATCGGCGACGCTGACCTGCACGTCGCCCTGGATCCGTTCGGTACCACGAGCGACGCTTCGCTCCTGGCGGCCACCTGTACGCGGAACCGCATCGACGAAGGCGTGGTTTCGACGGGTTGCGGTCCAGCCATCAGCGTCCACCGATCGCGAACCGGGTGCTCGATGATCAATTGCACGGTCACGCCTGGCAGGACCGCACCGCTCGCATCCCGCGCCACGCCTCGCACCGTGCCGATGCCAACCTGAATCGGCGCGGCGTGCGTCTGCGGCCCCAGCACCACCGCCTGCGGCAGCGGGACGACCGGACGGCGCGCATAGTACGGCTGCGAGATCTCCTGCAGGAACGACTGCGGCGCGCCGGCCACGAGCGACAACTGCACGTTGGTCCAGTCCTCGCCGATCGTGTTGTCGACGATCGCCCAGCCCTGAAGCCGCGGCGTCTCGCCGGCGTGCTCCGGCAGCACCAGGCGGTAGGTGGACTTCCAGATCGGCACCTCGCTGATGTAGCTGACGAACAGCCGACGGGTGCCGGTGCCGGTGGCGTTCAGCACCATCCGCCGCACGTCCGCGTCGCGGCCGGACGCGACCACGGCGAGATACCGGCTGATCTCGTCGCGCAGATCCTGTTCGCCGATGCGGATCGTCACCTCGGGGCCCATCACGACGCTGCGCACGGCGCCCGATGCGCCCACCACCGTGAGCGTGTCCACGTCCTCGGCGCGGCCGTCGATGGTGCGCGCCTTGCGCTCGACGCCGAGCAGCCGCCCGTCGATCGATCGCCGCGGGCGTCCGCACCTCGACCCGCGCCCCGCGGAGGGCGTTGTAGAACTGCAGCGCGTCGGCGCGTGAACCCAGGGGCACCCGCAGCGCGCGCAGCCGCTGGTCGATCGGCGCCACCGAGTTGTAGTTGATGGCCGAGATCTGGCCGTTGTCGAGGTCCAGCGCGGTCAGCGACTTCAGCACGTCGTTCAGCTGGCCGCTGGTGAACTGGATGGCGACCTCGCGCGAGCCGCTGACGTTGCCGACGTGCTCGAAGTAGCCGACGCCGCTCTTGTAGAGGATGACCCGCCGGGCCGGCAGTTGGACCGGTTCCGGGTCCGCCGGTTGCTGGGCGGCAACAGCCGACACCAGAATGGCTGCGGCCAACGCCGCTGATGTGAAGACGCGCGCGCGCATGAGCACCTCCGTGGCGGGTTCGAGCTGCCCCAGATGCTTTATCGGCCCGAAAGCTGCTTCCGGGTCGAATCGCGGCCGACGCTGGCCCTGCCTGACTCAGCAAGAGCCGTGCTATCGCCGACGGCTCCAAACGCGTGCGCGCCATGCAGCGCGTTCGCCACTCGACCGGCGCCGTGGATTCTCGATCCACCTGCTTGGATGAGCTATGCGGCCGGCACCCGCTGACCTTGTATCCGAGGAAGTCCCTGAAAGACTGCGGGTTCTGGTCGTGTCGATTTCGGCGGGGCTCGTTCGACGTGTTGATAGGAGGAGAGAGACAGATGCGATTCATGAGTATCGTCAAGGGCCCCGAGAACGCCGGCCCGCCGAGCCCGGAGTTGATGGGCGCCATCGACAAGCTGGCGCAGGAGATGTTCCAGAAGGGCGTGATGCTCGACATGGGCGGCCTGCTGCCGACCGCGACCGGCGCGCGCATCCGGCTGTCCGGCGGAAAGCTGACCGTAACCGACGGCCCCTTCACCGAGGCCAAGGAGGTCGTGGGCGGCTACGCGATCGTGAAAGCCGACTCGAAGGCCGAAGCCATCGAGATGGGCCGGCGCTTCATGCAGCTCCATGCCGACATCCTGGGCCCGCACTACCAGATGGAGCTCGAGATCCGGCAGATGTTCGACGCGCCGCCGCAGGCGTAGACTACCGAAACCGAGACCGACGATCGCAGGGGGATCGAATCATGCGATTCATGGTGATGGTGAAGGCGACGAAGGACTCGGAAGCGGGCGTCATGCCCAGCACCGAGCTGCTGAGCGAGATGGGCAAGTTCAACGAGGAGCTGGTCAAGGCCGGCGTGATGCTGGCCGGCGAGGGGCTGCACCCCAGCTCGAAGGGCGCGCGCGTCAAGTTCAAGGGCAAGGAGCGGACGGTCGTGGACGGCCCGTTCGCCGAGACCAAGGAGCTGGTGGCCGGATTCTGGATCCTGCAGTGCCGCACCAAGGACGAAGTGATCGAGTGGGTGAAGCGCTGCCCGAACCCGATGCCGGGCGAATCCGAGATCGAGATCCGTCAGATCTTCGAGGTCGAGGACTTCGGCGACGCGCTCACGCCCGAGCTGCGCGCGCAGGAAGAGCGGCTGCGGAGCCAGAGCCAGACCCAGAACCAAGAAGTGAGCCACGGGCCGCGTCTTTCAACACCATAGTCCTTGGCTGATGATCGGAGGGCGTGACGCCCTCCGAAGCCCAACGAGCCGTCGAAACCGTGTGGCGGCTCGAGTCGCCCAAGCTCATCGCCGCGCTGACGCGGATGGTGCGCGACCTGGCGACCGCCGAAGACCTGGCGCACGACGCGCTGGTGGCCGCGCTTCAGCAGTGGCCCGAACAGGGCATCCCGCGCAACCCCGGGGCCTGGCTGATGACCGCCGCCAAGCACCGCGCGATCGACGGGCTGCGCCGGCACACGCTGCTGGCTCGTAAGCACGAGGAGCTGGCCCGCGACATCGAAGAGGGGAGACCCGACCCGGTCGCGGACATCGAGGCCGTGATGGACGACGACATCGGCGACGATCTGCTGCGCCTGATGTTCACGGCCTGCCACCCGGTGCTCTCCACCGAGGCGCGGGTGGCGCTGACGCTGCGGCTGCTCGGCGGCCTGACCACCGACGAAATCGCCCGCGCGTTCGTCGTCCCCGAGCCGACGATCGCCCAGCGGATCGTGCGTGCGAAGAAGACGCTTGGCCAAGGCGGCCGTGGCCTACGAGGTCCCGCGCGGCCGCGACCGCGCGGAGCGGCTGGCGTCGGTGCTCGAGGTCCTGTATCTGATCTTCAACGAGGGCTACTCGGCCACGGCCGGCGACGATTGGGTGCGTCCCGCGTTGTGCGAGGAGGCGATGCGGCTCGGGCGCGTGTTGGCCGGGCTGGCGCCCGACGAGCCGGAGGTGCACGGCCTGGTGGCACTGATGGAGTTGCAGGCGTCGCGGCTGCGTGCGCGCGTGGGCGCCGGCGGCGAAGCGGTGCGGCTCGCCGATCAGAATCGGGCCCGCTGGGATCGGCTGCTGATTGGGCGCGGGCTGGCCGGGCTACGGCGCGCGCAAGCGCTCGGCAACCTGTCCGGCCCCTACGCACTCCAGGCCGCCATCGCGGCCTGCCACGCACGCGCGGCCAGCGTCGAGGCCACCGACTGGCCGGCGATCGCCGCACTCTACGCGCGGCTGGTCCGCCTCACCGGCTCGCCGATCGTGCGGCTGAATCACGCGGTCGCGGTGGGCATGGCGGATGGGCCGCTTGCTGGCCTGGCGCTGGTCGACGCCCTGGCCGCCGATGGCGCGCTGGCGTCGTATCACTACGCGCCAAGCGTGCGCGGCGATCTGCTGGAAAAGCTGGGGCGGCGAGCCGAGGCCCGGGCGGAGTTCGAACGGGCCGCGGCCTTGGCAACCAACGCGCGCGAGCGCGAACTGCTTCGCGCCCGCGCGCTGGCGGTCGGGGGCTAAGGCGGCTCTACTTTTGTGTAAGCCGCGTCCTTTGTCCTTAGTCCTTGGTGCCAAGTCCGTCCTTGGTCCTTCGTCCCTAGTCCACCGTGGACCACAGAACCTTGTGGACTACAGGACGGACAAGAGCCAAGGACCAAGACCCAGGAACCAAGGAGACAAGACCCCGCGCTAAGTCAATCCGAAAGCGCGCTAGGACGACGCGGTCGATCCGCTGCCGCTCTTGCTGCCGATCCTGGATCCGGACTGACCCGGCTGGTTGACCTGGATCGAGGGACTCTGGTTCAGGTCGAGCCCGCTGCTCGCGCGCCACCCGGATGTTGTTGGTGACCTCGCGCACGCCGCTGATGCTCTCGGCCAGATCCTCGGCGCGGCGCTTCTGGTCGCGGGTGGTGACCGTGCCGATGAGCGTGACCTCGCCCTGCTTCACCTGGATCGTGATATCGGACGCATCCAGGTTGTCGTCGTCGGTCATGCGGTCCGAGATCTCCTCGCGAATCCGCTCGTCCGAACGCTGATAGTCCTTCGGGCCCCGCCCGCGGAAGCCGCCGCCATACCCCTGACGGCCGGACCAGGTCCCGGCGCCCGTCGGGCTGTTCGCGTTCTGCATGCCGCGTCCGGCGCTGCCGCTCTGCCAGTCGGTCTCGTGGCGGCTGGTGCTGGAATCGGAATACAGATCGCGGGCGTACGGACGCTGGCCGCCGAAGCTCTGGCCGAACGCCTGATGCCGGGGCCCGAAGAAGCTGCGATCGCCGGGATAGCCGCCGCGCTCGCTGGCGAACCCACGCTCGCTGCTGTAGCCCCGTCCGCCCGCAAATTCAGACTCACGGCCGTATCCACTCGATTCTCCCGGTCCGAATGTATACCCGTCGTCGGTATACGAGTCGCCGTCTCCCTGCGATCTCCAACGGCGCGGCTGGTTGGCGAACGAGCGCTCGTCGCTCCAGTTCGGCCGCTCGTCGCTCCGGCGTTCGGTCCATTCGCGGCGTCCGCCGCGGCGATAGTCTTCGTAATCTCGGTGTTGATCGGCCATGTTCAGGTCCTCCGTACACACGTCGCAGACGACGGGGGGCGACGCTTCTGATTACCGAAAAATTTGCAATCAGGCTGCCAGGAGGAGAAGTGCATCGATTCAGAACTGGTCCGCAGCTCGGTTACGCGCCCACGCGCCTGCGATGGCTGCCCACGCGCTGTGGTGGGTGATCAGTGAGAGGGTCCTGGACCGGGGGCTCCTTGGTGGGGGGCTCGATCCGCGGCTCGGGCAGGATCTCCGGGTGCTCCGGATCCTCCGGCGGTATCGGCGGAGGACCCGGGGGCGGGTGCACGTCCGGCCGCGGATCGGGAATCGTCGCCGGAATGCCCATTTAAGGAATGGCCCGGCGACCCTGGATCACGCGAATCAGAACCACCGCGATCGCCAGGAACAGCAGCAAATGGATGAACCCGCCCATGGTGTAGGAACTGACCATGCCCAGCGTCCACAGGGCAAGCAGCACCAAGAGAATGACGTTCAACATGGATGACCTCCGGAGTCGGCAAGAACCTAGCGAGCCTCTCGCTAGTGCTGCGTGGCCTCATCAGCGGCATCGCGGCCCTGCTGCACCTTCGACTGCACGAAGTCGCGCGCATCAGCCGCCAGGCCCTGGGCTCTTCTGGGTCATGCCGTGGGCCTTCTCCTTCATCTGCTCGACTCGAGCACTGGCCTTTTCCGCAAGGTCACGATAGCGGCGGCCGGCTTTGTCGCGCATCGAGGACATGCCGTTGTTGATGTCGCCGCGCAGTTCGGCCCCCGCCTTGGGCGCGAACAACAGGGCCAGCACACCGCCGCACGCCATCCCGACCAATAGGCCCGCGGCGAATCCATGCGATGAGTCCACGTGACGATCGTCGAGCATCGGTCCAGCTCCAATCATGGCTACCTCCTCCACTTCGCAATGAAACGTGATGCCTGACGCAAGGCAGTGGCGGCGATGAGCGTTCCCGGCATGGTGACGGCCGCCACGTTCCTCACCACCTTCCCCGTGTCTTCCCCCAGGCGCGCCGCGCTGTCCGCCGTGCGATCCAACGCGCGCATCCCCACTCCGACCTGGTGCGCGATCTCGTCCAGTCGCGCCTGAAACTCACCCAGGTGCCCGCTGGCGGCGTCTCGTAGCCGCCGCCACGCCAGCACCGCCCCAACCGCCAAGCCCATCAACACCAGAGCCTGTACCGATGAGGCAATCGCGATCGCCATCAAGGCGGCTTCGATGGTGGAGAGATCCGTGGTCACAGGCACGCCGTCTTCGAAAGGAGCACGGAACATGCCAGCACCGACTTACCAGCCGAACCCATCCGCTGGCTGCGTCAGGGTGAGGCGACGCGGACCACACAAACGGTAAGTGCCTACCGGCCGTGATCGACGGTGGTGTAGGGAGTCGAAAAACAGGGGGAAATCGGCATGGTTTCTGGCCGCGGACTTGCACATCTAGCTGAACAGCCACCGGCTTGCCCATGCCCCCCAGGGCTGGCCTGCAACGCTACATGGCTGAGCGCCACATCGCTGCCGTCGCGAATTACGCCCTTCTGGGGTGCCGCATTCCTGTTGACTGTGGCCCTGCTGTTGGGCGCCGGCGGCATCGCTGTGTGGCAGTACCTCCGCTTTGCCGACGCCAGCGAGCGGGTGGAGCGCGCGCACAGCGTGCTGACGGCGATCGATACCCTGGGGTCGCGCATCAGCGAGGCCGAAACCGGCCACCGGGGTTACCTGCTGACCCACGACACGCGGTTCCTGCGCCCCTATGAAGACGTGACCGCCGATGCTCAGCGCCTCAACGGCTCCCTGCGCGTCCTGCTTGTCGACGACCGCCAGCAGCGGGAACGGGCGGCGGCAGCTCGAGGAGTTGATCGCAGCGCGGTTGGACGAGATGGCTCGCGTGCTGGCGATCGACCGCGAGCAGGGATCCGAGAGCGCCGTCGCGCGCCTGGCCGCGGGGCGCGGCCGCGAGCTGATGGAGGAAATTCGCGCCGCTGCCAGGCAGATGGCCGTTGCCGAGCGTTCGCGGATGGCGTCGCGCGGCGCCGAAGCCGATCTGGCGCGCAAGGCCGCGTTGGGGTTTGCCATCTTCAGCGTCCTGCTGGCCGGCGGCCATGGGCGTCCTGGGCTGGTCGGTGGTGCACAGCTTCTCGGCGCGCCGCACCGAGCTGCAGGGCGAGTTAGCGCGCCGCACGGCGGCCGAAGCGTCCGCGGCCGAAGCCGGGGAGCAGCTCAAGGCCGCGGCCCACCTGAACGAGCGCATCCTCGAGAGCTCGGCCGACTGCGTGGCGGTGCTGCACGCCGACGGAACCGTCGCGTCGATGAACGGCCCGGGCCTGCGGCTGTTGAACCTGCCGTCGGCCGACACCGTCGTCGGCCGCGCATGGCCCGAGTTGTGGGGCGCGGACGGCGCGCAGGCCACACGCGCGGTCAGCGACGCGCTATGGAGCGGCGAGGGCCGCTTCGTCTCGCGGCTCGCCTCCGGCAAATGGTTCGACGTGATCGTGACGCCGTTGCGCGACGCTGCCGGCGCGCCCACGCGGCTCGTCAGCACCGCCCGCGACGTGACCGAGCAGCACGTCGCGCAGCAGCGGCTCGCCGACAGCGAGCTGCGCTTCCGCACGCTGGCCGACACGATGCCGCAGATCGTCTTCACCGCCACTGCCGACGGGCGCCCCGACTACTTCAACCAGCGGTGGTACCGAGTACACCGGCGCCGCCGCGCCGCCCGGGCCGCGGGCTCCCGCCGCCGCCGGCGGGGAAGCGCCGGCCGAGAGCTGGGGCCCGTTCCTCCACGCCGCCGATCGCGCCGCCGCGCTGACCGCGTGGTCGCATGCGGTCCAGCAGGGTGCCCCGTTCCAGGTGCAGTGCCGCTACAAGCGCGCGGACGGCGCCTATCGCTGGTTCATGGCGCGGGCGCTGCCGCTGCACGACGGAAGTGGGCGCGTCGCGCGCTGGTTCGGGACCTGCACCGACGTGGACGATCAGAAGCAGGTGGACGAAGAGCGATCGCAGCTGCTCGCCAGCGAGCGGATGGCGCGCGCCGAGGCGGAGCGCGCCGCGAGGCTCAAGGACGAGTTCGTCAGCACGCTCTCCCACGAGCTGCGGACGCCGCTCAACGCGATGGCGGGCTGGATCCAGGTGCTGCAGCGCGACCAGCGCCCCGACACGCTGGCCAAGGGGCTGACCGTCATCGACCGCAACCTCAAGCGCCAGGCGCAGATGATCGAGCAGCTGCTCGACATGAGCCGGATCGTGTCGGGGAAGATGCGCCTCGATATCGCGCGCGTCCGCTTCGGCGCCGTGATCGACGAGGCCGTGCACTCGGTGCAGTCGGCGGCCGACCTGAAGGGCGTTCGGCTCGATGTCGCCACGGGCACGCCGCTTGACGTGCGCGCCGACCCGGCGCGCCTGCAGCAGATCGTCTGGAACCTGCTGCTCAACGCCGTGAAGTTCAGCCGCACGGGCGACACGGTGGAGGTGGTGCTGCGCCAGGAGCATGCGGAGGCGGTGCTGGAGGTGCGGGACGTGGGCCAGGGCATCGCGCCCGAGTTCCTGCCCGTGCTGTTCCAGCGCTTCCGTCAAGGCGATGCTTCGTCCACCCGCCGGCATGCGGGCCTGGGCCTGGGCCTGGCGATTGTGAAGAACCTGGTCGAGATGCACGGCGGCGTGGTGCTGGCGACGAGCGACGGCTTGGAGAAGGGCGCGACCTTCACCGTGCGGCTGCCGCTGGCGCCGCAGGGGGCCGGCGAGGTGAAGGTGGTCGGCAACGGCCACGGCCACGCGTCGTCGCACGCGGATTCCACCAGCCACGTGCTCGACGGCCTGGTGGTGCTGGTGGTGGACGACGAGCCCGACGCCCGCGAGCTGCTGCAGCACTTTCTCGAATCGGCGGGGGCCCGGACGACGCTGGCCGCCAATGTGGATGACGCGATGCAGGCGCTGTCGAACGGCGACCGGCCCGACATCATCGTCAGCGACATCGGGCTGCCCGATCGGGACGGCTACGAGTTCATCCGGCGGGTGCGGCGCCTGCGCGGAGCGGTGGCCGACGTGCCTGCGGCGGCGGTCACGGCGTTGTCGCGCAGCGAAGATCGCCGCCGGGCGCTGATGGCCGGCTACCAGACGCATCTGGCCAAGCCGATCGATGAGGGCGAGCTGGTGGCCGTGGTGGCGACCCTGGCCGGCCGCACCGGGCGCGCGGGCAGCGGCCGTGGGTAAGAAGCGCGCCAGGGCCATGACCGTCCTGGGGCTCCTGAACGAGACCTTCAACAAGTGGTGGGCCGACCGCATTCCCCAGGTGGCCGCCGCGCTGGCCTACTACACGGTGTTCTCGATTGCGCCGCTGCTGCTGGTGGCGATCGGCATCGCCGGCCTGGTGCTCGGACGCGACGAGGCGCGGGCGCAGATCCTGGTGCAGGCCTCGTCGCTGCTCGGCGCGCCGGGCGCGGTGGCCGTGGCGCGGCTGATGGGCGACGCCTACTCGGCACCGCGACAGGGGATGATCAGCGCGGTGATCGGCATCGGCGCCATCCTGATCGGCGCCGTGGCCGTGCTGGCGCAGTTGAAGTCGGCGCTCGACGAGGTATGGGACGTGGAGCCGCGGCCAGTGTCGTGGCTGGCGTTCCTTCGCGGCTACATGATCAACATCGCGCTGGTGTTCGCGACCGGGTTCCTGCTGCTGGTGTCGCTCGTCGTCACCGCCACCATCGGCGCGGCGACCGCCCGGCTGCGGGCATCGATCGAGGGACCGGATCTCCTGTGGCTGAGCATCGACTTCGCCATCGGCCTGGTGGTTACGGCGGTGATCTTCGGGCTCATCTTCAAGACGTTGCCCGCCACCAAGGTCACCTGGCGCGACGTGCGCGTCGGGGCGGTGGTGACCGCCATCCTGTTCACCGCCGGGCGTCTGGCGCTCGGGCTCTACCTGGGCCGCAGCAGCGGCGACTCGGCCTATACCGCCGCGGGAGCGCTCCTGGCGCTGCTGATCTGGGTCTATTACTCGTCCCAGCTGATTCTGTTCGGCGCCGAGTTCACCGTGGTCTACGCGCGGCGCTACCTGCCGAGCCGCGACGCCGCCGTGTCCTCTCCCGACGACGCCCTGGCGCGCAGCGCCTCCTGACCCGTCCGGTCGATGAGCGTCACCCCGCGCCGCAGCTTGCGCACCGGCCTGTCCGTTTGGGAAAGCGCGGCGCTCTTGCCGGTCCCGTACGAGCCGCTGCGGGCCGATCTGTCGGCGGACGTGCTGATCATCGGTGCCGGCATCAGCGGAGCACTGGCCGCCGACAGCCTCAGCGACGCCGGCATGCGCGTGGTGGTGGCGGACCGCCGCCGCCCGGTCACGGGCGCCACTCCGGCATCGACCGCCTTGATTCAGTACGATCTGGATCTTGCCGCTCGTGCGACTGGCCGAGCGAATCGGCGCGGCGCGCGCCAGCCGCGTCTGGCAGCGAGCACGGCTGGCCATGGATGCGCTGCATCAGCGCACCCGGCACCTGGGGATTGACGCCGGCTTCGAGCAACACGACTCCCTTTATCTCGACGGCACCGTCCTCTGTCCTCGCGACCTCGCCCGGGAAGCCGAGGCGCGCCGAGGCGCGGGCTTCGAGGTCACGCTGCTGGAGCCGCCGGACGTCGAGCGCCGCGTTGGCATCAGGGGGCGGACGGCGATTCTCAGCTACGACCAGCTGGCCGCCGATCCCCGTCGCCTGGCGACGGACTTCCTGCGCGCCGCCGTGTCGCGCGGCACACGCCTCGTGTCCCCGGCCGACATCACCACCGTCGCGCCGTCTTCGGACGAAGTGATCGCCGGGACGTCGGCAGGGCCGGCGATTCGTGCGCGCCATCTGGTGTTCGCCACCGGTTACGAGGTGCCCGTCGGGCGTGCCGCGCGCCGGCCACGCGACGGCCTCCACGTGGGCGATCGCCACCAGGCGCCAGCCGCGGAACTTGTGGCCCGGCCGCTGCATGATCTGGGAAGCGTCCGATCCCGTATTTGTACGTCCGCACGGCACTGGGCGGGCGCGTCGTCTGCGGCGGCGAGGACGAGGCCTTCTCCGATACCGCCGCGCGAGACGCGTTGTTGCCGGAGAAGACGCGGCAGCTCGAAGCGCGGCTGGCGGCGTTGTTTCCGCGCCTGGACCCGCGCGCCCGCTACGCGTGGTGCGGCACATTCGGGCTGTCGGAAACGGGAATGCCATCCATCGGCCCCGTGCCCGGCATGCCCAACTGCTTCGCCGTGCTGGGCTATGGCGGCAACGGCATCACGTTCTCGGCCCTGGCGGCCCAGCTGCTGCGCAATCAGATCGCCGGCAGCGGCGATCCCGACGCGCGACCTGTTCGCGTTTCGATGAGGTGGCTGACCGGTTCGCGACAAGGCACAGGACGTGCTTTCTATTGTCCTCATGAAAGCTATCGGAATCGTACTCGTCGTGCTGGGCCTCGTGGGGCTGCTGATCGGCGGCATCTCATGGACCGACCGGGACACGGTCGTGGATGCCGGACCGCTTCAGGTGCAAACGGAAGAGCGAGAGCGTCTTCCAATCCCGCCGATTGCCGGCGGCATCATGCTGGTCGCTGGCATCGTCCTGCTGATGAAGAAGTAGTCGGTCATGGCCAAGGCCCCGAAACAACCGACAGGCCGCTCCGCAGCGCCCCCAACCCGCCGAGCCCAAAGAAGCACTGCAGAGTCGCATGGCCACCGAGGCCGGCGAGAAGCTGCGCGCCATGGACCGCGGTGCGGCGGCGATGCGGTTCAACGTCAACAAGGCGGGCGAGTACGACCCCGACGTGGCCCTCGCCCCAGAGCCTGGCGCCCACAGCAAGCCGGAAGATCCGCTGGCGGGCTCGAGCACCGTCACCGAATCGCAAGCGTCGGACAAACTGGGTAGTGGTGGCCCGACTGTTGGCAGCAACAAGACCAATGCGCCGTTGGACCGCGTGCGGGTGGACTCGACCGATCGCACGCTGACCACCAACCAGGGCGTGCCTGTCGGCGACAACCAGAACACGCTGAAGTCCGGGCTGCGTGGACCGTCGCTGCTCGAGGACTTCATCCTCCGCGAGAAGCTGACGCACTTCGATCACGAGCGGATTCCCGAGCGCATCGTCCACGCGCGCGGCTCTGGCGCCCATGGCTACTTCGAGTGCTACGACTCGCTGGCCGAGTACACGCGCGCGTCGGTGTTCGCTGAGAAGGGCAAGCGGACGCCGGTCTTCGTGCGGTTCTCGACCGTGATCGGCGAGCGCGGGTCAACCGACACCGCGCGCGATCCGCGCGGCTTCGCGGTGAAGTTCTACACCGACGAGGGCAACTGGGATCTGGTCGGCAACAACATCCCGGTGTTCTTCATCCAGGATGCGATGAAGTTTCCGGATCTGGTCCATGCGGCCAAGCCCGAAGCCGCACTTCGCGATGCCGCAGGCGGCGACGGCGCACGACACCTTCTGGGATTTCGTCTCGCTGATGCCCGAATCCACCGCCATGCTGCTGTGGGCGATGTCGGACCGCGCGATTCCCTCGCAGCTACCGGATGATGCAGGGGTTCGGCGTGCACACCTTCCGGCTGGTGAACGCCCAGGGGGTGTCGCGCTTCGTCAAGTTCCACTGGCGGCCCAGCGCGGGCACGCACTCGCTGGTCTGGGACGAGGCGGTGCAGATCTCGGGCGCCGATCCCGATTTCCACCGCCGCGATCTGTGGGAGGCGATTGAAGCCGGGGCCTTCCCGGAGTACGAGCTGGCGCTCCAAATCTTCGGCGAGGAAGAGGCCGAGGGCTTCTCCTTCGACGTGCTGGACGCCGACCAAGATCGTGCCCGAGGAGCTGGTGCCGTTGACCCCAGTCGGCAGGCTGGTGCTGAACCGCAACCCCGACAACTTCTTCGCCGAGACGGAGCAGGTGGCCTTCTGCGCCGCGCACATCGTGCCGGGAATCGATTTCACCAATGACCCGCTGCTGGCCGGGCGCATCCATTCCTACGTGGACACGCAGATCTCGCGGCTCGGCGGGCCGAATTTTCACGAGATCCCGATCAACGCGCCGGTGGCGCAGGTGCACAACAACCAGCGCGACGGCATGCACCGTCAGGCGATTCACCGCGGCCGGGTGTCCTACGAACCCAATTCACTCGGCGGCGGCTGTCCCTTCCAGGCCGGCCGGACCGGCTTCGTCTCCTTTCCGGAGCCGCGCTCGGTCGGCGACCACAAGGTGCGCGGCAAGGCCGAGCGGTTTGCCGACCACTACACCCAGGCCACCCTGTTCTGGAACAGCCAGACCGAAGTGGAGCAAGCGCACATCGTCAACGCGTTCACCTTCGAGCTGGCGAAGTGCCAGGTACCGGCCATCCGCGAGCGGATGGTGTCGAGCCTGCTGAACGTCGCCACCGAGCTGGCCGAGCGCGTGGCCGCAGGGCTGGGCCTTGACCCGCCTGCCTGCGGCGATGCCGCTGGCGCTGAACAAGAAGGTGACGCCGGAAGTGTTGACCTCGCCGGCGCTGTCGCTGTTCGCCATCCCGGGGGACGAAGGCATCCGCACACGGCAAGTGGCGATTCTGGTCGCCGACGGCGTGGACTGCCGGACGACGCATGCGGCGGCCGAGCGTCTGGCGGCTGAAGGCGCCGTGCTGCGGTGGATCGGGCCGACGCTGGCGCCGGTCCGTCCGGCCAGCGGCGAGCCGATCGCCGTGGACACTGGCGATCTCGACGACCAAGGCCGGGCTGTTCGACGCCGTGGTGGTGCCCGACGGCGCTGCCGGCGTCGATCGCCTGGCCGCCGACCGGCACGTCGTGCAGTTCGTGCGCGACCAGTACCACCAGTGCAAGCCGATCTTGGTGTTGGGGGCCGGGCGCCGGCTGCTGGAGAAAGCGGGAATACCGGCCGAATTGCCGGACGGATCGCCCGACCCCGGCCTGGTGTTCGGCACCGGCGAGAACGGAAGCGTGGATTCTTTCGTGGCGGCGCTGGCCAAGCATCGTCACTTCGAACGGGAACTTGAAGAGCAAGCTCATTAAGCAAGGGGGGAAGTCATGGCCGAAGCCACTACGTTGCACGACGCGTTCATCGACGAGCTGCGAGACACCTACGACGCCGAGCGTCAGCTCACCAAGGCGCTGCCCAAGCTGGCCAAAGCGGCCAGCTCGCCGGAGCTGCGCGACGCCTTCGAATCGCACCTGGAGGAAACCAAGAACCAGATCGAACGCCTGGAGTCGGTGTTCGCAAGCCTGGACGAGAAGGTGCGCGGCAAGCACTGCGATGGCATCGCCGGCATCATCAAGGAAGGCGCGGCGATCATGCAGGAGGACTTCGACGACACCACCATGGACGCGTGCCTGATCGCGGCCGGCCAGCGCGCCGAGCACTACGAGATCGCCGCCTACGGCACGCTGGTCGCCTGGGC
The DNA here is from genome assembly GCA_963713655.1 of uncultured Acidobacteriota bacterium. Lineage (GTDB taxonomy): Bacteria > Acidobacteriota > Vicinamibacteria > Vicinamibacterales > UBA2999 > CAWEBF01. The sequence goes on from CAVQMT010000020.1 coordinate 125,477, forward strand.
GCGCGCGATGGGCCACAACGAGGCGGCCGACACGCTGCAGGAGACGCTGGACGAGGAAAAGGCGGCGGACGAGAAGCTGTCGTCGCTGGCCGAAGGCGGCATCAATCAGGAAGCCGCCGAGATGGCGCACCCGGCCGAGGAGGATGCGGAAGAGGACGAGCCGGCCGCAAAGCCCGCGCGGAAGAACGGCGCGTCCAAGAACAGCGGAATGCGCGCCTCGCGCCGCTAGGCGGGCGCTTTGGCCGCGCCGTCCCGGCGGGACAGCTCGAGAAGCCGTTTGATCTCCGACACCAGCTTGTCGGGATCACACGGCTTCACGATCACGGCATCGACGATCACGTCCTGCGACTCCGCCAACGTCTGCGCATGCGAATAGCCGGTTGCCACGATCAGCGGAATGTTGCGGGTGTCTTCGCGCTGCCGCAGGGCCTTGGCGACGTCGAGCCCCGACATCCTCGGCAGCTCCAGGTCCATCACAATCAGGTCGGGCCGCCGCTCCACGGCTTCGGCCAGCGCCGTCACGCCGTCAGCGGCGGTATACACCTCGAAACCGGCGGCTCGCAGGAAGAGCCGCCAGGCCTCGAGCGCGTCCACGTAATCATCAACAATCAGAATGCTGGCCGGTGCGTCCATTGGGTAAGCTAATCTTCCATCAAACGACGTGCCAGACGAACCTGTCCTGAAAGCGATGCTCCAGTTGGTTCATGACCTGCGCACGCCGCTGGGCGTCGCCGTCGGCTATCTTCGTCTGCTTCGCGACCATCGGCTGCCGGACGAAGCGGATCAACAACGGGCGATGACGGCGACGGCCGACGCCGTGGCCGCGATGTCCCAGCTGTGTCAGGAAGCGTCATCGTTTGCGGCGACATGGACCGCGGGAGACCAGGACCTGCAAATGACCCCCGCGGCGCAGCTTGCAGAGGAGGTAGCGAAGCAGCTGCTACGGCCGCTGGTGGTCGCCGACGCCGACCGCCCTGGCGGTAGTGTGCGCGCCCGGTCGGACGGGGCGACGGCGCGGGCCGTGGCGGCACTGCTGAGCCGAGCAGTAAGCACTAGCGGCGATACCCCGTCCGCCGATATCATCGTCCGGGTAACGGACGAGCACCTCAACTTTCTGGCCGGTGACCCGGAACAACGTGAGGCGATGCTTCTCGGTCAACGAAAGGTGTTCGATCCGTGGCGGGCGGGGCCAGGTCTGGCGGTTCCGCTTGCGTGCCTCGAAGTATCACAGGTGTCAGGCCAGGTCTTTACCGACGCCGCCTCAAACACGGCTATTGCAGTGGTGTTGCCATTGGAGATGAGCGCGTGAGCGCACGACTAGCGGTCGTCGACGACGATCGCAACTTCACCGGCTTCCTGTCCACGTTCCTCAAGACGCGTGGGTATTCGGTGGAGTCGTACAACAGCGGCCGGGCGCTGCTGGAAGGCTTGAAGGCGGGCGCGACGCCGTCCGTCATCCTGCTGGACGTGGCCATGCCCGACGTGGACGGCCTGGAGACGCTGCGCGCCATCCGCCAGCAGCGTCCGTCGTCGCAGGTGATCATGCTGTCGGGCCGTCAAACCCCGGCCACCATCATCGAGGCCGTGCGCCTCGGCGCGGCCGACTACGTACTCAAGCCCGGCGACGCCGAGGGCATGGGCGAGATGGCGCTCGAGGCGGCGATTCGCAACGCCCTCGAGCGCGAGTCGCTGAGCGCCGAAGTGGCGCGCCTCAGCGCCAACGCCGCCGAGGATCCGGCCGGCGCGCAGGCCTCGTGGACCTCCGGCACGGCGATGGAATCGGTGACGGCGATGGTGGACCGCGTCGCCGACAGCGACATCGGCGTGCTGTTGCGCGGCGAGAGCGGCGTCGGCAAGGACGTCATTGCCCGCGAGCTGCACCGCCGGTCGCCGCGCCGGGCGCGTCCGTTCGTCAAGGTGAACTGCGCGGCGCTGCCGGCGGAGCTGCTCGAGAGCGAACTCTTCGGCCACGAGAAGGGCTCCTTCACCGGCGCCGGCAACTTGCGCGTCGGCAAGTTCGAGTTCGCCCATCAGGGCACGCTGATGCTGGACGAGATCGGCGACATGTCGCCGACGCTCCAGGCCAAGCTGCTTCACGTGCTGCAGGATCGCGAGTTCACCCGCGTCGGCGGCAACCGGCCGATCGAAGTGGACGTGCGCGTGCTCGCCGCCACCAATCAGAACCTCGAATCGATGATGCAGGCCGGTACGTTCCGCGAGGACCTGTACTACCGGCTGCAGGTGATCGAGATCCACATTCCACCGCTGCGCGAGCGGCGTGAGGAGATCCCGGCGCTGATCGAGTTCTTCCTGGCGAAGTACTCGCGGCTGTATCACCGGCCGGCGCCGAAACCCAGCGAGACGCTGACCGAGCTGCTGCTCAACCACTCGTGGCCCGGCAACATCCGCGAGCTGGAAAACGTGATGAAGCGCTTCGTGATCCTGCAGGAAGAATCGCTGATCGTGGCGGAGCTCGAGCGGCCGCGAGCCATGCCGCCGCCGGCCGCCGCGCCGCCGCCCGCCGTTACCGCGCCCGTCCACATCGAAGCGAGCATGCCGGCGCCTATCGCCAATGCGGTGTCGAACGGCGCCGGGGGCGTCGGCGTCGCCGAGGCCGAACCCGCGACCGAATCGCCCGACGGCATCGATCTGCAGGAGCTGGCGCGCGCCGCGGCGATGCAGGCCGAGCGCGAGGCCATCTCGCGCGCGCTCGAGCGCTTCCGCTGGAACCGCCGCAAGGTGGCGGAGTACCTGAACGTCAGCTACAAGACGCTGTTGAACAAGATGAAGGAGTGCGGGATTACGGAGTTGCCAGGGGCGTGCTGAGCAAGCCCGTAGGTCTCCGGCTCCGGTCTCCGGGCTCCAGGCTCGGGCCGACGGTCGGTCCGATTCTCGGCTCGCGCCGCTGCTATCTCCTCCATGCGATCGACCAGTGTCTGGAGTTGCCTGACGACGTCTCCACACTGAGCTCGCACGCGTATCAAGCCGCTTGTCGTCCAAACCCAAGCTCGATTGCCAGAGTCACGAGTACTGAAGCTCGGAGCTGGAGCCCAGCGCAACGTAGAGGAATCGCACATAGTCGCGGGTGGTGCCGCGGCATTTCCTTCAACGATATTGCAGGGACGGAGACAGCTGCGCGCGCATCTGGGCCCCAGGCCGAACCACTCATCGCGTGGAAACGGCGTAGTGTGTTGATAGATAGCTGTGGTCAACGCGTGTGCATCGTGGAACACGCGAAGCTTTTCGTGGTCTCGGCTCATGCGCCTCTTGGCGGGCAAACTGAGCACCAGCTGCGTCAAACGGCGCAGGCCTGGAGCCTGGAGACTGAAGACCGAAGCCTGAGCTAATTCGTTCTCGCGCTCCGCCCACCACCGGCCACTCGAGGGTGAACGTGGTGCCGTCGCCCTCCACCGACTGCACCGTGATCGTGCCGCGCATCGCTTCCATCGCCTCGCGCACGATCGAGAGGCCCAGTCCCATGCCGCGCACGCCCAGCTCGTCGTCCAGCTGCGCGTGCACGCGCACGAACTGATCGAAGATCACCCGCAGCTTCGACTCGGGCAGCCCGAGCCCGTTGTCGCGAATGACCAGCGTCGCGGCGGTCGGCGTCATGCCGCCTTCGATCCGCACGCGGCGCGCGGTCTTGCCCGGGTCGCTGTATTTGATCGCGTTCGCGATCAGGTTCACGAGCACCAGCTCGGCGCGGCCGGCGTCGGTGACGACCGACGGCAGCTGGTCGCCGATCTCGATCGTCACGCCTCGCGCATCCGCCATCGCCTGCAGCTGTTCCACCACGTCGGCGGCAAGCCGGGTGAAGTCGATCACGTCTTCGTGCGGCAGGCCCTCCGGCCGGCGCGTCAGGCGGGTCAGCCGTTCGAGCTTGGTCGCCACCTCGCCCAGTCGCACTACGTTGCGCTCCAGCGACTGCACCAGGGCCGCGGTCTCCTGGTCGCCCTCGGGCACGGTGATGACGCGCGACAGCACCTGCAGCACCCCGAGCGGCTGCCGGATCTCGTGGCTGATCAAGCGGCTGAAGCTGCGGAGCTGCGCCGTCTTGTTCTCGATCGTTTCCATGTAGCGGGTGATGAACGCGTCCACCGTCTTCTGTTCCAGGACACGCACGGCCTTCGACGCCCGGCTGACGGCGCGGAGCGCGGCGCCGGCATCGGCGCGGGCGCCCAGCTTGGCCGCTTCGTCGGCGCAGAAGTCTTCGAGGATCTCCGCGAAAATCTGGTACTCCCGCAACAGCTGGTGCACCGACGCGCGCTGGTCGAACCGCAGCAGTCCCAGCTCCTCGGCCTTGGCCATCACCGCCGTGTTGGCCGCGATCGGCTCGTCGGGCTGCCGCAGGTGCGCCGCGATTTCCAGCACCAGAGTCGGGATGTGGTCGAGCAGCTGGTGGGTGGGGAAGACCTCGTTGCGCTGGATGCTCAACAGCGCATCCAGACGCTCGAGCCACAGCAGCGCCAGTCGGCGATGTTCCTGTTCCAGCCGGGTCGCGAGATGGTCGACAGTGTGGTGCAGATCGCTCATCTACGGAAACGCTGAGTATACCTCTCCGCCGACGACAGAGCTGGCTCCTCGGCACGTGACGTGCACCAGATCGGGACATACGCCGAGTTCACAACCTCGACGTTGGATACCGAACCTCTGGTGTAGGAGACACAGTAATGGAACACACCGATCGCAACCGCGCGTCCGCCGATTTGTTCCCCTTCGCAGACGCCGAAGACACGTATTGGCGCAACGAGTTCCGCACCCGTCCGTATGTGCGTTCAGGGTCCTCGTACGACGAGTACCGTGACGCCTATCGCTACGGCTGGGAATCGCGCGCGGCCAACAAGACCGCCAAGGCGTGGGACTCGATCAGCACGGACTTGGAACGCGGATGGGAGAAGGCCAAGCGCTCGTCGCGGCTGGCGTGGAGCGAGGCCAAGGAAGCCGTCCGGGACGGCTGGCATCACGTCGAGAAGGCGATGCCGGGTGACTTCGACAAGGATGGCCGGTAGCCGGCCGTTCTAGCGTGTAAGGCGGCCCAGGGTCTGACCGTGCATCCGCACGGCCAGAGCCCGGGCCTGCGACGAGCGACTTGGGCGTCCACCGTCATTTGCGCGGCCCCGCGGATCGCCCGCTCACGCCGCGGGCCTTATAAGGCCATCAGGCGCCAGCCCAAGCTGCTCGTCGTAACGAAGGGACGACTAGCAACGGGAATGCCAGGGGCGGACTGTCGGTTCAGGCTCCGGTCTTCGGGCTTCAGGCTTCGGTTAACTCTTCCGGACGATCGAAATTCCGCCGCTCTGTTCAAGCACCGCCGAGTCCACCTGGTCCAACCTGGCGATGCCGTGCGCTTCCCGCGCCGCGGTCAGCACGTCGTCGATCGTGACGCCTTCGCTGGCCATCTGATCCTTCCGCGCCTCGCCCTTGATGATGAGCGGCAGGGGCAGCCCATCCACAATCACGTCCACCGCACGCCAGCGTTGCTTGGCCCTGGCCGAGGGCAATGTCCATCAGGACCAGCGTGGAGATCACGACGAGAGAGCTGGTCAAGGTGTAGTCGCTGCCGACGAGCGCCTGCTGTGTCGCGTCGCCGATGATCAGCACCAGGACGAGATCGAAGTTGGTCACTTGCGCCAGCGTCCGCCGCCCGGAGACGCGGAAGACGGCGAGCAGGAAGAGGTAGACGCCGGCAGCGCGTGCCACCGACTCGGGTGTGGCCAGCACCCCGACCGCCGCTGCCAGCACCACCGCGGCCAGCACCACCACCCCGGCGAACTGAAAGCGCCGCTCCCAGCGCCGCATCTCGTCCGACGCGAAATGACCCTCGAGCGGAGCGTGCGTGGCCATGAATCCGGCCGGTGCAAATGAGAGGCCTATCCGGGCTCCGGGCTCCGGGCCTAGGTCACAGGCTGCCGGGCTCCAGGTCGCCAGGCTCCCAGGCGTGGCGCTGGACTGCGGCTATGTGCGCTTTCGCCGCCGTCCGGTAGGCGCTCGTCGATAGTCCGGTTAGAAGGTCGAGCGTAGCCTCGGAGCGCAAGCTCGATAGCACCGGAGCCCGGAGCCCGGAGCCCGGAGCCTGCAGCGTCAGTAAGTAAAAAACATCACCAAATTAATCCCCGCGCGCTCGACGCGGCGCGTCAGCGTGCGGTTGGCGGCGTTGCGCCCCTGCGCCGCCGACCCTTCGAGCCGCAGGAACCGGCTGATCTGGTATTCGAGGTTGAACTCGCTGATGTCCTGCGTGCCGAAGCTCTGGCGGAACTTCACGAACAGCTTCTCGCCCACTTGCCGGCCGATGGCGGCCGACGGTCCGGCGCGCTCGTCGCCGACGGCGTCCAGCTCGAACAGGTCCAGGTCCAGCGCGCGCTCCAGCGACACCGCCAGCGGCGTCACCACGAAGCCGCTGGCCATGCCGGCCGCGCGCTCGGCCAGCGTGTTGACCTCACCCTGGCCGAGCTTGTTGACGGGTTGGTTGAACACGATCAGCGAGAAGATGTCGGCCTCTTCGAGTGGGGGGTTGCTGGACAACATCACCCGCGGCGAGCGCGCGGTGCCCGTGATGTTGACGTTGGCGATGATGCCCGAGATCTCGCGCTCGGCGGTGACGTCGAGCGCCGGGTCGATGGGCTGGGTGCCGCGGAAGACGATCCGCCCGTCACGCAGCACCTCGAACCGTCGGCCCTGGAAGTCGTAGGTGCCGCGGACCGTGTTCACCTCGCCGACCAGCACCGCGTCCGACTCGGGGTCGCGCTTGAAGGTGAAGTCGCCGCCGGCGGTGATGTTCATGTCGCCCAGCGCGAACGAGCTGCCGGGGGTCCGGATGTCGCGGCCGCGCAGCACGAGGTTGTCCGGTATCTGGACGCTGAGGTTGAACGCGATCGGCCTCGCTGCCGGTTTCGCGCCGGGCTTGGCGGCCGCCGGCGCCGGCTCGGTCAGAAACGCCGCGGGGATCGCGCCTGGCTGCGCGCCGGTGACCACGATCTGCGGGCCGGCGTCGGGCGGGCGCGCAGCGACGGTCGTGCCGTCTTCGGGATCGATGCGATAGGCGCTGGAGGTGAAGCGGTCCAGCAGCGCGTCCACTTCCAGCCTGCCGGCCCGCACCTGGACCACGCCTTCCACCTTCGGCGCCAGCACCGTGCCGGTGATGTTGAGCGACGTGTCCACCGCCAGTTCGCCCAGCTCGTTGTCCAGTACCTCGAAGTCCGTCGCGTTGAGCGTGAACTGGATGTCCCGGATCGCGCGCTCCTCGAGGTGCAGCGTTCCCGTGCCCTCGAGCACGTGCTGGTCGTCGTCCAGCATGCGCAGCTGGGCGATGCGCACGTCGTTGCCGTCGAGGTGGGCCTGCATCGTCACGCCGGTGTAAGGCGCGCCGGTGGACGCGACCGTGAACGCGCCCTGCTCCACGGCGACGATGCCCTCGGCGCGGGGCGCGAGCCCGGTGCCGGTGAGGTGCATGTCCACCGTCAACCGGCCGGCCACCGCCTCGAGCTGGTCGGTGGCCGCGGCCAGCACGGCCAGGTCGATGCCGGCGCTGGTGAGGTCTACCTGCAGCTTGTCGTCGGTCAGCTCGCCGCGCTCGATCGACACTGGCACCAGACCGTGCAGGTCCAGCTGCGAGCCGGGACTCTGGATCAGGCGCGCGTCCACGGCGGCGCGGCTGCTGGCGTAGTCCACCTTGGCCTGCAGCGAGTCGAACTGGTACTCGCCCACCAGGCCGTTCGACACCGCGAACTGCGCGGCGATGGTGCGGGCCTGGGACGTGCCGCCAATCTCCGCGGCGGTGTCGAGCAGGCCGCCGAGCTGGCGCTCGATCAACAGCAGGTCGCCGATGCCGCCCAGCTCGACGCCGATGCCGCGCACGGTCAGCTGCCCCGGCACATCGGGGCTCAGCGACAACGTGCCCTGGGCGGCGACGCTCTGCATGCCGTTGACCAGCGTGAACCCGTTCGAGAAGGTCACCAGGCCGCTGTCGTCGTAGCGCGCCAGCATCGGCGAGCCTTCGGGCAGCACCCAGCGTCCCGGGCCCGCCTCGAGCGTCAGCCGGTTCACGCGCACATCGCGGTAGGTGGGGAAGAGCGTCACCTGGCCCTCGCCGCCCACGGCGCGCCCGGCTTCACGCGCCTCGGCCTGGAACTGCAGCTCGTCGCCCGTCCTGTCCACCGCCAGCATCAGCGCCGGTATCTGGCGCCCGGCCACGGTGAGCAGCGTGGAGTTGGTCTTCAGGCTGCCGGTGAACGCGCTGACGTCGCGCCCCGGGATGCGCCCGTCCAGCGTCCCGTCCACGCTCAACGCCTCGAAGACGGTGTCCACCTTCACGCTGGACGCCTTCACCGTCGCCGCCACGGTGGGATCGGTGGCGGTGCCTGCCAGCGTGCCTTCCGCCTCGGCCCGGCCCGCCAGCGTCCGGCCAACCAACGGGCTGATCCGCGAGAGATCGGCCACCGTCACGGTGTACTTCAGGTTCGACTGGCTGGCATCATCCAGCGCCAGGGCGCCGCTGGCCGTGACGTCCATCAGCGGACCCTGCGCCTCGAACGAGGTAATGTCGGCGTGGCCCTTGGTGAGGCGCGCCACCAACCGCCCCTTGGTGATGTCCACCGGGCCGACGAAGGACTGCTGGAAGTCGACGCTGCCCGAGCCCTCCAGCGCGTCCAGCGTCCACGGCTGATCCAGCTGCGCCACGGTGGCCATCACGTCGAAGCTGCCGGTGATGCCCGAGTCCAGTGTCGTCATCCCGGCCAGCACCGTCGGCGTTGACGTTCGAGGCGTTGCCGCGGGCGGAGGTCGTCAGCGTCTGGTTCTCGATGCGTGCCACCACGTCGGCGCGCTCGAAGCTGGAGTCGAAGGCGGTGGATGATTCGAGCGACGCCTTGGCATCGAGCACCAGCGCGGCCAGCGTGGTGCCGCTGCCCTCCACGCTCAGCTCGCCGCTGAGGTCGCTGGCATAGACGTCGCGCTTGAGCGCCTCGATGTCGAGTGCCTGGCCCCAGTGCTCGACGTTGGCGTGGTCCAGGCGGCCGTCGAAACCGTAGCGAATGGTCTCGTCGAAGTTGGAAAACCGCCCGCGGCTGCCGCGCCCGATCCCCGTGCCTTCGACCGTGGAGGGGTCGAACACCATCGACGCATTCAGCCGCGTGCCTGCGCCGGTGACCTCGTACTCGCCGGCGAGGTCGCTCTCCAGCCGCGGCAGGGGCAACTGGCGTGGCATCTGGCGCATGTCGGCGCCGGTCAGATGGCCGGCCAGCTGATAGCGGACCGGTCGAGCGGTCGGGGCGATGGTGCCCCGCGTGGTCGCATCGGCGCCGTACGCCCGGGCGCGGCCATTCACTGCCAGCACGCCGCGCCGGAAGCCCACCTGGCTCGACGCCGACTGCCACTCGTAGCCCCAGATGCGCGATGCGGTGGACCGGACCTGCGCCGTGCCGCTCAGCCGCTCGAAGGCGAAGCCGCTCGGTCAGCGCCAGGTCGATGTCGGCGTCCACGGTGAGCCGGCTCGCCAGCCCCCGATTGGCAAACGGCAGCGCCAGGTCCAGCCGCTGCGTGAACACCTTGCCACGGAACGTGCGCGTGGGGCCGCTGTTGTTCACCAGCAGGTTGGCGCGGACGTTGCCCGCGGAGGCGTCGGCCAGCGTGGTGTCCACGCGCAGCCGGTCCATCGGTCCAGAGGCGCTGACCGCGCCCGATACCACCAGCGGCCGCCGCTGCAGGCCGGGGATGAGGCCCGAGAACTCCTCGAAGTCGAACGGCGAGAGCGAGAAGTTCGAGGCCATCGAGCCACGCTCGCCGGGCTGCGCGGCCGGCAGATACGAGAAGGAGCCGTCCAGCGCGCTGCGACTGGTGCGCAGGTGGAGGTCCTGGACGTAGTGGCGGCCCTGGCCCGTGGTCCAGCGGCCCGACAGCGTCGAGACGGCCAGCGCCGGCTCCTCGGCCTGGAAGATCGCGCGGTCGATGTCGAGGTCGGTCACCCCTGCGGCGATGGTCAACGACAGATCGGCGTCGAGCCCGGTGACGCGGGCCGGCCACCGCAGAGCGCCGCCGTTGTCGGCGCGCTCGATCGTGATCGTGCCCTGGCGTACGGTCATGCCGGGCATGCGCAGCGCGCGGCCGCCGGGCTGGCGCCGTTGCGGCAGCCGCAGCAGCTGGCCGATGCGCCAGCGCGTGCCGTCGTGGATCAACCGTATGCGCGGGCGGGTCAGCGTCAGATCGCGGAACAGCAGGTCGCTCCGCACCAGCTCCCACGACTTGTAGCTGAGGCGCACCTCGTCCACGGCCACCACTTCCTGGCCGTCCTGGAACAGGCGCACGTTCTTGAGCACCGATCCGGTGATCAGGTTGCCTTCGATGGCGCCGAGCGACAGCGTCCCGTTCAGGAACCGCGCCGCCTGGCTTTCAGCGGTGGTGCGGATCTTCTCGCGGAACCAGCGCGTGTTGCTGACGGCCACCGCCGCGAGGATCAGCACCAGCAGCGCGATCAGCAGGATGCCGGCGGCCTTGGCGAGGCGGATCAGCCAGCGCATGGTCAGAACGCCTGCCCCAGGCTGACGTGCACGCGCCAGAAGCGCGTTTCGCGCTCGCCTTCGATGATCAGGCCGTCGATGTGGTTGATCTGACGCGCCAGGTCCAGCCGCAGAGACCCGATGGGGATGGAGTAGCGCACGCCCACGCCCGGCGTCGTAGAGCAGGTCCTTGAGGTTCATGCGCCACGGCTCGGCGTTGACGTTGCCGGCGTCCACGAATGCCACCAGGCCGATCTTCTTCCACAGCGGCGGCGTGCGCAGCTCGGCCGACATCTCGAGCATCGTGTGGCCGCCGATCGGCTCGCCGGTGCTGTTGAGCGGCGCGACCTCGTAGCGGCCCCAGCCGCGCAGGCCGGTGGCACCGCCCAGGAAGTAGCGCTTGAAAAACGGCACGTTGATGAGTTGTTGACCGCCCGCGCCGTCGATGGTGCCGATGCGCGCGCGCTGGGCCAGCACGCCCAGCCGGCCCAGCGGCTGGTAGTAGCGCGCTTCGGCGGTCACCTCGGTGTAGTCGAAGTCGCCGGGCAGCCAGCGCCCGGCACGCTCCAGGTGCCCGCTGATCGCGTAGCCGCGCTCGCGATCCAGCAGGTCGGCCACGGTGCTGCGGGTGACGTCGAAGTCGATGGCGCCCAGCGTGCCCTCGCCCCTCCCGGTTTCCGGATTGAGGCCGAGCGCGATCAGCTCATCGCGAAAGGTGGGGTCGTTGAGCCCCTCTGGCGTCACCACGTAGATCTCGTACTCCTGGATGAACGCCGCGGAAATCGAGGAGCTGCCGCCCTGGCCGGTCACGACATCCCGCTCGCTCAGGCGATAGGTGAAGGTGGCCCGTCCACCCTTGGTGTCCAGGTCGAACGCCGGCTCGCGCGCGTACCAGAGCTGCCCGGTGAGGCGCAGCGACACGCTGGGCGTGAACACCCATGGCTGCAGCAGGTCGGTGCGCACGCCCCGATCGAGCGACGACCACTTGCCGTGGACGGTGCCCGTGCGCGCGCCGCCGAACAGGTTCAAGTGCTTCCACTCGACCTCGCCGCGGGCGCGTTCCTCGGATCCGTAGCCGACGCTGGTGCGGATCTGCCGCAGCTTGTTGCTGGTCACCGCCACGTTCACCGGCACCCGGCCGTTCATCACCGTCTGGCCCACCAGCTCCACGTCCGCGAGCTGGAACAGCTGCATGTCGTAGAGCCGCTTCTCGCTGACCGTGGTCGCGGCCAGGCTGAACTTGTCGCCGGTCTTGAACGCCAGCGTGCGCCGCACCACGTCGTCGTCCACGCGCTCGTCGCCCTTGATCGCAATCTCGCCGTAGCTGGCCGGGTCGCCGGGGTCGGCGGTCAAGGTCACGATCACCGGCGTGCCGATCACCGGCGCTTCGGCCACGTCCACCTGCGGGAAGGGATAGCCGGCGTCCTGCAGCGCACGCATCGCCATGCCGTGCGCGGCGCCAATCGAGGCGTGGTCCAGCACTGTGCCCGCCTCGAGCGCGATGTTCCTTCGCAGCTTCGCCAGGTCGTCCGGTGGCAGCACGTCGAAACCCACCAGGTCCAGCTGCGCGACCAGGCGCGGGGAGCCTTCGTCCACCGTGATCGACAACGCCACCGCGTCCTGCTTCTCGTTCAACTCCGCGTTCACCGCCGTGACCTGCGCGTTGCGGTAGCCGCGGTCCTGGTAGAAACGGACGACGCGCTTGAGGTCGTCGTCGAACGTCCGCCGATCGAAGTAGCGCTTACGGCCCCAGAAGAAGCGGCTGCTGACGCGCGTGCCAAGCACGGCCCTGATTTGCCCGGGGGTGACGGCCCGGGTGCCTCCGATATCGAGCTTGGTGACCTTGATCAGCGCTGCCGGCTGACGCCCGCGCGCCGACGGCCGGTCCGACTGCGGCTGCGACACTGAGCGGCACGTTCGACGAGCCGGCCGGCTCCTGCCCCCAGGACGGGGCGGGCAACGCCAACACGGCGATGATGAGGAGCAGCCCGGGAACGCGGCTAACGCTCCACCTCTGAGGCTGCATAAGGCCGTCGAAGTTCACGGATCGTGCCAGGACGAGCGTAACCTATTAACTCTGCCGGTAGGCGGCGATCTAGCTGAGGTGGTCTTGCCGACCTACTTTGGGCACGACGATGCCACTCAATCCGGCCGCCCGCGCGGCGGCGGGCCGCCAGGGCTGGCACACAACGTGAAGAGCTAGCAGTCGAGAGTCCATTTTTGCGAATCGTGCGCGCCGTCCTCCTGGGAGTCCTAATCGCCGGCGCGCTGGCCGGCAGTCGCCGTTTACGTCGCGCTGACCAGTCCCTGGGGCGGCAATCGCATCCGCCAGTCGATGGTCGGCTATCTGTCCGACAAGTTCGACGCCGACGTGGCGATTGCCGAGATGTCGATCGCGGTGCTGCCCCGGCTGTCCATCGAGGGCCGCGGGCTGACCCTGACCCGGCGCACCGACACCGCCAGCGGTCCCTTCGTGACCTTGGAGAACTTCAAGGTGGCAGGCACGCCGCTGGCGCTGCTGCACCGCCACGTGGACCTGGTCACGGTGGACGGGTTCGAGCTCCGCCTGAAGAAGGGCAACCTGAAGGGCAAGAAAGATCGGCGCCTGCCCAAGCACGATGTCTCGATCGGCGAGATCTCGATCCGCAACGGCATGCTGCTGATCCTGCCCAACAACCCGGAAAAGCTGCCGCTCCAGTTCGACCTCGAGCAGGTGACGCTCGAAGACTTCGCCTTCGACAAGCCGTCGCCCTACCGCGCGCGGCTCACCAACCCGAAGCCGCGCGGGTTCATCGACAGCACGGGCGAGGTGGGGCCGTGGGACGTCGAGGAGCTGCGGCTGACGCCGGTCTCGGGCGGCTACACGTTCGAGAACGCCGACATGAGCACCATCAAGGGCATCGGCGGGCGCCTGAACTCCACCGGCAAGTTCGACGGCCAGCTCGAACGCATTCGCGTGATCGGGGTCGTCTCGGTGCCCGACTTCCAGCTGGAGCTGACGAAGCAGCCGGTGAAGCTCGAGACGCGTTTCCGCGCCACCGTGGACGGCACCAGCGGCGACACCTACCTCGATCAGGTGGATTCCGTGCTCGGCTCGTCGAAGATCCACGCCAACGGGTCGGTGACCGGGGCGCGAAGGCCAAGGGACGCACGATCGCTGCTCGACGTGCAGGTGGAGCAGGGGCGGCTGGAGGATGTGCTGCGGCTGGCCGTCAAGGGCGCGCGGCCGCCGCTGCGCGGCGCGCTGACGCTGCGCAGCGCCTTCGAGCTGCCGCCCGGTGAAGAAGACGTGCCCGAGCGCCTGCGGCTCAAGGGCTCCTTCACCATCAAGGGCGGGCAGTTCACGAGCGACACAGTGCAGGACAAGGTGGACAGCCTGAGCCGCCGCGGGCAGGGCCAGCCGACCAACACCGAGGTGCAGAACGTGCTGTCCACCTTCGGCGGCGCGTTCTCGCTGGGCGACGGCGTGCTGCGGCTGCCGCGGTTCCAGTTCAGCGTCCGCGGATCGACCGTCGACCTGAGCGGCACCTACCGGCTGAAGAGCGAGACGATGAACTTCGCCGGCACGCTGGCGCTGGACGCGCCGCTGTCGAAGACCACCACCGGCTTCAAGTCGCTGCTGCTGAAAGCCGTGGATCCGCTGTTCCGCCGCGGCGGCGCCGGCACACTGGTGCCGATCAAGATTGCCGGCAGCGTCGAGAAGCCGGAATTCGGCGTCGACGTCCGAAAAGTCTTACGTCGATCTAGAACGGCGCCAGGCCCGGCCTGGCCTGGAGCCTGGGGCCTGGAGGCCTGCTGCCTGATCACCGTTGCGATATCCCCGACGCCGTACTCGCCGTCCACGACGGCGGATCGCTGGCGGGGAACGAGTCGTCCAGCTCCGCGTCCACGCGCTTGGAGTCGCGATTGCGCTGGGCCGCCGGCCGCACGAACTTCTGGATGGCGGCCGCTACGGCCGCCAGGAACAGGAACCGGGAAATCATCTTCACCATGGGCCACGTCCTTCAGGGTCGGTTCTCGTCCGTCGGCTCCGAGCCTTCGGACTTCACGTCTTCTTCGTTTGGCAGGCGGGGGGTCGGTGTCGGATCCGGGGCGACCGTCTTGTCGTCGGCCGCCGCCGGCACCACTGGAGACCGGCCCTTGCCTGCGGGTATCTCAGGACCGCGGACCTGCTGGTCCGGCAGGTTGTCCTTCCTGTAGGGCGCGTCTGGCTTGAGGCCAATCTCCAGCTTGTCTTTCCAGGTCATTGGGACAACTCCTTCCCCTGGAAACGGGTGCTACGACTTCGGGTCCGACTTCAAGCGAGTTCACCACGTCGCGAACGCCGGCTTCGGCCTTCGCCAGCGTACCCACGCGGTCCTTCATCGCCACGGTCGGCACGCGGCCGGTGATGGTCACGACGCCCTCCGCTGCGTCGAAGGTGATGGCAGACTCCTTCAGCGCCGCATCCAGCTGCACGACGTTGTTGAGCCGGGTCTCGATCGCGTCGTCGAAGTCGTTGGCGGTCTCTTCATGCCCACCCTGGACGGTGACTTCGTTGGCGACCTGGGCGCCGCTGCCCACCGCCGCACTGACCACGTCGCCAGCGCGCTGCCGATCGGCCTCAGAGGTCACGGTGCCGGTCACGTGAATCACCTTGGCGTCGGCGTCGTAGTCGGCTTCCGCCGCCTGCAGGCCGGCGCCATCGAGGGCGCGGTCCGCCACGTCTTCGTAGTCGGGCTCGTTGCGTCCGCAAGAGGCGACAAGCGCGCCCGCTGTCAGCAGAGCTATCACTGTTTTCGTCATGGTTGTCCTCACTAGGGGGAACTCGATCCCTCACCTGTGGAAAAGCAAAGCGCGGACCACGTCAGCGGCAGAGCACCTATCCCGTTGAAACGACTGCATCCAAGCGCGAGCATGGCCGGCCACGGCCGTGACGCCAATGGATGAGCGAAGTGCAGCAATTCACGACTGAACCGTGTCGTCCGCTGCCAATCCGTGGAGCGCGGTAGTTCGTCCGATGCGCGTGGCACGCTTGATGCTCCGTTCGCTGGCGATGGATCAGCCCGCACCGCCATTTCCCAAACAGCATCAGGAGCCGCCTGGCCTGGAGTCGAAGATGCGGCCGGCGCCGCACAGCACGGCCAGTGAATACGTGGGTGCGGGCAGGCTGCGCGACCGGGTGGCGATCATTACTGGCGGCGATTCGGGCATCGGCCGCGCCACGGCGGTGCTGTTTGCGCGCGAAGGCGCCGATGTGGCGATCACCTATCTGCCGGTGGAGCAGCCGGACGCGGACGTGACGGCGGAGCTGGTCGAGCAGGAAGGGCCAGTCGTGCCTGCAGATTCCCGGGGACCTGCAGGACCGATCGTTCTGCGAGGAGGTGGTGCGCGAGACCGTGCGCGCTACGAGCGGCTGGACATCCTGGTCAACAACGCCGCCTACCAGAAGCACCGGAAGTCGATTGCCGACATCGACGACGAGCAGTGGGACCGCACGTTCCGCACCAACGTCTACGCCTATTTCTACATGGCTCGCGCGGCGGTGTCCTACCTGCGGCGGGGCGCCGCCATCGTCAACGTCGGATCGATCACCGGGCTCGAGGGCAGCGAACACCTGCTGGACTACTCGGCCACCAAGGGCGCGATTCACGCGTTCACCAAATCGCTGGCGAGAAACCTGGTCAAGAAGGGGATTCGCGTCAACGCCGTCGCACCAGGTCCCGTGTGGACGCCGCTCAATGTGGCGGATCAACCGGCGGAGAAAGTGGCGACGTTCGGGCAGGACACGCCGATGGGACGTCCGGCACAGCCCGAGGAGATCGCGCCCGCAATCGTGTTCCTGGCGTCTCACCGCGACTCCAGCTACATCACCGGCGAGGTGATTGGTCTGCTGGGCGGCGAGACCACGGCTTAATCGGCTGTGCCATAATCCCGAGCCTCATCTTCTGTTCTCGGGAGAACCCATGCCCAGCCCTACGAACACGCTTCCGAAGCTGCTCCGCGATCACCAAGCGCAGCTGCTGGCCGACTGGATCGCCCAACAGCAGCAGAGCTTGGCGAGCCGCCGCGATCTGATCTCCGACGCCGGATCTGGCCAGGCAGTCGGGGCAGTTTCTCGAGTTGTTCATCGAAGCAATGGAATCCAGCGACCCAGTGCGCCCGCACGGCGCCGCGTGGGACAGCCTCCACGAGTTGCTGAACGACCTGGCTCTCTCGCGCGCGCGGGCGGGGTTCTCACCCAGCGAGACGGCGACGTTCGTGTTCTCGCTGAAGCAGCCGGCGTTCGAGCTGATCCGCCGCTCGATTGCCAAGGCCGATGACGTCGCGCGCGAGACCTGGCACGCCACGGCCGCCCTGGACCGCCTGGGGCTGCTGACGACCGAGTACCACCAGAAGGGCCGCGAAGACATCATCATGCGCCAGCAGCAGTCGATGCTGGAGCTGTCCACGCCGGTGGTGACGCTGTGGAAGGGCATTCTGGCGCTGCCGCTCATCGGCACCCTGGACAGCGAACGGACCCAGGTGGTGATGGAGAGCCTGCTGCAGCGGATCGTGGAGACCGGCGCGTCGATCGCGATTCTCGACATCACCGGCGTGCCGACCGTGGACACGCTGGTGGCGCAGCACCTGCTCAAGACGGTGGCCGCGGCGCGGCTGATGGGGGCCGACTGCATCATCAGCGGCATCCGCCCGCAGATCGCCCAGACGATCGTCCACCTGGGTGTGGATCTCAACGCCGTCGTGACCAAGGCGACGTTGGCCGATGCCTTCGCGGTCGCCCTGTCCCGTACCGGGCGGGCCATCGTCTCCAGCGGAACCGACGCGCGTCCCAACGGGCCCAAGTCTCCCGCACCCGCCCCCGAGGCGTGACGTGGAACGGATCCCGATCCTCAAGATGCGGTCGTGCCTCCTGGTGTCGATCCAGGTGGACATGCACGATCGCCTGGCGATGCAGCTCCAGGACGACCTCACCGAACGCATCGCCCAGACCGGCGTCCGCGGCGTCCTGATCGATATCTCGGCGCTGGATACCGTGGACTCGTTCATGGGCCGCATGCTCGGCAACATCGCCGCGATGTCGCGGGTGCTCGATGCCGAGACCGTCCTGGTCGGCATGCAGCCCGCGGTGGCGATCACGCTGGTGGAACTGGGCATGACGCTGCCGGGAGTGCGCACCGCGCTCAACGTCGAGCAGGGCATGGACCTGCTGGCGGCCTCGCTCGGCGTGGACGACGCAGGCGGTGGCTGAGGCACTTCCCCTGCAATCGTCAGAGCACGTGGTCGCGGTACGTCAGGCAGTGCGGCAGCGGGCGGTGGAGCTGGGCTTCAGCCTGGTCAACCAGACCAAGATCATCACGGCGGCGAGCGAGCTGGCTCGCAACACGATCCAGCATGGCGGCGGCGGCCGCGCACTGGTCGAAGTGATCAGCGATGGCGCGCGGCAGGGGCTGCGGCTGACGTTCGAGGACCAGGGCGCGGGCATCTCCGACATTGCCCTGGCCATGCGCGACGGCTACTCGACCGCCGCCGGCCTGGGGCTCGGGCTCTCGGGCGCGAAGCGGCTGTCGAACGAGTTCTCAATCACGTCGGCGCCGGGCGAAGGTACGCGAGTGGTGATCACGCGGTGGAAGTGACCTGTCATCTGCCGGTCGTGGATCGCAGCCAGATCGCCGGGGCGCGCCAGCGCGCCACGGCCGCCGCCGAGGGTGCCGGCTTCAACGAAACCGACGCGCACCGCGCCGGCATCGTCGCCACCGAGCTGGCCAGCAACCTCGTCAAGCACGCCACCCAGGGCGGCGAGATGCTGGTGCGTTCGCGGGCCGGCGACGCGCCGGAAGTCGAGATCCTGGCGCTCGATGCGGGGCCCGGGATGGGAGACGTCGCCAGGAGCCTGGCCGATGGCTATTCCACCTCGGGCTCGTCGGGCACCGGCCTCGGCGCCGTTCGCCGCATGGCCGACGACTTCGACATCTACTCGCAGGCCGGAGCCGGCACGGCGATCGTGGTCCGCTTGCGGCGGGCGGGCAGCGACGCGGCCCGCCAGCTCAGCGTTCGAAGTTGGTGGCGTCTCGGCGCCGATGCCGGGAGAATCCGTGTGTGGCGATGCCTGGGTCAGCACCAACGATCGAGGCCGGGTAACAGTGGGCGTAGTAGACGGGCTCGGGCACGGCGTGTACGCGGCCCAGGCGGCCGAGGCCGCGACGCGTGCGCTCACGAGCCGGCCCTACGATACGCCGCTCGAAGGCCTGCAAAGCATGCACGAGGCGATACGCCACACGCGCGGGGCGGCGGCCACCGTGACGATGCTGGACGTACGCAGCGCCGTCCTGAACGTCGCCGGCGTCGGCAACGTGTCGGTGGCGGTGGTGGGCCACGGCACCGTCCGCCAGGCGGTGTCGCTCGGCGGCATCCTCGGCCACCAAGTCCGCCAGTTCCGGCAGTATCAGTACCCGTGGGAGGCCGGAAACCTGCTGGTGATGCACTCGGATGGATTGCTCTCGCGGTGGTCGCTCGACGGCTACCCGGGGCTGCGCCAGCGCCAGCCGGTGACGATCGCGGCGGTGTTGTATCGTGACTTCCGCCGCGGCAAGGACGACGTGACGGTGGTGGTGGGCAAGGAAGCCGCATGAGCACGCCGCTGTTCCATCTGGCGATCGCCGACGAGCAGGACGTGGTGGCGGCGCGGCAGCGCGCGCGCCAGACCGCCGGCCTGCTCGGCTTCGATACCACCGACCAGGTGCGGCTGGCGACCGCGGTGTCCGAGATCGCGCGCAACGCGTTTCTGTACGCGGGCGGCGGACGGGTGAGCTTCGAGATCGAAGGCGCCCGGGCGCCCCAGGTGCTGACGATTCGCGTCAGCGACACGGGCGGCGGGATCCCCAACCTGCAGGACATCTTGTCCGGGCGCTACACCTCGAGTACCGGGCTGGGCCTCGGCATCATCGGCGCGCGGCGGCTGATGGACGTGTTCGAGGCGACGTCGAGCCGCACCGGCACGACGATCAGCATGAAGAAGATGCTGCCGGCGCGCGCGCCGCTAGTGGGGCCATCCGAGCTGGCCCGCCTGGCGGCAGCGCTGGCGGCGGCGCGTCCGGCCGGCGCGCTGGTCGAGGTTCGGGAGCAGAACCAGGAGCTGCTGCGGACGCTGGAGGCGCTGCAAAAGCGGCAGGAGGAGCTGCAGCACGTCAACCGCGAGCTGGAGGACACCAACCGCGGCGTGGTGGCCCTCTACGCGGAACTGGACGAGCGCGCCGATCACCTGCGCCGCGTGGACGAGGTCAAGACGCGCTTCCTGTCGAACATGACCCACGAGTTCCGGACGCCCGTGAACTCGATCCTGGCGTTGACGAATCTTCTGGCCGAGCGGCTCCAGGTCACCGAAGCCGACCGCGACGAGGTCTACTACATCCGCCGATCGGCGCTGCAGCTGTCGGAGCTGATCGACGACCTGCTGGACCTGGCCAAGGTCGAAGCCGGCAAGATCCAGGTGTCGCCCACCATTTTCGAGGTGCGGGATCTCTTCGGCGCGCTGCGCGGCATGCTGCGGCCGCTGCTGATCAACGAGGCGCTGTCGCTGGTGTTCGACGACACCGATGGCCTGCCGCCGGTGTGCTCCGACGAGCGCAAGGTCTCGCAGATCCTGCGCAACCTGATCTCGAACGCCTTGAAATACACCGAGCGCGGCGAGGTGCGCGTGTCGGCGCGGTTGACCGAGACCGGCAACGGCATCGAGCTGGCGGTGGCCGACACCGGGATTGGCATCCCGCAGGCCGATCTCGACAAGGTCTTCGACGAGTTCGTGCAGATCGAGAACCCGCTGCAGCGCCGCGTCAAGGGCACGGGGCTGGGCCTGCCGCTGTCCAAGCGCCTGGCCGAGCTCCTGGGGGGCACCATCTCGGTGTCGAGCACGGTCGGCCTTGGCTCGACGTTCACCGTGACGCTGCCGCTGCTGCCCGCCAACCTCGACGCCGAGACGCTGGCGCCAGACCCGACCCGCCTGCCGGTGCTGGTGGTGGACGACGACGATGCGGACCTGCTCACCTACGAGCGCGCGTTCAGCGGCACCCGGTTCCAGATGGTGCCGGCGCGCTCGGCGGCGGCGGCGCTGAAGGCACTCGACGTGCTGCGGCCCGCGGCGATCGTGCTCGACATCCGGCTGCACGGCGAAGAGTCGTGGGATTTGCTGACCCGGCTGAAGCAGCAGCGCGCCACCGCCGACGTGCCGGTGCTGGTGTCCTCCTCGGTGGACGACCGCCACAAAGCGCTCGCGCTCGGCGCCGACACCTACCAGGCCAAGCCGGTCGATGCCGCGCAGCTGCTGGACGCGCTCAATCTGCTGGTCGCACGCTCCGGGGGGCGCCGCATCCTCGTGATCGACGACCAGGACGCCTTTCGCTACATCATGCGCGAGATACTGCGCGGGCCAGAGAACCACATCATCGAGGCCGAGAGCGGCTGGACGGACTGAGAAGGCGGCCCGCACCCGCCCCGACGTCATCCTGTTGGATCTGCAGCTCGGCGATCTGCACGGGCTCGACGTGATCGAGGAGCTGCGGCGCAGCCCGCACACGGCGGACGTGCCGGTGGTGGTCGTGACCTCGACGACGCTCAGCGACGCCGATCGCGAGCGCCTGCCGCTTGCCGTCCCGGTGCTGTCGAAGGCGCACCTGACCCGGGAGCTGGTCCAGGCGACTCTGGACCGCGTCGCTGGCCACGCGATGACACCGGCCCACGTCCCCGGGGAACCGTCGTGAGCACCGACACCATCCGCATCCTGGTGGTTGACGACAACGACGCGTCGCGATTCATCAAGGTGCAGATCCTGCGGCGCGCCGGCTACGACGTGTCCGAGGCCCGCACCGGCACCGAGGGCCTGGAGATGGTGCGGGCGCTGCGGCCGGATCTGGTGGTGCTCGACGTCAACCTGCCGGACGTCAGCGGCCTCGAAGTCTGCCGGAAGATCAAGACCGAGTTCGGGGCGCCCAGCATCCAGGTGCTGCAGGTGTCGCAGACCGCAGTCACTGACGCGGATCGCGCCCGCGGGCTGGACCAGGGCGCGGACATGTACCTGATCGAGCCGCTGGGCGCGCCGGTGCTGCTGGCCACCGTCCGGGCGCTGCTGCGGATTCGCGACGCCGAGCTGCAGCTCGAGGCCACGCTGACCCGGGAGATCGAGGCGCGCCAGGAGGCCGAGCGCGCCAACCGCGCCAAGGACGACTTCGTGGCGATGGTGTCGCACGAGCTGCGCACGCCGCTCAACGCGATCAGCGGCTCGATCTGGCTGCTCAAGCACGGCTCGCTGGCCGATCGCACCTACAAGCACCTGGTGGACGTGCTGGAGCGCAACGCGTCCGCGCAGGCCCGGCTGATCAACGACCTGATGGACGTATCGGGCATCGCCGCCGGCAAGCTGGATGTCGAGCTGAAGCCCCTGGACCTGAAGCCCGTGCTCGAGGCCGCCGCCGAGTCCACGCGCGACGCGCCGGAGCACCGCCGCAAGAACGTTTCGTTGGAGGTGAATGCCCGAGGCCTGATGGTGTCGGGCGACGCGGCCCGGCTGGGCCAGGTGGTCGCCAACCTGCTGAACAACGCCTATCAGTTCACGCCCGACGGCGGGCGGATCCTGGTCGAATGCGGCGTAGACGGCGATCGGGCCTTCATCCGCGTGGAGGACAGCGGCGCCGGCATCGAGCCGGAACTGCTGCCGCACGTGTTCGACCGCTTCCGGCAGGGACAGCCGCTGACGAGCCGGCGGGGCCTCGGGCTGGGGCTGTCGATCGTGCGCTACATCGTCGATCGGCACCACGGCGAGGTGGCGATGGCCAGTGCCGGTACCGGGCAGGGCACCGTGTGCACCGTGTGGCTGCCGCTGCTCGATGCCACGGTCTGGGCAGTCTCGCCGCCGGTACGGATGGCATCGTCCAGCCTGCAGGGGCTGCGGCTGCTGGTCGTGGACGACGAGCCGGACTCGGGCCAGTTGCTGCACTCGATCCTGTCGCAGTACGGCGCGTCGGTGACCACCACCGACAATGCCCGTTCGGCGCTGCAGCAGACGGTCCATTCGGACTTCGACGTGATCGTGACCGACGTCGGCCTGCCGGATTTCGACGGCGTCGAGCTGGTGCGGCAGCTGCGCGCGCTGGGGAAGATGATGCCGGCGGTGGCGGTGACCGCGTTTGCCACCGACGTCGATCGGCACCGGCTGCTGACCACCGGCTTCGACGGCCACGTGTCCAAGCCGGTGGATACCGAGCGGCTGATCCGGGTGGTGGCGGGCGCCGCCGGCCGGCAGACTACTGCTTCGTGAAGATTTCTGCTCCGACTCATGCGTATCCGAATCGCCGGCATTGCCGCGTCGTTTGTGGTTCTCGCCTCGTTCGCGCTCTCCGGCCAATCGCTGCCGCGCACGCCCTGGGGCGATCCCGACCTCGAAGGCGTCTGGACCACCGAGATGCTGCGCGACGCGCGCGTGCCGTACGAACGGCCGAAGTCGTTCGGCACCCGGATGTATCTGTCCGACGCCGAATTCGCCGAGCGACAGGCTCGTGCGGCGAAGGCGGGCTTCAAGAACGATTCGATGACGTTTCGCCAGACGTCGCTGATCGTCGATCCGGCCGATGGCCGCTACCCGGAGCTGACGCCAGAAGCGCAGCGGCGGCCGCAGGTGATGAGCCTCGGGACCTATGGTGAAGGACCCTTCGACAGCCCGCTGGACCTGACCCTCTACGACCGCTGCGTCACCCGGGGCGTGGTGGCGTCGATCCTGCCGGTCGCGTATGGCAACGCGCTGCAGATCCTCCAGCTGCCCGGCCAGGTGGTGATTCGCTACGAGATGGTGCACGAGACGCGCGTGATTCCAGTGGACGGCACGCCGCGCATCGACGGCAAGATCAAGCAGTACATGGGCGACGCGCGCGGACGTTGGGAGGGCGACACGCTGGTGGTGGAGACCACCAACTTCACCGATAAGACCAGCGTCGGACGCAACGGCTACGGCCCGAAGCACAGCGAGTCGCTGAAGCTCACCGAGCGGTTCACGCGCGTGGCCGACGGCCAAATCGATTACGAAGCGACGGCGAACGATCCCAAGACCTGGGTGCGGCCGTTCACCTTCAGGTTTCCACTGACGTCGCAGAGCAACTACAAGCAGCTATTGCCCTACGAGTGCCACGAGGGCGGCAACTTCTACAACGTGGCGGCGATTCTCAGCGGCGCCCGCGCGCGGGAGCGCGCCGCCGCCGAAGCGGCCAGCAAGGGCACGACATTGCCGCCCGAGCCCCCAATCGACCCGCTGCTGGATGGCGTGCAGCGCCTGCGTGCCGAAGACGACGGCCCGCGCGGCCGGACGCCTGGCACTCGCGACTGATAGTTCGGGCTCCGGGCTCCGGGCTTCAGGCCTTCGCTGAGGTTCATGGACTGCGAATCAGCCGCGAGCCAGGCGACATGACCTCAACCGGTCTAACGTCAGGCACGGGCACTCTGAAAGACGCGCTGATCGGGCAGGCGTATCGCTGTTAGAACCCCGTGTGAAATCGTGTCGATTCCGATGGTGCGTCCCACAATCGTCGGTGCCGGCCATCCATCCTGGTTCAAGGCGGCGTTATTCCGGTGCCCGTACACGATGACCTCGGCACCGTCGTACCCGTTCGGAAAACTGCCTGCTCCCCAAATCAGGGAATGGCGCGTTTGCTCGTGAAACCCCGCGACGCGCGGATCGATCCCGCCATGAGTGCACACACAATCCGCGCTGCGATGAATACAGACGCAGGCTCTCAAAGAATCGCATATGGCCCAGGGCACACAATCGAAAAACGCCCCGTACGGTAACGCGCACTGCCCTAGGTATAGCTGCGTCCCGGCGTTCGACACGGCCTCGCGGAGCGTCTCCACGGCGTCAACTGAGTATCTTCGAATCGTGTCGAAAGCCTCCATGCCAAGGAGCCAGGAGTGTCGGTGATAGTCGTGTAATGTTCTACGGAGCCAGTCTTCGTGGTTGCCGAGCAGGCAGACGACTTCGGCCTCGACCTCGTGTTGAAACCCCAGAATCGCATCGACGCAACCTTTGGAGTCGGGACCCCGGTCGATGTAGTCGCCCAGGAAGACAATCGTGTCACCCCGGCCACTCTCGCCGTGAATCTGGTCGAGAATGTCGTGAAGCGCCGCCAGATTGCCGTGGATGTCGCCGACTGCAATGGTAGCCATGCTGCCTATTCAATGGCTCGGCGCCCACCGCGCCAGCTCTGTAGCTGCGCAATTATCCTTGCGGCCTCAGTCGTCGCAAAATCCTATCGATGTGGGAGATCCACGTAGCCGCCGGAGCCAGAGCAACCGAACCCGCGCCCGGCGCTGCTCGAGTTGGAAAGCGTGAGACGACGGCGTGGTCGCCGTCGTCTCGTCGGTCGCCGTCAGTTTTGAGCGGCTTCTTCTTCGCCGTCCCGCAAGCGCCTGGCGCGTGGGGAAGCGAGAGGTGTGCTCTGCGTGGTCGAGCCAGTCGAACGGCTTGTTCGGGAGTTGCGCGGGTGGTAGATTGCGACGGTGACGTTCACTGTGGAAATCGAGCGAGAAGACGACGGCCGTTGGCTGGCCGAAGTCCCAGCGTTGCCTGGCGTGATGGCTTATGGCCAGGACCGGGAGGAGGCAGTCGCCCGCGTCCAGGCGCTGGCACTGCGAGTGATCGCGGAGCGCCTTGAACACCGCGAAGCTCCCGATGAGTTCGTGAACGTTACCTTTCAGGCAGCATGAGCCAATGGCCGGCCGCTAAGGCCAGCCGCGTAATGGCCGCCTTGACCCGCCTCGGTTGGACTCTCAAACGCCAAACCGGTTCCCATCGCACTCTGGCTCGACCTGGCTGGCCGGATTTCGTCTTCGCCTTTCATGAGAGCGAGGAGATCGGACCGCGAATGCTCGCTCGCGTCGCGAAACGAACAGGCCTGCATCCTGAAGACCTGTAGCGGTCGCTGGTCGGCGGCTTGGTTGACGCCGACGAAGTACTCAACGATTCTCAGGTCGCGGTGAAACCGCGGCCCTCGCTATGAGGCCTTAACGAAGGCCTGGAGCCCGGAGACCGGAGCCCGTGGCCTGGTTTCTTGGTGAGACGACGCCGTCGTCCGAGCAAGGATGGACGACGGCCCCGTCGATCGCCGTCAGTTATCCGCGGCTTCTTCCTCAGCGTCCTGCAGTTGCTCGTTCTCGTCCTCGGCGGTGTCGCCAAGTTGCGTGGCGCGGGGTTAGCCGGCTCGTTGTAACGCCAGTAGTTTCCTTCGCACGGCCTGAGGAAAGTCAACGGTGGCGAACTGCGCCCGACCAAATAGGTAGTCTTCGCCACTCTCATCGACAACCCGAACAAGCCCATCCTTTTCAGCGCGCGCATCAGGTAGTTGCCGATAGACCTTCCCGACGATGAGCGACGCTTCGTTGCCCCGATTGTCGAGGCACAGCGTGAATTGGGTCGGAGCTCGTTTGATGACTCGTTTCATGATTCGTTCAGGTATGCCTTGATCTGAAGTCTCGTCGACCGATTCCGTGTGCTTCGTACCAGTGAAGCTCAACGCGTCGCAACTTGTTGTTCGCGAGCCTTACGGTGGCTACCCCCTTGCGCTTACGCCACCGGCCCCGCCCGTGCTGCTTCCACAATAGTGCCCGAATCTTGACGCCCAGACCCGACGCAATCGTCTCAATCTTCTCGATTTCGCCGACGACTTCGAACGTCACTTAGCGATTCTTTCAAGTCCGGCTAACGTTGCATCGGTGGAACACGGCTCGTCCTGTGAACCGAAGGACTCCAACGGCTCGCCGCGCCATCTCTGTACCTGCGCAATTATCCTTGCGGCCTCAGTCGTCGCAAAGTCCTATCGATGTGGGAGATCTCAGGTCGCGGTGAGACCGCGGCGAGTTAGGTTTACCGCCACCGCGCAAGACGGGCTTTCGCTATAAGGCCTTAACGAAGGCCTGGAGCCTGGGGCCTGGTTTCTTGGTGAGACGACGCCGTCGTCCGAGCAAGGATGGACGACGGCCCCGTCAATCGCCGTCAGTTATCCGCGGCTTCTTCCTCGGCGTCCTGCAACCGCTCGTTCTCGTCTTCCGCGGTGTCGCCAAGCTGCGTGGTTGCGCCGTCTTCTTCGATGCCGAGGACGTCGCCGGGCTGGGCGCGCTCGTCGATCGGCTCGGGCGTCGGATTGTCGATGGCCATGTGTCAGCTCCTAAAGTAGGTAGTTCTCAGGCGGCTTCTACTTCGGTGTACCCGCGTCCTTGGTCCTTGGTTCTTGGTCCGCGATGGACGAAGACCTTGGACCAAGGACTAAGAACCAAGAACCAAGCACCAGTTGTGCGGACGAATGCTTGAGTTGTGGTGTCGCCTGCAGAGAAGTGCAAGCGCGGTGCCACGGATCCGCGCATCCCGCTACTGCGGTTGCAGCAGCGTTCGGAGCTGGTCGAAGAAGTTGAGGACCACCGAGACCTGTGTGGAATCGGGCGTCGGTAGCAGGACGCGGTCGAGAAAAATGAAACGCCCGTCGCGTGGCGAGATTGTCATAGGGCCAGGTCGACGTAGAACACTTCGTTGCCGGCGCGCGACCAGCGGGGAAACCGGCCGCCGTCCACCGAGATCTGCTCGCGCCGTCCGTCCACATCTGGGAACGGCCTGTACATAGATCTCGAACTGGCGGCCCGACTCGTTGGACTCGTAGACTGGTCGTAGATGTGAGGGTTGGCCGCGTTTCCGCGGAAACGTGGGAGCTAATCGGCGGCGGCGCTGGCGCAGTCGCCGAGATACTTCGACGACTCCAGCCACTTCGGATCGGGGTAGTAGGCGAACACCAGCCCGTTGCCCTTCACCGTGTCGATCACTTCGCGGGCGATGCCGGCGCGCAGCGCGGGGCAGCCCCAGCTACGGCCGAGGCGGCCCTGCAGCTTGATCGCGTCTTCGCTCACGTAGGGCGCGCCGTGCATCACGATGGCGCGCTCGTAGGCCTTGTCGTTGAAGCCGGCGTCCAGCCCGTGCATGCGCAGGGAGTAGCCGTTGCGCCCTACATAGGTGTCGTCGGTGCGGAACAGGCCGAGGCTGCTGGCGTGCGTGTTCGGCTGGTTGGAGAAGCTGGTGGCCACGTCCATGCCGCTGCCGCTGCCGTGGGCGACCAATTCTTCGTAGAGCAGCGCCCGCTCGCGCAGGTCGAACACCCACAGCCGCTTCTGTGTGGAGGGGCGGGAGTAGTCGATCACCGTCAGCGTCTGCAGGTCCTTGACGTCGCCCGACCGCATCGCGCACTGCGCGGCGCTGAGCGCCATCTCGAAGACGTCGCGGCGGATGTCGCCGATGCCGTCCTGGGACCACGCCTTCGCGGACAGCGACAGCGCCGACGCGCCCGCCGCAAGGCGCACGTGTGCCGTGATGCCGATCAGACAGAGGAAAAGCAGTGCGGAGAGGGGAGTCTTCTTCGCGAGCAGAGTTCTGTCAGTTTACGGATCCGGACCCCTCGTGCCAACCCCTAAAACGCACTACAAGCAGGACCGTAGCCCGGAGCCGGAGCCCGTGGACCTGCGGCTCAGTTAGCTTCAACTGCACGCCACTTCGCGCCCCGGCCGCGCCCCTCCACTTGTACCAGTCCATCTGTGCGCATCTGCCGCAGGACGTGTCGCACCATGTCTCGGCTGACCCCCGGGCAATCGTGCTCGATATCCGAGATGCCGAATGAGCCCAGGCGTCTAAGCACGGCCGCGCGAACCTGATCCGTCTTGGAACCTTGCAGCGTCTCGACGCGCTGCTCGAACTCGCCATAAGCGCGCAGCAGGACGCCCCAGAAATACCCGAGCCACGGGTGGACGTCGTGAGCATCCTCGTGCCAGCCGCGCGAGCTGCGCTCCAGCGACTCGTAAAAGGTGTCGCGCGACTCTTCGACAATCCGCTCCAGGCTGATGTAGCGGCCGACGCGGTAGTCGAAGTGGTAGAGCAGCAGCAACGACAGCAGCCGCGCCACGCGCCCGTTGCCGTCCGTGAACGGATGAATACATAGAAAGTCGAGGACGGCGAGTGGCAGGAGCACCAGTGGATCGATGCGCCCGCCCGCGATTGCCTGCTGATACTGGCTGACCGAGATCGTCCATCGCCTGCGGCGTTGCCACCGCTGGCGTCGGCTGGAATCGGACACGAACGGTCTCGCCAGCGGCGTTGCGCTCGACAATCTGGTTGTCCACGCTCTTCCAGCGTCCGCCCACTCCAGGCTGATAGCGGTAGAGCATCTGATGCAGCCGCAGCACGACGTTTGTCGACAGCGGCACGTCGTGATGGGACTCGTGAATGAGCCGGAGCCCGTCACGGTAGCCGGCGATTTCCTGCTCAGCTCGGTTGCGCGGCTCCACGCCATGGACGACGAGATCGGCAACCCGCCCCGGAGGGGCGACCACGCCTTCGATCCGGTTGGAGGACTCCACAGACTCAACCATCGCGTGGGTGCGGAGCGTTTCGAGTTGCTGCGGAATCTGGCGGATGAACAGGTCTTGCCGGCCGCGCGCCTCGCCCAGGCGGCGGATAGTGCTCAGCTCGGAGGCTTTAAAGGTCAGCTGAGCGAGAAAGGCGGGCTGAAGAGAGGCCATTTTAGCGGTCGCGGCGTTTTAAAGAGGGTAATACAGCCTCGATATTACCCCATTCTAGCTCTGTTACCCCTTTTCGCCCCTAGCCTCCAACGTCAGCAGCTCTCGCCTGGGCATCACTCGCCTGGGCATCAGAAGTAAGGGTGTTGCCCGCGATCTCCGAATGCCGGATCAGTCCGCCCAGGTTCGCCGCGCGTGCCATCAATCCCGACGCAGCCAGCGCAACCACCACTGTCGCGATCAGCAGCCCCGCCGGCGCCGGGCGGGTCCGGCTGACGACGAGCGTGGCCAGTGCCAGCACGCCGGCGAGCCCCGTGGCGAGCGCCGCCGCCAACGCGGCGTCCTCGTGCGCCTCGATCGACGCCTCGGTGATGCCGGCCACGCCTTCCACGGCGTGTTCGGCCGGCTCTCCAGTCAAGAACACGCCGCCCCCGATCAGCGAGGTAACCACCAGCAGGACAAGTCCCGCATTGGTCACCTCGGCGCTCCGCCGCGCTCGGGCGAAAACCAGCAGCGCGATCGACGTCGGCACGAGAATGACGGGCAGGTGATTGACGATGAGATGTACGTGCGCCCAGTTCATAGGACGACTCCTCTCAGACCACGCCGTCTAGACCACGGTCCCGAACAGCTTGCCCACCATTGCCGTGAGGGCCATGGCCAGTGCTCCCCAGAACGCCACTCGCACCGAGGCCTTCAACACCGGCGCACCCCCCATTCGCGCGGACAAGGCACCGAGCCCGGTGAGGAACACCAGCGACGACGCCCCGACGACCGGCACGACCAGCGGCGCCGGTGCGGCCAGGGACGCCAGCAGCGGCAACACCGCTCCGGCCGCGAATGCGGCCGCCGACGTCAGGCCCGCCTGCACCGGCCGGGCGCTCACGGCCGCGGACATGCCCAGCTCGTCGCGCAGGTGCGCGCCCAGCGCGTCGTGCGCCGTCAGTTGATCGGCCACCTGCGAGGCCAGCTCCGGCGTCAGGCCCCGGCCGACGTAGATCCCAGCCAGCTCGTGCTTCTCGAACTCGGGCTGCGTCGCCAGCTCGCCGCGCTCGCGGGCCACGTCGGCCCGCTCGGTGTCGGACTGCGAGCTGACCGACACGTATTCGCCGGCCGCCATCGACATGGCACCAGCCACCAGGCCGGCCACGCCGGCCACCAGGATGTCGCCGCGCGAGGCGCTGGCCGCCGAGACGCCGACGATCAGGCTGGCGGTGGAGACGATGCCGTCGTTGGCGCCCAGCACCGCGGCGCGCAGCCAGCCGATGCGGTCGGTGAGATGGAGTTCGGGATGGAGATGTCGAGGCATGCGCGGCGTGCTCAGGAAGCGGCCAGCCCGCCCGGCAGCCCGACCTCGATCGTCGTGCCCGGGCCGGGGGAGTCGCCGACGCGGATCGTGCCCTTGAACAGCCGGACGATCTCGCGCGAGATCGCCAGGCCCAGGCCGGCCCCACCCGTGCGGCGCGAGCGGGACGGATCCAGGCGGTAGAAGCGCTCGAACACCCGCTCCCGCTCTTCCGCGGGGATGCTGGCGCCGGTATTCCGCACGACAATCTGCACCTGGTCGGCGACCCATTCACCCGTCGCTGGACTGACCCGTGCTGTGATCGAGACCGTCCCGCCATCGCGGTTGTATTGGATGGCGTTGCGAACCAGGTTGTCGAAGACGCGTTCCAGCAGGCCGGCGTCGCCGTAGATGACCAGGCCGGGCGCGGCGTCCACGTCGAGCGTGATCCCGCTGGCGGCGGCGGCGTCCGCCGCGCGGGCCACCACGCGATCGAGCAGCGCGGTCACCGGCACCTCGCCCATCACGGGAGGCGTGTTCTCCTGCGCCCGCACCAACAGCATCAGGTCCTCGGTCAACCCGCTCATCACCTGCAGGCGATCCCGGACGAGCGCCAGCGCCTCGCGATACTCGTCGGGCTGCCGTTCCCGCTTCAGCGTGACGTCGATTTCTCCCAGCATCGCGGTCAGCGGGCCCCGCAGCTCGTGCGACGCATCGGCGGCGAACCGGCGGTTGGCTTCCAGCGCGCCGTGCAGCCGGTCCAGCATCTCGTTCAGGAGCGTCGTCATCCGGCCGATCTCGTCATCCACTTTCGGCGTGTCGAGGCGTGCCGAGAACTGGCCTTCGGCAATCGACGCCGCCTTGCGGGTGATGCGGTGGATGGGGACCAGCGCGCTCGAGGCCAGCGAGAACCCGATCACCGCCGTCAACGCCAGGGCGCCGATCCACACGGCGGCGAGCAGGCTGCCGAGCCGGCGCAGGGTGGCGTCGAGCTTGTCGGTGAAGAGGCCAACCGTCACCACGTGACGCGGCGGGCCGCCGGCCACCAGGCCCACCATGCGGCCCGGGCGGCCGTTCACGGTCACGTCCACGAGCGGTGCAGCGCCCGCGAACGCCTGGGCCAGCGTGGCGGCATCCATCAGCGGCGGCATCTGGCCCAGGCCCGGGGACTGCAGCATCACCCGGCCCTGCTCGTCCACCAGCTGCACGAACTTGTCGGCGTATTCCTGCGTGCCGGCGGTATCGGCCGGGAACTCGTGCAGGTGCACCGTGCGGTCGGGCCCGTCCTGGGAAGACGCCAGCTCCGTGCCGGCAAGCGTGCGCAGCTGGGCGTCGAGATCCCGCTGGAGGAAGTCGCGCGCGCCCAGATACACCGCCAGGTCGGCCAGCGCCAGCACGAGCCCGAACGCCAGCAGCCAGCGGAGCGTCAGGCGCGACCTGAACGACAGCGTCATGCGGCGTCCCCTTCCGGCCGGCTGGTTTTCAGCAGGTAGCCCATGCCGCGCACCGTGTGAATCAGCGGTGCGTCCAGGCCGGCGGCGCGCAGCTTGCGTCGCAGGTAGCCGATGTAGACGTCGGCGACGTTGGAGAAGGGGTCGTATTCGCCGCCCCACACGTGGTCGGCCAGCTGCTCGCGCGACACGATCGTCTCGGCGTGCCGCAGCAGGTGCTCGAGCAGGCGATACTCCGTCGCGCTCAACTCCACCGGATGCCCGGCTGCCCGCACCATGTGTGAGGTGGTGTCCAGCACCAGCGGCCCGTAGGTCAGCGTGGTGTCCAGCTGGCGCGTGCGGCCGCGCCGGGTCAGCGCCCGCAGCCGCGCCAGCAGCTCGTCGAAGGCGAACGGCTTCAGCAGGTAGTCGTCGGCGCCCGCGTCCAGCCCCTTGATCCGATCGGGCACCGCGTCGCGCGCCGTCAGCATCAGCACCGGCGTGTCCACGCCGTGGCGGCGCAGGCTGCGGCACACCGCAAACCCGTCCATGCCCGGCAGCAGGACGTCGAGCACGATGGCATCGAACGACTCGTCGCGGGCCAGACGCTCGCCGGTCATGCCGTCCTCCGCCAGGTCCACGCGGTACTGCTCCTCGCGCAGCCCACGAACCACGAAGCGGCTGATCGCCGGATCATCTTCGACCACCAGGACGCGCACGCATCAATCGTAGTCCGCCAGGCCACTCAGACATCGTCCCCGGGCCGGCCCGCGCGGCGCTCCACCAGCAGGTACAGCGTCGGCAGCACCATCAGCGTCAGCAGCGTCGAGGTCACCACGCCGCCGATCACCACGCTGGCCAGCGGGCGCTGGATTTCGGCGCCGGCGCCGCTGGAAAGGGCCATCGGCACGAAGCCGAGCGCGGCGACCAGTGGCGGTCATCATCACCGGCCGCAGCCGCGTGGCGCGCCCGCCAGCACGGCGTCGCGCAGCGGCATGGCCCTGTTCGCGCAGGCGGTTGACGGCGGTGACCAGCACCACGCCGTTCAGCACCGCGACGCCGAAGAGCGCGATGAAGCCGACCGACGCCGACAGGTTCGAACTCAGGCCGCGGAGCCAGAGCGCGGCCACGCCGCCGACGAGCGCGAAGGGCACGTTGCAGAGCACCAGGCGGCCTGCCGCAGCCGGCGGAACGTGGCGAAGAGCAGCAGGAAGATGATCGCGACCGAGAGCGGCACGACGAGCGCCAGCCGGGCGGTGGCGCGCGGCCTGGTTCTCGAACTGGCCGCCCCACGCCACCCGGTAGCCGGGCGGCAGGGACAGCCCGCGCGCCACGCGCCGCTGCGCTTCGGCCACGAAGCCGCCGACGTCGCGGCCGCGGACGTTGGTCTGCACCACCAGCCGCCGCTCGGCGTTCTCGTGGTTGATGGTCTCCGGCGCCTGCGCCTCGGAGATGCGCGCCACGCGGACGAGCGGCACCTGTTCGCCGCGACGTCCGGTGAGCAGGATGGCGCCGACGGCGTCGGCGTTGGCGCGCATCTGGTCGGGCAGGCGCACCAGCACGGGGAAGCGGCGCGGGCCGTCCAAAAGCTCGGTCACCGCCGAGCCGCCGACCACGGTCTCGACCACATCGCGCACATCGGTCACGTTGAGGCCGTAGCGGGCGATCTGCGCGCGGTCCACGTCGATTTGCAGCTGTGCGGCGCCGAACATCACCTCGGCCTGCAGGTCGCTGGCGCCGTCCACCTGTTCCAGCTCGTGCACGACCACGGCGCCCAGCCGCTCCAGCGTCGCCGGGTCCTCGCCGAAGATTTTCACCGCCACGTCCGCCTTGACCCCCAGATGACTTCGTCCAGCCGCATCGCCATCGGCTGGGTGAAGTTGAACGTCATCCCGGGCATGTCCTCCAGCGCGGCGGCCAGCGCGTCGATCAGCGCCGGCTTGTCCCGGCCGGTGGACCACTCCCGATTGGATGCAGCGCCACGTAGATGTCGCCCTGATAGATGCCCATCGCCTCGGTGGCGAGGTCGGGCGTCCGATCTTGGTGACCACCTGGCTGACCTCGGGAAACGCCCTGACGATCCGCTCGACCCGCTGTGACATGGCCACCGACTCGTCGAGCGAGACCGACGGCAGCTTGCGCGTCTCGATCAGGATCGACCTTCGTCCAGCCGGGGCATGAACTCGGTGCCGAGGAAGGGGAGCGTCGCGACCGCCAGCGCCACCGTGGCCAGGGCCATCCCGTCGTGCGGACGGGACGGTCCATGGCCCATCGCAGATCGTGCAGATACCTCTCGCGCAGCCGGACGAACCAGCGCTCCTCGTGATGGACCCGCGCCGTCTTCAGCAGGTAGGACGACGCCACCGGGACCACCGTCAGCGACAGCAGCAGCGATCCGAGAATCGCCGAACAGACCGTGATGGCCATCGGCCGGAACATCTTTCCTTCCAGCCCTTCGAGCGTGAAGATCGGCAGGTACACAGCCACGATGATCAGCACGCCGAAGAGAATCGGCCGCGCCACTTCCGTGGCGGCAGCGGTGAACAGCGCCATCCGGCCGCCGGCCTGATCCGGCGGCGGCTGCGCGTGGCTGGCTTCGGCGCGCCGCCGGATGAAGTTCTCCATCATCACCACGGCGCCGTCCACAATCAGCCCGAAGTCGATGGCGCCGAGCGACATCAGGTTCGCCGAGACGCCGAAGACGCGCATGCCGATGAAGCCGGCGAGCATGGAGATGCGGGATGACGCTGGCCACGATCAGCGAGGCGCGCACGTCGCGCAGGAAGACGAACAGGACCACGGTGACGAGCAGCGACCCTTCGAGCAGATTGCGGCGCACCGTGGCGGCCGTGCGCTCGATGACCTCGGTCTGGTCGTAGAACGGCGTGATGCGCAGGCCGCCCGGCAGCGTGCCCACCACCTCGGCGATGCGGGCCTTCACCCTGGCGCCGACGTCCCGGCCGTTCTCGCCCTTCAGCATGATCACCATGCCGGCCACCGACTCGCTGGCCCCGTTGTAGGTCACGGCACCCTGGCGCGGCATGGCGCCGATGCGGACGTCGGCCACGTCGACACCAGCACCGGCACGCCGTCCACCTCGTCCACGACGATGCCGCGGATGTCGTCCACGCCCCGCACCAGGCCGGTGCCGCGGACGGTGTAGCGTTCGGAACGGTGCTCGATGAAGCCGCCGCTGAACGAGGTGTTGTTGGCGGCGATGGCGTCGAACACCTGGCGAGCGAGATGCTGAACCGCTCGAGCCGGGCGGGGTCCACCACCACGTGATACTGGCGGGTCAGCCCGCCCCAGGAGTTGATCTCGCTGACGCCCTTCACCGAGCGGAGCTGCGTCCGCAGGTCCCAGTCGTGGATGGTCTTCCGCTCCATCACGTCGGTGGCGTCGCCCTCGACCAGGTAATGGTAGATCTCGCCGAAGGCAGTGGCCACGGGCCCCAGCGTCGGCGCCAGGCCCACCGGGAGCCGTCCCCGCGCCTCGGACACGCGCTCGTTGACCAGCTGGCGCGCCAGGTAGATCGGCACCGCGTCGTCGAACACCACGGTCACGAGCGACAGGCCCGACTGGACACCGACCGCACCTGCTCGGCGTTGGGCACGCCCATCAGCGCCGTCTCGATGGGATAGGAAACGCGCTGCTCCACCTCCACGGCGGCGAGCCCGGCCGCCTCGGTGACGACCGTCACCTGGTTGTTGGTCAGGTCCGGGAACGCCTCTACCGGCAGGTCGCGGTAGGCCGCCACGCCGTGACGACCAGCGCCGCCAGGCACAGCAGCACGAACAGCCGCTGCCGCAGGCTGGCGGCGACGAAGCGCTCGATCGCGCCCATGTCAGTCGCCGCCTTCGGCCGCTGCCTTCAGCATCTCCGACTTCAGCACGAAGCTGCCGGCCACGACGACGCGCTCGCCCGCCGCCACGCCGCTTGCGATCTGACGAGGCCGTCGGCCTCGGCGCCCAGCGTGACGGTCCGCGGCTTGAACCGGCCGGGCTCCGCCTCGGCGACGAACACCGCCGGGCGGCCGTCGATGTCTGGATGGCGGCCTGGGGCACGACGATCATGGATCGCGGCTCGCCTTCACCCAGCGCCACCGTCGCGAACATCTCCGGCTTCAGCGGCCGTCGGCGTTGGGACGGTGGAGCGCACGGTGATGCGCCGTGCTTCGGGTTGACCACGTCGGCGATGAAGGTGATGGTGCCGGCGAAGCGCTCGCCGGGGTAGGCGGCCACCACCACTTCGACCGGCCGCCCGGTCCGCACCTGCGCCAGCTGCGACTCGTCGATCTCGGCCACCGCCCACAGCGTGGACAGCTCGCTGACCACGAACAGGGGAGTGCCAGGCGTGACGGGGGTGCCCGGCGTGACCAGGCGTTCGAATACCACGCCGTTGATCCGACTGCGCACCGGGATCTGCTCGCTGGTCTCGTCCGTTTCACCCGGCGAGCCGTCCTTTACGGCTCGGGCAGCGAGGCGCCGACATGCTTCAGCTCTTCGATCGCGCGATTGACCTCGGCCTTGCCCATGTTGAGCGTCTGCGCCGCAGCCACCCGATCCACCTCGGCGCGCTGCACTTCCTGGAAGGAGATCGCCTTGTCGGCAAACAGCCGCCGCGCGCGTTCGTGGGCGTCCACCGCGTAGGCCAGCTCGCGGTCCAGCCGGCGCTGG
>CAVQMT010000021.1:0-122868 GCA_963713655.1 uncultured Acidobacteriota bacterium
TGTGCTCGTGCCGATCGTCCTGGGACTGATCGTTGCGACGGTGTACGGCCGGTTCCACTACGCGGTAGACGCCATCGCCGGCATCGGGTTGGCGCTGACCGTGGTGGGGCTTTACAGGATCTCCGCGGCACATCGGACGGGACAGGCCTGAACCAACCCGCGGCAGCCTTCGGCTGCCGCGAGGTTGTGCGACTCGTGGCTCTAGCTCCCGCAATACCCATCAGGATCGACCGGCTTGAACTCACTGCCTTCGAGCACCCAGCCATGGAACTTGTAGAATGCCTGGTCCTTGGGTCCGGGTCCAGGGACGGTTTCTGTTCGGATGACTACTGCGGATTTTGAGCCGCGCTTCCGTAACAATCTGAAAGTTATCCCATCCGAACGGGTTGTCCGGCGTGCCTGGGAACTCGTCCACATCTGGGTTCTTCTTCGCCCCGATGGCAAACCGGAATCCGCCCTCGCATGTGAAGTTGAGAGTGTCCCCC
Organism: uncultured Acidobacteriota bacterium; assembly: GCA_963713655.1. Classification (GTDB taxonomy): domain Bacteria; phylum Acidobacteriota; class Vicinamibacteria; order Vicinamibacterales; family UBA2999; genus CAWEBF01. The sequence continues at coordinate 486 of CAVQMT010000021.1, forward strand.
TCTAAAAAGACGATTGGATTGTGATGGTCCATATCGAGCGGCTTCCCATGACGGTTCTTCCATTTGCTCCGCGATGATCTCTTCTGTGCTCCTTGACACGCTTTTCATTGGCGTCGTCATCCTTCGGCTCAACGGACCACACCCCCCGTGGTGGTCTTTTACTTTCTTGATTACTACTTCGATCGTCATCGGGTCTCTTGCCATCGTCGCACTCCCTCCTCGTAGACTGAGCTATCGCCCGGGACCATTGGCCGACATGACTGCGATGTACCTGGGCTCGGCCTTGAGCACATCCAACTCGGGTTCTGCCAGGAACTGGGCGGCCCTGTGTCCCAGCCGGGCGGCCTGTTCCATCAGGGTCAACGCGGTGCCCCGGTCACCGAGGGCCACATGGGCGGTGGCCGCGATCGTCAGATAGTGGGCATCGTTGGGATGCTGCAGAAGGGCCAGGTCGAGGTGGCGCAACGCCTCCGGCTTCCTGCCCAGCATCGCGTAGTAGCGGCCCACGAGCAGCTCGATCCCGTGATCGCGCGGATTCTGCTGCAACCGCTGTTCGCCGTCGCGGATTGCGAACTGGTACTTCTGCCGGGCCTCGTCACTCCGTCCCAGCAGCCGGTAGATCCGTGCAAGGTTCCCGGCTGTCTGATAGTTTCCCAGGGCCGAGAAGGATTTTTCCAGCGGGGCGACCGCCTGGTTATAGCGTCGGGCCCGAAGGTAGGCCAGGCCCAGGTTTGTATACGGCGGGGCCAGGTACGGGCGCAGCTGGATGGCTCTTTCCAGGACCTCGACCGCCCGATCGTATTGACCCTCGTTGGTGAACACCAGCCCCAGCGAAAACAGGACGCGGGCGTTGTCGGGCGAGAGCGTCAGTGCCCTGCCGTAGTAGTCGCTCGCCTTCTGGTAGTCATTGCGCAGGTTGTAGAACTGCCCGAGTCGCGCGTAGCCGGCCCAATACCCGGGGCGAAGCTCGATCGCCCGCAGGTAGGCGGCTTCGGCCTCGTCGACACGCTCCAACTTGTCCAGCACACTGCCCAGGGCACGATGGGCCTCCTCGTTGGTGGCCGAATAATCGATCGCCCGCCGATAGGATTCGATGGCTCGCTCGTAATCTCCCCGGCCCTCCTCGACCAGGCCAAGGCAGTGCTGCGCCTCCGAGAGCTTCGGATTCAGGCTGGCGCTCGTTTCGCACGCCGCACCTGCCTGGTCGAGCCAGGACGATTGTTTCGAAGTGGAGAAGTTCTCCCACAGGGTCCCGCCCCAGGGCGGCGTACGCAGCGGCATACTGCGGATCCCGGTCGACGGCTTCTGTCAGCAGCTTGATGGCCGCGTCCACGTTCTCCTGCTCGTGGTAGTTCTGCATGGCGCCCCGTGCCTGGGTGTAGAGGAAGAACGCCCTGTCGTCTCGCGTACCGAATACCTGCCGGGGCTCCTGCGGCGCCGCTGCCGGGTCAGTCTCGAGCATCGTCAGCACGTCGCGAGTGACAACATCCTGGAGGGCGAACGGATCACCGGCAGCAAGTGTCTGGGAGCGGGCGCTGAGTTCCCGGCGGTCCGCCGTCCGGATCAGGGAATAGGAAACCCGCACCTGGCCGCCAGAAAACTGGACCACACCCGCCAGCACGAGCGTGGCACCGAATTCGGCCCGCGCCTTTTCGACGGTATCGATCCGCGCCTCGCGTATCTCACTCGACGGCATCACCTGAAGGTCCTGGACCCCGAGCTGCGCCAAGTTACTGGTGAGCACCACGGAGACGCCCTCCGAGTAGAGGCCTTCCTCCTTGCTTGCTCCGATCACCCTGAAGGGCAACACCGCGATGATCTTCGTGTCAGGAAGCAGCGTCCCGCTCACCGATGGCCCCAGACGATCCCGGTAGCTCCAGGCCATGGGCACCGCAAGGAGGCCGATCAGCACGACGGCCGCCGCAGCTTTCAGCCACGGGGATTCCTCGAGCCGGCGCCAAGCACTGTGAACGAGGCCGCGAGTCCGATGCCGCGTGGAGGTGTCCGCCGTCAGGTCCGCCAAGAGATTCGGGGCAGCCGCGGCAGAGGGATCCGCCGCGGGCAATTCATCGGTTTCCGAACGGCCGTGTGGCGACGCCGGAGTAATTGTGGCCAGCAGTTCTTGCTGCATGGCGCCGGCGCTTCGAGGCCGGCGGGCCGGATCGCCATCGAGCGCTCGCCCGATCACCTGAACGATGCCCGCGGGCAGGTCCGGTCGCAGATCGCTGATGGGCGTGGCGCGCTGGTTGGCGTGCGCGCTTTCGAGCTCGGCGATGGTACGGCCCTCGAACGGATAGCGCATCGTCAGCAAGTGGTAGAGCAGAACGCCTACGCTGTAGATATCGCTGGCCACGGTCGCAGGCTGGCCGCGCAGCACCTCGGGCGCCAGGTAAAGAGGTGTGCCGGTGGGCCGCCGCAAGGGATCGGCCTGATTCGTCCGCACTTCGCCGGCCCCGAAGTCCATGAGCACGATTCGGCCGCCGGCCTCGCGCATGACGTTCTGCGCCTTGATATCGCGATGGACGAGCCCCGCCTTGTGTACCGCCGCCACCGCACGGCACAGGTCCGCGCCGATGAGGGCCGCCTCGTGCGCGCCGAACACGCCGCGTTGATGCAGCGACTGCTTGAGCGTGAGGCCGTCGACGAATTCCATCCACAGGCCCACGGCGCCTTCGAACTCGTCCACCCCGTACACAATCACGACGTTCGGATGCCGGATGCTCGCAAGCAGACGGCCTTCGCGGACGACGGCCGCAGAGCGCTGAGATCGCTGGAGAATCTTCAGCGCGACTTCTCGCTCGAGGCTCGGATCCCACGCCAGATGGACCGTTCCGAAGCTCCCTTTCCCGATCGTGCGACGCAGCTGGAGCGGACCCCACGACGTTGGTACGGACGCTGGGTCCTGCTCCTGCTCCACCACGGGATCCAGGGTGCTGCCATCCGTCGAGCGGTGAACGGCGGCCATGGTCGCCAGTACCCGCAGTTGCTCGACGAGTTCCCGCATCTCGGCGTCCGGCGTCGATGCGAGTTCCTTGGCCCAGTCCACGGGCGTGCCGTCCACGACGGCCCCGGCAAGGCTCATCAAACGTGCGTCGTTAGCTAGCATGTTTCATCTTCATTGCGAGCCGGACGACGGCTCGTCGAACGGCCACCCGGGCCGCATTCGGAGTCGGTTTGCCGAGCATGACGGCCATTTCCTCGTAGCTGCACTCCAGTTCGATGCGCGCGACGATCGCTTCGCGCTCCTCGTCGCGAAGCTCGGCCAATGCGGCTTCGTATCGCTCGGTCGCTTCCCGTCCGATCGCCTGGTCGAGAGGAGACGCCAGTGGGCTCAGCACGTCGTCCGCCAGTTCCTTGGGCGGAGCGTCGCCGGCTTGCCCGCCGCAGCTCGTCCCTGATCCGGTTCATGACGGCTTGGCGCAAGTACGCCTGGAGCGCGCCTTCCCGCTGCGCATGGAAACCATCTATATGCCTTAACGTCCGGACCACGGTGTCCTGTACAAGGTCCTCTGTGTCGGACAGGTCCCGCGCCCAGTGCGGCAGGCGGCCGCTGGCCCACCGCCGGAGGCGGGGCAAATAGCGGCCCAGCAGCCGGTCGAGCGCCTCGGAATCCCCGGCTTTGGCTCGCTCGAGCAACTCGACGGACGATTCCGGGTCGGTGTCCATCTGGGGTGAAGGCGCCATGATATTCGCGAACGACGTCACGATCTCGAGACGTGAAGGGTGGCCGGCGGGTTCGCCGCCGGGCTCGAGCAACGCTCCATCCTCCTGAAGCGCTGGGACTTAGGCCCTTCGAGGCCGGCTGTCCGGCGGGCAGCTCTCCCCGGAATGTACGTTCGGAGCGTCTCCCTCGTTCTAAGAGGTAAAGAGGACCAGGGGGCCTCGGACATGAGGATCGATGAAGTCGTCCGTGGCGAAATCGTCATCATGCGGCCGAAGGGCCGGCTGACGCTGGAAACCGAGGGGGAATTCAGGGAGGCGGTGCGGAGGCTGTTCGACACCGGGCGGACGCGGCTGGTGCTGGACCTCGCCAACGTGCCCTACGTCGATAGCTGCGGCCTGGGCGCGATGATCCAGGAGTTCATCTCCGCCCGGCGCCGGGGTGGGGGCCTGAAGCTGCTGAATGTGTGCGGACACAATCGCCACCTCCTGGCGGTCACCAAGCTGCTCACCGTGTTCGAGACGTTCGAGTCGGAGGACGCGGCGGCCCGCAGTTTCTTCGAGAGAGGTCCACGGGAACGGGGCGAGGGCGTCCAGCCTGCCGGAGGGGCCTTCTTTTCGTGACGTCTCAGCAACGAGGCTTCTCCCCGCGATGATCGACATCGCGATCACGACGTACTAGGATCGGGGGCATGCGAGACGACGACCGCGCGCCGACGCGCGGCCCCATGATCGCTCTCTCCTTGCTCGTGTTCGTGGGGGCCTTCACCTATCGCTTCAACGCCCTGCTCGGTTCCCTGTCTGGGTTCGATGGCGACCACTTCATCTACTACCTGGGCTCGACGAGTGTGTTGCGGGGCGAACGGCCGCTCCGGGACTTCGTCGATGCCGGGCTCCAAGGGGCGTGGCCCGCCCTCACCTACGAGCTGTCCGCGCTGGCGCAGCAGCTCGGCGGAGAGTCGCTCCTGTCCGAGGCCGTCCTCTGCGTCGGGGCTGTCGCCTTGTCGGCGACGCTCTTGTTCCGGGCGGCCGCGTCCGTCGCTGGCGTCTGGGCCAGCCTCGTGGTGACCCTCGTCTCGGTGGCGGCCGAGTACCCGTCTTTACGGTTATCACAAGGTCCTCGTGTCGTCGGTTGCCGTCGTCCTCCTGTTGCGTTACGCACGCGCGCCTTCGGTGCGCAATCTCTCTCTGATGGCGGCGTGGTCAGCGGTGGCGTTCCTGTTCCGGCACGACTACCTGGTGTACGTGGCGCTCGCCACCATTTGTCTCATCGTGACCCTGCCAGGCCTCCCGGTGGTCCGCCGTGCGCGCCTGGCGATCGCCTACGTTGCCCTCACGGGGGTGCTGCTCCTGGGCCCTGTCTATTCCGTTCATCGTTTCGTCGGATTGGGCAGCTATCTGAGCAGCAACATCGAGTCCACACGACGCGAGGCCAGACGAACCGACCTGGAATGGCCGACGTTCGAGTCGGTCACGGGGCCGATCGCGTTCTTCGAGAACGAGGTGAACGCCGTCTCGTGGCTGTACTACGTGTGCCTGTTTCTGCCGGCCGCTGGGATGGGGGCCGCCGCCCTCGGGCAACCGCGCCTGCCGGGAATGGACGTGGCACGTTCCCGCGCGGTGGTGTTGACCCTCGCTCTTTACGCAGCCCTGCTGAACTATTTCCTCCTTCGGGGGAATCTCGCCGCCCGCTTCGGGGATCTCGGCGCCCCGATTGCCGTTCTGGCAGCCTGGCTGGTCGGCACTGGCGCCGGCAGCCTTGGCGCCACGCGTGGCCGTCCGCGCCGGGCTCGTGGTTCTCACGGTCACGGCGTTCCTGGCCGTGAACACGAGCTGGCAGCGTCTGGCAGGAACTCGCGACGACGGGGTTCAGGTTGGGGCCCGAGAGCAGTCGGCGCACGGGCGGTGCAGGTTGCGTCCGGACTCAGCGACATGCCGCCGCCGTCCGCGACCACGCCAGCGGAACGGAATCGCACGGGACCAACGTCGCCGAACGTGGTGGACTACCTGCGGGCGTGCACGCGCCCGGGCGACCGGGTCCTGGTGCTCGCGGACGCTTCAGAGGTGGCGGTGTTTGCGGGCCGGTCGTTCGCCGGCGGACACCCGACGTTTCGGGCCGGCTTCTACACCTTGCCGGCGGACCAGGCCCTGACGCTCGCGCGTCTCAGCCGGCAGTCCGTGCCGATCGCGCTCACGCGCGACTGGCAGGACTACAACGAACACATCGCTCCGGATTTCAAGGCCGTCGTGGCCTGGGTGAACGAACGATATGAGTATCGCGGTGACATTCCGGCGTTGACGGGTGGGCCGATGCGTGTGTTGGTGCGGCGGGAGATGGTCGAGAGCGAAACATTCGGCGATACTGGTCTGCCGTGTCCGTATTGAGTGAGAGAGGAAGAGATCGAGCCGGAGCGCATTCATGAAGTGGGTGGTGACGCTAACCACGTTGCTCGTGATCGGCCAAGGCGGGGTATCGGCCCAGCGTGCCGTGACACCCGCCGATGCCACGGTGTTCATTCGCCTGGTCGGCAGCGTACGTGCGGAAGTCGAAGAAGCCGGTGCGGCAAAGCAGACGGCCGACTTGACGCGCGTAGAAATCGGCACCGGCAGCGGCTTCGTGATCTCACCGCACGGCTATGTGCTGACCAACGAGCACGTCGTCAGCAACAGCGTGTTCGTCGTCACGGACGGCCCCAGGAAGGCGAAACTGACCCTGACAGTTGCCAGAATCGAGGTGTGCTTTCCCTCGGGGGCATCAAGCCTGCGGGGTCCGTCCCGATGCTTCGAAGCCTCGGTGCACTCATCGGACGCCGCGCTCGACCTGGCGGTCTTGTTCATCAGCGCGTCCGACCTCCCGTACGTGGCCTTCGGCGACTCCGACGTTGTCCGCACGGGGCAGAGCGTGAACGCGCTTGGCTATCCGTTTGGCCGGCAGCTCGAAGTGGGGCGTGTCGCCGCACCGGATCTCGTGCCCGAGGTCAGCACGTCTGCCGGCACCGTGTCCGCGTTGAGAGCGGGCGATTCAGGCGAGCCACGCGCCCTCCAGATCAATAGCACCGTCAACCCCGGCAACAGCGGTGGTCCGCTCCTCGACCAGGATGGATACGCCGTTGGCGTGATCCGCGCGAGGGTCACGGGAGATTCCGGCATCGGGTTCGCGATTCCAATCAACCAGGCGAAAGACTTCCTCGAGTCCCGCGGGCTCGATTCGCTGATGCCGGCGCGGCGGCTCCGGCTGGGGGCCTCACAGAGTCTGGAGGGAAAGGGCATCACGTTGCGCCTGCCCGAGGGCGTGAGCGATGTGTCGCCGCTTCGGATGCGGGTCGAGACCGACACGGTCGCGTCGGAGGTTGCACTTCGAATCGACCGCAGCGTCTCGCCGTGGACCGTCAGACAAATCGAACAGACACTCACCGGCTCCGAAGCGTTCGAACGCCTCTCCTTAGCTGCCAATGAAAGCCAGACGGCCTCGCGCCCGGGGAGCGCGCCGATACTGTTTGGCCGTGCCAGTGGGACCGTGGCGGGCGGCGATGGCCAGGTCAAGATGCAGTACCGGCATCCTGGAACTGGGGTCGGAGAAGCTGGTGGCGCGCTACGTCGGCCCGGCCGAGCAGGTTGCGTACAACGAGAGCGTTTTGCGCGACTCGCTCCTGAGTCTCGAGGGCCGGCGGCTCATCGCCGGGGATTTCGGGCCGCTCCAGTCGATCGAGTGGTCCGGTGCGCCCGCCGCGAGCAGCCTGTCAGGCCTCCCGCTTCCCACGGGGTGGGTCGTCGAACCGGGAGGGCCTTCGCCCTGTGGCCGTCTGCCGGAGGCCACCGGTGCCGCGTCGGTGTTTCCCGCCAACGACGTCACACTCGCGCTGCGTGCGGCGGTGTGGGACACCGAGGACGTGGATCCTCAGAAGGCCGCGGCAGCCTGTTCGTCACGGCGTGGGACCGCCGGCGCCGCTTCATACGCACTGCGTGTCGAGTGGCTCGGTGTGTCGTATGCGATCGAAGGCGTCTTCGTGCGACTCGGGGCGCGGGGCGTCGTCCAGCTCGAGGTGATTTCGCCGGATCAGAAAAGCATGTCCGCACGCGCCCTGCTGGCGGCGTGGGTCAAGCTGGCTGGCAGCCATGAAGCTCGCCTACTGCCTCGGCGCATGCTTGGTCAGCGTTTTCATAGCGACAGCGCGCATCGAGGCAGTCAGCCCTTGCGTAGCGATGCCAATAACGCAGCGCGCCGCCACGAGCCCGCCACCCCCGTCACAGGACAGCCTCACCATCGCCAGCCTGAACATGGCTGGCCAGGCGCGCATCGCCGACGTGTTGGCTGTCTGGGTTCGGGAACGAGGGGTTGATGTCCTGCTCCTCCAAGAGGTCGGCGATGGATCGGCCGACGGCTCGGCGTTCGCGGCCGCGCTGAGTGATCGACTGGGGTACCACTTTGCCTACGCACCGGCCCAGCGCCTTGGCGATGCCCAAACGCAGGGACTGGCCGTCCTGAGCCGCTATCCCCTGAACGATGTCCGCAAGTATCCGCTCAAGCACCACGATCTTGCTTTCAGATCGCGATGCAGGATTGCGCTCGCGGCTGCCGTAGCCACCATCAACGGGCCAGTCCAGGTGATGAACGTCCACCTGGATACACGCATCAACAGTCGAAAGCGGATCGCACAGCTGGCGCCGCTGATCGAGGCTCTCGACCTGGGTGACGGTCCGCAGATCATCGGCGGTGATTTCAACACGATGAACATCGGCTGGTTCCTCTCGATGTTGCCGTTACCCTACCTGCAGCGCCAGGCTGCGGCGGTCCGGACGCGGTTGGGAGGACAAGGATTTCAGACGCCGTTCATCGGTGGCCGGCCGACTTTCAAGTTTCTCGGCCTCCCGCTCAGACTGGATTGGCTGTTTCTGAAGCGCGTCGAGGCGCTGGACTGGAGCGTGGACGATGTCCGGTTCACGGACCATCGTGGTGTGTGGGCTCGCGTAAGACCGTGATCGAGTGTGGCTGCAGAGCGGATTGCGGGGAGCTGACAACCCGGCTCTCGTCGAACGGTTACTTCTTGGCAGCGATCTGAATTTCCGTCGCCGTCTGCACGCTGTCCTTGGTCGTGTACCTTACGGTCGCCTGAGATCCCTCCATCGTGGCGAGCCCGGCGGGATTCTGGGCGCCGGTGATCTTCGTTTCGTCCGTGAAGCTGAACGTCATGTTCGCTCCGCTGGCAGGCTTGAGCACGAGCGTCTTGGCTGCTGACGTCTACGCTGACGAGCTCACCCGATGCGGTCTGCGCCGCGGGGGCCTGGCTGCGGGGGGCTGCTGAGCCGGGGCAGCCTGTCCTGCGCTGAGCGTGTGGAACCGCGACAATCGAAACCAGTGCGAACGCCGCGATCAATCCGGTGAAACGTGTGTTCATGTGGATCCCTCCGGAACGGCATAAGCGCACAGCGCGTGCCAGACGGGGAAATCCCCACCGTTCCATAGATTTCCCAGCGATCTCCGCCAATCTCGGGGGTGACGTGCGCGAACCGTCGGGTTTTCCACCTAAACACGCCGGGTAATTCCTGCTGATGCATTGAAGCTGAGGCGACCGTGTAACTTTTTCCCGACGAAATGTCGCCGACACCTACACAACCTCCAAACCTCATGTTATTCTTTAAAGAACCCGCTCGGAATTCACGATATACAGGTCGGCTCGCTTTATGCACTCTACAAACCTTACGTATCTTGTCGCTCGCGGGCTGATTGCGAGCGCGATCGTCGTCGTGTGCCTGTTCGGTTCCGCTCGGGTGGCGCAAGCGCAGGGCGCATCGACACGATTCACCCCAGCTGCGGCGCGTGCAGAGGCTTGTCCGATCAACTGAGAGCCAAGCTCAAAATCGCCGAACCCGTCAAGGTGACGCTCGTGCCCGCCAATCGTCTCCTGATGTCGGTCGAGCCCGTCAAGAACGGATCGAAACGCAACTTCCGGTTGAACGTGGAAGAGGAGTTCGTGAAGGGGCTCAGCGACGACGAGCTGCGAGCAGCCGTGGCCCACGAGCTCGGTCACGTCTGGGTCTTCACCCATCATCCGTACTTGCAGACCGAGCAGCTCGCCAACGACATCGCGATGCGCCTCGTGAGCCGCGACGCGTTGGTGCACCTGTACGAACGCGTATGGAGTCGCGCGCGGGACGAAGGGTGACCTCGTGCGCTTTCTGGGCCCGCAGCCTCAAGCGCAGCCTCAAGCCGGCCTCGCTCCGAGCGACGCCCACCGCCCGTAGCGACGCGCCGAACAGGCGACTAGCTGCCGTAGAGGCGCATCTCCTTGCCGTCGGCCAGCACCACGCGCTCGAGCCTGATGATCTTCTGCCCGTCGGCAAACTGATAGCCGATCCCCGTGATCACGTCGCCCGGCTTGACCGTCGTCCTGGTCCAGCCGTTCGCTTCCATGCGGGTGACGGCAGGCCCGCCGACCAGCCACTTCTCCATCTTCCCGTCGTCGGTTCGGACTTCGAGCGTGATCATGGGGTGTGGGTTGCCCCACATGAATTCCGTCACCGTGCCCTTCACCGTGACGAGCTGCGCACGGCTTATCGGCCATGAGTGATGCGCGGACAGCGGCACGGAAACCAGCGCCAGCACTACAGCAACGACTCCGAGTAAGGTCTTCATCGTCATGCTCCTCCTGCGCGGTCATGGGTCGCGGCGCCCGGCCGCCATGGCCACCACTATGCTCCTCTTGCGGAGCGGGATTCAATGGTCGGTATGGCGGGGGGCTGGATATAGACTCTTCGCCATGAGACACCTGCTTGCTCTTGCCCTGGCACTGGCGGCTGTCTGCTCGTTGGCCGCGCAGGCACCTGTTCCCGGCCAACCGATTGACTGGGACAAGCTCCGTCCCGAGATTCTCGACCGCTATCGCGAGCTGGTGCAGATCGACAGCACGTCGGGCCGCGAGACGCTGGTGGTGAACTACCTGAAGAAGGTGCTCGAGGCCGAAGGCATCCCGACGCAGACCTTTGCGCTCAATCCCGCCCGCGCCAACCTGGTCGCGCGGCTGAAAGGAAACGGCTCGAAGCGTCCGCTGCTCATCCTCGCCCATACCGATGTCGTCGGCGTGCAGCGGGAGAAGTGGCCGGTCGATCCGTTCGGCGCCGTGCTGAAGGACGGCTACATCTGGGGGCGCGGCAGCAAGGACGACAAGCCGGTGCTGGCCGCCAACCTGATCACGATGCTGCTGCTCAAGCGGCGCGGCGTGCCGCTCGACCGCGACGTGATCTTCCTCGCCGAATCGGGCGAGGAGGCCGACTACGAAGGCGTCGGCATCAACTTCATGGTCCGCGAACACTTCGCGGAGATCGACGCCGAGTTCGCCCTCACCGAAGGCGGCGGCGCCCGCATCGACGGCTCTCGCGTCACACAAGTGAACATCGGCACGGCCGAAAAACTGCCCGCACGCGCCAAGCTCGTCGCCACCGGGACGGCCGGTCACGGCTCGGCTCCGCGGATGGACAACCCGCTGATCCATCTCGCCGCCGCGGTCGAGAAAGTGGGCCGGTGGCAGACACCCATGCGATTGAACGACACCACCCGCGCGTACTTCGAACGCATGGCCGCGATCAGTCCGCCGGAGCAGGCGGCGATCTACAAGACGCTGGTGGACCCACAGGCCACGCCCGCGGCGACGGCCCGGGCGCAGTCCTATCTGCGCGAACGGGAGCCCGGGTCCTATTCGATGCTCCGGACGTCGGTGGTGCCGACCATGCTGACCGCCGGCGTCGGCGCCAACGTCATCCCGTCGGAGGCCGAGGCGACGCTGGATATCCGGGCGTTGCCCGGCGAAGACATTCCCAAGTTCTTTGCGGCGATGGCAGAGGTGATCTCCGACCCGGCGGTGAAGATCGTCCCGCTGCCGCAGACACGGCCTGCGTCGCCGGCGTCCAGAATCGACACCGAGATGTTTCGCGTCATGGAGCGCGTCGCCGGCGCCATCTACCCGGGCACCGCCGTGATCCCGTCGATGTCCACGGGGGCCAGCGATCAGGCCCAGTTGCGAGCGAAGGGCATCCAGTCGTACGGCGTCGGCCCCGCCTCGACGGAGGCCGATGCCTTGAATTACCCGGCGCACGGCGACGTCGAACGGCTGGCCGAGTCGTCGCTCTATCCCTTCGTCCAGTACGTCTGGACGGTGGTGAACGAAATCGCGGCGCGCAAGTAGGTCGTTTCAGCCCTTTCAGTGATCCCGGCGTCACACGCGGTGACGCAGTTCGCCTCCCCTTTCCGCTTCCTCGTCAGGCGCCGATTCGCGGCGCCCCTGACGAACGGGGGCGGAAATGGACAGGCGGCTGGGCTCGTTGGTATTCGCGGTCGTTCTGGGCGGGCCGGTGGTCGTGTGCGCGGAGGACTCGCCGCGGGTCAGGGGCAGCAGCCCGGAAACGGCCCGAGCCATAGCCGAGGGCGCGGAGAAGTCGGCCACCTTCCGGCAGCTGGTCGCAACGATCGCCGCCACCGACGGCATCGTCTACGTCCACCACGATACGTGCGGACGCAACGTCCGTGCGTGTCTCGTGCACAGCGTCACCCACGCCGGACCGCACCGCGTGCTCCACATCCGTGTCGACAGGAGGAAGAAGGGAAACGACCTCCTGATCGCGATCGGGCACGAACTCCACCATGCCGCCGAGGTCCTGGCCGATCCGACCGTGGTCGACACCGACTCGATCCGCCTCTTCTACGAACGCGCCGCGCCGACCAATCGCTACAGTTTCGAGACTCAGGCAGCGATCGAGGCCGAACTGAAGATCGCGGGCGAGCTTCGCGCGTGGCGCAAGCAACAGCGCGCCGCCCTGACCGCCGGAGCCTACGCAGGGCTGATGCGGTGGTACAACCACGCGCGCGCGCGCTTCCACTCACGGGTGACGGTGGCTCGCGAGACACCGAGCGTGTCGGCGACTTCCTGCTCCGACAACCCGCCGAAGTAGCGCAGCTCCACGATCTGCCCCTGGCGCGGGTCCATCGTCGACAGCTCGGTCAAGGCCTCGTCCAGCACGACGACGTCGAGTCCACCCGTCTCGGGTGCCGCAATCTGGTCGTCGAGGTCCGCGCGCATCGCCGGGTTCGGACGCTTGGCGGCATGGCGCGCTCGCGCGTGGTCCACGAGAATCCGGCGCATCATCTGCGCCGCGACTGCATAGAAGTGGCCGCGGTTCTGCCAGGCCTGGCGGTCGTGGCCGACCAGCTTGACGAACACCTCGTGCACCAGTGCCGTCGCCTGCAGGGTGTGATCGAGCCGTTCGTGCCGGAGGTAGCCGGCGGCGCGTGCCGCAGCTCGTGATAGACGAGCGGCATCAGCTGGTCACGGGCGCCGACGTCGCCGCCCGCCCAGGCGTGCAACAACTGGCTGACCGCTTCCGCGCCCTCGCTCATTTGGTGACCTTGCGACCGGCCCACTATATCCGGAGGGGCCGGCTGCCGGGTGGGGTAGTGCCGTAGAATGAGCGCGATTCCGGTGACTGCTCGATGACGCCCGATCGCCGGCAGCGAGTCCTGCAGCTGTATCACCAGGCGCTTGGGTGCGACCCGGAGCAGCGCGGCGCCTTCATACGCGAGGCGTGTGACGGCGAAGAGGACGTTCGCCGGGACGTCGAGACGCTGCTGGCGCAGGATCCACCCTCGGACTTCCTGTCGTCGCCCACTGCCTCCGTGGGCGATCTCATCGGCCGCCAGCTCGGCCCGTACCTGATCGAATCGCAGCTTGGCGCCGGCGGGATGGGCGAGGTGTTCCGCGCCCGCGACACGACACTTGGACGCGAGGTCGCGATCAAAGTGCTGCCGGCGGTATACAGCTCCGATCCGGAGCGGCGGTCGCGCTTCGAGCGCGAGGCGCGCGTGCTGGCGACGCTCAACCACCCGCACATCGGCGCGATCTACGGGCTCGAGCACGCGGACGGCGTGCCGGCGCTGATTCTGGAACTGGTGGACGGCGAGACGCTGACGCAGCACCTGAAGAGCGGCGCCCTCGGACCTGGCCGCGGCCTGCCGGTCGCGCACGCGGTGGCTGTCGCGCAGCAGATTGCCGAGGCGCTCGAGGCCGCGCACGACCGGGGCATCGTCCACCGCGATCTCAAGCCGGGCAACGTCGTGTTCACGGCCGACGGCTCGGTGAAGGTGCTGGACTTCGGCCTGGCGAAGGCGATGTCGGAGAGCGACGTCGAACCGCAGGCGGGGGCGACCCGCACCGGGATGGTGCTGGGCACGCCGGCCTACATGAGCCCCGAGCAGGCCAAGGGGGCGAAGGTCGACAAGCGCGCCGACATCTGGGCGTTCGGCTGCGTGCTGTTCGAGATGCTGGCGGGGCGGCCCGCCGTTCGCGGGCGAGACCGCCGCCGAGACGCTGGCGGCGGTGCTGCACGATGAACCGCCCTGGAAGGCGCTGCCATCGGACACGCCTGCCGGCGTGAGGATGGTGCTGACGCGCTGTCTCGACAAGGACCCCAGGCAGCGCGTGCGCGACATCGGCGACGTCCGGCTGGCGCTGGCCGGCGCGTTCACGTCGGATGCACGGTCGCGCCAGCCGCCATCCCGGTTGCCGCGCGCCCCTGTGGCGCCGCGCAGCCCGGTTCTTGCCGCGCTGGTGATCGGCGCTCTGGTCACGGCAGTCGCGATGCGTGTGCGTGCGCCGAACGCGGCGCCACAGGTCACGCGGCTCTCGCTCGGCGTCAACGGACCGGCGGCGCTGAACGTCAACGGCAACGAACGGGACGTGGCCATCACGCCGGACGGGTCGCGCGTGGTCTACGTCGGGGACGGCGCCCGGCAAATCTTCGTCCGCTCCCTGGGCCAGCTCGAGCCGGTCTCGATCAAGACCGGCGCGGTGTTGAGAAACCCGTTCATCTCGCCCGATGGGCAGTGGGTCGGCTTCGGCGAGGACTTGTTCGTGCTGAAAAAGATGCCGATCGCCGGCGGACCGGCCATCACGATCGCCCGCACCGATTCGATCTTGCGCGGCGCCACCTGGCTGGCGGACAACACGATCGTGTTCGCCACCAGCAACCCACTCACCGGCTTGCAGCGCGTCTCCGCCGATGGCGGAATGCCGACGCCCCTGACCACGCCGGATAAGGCACGCGGTGAGTACGATCACTTCTGGCCGACTCGCTGCCCGGCGGGCGCGCGCTTCTCTACACGGTCATCGCCCGCTCCGGAGGACTGGCAGCCGCGCGCGTGGCCATCTACGATCTCGATGCCAAGACCTCGACGCCATTGTTGTCCGGCGCCAGCAACGCGATGTACGTGCCCAGTGGCCACCTGGCGTACGTCGCCGGCGGGGCGCTGTGGGCCGTTCCGTTCGATCCGGACCGGCTAACGACATCTGGCACGCCGGTGCCGGTGGTGAAGGACGTGGTGACGACCGGCAACGGCGCCGGCATCTTCGACGTGTCGCCGAATGGCACCCTCGTCTACGGACACGCCTCGGGTTTCGACCCGTTCGCTCGAACACTGAGCTGGATCGATCGACAAGGGAAGATCGAGTCGATTCGTGCGCCGCCGCACCCGTATTTGCAGCCGAAGATCTCGCATGACGGCACACGGGTGGTGACGACGACCGTGCGCGATCCCGAGGACAACATCTGGATGTGGGAGTTGTCGCGGCGAACTTTGACGCGAGTCACAACCGACGCGGCGTTGGAATTTCAGCCGGACTGGTCGCCGGACGATCGCTGGATCGTGTTTTCCTCCAATCGTGAAAGGGTTTCCAGAACATCTGGCGACAGGCCTCGGATGGAACCGGAGCACCCGAGCGCCTGACGAATGCGCCGAGGGCACAAAACGCTCCCCAGTTCACTCCGGACGGCACCCGCATCGTGTTCGGGCATCCGTCACCCAGCAGGGCGACGAGGTCGATGTGATGGAGCTTCGTTTGGACACCAAAGAAGTTCGGCCCCTATCGCAGTCGTTGTTCAACGACGGAGGCACAGCTGTCACCCGACGGCCACTGGCTCGCGGGCATGTCCAACCGGTCCGGCACGACCGAGATCTACGTCTATCCCTATCCCGACGTGCGCGCCGGCCGGTGGCAGGTTTCCTTTGCGGGGGGCCGGTTGCCGTTGTGGGCCCGCGACGGCCGCGAGCTCTTCTTTCTGTCGCCGGACGGGTCGCTGATGGGTTCGAAGGTGCGAACCGCAGGTGCCGCATGGAGCTCGGATCTTCCCGTCAAGCTGTTGGAGCCCGGCTACTGGTCGTTGGGCAGACTGGTTGGCCGCAACTTCGACGTGTCGCCGGATGGCAAGAGGTTTCTCGTGGTCACAGCCCCGCAAGCCATAGAAAACCAGCCCGAACTCATCGTCGTGCATCATTGGGACGACGAGTTGCGACGCCTGGTACCCTCAAAATAGCGCGGCCAGGCGCAGCATGAGCGCCGTTCCAGTGATTTGACCATGACGACCGACCGCCGGCAGCGGGTGCTGCAGCTGTATCACCAGGCGCTTGGGTGCGACCCGGAGCAGCGCGGCGCCTTCATACGCGAGGCGTGTGACGGCGAAGAGGATGTTCGCCGCGACGTCGAAACGCTGCTGGCGCAGGATCCACCCTCGGACTTCCTGTCGTCGCCCACTACCTCCGCGGGCGATCTCATCGGCCGGCAGATCGGCTCGTACCTCGATCGAATCCCGGCTTGGCGCCGGCGGGATGGGCGAGGTGTTCCGGGCTCGCGACACGAGGCTCGGACGCGAGGTCGCCATCAAGGTTCTGCCGCGCGGTGTTCAGCTCCGATCCGGAGCGGCGGGCGCGCTTCGAGCGCGAGGCGCGCGTGCTGGCGACGCTCAATCACCCGCACATCGGCGCGATCTACGGCCTCGAGGACGCGGACGGCGTGCCGGCGCTGGTTCTGGAGCTGGTGGACGGCGAGACGCTGACGCAGCACCTGAAGAGCGGCGCGCAGGCGCCGGGCCGCGGCCTTCCAGTCGCGCACGCGGTGGCGGTCGCGCAGCAGATTGCGGAGGCGCTCGAGGCGGCGCACGACCGGGGCATCGTCCACCGCGATCTCAAGCCGGGCAATGTCGTGTTCACGGCCGACGGCTCGGTGAAGGTGCTGGACTTCGGCCTGGCGAAGGCGATGTCGGAGAGCGACGTCGAACCGGCCGCCGGCGCGACCCGCACCGGGATGGTGATGGGCACGCCGGCCTACATGAGCCCCGAGCAGGCCAAGGGCGCGAAGGTCGACAAGCGCGCCGACATCTGGGCGTTCGGCTGCGTGCTGTTCGAGATGCTGGCGGGCCGCCCGCCGTTCGCCGGCGAGACCGCCGCCGAGACGCTGGCGGCTGTGCTGCACGACGAACCGCCCGTGGAAGGCGCTGCCATCGGATACGCCGGCCGGCGTGAGGATGGTCCTGACGCGCTGTCTGGACAAGGACCCGAAGCAGCGCGTCCGCGACATCGGCGACGTCCGGCTGGCGCTGGCCGGCGCGTTCACGTCGGACGCCACGGCTGCCGCCACCGCCGCCCCGCTGTTGCCGTCGCGCGGCCCCTGTGGCGCCGCGCTGTTCCCGTTTTGGCGGCGTTGGTCATCGGCGCGGTGGTAACGGCAATCGCCATACGCGTTCAGGAGCCGCGCCCGGCGCCACAGGTCACGCGGCTGTCGCTCGAGGCCACGGGTACCACCGCATTGAACGTGAACGGCCTCGAACGCGATCTGACCATTACTCCCGATGGGTCGCGTGTGATCTACGTTGGCGACGGCGGCCGGCAGATCTTCGTGCGTGCGCTCGACAACCTGGAGCCGCAATCGCTGGTCACCGGAGCCGTGCTCCGAAGTCCCTTCGTGTCGCCCGATGGCCGGTGGGTGGGCTTTGTCGAGGATCTCGCGTCTGCTGAAGAAGGTGCCGATTGCCGGCGGGCCGGCGATCTCCGTGGCACGCGATCGATGCGCTCATCAGGGGCGCCGCCTGGCTGCCCGACAACACGATCGTGTTCGCGACCAGCACCCGAACCGCCGGACTGCAGCGGGTGTCGGCAGACGGCGGCATGCCGACGACGCTGACGAAGCCGGACGATACGCGCAATGAGTACGCTCATCTGTGGCCCGAGCTCCTTCCGGACGGCCGCACTCTTCTGTACACGGCGCTCGCCCGCACCGGCGGGCTCGCCGCGGCGAAGGTCCGCCTGCTCGATCTGCAAACCAACACGTCCAGCGATCTCCTGGCTGGAGCCAGCAACGCCCTGTATGTGTCCAGCGGACATCTGGCCTACGTCGCTGGAGAGACGCTGTGGGCGGTGCCGTTCGACCTGGACCGGCGCGCGACGTTCGGGACGGCGGTCCCGATATTGAACCAGGTCGTCACGACCGGCAACGGCGCGGGTCTCTTCGCGGCATCCACAACCGGCACCCTGGTCTACGCCCACGCCAGCGGCTTCGATCCTCTGGCTCGCACCTTGAATTGGATCGACCGGCAGGGCCGGGTGGAGACGATTCCGGCGCCGCCGCACGCCTATGCGCAGCCGCGGCTGTCCCACGACGGCACACGCGTAGCGGCCACGAACGTGCAGGATCCCGAAGACAACCTCTGGGTCTGGGATTTGACGCGACGGATCCTGACGCGCATCACCACCGACGCCGCGCTGGACGTCCAACCCACGTGGACGCCTGACGACCGCTGGATCGTGTTCGCCTCCAATCGCGAGGGCGGAAGACAGAGCCTGTGGCGTCAGGCCTCGGACGGCACCGGGAACCCCGAGCGCCTGACGCAGGCAGCGTTCCTCCAAGGCGCTCCCGCTGTCACTCCCGACGGACAGCACGTGTTGTTCAGCGAGCTGACCGCAGACGGTGGCTGGCGACACCATGCAGCTGACACTGGCCACCGCCCAGGTCACGCCGGTTCTGCGTGACCGCTTCACCGAGATCCTTGCCGAGGTCTCGCCGGACGGACGCTGGCTGGCCTACGACTCCAACAGATCCGGACGGGTGGAGGTTTACGTCCAGCCGTATCCGATCACCGACAGCGCCCGGTGGCAGGTCTCCACTGCGGGTGGCCGAAACCCGGCCTGGGCGCGTGACGGGCGAGAGCTGTTCTACATGACGCCGGACAACGCGCTGATGAGCGTGGCGGTGCGAGCTGCCGGCTCCACGTGGCGTGCCGGGCAGCCAGTCAAGAGTGCTTGAACCCGGGCTACTGGTCGTCGTCCGAACGTCATCGGCCGGCACTACGATCCGGCGCCGGACGGTCAGCGATTCCTGGTGCTCGGGCTGCCGACCCCCGCTCCCAAGCCGCCACGCCTGGTCGTCGTGCAGCACTGGGACGAAGAACTGCGAGCACGCGTGCCCGTGAAATAGGAAAATGATGGGCTGTGACCGCCACCGATCCCATCGATCTCAGCATCCAGTTGTTCCGCGAATCGTGGCGCCTGATGTTCGCCGATCGTCCCGGTGCCACGACCGGCAGCGGCGGCGGCGTGGACTACGTGTTCAGCGGCCTGCCGGTCCCCTTCTTCAACCTGGCGTTCGTGACGTCGCGCGGCGATTCTGCGGACGCGCTCCAGGCCCGCGCGCGGGCGGCGTGCGGATGGGCGGCCGACAAGCACGTGCCATGGCTGCTCCTGGTGACACACGAAGCGCTGCAGTCGGGCGTGGAGCCGGCTGCGGCACTGGAGGGCGGCGGGCTGGTGCCGATGCTGCAGTTGACCGGCATGATCGCGTCGCGCGTCGCGCCCGGGCGCGCGGTCCCGCGAGGCTTGCGGCTCCAGGTGCCGGAAGACGACGCCGGCTGCGCCGCGATGCTGGAGGTGAACGGCGCCGCCTACGGCATGAGCCTCGCCGCCGCCAAGCCGGCGCTGGGACGCCATTCCTTCTGGGCTTACCACACGCCGGCCATCGGCCTGGTCGACGCCACGCCGGTGTGCAGCGCGGCGGTGATCATGGCCAGCGGCTATCGCTATGTCGCCCTGGTGGCCACCGATCCCAGGCACCAGAAGCGCGGCTACGGTGAGGCGGTGACGCGTCATGCGCTCGACGCCGCTGTCCAAAGCCACGGCGACAAGCCCACGTTCCTGCACGCCACCGACGCCGGCCGGCCGATCTACGCACGAATGGGCTACGAGACGGTGTCCACGCATACCGTGTTCATCGAGAAGAGGTTCCTCGACAGCCACTGAAGCGCCCGATGTAGAATCCGCCGGCGAACACTCAGGATAGGAGGTCCCATGGCTGGTGCTCCCCGGCCCGTCGTTCTCACCATTGTTCTTGTCCTGACCCTGACGCTACCGGTTCGTGGCGGTCAGGCGCCCCCGGCACCCGCGTCGACGCTGGCGCCGGCGGCGATGGAGACCTTCCTGTTGAAGGCTCGCGTGGTCCAGTCGCGTGACGCCGGCTCTGGCGTCACCGGCTCGCGTCGCGTCACGCTGTCGGACGGCTCGCTGACACACGACGCCCACGTCCAGGTGGTCGACATCCAGCGCACCTCGTTCCAGGCCGGCAAGGCCAGCGAGCTCAACTTCAAGGACAGCTACCGCTTCAACATCGCGGGGTATCGACTGGCGACGCTGCTTGGTATCCGGGTGCCGATGTCCGTCCAGCGCACTTATGACGGCAACCGGGCGTCCTTCACCTGGTGGGTCGACGACGTCGCGATGGACGAATCGGCCCGGCTGAAGGCCTCGTTCCGCGGCGATCCGGAGCGAACGGCGAGGCAAATGTTGGTGATGCGGGCGTTCGACGAGCTGATCCAGAACGTGGATCGCAACAAGGGCAACCTGCTCTGGACCAAGGACTGGACGCTGTGGCTGATCGATCACACGCGCGCGTTCCGCCTCAACAAGCAGCTGCTGAAGCGGGACGACTTGACCCGGATCGACCGAACGCTGCTGGCCCGGCTGCGAGACCTGGATCCCAAGCGTGTCCGGGAGGTGGTAGGTGATTCGCTGACGGGGGACGAGGTCGAGGCCGTGCTCGCTCGGCGGACCGCGCTGGTGCGGCACTACGACGAGCGTATCGCGCTTGCGGGCGAGGCCGCGGTGCTCTTCGACCTGGAGGAAAAGCTGGACAGCGTCAGCGTGGAGCCGTCGCCACGCCCGTAGCAAGGCCTCCGACGCGCTCCCGACGGTCGAGATAGATGGCGGTCATCTCCGTTCCTCGTATCTCGAGCGCAACGGGATTGCCCTTCGGGAAGAACTCGCCGCCCAGCATCCCGCCGTCGATCTGTACCACCCGCCCGCCAAAGCGCGTGACGATCCGTCCCGGGAGAACCGGCGTATGGCCGATCACGAACGCCCTCGCCTTGATCTGCTCCAGGATGGCGGTCAGCGTCGGCGCGAAGGCGTCCTCTGGTTCCTGGGCCAGACCCCGGTACCACAGGGGCCCGTGTTCGGCGGCGGACAGGAGGTCGGGAATGCGCTCGGGGGGCACCGGGATCGAGGCCAGCTCCTTCGCGACCGCTGCGTTGACGCCCGCGCACCCCAGCGGCGCGACCTTGTCGCTGATACCTCCGTGGAGATACGCGATGCCGTTGACGATCGCCATCGTCGGCCGCGCACGCACCCACGGCCCATACTCGCCTTTGACGTCGAAGGCCTGCCGCATCTCGATGAACCCGAGCGGCACCTCTTTCAGGAACTGCTCGCGAAAGGCCTCGCTCGTCGAAGGGCATCTTCTCGGCCGCCGCTCGATCCCGGGTCGCCGCCACGATATTTCCGTAGACCAGCTCCCGCAGCTGATCGGAGTCGGCGTTTCGAAACGCCCGCAGCTCGCCGGGACTGACGTACCGCCAGTCGCCGAGCACGCGCATCAGCTCGTGATTCCCGAGCAGCGGCAGCACACGCCCGCCGGCGCGCGGCGCGTCGCGCTCCAGGCGGCGCAGCAGATCCAGGACCCGGCGCGAGTCGTCGCCGCGATCGAGGACGTCACCGGTCTGAATCAGGATCGCCCGGCCCCCGGTCCAGCGATCGCGCGAATCGAGCAGGCCGGCGGCGCGCAGGATGGCGACGAAGCTGTCGTAGGCGCCGTGGACGTCGCCCACGGCCACCACCCGCTCGGCGGTGGTGATGTTGCAAACCTGGGCTGTCTCGGTCTGTCCGTATGAACGAGCCGGACAGATGCAGGCCGCCAGGCAGAGGAGAGCCGCCGTCAGCGGAAGCCGGCCTCGCCAGTGGTGCAGGGAACGCATCTCGCGTCGATTATAGGGGCTGGCGAGAGGTTCCCGCGGATCACGGGAAAACCTCGCCCTGCGCCGTCGCATCGGGCGTAGGATCGGGGCGCCGATCGGTCTTTTCTCAGGAGGGACTCACTCATGTCGCGAACCCTTCTTCGGATCGCCCTGTCACTCGCGTCGGCGCTGTGCCTCGTGTGGCTCGCCACGGCTCTCTCCGCCCAGGTCACCAGCACACCCTCTACCGCGCGCGGCGAGTGGCCGCACTATACGGGCGATGTGAAGGGCACGCGATATTCCCCGCTGGACCAGATCAACGCGGCCAACTTCAACGGGCTTGAAGTGGCCTGGCGATTCAAGACCGACAACCTCGGTCCGTTCCCGGAGTTCAAGCTCGAGGGCACGCCGCTGATGGTCAACGGTGTGCTTTACACGACCGCGGGAACGCGGCGGACGGTGATAGCGCTCGACGCGAAAACCGGCGAACTGATCTGGACGCACAGCATGCGCGAGGGAAAGCGAGCGGCGGTTTCACCGCGGCAGCTGTCTGGCCGGGGCGTGTCGTATTGGACCGATGGCAAGGGGGACGAACGCATCCTCTATGTGACCACCGGCTATCGCCTCGTCGCGCTCAACGCCAAGACCGGCGCCGTGATCGACTCGTTCGGCGCCAAAGGCGTCGTCGATTTGAAAGTCGGTGTGGTGAAAGGGACGGATCAGCAGATCGATCTGGAAACCGGAGAGATCGGCATCCACTCGACGCCGACGATTGCCCGGGACCTGGTGATCGTCGGCTCCTCGATGCGGGAGGGCGCGACGGTCCCGACGCACAACAACACCAAGGGTCTCGTCCGCGCCTTTGACGTGAGAACCGGCCGGAAGCTCTGGCAGTTCGACACCATTCCGCGCCCCGGGCAGTTCGGCAACGAGTCGTGGAAAGAAGAGTCCTGGGGGTTCAACGGCAACGTCGGTGTCTGGACGCAGATCACGGTGGACGAGGAGCTGGGCCTCGCCTACCTGCCGGTGGAGACGCCGACGTCCGACTACTACGGCGGCCATCGACCGGGAGACAACCTGTTCGCCGAAAGCCTCGTGTGCGTCGATCTCAACACCGGTCAGCGCAAGTGGCACTTCCAGTTCGTACACCATCCGCTCTGGAACTTCGACATGACGTCGGCGCCGCTCCTCGGCGACGTAACGGTGAACGGCAGGCCGCGCAGGATCGTCGCGGTCCCGAGCAAGCAGGCGTGGCTCTATGTCTTCGATCGCGTCACCGGCGAGCCGATCTGGCCAATCGAGGAACGGCCGGTGCCGAAGAGCACCGTGCCGGGTGAGTCGTCCTCGCCCACGCAGCCGCATCCGTCCGACAAGCTGCGATACGCGCGCAATGTCTTCACCGTGCCTGATGACCTGATCGACTTCACCCCCGATCTACGCACCCAGGCGATCGAGCGGGCGAAGAAGTACGTCTGGGCGGCGACGCCGTTCAACCCCGCGATATTGGGTCACGTCAATGGCATGTTTGGGGCGATCACCGTGGGCACTGCCACGAACTGGCCGGGCGGCGGCTATGACCCCGAGCTGCACATCGCCTTCATGCCGGCCGGGAACACCGCCGGAGTGAGAACGCTGGTCGAGCCGCCACGAGACTTCTCGGACATCAGGTACGTGTCCGGTCTTGGGGGCCAGCCGTTCAGGGAAGTGCTGGGCCCTGGCGACTGCTGCGCTGCCGATGCGCCGCGCACGGCGGAGCGAGCCCGCGAGGCGCGGGCAACCCCGCCAGCGACAGCCACGCCGGCCGCGGAACCGGTCTCTTCGAGCCAGGCGGCCATCGCCGCGGCGGCGGGCTTGAACGTTCAAGGGCTGCCGATGATCAAGCCGCCGTACGGCGTGCTGGCAGCGGTCAATCTCGATCGCGGTGAACTGATGTGGCAGGCGCCGCACGGCGACACCCCCGACAACATCCGCAATCACCCGGCCCTCAAAGGCCTGAACGTTCCCAAGACAGGGCAGGCCGGCACCTCTGGGGTCGGCTTGCTGGTGACGAAGACCCTGGTCGTCATGGGCGATCCGCAGGTGACGACCACACCCGAGCATCCACGCGGAGCCATGCTGCGTGCGTACGACAAGGCCAGCGGAAAGCAGGTCGGCGCGGTGTGGATGCCGGCGCCGCAGAGCGGATCGCCGATGACCTACTCCGTGGACGGCCGGCAGTTCATCGTCGTTGCTGTGAGCGGGGGACCGTATTCAGGAGAGTATCTGGCGTTCAGCCTGCCGCAGAACTAGCGAGGCTGCGCCTCGGACAGCGGCGATCCTATAATCGAGCCGCGATGCGTCCGCGCGTCCTGCCGTTCCTCGGGTCGGCCCTGGTGGCCGTGTTGCTCCTGGTTTCCGGCCCGCTGACCGCCCAGCGCGGCGGCATGTTCCTGGGCTCGGCCAACGACCCGCGATTGCCTACGCGACGGCGCCGCTCCAGAACGCGGTCGTGGACGTCAACCAGAAGCTGCAGGACGGCACCATCCAGCTCAAGTTCGACGGCCGCAGCGGCTACCTGCAGTCGGCGCTCGAGGCGTTGGAGATCGCGGTGGATTCGCAGGTGCTGGTGTTCTCGCGCACCAGCCTGCAGGCCAAGCGGATCAACCAGGCGAACCCGCGGGCGCTGTTCTTCAACGATCGCGTGGCGCTGGGCTGGGTGCGCGACGGCGAAGTGATCGAGGTGGCCGCTCACGATGCGAAGGCAAGGCATCGTGTTCTACGAGCTGGACCAGAAGCCGGCGGAGCCCGGCTCGCCGCCGCAATTCCGCCGCGACTTCAAGTGTCTCGGCTGCCACATGGCGGGCGACACGCTGGGCGTGCCCGGGCTGCTCAACTTCAGCACCACGACGCCGCCCGGCGGCGGGTTCGCCAAGTCGGTGATGATGGACCACCGCATGCCGCTCGAGGCGCGATACGGCGGCTGGTTCGTGACCGGCAGCAGCGGCTCGGCGACGCATCACGGCAACGAGGCGACGGCCTTTGCCGGCGCAGCCGCCGCGCGACCTGCGCTCGGTCGAAGGGCTGTTCGACCCGGACGGCTTTCGCGCGATGTCCAGCGACATCGCCGCGCTGCTGGTGCTGTCGCACCAGGTCCACATGATGAACCTGCTGACGCGCATCGGCTGGGAAGCCCGCGCCGCCGATCCGACGCTGCACCCGCCGTTCGTCGCCGGCCCGGGCGAGGACGAGCGCATCGGGCAGATGATGAGCGCGATCGCGCTCGAGGTCGTGGACTATCTGCTGTTCGTGGACGAGGCGGCGCTGCCCGACCGCGTTCGCGGCGCCTCGGGTTTCGCCGAGCGGTTTTCGGGCCTCGGACCGCGCGACAAGAAGGGCCGCTCGCTGCACGAGCTGGACCTGGGCAAGCGGCTGCTGAAGTATCCGTGCAGCTACCTGATCTACTCGGATGCGTTCGATGCCTTGCCGCCGCCGGCCAAGGACGCGGTCTACCGGCGGATGTGGGACGTGCTGTCGGGCACGCGAGCGCGATCCCCGCTACAGCGCGGCGCTGCCGCTCGAGACGCGGCGCGCCATCGTCGAGATCCTGCGCGACACCAAGCCGGATTTGCCGGGCTACTTCGGTCAGCCGTTAGTCTCAGTTAGGCCGTATGAGTCGGTCGAATACGCTCTCACTACTTCGCCAGCGGATCGGGCCGCACCTGGAACTTCACCACCTTGCTGGTGGTGCCCCGTCCGCCCTCCATGTGGAACGGCGCGCGCGTGGAGATGCTGGTCCAGATCCCCTTGCCCTTCCAGCCGGCCTTCGGGTCGTCGATGCGGCCGTCGAGGCCCTTGGCGTAGAAGCCCATCGGATACGGCATGCGGAAGGTGAGGAACTTGCCGTCCACCACCGCCAGCAGGCCTTCCGACAGGTTGCCGGTGACCAGGTTGATGTCCTTGCCGACGCCGAGCATGTCGAAGCGATCGACGAAGTTGTAGTAGGCCGAGTCGGCGCTCGCCGAGTCCACCGCGCCCTCGTAGTTCGGGCCCGGCAGCGGATACAGCGTCCAGCCCTCGGGGCAGTGCTGGCCGGTGGCGGTCGGACCGGTCAGCGGGCCCTTGCACTTGCGGCGGTCGAAGCTGGCGGTGTGCCCGCTCGAGAGCACCGTCCACACCACGCCGTTGCTGTCCACGTCCATGCCGCGCGGCGCAAAGCCCTGCGCCGACGCCTTCGGGTTGTTCCACGGCACCTCGTAGACCTCGGTCAGCGCCGTGTTCGCCGGATCCGGACCCGGAACCAGGCGCACCAGCGAACCAGGCATGCCGAGCACCGAACCCCACACCGAGTTATCCACCGGGCTCGGCGCCACGCCGTAGAACGGCGTCACCACGCGGCGGTCCTTGGCCGGATCCGCCGGCTGATCGGGCTCGGTGTAGGCGTCGCGCTTGCCGTTGCCGTTGTAGTCGAGGATGAAGGGCGTCCAGCCCTGCGCCTTCTTCTCGTCGCCGGTCTTGTCGTAGACGCGCGTGTCGAAGAAGCCCTCCACCGGGCCGCCGCCCGTGTACCACAGCACGTCGTTGTTGTCGAAGTTCAGGTGGTGCGTGCCGAAGCAGGTGTCGATCGTCGTCACCTTCTTGGTCTTCGGGTCGTACATCTGCATCTGGCGGCCGCTCTGCTCGATCGGGAACACCTGCGCCGAGGTATGGCTGGACCCCTTGCGGCAGAACTCGGCCGTCTGGTTCGGGCGGATCCTCGCCGCCACCCAGACGCGGCTCTTGCCGTCCATCGCGAAGCTGTGCGCGGTGCTTTGCGCAGTCCAGATCGACTCGTCGCCCCAGTACGCCGAAGGCTGCGTCGGCGGCCCCGGGCGCGGCGTCTTGGGATCGCGAACCTGCAGCGGCACCTGCTCGGTGGCGTTGTTCTTCGGCAGTACCACCGGCATGTAGTCGGCGGCTTCCTCGGTGGCGCCATACACGGGGCCGTTGGCGTTCACGGTGGGATTGCGCTTGTCCGAGGCGATCTCGTCGTGCAGGTAGGCCTTCGGGTCGGCCCAGTCCCACATCGTGATCACGACGTTGCGCTCGCGGCCCTGCGGGCGCGGCGGCGCCGTGGCCGGCAGCGCGCCGGCGGCGATGCGGTCGGTCCAATCCGCCCACATGGCCAGTCGCGCGCGCCTTGCCGGCCTGGTTGAAGCGGGCGAGCATGCCGGCGCCGGCCTGTCCCGACTGCACGCGCCGTTCCCACGCCGCCGCCGAGTTCTCGAACGTGCCGAGCGCCTTCGGGATCTCGCGCGTGGCCTTGTTGCCCATCTGGTGGCAGCCGGTGCAGCCGTCGGTGTTGACGACGTTGCGGATCCACTCGCCCTGGCTCTTGATGTTGGGCGCGATGCCGTTGCCGGTCGGGCCGGTGCCGGGGAAGTCGCTCTTCGGCGGCACCTTCAACAGCGACAGCCAGTACCTGCGCCGGGTAGTACTCGGCGGCCGCCTTGGCGTTCGGCGCCGGCACCGCGGTGAGGCTGATCTGCTTGCCGGGCGCGACCTTGGTCTTGGCCGAATCCACCAGGCCGTAGCCGCGCACCCAGACGTCGTAGTTCGCCTTGGGCAAGTCGGGCACCAGGAAGCGGCCCTGGTCGTCGGTGACGACGATCTTGCGCAATGGCGTCGGCAGCTCGGTGGTCTCGGCGATGACCCAGACGCCGGCTTCCGGCCCGCGCGGGCCCGTCACCACGCCGCCGATGTCGTCGCTGTCCACGCGAACGGCTGCCTGGCCAGCGGTCTGCCCGCGCACCGCCACGAGTGATGTCGCGACGGCCGCCGCGCACGACCATGACGGCGAGCGGCAGGGACACCGAACGTCTGCTGGCCATTGGAACCTCCTGTGACGAGACGCGAGAAATTGGGGGATTGCGACCGAACGGTAAACCCGCCCCGCCCGGTTGTCAATTCAACACGGCGGGTCGGCCATAATGACCGCCCAACTGGAGTGGCGATGCGTGCTCGAGCGATGTTCGGCCTGTTTCTGATGGTTCTGGGAGCGGTGCACGTCGGTACGGCCGAGTCGCCGCGGCCGCAGGCAGCGAGGCGCGCTGCCCCGGCCGCGTGCCGCACGGGCCTGGCCACCTACCGGATCGTGACCAAAGGCCCCGGCGGCTTCACGTCCACCGTCGAGGGCACCTGCACGTTCGATCCGACCGCGGTCGAAGGCACCTGCACTAACGAGTACAGCGACACGCGCGGTGGCAGGTCCCGAACGGTGTCGGTCACCCGTCATTCGACCATCGCTGACGTGGTGGACGAGGTGTCGGTGAACCCGCCGCTGCAGCTATCGCTGGGTACGACGACCACGGTGAGCGGCGCCGGCGCGAACTCGACCAATGTCAGCACGACGGAGTACGACGCGCAGAAGCGGCTCGTCTCCGTGGTCGCCGAGTCGCGGCCCTCTGGCCAGCGCTCGGTCACCACCTACTCGACGTGGGACGCTGCTGGCAGACCGACGATGGCCACGGTGGCTCGCCGGCCGCCAGACCAGCATGATCTCGATGAGCTACGACGAGACGCCGGCGATCGCAGTCCACGACGCTCGAACGGCACCACGTGCACGCAGACCTTCGACGCCAACGGCAATCCCGCGCTCGGCACCTGCGCGAGCACGACTGCGACCACGACCGTCCTGACCACGCAGCGGATCTGTAAGGGATAATGCCTGTGGAGGTGTCGTCATGAATCAGATGCTTCAGCTTGCGTCTCGCCTCGTGCTCGGCGGCCTGGTCGCCGCGCTGTTTGGCGCCACGGCCAGCGGGCAGGCCGGCCAGGGGCAGAAGGCCAGCGAGGCCAACCACTTCATCGAGACGCCGGCCGGGTGGACCCATCCCAAGACGCCGTGGGGCGATCCGGACCTGCAGGGGATGTGGCCGATCTCGTTCGTCGGCAGCGTGCCGCTGGAGCGCTGCGCGGGCGGCTTCGGCCGCGGCGCGCGGCACGCCCCCGCCGCCGTGCGATCTGAACAAGGCGTTCCTGACCGAGGAGGAGTACGCCGCGCAGCTCAAGGCCGCGGGTATCCGCGTGGACCAGCACGCGAAGGCGATTGCCGAGGGCGACTTCGGACGCGCGCTGCAGTCCGGCGTGACCGACCCGACGTTCCCGCAGCGGCAGACGTCGCTGATCGTGGATCCGCCGAACGGCAAGCTGCCGGAGCTGACGCCGGAAGGCAAGCGCCTGTCGGCGCTGATGAAGAGCAGCTGGGCGCTGCCGGGCGAGACGCAGACCTGGGACTGGGTCGAGGACTTCGACAGCTGGGACCGCTGCATCACGCGCGGCATGCCGTCGTCGATGATGCCGTTCCGCTACAACAACGGCGTCGAGATCATGCAGGCGCCCGGCTACGTGATCCTGAACATGGAGATGATCCACGAGGCGCGCATCATCCCGGTGGACGGGCGTCCCGGCCTCTCGCCGAAGATCACGCAGTGGATGGGCGAGTCGCGCGGCCGCTGGGAGGGCAACACGCTGGTGATCGAGACCACCAACTACAAGCCGGGCGCTTCGGCCACCAACATCGGCGTGATGGGCTCGCCGCAGGGCAACCGCTTCCCGATCAGCGAGAAGATGAAGACCACCGAGCGCCTGACGCGGCTGAACAAGGACATGATGCTCTACGAGATCAAGACCGAGGATCCCGTGGTGGTCACGCGCCCGTGGACGGTGCGCTTCCCGCTGCGGAACGATCCGAGCTACCAATGGTGGGAGTACGCCTGCCACGAAGGCAACCGCACGATTCCGGACTACATCAACACGTCGCGCGCCGAGCGCGCGGCCCGCCAGGGCGGAGCCGGGCGTTAAGCCGTGCGCGCGCCATTCGCCGCCGTTCTGACCGCGAGCCGCGCTGGTGGCGTGGAGCGCGGTCACGCCGGCCGCGATTCCCGATCCGGTCGCGATCGAGACCGGACGCCTGTCGGGCGTGACGCTCAAGTCGGGCGTGCGCGCCTTCAAGGGCATTCCGTTCGCCGCGCCGCCGCTCGGGACCGCTGCGCTGGAAGGAGCCGCAGCCGGCCGCCAAGTGGGACGGCGTGCGGAAGGCGGAGCAGTTCGGCAACGTCTGCGTGCAGCCGTCGCAGCTCCAGCGCGTGCCCAACAACGTCTCGGTGGACCTGCCCGACTCGCCGAAGACCAGCGAAGACTGCCTGTATCTGAACGTCTGGACGTCGGCCGCCAACGCCGGCGCCCGGCAGCCGGTGATGGTGTGGATCTTCGGCGGCGCCTACACCGAGGGCGCGGGCTCGACGCCGCACAACGACGGCGAGAACCTGGCCAAGAAGGGCGTCGTGCTGGTGACGTTCAACTACCGGGTCGGCGCCGTTCGGCTTCTTCTCGCACCCCGAGCTGACCAAGGAGTCGGGCCGCAACGCGTCGGGCAACCAGGCGCTGGCCGACTCGATCGCCGTGCTGCGCTGGGTGCAGAAGAACATCGCGGCCTTCGGCGGCGACCCGGACAACGTCACCATCTTCGGCGAGTCCGCCGGCGCGGCGATGGTGGGCGGCCTGGTGGGGTCGCCGGTGGCGAAGGGCCTGTTCCACCGCGCGATCTCCGAGAGCGGCGCATGGATGGGCCTCGGCATGGGGGCGATGACGCCGCTGGCGCAGCGCCGAGCAGGCGGCCACCGCGCCCCCGCTCGGGCCGCGGCGGTCGCGGCCAGCCGCCGCCGCCCCCGCTGCCGATGCCGGCGCTGGCCGAGCTGCGCGCGCGGTCCACCGAGGAAGTGGTGAAGACGCTGCGCGGCGCCGGGATGATCATCGACGGCTGGATCGTGCCGGAGGACCTGTCGATCACGTTCGCGAACGGCAAGCAGAACGCCGTGGACGTGATTGCCGGAACGAACAAGGACGAGCACTCGTTCCTGGGCGGCCCGGCGGGCGCGGCCGGCGCCGCCGCGCAAACGGCGTTTCGCGACACGATGACGTGGGCCATGCGTCTCTTCGCCGAGAAGCAGACGGCCCTCGGCAAGCGCGCCTACTGGTACTACTTCACGCACGAGCCGCCGGTGGAGCCTGGCGTGGCCGACCTGAAGTCGGCACACGCCGCCGAGATCGTCTACGCGTTCAACAACCTGGCGGCGCCGCGCGTGTTCCCCAGCTCCAGCTCGCCGAAGCTGGCGATGGCGTCCGAGAAGGACCGCGCCATGGCCGAGCAGATGTCGTCCTACTGGGTGAATTTCGCGCGGACCGGCGATCCCAACGGCCAGGGCCTGCCGGCCTGGCCGCGCTTCAAGGATCGCAGCGCGCCGCCGCACTACCTGGGCGCGATCAAGGAATACCCGGGCAACGACGTCCTGAACGCCTACGACAGCAAGTACACGGAACTGCTGGCGACGCTGAAGTGAGGCCCTGCCGCTGGCTGCGCGCTAGCCTCCGCGTTCGCGCTGTTCGCGGCGGCCGGTCACGTGGCCGCTCAAGGCTCTCGTGAAGCGCCAACTGATCCAGGCGGCCGCCGACGCCCTGGGCGGCCGCGATCGCATCCAGGCGGTGAGGACCCTCACCATCGAGGGCTACGCCACCAATCCCAACATCGGCCAGGCGATGACGCCGGAGGCCGAGCCGCTCCTGTGGATGCTGCCCGACTACAAGCGCAGCATCGACCTGCAGAACCAGCGGATGGCGCTGCAGTTCACGCGGCGCCCGGCGTTTCCCGCCGTCTTCGACAACGCGCCGCTGCACCAGCGGCTCGACGGCGACGTGGCGTTCAACGTCCCCGCCGCCGGCCCGGGTGCGCCGGCCGCTGCGCCGGCGCGCCTCTCGGCCGCGGTCGCGCGCGACCGCCGCATCGAGCTGCTGCATCACCCGCTGACGGCGGTGCGAGCGGCGCTCGACCCGGCCGCCAGGCTTTCGCAACCTGCGCGACAGCAACGGACAGCGCAGCGTCGACGTCACCACGGCGGCTGGCGACAGCTTCACGCTGGCGGTCGATGCTCTGGGGCGGCCGATCTCGGTGCGTACGGCGGTCTACCACCCGAACCTCGGCGACACCGCGCGGACCACGACCTTCAGCGCCTACGAAAACCTGGACGGGGTCCGCCTGCCGAAGCGGCTCGTGACCACGCTCGACCGCTGGGTGGAGTACGACCTCGGCGTGATGAAGAACACGCTGGACGCGGACCTCCGCGCGCTGCGCGCACCCAACGCCGTGCGTCAAGCCGCCGCGCCGGCCGGCCAGCCGCCGCAGACGGTGACGGTGACCCCGCTGGCCAAGGGCATCTGGTTCCTGACCGGTGGCGCGATTCCGAACCTGGTGGTGGAGTTTGCCGACCACGTGACGATTGTCGAAGCCGGCTCCGAGGCACGCCTGCGGGCGGTGCTGGCGAAGGCCAAGGAGCTGGTGCCGGGCAAGCCGGTGACGCAGCTGGTGCTGAGCCACCACCACTTCGACCACACCGGCGGCCTGCGCGCCGCGGTGGCCGAGGGCCTCGACCATCCTCACGCACCGTGTCAACGAGGCGTGGTTCCGTGAAGCCGTCCGCCGGAAGCACACGATCGAGCCGGATGCGCTGGCGCGATCGTCACGCGGCATTCGCCTCGAGCGCGTGGACGACTCGCGCACGCTCAAGGACGAGGCGATGGAGATGACGCTCTATCACCTCGCCGGCAGCACGCATGGCGACGGCATCCTGGCCGTGTACTTCCCGCGCGAGCGGATCTACGCCGAAGCGGACGTGTGGAATCCCGGCGCGCAGCTGCAGCCGCACGTGCGCAGCCTGATGGAAGACATCGAGCGCCGCCGGCTGCAGATCGACCGCATCGTGCCGCTGCACGGCCAGCAGGTGCGCCCGTTCGCCGAGCTGCAGAAAGACGTCCAGTTCTGGAGCGGCCGCCGGTTCACGACCACGACGTCTACATCCACCCGCTGACGGCGTATGCGCGTCCGGCACTGGAACGACGAACTCGAGGCCCCTTCTCCGAGGAGGCTCTGCGCACCAGGCTGGAATCGGCCGGCTATCTCGTCTCCCGTTACACCTATCCGCCCGGGACGTCGTTCCCCGAACACTCGCACAAGGTGGACAAGATCGACGCCGTGGTGTCCGGACGGTTCCGCATGGTCGTGGCCGGCCACTTCGCCATCCTGGGCCCGGGCGATTGGGTGGAGGTGCCGCGCGGCGTGCACCACACCGCCGCGGTGATTGGCGACGAGCCCGTCGTCAGCCTGGACGCCGTTCGCGTCGGACCAGGGACCAAGGACCAAGAACCAAGAACCAAGAACCAAGGACCGAACCCGCTACCGCGATGCAGAGCGCCGTTTCAATTCATCCAGCCAGTTCAGGACGACGTTGAGGCGGACCGGCGGCGGAGGAGGCGTCTTGTCGTCGCCGCCCGCGGCCGGCGCGGCGGTGGGCATGCGGATCATCAGGAAACGCTTGCCGCCGCGGTCCACGTCCCAGGCGCGGCCAAGCCCGCCGCCGGGGCCCGCAACACCGTACCAGAACTGTCCCTGGAAGAGCGATTGGGGCGCACCGATGCGGAACGCCGGGTCGTAGGTCACGGGCGCCGCGGAAATGCCTTTGCCGTCGAAGAAGAACAGCTCCGACCCGTCCCGCGAGAACACCGGGCTGAGGCCCGGGCCGACCGGAAATCGCTGGCGCGCCACGTCGGGGAACGGGCGAATGTTGATCTCCGGTCCGTTCGGCGTTCCCTGCTGGTAGGCCAGCCAGTGCCCGTTGGGCGCGATCGCCGGCTCGTTCTCGGCACCGGGACTGTTCAAGAGCGGAACAAACGTGCCGTTGCCACCGGTGTCGAGGCTGGCGATATCGATCTCTGTCGTGGTCTTCGCGTTGATCAGTACCAGCTGGCGGTCGTCCGGGGAAATCGACCACGGCAGCACGAAGGGAAAGTCGCCCGACATCGCCAGGCGCTCGGGCGTGCCGCCGTCGGCCGGCACCGCATACACGCCGCCGTGCGTTTCGTCTCCGTCGCGGAACGACCGGAAGATCAGCCGGTCGCTGCGCGACGTCCACACCGGCCCGTCGTCGTCTTTCGCGTCGAAGGTGAGTTGCCGGAGATTCTCCGTGGCCAGATCGTAGAGCCAGATATCAGAGGGCCGTTCGGTGCCGAGGGCATTGCCGATCACGAGGGCGGCCTTCGAGCCGTCCGGCGAGAGCCGCACCAGCGTGTAGTCGTCGGGGCGAATCCGAAGCGGCGTCTCCTGCCCGGCCCGGCTGACCCAGGCGAGCGTGCGCGGCGGCGGCGCGTTCCCGGCCGCTGCCGCCACTGGCGCGCCGCCCGAGAGATAAACCAGCATCCCGGCGTCGGACACGGCGAACTGCGCGGTGTCGGTGGTGGCGCCGCCGCCGAACGTGCGCACCCCCTCCACCATCGGCGTCTGGCTGCCGGCCACCGCGCGACGGCCGGCATCGAACGGGATGCCGAACAGCGTCGTCCCCTGCGCGTAGACGAGGTGGCCGGTGGGCACGTAGCGCGCATCCCGGCCGCCGCGCCATACCACGGTGCGGTCGGTGGCGCCAATCGACTGCACGACGATCTGCGCCGTGTCCCATCGGCCGCTGCCCGAGGCGGTCGCGGCGGTGAACAGGATTGCCTCGCCACCCGGCAGCACCTGTGGACTGCTCAGCGTTTCGCCGTCGGCTGGGCGCACCACCAATGCCGGCTCGCCGCCATTGGCGGACACCTGCATGATGCCCTGCGGCCTGACCCAGGTGATCGTGTTCCGGTCGTCCCAACTGAGATCCACGTTCGACGCGGTCGCGTTCGAGGTCACGCCCGTCACGGGCGCGATGGTCTGCGGCGTGCCGCCGCTGATCGGTATCTTCCGAATCGAACCGGCGTCCGGGGCGATACGCGTGAACTCGACGTAGGCCAGCCATTCCCCATCGGGCGAGAACGTCGGCGAGAACACGAGTATCGCTGCAGCCCCCTGGATCGGCCGTGCTTCGGCTTCACCGAGGTTTCGTAGGTAGAGCTGCGTGCCGGAGCTGATCGCCCACTTCGTGCCATCCCTCGACACGGCCACCAGCGGATAGTCCGGAAAGCCCGGGCCCGTCGTCGTCCGCAGCGCGGGGACATCGGTGTCGAAGCGGGCTATCGGACGCTCGTCCGCCGGCCGCAGATACCACGCCGCCGCACCGGCCGCGACCATTCCAGCCACTGCCGCCGCAGCGGCCACGCCGAGAGTGCGTGATCGCTTGGGCGCCGGCGTGATGGGAGCGACGGTCATGCCCGCTGGATCGGCCAGCACCCGGCCGATCTCGATGCGGGCCTCGGCGATGTCGCGGTAGCGGTCCGCCAGCTCCTTCTCCAGGCAGCGTTCCAGCACGACCCGGAGGCGTGGATGCAGGCCGGGGGGCAACCGGCTCCACTCCGGTTCCCGCGCGATCAGCGCCGCCATCACGTCGGTCACCGTCCGGCCCGACCAGGTCTGTTGTCCCGACAGCAGCTCGAAGAGCACGCACCCGAATGCCCAGATGTCGGCCTGCTTGTCCACCGGCTCGCCGCGGGCCTGCTGCGGCGACATGTAGCCCGCCGTCCCCATGATCACGCCCCGCGCGGTCGCCGCCATGCTGAGTGTCGGCGAGTTCGACAGATCGACGTCGGGCGCTTGAGAGTCGAAGACCTTGGCCAGGCCGAAGTCCAGCACCTTCACCGTGCCGTCTGGCGTCACCTTGATGTTGCCCGGCTTGAGATCGCGGTGGATGATCCCCTTCGCATGGGCGGCTTCGAGCGCGCTGGCGATCTGCAGCGCGAGCCGCAGGGCCTGCTCGACCGGGAGGTGCCGGCCCTTCGACCGCTCGGCGAGCGTGTCGCCCTCCACCAGTTCCAGCACCAGGAAACGTGTCCCGCCGGCCTCCTCGAGACCGTGGATGCCGGCGATGTGCGGATGATTGAAGGACGCCAGCGCGCGGGCCTCGCGTTCGAGCCGGGCCAGTCGCTCGGAATCGGAGGCGAATTCGGCCGGCAGCGTCTTGATGGCCACCTCGCGTCCCAGCCTGCTGTCCCGGGCGCGGTAGACCTCGCCCATCCCGCCCTTGCCGAGCAGGCCGCTGACTTCGTAGGAGCCGAGGGTCGTGCCGGGGGAGAGGGCCATCGGGGGAAGCGGCGGCGAGTCTAGCACGCCGCCTCGATCGAGCCCGAAGCCTGAAGCCTGAAGCCTGGAGCCTGGAGCCCGCGGCCGCCGCCGGCTAAACAACGCAGGCCGGCGGATAGTATTCAGGGCATGTTCATACGCATCCTCTTCGTCATCACCCTTCTTCTCGCGGGCCTCGTGGCCCAACCCGCCCTGGCGCAGGACACCAAGACGGTGCTCGCCAATGCCTCCAAGGCGATGGGCGCGGACAACGTCACGTCGGTCACCCTGGTCGGCTCCGGCGCCAACTACAACCTGGGCCAGTCCAACAACGCCGTTGGTCCCTGGCCGCGGGTGAACCTGAACGACTATCGCCGCACCATCGACCTCAGCCAGCCGGCGCTGCGGGCCAGCGCGGTCACCTGGGCGGCGCCGCCGCAGGGCACGCCCGCCGTGCAGGCCGCGTTCAACCAGGTGATTACCCCGGCCAACGCCGCGTGGGCGCAGCAGCTGGAGATCTGGACCACGCCGTGGGGCTTTCTGAAGGGCGCCGCCGCCAACAACGCCACCACGCGCACGCAGAACGTCAACGGCCGCCGCTTCCACGTCGTCACGTGGAACGCGCCGGTGAAGTCGCCGGGCGGCGCGCCCTACCGCGTGGTCGGCTACATCAACGCGCAAAACAACTACGTCGAGCGCGTGGAGACCTGGCTCGAGAATCCCGGTCTTCGGCGACATGCTGGTCGAGTCCGTCTACAGCAACTGGCGTGAGGGCGCGAACGGCTTCATGTTCCCGTCGTCGATCGTGCAGAACCGCGCCGGCTCGCCGACCTTCGACGCGCAGATCCTGAGCGCCGAGGCCAACCCGCGCAACCTGGCCGCGCTGATGGCGCCGCCGCCGGCGCCAGCCGGGCGTGGCGGCGGCCCCGGGGGCGGCGGTCCTGGCGGCGGCGCGCCGCCTGCGGTGACGGCGTCGTCCGAGAAGCTGGCCGACGGCGTCTATCGCATCACCGGCGGCTACGTGGCGCTGGCGGTGGAGTTCAACGACCACATCGTGCTGTTCGAGCCCGGGCCGCAGAACGAGGCGCGCGCCCTGGCCAACATCGCCGAGGTGAAGCGGGTGATCCCGAACAAGCCGATCCGCTACGGCATCCTGTCGCACCACCACTTCGACCACACGAGCGGCCTGCCCGCGGCGGTGGCCGAGGGCATCACGCTGGTCACGCACCAGAACAACAAGGCGTTCTTCGAGCGCGCGCTCAGCGCGCCGCGGACGCTGGCGCCGGACGTGATGTCCAAGTCGGGCAAGAAGCCGGTGATCGAGGGCATGACCACCAAGCGCGTCTTCACCGACGGCACCCGCACGCTGGAGGTGCACGAGATGAAGGGCCTGCCGCACGCCGACGGCATGCTGCTGGCCTATCTGCCGAAGGAGAAGATCATCGCCTACGCCGACATGTACAACGTGCCGGCGCCGACCGCGCCCGCCGCGCCGCCGACCGCCGGCTTCGTGGTGATGGCCGACAACCTCGAGCGGCTGAAGATCGACTTCGACACCGTGATCTCGGTGCACGCGCCGAACCCGGATCGTCCGGTGAAGCGGGCCGACTTCCTGAAGGATCTGGGCAACCGCGGCACGAACTAGGACTGGCCAGGCTGCGGGCCTCGCAGGCCCGCAGCCGCCAGGCGGCGACCAACTGGAGAACCGTCGCGCGTCCGCCAGCGTCGGAACGGCTTGAACCGGTTGAACGAGTGCTGGAGCCTCGCTAGAATCTCCCGGATGAGCCCCACAGCGGCCCACGGGTTTCCGGGTTTTGCCCGGGAGGCGTTCGCGTTCTTCAAGGACCTGGCGAAGAACAACAACCGCGAGTGGTTCCACGCGCACAAGGACGTCTACGAACGGTCGTGTCGTGACGCACTGAAGGCGCTGACGGTGGCGCTGGACCCGCCGCTCGGCGCCGATCGCCTGACGCGCATCAATCGCGACATGCGCTTCGCGCGGGACAAGTCGGCGCCCTACCGCACGCAAGTGTCCACCGTCGTCCGCGGCAACTACCTGTCGCTTTCGGCCGAAGGCCTGTATGTCGGCACCGGCATGTACATGCCGGACGCCGCGACGCTGCGCCGCCTGCGGGAAGCCATCGACGCCGACGCCTCGGGTCGCAAGCTGGCGGCGATCGTCGCCGCACTGCGGCGCAAGGGCTACAAGGTGGACACGCACGAGTCGCTGGGCTCGGCGCCGCGCGGCTTCCGCGCCGACCATCCGCGGCTGGACCTGTTGCGGATGAAGGACATTCACGCGGGTAAAATGTTCAAGCCGTCTGAGGTGGGCACGGCCAAGGCCGTGCAGCAGGTGCGGCGGGCGTGCGAGGACGTGGCGCCGCTGCGGGAATGGATTCAACGCTACGTGGGGTCGGGGAGGGCAGAGTGAGTCGTCAACCTGGGCTGCTTCGCATGAGCATCGCGGGCCGTGTGGCCGCGCTGGCGGGTGTGTTGGGTGTGGCCGCTGCGACGGGGCCGTCGTTTGTGGACCTGCAGGCACAGGCTCCGGCCAAGACGGTGTGGGACGGCGTCTACACCGAGGCCCAGGCCGCGCGCGGGCGTTCGGCCTATCAGCAGCATTGCGCCGAATGCCATGGCGGCAGCCTCGAGGGTGCCGAGGCCGTGTCGCTCAAAGGCGATCGGTTCAACCTGAGCTGGAAGGAATCCACCGTCGATCGGCTGTTCAAGCAGATCAGCACCAACATGCCGATGTCGGAGGACGGCTCGCTGGCAGGCTCGCTCGCCCGCGGCGTCTACGTGGACATCGTCGCGCTGGTGCTGCAGGGCAACGGGTTTCCGGCCGGCTCCGCCGAGCTGACGCCCGAGAACGCGGCCGGTGTCGCCATCATGGCCAAGAGCGGCCCCGGGGAGCTGCCGCACTCGGCGTCCGCGCAGGTGGTCGGTTGCCTCACGCGCGTGCCGCCGCGCGCGTGGAAGGTCACGCGCGGCAGCAAGCCCGTGCGTTCGGGCCCACTCGAAACGCCACTCAACGCCTCCGCGGCGCTCGGCGATCGCGAATTCCCGCTGCTCTTCGTGCTCACGTCGCTGGACAAGCTGGAGAACCAGCGCGTGCTGGTGACCGGTCGGCTCGAGGGCGAGGGCGGCGCCAAGGGCATCAACGTCAGCACCGTGACATCCCAAGGAGCAGCTTGCCAATAGGCGGCCGCCGGATTGCGGTGGCGGTTGCGGCGGCGTCAATCTGCCTCTCCGCGCCCGCGGACGCGCAGTGGATCTACCGGGCGCCCAACGTGCCGCGAACCAGCCACCGGCGCCGTCGATCTGGCGGCGCCGCCACCTCGCAGTCCTTCCGGGACCATCGACCTTTCCGGGATCTGGCAAACCGACATCAAGTTCAACTTCGATTTCGCGGCAGACCTGAAGCCGGAAGACGTTCCGATGCTGCCTGCGGCCCGGGCGCTCTACGCGGAACGCCAGGACAACCTGGGCAAGGACGATCCGGAAGGGTATTGCCTGGCGCCTGGGTTCCCACGAGTGAACGGCGTGCCGTTTCCGCAAAAGATCATCCAGACGCCGGCTTTCATCGTGGTCCTGTACGAGACGCGCACGACCTTCCGGCAGATCTTCCTGGACCGGCACACTCCTCGCGAAAGATCCGCAGCCGACGTGGATGGGATATTCCACGGGCCGCTGGGATGGCGACACGCTGGTGGTGCGAACGGTCGGATTCAACGACAAGACCTGGCTCGACGATGCGGGCCATCCACATTCCGAGGCCATGACGGTGACCGAGCGCATCCGTCGCCCCAGCTTTGGCCGACTGAACGTCGAGATCACGATCGACGATCCCAAGATGTACTCACGGCCGTGGACGGTGACTCAGGAGTTCCAGCTGAGCGCCGACGACGAGCTGCTGGAATACGTCTGCAACGAGAACAACCGCGATTTGCCGCACCTCGTCGGCAAGTAGACGGTCGCCCCGTCTATTTCGCCAGCGCCTCTCGAATATCCGCCTGGCGCTTGCGCACGAGCTCCAGCAGCCCGCCGGGGCCGTCCACGGCCTGCGCGAACGCTTCCGGTGAGCTGAGCGTCGTGTGCGTCGGCCGCTCGCCCTGCGGCCCGCTGACGTAGGGCGCCACCATCGCGTGCAGTTGGCGCGCGCGCCGCGCGAACGTCTCGTACTCGAACGCGCCTTGCAGCGCCTGGGCGAGATGCGTCCGGTAGCGCGCCGCGTAGACGTCGTCGCCCATCATCTTCTGCAGCAGCGGCCAGCGCTCGCCCGCGGTTGCGGTGCAGCAGATCGCGGCCGCCCATCATCGCGGCCATGAACGGCGGTGGTCCGCCGCGCCGGGCGCGTCGCACCAGGACCGAAGCGGGACCGCCCGGGCGGCCGGCACCGGCCGCCCGGAGCGCCGCCCGGAGGCGGAGCCCGCGACCGGGGCCGCCGACGCGACCCGGCGGTCCGCCCATCGGGTTGATGCCGAACGCCATGTTGTTGTCCCACGGGATCCACTGCAGCCGGCCCTTCTGCCTCGGGTCGCCGTAGAGGTAGTAGTTGTGGGCCATCGCGCCGTAGGTGTCCCAGTTGTCGATCGCGGTGTTCACCGCCAGCCATTTCAGGAAGTGGTCGACGTCGAACACCGATTCGAGCTTCGCGCGCCACTGCGCCGGGTTGTCGCGCGGCGCCTGCAGGGCCGCGATGGCCGCTTCGACGTCGGCGAAGTTGGCCTCGTCCTCGTTGGTCTTCTTGCTGAACCCTTCCTTGTCGAACTTCGTCCAGTCGGCGCCCGGGCCGTCGGGCTTGTAGAGGTTCGCCGCGCGGCCGCCGAGCTGCGAGTCCAGCATCGCGCCGTCGCCCGGATCCTCGACCATCGTGTAGAGGCCCCAGGTACTCGGGGCCGCTGCCGGTGTCCACGTAGATGCGGTAGAACGCGGATCGCGGCGCCGGCACGCCGCGGTCGCGGAAGATCTCGTTGCCCAGCACCTCGCGCAGCATCGAGTCGTCGGAGAAGTTCGACGAGAACGTCATCTCCTCGAAGCCGTGGAAGCGCTGCCCGGCCGTGGCGGGATCGGCTTTGGCGAAGCGGTTGAAGTCGAGCCGGAACGGCACCTTGCCGTTCTTCGGTGGCGATGGCGGTCGTCAGCGACGAGTTGCCCTTGTAGCGCATCGCCACCTTGCGTCCAGGTGCTCGCCGTTGTAGGTCACGGTCACCGGCACGTAGATCGGATCGCGCGTGGTCAGCGACAAGGCGCCGCCGCGCATCATCTTGGCCATCTCCGGCGGCACGCACGCCAGCACGGGCCCGCCGAACATCGCCATGCAGGTGCCGGCCACCGGCCCGGCTGCGCAGGACGCCTCGGCGGCCTTGCCCTCGCACGCCTTGACGGAGGCTTCCATCATGGCTTGCATCTGCTGCGGATCGAATCCGCCGCGCCCCGGCCGCCGGGCCCATTCCTGGCGGCATCGGCGGGCCGAGGTGGCCACGTCGTCCTGCATCTTCTTGAACTCGCCGGCGGGAATCGCGATGCGCAGCTCGTGGACGCGATCCATCGCAAACAGCAGCGCGTAGTTCGGCGCGCCCTTCGCACCGTGCGTCGCCTCGCTCCAGCCGGCCGGGCGCGCGGCCCTGCCCGGTCACGACCATCGAAGCCGCGGCCAGCACCCCAGGATCAGGACGCATGCTGACCACGTGCCGGCGTGTGATGCTGGTGAGCATGGCAACAGTGTTTCAGGACTGTGACGTTCCGGCAAGCCCAGTCGTGTCAACAGTTTGTTAAGAGCGAGCTGTGCCATGATGCTGCCGTTTCAACAACCCCACGGAGGTGGCAATGACGCTGAGAAACCTGCGGCGCCGTGCTGATGGCGGCCGTTCTGGTCGCCGGCCGCGGCGACGGCGCAGGCCCAGGTGCCCAAGGAGATCCACGAGGCCCTGCTCAAGATCGGCCAGATCGTGGACCCGGCCTGCACCGCGAAGCTGTATCGGCCGCTGATGCCGCCAGGCTGACTTCAACACCTACTGGCCGGTCGGCGCCGCCGCGCCGGCGTCCACGGCGGCGCTGTACCCCGGTATCACCATCGCCCGCGACCAGTCGTTCGGCCCGGACGCGAAGGACGTGGTGGACGTGTTCACCGGGAACAGCGGCAACAACCGCCCGATCTTCATCTACGTGCCGGGCGGCGGCGGCAACAAGATCGAGCAGCAAGTGCGCGAGGGCAACGCCTTCTACGACAACATCGGCCGCTGGGCGGCGAAGAACGGCATGGTCGGCGTGCTGGTGCAGCGCCATCCGGGCACGGGCAACTGGGACGACGGTGGACGCGATCTCTCGCTCGCCGTCGACTGGGTCAAGGCCAACGCCGGCAGGTTCCGCGGCGACGGCAACCGCATATTCATCGCCGCGCACTCGGCCGGCACCGGCCCGTTGGGCGTCTACGTCGGCCATCCCGAACGGTGGAAGAACGGCGTGCAGGTGAAAGGGCGCCGATCTACATGTCGGGCAACCCCGTCCCGACCGCGGGCGGCGGCGGTGGCGGCCGCGGCGGCCCCGGTGGACCAGGCGGGCCTGGCGCCAACGCTCCGGGCAGCACCTGCGGCACCTCCGCCAACATGGCGTCGAACGATGGGGCCATCTCGGGACCGAGCGGCCAGCGCGCCGCCGGCGGCGGGCCTGGCGGTCGGCGGGACGTGGCCGCGGCGGTCAGCCGCTGACGCCGGAGCAGATTGCCGAGCGCGACAACCTGCCGGGCTTCAAGGCCACGCCGGTGAAGATCATGCTGGTGCGCGCCGAGCTGGACCCCGGCGTGATGGGTGAGATGCTGGCGTCGGACAAAGCGCTGCACGACGAGATGTGCAAGCTGGATGGCGACAAGGCGAAGGACGGCACCGGCCACTGCCCGGCGATGCTCTTCGCCAGGCTGCACAGCCACATGTCCGAGGTGTTCGCTTTCGACACGCGGTGATACGTCGGTGTCGAAGCCGATTCTCGAGTGGATCAAGTCGATCAAGTAGGAGAGAAAGCCGAAAAGCGGAGCCCGTGTCTAGTCAGGCCGGCGACAGCCGCGACACACCTGCTTCCACCACGAACGCCGGTACGGTCTTCACCGGCGCATCGGGTTCCGTCACGCGCTCGAGCGACCGGAACTCCACCCGCATCTGGTTCGGCGTGACCGTGCACGCGATGAAGCCGCGCCGGTTGCCGTGGTACTTGATGTGCGGGATTGTCGGCGCGCGTGGCCTCCCAGTCGGCGGCCACATCGCTCCCGTCGGCGCCGGCGCTGACCGACGAGTTGGTGATCTCCACGCCGATCGGTTCGGCCCGCACGTCCGCGAAGTCCTGCTTCAGCTCGGCGCCGAAGTGCGCGTGCACGTCGCCCGAGATCACGATCGGGTTCGGCGTCTTCGCGTCCTTCAGCCGCGCGTACAGCCGGCTGCGGGCGCCGACGTAGCCGTCCCACTTGTCCATCGCGTAGCGGCCCTCGGGCGCGGCCTTGGCCAGGTCGCGGGCGAACGAGAACACCTGCTGGCCGATCAGCGTCCAGCGCGCCCGCGCCGTCGCCAGGTTGTCGAACAGCCAGCGCTCCTGCTCGTCGCCGAGCATCGTGCGCTTCGTCGTCCAAGGCCTCGGCACAGCCGGTCCTGGCTCCGTCCCCGCAGGCCTGGTCGGACCGGTACTGGCGCGTATCCAGGATGCTCAGGTCCACCAGCGAGCCGAACTGCAGCCGCCGGTAGATCCGCATGCTGCTGCCACTCGGGAACGCCGGGCGCCGCAGCGGCATGTGCTCGTAGTAGGCCTGGAAGGCGGCGGCGCGGCGCAGCAAGAACACCTCGCGCGGCGTGTTCGCCACGTCCACGTCGCCGGCGTAGTTGTTGGCCACCTCGTGGTCGTCCCAGCTCATCAAGAACGGTGCCGACAGGTGTGCCGTCGCGCAGGTCGTCGTCCAGTCTTGTACTGCGCGTAGCGCAGCCGGTAGTCGGCCAGGCTGAACACTTCGTCGACGAGATGCTCGCGCACCTTTCGATTGAGCCGGGCGCTGGTCGGCCGCGCCTCGTAGATGTAGTCGCCGGTGTGCAGCACGAAGTCGAAGTCGCCTTCGCCGATACGCCGATAGGCCGTGAAGTAGCCGTCCTCGTAGTAAGCGCACCCGCAGACGGCAAAGCGCAAGCTGTCCACGGCGGCACCCGCCGCTGGAGCCGTGCGGGTCCGGCCGGTCTGGCTGATCTCGCCGCCGGCTCGGAAGCGGTAGAAATACTCGCGCGCGGGCTCGAGCCCCGTCACCTCCACGTGCACGCTGTGCGCGAGATCCGGGGACGCCGTGGCCGTGCCCTTCTGCTCGATGGTGCGGAACAGCCGATCGCGCGCGACCTCCCAGCCCGAGTTCGATCGCGGCCGGCGGCATGCCGCCGCCGCTCTCGAGCGGACGCGGCGCCAGACGCGTCCACAGCACGACGCCGTCGGGCAGCGGGTCTCCAGACGCGACACCGAGCGAGAACGGATAGTCCGCGAACTGCTGCTGCGCCTGCGCGCGGCGCGGCGGGAAGGGCGGCAGCACGGCGGCGGCGCCGAGCCAGGCCGCGAGCCGCAACAGC
This sequence comes from uncultured Acidobacteriota bacterium, assembly GCA_963713655.1. Taxonomy (GTDB): domain Bacteria; phylum Acidobacteriota; class Vicinamibacteria; order Vicinamibacterales; family UBA2999; genus CAWEBF01. The sequence continues at coordinate 44,868 of CAVQMT010000021.1, forward strand.
TCTCGCCGTGACAACCCAGCCAGCAGCCGGTCGTGGAGCGTGACGGGAGGCATCGCTCGCCGATTATGACGAAGGCAGTCGTCGGCCGATGACTGGCTCTCGAACGCGCGGGCGGGCTACGCCGGGGTCATGGCGCGGAGGCCGAGCAGGGCGCGCGCTTCCCCCGGCGTCGCCACCGAGCGGCCGTAATCGGCGCACAAGCGCGGCGACGCGCGACACCAGTTCGGCGTTCGACGCGGCCAGCCGTCCCCGGTCCCAGCGCACGTTGTCCTCGAGCCCGGTGCGGCAGTGGCCGCCCATCTCCAGGCACCAGCGGTTCACGTCGAGTTGATGGCGGCCGACGCCGGCCGCCACCCAGGTGGCCTCGGGCATCAGCTCGCGCAGCTTGGCCACCTGAAACGCCAGGATGTCGCGTTCGGCCGGCAGCGCGTTCTTCACGCCGAGCACGAACTGGACGTGCAGCGGCGGCGTGATGGCGCCGTCCCGCGCGTAGTTCACGGCGTTGTAGAGCATCGCCAGGTCGAACACTTCGATCTCCGGCTTGACGTCATGCTCGAGCATCGCCGCGGCCAGCTCGTCGATCAGCTCGGGTGGGTTCTCGTAGACGCGCGTCGGGAAGTTGCAGGAGCCGGTCGCCAGCGAAGCCATGTCGGGGCGCAGGTGCAGCATGCCGCCGCGCTCCGATCCCACGCCCGACCGGCCGCCGGTGGAGAACTGCACGATGATGCCGGGGCACAGCGGGCGGATGCGCTCCTGGAACGCCGCGAACTTGTCGGGGTTCGAGGTGGTGGACTGATCGTCGTTGCGCACGTGCACGTGCACCAGCGCGGCGCCGGCCTCGAAGGCCGCGTGCGTGGATTCCAGCTGCTCGCTGAGCGTGATCGGCACCGCCGGGTTGTGTTCCTTCCGGGGCACCGATCCGGTAATGGCGACGGCGATGATGCACGGCGTCTGCGCGTGCTTCTTCGGCATGCGGAAATTCTAGTTCGGCCACGCGGCGCGATTATCTTGGAAAAAGTGGTCTGGCCCGCGCGGTCCTAGCCCGGCCGCACGAATCGGCGTGAACTCGGATGTATTCTGCAGGCGATGCCGTTCCGGGACGTGGTCGGCCACGCGCGGCTGGTGAGCCTGCTGTCGCGCGCGGTCGCGCGCGACACGCTGCCGCCGTCGCTGCTCCTGGCCGGTCCGGCCGGCGTGGGCAAGCGCCGGGTGGCCGCGGCCGTGGCCGCGGCGATGAATTGCCTCGACCCGAGAACCGGTGAGCTGGAGCGCGACGCATGCGGCGCGTGCGCGTCGTGCCGCCGCATCGAGCGCGGCGTGCATCCCGACGTCGTCGTCGATCGAGCCGGGCGACACGCGGATCGATCAAGATCGAGCCGATCCGCGACGTGATCGACCGCGCCGGCTTCCGGCCGTTCGAGGGCCGCCGCCGCGTGGTGATCATCGACGAGGCCGATGCGATGGTGCCGCAGGCGCAGAACGCGCTGCTGAAGACGCTGGAGGAGCCGCCGTCGGCGTCGGTGTTCCTGCTGGTGTCGTCGATGCCCGACGCGCTGCTGCCGACCGTGCGCTCGCGCTGCCCGCGGTTGCGGTTCGCGGCGCTGCCGGTGGCCGACGTGGCGACCGTGCTCGATGCGCGATCACAAGTTCGCCGCCGCGGACGCGCGCGCGGCCGCGGACGCGGCCGATGGCAGCGTGGGCGGCGCGCTGGCGGCCAGCTCCACCGACGTGGTCGAGGCCCGCGAGACGGCGGCGCGGCTGCTGGGGCAGGTGGCGCGCGGCGCCGACCCGTCGCGCCGCATCGACGCGGCCAAGATGCTGACGCCGGCCAAGCCGTCGCCGCCCGGAGTGGAGCGCGAGCAGCTGGCGGTCTGCCTGCGGGCGATGTCGTCGCTGCTGCGCGACCTGTCGATCATCGGCTCGCGGCATCGACACCGGCGCCCTGGCCAACGCGGACCTGGCCGACGACCTGGACGCGCTGGCGCGCTCCTACGACGCCAGGCGCAGCGTGCGCGCCTACTCGGCCGTCGATCAGGCGCTGGCCGCGCTGGAGCGCAACGCCAGCCCGAAGGTCGTGGCCGATTGGCTGGCGCTGGAGCTGTGAAACCGCGCGTCGCGATGACGGTCGGCGATCCGGCCGGCATCGGGCCCGAGATCGCGCAGAAGGCGGCCGCCGATCCGCGCGTGCGCGAGGCGTGCGAGCCGGTGCTCTACGGGCCCGCGAACGGATGCGTTTGCGCCCGGCGTCCTGTCGGCCGACGCGGGCCGGGCGGCCTACGATGCGATCTGCGCCGCGGTGCGCGACGCGCAGGCCGGCGTCGTGCAGGCCGTGGCCACCGCGCCGGTGAACAAGCTGGCGTTCGCGCGCGCCGGCCTGCCGTGGAAGGGCCACACCGATCTGCTGGGTCACCTGACCGGCAGCCCCCGCGTGGCGATGATGTTCTGGTCCGAGCCGCTGCGCGTGGTGCTGGGGACCATCCACCTGCCGCTGGCCCAGGTGCCGGCGGCGCTGACGCGCGAGACGCTCGACGGGATCATCCAGCTCACCGCGCGCGAGCTGCCGCGGTTCGGCTTTCCGCGCCCGCGGCTGGCGCTGGCCGGCCTGAATCCGCACGCGGGCGAGGACGGGCTGCTCGGCGACGAGGAAGACGCGGGTGCTGGCGCCGGCGGTCCGCGCCGCCGCTGCCGCCGGCGTCTCGATCGCGGGGCCGTTTCCGGCCGACACGCTGTTCGTGCGCGCGGCTCGCGGCGAGTTCGACGCCGTGATCGCCTGCTACCACGACCAGGGGCTGATTCCGGTGAAGCTGCTGGCGTTCGGGCGCGCCGTCAACGTCACGCTGGGCCTGCCGATCGTGCGCACGTCGGTCGATCACGGCACGGCGTTCGACATCGCCGGGAAGGGCGTGGCCGATCCGTCGAGCATGGTCGAGGCCGTGCTGCTGGCCGCGCGGCTGGCCCGCGCAACCACACCCGACAAGCCACCCGCCCCGTTACGAAAGTGGACGGCCGGCAGTAGATCGAGTCAGCGATGGGCCGCTACACAGTCCTCTACGACGGCGGGTGCCCGATGTGCCGGCGCACGGTCCGCGTGCTGCGCCGGCTGGACTGGCTGCACCGGCTGACGTTCGTGGACGCCACCGACGCCGACGTGCGCGCGCGCGTCGCGCCCGGCCTGACCGAAGCCGAGGTGCTGGTGGAGATGTACGTCGTCAGCGAGACCGGCGCGCGGGCTGGGCGGCTACGCCGGCTACTTGTGGATTGCCCGCGTGGTGCCGCTGATGTGGCCGATGGCGCTGCTCGGACCGCTGCCCGGCGTGTGGCACCTCGGCGACGCCATCTACCGCTACGTTGCCGCCAACCGCGTGCGTCGCGGCCGCTGCACCGACGACGTGTGCGCGCCGGTCGCGTCCGTCGAGCCGCGCCGCTCGCTGACGCACGCCGCTCACGACTCGCGAAACGCGTTCGTAATCGGATAGCGCCGGTCGCGGCCGAAGCCCTTGCGCGTGATCTTCACGCCGGGCGGCGCCTGCCGGCGCTTGTATTCCGCCGAGTAGAGCAGCCGCTGCACGCGCGTGACCACGTCGCGCGGGAACCCGCGCGACACGATCTCGGCCACGCTCAGCTCGTCTTCGACCAGGCCCTGCAGCACCGCGTCCAGCACGTCGTACGGCGGCAGCGAGTCCTGGTCGGTCTGGTTGGGCCGCAGTTCGGCCGTCGGCGCCTTGGTGATCGACGACTCCGGGATCACGCGTCCCTCGGGACCCAAGCGCGCCTTCGGGCTGATGCTCGTTGCGCCAGCGCGACAGCGCGTAGACCTCGGTCTTGTAGACGTCCTTCAGCACCGAGTAGCCGCCGCACATGTCGCCGTACAGCGTGGCGTAGCCGACCGACATCTCCGACTTGTTGCCGGTGGTCACCAGCAGGTCGCCGAACTTGTTCGAGAGGCCCATCAGCAGCAGGCCGCGCACGCGCGCCTGCAGGTTCTCCTCGGTGACGTCGCGCGTCCAGCCCCGCGAACAACGGCGACAGCGCCGACTCCGCCGCCGGCCACGGGCGCCTCGATGTCCACCGTGTCGCAGCCGCATGCCCAGCAGCCGCGCCGATTCGGCGGCGTCGTCGAGGCTCGGCGGCGTGGTGAACCGCGACGGCAGCCGCACGCCGCGCACGCGCTGCGGCCCGAGCGCATCCACGGCCACCGCGGCCGTGAGCGCCGAGTCGATGCCGCCCGACATGCCCAGCAGCACGCCGGGAAAGTTGTTCTTCCGCACGTAGTCGCGCAGGCCGAGCACCATCGCGTGGTAGACGGCCGAGAGGCGCGGCTCCTCCACGAAGGTCGTGTGCCCGTCGCAGCGCCAGCCCTCGGCCGTCCGCGCCCACCCGGTCAGCGCGATGCTGTCCTTCCAGGACGGCAGCACCTGCGCCAGCTGTCCGTCCGCGTTGACGACGAACGAGCCGCCGTCGAACACCAGCTCGTCCTGTCCGCCGACCTGGTTCACGTAGATCAGCGGCAGCCCGCACTCGCGCACGCGCTCGCGTGATCAGCGCGAGCCGCTGCTCCGACTTGTCGACCTCGAAGGGCGAGCCGTTGGGCACGATCAGCAGCTCCGCGTCGTGGTCGGCCAGGTGCGACGCCACGGCCGGGAACCACACGTCCTCGCAGATCGGCAGGCCCAGGCGGATGCCGCGGAACTCCACCGGCTCCGGCAGCGGGCCTGGCGCGAACACGCGCTTCTCGTCGAACACGCCGTAGTTGGGCAGCTCGTGCTTGTAGCGCACCTCGGCGTGGCCGTCGACGACCAGCGCCACCGCGTTGTGCAGCGACGCCGTTGTCGCGCCAGGGCAGCGTGACCACCAGGCCGGGTCCGCCGGCTGCGCTCTCGCGAATCAGCTCCTCGAGGATCGCCGCCGCGGCCTGCGACCAGCGCCGGCCGCAGCACCAGGTCCTCGGGCGGGTAGCCGACCAGGAACAACTCGGAGAAGACGACGAGGTCGGCGCCCAGCTGCGCCGGCCTTGTCGCGGGCCTGCCGGACCAGCGCCGCGTTGCGCGCCAGGTCGCCAACCGTGGGGTTCAGTTGGGCCAGCGCGATCGTGAGCGACACGATCAATCGTAGCCCGAACCACCGGCGGAGCGACTTGTTATGATGGCCGCATCGTGGCCGTCCGCGACCTGCAGTCGATTCGGAACGTCGCTGCAGCGGCCACCGCCGCCGCGGTGTTCGGCCTGGTGTGGCTGCTTCGCTTCAACGACCCGGGCGGGTCGTTCGCCGGCCTGACCGACGACCACTTCTTCTACCTGATTCGCGGCTGGCAGATCCTCTTCGGCGATCTGCCGGTGCGCGACTTCGTGGATCACGGCGCGCCGCTCTACTACTACGTCGGCGCCGCGGTGCAGACCATCGGCGGCCGCGGCACGCTGAGCGAGATCGCGTTTTCCTCGGCGGCGCTGGCGCTCAGCGCGGCACTGATCTGCTGGCTCTGTGGCCGCGCCAGCGGCTGGACCGCGCTGGGCGTGGTGGGGGCGCTGTTCTTCGTCTGCCTGGAGCCGCGCTACTACAACTACCCCAAGTTCCTGTCCTACGCGGCGGCCATTCCGCTGCTGTGGCGGTTCGCCGACGCGCCGAGCGACCGCACGCGCCTGTGGCTGGCGGTCGTCACCGTGGTGGCGTTCCTGTTCCGCCACGACCACGGCGTCTTCATCGCCGCGTCGATGGCGGCGCTGCTGGTGCTGATGCGCGATCTGTCGTGGGGCCAGCGGCTCAAGCACGCCGCGATCTACGGCGCGCTGGTGCTGGTGATGCTGGCGCCGTATCTGCTGTTCATCCAGCGCAACGGCGGCATCGGCACCTATTTCCAGCAGGCGTCGGCGTGGGCGGCGCGCGATCGCGACCGCGCGCCGGTGGTGTGGCCCGGGTTGTTCGACAATCCCGACGGTGTCTCGGAAGCCGCCGAGAGGGCGTTCGGCGTGGCCAAAGCGGTCGCCGCCGTGCGCGACAACATGGTGGCGTGGACCTACTACACCGAGATCGCGCTGCCGTTCTTCGCGCTCTTCGTGCTCTGGGCGTCGAGTGACGGCGGGCGCCCCGGGTGGCCGCAGGCGCGGGCCAAGCTGGGCATGGTGGCGATCCTGGCCATCATGCTCGTGGCCTTCTTCCTGCGCAGCCCGCTGGAGGCGCGCCTGGCCGATCCGTCCGTGCCGCTGGCGATCCTCGTCGACCTGGCTGATCGTGGCCGTGCCGCGGCTGCTGCGTGAGCCGGGCGGCGCTGTCGCCGCGCTGCGCAGGCGCACGCGTGGGCCGTTCGCGTGGCGGTGGGCGGCGGAGCGGCGGCGATCGCGTTCATCCTCGGCGCCGGCTTGAGCCGCGACTTCTACGACCGCCTGGACCGGTCGTCGATGGTGGAGCGCGTGGGCAAGCCGTTCGAGCGGGCGGGCCAGATTGCCGCGCAGATGCGGCGCGAATGGAACCTCGACACCTGGGCCGAGCGGGACGACACGCCCGATCTGATCACGCTCGCGCGCTACGTGAACGCGTGCACGGCCCCGGGCGATCGCGTGCTGGTGCAGGCGTATCTGCCGCAGGTGCTGGCGCTGGCGCAGCGCGCCTTCGCTGGCGGTCACGCCGACCTGCGTCCCGGCTTCTTTGCCACCGAGGAGGCGCAGCGTTTGACGCTGGCCCGGCTCAAGGCGCAGTCGGTGCCGATCATTCTGCTCGACACCGGCCAGTCCTACGAGAACTTCCGCACGCTCGTTCCCGCTGGTGATGGCGCACATCGACAGCGAGTACCGGCTGGCGGGCACGCGCGAGTTCGACGGCCGCTTCGGCATCAACCTGTTCGTGCGAAAGGACCTCACGCCGGCGCGTACGTGGGAGCCGTTTGGCTGGCCGTGCTACGGTAGCTGACCTGTCAATGGCCGAGAAGACCGAGCGGGAAAAAGCCCAGCGGCTGATCGCCGACAACCGCAAGGCGTTTCACGACTACCACGTGCTGGACACGTGGGAGGCCGGCGTGGCGCTGCTCGGCACCGAGGTGAAGGCCATCCGCGAGGGCCGCGTGAACCTGCGCGACAGCTTTGCCCGGCTCGAGAAGGGCGAGGTGTGGCTGAACAACGTCCACATCAGCCCCTACAGCCACACCGGCTACGCGCACCACGACGAGCGGCGGCAGCGGAAGCTGCTGCTGCACCGCCACGAGATCCAGAAGCTGACCGGCAAGGTGAAGGAGAAGGGCCTGACGCTGGTGCCGCTGCAGATGTACTTCAAGACCGGCCGCGTCAAGGTGGCGCTGGCGCTGGTGAAGGGCAAGCAGGCCCACGACAAGCGCGAGACCATCCGCCGCCGCGAGGTGGATCGCGAGACCCGCGCCGCCGTGAAGGCGCGTTCGCGATAGCTCACGCCGGTGACCGGCCGGCGAGGATGACGCGTTTGTCGAACGCTGAGCCTTTCTCCTCCAAGGTGGCCAGGAGGATGCGCTCACCGTCCGTGCGCACGTTCACCAGGCCGTAGACCAGCCCGAACGACAGCGGCGTCCGCTCCAGGTCACGGAAGCGCCGGTCCTGATCGCGGACGTCCACGACTTCTGGCGGAAAGGTCTCGGCCGGCGTCCCCGCGCGCACCTTGTCGGTGAACCCCAGCCGCACGGACCGTGCCAGTTCTGTCGAATAGAGCAGCGGCGCCACCGCCTCATTGTCCAGGTCAACGCCCTCGCGGCCGTACTTCGCCGACGCTCCCATCACACGCGGCCTGGGATGGGCGTAGTCCTCGTTGTCGCCGGACGAGATCACCGTGGCGCGTGCCGCCATCGCCTTGACGAACCCGATGTCCACGTCATCGGCTCCGTGGTGGCAGCCCTTGGCGACGTCGACTGCGAACTCGTCCGGCGGCAGATAGGAGAGCAGCAACCGCTGCGCGGTGGTGTTCAAATCGCCGGTCAGCAGAATCCGCGCCTGACCGAACTCGACCCGATAGAGCACGGAGTGGCCGTTGCGCGTGATCGACTCGCTGCCGCTGAGAAAGCGCAGTCCACGCGACCCGTCGAACGTCTCGACGATCGGTCCGAGGACGCGAATCCGAACCTCGGACGTGGGCCCGTAGCCGGGCAGGTGGCCAATGGCGTGGTCGAGCGGGACCACGTGGGTAGGCACGGTGCCGACCAGGGCCGCGAGCTTGGCGAACTCGTCGGTGAACGGGCGCGCCGGCGTGGCAAAGCTCGCCTGGTCGAACAGCAGCTCCGTGATGAAGCTCCCTGCCCGGTTGATGCCGTGTGCCGCCTGGGGGAACGGTGCAACCGTTCCTGGAGTACGCAGGCCAAGCGGATCAGCCCCCGCGAACCGGCCCATGCCCGGGTGATAGAACGTCTTGACCTCGACCGGGAAGGCGCCCGTTTCGTCCGCGTGCAGCCGCGGTAGGGTGCCGCCGAGCACGTTGACCAGGCCGCCATAGTGGTCGGCGTCGGGGTGCGACATCGTGACCGTTTCCAGCGACACCTTCGGCAGCCGGAGGTCTCTCAGGAACTTCCACGCCAGGAAGTTGGCGGCGCCACGGCGCGTCATCTGCTGCTCGACCGCGACGCCGGCGTCGATGAGGTGCCACTTGCCGTCCGGCGTTTTCATCAGCACGCCGTCGCCCTGCCCGACGTCGATGATGTAGAGCTCGAGGAGCTTGGGGTCGTCGCCCAGGCTGGCGGCTTTCACCAGGCCGAGCCGGCCCCTGGCGTGCACTTCGACGCTGTCACCAACGGTGCGCACCACGTGGCAAGGGTCACCCCAGAGCAGCTCGAACCGCTTCGCGTCGACCTCGTGCATGGCACCGTCTTTCTTGACGTAGAGAATCTCCATGGGGCCTCCACGTGACCCACGCTCGCTGGCCACTCACAGATGACAACGACGGGGCCGCTGCATTGTACGCTGGCGAGGATCGGGCGGCTCGGGGCGAGCATGGGGCACGGTTGCGTGATGTAATAGCCGTTCGACGCTAGCAGCAGCATGTGGCGCACGCTTCTGACGTTTCCGCGACGCGCGCTCGGGTTCCTGTCCCGAGGTGAGGGCGCGCTCGCGGCTCTGTCCAAGCAGGTCGCGAAGCTGGCCGATCTGCTGCGGGAGAGCGCCAAACGCGGCGACGGCGTCGCGCGACGAGCTGCGCAAGGTGCGTCAGGAGCTGGCCGACCTGCGGCGCGAGGTCCACGACCGGCTGCTCCAGAACACGATGACGGTCACGCGCGCGGCCCGCGCCCTCGAGGGCGGTGGAGCGGGCCGCGAACGGCAAGCCGGCGACGTCCGGCTGTCGTCGCGGCCGATCGCGGTGGAGCCGGGGAAGCGTCGGCAGCCGTCGTGGGAGCCGGTGTTCGGCGCCGAGGCGCCGGATCCCGAGGGGCGGGAGTGGCTGACGCTGGCGGCGTGCCCGGCGTGCGGCCACTCGCACTTCACCGTCGTCAGCCCCTGGAACAAGCTGATTCTGCTGGAGAAGGCGCCCGGACGCCACCTCGGCGCGCTACGACTACGCCGTGTGCCACGCCTGCGGGATGCTGTTTGCGTCGCGCCGGCCCTCGGGCGAACGCTATCGCTTTCTGCTGCAGCACTTCGAGGAAGTCACGGCCAAGCGCGGCGGGGAAGCCGTGACCAACCTGGTGCTCAATCCGCGCCCGCTCAGCGACGCCGACCGCGAGCAGCTGCGCCGGCTGGCCGCGCGGGGCGTGTTCGTCTCGGATCACTCCGGGCTGTCGCGGCGTGAGTACCTGGCGCCGCTCCTGCGCGACCGCTTCGAGAACAGCCTGCACACCGACGTGATCGGCGCGCTGCTGGAGCCGCGCGGCGCGCGCGTGCTGGAGGTGCGCTCGCGCGCCGGGTCGATCCTGGACGGCCTGCAGGAGCGCCTGGGGCGCCGAGGTCTACGCGATGCCGATCTGGGAGAGCCAGCAGTTCCTGCTGCGCGAGGTCTACGGCATCGACACGTCTGCCGACCGATCGACTTCGATCACTTCGCGATCCCGTTCGACGGCGAGTTCGACCTGGTGATCTGCAACCACATGATCACGCACGCGGTCCGGGTCAGCGAGTTCCTGGCCACGATCCGCGCCCGGCTGAAACCCGGTGGGCACCTGTATCTGCACAACGAGCCGGACGACGCCGAGTTCCTGAAGGGCAGCCAGTCGATGCTGGCCACCCTGAACCCGCTGCACCTGCAGGCGTTCGACCAGGCGTCGCTCGTGCGCGCCGCTGACCGCCAACGGCTTCGAGACCCGGTTCGTGAAGCACCAGAAGAACGAGACGCTGTTCCTGCTGGCGCGCGCCGCGGAGACCGCCGCCGGTCACGATGTCCGAGCCAGGAATGCCAGGCCCGCGTGGCCGCGTATCGGCAGGCCTACGACCGCGCCGTGCTGCGGGTGGACGACGCCACTCGGGGGCGGTTGGCCGGCGAGTGGCCCGACGTCGTGCGGCACGCCGTGGCCAGCGGCGCGGCGGAGTTCGACGAACGGGGCCAGTTGCGGATCGTGGCGCCATGAGCGAGCGCTCTCGCCGCCGAGCCGACGAGTCCCCGCGCGATCGCGAGAAGCGCGTTCGCCGCCAGGTGCTGGAGCCGGACACGCTGCAGCGCTTGTTGCCGCTGCGTGCGCGCCGTGGTCGCCCGTTCCAGCGCCAAGCCCGAGGCGCGTGATCGCGAGCAGCAGTTCGCTGCCGTGTCTCCGGCCTATGCGCAAGCAGTGGCTGCCCCCGACGAGTTCGCCGAGAACATCAAGGTGATCGCTCTGGATTCGCTGACCTGGTCGGTGCCGTTGCTCGCGCCCGACGACCCCGAGGCGGTGGCGCGCTACCTCAAGCACCAGGACTTCCCCTATCGTGCGATCGCGCAGACTCGCGAAGCCGGAATCGGCGGCGCGATGATCGACATCGGCGCCAACATCGGCCGGATGTCAATTCCGAGGGTGGTGCTCGGCGACGCCACTCTCGCGTACTGCATCGAGCCGGATCCGTTGAACTACGCCTGCCTGGTCCGGAACATCCGCGACAACGGCCTGGCTGGCCTGGCTCTGGCCGATCACCTGGCGATCGGCGCGCACAACGGCACCGTCCGGCTCGAGCGAGCCAAGAGCCCCGGTGGCCATCGTGTGCTGGGCGAGGGCATGACCACCGGGCGGGAGACGGTGGAGGTGCCGATCTCCACGCTCGACTCCTGGGTGGACCGCGTCGGCATCGATCTCGACGACGTGCGGTTCGTGAAGCTGGACGTGCAGGGCGGGGAAGTGGACGTCCTCAGCGGCGCCTCGCGGGTGCTGGCGTGCCGTCACATCGCGTGGCAGATCGAGGTGGACGTCGAGCGGCTGGGCAAGCGCGGCTGGACGTCGAGGATCTCTTCGCTCCCCTGCGCCGGCACTTCACGCACTTCGTGGATCTGAACCGCCTGGCGACCGGCAGCCGCCTGCGCTCCGTGGCCGATCTGGCCGAGGCGCTGGCCTACGTGACCGAGCCCGGGGCCGGCGGCACAGACGTGCTGTTCTTCAGCCTTCTTGAACCCGCTTCGCGCGAGTGAACAATTGGCCAGCTTGAGCGGCAAGAGGATAGTCGTCACCGGCGGGGCCGGCTTCCTGGGCCGCTACGTCGTCAGCCAGTTGCGCGACTCGGGCGCCAGCGTCGTGGCTCCGCGAAAGCGCGACTACGATCTGGTCGAGCGGGCGGCCTGCCGTCGGCTCGTGGCAGACCATCGCCCGGACGTCGTGCTGCACCTGGCCGCGCGAGTGGGCGGCATCGGTGCCAATCGCGAGAATCCAGGCGCGTTTTTCTTCGAGAACGTGATGATGGGGGTGCAGCTGCATCGAAGAATGCCGCCTGGCGTCGGTGCCAAAGTGGTCACCGTGGGCACCATCTGTGCGTATCCCAAGCACACGCCCGTCCCGTTCCGGGAGGAGGCGCTGTGGAATGGCTATCCCGAGGAGACGAACGCGCCGTATGGCCTGGCGAAGAAGATGTTGCTGGTCCAGGGACAGGCGTATCGTCAGCAGTACGGGACGAACGTCATTGACCTGCTGCCGGTCAATCTCTACGGTCCCGGCGACAATTTCGACGTTGCGACCTCCCACGTCATTCCGGCGCTGATTGTGAAGATCCAGGATGCCATCGACGCCGGCAAACCGGAGATCGTGGCCTGGGGCACGGGCGGGCGTCGCGCGAGTTCTTGTTCGTCGAGGACGCGGCGCGGGCAATCCGCCTGGCCACAGAGCTTATTCGACGGTGCCGACCCGGTCAATCTGGGCGCCGGCTTCGAGATTTCGATCTTCGACCTGACGCAATGATTGCGAGGTTGATGGGTTTCTCCGGCAGCATCCGCTGGGACACGAGAAAGCCTGACGGCCAGCCGCGGCGCTCGCTCGACACGACCCGCGCGGAGGAACTGTTCGGTTTTCGTGCGGCCGTTCCCTTCGAAGAAGGTCTGCGGCGGACGATCGAGTGGACCGCCATCGGAGCGCCATGCCGTCGACCGCGTTAGCGTGAGTGCCAAGTCCAATCATCCGCGCGCCCCGGGAACACCGCGCGAGCCGCGTCTCCGTCGTTACCTGTACAGACTGATCGCCCGGTACGTCTCTTTCTTCACGCCCGCCGATGCGGCGGTCCTGGAAGTGAAACCGCGCACCTCGCTGCTGATGAACGGCGTGGACGCGAGTCGGAAGGCCGCGTATCAGCCGTCGCCGGACTCTGGTTTCGGAGCCGACGAATCCGTCCTCACGAAAGCGGCTGCCGTCCGGTTCGAGCCCGATCGCGTGGTGCTGAACGGCACGCTCCATGTCGAGCCCGACATTCAAGCCGTGCTCGAGGACGTTCACGAGCTGTGCTCCTCCAGGACGCGGCTCGTGGTGGTCTACTACAGCAGCCTGTGGAAGCCGCTCTTTCGCGTGGCGCGGGCCCTCGGCTTCCAGACCAAGGGCCCCGAGGACAACTGGATCGCGCCATCGGACCTGTCCAACCTGCTGGCCTGGGCCCGATTCAAGCTCGTCACCAGCCAGGCCGGGCGCTGGTCTCGGTGCGGACTCCGACCGCAGCGACGTCATCAATCCGCGGCTGGCACCGCTTCCGGCTTCCGGATCGTCGCGATGCTCCACATCGCCGTCGCTCGGCCGCTCGAGTGCGCGGACGGAAGCCCGATCCGTCTCGGTGATCGTGCCGGCGCGCAACGAGGCCGGCAACATCGACACGCTCGTCCGACGGCCCCTCGCATGGGGCCGGACGACGAGCTGATCTTCGTCGAGGGGCACTCGAGCGACAACACGTGGGAGGAGATCAAGCGGGCGCCGCGCTCTACACGGGCCGCTGAAGATCGCGCGTTCCAGCAGACGGGCAAGGGCAAGGGCGACGCCGTGCGCCTCGGCTTCGCGGACGCGACCGGCGACGTGCTGATGATCCTGGACGCCGATCTGACCGTGCCGCCCGAGGACCTGCCGACGTTCTACGACGTGCTGGTGGGCGGGCACGCGGACTTCGTGCAGGGGACGCGGCTCGTGTACCCGATGGAGCCGGGCGCGATGCGCTTCTTCAACAAGCTGGGGAACAGTTGCTTCTCGCAGCTGTTCACTACCTGCTGCAGCAGCCGATCAAGGACACGCTGTGCGGGACCAAGGTGCTGTGGCGCCGCGACTACGAGCGGCTGGCCGACGGCGCGCGCCTACTTCGGCGACTTCGATCCGTTCGGCGACTTCGATCTGATCTTCGGGGCCGCGCGCCTCAACCTGAAGATCGTCGAGATTCCGGTGCGCTACCGCGATCGCACCTACGGCGCGACCAACATCCAGCGCTGGAAGCACGGCTGGCTGCTGCTGCGCATGTCGGTAATCGCCGCCCGGAGGCTCAAGTTCGTGTGACCGGGTTCGGGTTGTCCACTGCCCGGAAGATGGCGGTGGCGCGTGGGCTGTTTCTCTGTGTGCAGGGCATGCGGCGACTGGTGGGACGGCAAACAACCGAAGTATCGTGCCGGCGGCGCGGCGCCCGCTGGTCGCTCGACATTGGTGAAGGGGTACAGCTGGCGCTGTATCTGGGCCTGTACGAGCGCGCGACCAGCCGGCGCCTGCTCGAGTTCGCGCGGCCGGGCAGCATCGTGCTGGACGTCGGCGCGAACATCGGCGCCCATACCCTGCCGCTGGCGAGGGCCGTCGGTAGCGCCGGGCGAGTGGTCGCCGTAGAGCCTACCGATGACGCGTTCGAGCGTCTGGTCAGGAACCGCTCGCTGAATCCCGATCTCGAACCGCGCATCGTGACGGTGCAGTCGGCGTTGGGTGCACCGGGCGCCGCCGCCGCCGAAGGCTATTACTCGAGTTGGCCGCTGGAGCCGGTTGCATCGCGTCACCCGATACTGCGGGGGGCCAGGCACCCGGCCTCTGGGGCGAAAGCTGTGATGCTCGACGACCTGGTGGCGTTGTTGAACCTGCCGCGGGTGGACTTGGTCAAATCGACGTCGACGGCGGCGAACTGGATGTGCCGCGGGCGCCACCGGCGCGACGGCCCGCGACGCCGACCGTCGAGTTTCGAATGTGTTGCTATCCCGTCGCCGAGCGCGGACGCAGACTCGACGAGTCACTGACTGACTTCTTGTCGCGTGAGGACCAGTCACCGACGAAGCGACACTGCGTCCGTCGGCAATCGATCTGCGAAGATGCGGCGCGATTCCCAGGGGGGCAGCCAGAATCTCGTGGCGCGCTGCGCCTCGCGGTCCGAGTCGGTCGATGATCTATGCGAACGAACGCGAACATCGCGCGGCATGCTCGAGCGGGGCACACTGTTCGGCTCCGCGAACTGTTGCGTAGGCCGAGCTGGGAGCAGCGACCGCATCGACACTCCCCCTGACAGCAGATAGGTCGCTGCATCAACGGCGTGATTCGGCGATGTGAAGACCGGGAAAGGATCGCTCGAACCGCCGCCGATCCGGCTCAGCAGGATCCACGGCAGCGCGATGTTCGCTCCGCTCAGGGGTCCTCCGCGGGAATGGTCCAGCCCCCGTCGAGGTCGAGCGGCTCGTGGTGAAGGCGCGAGTAGAATCAGGCGAGACCAGCCGTTAATCCACGGCTCAATCAGGAGCAGCCGCCCGCCGGCTTGAGGCACCGGACGGCCTCGGCGAAGAACAGCTCTGGCGAGGTCACGTGATGCAGCACGTCCACCATCACAATCGCCTTCAACGCGCCGTTGCGAATCGGGAGCCGCTGGGCGTCCATCACGCCGTCCACGCCGGGCGTGAGGAAAATGTCCGAGGTGACAGCCTCAGGGCAGAACGATTTCAGGAACCCCGCGCCCGCCCCGAGTTCGAGCACCGCCCCGTCTCCGTGCGGCAGCCACTGGACGACAAGCCGGTACCATCGTGGTAGACGCGACGCAGGAAGGCCTTCTCCTCGACGATGCGCCGCCGCAGAGTCGTGGTCTCGGGGTGGTCGAGGTCTCATCCATTCGAAAGCGGATGGGCGACAGCGTTTCACCCAGGCACTCATGCCTGTCGCGCCGCCTCGCTGTCGCGCGCCTGCTCTTGGCGCGATAGGCGCGGAGCTTCTCCGCCTTCTCTTCCCGGTAGCGCACCTTCTCCAACTGCCGCCGCTTGCGTGCCTCGCGCCGTTTCCGCAGCTCGAGCTCGAACGGCGATATCAGCCATTCCTTCACGCCAGGTCTGCGGCTCTGTCGCTCCAGCCACCGGTAGGCCCATCTGAAGGGCGCCGGCGCTTCCCGGCGCCCCGCAGCGCGGCTCCGCCGGGCTGGTCGCTGGGCGGTATCCTCGATGGCCCGGATGAAGTGGGTGGTGGCGTTGGAGTCGAGCCCGTTCGGGCGGACGAACGCCTCGACGAAACGCCGGCTGCGCTCGTCGATGCCGGCGGGCCGGCGCAACGACGCGGCCAGATCGGCCAGATGGCTGTCCATGTCGCGGGCGGCGTAGAGGAGGCCGCCCGCCACTTCCAGCAGGTAGGGAAAGTGCAGCGTCCCTTCCTGGCTCTCGTGATACTCGGGCAGCAGCACCGTGTACACCGGCCGTCCGACGATCGCACCTTCGAGGAATGCGCTCGTGTTCAGGCCGGCGATGGCGGCACAGTGGTAGAGCGAATCGAAGTAATCGTTGCTGGAGTCGTCGTCCACCGGGTTGGCGCCCCACAACGAGACGTCCCTGAAGCCTCCGAGCGGCACGGAGGACCATTCGAGCATGCGGGCGGGATGCGGCCGGACCAGGATCGGGATGCTCCGGAGCTCTGGATCGGCTGAAGCACGGACCGCGGCGATCCAGCGACGCACGAACTTGGCTTCCATCGGGCTGGTGCGAAGCAGCGCGGAGCACACCCACAGGAGGAACGGGCGATTGACGGGAAGGCCGACGCGGGCCAGGAATTCCTGCCGCGACCGGCTGGGCTCGCGGTTGAACCAGCGGTCGAAGGACTGCGCGCCGGTGACGGCGATGCGTTCGTCGGGGACGCCGTGGAGGACCCGGGCCTCCTCCCGTTGCACGTTGTTCCAGACGGTCACGAGATCGGGCATCGTGCGGAGCAGGGCCTTGCTCGACAGGTTGTCCCAGCTCAAGACGCAGAACACCGTCCGGAGACCCTGTTCCACGGCGGCCGCCAGCAGGTCCTGTTCCTCGGACTGCATCGCGATCAGCGGCGTGAACAACACGATGTCAGGCGCCTGGGCGTGCAGGAAGCCGTCGAGTTCCTGGCGACGCGGTGCCGCAAGCTCCAGGTGGCGGAGGAACCACGCGCACAGCTGCCGCACCCCGTGGCGGCTCGCCAGCGTCGACTCGAGCCACCGCAGGAAGCCCACGGGCGTGCGCCGGCGGGCGCGCTCGATCAGGCCCGGCGATCCCCGATAGGCCGGGTCCAGGAAGCGCAGGTAGTCCAGCATCATGCTGATGCGGCCGCGCAGCGACGCCTTGGTGTGCGTGGCGGGGGGTGGCGGCAGGCGCTCGAACGTGATGCCGGACACTGTTCGGCCCACCGCTCGAGCATCGCGGAGCCTTCGAGGCGGCCTTCACCGGCCACCGACACCAGGTGCACCGTGTGCCCGCGTCGGGCCAGCCCGAGAATCGCCCCTTCGTAGTTCCTCAAGTAGCTGAATCGGCGGGCGATGAACAGGACTCGCATCAACAAACGTCAGGATACAGGAGCGGCCCGCAAATGCCGCGCGCGGCGGCTGAAGTACACTCCTTCGACGCGATGAACGGCACGGACGAAGCCGCTGCGGCACCCGCGCCGGGGTGGGTGATCGAACCCCGGCGAGAAGGACTGAAGGCACGATTCCGCGACGTCTGGCGCTATCGCCGGCTGATGCGGTTCTTCGCCTCGCGGACGCTGCAAAAGTTGTATGCCAACACCGTGCTCGGCTGGGCGTGGATCTTCATCCGCCCGCTCGTGCCGTTGCTGGTGAACACGATCGTCTTCTCCGCGCTCCTGCGCGTGGGTTCTCACGGGGTTCCCTACTTCCTGTTCTTGACCACCGGAAACGCCAGCTGGGAGTTCTTCGCGAGCGCCGTCACCTGGGGCACGCGCAGCCTCGAGCTCAACCGCGGCTTCATGAGCAAGGTCTATGTGCCGCGGCTCATCATGCCGGTTGCGGCCATGGCGCCGTCGTATCTGTATCTCGCGATCAACCTCGCCGTGCTGATCGGGGCGTTGATCTATTACAGGGTGACGACCGGCACCAACCACCTTGCAGTGCTGAATCTGGGGTGGGCTCTCGGCGCCCTGGTGCTGACGGTGGTGCTGGCCCTCGGCATCTCACTGTGGACGTCGGTGCTGGCGCTGCAGGCGCGGGACGTACGCTTCACGCTGGGCTACGTGCTCGGGTTCTGGATCTTCCTGACCCCGGTGATGTACCCCCTCAATGTGCCCGATCGTTGGCAATGGGCGATCAGCCTCAATCCCATGGCCGCGATCGTCAACGCCTTCAAGTACGGCGTACTGAATATCCCCGTCCTCAACCTCCAGCACCTGGGCATCGCCGCCTTGATGGCCGGCGTGTTCTTGGTTTCGGGGCTGTGGTTCTTCAATCGTGCCGAGGCGACCGCCGCCGACAAGCTGTAGACGATCACGCGTCCGCTGACGGCAGCTGGAAGCCGCCGCGACCGGGCAGCCCGCGGTCCAAATCGAGCGAGAATTGCAGCGCCGGCGGCCCTCCTGGCACCGGCGGCGGCACCAGCGCGTTGGCCTTGTGTTTCCGGGCGACCTCACGCTCGAACGGGATGGCTTTCTCGTCCAGCGGCAAAGCGGTGCAGAAGCGCTCGGTCAGGATCGTCAGCACCAGGTCGGGCCGTGCCGCCTCCACCAGGTCGTCGTCCACGACGTTGACGCGGTGGCGAAACACCAGCCGGCGAAACGACTCGGCCAGGAACGGGATCATCGCGTAGGCCCAGGAATCGCCGAAGACGACACAGCACGCCGGTGGCGCCGCCTCGCACGTGAACTCCGCTTCCCGGCCATGGTTGCGGACGCGGTTGTCGCGCACCAGCCGGGCGCGCACCTCGTGGATGCGTGCCCGCAGGAACACCGAGGCGCGGGCCGGGAGCGTCTTCTCGCCCAGATCACCCGCGAAGCACGTGTCGTGGAACGACACCCCGGACCGGGTGACGCGGCGCACGGGCACAACCTCACCGAGCGCCCGCAGTACGGCCTCGTAGGCCAGGTACGCCCCCAGCTCGTTCCAGTGCGAATCGGTCTTGCTGAACGTGTCCCTCAGCGCGGACGCCCGCTGCAGCTCGTCGAGTGGGTAGAGCAGCTCCGGTGCCGGCACCATGGACCGCAGGCGCCGCAGCAGCTGTAACGCCGGCCGGTCAGGTGACAGCGTCACCGGCTGCGGAAGATCGGCCGCATGGACCGCTTGGGGAGCCGGCCCGATCAGTTGGATCAACCGTGTGCCTTTCGCCGCCAGCCGCGTCTGGCGTGCGCGCGTCCCACGTTCCCACGCATCGAGCTCGTCCGCCGAAAGCGGCCGTTCGCCCACGAACTGCCGGTGGGAATCGTGCGTGTCCTGGGCCAGAAACAAGCGGCCGTGGCGTCCAGCCAGGACCTTGGCGGTGGCTTCCGGCCTGGGCGGTGGCGGGATGTCTGCCGCCGTGGCTGGCCAGGACGCGGCGCCACCGGGGCCGCGAGAAGCGGCTGCCAACTCGGCGTCGAGCCAACCGTCGGCGATCGGGTCGGCGTCGGCGGCCGTTTCGTCCCACTGAATGCTCCATCCCAGCTCGAGGGCGGCGCGCAAGCGCGCTCGCCACTTGCCGGCATCGACGGGCGGTTGGTGCGACAGCGCCAGCGACCACGAATCCGGCACCACGGAGGCCAGCAGCGACCGGCTGCGGCGGTTCGGCGTACCGGTCAGAGCGCGGGCGCCGTCGAAAACCGCCACCGGATGTACCGCGCCCACGCCGACTCGCAGGAGCACGCCGGCCAGCGGACCGGCGGCACAGAAGACACGGCTGGTGGTCTCCCGGCCGAGCGCCCTCCACCCGTCGATCAACGCGCCTTCGGCATCCGGGCCGTCCGGCCCGTGATCGAACTCGAGACGCGTGCCGCCCGGCGCGGGAGCCAGCGTCTCCACGGCGCGCCTCGCCGCGGCCTCGCTGTCCGGAACGATGATTCGCAGCGCAGCGCCGGCGGGGATCGTATCCGGCGCGAGAAACAAGACCGTGCGTGGCAGGCCGCCATCATGACATCGCCGCTCGCGCGGGCACAAGAAGCGGGTCGCAGCGATTACGATGGAGGACGGTGTCGAGAATTCTGTTCGTGATGCCGGAGCCCGGCTATCTCCGGATGTACGCCACCACGCTCCTGGCACTGGCCGGGCGAGGCCACGAGGTCCTGCTGGCGTACGACCGGCCGCCGAAGAGCGACCGCGACACCGAGGCGCTGGCGACGGCGCCGCCGAATCTGCGATTCGTGAACCCCGTTCCCGAGCATGGCGGCACCTGGCGTCAGCCGCTGACCGAGCTTGGCGTCACGATCGACTACATCCGCTTCCTGTCCCGGCGCGAAGGGACCCCATACCTGCGCAGCCGCATGGACCGCTACGTGCCGGCGCGGTTCCACGGCTTGAAGCGTGCCGGCTCATGGCCGCATGGGGTGGTGCGCGGTCTCTTCAAGGCGTCCAGGCTCGTGGAGCGCGCCGTGCCTGCCGATCCGGCACTCATCCGCTTTCTCGACGAGCTCGCGCCGAACGCGCTGGTCGTGTCGCCGCTGGTGCTGCGCGGCCCTGGCGGCGCTCAGCAGACCCAGCTCGTGAAGGCCGCCCGCTCCCTGGGAGTCCCGGTAGCCTTGGCGGTCGGCAGCTGGGACCATTTGTCGTCGAAGGGTTTCATTCGCGTGCGCCCGGACGCCGTGCTGGTGTGGAACGGAATTCAGCGCGGCGAGGCCGTTGACATGCACGACGTGCCGGCCGATCGGGTCGTCGTCACTGGATCGCAGGCGTTCGACCTGTGGTTCGAGCGGCAGCCCGTGCTCGACCGCGAGGCCTTTTGTGCCCGGGTTGGCCTGCCGGGCGACCGGCGGATGATCTTGTACGCCGGCTCCTCCCGCAGCATCACCAAGCCCGAGCAGGAAATCCCGTTCGTCCGCGAATGGCTCGAAGCCGTTCGCGCCAGCGCCGACCCGGTCGTGCGGTCCGCCGCCGTGCTGGTGCGGCCCCACCTCGGCAACGTGGAGGCATGGGGCGGCGTGGATTTGTCGGATCTCGGCCCGGTGTCGATCTGGCCCAAGCAACGGCCGCGCCTGCCGATGAGTGAGCTGGAAACGGCCGATTACTTCCACTCGATGTACTTCAGCGCCGCCGTCGTCGGCATCAACACCAGCGCCATGATCGAGGCGTCGATTCTCGATCGGCCCGTCCTGACGGTGCAGGTGGATGCGTTCCGGGACACGCAGGCCGGCACCAGGCACTTCCATTACCTGCTGCCGGCCTCCGGAGGCTGCGTGCTCTCGGCCGACACCTTAGACGAGCACGTCCGCCAGCTCTCAGAGGCCGTGGCAGATCCGGAGGCCGGCCGGCCGGCGCGCCGTCGCTTCGTCGAGCAGTTCGTGCGGCCGCTCGGGCGCGAGCGCCGCGCCCTCGACGCAGTGGTGGAAGCGATCGAGCGGGTGCCACACCTGCGGGTGCCCTCGCGCGGAGGCGCGCCGCTGTGGCTGGCCCCCGTGCGGTGGGCCTTCAGGCACGCGATGGGCCGGGCGACGCCTTCGAGCTGAACCCCCACTGCAGCTTCGGCGCCACGACGCCGCCGGTCTGGTCGCGCCGCTGGTTCTCGGGATCGAACACCTGGAACGACAACGCGTTGAAGGCGACCAACGGGAACTTCTGCCCGTCTGGCCGGGTGGCCACCACGTCCATGTTCACGGAATACACCGTCTCGGCCAGGAGATTCCCGGGCACCCTGATGGTCGCCACGTAGTGGCCGGCGCCGCCGACCTCGAACGGCTCCGATCGCGACCGCAGCACCAGGATGCCCCTGGCGTGCAGATGGAGCATGCAGTTCAAGGTGAGGGGGCCTTCGAGCGCCCGGATGCCGACGGTGATCGTCAGGTCGTCGGACACCCGGACGGCGCCGACCTCCCGCCCGTCGGCCGAGGTCAGCGCCACGAACAGGATCTCGCCGACCTGGTTCTGGTGGCTGCCGCTGCGCTTGTCCCGGATGCGGCGGCCGGTCGTGGACCAGGCGGTGTTCTGGTACTCGTTGACCACCTCTTCCGGCGCGCCGATCTTGACGATCTCGCCGGCGTTCAGCCAGAGCACGCGATCGCACAGCCGCGTGATCGACGGCATG
The DNA here is from genome assembly GCA_963713655.1 of uncultured Acidobacteriota bacterium. GTDB lineage: Bacteria > Acidobacteriota > Vicinamibacteria > Vicinamibacterales > UBA2999 > CAWEBF01. The sequence goes on from CAVQMT010000021.1 coordinate 66,612, forward strand.
TCGTGCGAGACGAACAGCACGCTCATGCCTGCCCGACCAGCCTGCTTGACCCGATCCAGACATCGTTCCTGGAAGTCCAGGTCGCCGACCGCCAGCACCTCGTCGGCCAGCAGCAGTTCGGGGTTCATGTTGATGGCGACCGAGAACGCCAGCCGCAGGTACATGCCGCTCGAATAACGGCGAACCGGCACGTCGATGAAGTCGCCGATGCCCGCGAACTCGATGATCTCGTCGAGCCGCTCTTCGACGTCGGCGGGCGGGACGCCGTAGATCGCGGCGTTCAGGAAGATGTTGTCGCGGCCAGACAGCATCGGCTGGAAGCCGGTGCCCAGGGCCAGCAGCGGCACCACCCGCCCGCTGCCATCGACGCGGCCCTCGGTGGGCGGTGTGACCCGGGACAGCACCTTGAGCAGCGTGGTCTTGCCGGCGCCGTTCGGGCCGACAATTCCGAGGATTTCGCCCTTGTCGAGCGTGAACGACACGTCGCGCAGGGCCCAGAGCTCCCGCGGGAACTTGGCGCCCACGTAGTAACGCTTACTGAGTTTCTTGACTGTGAGGCTGCGCATGCGGGACCAGTGCGGCTCGCGCGGCGTCGGCCACGAGCCGGCCGAGCCGTCCCCGGCGCGTCGGCGCGGGGTGCAGCTCGGCCAGGGCTTCGATCTCTTCGGCGAGCCGCGGCGTGGCCGCGGCGTGGAGTCCGTGCGGCCGCACGAACGAGGTCAGGAACGGCGCGAACGAGTCGCGGCTCGAGGGCCGCTCCAATTCTGCCGCCAGCTGACGGTGATGCTCGTCGAGCGACGTGGCGATGGACAGGAACCCTTCCCTGGTCAGATGGTGGAAGTGCACGGCGCCTTCCTGCGTTGTCTGCGAACGCCGGTTCGAGAACGGTAAAGCTGCGGCGGCCGACGATGCCGGCTTCGATCATGCCGCTCGTGTTGATGCCCGCCACGGCCGCGGCGTGGTGCAGCGAGTCGAAGTAGTCCTGCTTGGTGTTCTCGAGCAGCGGAAACGCTCCCTGACGCGGCCAGACCGAGACGCCCGAGTGGTGCGAGAAGTCCACATCCTGCCACGGAGCCGCGGTGCCCGGATGGGGCCGTACCAGGACGCCGCAATCGTGCAGCACGGCCGGCGCCGCGGACCTGAGGGCCGTAATCCACCGATCGACGTAGGCCACCTCCTCGGGCGCGATGAACCCCGAGGAGCACAAGTACAGGACGTAGGGCCGGCCCGGTTCCAGCCCGATTCTATGGCAGAAATCCTCGCGCGAACCCGAGGGCCTGGCTTCGAACCACTCGTCGAAGAGCGGCGCGCCGGTGACCCGGAGGTTCGCCCGCGGCGTGCCGTGGAGCTGTCACCGCTTCGTCAGCTTGCGGCTGGTTCCACACCAGCACACGGTCTGGCTGCACGGCGAGCACGCCCTTGTTGGTCAGGTTGTCCCAGCTCGCCACGGCCAGGGCCACCGGGATGCCCTTCGCCTTGGCGCCCTTGACGTGGTCGATCTGGGAGGAGTTGAAGTCCACCAGCGGCGTCGCCACCATAGCGTCCGGCTGCATCTTCTCGAGCCAGGCGTCGAGCTTGGAGGCGGTGGGGATGGTGTGCTCGATCGCGCCCAGCAGCGCGGACACCGCCGAGGCAGCCAGCCGGCCGCGGGGAAGGACGCGGGCCAGGTGCGGGGCGTGCTTGGCCGCGTGGGCCTCGGCTCGTTCGCGCAGCTTGTGCGACTTCCGGAACGTGGGGTGACGATAACGCAGCACGTTGCGTGCGGCGCGCAGCTCGGCGGCGAGCGGCACCCATTCATCGGTGCGCAGGGGCATGCGTTCGTAGCTGATGCCCGGCACGTCCCGGCACAGGGCCAGGAGAAAGGATTGCGAATCCACCGGCTGGTGGCGCTCGCGGCCACGGGACGCGACGATGACCTGGTGGCCACGTTCCGCCAGCAGGCGGATCGTCGAGACGTAGTTCCGGAGGTATCCGTGATTCCGCATCACGAACAGCACTCTCATTGCCCGCTATTCTAGCGGGTCGAGACCTCCGCGGGTGCTTGACAGGGCCCGTCCCGACGCGGGAAAATCCACTCGTTCAGGTATTGAACACGATGTTCATGAGCTGAACATGCGGCGCCCTCACGCGAGCCTGCCCTGTAGGTGACGGGGCGGGAGCCCCTTCGCCCCCTCCCGTCTTCAACTCAAATGGAAATCGAGTCTCGTCGAGATCTGCAGCTCCTCGAGGCCCTGGAGCACGAGGCCACCATCACCCAGCGAACGCTGGCTGGCCGCCTCGGCATCGCCCTGGGCCTCACCAACCTGTACCTCAAACGGCTGATCCGGAAGGGCTACGTCAAGTGCGTCACGGTGTCGCCCAACCGGCTCGTGTACTCGCTGACACCCAAGGGCATGTCCCGCAAGGCCCGCCTGACCTACGAGTTCATGAAGTACTCCCTCGACTTCTACCGCGACGCGCGCCAGCATCTGCGCCGCAGTCTGGCCGTGGCCGTCGCGACGCGGAAGCAAGTGGCGATCTTCGGCACCGGCGACGCCGCCGAGCTGGTCTACCTGCTGCTGAAGGACATGGGCCTCGAGCTCGTCGCGGTGTTCGACACGGCGGGCAAGGGCACGTTCCTCGGGTATCCGATTCGCTCGGTGGCGGATCAGGCGTCGGTGAACTACGACGTGCTGGTCATCGCCGCGCTGGAACGGCCGGCCGGTGCCGCCAAGCTGCTCCGGCAGGTGGGCGTACCCGACTCCAAGATCGTGACGCTGCGGCCGGGCGCGCCGTCGACTGTCGGGGGGACCGAGGTCGGAGCTGCCTGATGAGCAGCCTGGGCAGCCAGCTCACCAAGGCGATGCGGGTGCGCACCGACGGCGTCCGCAGCGTCTACACCGTGTTTCGCCGCGCCGCCCGCTACTGGCGCGACGGCGAGCGCCGGGCCGCGTACCGGGAGCTGCCCGATCCGCTCTGGAGCCTCGCGCCCGGCCGCGGGTTCGCCATCTTCGAGCCCGGACAGTTCGCCGAAGTCGTGCAAATCGTCGCCGACGCGCGGGCCAGACTCGACGAGTCCGAGCGCCACGGGCTGCCCGCCACCGCGTCGCGCAAGCGCTTCCTGGTGCCAGTCCAGGATCCGGACACCCTCACGCTCGACAGTGCCGTGGTCCGCTTCGCGCTGCGGGACGACGTGCTGGCGGCGGTTTCCCGCTACCTCGGCGTCGTGCCGTGTCTCAGCACCATCAGCGTGCTGTTCTCGGACACCGTCGAGGGCGCGCCGAAGAGCAGCCAGCTCCATCACTGCGACGGCGACGACGTGACCCAGGTGAAGATCTTCATCTACTGCAGCGACGTCGATGTGGCATCCGGCCCGCTGACGGTGCTGGGCGCCGAGCACAGCGCGCGGGTGCGCCGCGCGATCGGCTACCAGTATCGCCAGCGGCTGACCGACGAGCAGGTGGCGGCCGTGGCTGGGCCGCGGGTGCGAGCAGCCGATCCTGGGGCCCGCGGGCACCGCGGCGTTCGTGGATACGAGCCGGTGCTTCCACTACGGGTCGCGCGTGGCGGCCGGCGCGCCGCCGCGGCTGGTGACGATGATTCAGTACCAGACACCCTACTAGCTTCATGGTGCCGACGCGCGCGCGGCCCGGGCCGTTCCGCCGGTTCGATCGGCCGTCGCTGGGCCCGCTGCAGCATCTGGTGCTCGGTGATTGAGCGCGTCTGGGTCGCGGACGGCGCGCGCGCCGCTGCCGGAGCGTCGAGGAACTGCGCGCCGACGTCCGACGGCTGGCGGCGGCCGTCGAGCGGCTCGAGGGGATCCAGCGCAAGGAGGCCGAACAGCTGAAGAAGCTGCGCGAGCGGGCCGAGGGGTCCGCGCGGCCCGCCGGGCGCTCGTCGCGAGCGAGGCTGGCGTCACTGACGGTCGCCGCGAAGGCGCACGCTGCCGAGGCGCGCGGAGTCCCAGGTGCTCGAGCGCGTCGAGTCGGGGCGGCGCACCGACGCGAAGTGGCGCAAGATCTTCAGCAATCAGCTCGGCGGCGCTGTTGCGCCACGTGTGCCTGCCGCTCGATCGTCTCAAGCCTCCGCTATGCGCTGAATGCGCGGCGCTTCCGCCTGCGCTCGCAGAACGAGGAGGACGGCGTGCTGCTGGCGCTGCTCGAACCGCGGGCTGGGGCGGGACGCGCTTCGTCGAGATCGGATCCGGCAAGTCCGGCGGCAACTCCGCCGGCCTGGCGCACGAGTGCGGCTGGTCGGGCTTGCTGATCGAGCTGTCGGAACGCTCGGTCGAGCTGGCGCGCGCGAAGTTCGCGGGCAACCGCGGCGTCACCGCGGTCGGCCGCGCGCGTGACGCCCGCCAACGTCAACGCGCTGCTGGCCGAGCACGGCTACGACGGCGAGGTCGACGTGCTGTCGATCGACATCGACAGCTACGACTACTGGATTCTCGAGGCGCTGACGGTGACGTCGCCGCGCATCCTCGTGCTCGAATACAACGCGCTCTTCGGGCCGGATCGGCGCGTGACGATCCCGCTCGACCAGCCGCTCGACGCGACGCCGAAGGGCTACAACGGCGCGTCGCTGGCGGCGCTGACGACGCTGGCGCCACGCAAGGGCTACCGGCTGGTGACGTGCGAGAACGCCGGCGTGAACGCCTTCTTCCTGCGCCACGACGTGGCGCCGGACGTGCCCGCGGTGACGCCGGCTCGAGGCGTTCAAGCCGCTGCGCAGCCGCGTCGACATCGACGACGCGGAGATCGCGACCGACATCTACGCCGCGGTCGCAAAGCTCGGCCTGCCGCTGGTGGAGGTGTGAGTCGAGCGCTGTCGGGCGCTCGGCCGTGCCGCGCGCTCTTCGCGCGCGCGGTGGTCTTCGAGCTGCGCTCCTTCTGTCTGCCGGTGCTCGTCCTTGATCCGGCGCACCCGCTCGGCGGCGGCGCGGGCGAAGGGCGCGAGCAACGGCCTGACCGCAGCGCGCCCACGCCGGCGCCGGTTCCGGCGCCGGCGCCGGGCGCGCCGCGCGAGCGCTTCGAGCGACGTCGACGAACCGAGCGGTGGCGGGCACGTCCGTCGGCGCCGGGCCGCACGAACATGCGGACGAACGGCGCGCTCCGCGCCGGAGTCCGGGGTCGCGGTCCTCGAGCGTCGGCCGCGAGGTCGTCGGCGTGCTCCTCGAGCGAGCGCGCCGCGTGCAGCAGCGCGTTCGGGCCCTCGAGCAGGTAGTGGAAATGCACGGTCCCTTCCTGGCTGTCGCGGAACTCGGGCAGCAGCACGGTGTAGCACCGGGCGGCCGAGGATGGCCGCCTCGATCATCGCGCTCGTGTTCAGGCCGACCACCGCCGTCGGCGTGGTACAGCGAGTCGAAGTAGTCGGTCTTCGACGCCGGCATCCACGGGCACGGCCCCGAGCGGCGGCCAGCACACCACGTTCGTCGAGGCCGGCGAGCGAGACGCCCTGCCATTCCTCCCCGCGCTTGAAGTGCGGGCGGATCAGGATGTTGCACTCGCGCAAGACCGGGTGGCGCGCTGGCGCGCAGGTGCCGCACCCAGCGGATCGACGAAGCCGGGCTCGGGCGCGCTGCCTTCGAGCAGCGCCGAGCAGACGTACAAGCACGATCGGCCGGTCGGCCCGCAGGCCGACGCGGGCGCAGAACGCCTCGCGGCGTCGTGGCCGGCGCCGTCGAACCACTCGTCGAACACCTGCGCGCCGGTGACCGTCGATCCGCGTAGCCGGGACATCGTGCAGCTCGGTCGCCTCCTGCTGCTGCATCTCGTTCCAGACCACGACGCGCTGCGGCGCGAAGGTCAGCTCGCCCTTGCTCGACAGGTTGTCCCAGCTGGCCACCGCGAACACGTTGCGGACGCCGAGCTCGATGGCCGCGCGTGCCAGATCGAGCTGCGTCGTTTTGAGCACGACGAGCGGCGTCGATGACCACGACGTCGGGCGCATCTCGCGCAGGTAGGCGTGGAACGCGCGCGACGTGCCGGTCGCGCGCTCGAGCACGCCGATGACGCGCGCCAGCAGCCGGCGGCCGCGCCCGGCCGAGCGCGGCGATTCCGCCAGGCGGATCGCCGGTCGGGGCGCGCGGCTGCGCGCGCGCGCCAGCAGCGCCGGCATGCCGCGGTAGTCCGGGTCCAGGAAGCGCAGGTAGAAGCGCGCCTGCCGCAGTCGCGTCGCCAGTTCGAACCACGGATCGCCGGCAGCGTCCGGCATCAGCGACAGCGCGATGCGCGGATGCGTCCTCGGCCAGCGCGCAGCACCGACGGCGGCCAGGTGTGGCGTTCGGGCCGCTCGGTCACGAGCAGCGACGTCGTGTCCGCGCTCGGCCAGCAGCCGCAGCACCGACTCGTAGTGGCGGACGTAGGACGGGTTCCTGACCGAAAAGAGAATGCGCACGGCAGTCGGATTCGACTCCCAGTAGTGAGCGCCGGCCGATGAGGATTCTCTTCTCGACCAGCAGCTTCGGGTTCCTGCGGAACTTCCAGTCCACCGTCCGCCTGCTGGCGGAGCGGGGCCACGAGATCCATCTCTACGCCGAGCGCACCGACACCGTGGACGGCCAGAAGATGGCCGACACACTGGCGGCGGAGTTCCCGATCGATCACGCTCGGCATGATTCCGTCGAGCCGTCACCGCCTGTGGTACACGCTCGGCACCGGCGCCCGCGCGTCGCTGGACTACTGGCGCTACCTCGACCCGCGGTGGGATCACTCGCCGAAGCTGCGCGACCGCGGCGCGGCGATGGCGCCCGCGTTCGCGCGCGTGCTGCCCCGCATTCCGCTCATCGGCTCTGGCCCGGCGCTCAGAGGCTGGCAGGCGGTGTGCCGCGCCATCGATCGGGCGCTGCCGCCGCCCCGCGAGGTGGCGGATCTGCTCAGGACAAATCGACCCCGACGTGCTGCTGCTGACGCCGCTGCTCTACTTCCGCTCGCATCAGGTCGACCACGTCCGCTGCGCGCGCGCGCGCGGGCATCAAGAGCATCGTCGGCATCGGCAGCTGGGATCACCTGACGACCAAGGGGCTGATGCACGAGGTGCCCGGTCGCGTGCTGGTGTGGAACGACGCCCAGAAACAAGAGGCGATCGAGCTGCACGGCGTGCCCCGCGGAGCGGATCCGCGTCACCGGGTCGCAGGCCTACGACCACTGGTTCGCCACTACGCCGTCCACCAGCCGCGAGCAGTTCTCCGCCCAGACCGGGCTGGATCCCGGCGCGCCAGATGCTCCTGTATCTGTGCTCTTCGTCGTTCATCGCGCCGTACGAAGTCGGGTTCGTGCGCCAGTGGGCGGCGGCGATCCGCGCGTCGAACGATGCGCGCCTGCGCGACGCGGCCCTGCTGGTGCGCCCGCATCCCCAGAACGCCGAGCAGTGGCGCGACGTGGATCTGGGGGCCGAGTTCGGCCAGGCCGCGGTGTGGCCCAGGCAGGGAGTCAATCCGATTGGCGGCGCGGCGCGATCGGACTATTTCGACTCGATGTACCACGCCGACGCGGTGGTCGGGGTCAACACCAGCGGCATGATCGAGTCGGGCATCATCGGCCGGCCGGTCTACGCCGTGCAGGTCGAGGAGTTTGCCGCCACGCAGGACGGCACCCTGCACTTCCAGCACCTCAAGAACGTGGACGGCGGGCTGCTGCACCTGTCGTCAACGCTCGACGAGCACATCGCCCAGCTCGAGCGTCTGCCGAGTGAAGCCGAGGCCGGCCGGCAGAAGGCCCGCCGCTTCATCCAGGCCTTCGTGCGGCCGCGCGGCCTCGAGCACGCCGCCACGCCGTTCGTCGTCGCGGAGATCGAGCAGTATGCCGCGGCGGCGGCTCTGGTGCCGGACAGCGCCCGCGCGTCGCGCCCGGTTGGCCCGTGTGGCGCTCGCGCCGCTGGCCTTCGTGCTCACCTTCGTCGCGACCGACCCGGTGAAGCGCCGGGCCATCCTGCTGCACTGGACGCGGCCGGCCCGGCTGATGCTGCGGGCCTTGTGGTCGCGCGCCGTCTACGCGACGCGAGCGCTGCGGCGCGTGCCCCGGCGCGCGGTGATGCTGGCGCGCCAGGGCGATCAACGTGGTCCTGGTCCGGCCGATCCGGCTGCTGGTGCGAGCGCGTGAAGCTGTTGGTCCACAACTGGCTGGCGCGCCGCAAGGGAGAGCCCGGCCAGGCCGCCTGAGCCGATGCGCATTTTGTTTTCGATGCGCCACCTCGGATCGCTGCGGATGTACGACTCCGTGCTGCGCCGGCTTGCCACGGCGCGGCCATCACGTCGACATCCTGGCGCGACGCAAGCGACGTGCCCGGCACGAACGTCGCGCCCGAGACGCTGCTGGCCGGCGTGCCGAACATCCGCTGGGTCTGGGAGGAAGTCGAAGTCCGCACCTGGACCGAGATCGCGGCGGCGATCCGGATCTGGCTGGACTACCTGCGATTCTGCGCGCCGCAGTATCGCGAGTCGCCCCGCGCGCGCCGACACGTGGGCGAGCGCGTGCCGGCGTTGCTGCGCCGGATCTCGGCCTGGCCGCTGGTGCGCAGCGAGGCCGGACGGCGGACGCTGGTGGCCTGCCTGCGCCTGGTGGAGCGCGTCGCTGCCGCGTCAGCCGGGGCTCGACGCGCTGGTGCGCGAGTTGAGCCCGGACGTCGTGCTGCTGACGCCGGTGCTGCGGCTGGGGTCGTCGCAGGTGGAGGTGCTGCGCAGCGCGCGTGCGTTCGGCGCGCGCACGGCCATCTGCGTCGCCAGCTGGGACCATTTGTCCAGCAAGGCCCGCATCGCCGACGATGCCGGACAAGGTCTTCGTCTGGAACGATACGCAGCAGACCGAAGCCACCACCCTGCACGCCGTGCCCGAGTCCCGCGTGGTGGTCACTGGCGCGCAGTGCTACGACCAGTGGTTCGACCGCGGGCCGGGCCGGTCGCGCGAAGTCTTCTGCGACAAGCTGGGCCTGCCGGCCGACCGGCCGTTCCTGCTGTACGCGTGCTCGGCGCTCTCGCCGGAAGCGCCGACCGAAGCCGCGTTTCGTCCAGCGATGGATCGAATCGCTGCGGGCCAGCGACGACCCCGTGCTGCGGACCGCCGGCGATGCTGGTGCGCCCCCATCCCCAGCGTCTGGCCGAGTGGCGCGAGGTGGATCTGTCGCATCTGTCCGGCGTCACCGTCTACGGATCGCATCCGCTCGACGACGCAGTCGAAGGAGGACTACTTCGACTCGCTGTATCACTGCGTCGGCCGTCGTCGGGCTGCTGACCAGCGTGTTCCTGGAAGCGTCGATCCTGGGCAAGCCGGTCCACACGCTGGTGCTGCCGGAGTTCATCGAGCGCCAGGTCGAGCCTGATTCCACTTCCCCTATCTGCTGTCGGTCGGCGGCGGGCTGCTGCGGGCGGCGCACAGCTTCCCCGAGCACGAGGCGCAAGCTCGGGGCGTCGCTGCGCGAACCCGCGAGGCCCGACCTCAACGCGTCGTTCGTCCAGCGCATTCATCCGGCCGGCGGGCTCGACGTGCCGGCCACCGACGTGTTCGTGTCGGCGGTCGAAGCGTTCGGCGCCGAGCCGAGGCCGGAGCCGGCTCGTGATCCGCTGTGGGGGCCGCTGGTCAGGGGCCTGGTGTGGCCCATCGCTGCGCTGACGCACTGGTCGATGGGGCGGAGCCAGAACCCGACCGATCGCACCAGTGTGGAACTGCAGCAGGCGCGCCGCCGCGACGAGCGCCGCGCGGGAGAAGGAAGCCGGCGAGCAGCAGCGGCTGCAGGCCAGGGAGGCGGAGCGGCGAGCTGAAGCAGGCGCGGGCCGACCAGGCGCGGCAGGCGGAGCTGTCGCGAACGCGAGCAGCGGATCGCCGCCGACCGCCGGCAGAAGGACGCGCCAACGCGCCGAGAAGGAGCGGGAGCGCGGCCGCCGGCAGCGAGCCAAGTGGCGCGCCGCGGTCCTCGAGCGCATCAAGCGGCGCGTCGGCTGGGGGGCCACCCCGTGAAGATCTTCGTGTCGATGTGGCACCTCGGCTCGTTCCGCATGTATGAGCCGGTGCTGCGCGACCTGGCGGGGCGCGGCCACGAGATCCACCTCGCCCTCGGCCGCAGCGAGGCCCTGGGCTGGCGCAAGGCGCTCGACACGCTGGTCGCGGACCATCCCCGGCATCAGCTGGGGCTGGCTGTCGCCGCCGACCGCGGCCTTCTGGGCCGAGCTGGCCAAGACCATCCGGCTGTGGGTGGACTACCTGCGCTACTTCCACCCGGACTACGACCGCACGCCGATCCTGAAGGCGCGCGCCGGCGAGCGGCTGCCCCCACGCCTCGTGTCGATCAGCCAGCGGCCCGCGTTCGCGGCGCCGGGCAATCGCGCACGGCTGGTCGAGGCGCTGCGCTGGCTGGAGCAGGCGCTGCCGCCGGTGCCCGAGATCGAACAGGAGCTGCGCGAGCGGCGCCCGGACCTGGTCGTTGGTGACGCCGCTCATCTACCTCGGGTCGTCGCAGTTCGAGGTGCTGCGCTCGGCGCTCGCGCAGGGCATCCGCACGGTCTACGCCGTCGGCAGCTGGGATCACCTGTCGAGCAAGGCGCTGATCCGCGACATGCCGCAGCGCGTGTTCGTCTGGAACGACACGCAGAAGGACGAGGCCGTGCGGCTGCACGGCGTTCCGCCCGAACGCGTGGTGGTGACGGGCGCGCAGTGCTACGACCAGTGGTTCGGCCGCCAGCCGGTGCGAAGCCGCGAAGCGTTCTGCGCGCGTGTAGGCCTGCCGCCGGATCGGCCCGTTCATCCTCTACGTCTGCTCGGCGCTCTTCTGGGGCAGCCCCGTCGAGGCGCAGTTCGTGCGGCGCTGGGTGCAGAGCCTGCGCGAGAGCGCTGAGCCGGCCCTGCGGAACGCCGCCATCCTGATCCGGCCGCATCCGGCGCGGATGGACGAGTGGCGGGACGTGGACCTGTCGGCGTTCGAGCACGTGTCGCTGTACGGCTCGAACCCGGTGGACGACGCCTCCAAGGACGACTACTTCGAGTCGCTGTTCTACAGCGCCGCCGTCGTCGGGTTGAACACCAGCGCGTTCCTGGAAGGGCGCCATCGTCGGCCGGCCCGTGCACACGGTGCTGCTGCCGGAGTTCCAGGAGAACCAGGAAGGCGTGCTGCACTTCCACTATCTGCTGCGCGTCGGCGGCGGCGTGCTGCAGGCGGGCCGCACGTTTCGAGGAGCACCACGCGCAGCTGGCGGCGTCGATCGAGCGGCCGGCGCACCAGCCGGGCGCCGGGTTCGTGCGCGACTTCGTGCGGCCTCGCTGGCTTGGACGTGGCCGCGACGCCGGTGTTCTGCGATGCGATCGAGGACCTGCTGCGGCAGCCGGCACCTGCGCCGGTGGCGCGGCCCGTGCGCTTCGTGGCTGCTGCGATGGCTGATGGCGCCGGCGTTCCGGGCGCTTCGCGCGATCTACGGATCCGAGGTCTTCCGCGACGACTGGAGCCGCAAGGAACTCGAACGGGAGCGACGCCGCGAAACGACCGTGCGGGCCAAGGACGAGCGCCTGCCGCGCGCGGGAGCGCAAGGTCCAGGCCCAGGCGGCGCGCCGCGCCGGGATCGCGGCGGAGCGCGAAGCCACACTGCGCGCCCGTGAGGTCGCCCGTCTCGATGCGGAGGCACAGAAGGCGCAGCTCAAGCGATCCAAGCAGCAGGCGAAGGCGGCCCGTCAGCGGCAGAAGCGGCGCGCCGGGTTGCGCGCCGGCCTGAAGCGTCGCGCCACCGGCTGGCTGCGCCGGGTGGGTCTGCTCGGCCAGGAGCGGGTCACATGACGCAGGGCCGGGTCTCGCGCTTGTGGCACAGGCTCACCGGCCGGACGCAACTCGAGCGCCTTGCGGCGCTCGAAGCCACGGTCGGCAAGTTCGGCCGCGCGCAGCGCGAGGACCTGGCAGCACAGCAGGCGCAGGTAGCGCGCATCACCCAGGAGCTCGCTGGCAAGGCCGAGGAGCGAGCGGTGCGGCGGCTGGAGCAGCGCCTCGACGACATCCGGGCCTCGCTGGTGCAGCAGGATCGCGACTACGGCACCGCGCTGGAGCGCGCGGGCCGTCTCGACGAGCAGGGCGTGGACAGCCGCCGGTTCGCGCGCCGCATCGAGCAGTTGCTGCGGCACGACCGCCCGATCGTCGTCGGCCCATGGACCGGGGAAGTCGGCTTCGAGCTGCTGTATTGGGTGCCGTTCGTGCGGTGGGTGGTCACCACTTACGGTCTCGCGCCCGAACGGCTGATCGTCGTCTCACGCGGCGGCGTGCGGTCCTGGTATGAGGGCCTCGGACACCGCTACGAGGAGATGTTCGACCACGTTTCGGTGGACGAATACCGTGCCGCCACCGAAACCGCCAAGAAGCAGCGGCAGGTCGGCGCCTTCGACGCCGAGGTGCTGGATCGGGTGGCGACAGCGTTGCGCCTCGAGCGGCCGGCGTTGCTGCACCCGGGCATGATGTACCGGCTGTTCCTGCCCTTCTGGAAGGAGATCGCGACCGCCGCCTCGGTGGATGCCTTTACGCGTCACGCGCGTCTGACCGCCCCGCGCGATCCCGTTGAAGACGAGCTGCCCAAGGATTACGTCGCCGCCCGCTTCTATTTCAGCGACTGCTTCCCAGACACCCCCGAGAATCGCGCGCTCGTGGCGTCGACGCTTGACGCCGTGAGCCGCCATCTGCCGGTCGTGGTGCTCAGCACGCCGTTCGCCGTGGACGACCACCGCGACGCGCCCGCCGACTACGGCCGGCGTGTTGCGCGTCGATCGGCAGCTGACGGCCGAGCGCAATCTCGCCGTCCAGAGCGCCGTCATCGCGCGTGCCCGCGCGTTCGTCGGCACCTACGGCGGCTACTCGTACCTGGCGCCCTATCTCGGCGTGCCGTCGGTGGCGCTCTTCTCGCACCGGACCTTCAAGGCCCAGCACCTGCAACTGGCCGATTCCGTGTTCTCGCGGCTGGGCGGCGCCACCTTGACGCCGCTCGACGCCGCCGCCCTGCCGGCGTTGACGATGATGCTCGAGGGCCTGACGTCTACGCCCGCGGGGACGCGCGGGCAATCAAACACTGCGCTAGAGAGGCGGAGCCTGCAGGCTCGCGGTTCCGAGGCGGAGCCTCGCCAGCCATGAAGGTCTTCTTCCTGATGGACTCGCCGGAGTACCTGCGGTTCTACGACACGGCGATCGACGAGCTGGCGTCGCGGGGCCACCGCGTCACGCTCGCGGTGATGAACGGCCGCGAGAAGAAGCCGGTCGGCCTGGACGGGTTGCAGGCTCACGCGGATCGCGTGCAGCGTCGCCGGCGTGGTGCCGGCCAACACCGGCGCCTGGGCCGGGCATCGCGCACGCGTCTGCGCGCCACGATGGACTTCGTGCGCTTCCTGCACCCGACGCTGGCGGCCGCGCCCGCGCTGCGGGCGCGCATCAAGCGCAAGGTGCTGCCGCGCGCGTACCACTGGCTCGACGCCATCCCGTCGCTCTCGCCGCCTGACCGTCCGCGCGGTGCTGCGGGTGCTCGCCGGGCTGGAACGCGCCATTCCGCCCTATCGCCCGATCCTGGACGTGCTGCGCTCCGAGGCGCCGGACGTGCTGCTGGTGTCGCCGCTGGTCGCCGCGGCCTCGGAGCAGGTGGACTGGGTGAAAGCCGGCGCGGGCCGTCGGCATGCGCACGGCCGTGGGCGTGGCCAGCTGGGACAACCTCACCAACAAGGGCCTGCTGCGCATCCAGCCGGACGTGGTCCTGGTGTGGAACGAGGCCCAGCGGCGCGAGGCGGTCGAGTATCACGACACTCCGGCGGCGAACGTCGCCGTGACCGGCGCGCAGCTCTTCGACCGGTGGTTCGACCGCCGCGTCTCGCGCCCGCGCGCAGCGTTCTGCCAGCGGGTCGGGCTGCCCGACGATCGCCCGTTCGTCCTGTTCACCGGCTCGTCGGGCTTCATCTCCCGATCCGAGGCGGAGGTGGCGTTCGTCCGGCGATGGGTGCAGGCGCTGCGCGCAAGCGCCAGCGCCCTGGTGCGCGACGTCAACGTCCTGGTGCGGCCGCATCCCTACAACTGCCAGGCATGGGAGGCGGATCCGCTGCGGGATCTGTCGGGCGTCGCCGTCTATCCCGGTCGCGGCTACAGCCCGATTACCGCCGAAGCCCGCGACGACTTCTTCGATTCGTTGTCACACGCCGGCGTGGTCGTGGGCATCAACACCAGCGCGATGATCGAGGCGGCGATCGTCGGCAGGCCCGTGTGCTCGATCCTGGCCCCGGAGTTCGCCGGCACCCAGGAGGGCACGATCCACTTCCGGCACCTGCTGCCGGAGCACGGCGGCTTCCTCCGGATCGCGGCCACGCTCGACGAGCACGTCGAGCAGCTGGCCGATCGGTTGGCGAACCCCGAGGCGTCGCGAGCCGAAACGCAGCGCTTCGTCGCCTCGTTCATCCGGCCCAACGGCGTCGATCGTCCCGCGACGCCGGTGTTCGTGGACGCCCTGGAGACCCTGGCCGCGACGCCCGCGCCGCGAGCCGCGTCGATGCCGATCTGGTCGCCCCTGGCCTGGGGGGTGCTGGCGCTGGCGAACATCCGGCCGTCGCCGTCGATTGGCTGGCGGCGAACATGCCACACGCTGCGCAAGCGGGGGAATTGGCTGGTCCACAAGGGCCGCAAGCTGGTTCGCGGCGCCGGGGTGCGGATCGCGGCGCGCGTCCGCAAGGCCGTGAAAGTCGTGGTGCGGTTTGTGCAACGGTCGGCACACCGGTGGCAGCGCGCGCGGGCCAGATGACGGCGACGGCCTCCGACGAACTCGCCTTTCTCGAGGACCCTCGTGCGAAAAGTCTGTGTCTTCATCGGTTCGCGCGCCAACTACAGCAGCATCAAGTCGGTGATGCGGGCGGTGCAGGCGCACCCGGACCTGACGCTGCAGCTGGTGGTCGGCGCCTCGGCGCTGCTCGATCGCTTCGGCTCGGTGGTGGACGTGATCGAGGCCGACGGCTTCACGCCCGACGCGCGCGTCACGATGATCGTCGAGGGCGAGACGCCGGCCACGATGGCCAAGTCCACCGGCCTCGGTCTGCTGGAGCTGCCGACCATGTTCGAGCTGCTGAAGCCGGACGTCGTGGTCAGCGTCGGCGACCGGTTCGAGACGATGGCCACGGCGATCGCCGCCGCCTACATGAACATCCCGGTGGCCCACACGATGGGCGGCGAGATCAGCGGCACGATCGACGAGAGCATCCGCCACGCCGTCACCAAGCTGGCGCACCTCCACTTCCCGGCCAACCAGGCCGCGGCCGAGCGCATCATCCGGATGGGCGAGCCGCCGGGCACGCGTGCACGTCGTCGGCTGCCCGCGCATCGATCTGGTCAGCGAGATTGCCGAGCAGCACCGACGGCATGCCGCACGCCGAGTGGCTGGACCGCGAGGGCGTGGGCGCGCACATCGACGTCAGCCAAGCCGTTCCTGCTGGTGAACCAGCATCCGGTGACGACCGAGTACGGCCAGGGCAAGGATCAGATCTGGGAGACGCTGCATGGCGCTCGACGAGCTGCGGATGCCGACCATCATGCTGTGGCCCAACGTGGACGCCGGGCTCCGAGGACATCGCGACCGGCATGCGGACGTTCCGCGAGAAGCATCGGCCCGGAGTACATCCGCTTCTACAAGAACTTCCCGATCGAGACCTACGTGCGGCTGATGCTGCTGTGCGCGTGCGCGGTGGGCAACTCGAGCGCGCCGATCCGCGAGGGCGCGTTTCTCGGCGTGCCGGCCGTCAACATCGGCACCCGGCAGACCGGCCGCGACCGCGGCCCGAACGTCGTCGACGTGCCCTACGCGCGCGCGGCGATCGTGGACGGCATCCGCCGGCAGCTCGCCCACGGCCGGTATCCGGCCGATCGCGCTCTACGGCGACGGCCAGGCCGGCGGCCGCGCATCGCCGACGTGCTGGCCGCGCGCGCCGCTGTCGGTGCAGAAGCGGCTGTCGTTCACGCCGTATGACGCGTGCCTGGGAATCGTGCCCGCCCGGGGCGGGTCCAAGGGGGTGCCGGACAAGAACCTGCGCGTCGCTGGGCGGGCACGTCGCTGCTCGCCCTGCACGGCGGAGGCGGCGCGCGGCAGCACGCCGGCTCACGCGGACCGTGCTCAGCACCGACGATCGCCGGCGATCGCCGAGGCGGGCCGCGCCGCTGGGCCTGGACGTGCCGTTCCTGCGCCCCGCCGAGCTGGCGGCCGACGACACGCCGATGCTGCCGGTGCTGCGGCACGCGGTCGACGCGCTGGCCGCCGAGGGCTTCCGCGCCGACGTCGTCGTGCTGCTGCAGCCCACCTCGCCGTTCCGGCGCGCGGAGCACATCGACGCGGCCGTGATCGCTGCTCGACGCGACCGGCGCCGACTCGGTGGTGTCGGTGGTCGAGGTGCCGCACCAGTTCAGTCCGGTGTCGGTGCTGACGCTCGACGACGGGCGGCTGCGGCCGTTCACTGCCGGCCCGCTGATCACGCGCCGCCAGGACAAGCCGCGCGTCTACGCGCGCAACGGCCCGGCGGTGCTGGCGGTCCGCCGGCAGCGTCCTGGAACGCGGCTCGCTGTACGGCGACGACTGCCGTCCGCTCGATGATGACGCCGGCCGACTCCGTGGACATCGACGACGCAGGACGACCTCGAGTACGCGGAGTTCGTCGCCCGCCGTGCGCACTCCTGAGACCGCCCATGAACATTCCCTACCGCCGTCCCTCCGAGTACCAGCCGGTCGATGTCGCCCGCTTGCGCCCGGGCGGGTCCTACAAGCAGCTGATCGAGAAGCGGACGCATCCCATCGACGAGCTGGTGCGCGTGCACGGCCGGATTCCGGACGATCTGCTGCGAGCGCGCGCGTGCCCGACCTGCGGCAGCCGCCGACGCGCGCCCACGAGCTCGACAAGGACCACATGACGGCTGGTGCGCTGCCGCGCCTGCGACCTCGTCTACGTGAGCCCGACGTTCGACGAGGCGCCACTACCTGGAGGTCTACGCCTCGCAGGAGTACCAGGACATCGTCGAGGACCTCGGGCATCAAGAGCCACGACTACCGCGTCGAGCGCTTCGGCCGCGAGCGCGTCGGGCTGATGCGCGCCGCATCTCTCGTGCCGCGCACGCCCCGGTATCTCGACGTCGGCTGCAGCACCGGCTTCGTGGTCGAGGCGGCGCGCGACGCGGGCTGGGAGGCGATCGGCACCGATCTCAACCCGTCGGCCGTGGAGTTCGGCGCGGCCGCGGCCTCGATCTGCGGCCGGTGGCGCTCGAGGACGGCGGCTTCGCGGACCGCGAGCTTCGACGCGGTGTCGCTCTTCGACGTGCTGGAGCACCTGCATCGATCCGCGCAAGGCGCTGCGCGCGTGCGTCCGGCTGCTGCGGCCCGGGCGGCATCGTGTTCCTGTACGTGCCCAACTACGACTCGGCCTCGCGGCTGCTGATGGGCGCCGACGCGCACTTCATCTGGCCGACCCACCACCTGAACTACTACACGCCGGCGACGATGCAGGACCTGCTGGCGCGCGCAGGGGCTCGAGACCGTGTACGTGGCCACCGAGGGCCTGGACATCGTCGACTACCTCTGGTACCGGCGCGAGGTGCACGGGAGCCGCGGACGACGGCGTGGACGCCATCGCCGACCGCCTGCAGTTCTTCATCAACGCCGGCGCCTACGGCAAGAACCTGCGCGTGATCGGCCGCACGCCGCGATGAAGGTCCTGTTCGCCGCGCTGCACCTCGCCTACTACCGGAACTTCGAGTCGGTGGTGCGGCGAGCTGGCCGCGCGCGGCCACGCGGTGCACCTGACGGCCGACGAGCCGGAGACCCTGGGCGGGCAGCGAGCTGGCCGAGCGCCTGGCCGCGGAGTAGCCGGACCGTGACCTGGGACCATGCTGCCGTCGCTCGAAGCACGAGCCGTGGTTCGACGCGGCGCGGCGGCTGCGCGTAGTCGCTCGACTACGTGCGCGTGCTGGACCCGCGGCTATCCCGACAAGCTGCGGCTCCGCGACCGAGGAGCGCGCCGCGCGCGTCGTGCGCGGGCGACCGCAGGTGCCGGGCGGCGCGTGGCTGGCCGGCCGCGCGCTCAAGCGCGTTCGAGCGGCTGCTGCCGGTCAGCGACGGCCTTGCGCGCCTACCTCGAACGGGAGCGCGCCGGACGTGGTGGTGCTGACGTCGCTGACCTACTCGCGCTCGCAGCAGCTGGACGTGCTGCGGCGGCGCGCGTCGCTCGGCATCCCGGTGGCGGCGGCCATCATGAGCTGGGACCACCTCTCCAGCAAGGCGCTGCTGCACGTCGCGCCCGACGTGGTGATCGTGTGGAACGAGGTGCAGCGCGCAGGAGGCGGTCGACGATGCACGGGCTCCCGGCCGAGCGCATCGTCGCCACCGGCGCGCAGTGCTACGACCAGTGGTTCACGCCGCACGCCTGCGCGCGATCGCGAGGCGTTCTGCCGCGCGTGGGCCTGCGGCCCGACCGGCCGTTCGTGCTGTGGGTCCACTCGGCGCTCAGCCCGACGCCGGAGCCGCCCGAGCCGGTGCTGGTGCAGCGCTGGATCGAGGCGCTGCGAGCCAGCGCCGATCCCGCGCTTGCGTGAGCTGGGCGTGCTGGTGCGGCCGCATCCCGAGCGGCTGAAGGAGTGGGCGGGCATCGACCTGAGCCGCTTCGAGAACGTGGCGTTCCACGGCGGCAACCCGATCGACGCCGAGCGCAAGCGACGACTACTTCGATTCGCTGTTCCACAGCAGCGCCGTCGTCGGCCTGGTGACGAGCGCGTTCCTCGAAGCGGCCGTCGTCGGCCGGCCGGTGCTGACCTTCACGCTGCCCGAGTACCGCGATGCACCAGGAGGAGATGATCCACTTCCGCTACCTGCGCACCGTGGCCGGCGGCGTGCTGCACACGGCGCCGGACCTGCGACGGCGCACCTGGCGCAGCTCGCCGAGGCGGTGCACGCCACGGCGAGCGCGACGAGCGCAACCGCCGCTTCCTGAGTGCCTTCGTCCGGCCCGCGGGGCTCGACGTGCCGGCGACGCCGGCGTTCGTCGACGCGCTCGAGCAGGCGGCCCGGCTGACGGCGCCCGGCGGCGCGTCACGCCGCGCCGCTGGTATGCAGGCCGCCGCGGTGGCCGTGGCGTCGCGGTCGCGATTCGGCCGTGGGCCGCTGGCTGATGAACGACGAGCGCGCCGACCTGTGGGACGAGGACGCCGACAACCGCACGCGCATTGAGGCGCCACCGCGAGGAGCGCAAGGCGCGAATTCCATGCCGCCAAGGTGCGGCGCAACGAGCAGCAGGCGCGGCGCGATCGGATCCAGGACGTCTGGAAGTCCGCCAGGAGCACGGTCCGCAAGCTGCCGGCATCGGGCCGCCGTGAGCGTGCACCGCGGCGCTGCACGTCATGCGGCTCGCGGCGCATGCGAACTGCACCGAGCAGACCGAAGACCGAAGACCGAAGATGAAGCTGATGCGCGCCATCGTCCTGACCAGCACGATGCGCCGGCACTGTTTCGTCGCCAACCGCTGGCCGGGCGGCTGGACGTCGTCGGCGTGTGGCAGGAGGCGAAGTCGTTCGAGCCGCTGCGTATGCCGGCACCGCCGGCCGACGAGGCGGTGATCACGCGCCACTTCGACGCGCGCCAGGCGTCGGAGGACGCGTTCTTCGCCGGCCACGACGCCGTGCGCGGCGCCGGCGCGCGCGGTCGCCGCCCGGCGGGTGCAACGATCCCGGGCGAGATCGAGGCGATGTGCGCGGCCCGGCCGGACGTGGTGCTGGTGTTCGGCACCGGCCTGCTCAAGCGGCCGCTGCTCGAGCGGTTTCCCGGCCGCGTCGTCAACATCCACCTGGGACTGTCGCCGTACTACCGCGGCGCCGGCACCAACTTCTGGCCGCTCGTGAACGGCGAGCCCGAGTACTGCGGCGCCACGATCCACTTCCTCGACGAGGGCGTGGACACGGGACCGATCATCGCGCACGTGCGGCCCGACGATCGCAGCCGGGCGACGGACCGCACGACATCGGCAACAAGACCATCGTCGCCGCGGCGGACGCCTTGGCCGACGCCGCGCTGGCGCTGCGGCCGCGGGCCGCGTGCCGTCGATGCCGCAGGCGCCGACGGCCGCGTCTACCGCCGCGCCGACTTCTCGGCCGACGCCGTCAGGCGGCTGTACGACAACTTCGAGCGCGGGATGATCGCCGACTACCTGGCGCACCGCGCCGCGCGCGACGCCGCCCTGTCGCTGGTCACCATGGAGAGCGCCCGCGTGACGCCGGGCACGTGCCTGGTCGTCGATGTATCACTACGTGCGCGACAGCGCCGCGACGCCGTTTCCCGGGATTCGCGCGCTGCGCGCCCGACGCTGTTCGAGCGGCAGCTGGACTGGCTGCAGGCCGAACTACACGCTCGATCGATCTCGCCGACGCTGAGGCGGCGCTCGACGGCCGGCGGGCGCTGCCGCCCGGCGCCGCGCTCCTGACGTTCGACGACGGCTTCGTCGACCACTACGAGACGGTGTTTCCGATCCTGCGCGCGCCGCGGCCTGTCCGGCACGTTCTTCGTCGCCGAGGACGCCTGCGGCTGCGGCCACGACGTGCTGGACGTGCACAAGACGCATTTCCTGCTGGCGCATCTCGGCGCCGACGCGTTCGGCCGCGCAGTGCTGGCCGAAGGAGCCAGGCTCGCCGACGTCGCCGCGGACGGCCGGCCGTGTTCGGGCGCCGACCGCTGGGAGCACGCCGACGAGCGCGCGGATCAAGCACCTGCTGAACTACGAACTGCCGTTCGCCGACGCCGACGCGGGTGCTCGACGCGCTTGTTCCGCGCAGCATCTGGGCGACGCCGACGGCCTTTGCGCGCGAGTCTCTATCTCGACGCGCGACATGATTCGCGACGATGGCCGCCGGCAGGCATGACGTTCGGCTACCACACCCGCAGCCATCGCATGCTGTCGCGGCTGCCGGCGGCGGAGCAGGAAGACGAGCTGCGCCCGGCGGCGTGGCGTGGATCCGCGCGCTGACGGGCCAGGCGGACGTGCCCTTCTGCTATCCGTGGGGTGGGCCCGAGACCTACACCGCCGACACCGTCCGGCTGCTGGCGGAGCTCGGCTACTCGCGTGGCGTTCAACACCGTGCGGCGGCGCGTCGACGTGCGCGCCGGACGGCCGCTACGAGCTGCCGCGGCTCGACACGCGCGACCTGCCGCCGCATACGAGCGGCGACCGAGGCCGCGGCGGTGGCGGCGGCGGAGGGCGAGGGCGCATGAGCGCCGGCCGCCGCGAGCCGCGAGTTCGAGGGCTACCTGCGCGCCCGCGACGCGGTGCTGGCGGATGAAGCGGCGCCGCGCACGGGGGCGGCGCGCTGGATCCGAGCGCCTACTGGCGCGAGGAGCTGGAGAACATCGACTACCTGATCGAGGCCTCGCCGCTCATCGTCCGGAAGCTGCGCCACCACGCGTTCCACATCACCGGCATCCGGCCCGTACGACTATCGCGTCAAGGGCGACGGCCGGCGCGAGCACTTCGAGGCGCGGCTGCAGGCGCTGCGCGCGCTCGGCGGCGACGCGCTGCTCGTGCCCGAGTCGCCGGCGCTCGGCGGCTTCGGCTACGAGATCGACGGGCGCCTGTTCAACGTGGACACGCTGAAGTTCTACGAGGTCCTGATCGGCATGGAGCGGGGCGGCGTGCTGGCGCCGCTCGCGCGCGCCGACCGGCCGGTGGTCTGCGAGATCGGCCCGGGCTGGGCGCGGGTTCGCCTATCAGTTCAAGACGCTGTTTCCGCGCGCCACCTACGTGCTGGTGGACTTTCCCGAGCTGTTCCTGTTCTCGGCCACCTATCTGGCCGCGGTGTTCCCCGAGGCGCGGCTGCACTGGGTGACCGAGGCCGACGCCGGCGGCGCTCGAGGGCTGGCGCGACGCCGACTTCGTGTTCGTGCCCAACACCGCTGGCGCCACGCTCGTGCGTCGCTGCCGCTCGATCTGACTGGTCAACATGGTGTCGTTCCAGGAGATGACCGACGCGCAGGTGCGCGGCTACGCCGACATGGCCGCGCGCGGCGGGCTGTCCGGCTGCTCTACAGCCTGAACCGCGAGCGGTCGCCCTACAACACCGAACTGGTGAGCGTGCGCGAGGCGCTGGCCGAGCACTACACGCTCACCGAGGTGCCGGTGCTCGACACCGACTACACCAGCGCGACGAAGAAGCCGCCGAAGCCGGGCAAGGCCGTCGAGCGGATCGGAGCTCGGCTACCGCCACCTGGTCGGCCGGCTGACGATGCCGATCGACGCCGCGTGCGAGGTCCGGCGCGGCGGGCGCGGACCCCGACCGGCGCGGTCCGCGCGCCGCCGCGCGTCGTGCTGGGCATGACGCTCTACAACAACGCCAGCGCACCTGCCCGAGGCGCATCGAGTCGCTGCTGGCGCAGAGTACGCGCGACTTCGTGCTGGTGCTGCTGGACGATGCCTCGACCGACGACACCGAGGCGATCGCGCGCCGCTACGTCGAGCGCGACTCCGCGCGTGCGCTACGAGCGGCACGCGCAGCGGCGCGCGATGATCGCCACCTGGCGCGAGGTGGTCGGAGCGCGCACGCGCGCGCGTGCCCGACGGCGCGAGTACTTCGCCTGGGTCAGCGACCACGACCGCTGGCATCCGCGCTGGCTGGGCCGCCTGGTCGGGGAGCTGGACGCCGACTCCGGCGGCGGTGCTCGCCTACCCGATCACGCGCCGCATGGACCAGGCCGGCGAGGAGCTGGGCAAGGGGCCACGGCTGTTCGACACCGTCGGCTGCGCCGATCGCGGCCGCGCGTGGTCGCGGTTCTGCCACGAGGGCGTCGGCTCGGGCGACATGGTCTACGGGCTGATGCGGCTGGACGCGCTGCGGCGGCCGGCAGTCTTCCGCACGCGTGCTGCGCCCGGATCGGCTGCTGATGGCGGAGCTGACGCTGCAGCGGCGACTTCCGCCAGGTGCCCGAGGTGCTGTGGTTCCGCCGCCAGTCCGAGACCGCCAGCGTCGATCGCCAGCACGCCACGCTGGTCGTGGCCGGCGAGGAGCCCGCGGGGTTCACGCGCGCCGCCGTGGCTGCAGCACGCCGCGCTGCTGTGGCGCGAGTACGTGCGCGCGCAGCCGAGGCCGCTGCCGATCTCGACGCGCGGCGTGGCTCGGGATGCTGCTGCGCTACCAGCTCACCTACGGCTGGCGGCACTTCCGCAAGACCGAGGCGTCGCACGCGGTCGGCCGCGGCATCGACAACGTGATCTGGGTCGAAGAAGATCACGCGTCACTACTATCACCGCGCCGTCTACGAGACCCTGGTCGGCGGCCGCGCCGCCTGGGGCCGCGTGCGCCGGGGATTCGGGCGCCGGCCGTCTACGAGGCGCTGGTGCTGACGCACCGGCTCGGGTTGCGGGGGCGCCGGCAGGCGCCATGAGGATCCTGCTGGCGATGTCGTCGCCGGAGTATCTCCGCTTCTACGACGAGACCGTGCTGGAGCTGGCGCGCCGCGGACACGAGGTACGGCTGGCCGTGCAGACGGTTCGCGAAGGCAAGCCGGTCCGGCTCGACGCGATCCTGCAGCGCCGATCCCGCGCGTGACCAGCGCCGGCATGGTGCCCGGAGCGAACCGACGGCGTGGATCGGCCTGGCGCGCGCGGTCCGCGGCACGATGGACTTCGTCCGCTACCTGCACCCGCGGCTGGCGCCAGGCTCCGCTGCTGCGCGCCCGGGTGAAGCGCCAGGCGCTGCCGTGGACGCTGCAGTGGCTGGACCGCGTCGCGCTGCTCGTGCCCGCGGGCCTGGTGAACGCCGCTGATGCGCGGGCTGGCGTCGGTCGAGCGCGCGATTCCGCCGAGCCCGGCGCTGGTCGAGTTCCTCGCGAGCCAGGCGCCCGACGTCGTGCTGGTGTCGCCGCTCGTCGAGCCGGCCTCCGACCAGGTGGATGTCGTCCGCGCCGCGCAGGCCGCGGCGGCCAGCGTCGGCGACGCTGGTGGCGAGCTGGGACAACCTGACCAACAAGGGCGATTTGAAGGTCGGACCGGCATGGTGGCGGTGTGGAACGAGGCGCAGAAGGCCGAGGCCCTCGAGCTCCACCGCGTGCCCGAGGCATGCCGTGGTGGTCACCGGCGCCCAGGCGTTCGACCGCTGGTTCGACCGCCGGCCGTCGAGGACCCGCGACGCGTTCTGCCGCGAGGTCGGCCTGCCGCCCGGCCGGCCGTTCGTGCTGTTCACCGGCTCGTCGATCTTCATCGCCCGCGCGGAAGTGGAGATGCCGTTCGTGCGCCGGTGGATCGAGGCGCTGCGCGCCTCCAGCGGATCCGCTCGTCCGCGATCTCGCGGTGCTGGTGCGCCCGCACCCCTACAACGGGCAGGCCTGGCGCGCCCGAGGACTTCGACGGCCTGGACGGCGTGGCGGTGTGGCCGCGTGGCGGCTACGACCCGATCGACGAGGCCAACCGCGTCGGCCTGTTCGACTCGCTGCATTACTGCGAGGCCGTGGTGGGCATCAACACCAGCGCGATGATCGAGGCCGCCATCGTCGGCCGGCCGGTGCTCGCGATCGAGACCCCCGAGTTCGCCGGATCGCAGGACGGCACGCTGCACTACCAGCATCTGCTGCCCGAGAACGGCGGCTTCCTGCGCGTGGCGTCGTCGTTCGACGCGCACGTGGAGCAGCTGTCGGGCGTGCTGCGCGATCCCGGCGCCACCCGCGCAGGAGATCGCGCGCTTCGTCGGCAGCTTCATCCGCCCGCACGGTCTCGACATCGCCGGCGACGGCGGTCCTGGTCGAGGCGATCGAGCGCTTCGGCGCGACGCCGGCGCCGCGGCCGGAGACGACTTCCTGGGCGGCGCGCGTTGCTGCGCGTGCTGCTGCGCCCCGCGGCCGCCCTTGCGGGGCCGCTCTTTCCGTCGCCGTCCGGACGCCGGCGCGCCGGGAGGGCGGGCCCGAGCGAGGATGCGGAGCGGCACGCGCCACGCGAGGACCACCGCTGCGCGGGGGCCGCGTCGATCCGCTGATGGCGACGGCTGCCGCCGCGCCGGTGTTGCGGCGCTGGCTGCTCGTGGCCGCCTTCGCGGCCAGCGAACTGCTGGGCTGGACGCCCTCTCCTACCCGCTGCCGGCGAACGTGGCCGAGGCGGCCGCTTTCGGACTCGGGTCGGAGGTGCGCCGCTTCGTCGATCGCCGGCCAGGACCCCGCGCTGGTCTATGCCGTGCGGCCCGACGCGATCTCGTCGGCGATCACGCGCGCAACCGCGCTCGAGGCGGCGGTGTGGGGCCGATCCGAGCGCCTGATCCGGATGCTCGATCGGATGGGGTCGATAGACGCGCCGACCAGGCGTCACATGGCGTGCCTGGCCGAAGACATTCGGCCCGAGGACATCAAGACGACGTTGGCAGGCTCCGGCGTGCCGACCTGTGTACCCGGTGCGGCCTACAGCCTCGTGCAGAACCGCGGTCGATGATGGCGGGAGCGGCGCGATCGCCGATGGGCGGCCGCGGCGCACGGATACGGGCTGATCGTGGCGGCGGTCATCGGCTATTTCCTGCTTGCGCATTCCGATTCAGCTCACCGACTCGTTCACGTCGATCCTGGCACTCCAGCGCCGTTGGCGATCCTGATGCGCGATCAGTTCTATCAGGCGGGATATCTCCGTCCCGGCTTGTGGGCCGAGATGAAGCTGGTCCACGACCTGTCGGGTGGGGAGTACTTCTACTGGTTTCGGATGACGCAGGCCGTGCAGGTGACGTGCTCCTGGCGCTCTTCGTGCACATGTTGCGGCCGCGAAGCTTCCGTGACGCCTCGCCGTGCCGGTGGCACTGGCGGTGCTGGTCGGCAGCCATACCTTCGCCTGGACCGTGCGCGAGGCGTATCCCGTCAACACGTTCCTGACGATCCTGCTGTGCTGCGCGGCTGCCGTCGCGCTGTCGAGCGCTGCCCCCGATGGTGGACGACGCCTGCGGCGATCGTGCTGTTCGCCGTGTCGGCGCTGACGGTCGAGACCGGCCTGCTGGTCTGGGTGATCTTGGTCGCGGGCTATCTGCTCGGCTGGCGCGGTGTCTCGCGGGCGGGCGTCGTTGGCCTCTGCGTCGCGCTGGCCGGCGTACTTCGTCCTTCGCTTCCTGGTGTTCGCCAACGGCCTTCCGGGCTTGTCCGAACGTGACTCCGGTTTCGGCTTTACCCGCCATACGCCGACGGAGTTGCAGGCGATGTTCGGCGGCAACCCGCTGCCGTTCTATGCCTACAACGTCGTCGCGTCCGCGCTGACGATCCTGGCCGGCGAACCGCGGGACGGCGTGTTCGAGCTGGCCAGGAGGCATCGTCGACGGCGAGGTACCGACCGCCGCTGCTGATTGGCCTGGTTGCATCGTTGCTGGCCACGGGCGTCGTGGCCCGATACGCTGGGTCCGCCGCGCGAGCGTGGATGGCGCGGACGTTCTCGCACGGGGACCGGCTGGTGATCCTGTTCGTCGTCGTGCTGGCCGCCAACGCCGCGATCTCGTTCGGCTACACCAAGGACATCATCATGAGCCCGGCGGGGCTGTTCCAGGCGGCGGCCGTCTTCGTCGCGGTCCGTGATCTCGATCAGCCGGGCCCGCGTCAGCCTGTTCGTCAGGGTCGGGCGTCGCCGCGCTGGTGCTGCTGATGTTGTCCACGACCTGGGCGATCCGGGCGGTCGGGCTGCATGCGGCGCTGGATTGCACGGCCGGGTCGGTTCGAGAGCAGTGGGCGTTCGTGGACGAATGGCTGGCGCGTACGGGGTTCGACCGAACTTGTCGCCGACGACTGCAGCGTTGAAGCGGCGATCTTCAGGACGACGCCAACCTCCGGCACCCGGCACGTCCGCAGCTCCGCGAGGAGTGGGCGGCATGTTCGAGGTGGAGTGAGACTGCTTCCCGTGCGCGCGGGCAGTCCGCCACCTGGTGGTGGCGGAGCCCGACACGAGCGGCCTCGGCGCCTGCAGCGTGGACGTGCTGGCCGCGCTGGTCGAGGCCCGCAGGCTCGGCGCGTCGGCCGCGTTCCTCCAGCCACGTGGCTGTCTGGCCCCAGGCCCTGGCCCAGCTGACGACGGACGTGCCGCGGCGGCCGCTGACCGGCCCCGTGGGCCTGTGGTGCCGCGCACACTGGCGCCGGCGTCTCGCTGGTTCGCCGCCTTTCGAGCTGGCGGCGCGAAAAGGCGTTGTCGTTCCGCCGCGAGATGGCGCGCGAGCTGCGCCGTCATGCCGGCAACGAGCGCGTGCCGGCCGGGCGTGCGCACGCGCCTCAAGGACGCGGCGCGCGCGGTTGGACACCCGGCGCCGGTGCCGCGCCCCTTGCGCTTCCCGCGGCGGCTCCTGCGCGAGCGGGTTCAGGTAACGCTCGACCGCGACGCGCGGGCACGGGCCGGGGCCGAGGCCAAGGCCGCGGGCATTCCCGCTCGACCGCCCCCTGGTCGCGTTCGAGCTGCCGCACCGGGTCGAGAGCGCCTTGCCGGCCGTCGCGTTCCTGCTCGACCACGGCTACTGGGTGGTGCGCATCGGCGACCCGCGCGGCGGCCGTGTCGAGCTGCCCGGCGTCGTCGATCTGGCCTGCGCGCCGCGGCCCAACGCCCTGCTGGAGTTCTTCGTGCTGCAATCCGCGCGCTTCCTGGCCTGCGAGTCCACCGATCTCCAGCACGCGGCCTACCTGACCGGCACGCCGACGCTGACGCTGAATGCACGCGATCCGATCTCCGCGATATCCGGTGCGCCAGGACGGAATATTCACGCTGACGCGCGCAATCGATCTCGACTCGGGCCGCGTGATTCCGCTGGCCGAGCGCCTGGAGGCGCCGTTCTTCCTCAACGAGCGCAACATCGGCCACACGCCGAACGCGCCCGAGACGATCCTCGAGGCCGTCGCGGGAGATGCACGAGGGCACCTCGGCGGCGTGGCCCGATACCGCCGAACAGGCGGCGTTTCGCGCTGCCGTCACCGAGGCGGCCGGAGCGTTGGCGGCGAACGTGGCGCTGGTGGCCGATACGGGCGCCGACGAGGGATTCGTCGGCGACGGCCGCCTGGCGCGCGCGCAAGCAGCAGCTCTGGAGCCTGGAGCCCGGAGCCTGGAGCCGGGAGGTGCCGGCTGAGCCGCGTGCTGTTCGT
Source organism: uncultured Acidobacteriota bacterium (assembly GCA_963713655.1). Lineage (GTDB taxonomy): Bacteria > Acidobacteriota > Vicinamibacteria > Vicinamibacterales > UBA2999 > CAWEBF01. The sequence goes on from CAVQMT010000021.1 coordinate 94,651, forward strand.
GATGCTGCACCCCGGGTACGTGCGCTATTTCGAGGCAGGGATCCGCGCGCTTGCCGAGGCCGGGCACGCCGTGCACGTGGCGTTCGAGATCAGCCGGGAGAAGCTGAACGAAAGCGAGGTGGCGGCGCGTCTCGCCACGCTGACGCCGCTCGTGACCTGCGGTCCAGCGCCCGATCGCGCCGAGAGCGTCCGCGACTTCCTGGTCCGCGGCGATCGCACCGCGACGCGCGCCGGTCAGCCGGAGCGGACTGGCGGCGTGGAAGCGGCCTGGTCCAGCCTGGCGACGACCGTGCGCCTGATGGAGGATTACCTGCGCTTCTTCGAGCCGGCCTTCGCCGGCGCCACGGCGCTGCGGGCTCGCGCCGAGAAGCGGCTGCCGCGCATCTACCGCCCAATCGTGCGGGCGGCCGCCGGCATGGGCCGCGGCGCGCGCCGCGTGCTGGCTCGCGGGCTCCAGCTGACCGAGCGCCTGATTCCAACCAGCCGGGCGATCGATGCCTTCCTCCAGCAGCAGTCTCCTGATGTCGTGCTGGTGACGCCGCTCGTCGAGCTGGGCTCGCAGCAGGTGGACTACGTCAAGAGCGCCCGCCGGATGGGCGTGCGCAGCGCGCTGTCGGTGGCCAGCTGGGACAACCTGACCAGCAAGGGCCTGATTCGCGTGGCGCCCGACCACGTCGTGGTCTGGAACGAGGCGCAGCGGGCCGAGGCCTCGACGCTGCACCAGGTGCCACCTGAGCGCGTGGTGACGACCGGCGCGCAGCTCTTCGACGAATGGTTCGATGCCTGGCCCAGCCGGACACGCGACGTGTTCTGCCGCGAGGTCGGCCTCGATCCGTGGAGGCCGTTCCTGCTCTACGTCGGCTCGTCGAGCTTCATCGCCCCTGACGAGGTGCCGTTCGTCGAGCGGTGGTTGTCGAGGCTGCGGCGCGCACCCAGCGAGGCGGTCCGCGCCATGGGCGTGCTGGTGCGCCCGCATCCGGCCAACTCGCGGCAGTGGCGCGCCTTCGACGCGGCGTCGTTCCCGCAGGTGTCGCTGTGGCCCGCGGTGGACGCCGAGCCCAACGGCCATCAGGCCCGGCGTGACTACATGGACTCGTTGTGGCACTGCTCGGCGGTGGTCGGCATCAACACCAGCGCGCAGATCGAGGCCGCCATCGTCGGCCGGCCGGTGTTCACGGTTCGCGATCCCGGGCTTCGCGCACGCGCAGGACGGCACGCTGCACTTCCGGCATCTGGTGGACGGCGGCGGACCGGTGCAGGTGGCGGACACGCTGGAGGCGCACGTGGCCCAACTGGGCCAGTTCCTCGATTGGGGCCAGGAGCTCCCGGGGCCAGCGCGCGAGTTCGTCCACCGGTTCGTGCGCCCGCACGGCCTGGACCGTCCTGCCGCGCCCATCTTCGCCTCCACGGTCGCGGAGCTGTGCGCGTTGCCGCGCCCTGCCCCCAAGCGTGACCCGTGGTGGGTGCTGGCGCTGCGCCCGCTGGGCCTGCTGAAGGCCTATGTGGCGCACCTGCTGGCGGAGGATCGGCCGCTCTGGGTCTACGCGCTGCGCCCGTTCCTGGCGGCCGGCGTGTGGCTGATGGCGGCGGCGCACGGGCCCGGCGCCGGCTGGCTCGCGATCGCGCGGCTGGCCTGGAAGCGCGTTCGCCGCGCGGGGTGGCGCGTCTGGTACGAGTCGTCGCGCGCCGCGGAGCTCCTGGTCGGCCGGGTGCGCAAGCTGATGGTGCGCGGCCTGCGTCACGCGGGCCGGGTCGCCAGACGCGTGGTGGGGCGCCAGGCATGAGGCTGCTGTTCCTCGCCCGCCACGCCAACTACTTCCGCAACTTCGAGTCGGTGATCCGGCTGTGGGCGGAGCGCGGGCACCAGGTGCACCTGGCCGTTGAGCGCGGGGAGTCGGTGGGCGGCTCGGCGCTGCTCGATCACCTGACCGCTTCGTATGCCGGCGTCACCACGGGAGAAGCGCCGCGGCGCGAGGCTGGCGAGTGGACGTCGATGGCGGCACGGCTGCGGCGGGGGATCGACCTGCTGCGCTACCTCGAGCCGTCCTACGACGGCACGCCGCGCCTGCGGACGCGTGCGGCGGAGCGCGCACCAGCGTTTGCGGTGCGTTTCGCCGACAGCGCGTGGGCGCGTGTGGCCTCCGCGCGCGCGTTGTTCGGCTGGCTGCTGCGCCGCGCCGAGGCGGCCATCCCCCCCAGCCGCGACGTGGCGGCCTATCTGCGCGAGCAGCAGGCGGACGCGTTGCTGATCACCCCGCTCATCGGCGTGGTGGGCTCGTCGCAGCCCGACTACCTGCGCGCCGCGCGCGCCGCGCAGCTGCCGACGGCCGTGGCGGTGTGGAGCTGGGATCACTTGACCAGCAAGGCGCTGATTCGCGACGCGCCCGATCGCGTGCTCGTGTGGAACGAGGTCCAGCGCGACGAGGCCGTCCGGCTGCACGGGATTGCGGCCGACCATGTGGTGGTGACCGGCGCCCAGTGCTTCGACCACTGGTTCGGACGGCGCCCCAGCCGCACACGCGACGAGTTCTGCGCCGCCGCCGGCCTGCCCGACGGCAAGCCGTTCCTGCTCTACGTCGGCTCGGCGCTCTTTGCCGGCAGCCCCTCGGAGGCCGGGTTCGTGCAGCGCTGGATCGCCGCCATTCGCGCCAGCGCCGATCCGGCGCTGCGATCCTGCGGCATCCTGGTGCGGCCGCATCCGCAGCGGATGCGCGAGTGGGAGGGCGTGGATCTGTCGGCGTTCGGCGACGTGGCGGTGTGGGGCGGCAACCCGGTGACCGAGCAGGCGCGCGCCGACTACTTCGATTCGCTGGCCTACAGCCGCGCCGTGGTCGGCCTGAACACCAGCGCGTTCCTGGAGGCGGCGATCGCCGGCCGGCCGGTCCTGGCGATCCTGCCCGACGAGTTCCGCGACAACCAGGAAGGCACGCTGCACTTCGGCTACTTGTCCACGGTGGGCGGCGGATTGCTGCGGACCAGCCGCACGCTCGACGAGCACGGCGCCCAGTTGTCACAGGAGCTGGCCGCGCCCGGCGATCGGCGTCGGCCACGAGCGCGTTCATCCGCGCGTTCCTGCGGCCCGCACGGCCTCGACGTGCCGGCGACGCCGGTCTTTGCCGACGCGGTCGAGGCGCTGGCCGCGCAGCCACGGTCGCAGCGGCGTCCGAACGCCGACGCGGGATCGCACGGCGATGGGACGCTGGATGCTCGGCCTGCTGGCACCGCATGAGCCGATCGCGCCGGTTCGGCCCCTGGTTCTTCGACGAGGAAGAGCGGCGCGCGCGCGCGTGGCGTGGGGAGAAGGCCGAGGAGCGGGCGGCGTTCCGCCGCGCCAACCTCGATCCCGGAGGCGCGAGCCGAGGCCGAAAAGACCATGCGAGCCAAGCGGACGGCCTCGTGAAGATCGTCTTCATCGCCCGCCACTATTCCTACCTGCGGCTCTTCGAGTCGGCGATGGTGGCGCTGGCGCGAGCGCGGGCACCAGATCGTGCTGGCCGCGGATCGCACCGAGACGATGGGCGGCCGCCAGATGGTCGAGCGCATCGCCGGCAGCTACCCAAACGTCACGACCTGCGACGCGCCGGGCCGCTACACCGGCGCCTGGGCCGAGGTGGCGCGACAGCTGCGGCTCGGCCTCGACTACCTGCGCTTCCTGCGAGCCGCGCTACGACGAGACGCCGCTACCTGCGCCAGCGCGCGCAGGAGCGGGCGCCGCGCCTGGTCGTGCGGCTGGCCGATTCGCCGCTGGGCGCCCTGGTCGGCGGGCGTCGCGGCCTGGCGGCGCTGCTCGAGCGCCGCTGAACGCGGGCTGCCCGATCCCGGCGGCGATGCGGCAGTTCCTGATCGAGCAGCAGCCCGACGTCGCTGCTGATCACGCCGCTCATCGACATCGGCTCGCCGCAGCTGGATCACTTCGCGGCCGCGCGCGCCCTCGGCATCCGCACGCGTGCTGCCGGTCGGCAGCTGGGACCACCTGTCCAGCAAGGCGCTGCTGCGCGTCGCTGCCCGACCGCGTGCTGGTCTGGAACCCGATGCAGCGCCAGGAGGCGGTCGAGCTGCACGGCCTGCCCGCCGACCGCGTGGTGGTGACCGGCGCGCAGTGCTACGACCAGTGGTTCGGCCGCCAGCCGTCGCGCAGCCGGGAGGACTTCTGCGCCCGCGTCGGCCTGGACCCCGAGCCGGCCGTTCGTGCTCTACACCTGCTCGTCGCTCTTCCGCGGCACGGTCAGCGAGCCGGAGTTCGTGCGAGCCATGGGTGCGCGCGCTGCGCACCAGCACCGACCCGCGGCTGAAGGGCATCGGCATCCTGATCCGGCCGCACCCGGCGCGGCTCGACGAATGGCGCGGCGTGGATCTGTCGGGGCAGAAGAACCTGGTGTTCTGGGGCGCGCATCCGGTGGACGCCGAGGCCAAGGACGACTACTTCGACTCGATGTACTACAGCGCCGGCGTCGTCGGCATCAACACCAGCGCGTTCATCGAGGCCGCGGTCGTCGGCAAGCCGGTCCACACGGTGCTGCTGCCCGACGTGTCGCGCGACAACCAGGAGGGCACGCTGCACTTCCGCTATCTGTTGAACGTCAACGGCGGCTTGCTGCGCGCCGCGCGCTCGTTCGAGGAGCATCTGACGCTGCTGGCCGGACTCGCTGGCGCCGGCGGGCGGGGGAGACGAGAAGGCGAGCCGCTTCGTGGAAGGGTTCGTGCGGCCGTACGGACGCGGCGAGGCCGCAACGCCGCGATTCGTGGCCGCGATCGAGGAGGCCGGCACGCTGCCGGCACCGGCGCGCGAGCGCCGGTCGCTCGGGGCGTGGCTGGCGTTCCTGGCGATGTATCCGGTCGCGTCGCTGCTGGCGCTGCACCTGCGCTCGCAGCCATGGCGCAAGCGCACGCGGCACAGGCTGGTCAAGCAGTTGCAGCGACAGCGCACCCTGGCCCTGCGGCGAATCAAGCAGTTCGCCATCGATCATCTGGGCGCCGCCGGCAAGCAACGCAAGTCGGCGACCGCGGTGGGCGGCTCGGCGCTGACGCCCAAGACCGGCCGCCAGCGCGACCCCGCCAAGACGCTCGCCGGCACCGACGTTCGCGAGGCGCGGCACGCCCGCGAGCTGGTCACGGTTCTGGGGCGGAGCGATCGGCCGATCATCGTCGGCCCGTGGCTGTCGGAAACCGGCTTCGAGCTGCTGTATTGGATTCCGTTCGTCGCGTGGGCCAAGGCGTACGGCAACTTCGATCCGTCGCGCCTGGTGGTGGTGTCGCGCGGCGGCGCTGCGCCCTGGTACCGGCACATCACCTCGAACTACGAGGAGATCTTCTCGTTCTTCACCCCCGACGAGTTCCGGGTCCGGAACGAGGGCCGGATCGAAGAGCAGGAAGGCCGGCTGAAGCATCTCGAGATCTCGTCCTTCGACCGCGAGATCATCGCCCGGGTGGAAGCGCAAGCTGGGCCTCACGGGCGCCGAGGTGCTGCACCCGTCGCTGATGTATCAGCTGTTCGACCACTACTGGTATCAGCGGACGCCGGTGACGCTGGTCGAGGCGTTCACGTCGTTCGAGCCGCTGACGGCGCCGACTGGTGCCGACATCCGGCGGCACCTCCCCGACCGCTACGTGGCCGCCAAGTTCTACGGCAACGCGGCCTTGCCGTCGACACCCGAGAACGGCCGTTTCGTGGCGTCGTACCTGGCCGATCTGGCGCGACACAACGACGTGGTGCTGCTGAACACCGCGCAGCGGTTCGACGACCACTCGGACTTCCCCAAGGAGCTGCTGAGCCGGGTGCATGCCATCGACCACCTGATGGATCCGGCCCACAACCTGGCGGTGCAGACCGAGGTGATCCGGAACGCCCAGGCGTTCGTGGGCACCTACGGGGGCTTCTCGTATCTGGCGCCGCTCTGCGGCGTCAACACCGTGGCGTTCTATTCGCATCCGAACGGTTTCCGCGTCGATCACCTGGAGGTGGCCAAGCGCGTGTTCTCGGCGCTGCAGTGCGGCACCTTCACCGAACTGGACCTCAGGGCCGTGGACGCGCTGCGGCTCGGACTCGCCGGCACGCTGCCGGTGCCCACAGGCAGCACGCGGTGAGCAATCCTCGCGCCGCCGTCACCAACCTGGCGTCCAAGCAGGCGCGCCGCGCGGCATCGCGGGGCCGGCGGGCGCTCAAGCTGTCGATCGAGGGCGTCAAGGACGGCTGGCACGCCCTGAGGCGACAGGCGGAGAACGCCCGCGACGCGTGCGTCAACCTGGCCAAGGACGCGTTCCGGCGAGTACGGCGGCCGCTGCGGGCCGCGTCGCGCCATCGATCGCAGATGCGGGAACAGCAACAGTTCTACCGCACCGAGTGGTCGATCGAGCACGAGCTGGAGGCGCTGGTCACGCGCGGGCGCCGGCTGGTGGTCGGCCCCTGGCTCTCCGAGGTGGGGTTCGAGGCGCTGTACTGGGTGCCGTTCCTCCACTGGCTCAAGAGCGCGTTCCACGTCGATCCGGATCGCGTCGTGGCTGTCTCTCGCGGCGGCGTCGCCGGCTGGTACGAGGGCGTGGCGGGCCACTACGTAGAGATCTGGGATCACATCGACCCGGCCGCGTTCGCCCGCCGCAACCTGGAGCGGGGCGCCACCAAGCAGCTTCGAGGCGTCGGATCTCGACCGCGAGATCCTGGACCACGTGGCGCGGCAGATCGGCAGCCGCGATTTCGACGTGATCCACCCGGGTCTGATGTACCGCCTGTTCACCTTGTACTGGTCGGGCCAGCGGGCGATGGGCTTCGTGGACGCTCACACCCGGTTCACCCGGATGCAGGCGCCGCAGCTCATCGACCCGGCGCTCCTGCCGCGCGAATACGTGGCGGTGAAGTTCTACGCGGCGCGGTCGCTGCCCGACACGCCGCTGATTCGCGCCCAGCTGCGGTCGATGCTGGCGTCGATGGCGGGCGAGATGCCGATCGTGCTGCTGGACACGGGGCTCGTGCTCGAGGACGACCACGCCGACTACGCGTTCGACGCCGGCGCGCGGATCGTCAGCGCCAGGCCCTGGATGACGCCGCAGAACAACCTGGGCGTGCAGACGCAGATCGCCGCCGGCGCCAAGGCGTTCGTCGGCACCTGCGGCAGCCTCACCTGGCTGGTGCCGCGGCTGGGCGTGGACACCTCGGCGGTGTTCGTGGATCCGAAGTGGCTGCACGCCCACCTGCCGGTGGCGATGCGCGCCGCGCACAAGCTGGACGCCGGGCGCTTCGCCGCCGCCGACCTGCGGGCGCTCGATCCGTGGACCTTGGCCGCGAGCCGCATCGAGGGACGCGCGTGAAGGTCGTCTTCATCGCGCGGCACTTCACCTACTTCCGCAACTTCGAGTCGGTCGATGACCGCGCTGGCCGAACGTGGGCACTCCGTGCATCTGGCGGCGGACCGCGAAGAGGCGCTCGGCGGCCGCGAGCTGGTGGACCGGGTGGCGGCAGCCCATCCGCAACAGGTCACGGTCGGCTTCACGCCGATCCTGCAGTGGGGCCGCTACCGCCGGCTGGCCGGCGCGCTGCGGCTCGGGCTGGACTACCTGCGCTACTCCGACCCTCGCTACGACACCACGCCCCGGATCCGCGAGCGCGCCTACGAGCGGACGCCGCTGTTCGTCCTGCTGCTGGCGGCGCTGCCGGTCGCGCTCGCTGGTGGTGTGGGCGCTCGAGCGGCTGGAGCAGGCGGTCCCGCGTCAGCTGGGCATCGACGAGTTCCTGACCGAGCACCAGCCCGACATCCTGCTGGTCACGCCGCTGATCGAGCTGGGGTCGCCGCAGCTGGACTACGTGCGCGCCGCCCGCGCCCTGGGCATTCGCAGCGCGCTTTGCGTCTGGAGCTGGGACCACCTGTCGAGCAAGGCGCTGATCCGCGTGGTGCCCGACAAGCTGCTGGTGTGGAACGAGACCCAGCGCGACGAGGCGCGGCGCTTTCACGGCATTCCTCCGGAGCGCGTCATCGTCACCGGCGCGCAGTGCTTCGACCGCTGGTTCGATCGCCAGCCGTCGCGGGACCTGGCCGGGTTCTGCGCCCGGGTGGGGTTGCCGGCGACCGCACCGTTCGTGCTCTACGTCGGCTCGGCGCTCTTCAAGGGCAGTCCCTCGGAGGCGCTGTTCGCCGCGCGCTGGGCCGACGCGGTGCGGCGGAGCGAGGACCCGCGTCTCCGCGACGTCCCGATCCTGGTCCGGCCGCACCCGCAGCGGCTCGACGAGTGGCGTGCGCCCGAAGCGGTGGCGGCGCTGGCTCGGGCCGGCGTCACGGTGTGGGGCTCGAACCCGGTGGATCCTGAGAGCCAGGCCGACTACTTCGACTCGCTCTATCACGCGGCGGCGGTGGTCGGGCTGAACACGAGCGCGCTGGTTGAGGCCGCCATCGTCGATCGCCCCGTGTTCACGCTGCTCCTGCCCGAATTCCGTGAGAACCAGGAAGGAACGTTCCACTTCCACCATCTGATGACGGTCGGCGACGGCTTTCTGAACGCCGCCCGTTCCCTCGACGAGCACGTCACGCAGCTGGCCGCCGTGTTGGCCGACGGCGCGCCGGTGCGCGCCAATCGGCCGTTCGTCGAGCGCTTCATCCGCCCGCGGGGCGTGGATGTGGCCGCGACGCCGGTGTTCGTGGAGGCGCTGGAGCAGGAGGTCGCGCTTGGGCCGCCTCCGCCGCGGCCCGCGCCGCTGTGGACGCTGGCACTTCGTCCGTTGGTATACGCTCTGGTGCTGGCCGGTCGCGTGCCCTTCATCGAGCGCATCTACTGGAACCCCGTGAAGCGGCGGGAGCATGCCGCCAACGTCGTGGCCATCAGCCACAAGACCGCGCAGCGCCGCGAGAAGCGTCTCGACAAGCTGGCCCGGGTCACGCGCAAGGCGGGCCAGCAGGCAGTGGTGCGCACCAAGACCGCGATCAAGCAGGCGCTCGAGCTCACCGGCGCGCGAAGCGCGCCAAAGTGACGCTGTCGGATTCGACCATGAGTGCACCTCCCGCTCATCCAGCGCTCGCCGCACTGGGCTCCGGCCGGTGCCTGGTCATCGGCGAGGTGGCCTTGTCGCACGACGGCAGCCTGGGGCTGGCCCACGCGTTCGTCGACGCCATCGCCGATGCCGGCGCCGACGCGGTCAAGTTCCAGACCCACATCGCCGAAGCCGAGAGCACGCCCGCCGAGCCGTTTCGCGTCGCCTTCAGCAAACAGGACGCGACCCGCTACGACTACTGGGTGCGGATGGCGTTCAGCGAAGACGAGTGGCGGGGCCTGGCGGCTCATTGCCGCGAGCGCGGCGTGCTGTTCATCTCGTCGCCGTTCTCGATCGAAGCCGTGGATCTGCTGGAACGCGTCGGGCAGCCGCTGTGGAAGATCGCCTCCGGCGAGGTGTCGAACACGCGGCTGCTGGACCGAGTCCTGGACACGCGGGCGCCGGTGCTGCTGTCGACCGGCATGAGCCCGCTGGCGGAGACCGACGCCGCGGTGGCGCGGGTGAAGGGCAAGGGCGTGCCCGTGGGCGTGCTGCAGTGCACCACAGCCTACCCATGCCCGCCCGAGCGCGTGGGCCTCAATCTGGTGCCGTTCTATCGCGAGCGCTATGGCTGCTGGGTGGGGTTGTCGGACCACTCCGCCACCATCTATCCCGGTCTGGCCGGTGTGGCCCTGGGCATGGACGTGCTGGAGCTGCACGTGGCGCTGTCGCGTCAGATGTTCGGCCCCGACGTCATGGCCTCGGTGACGCCGGCCGAGCTGAAGGATCTGGTGGCCGGCATCCGCTTCATCGAGCGGATGCGCGCCAATCCCCTCGACAAGGACGAGTCGGCGCAGCAGACCGCGCCGCTGCGGCGACTGTTCACCCGCAGCGTCGTGGTGCGGGAGCCGTTGCCGGCGGGCACCGTGCTGCAGCCGCACCAGCTGGCGATCAAGAAGCCGGGCACGGGCATATCGCCCGACCGCCTCGACGAGGTGGTGGGCCGGCGGCTGTTGCGCGACGTGGCCGCCGACGACGTGTTGATGCCCGGCAGACGTCGAAGGGCTGTCGTGAGCGCGGCATTGAGGTGCACCTGCCTGTGAGCAAACGGAAGATCTGCGTCGTGGTGACGGCGCGCCCCAGCTACTCCCGCATCCGAACCGCGCTGCAGGCGATCCGCGCGCGCGACGACCTCGAGCTGCAGCTGGTGGTGGCGGCCTCGGCGCTGCTCGACCGCTACGGCGGCGCCGTCCAGGCGATCGAGCGCGACGGCTTCGACATCGCCGAACGCGTCTACATGGTGCTGGAGGGCGAGAACCTGGTGACATCCGCCAAGTCCACCGGCATCGGCCTGTCGGAGCTGGCCACGGTGTTCGACAACCGCAAGCCCGACGCGGTGGTGACGATCGCCGACCGCTACGAGACGCTGGCGACGGCCGTGGCGGCGTCCTACATGAACATCCCGGTCGTGCACGTGCAGGGAGGCGAGGTCACGGGCTCGGTGGACGAGAAGGTCCGCCACGCCGTCACCAAGCTGTCGAACCTGCACCTCGTCTCGACGCAAGCTCGCCCGCGAGCGCGTGGTGCGGCTCGGCGAGCCCGAAGCCACTGTGTTCGTGACCGGCTGTCCGTCGATCGACATCGCCGCCGAGGTCGCGGCGCGGCCCGCGCTGGATTTCGATCCGTTCGAGAAGTACGGCGGCGTCGGGCCGAAGAGCGGATCTGTCGCGCGGCTATCTGGTGGTCATGCAGCATCCGGTGACGACCGAGTACGAGGAGGCGCGGCAGCAGGTGGAGGAGACGCTCACGCGGTGGCGGACGCCGGCCTGCCGGTGCTGTGGTTCTGGCCGAACGTCGGACGCCGGGTCCGACGGCACCTCGAAGGGCATCCGCGTCTTCCGCGAGCGCGAGGAGCCCGGCCGACTTCCACCTGTTCCGCAACATGTATCCCGAGGACTTCCTGCGCCTGCTGGTCAACTCGACGGCGATCGTCGGCAACTCCAGCGTCGCGATTCGCGAGTGCGCGTTCCTGGGCGTGCCGGCGGTGAACATCGGCTCGCGGCAGCAGGGGCGGGAGCGCGGCGGCAACGTGATCGACGTCGAGCACGATCGCGCGGCGATTGCCGACGGCATCCGGCAGCACCTGAAGCGCGGCAAGGCGCCGAGCGACCATCTCTACGGCGACGGTCGCGGCGCCGGCGACGCCGCATCGCCGAGCGCCTGGCGACATGCGCGCGCCGCTGACCGATCGAGAAAGCGCGCTCGACCTACTGATGCGACGACCATGCAGACGGTCGATCTCCGACGCAGCTGAACGCGCGCGCCCGCATCGACGGCGCTGGCCTACGACTACGCGGCGCAGCCCGCCGAACGCCTGGCGTCGTGCAACCTGTGCGGCTGCACGCAGCTGGTGACGCTGACGCACCGCGACCGCTACGGCTATCCGGCCCGCGCCGCCGCGTGCGCGCGCTGCGGCCTGGTGTTCCTGAACCCGCGGATGACGGCCGGCGCCTACGTCTCGCTTCTACGACGGCGTCTACCGGCCGCTGGTGTCGCGCGTTTCACGGCCGCCTGATCGACGCGCGGACGATCCTGGACGAGCAGCAGGACTACGCGGTGGACCGCGCCGACACCGTCCGGCCGTTCCTGGCGGGCGCGCGGCCTGAAGACGATGCTCGACATCGGCGGCTCCACCGGTGTCGTGGCCGCGCATTTCGCCCGCGAGTTCGGCCTGCGCGGCACGCTGATCGACCCGGCGCCGCTGGAGGTGGACCACGCGCGTGCGCTCGGCCTCGAGACCATCACCGGCCTGGTGGAAACGCACGACTTCGGCGCCAGCCGCTTCGACGTGGTGCTGATCTGCCAGACGATCGATCACTTGCTGGACGTCGGCGGCACGCTGCGCCGCGTGCGGGAGCTGCTCACCGAGCGCGGCTTCCTGTTCGTCGACATCGTGGACTTCCGCGCCGCCTACCTGCGCAACTGGTCGGTGGAGGATGCGACCAAGATCGACCATCCGTACTACCTGACGCAGGACACGATGCAGGCCTACCTGCGGCGCGCGGGCTTCGCCATCGTGCACGCGGACTACGCCGCCGATCACCTGCATGTCAGCTACCTCTGCCGGCCGGCTGCGCCGGAGCCCGATGCGCTGCCTGACGCCGCCTCGGTTGACGCGCTGCTTCGCGAGGTGCGCCTCGGTGCAGAACACGCCGCTAGCAGGCTCCAGGCCCCAGGCTCCAGGTTGATTGCCGCTGCTGACACCGTCCTGGCCATCGTGCCGGCTCGCGGAGGGTCCAAGGGCGTGCCCGGGAAGAACCTTCGGCCGCTGGCGGGGCGGTTGCTGATTGAATACGCGGCCGAGGCGGCGCGTCACTCCGGCGTGGTCGATCGGATGATTCTCAGCACCGACTCCCCGGAGATCGCCGATGCGGGCCGCCGGATCGGCATGGAGGTGCCGTTCCTGCGCCCGGCGCAGCTGGCGCAGGACGAGACGCCGATGCTGCCCGTAATCCAGCACGCCGTCGCAGGAGCTGGCGTCGCGGGGATGGACGCCCGGAATAGTGGTCCTGCTGCAGCCGACGTCGCCGCTGCGGCGGCCCGAGCACGTGCGCCAGGCCGTGGCCCTGCTGCGCCAGAGCGGCGCCGACTCCGTGGTCACGGTCGTCGAGGTGCCCAAGCACCTGTCGCCGGACTACGTGATGCGGATCGAGGACGGCGTGCTGCGCCCGTTCCTGCCCGAAGGGGCAGGCGTGGCCCGCCGGCAGGATGCGCGGGCGGCCTATTCGCGCGACGGCACTGTGTACGCATTCCGGCGCGAGACGCTGGATCGATTCGGCTACGATCTATGGCGCGAATTGCCGTCCGCTGGTGATCCCCGACGGCGAATCGCTGTCGATTGACACCCCCGGCGACTGGGACCAGGCCGAACGCCTGCTGGCCCGCGATTTGTCAGAGTGAACACCCTTCGCAAGCTCGTGCCGCGGCCGATTCGCCGCGGCGTCAGCGTCCAGCTGGCCGAAATGCAGGCCCAGCGCCTCGAGCGCGACCTGCGCGGGCTGGTGGCGCCAGCGCGAGACGATCGTCGCCGGCCCGTGGCTGGGCGAGGTGGGTTCGAGCTGCTGTATTGGGTGCCGTTCCTGCGCTGGTTCGCCGAGCGGTTCCGCGCTGGCGCCGGACCGCCTGCTGGTGGTGTCGCGGGGCGGCACCGCCTCGTGGTACCGGCCCTTTGCCGCCGGCTACCGCGAGATCTTCGACTACGTGACGCCCGGAGGAGTTCCGCACGCTGCACGACGAGCGCGTCGCGGCCAACGGCGAGCAGAAGCAGACGCGGGTGCTGGAGTTCGAGCACCGGCTGCTGCGCGCGGCTGACCGAAGACGTCGAGCACCGCACGATGCTGCACCCGTCGAGCATGTACCGGCTGTTCAGCCCGTTCTGGTGGGGCCACCTCGACGAGCGCTGGGTGCACGCAGCGTGCGTCCTACGCGCGGCTGACGCCGGCCGCGGTGCCGCGGCCTGTCGCTGCCCGACCGCGCCCGTACACCGCGGTGAAGTTCTACTTCAACGAGTGCTTTCCCGTCGACGCCGGAGAACCGCGCCTTCGCCCGCGGCGTCGTCCGCGACCTGCTGCGCGCAGGGCCCGGTGGTGTCGCTTGACCACCGGCCTGCGCCTCGACGATCACGACGGCGACGAGCTGCAGGAAGCCGGCGTCCAGCTGCTGCCGCGAGCACCTCGACCCGCGCGAGAACCTCGCGGTGCAGACGGCGCTCGTCGCCGGCGCCCGGGCCTTCGTCGGCACCTACGGCGGGTTCTCGTATCTGGCGCCGTTTGCCGGCGTGCGCGACGACGGCCTACTACTCGAACGCATCCGGCTTCTCGCCGCGGCACCTGCTGATGGCGCAATCGGCCCTGGCGTCCATGGGCGCGCCCGGCGCTGCTTGACGTGCAGCAGGCGCCGCGGCACGACCAACGACCAACGACCAACGACCAACGAGACCCCATGAGCCTTCGACACATTCTCGTCACCGGCGGCGCCGGCTACATCGGCTCGCATCTGGTCGACGCGCTCGTCGCCCGCGACTACCAGGTCACCGTGCTCGACATCCTCGAGCCGCAGGTGCATCGATCGGGGCGCTGGCCGAGCTACGCCAACCCCAAGGCGCACTACGTGCAGGGCGACGTGCGCGATCGGGCGGTGTTCGAGCCGCTGGTCCTGGCCGCCGACGGCGTGGTGCACTTTGCCGCGGCCGTGGGCGTGGGCCAGAGCATGTATCAGGTGGACCGCTACGTGGACGTCAACACGCGCGGCACCTCGGTGCTGCTCGACATCCTGGTCAACGCCAAGCACCACGTGGAGAAGGTGCTGGTGGCCTCGTCGATCGGCGTCTACGGCGAAGGCGCCTATACGCTGCGCGGCGCATGGCCCGGTGGCGCCCGGCGATCCGGCCGGCGGAGCAGCTGGCGGCCCGCGACTGGGAGCAGCGCTGCCCGGTGTGCCGGGAGCACGTGGCCTCGGTGCCGACCCCGGAGGACAAGGCGCTCTACCGCGACAACATCTACTCGATGACCAAATACCACCAGGAAGAGATGGTGCTGCTCATCGGCAAGACCTACGGCATTCCCGCGGTGGCGCCGCGGTTCTTCAACGTCTACGGCCCGCGGCAGAGCCTGAGCAACCCCTACGCGGGCGTCGCCGCGATCTGGCTCAGCCGCCTGCTGAACGGCAAGCAGCCGGTGGTGTTCGAGGACGGCGGGCAGCTGCGCGACTTCGTGTCCATCCACGACGTCGTGGACTGCCTGGTGCTGATGCTCGAGCAGCCCGGGCGCCGACTACCTGCCGGTCAACGTCGGCTCGGGCGAGACGGTGACGATCCTCGACATCGCGCGCACGCTTGAAGGGCATCCTCGGCAGCGACATCGACCCGCAGGTGACCGAGGCCGGCCGCACGTTCGACATCCGGCACAATACCGCCGACATCGACTCGCGCGCGGACGCTGCTGGGCTTCGCGCCGAAGGTGCCGCTGGAGCACGGGCTTCGCGCGAGCTGGTGGAGTGGGCGAAGACGACGCCCGACGTCGCCACCGACTTCTTCGACAAGGCCTTCGACGAGCTGCAGCAGAAGGGGCTGCTGATCAAGTCGTGATTCTCACCTTCGAGCAGCTGGCCGAGTACCGCGGGCGCGTGGCGATGGTGGACGGCGCCTTCGATCCGCTGCACCACGGTCACATCGAGTACTTCAAGGCGGCGCGCGAGCTGGGCGTGCCGGTGTTGTGCAACGTCGCGTCCGACCGCTACGTCCGCACCAAGCACCGGCCGCTGCTGACCGAAACGCAGCGCGCGACGGTCATCGACGCGATCCGCTACATCGATTACGTGCACATCTACCAGATCGATACCGAGACCGTCCTGCGGCAGCTGCGCCCGCGCTACTACGTGAAGGGGAGCGACTGGCGCGAACGCGGCCTGCCGCCCGAGCAGGACGTCATCTGCCGCGAGCACGGCATCGAGATCGTCTATCTCGACACCGTGCTGGACTCCTCCAGCCGCCTGCTCAAGGACTATTTCGCCCAACAGGACCCACGATGACCATCACCGAGTTCGAAGCCGCCGTCTTCGCGCAGAAGCCCACCGCGCAGCAGCACTACGACGAGAACTACTGGCTGGGCGAATGGCGCGCCGGCGACAACAACTACTCGCTCGAGACGCGCCGTCGCATCGAGGCGAAGAACCCGCAGCTGATCAAGGACGTCTTCCAGCCGAAGCGGGTCATCGACCTTGGCTGCGGCCCCGGCGCGCTGATGCACCTGCTGCACGAGATCGGCGTCGAGGCCGACGGCATCGATTACAACGAGATGAGCCTGAAGCTGGCGACGCCGGAGGTCAGGGATCGCATCGCGATCGGCGATGCGACCGAACACCTCCATCAAGGCCGACGGCTCGTACGACCTCGTCATCTGCCGCGAGGTGCTGGAGCACCTGACGGTGCTCGAGGTGAAGAAGGCGGTCGCCAACATGGTGCGCCTGACCTCGAAGTTCATCTACGTCACGACGCGGTTCCACCCGAACCCGCCGACACTGCTCGACTTCAACACGAGCGACGATCTGGATCCCTCGCACATCACGCTGCTCAACAAGGACATGCTGCGGCTGATGTTCGTGCTCGAGGGCTGCCGCTCGCGGCCCGACCTCGAAGCGCGGATGGACTGGGGCAAGAAGGGCCGCGTGCTGGTGCTGGAGAAGGTCTAGCGAGGCTGCGCCTCGGACCGGCGAGGATGCGCGGAGTGGCTCCGCCTCGCTAGAGCAGTGTCTCTTGGCCCCGCTCCGCGGGGCAGGAGAAACTTGACTCATCTGGTCAGGAGTTGGAATGGTCAAGTTTCTAGCGAACCGATGAGCGCATTCGACGCGGTGTGGAACCTGGGGCTCAAGGCCTCCAGGCGCTTGCAGTCGGCGCACAAGCCGCTGGTGCGCTACGCGCGCCGCAGCGGCCGCGAGCAGGAGCACCAGGCGTTCCGCGACGAGGCCCAGGCCATCGAGCGCGCGGATCGCGGAGGTGGCGGCGGGCCGCGGGCCGATCGTGGTCGGGCCGTGGCTGGCGGAAGTCGGCTACGAGGTCCTGTACTGGATTCCGTTCCTGCGCTGGTTCCAGGACGCGCACGGCGTGCCGCGCGAGCGGCTGATCGTCGTGTCGCGCGGCGGCCTCGACGAGCTGTATCGCCCGCTCGCCGGCGGCTACGTGGACCTCTTCGACCTGACGACGCCGCAGGAGCTGGCCGCCCGCAACGCCGAGCGGCGCGCCGCGCACGAGGGCGGCGGGCAGAAGCAGTCGGGGCCGGCGCCTTCGACAGCGAGCTGTCGCAGCGCGCCCGGGCGCGCGGTCGGGCGCCGCGGCCGGGCCGACTGCTGCATCCGTCGCTGCTGTTCGGCCTGTTCCGCAACGTCTGGTACGGCAACCTGCCGATGGACGTGCTGTGGCGCCACGTCCGCCACGCGCTACGACCGGCCTGTCCCAGCCGCCCATCCCGGGCCTGCCCGACGACTTCATCGCCGCCAGGCTGTACGCCGGCCCGGCGCTCTCCACCTCGGAGCAGTCGGTGGCCGCCGTCCGTGCGCTGGTCGGCTCGCGCCGCGCGTGCCGCGCCGGTGGTGCTGCTCGACTACGACGCGGCGCTCGACGAGCACCGCGACTTCGATTTGAGCGGCATCGACGGGCGTGATCAGCGTCGGCGCGCGCATGACTCCGCGCGACAACCTGGGCCTGCAGATCGCCCTGATCGCACGCTCCAGGTACTTCCTCGGCACCTGCGGCGGCCTGGCCTGGCTGGCGCCGTTTCTCGGCGTGCCCGCCGTCGCGGTCTACGACGACGATCGCCTGATCGCGCCGCACCTGCTCGTCGCCCGGCACGCGGGCGCGCTGGTCAAGGCCGCAGAGTTCGCCCCGCTCGACGTGCGGGCGCTGGGACGCCTGGGCATCGTCGGTGCCGGAACCCGGGCGCATATTAAGATGACCGGGCCGCACCCAATGCCGATAGCCCCTGACGTGGTCCTCGAAGAGGGCGTGGTCATCTTTCATCGCGACCTCGTCAACCTCTACGGCTGCCGCATCGGCGCCGGCACGAAGATCGGGACCTTCGTCGAGATCCAGAAGAACGCGGTGGTGGGCCGCCGCTGCAAGATCTCGTCGCATACCTTCGTCTGCGAGGGCGTCACGATCGAAGACGAGGTGTTCGTCGGCCACGGCGTGATGTTCATCAACGATCGCCACCCGCGCGCAACCACCGGCGGCCAGCTGCAGACCGAGGCGGACTGGACGGTCGAGCCGACGCTGGTCCGTCGCGGCGCGTCGATCGGCAGCGGCGCCGTGATGCTGTGCGGCGTGACCATCGGCGAAGGCGCCCTCATCGGCGCCGGCGCCGTGGTGACGCGCGACGTGCCGGCGGGCGCGACGGTCGCGGGCGTGCCGGCTCGGCTGCTGCGTGTCCAGGCGGCAGAGGTCTGCAGGCGTGATCGGCATCGGCGTGATCGGCTACGGCTACTGGGGCCCGAACCTGGTGCGCAACTTCGCCGAGTGCCGCGGCGCGGCCGTGCGCATGGTGTGCGACCAGCGGCCGGAGCGGCTGCAGCAGGTGGAGCGGCGCTATCCCGGCGTGAAGGTCACGACCGCGCCCTCGGAGCTCGTCAACGACCCGTCGGTCGACGCTGTCGTGATCGCGACGCCGGTCGAGCACCACTTCGAGCTGGCGATGATGGCGCTGCGCGCCGGCAAGCACGTGCTGGTCGAGAAGCCGATGGCGTCGTCCAGCGACCAGGCGGCGCGGCTCATCGACGAAGCCGCGGCGCGCCGGGCGGTGCTGATGGTGGATCACACCTTCGTCTACACCGGCGCCGTGCGCAAGATGCGCGAGCTGACCGAAGCCGGCGAGCTGGGCGAGATCTACTACTACGACTCCGTGCGAATCAACCTGGGCCTGTTCCAGCACGACGTGAACGTGCTGTGGGACCTCGCCGTCCACGACCTGTCGATCATGGACTACGTGCTGCCGCAGCGCCCCGTCGCGGTCTCGGCGACAGGGCTCGCACACATCGCGGGCAAGCCGCACAACATCGCCTACATGTCGATGTTCTTCGACAGCAACCTGATCGCCCACGTCCACGCCAACTGGCTGTCGCCGGTGAAGGTGCGGCGAACGCTGCTCGGCGGCAGCCGGCGGATGGTGGTCTTCGACGATCTGGAGGCGAGCGAGAAGATCAAGGTCTACGACCGGGGCATCTCGCTGAATTCCAGCCCCGAAGACGTCTACCAGATGCTCGTCGGCCTACCGGACGGGCGACATGTGGGCGCCGCAACTCGCAGTGGCCGAGGCGCTTGTCGGTCGAGGCGGCGCACTTCGTCGACTGCGTGACCAGCGGCACCAGGCCGACGACCGACGGCGAAGCCGGGCTCCGGGTCGTGCGGCTGCTGGAGGCCGCCACCGAGTCGATGCTCGACCGCGGGCGCCTGGTCAGCCCTCAGGGGGTGGTGACGTTGTGATTCCGTACGTCGACCTGCAGGCTTCAGTACCAGTCCATCAAGCCGGAAATCGATGCCGCGGTGCTGAAGGTCCTGGCCAGCGCACAGTTCATCCTCGGCGACGAGGTGGCGGCGTTCGAGCGTGAGTTCGCCGCGTTCTGCGGCGCCGAGGAAGCGGTGGCGCTGAACTCCGGAACGAGCGCGTTGCACGCTGGCGCTTCTGGCCGCCGGCATCGGCGCCGGCGACGAAGTGATCACGGTGCCGTTTACGTTCGTCGCCACGGCCGCCGCGATCGTCTACGCGGGCGCCAGGCCGGTCTTCGTCGACATCGATCCGCAGACGTACTACGATGGCGCCCGACGCAGATCGAGCGGGCGATCACGCCGCGCACCAAGGCGATCATGCCGGTGCACCTGTACGGACAACCGGCCGACATGGATCCGATCCTGGAGATCGCCCGGCGCCGCGGCCTGATGGTCATCGAGGATGCGGCCCAGGCGCACGGCGCTGAGTACAAGGGCCGCCGCTGCGGCTCGATGGGTGACATGGCCGGCTTCAGCTTCTATCCGGGCAAGAACCTCGGCGCCTACGGCGAGGGCGGCGCGCTGACAACCAACGACCCGGCGCTGGCCAGGAAGGTACGGCTGCTGCGGAACTGGGGAGAGGAGCGCCGCTACGAGCACTCGATCAAGGCCTACAACTACCGCATGGACGGCATCCAGGGCGCGATTCTGCGCGTGAAGCTGCGATATCTCGAGGACTGGACCGAGCGCGCCGCGCGCATGCGACGAGCTACCGCCGGCTCCTCGCCGACACCGGCATTGGAACGCCAGCGGAGCGGCCCGACTGCCGCCACGTGTACCACGTGTTCGCCGTGCGGCTGCGGCATCGGGACGCCAGCCGCGATCAGCTCCAGGCCGCCGGGATTCAGACCGGCGTGCACTATCCGATCCCGGTCCATCTCCAGCCGGCCTATCAGGATCTCGGATACCGCCCCGGCGATTTTCCCGTGTCCGAAGCGGTGGCGCGCGAGGTGTTGTCGCTGCCGATGTATCCCGAGCTCACACCACGGCAGGTCGAGACGGTTGTCTCGGCCGTCAGGGCGGCAGAGGAGATCGCCCAGCCCCGCATGACAGAAGGCCCGCGCGTTGTTCCAGCCGTTCACGGCCGGCGCCCGATGGCGGACGACCCACCCGAGGAGCTCGAGCTCGCGGCGGACCTCAGACAGCGTCACGAGCCGGCGGGCTGCGCGAGCTCTACGGCCATCACGTCAGTGGCGAGAGCGAAAAGGACGCCGTCATGCGCCGCGCCATCTGGCGGGCGCTGGCGCGCTCCTTCGGTCGACGGCGTGCGGGTCGGCCGCGGTGCGCTGTTCGTCGCACCCCGAGACCTTCGAGATCGGCAGCGGTGTGGTCGATCGGCGACCAGGCCATCATCCAGGGGCGCTTCGACGGCAACTGCGTGATCGGCGACGGCGTTTGGATCGGTCCGCAGAGCTACTTCGACGCCCGCGATCTCGTGATCGAGGACGCATGTCGGCTGGGGTCCCGGCGCCAAGGTGCTCGGCTCCAAGCACACAGGTGTTCCCGCAGACGTGCCGATCATCGCGACCGACCTCGAGATCAAGCCGGTGCGCATCGGCGCTTGGGCCGATATCGGCGTCAACGCCGTGATCCTGCCTGGCGTGACTGTCGGCAAGGGCGCCATCGTCGGCGCCGGGCGCGGTCGTGACCGAGGACGTCGAGCCGTTCTCGGTCGTCGCCGGCGTGCCGGCCAGGCTTCTGCGTCGCGCGCGGACCACGGTCGTCGGAGCGGCCGCTGCGTGATCATCGACGGCTCGACCATCGTCGTCACCGGCGGCGCCGGCCTGATCGGCTCGACGACGGTCGACATGCTGCTGCGGTCGGCTGCGCCGGGGCGTATCGTCATCTTCGACGACCTGTCGCGCGGGACGCAGGCCAACATCGCGTCGGCCCTTGCCGCGGTCCACGGTCACGCTGCGTCCACGGCGATATCCGCGATCGCGACGCGGTGGCGCCGCGTGATGCAAGGCGCCGACGCGCTGATTCACCTGGCGGCGCTTCGCATCACCGCCTGCGCCGCCGATCCGCGCGAGGCCTTCGACGTGATGTGCGCGCGGCACGCTACAACGTGGTCGAAGCGGCCCAGCAGGCGGGTGTCCAGAAGATCGTCGCGGCCTCCACGGCCTCGGTCTACGGCCTGGCGGAGCGGTTTCCGACTGCCGAGGACCATCATCCGTACCACAACCGCACGTGGTACGGCGCATCGAAGATGATGCTCGAGGGGCTGCTGCGGTCGTTCAACGACATGTACGGGCTGCCGTACGTGGCGCTGCGCTACTTCAACGTCTACGGTCCGCGCATGGACATTCACGGCAAGTACACCGAGGTCCTGATCCGGTGGATGGAGCGCCTCGACGCCGGTCAGCCGCCGCTCATCCTCGGCGACGGCAGCGCAGACGATGGACTTCGTCTACGTGGACGACGTGGCGCGGGCGAACGTGCTGGCGCTGTCGTCGGACGTGTCCGACGAGGTCTTCAACATCGGGACCGGCGTCGAGACGAGCCTCAACCAGCTGGCCGCAGCGCTGTCGCGTGTCATGGGCGTGCGAGCGGCTCCCGAACATGGGCCGGAGCGGAAGGTCAACGCCGGTGCCGCGCCGGCTGGCCTCGACTGAGAAGGCACGAGCGTCTGCTGGGCTTCAAGGCGTCGGTCACGCTCGAGGAAGGGCTGTCGCGCCTCGTGACGTGGTGGCGGGCGGAGCGCGTCCGGGTGTGCCGCCTAGTGCCGACGATTCCCGTCGCGCGGCCGTGGCTCGACGAGCGCGAGGCCGAGGCCGCGCGCCGCGCCATCCTGTCGGGCTGGGTGACGCAGGGCCCGGAGGTGGCGGCGTTCGAGCGCGAGTTCGCGGCCGCCGTCGGCGCGCCGCACGCCTGCGCCGTGTCCAGCTGCACGACGGCGCTGCACCTGGCGCTGGTGGCGCTGGGCGTCGGCCCCGGCGACGAGGTGGTGACGGTCAGCCACTCGTTCATCGCCACCGCCAACGCCGTCCGCTACTGCGGCGCGCTGCCGGTGTTCGTGGACATCGAGCCGGACACCTTCAACATCGATCCCGCGCCGCGTCGACGGCGGCGTGCTCGGACCGCACCAAGGCGCTCCTGGTCGTGCACCAGCTGGGCATGCCGTGCGACCTGGCCGAGCTGGTGCCGCTGGCGCGGCTCGCGCGGCGTGCCGGTGATCGAGGACGCGGCGTGCGCCATCGGCAGCGAGGTGCGCTGGCAGGGCGAGTGGCAGCGCATCGGCCGGCCGCACGGCGACGTGGCCTGCTTCTCGTTCCACCCGCGCAAGCTGCTCTCCACCGGCGACGGCGGCATGCTGACGACCGCCCGCGCCGACCTGGACGCGCGCTTCCGGCTGCTGCGGCAGCACGGCATGAGCGTGCCCGACACGGTGCGCCACGCATCGACGCGAGGTGGTGTTCGAGTCCTATCCGGTGCTCGGCTTCAACTACCGGATGACCGACATCCAGGCGGCGATCGGGCGCGAGCAGCTCAGCCGGCTGGGCGCCGCTCGTGGCGCGGCGGCGCGAGCTGGCGGCGCGCTACGCGAGCGCGCTGGCCGGCGTGCCCGGGCGTGGTCGACGCCGCGTGAGCCCGAGTGGGCGCGCACCAACTGGCAAAGCTACGCCGTCCGGCTCGAGAAGGCCGACCTGCGCGCCGTGATGCAGCGCATGCTCGACGACGGCATCGCCACGCGGCGCGGCGTGATGAACGCGCACACCGAGGCCGCCTATCCCGACGGGCACCTGGCGCACCGCCGGGTCGCTGGCGCGAGAGCGAACGCGCGCAGCGCGACACGCTGGTGCTGCCGCTCTTCCACCAGATGACGGTCGACGAGCAGGACCGCGTGGTGGCCTCGCTGACGCGCGCCGTTGCGGGTCTGACGCCGATGCTGTCGATCCTGACGCCGGCGTTCAACGAGTCGCCGAACCTTGCTGGCGCTGCACGCGCGGCTGGCCGCGGCGATGGACGGCTGGGCGTCGAGCGACTGGGAATGGATCGTCGTCGACGACCACTCGCGCGACGACACGTTCGACGTGGTCGAGCGGCTGACCTGCGACCGATCCCCGCGTCCGCGGCGTCCGCCTGTCGCGCAACTCCGGCTCTCACCTGGCGATTGCCTGCGGCCTGCACCAGGCCGCGGCGACGCCGCGGTGATGATGGCGGCCGACCTGCAGGATCCGCCCGAGACGATCGAGGCGATGCTGGCGGAGTGGAGGAAGGGCGCCCAGGTCGTCTGGGCCATCGCGGCGGGTGCGCCGGGCGACCCGGTGCACGCCGGGCTTCGCGGCGCTCTACTACTGGATCATGCGGCGGGTGGTCGGGCATGACGGAGATGCCGGCGCGCGGCGCCGACTTCTTCCTGATCGACCGCGCCGCCATCGACGCGTTCACGCCGCTGCGACGAGCGCAACGTCAGCGTTCTGGCGCTCGTCACCTGGCTGGGATTCCGGCAGGCCTACATCGAGTACGAGAAGCAGCCGCGGGCAGCCGGGCGGTCGGGCTGGACGTTGGCGCGCAAGGTCGCGCTGGTGGTCGACTCGGTCACGGCCTTCACCGCGCTGCCGATGCGGGTGTGCGGCTCGGCCGGGCGCGGCGCTGCTTGCGGCTGGCGCACGGCCTGATCCGCGCGGCGGTCCGGTGCTCGCCGTCGTCGGGCGGACGACCGCGCTAGTGGCGCGCCTCGTGGCCCTGGGGATCATGGCGCTGACTGGCGCGCAGCTCGCGCCGCACTGCGGCGGCCTGGATCGGCGAGTACGTGTGGCGTGACGCTCGACAGCCGCCGAGCGCCGCCCGGCCATCAGTTCGTCAGCAGCGTCGACGGCATAGAGCTCGCCCGACGTCACCATGACCGAGCGTGCACTCGACGTGAGCTGAGAACTTCGACTCGTGATCGACTGTATAGCCGGATACCACCTGAACCCGTGGACCTGTGGCATTGCCAAGTTCAATGCCATCCTGGCCAAGCACCTCGACGTCGAGGTGGTCGGCATCCGTGCCGTCGAGCTCGGCAGCTACGAGCGGCCGCTGCTGTCGCTGAAGCTCTCCGAGTTCACCGACCGCGACGCCGCCGATCTGGACCTGTGGAGCTCGGCCCACCGCGGCCGGTTCGAGCTGTTCCTGCACGCCTTCGACCACACCGACGTCGAGCGGCGGCTGGTGGCCAGCGCCGCCCGGGTCTACGTCGGCAACACGGAGCTGTTCGGCGAGCTGCTGCCGCTGCGGCCCGACGTCCAGGAGCTGTTCTGCCCGGGCACCATCCTGCAACCCGCAGCGGTTCATGAAGACCGACATCTCGGTGTTCACCTTCGGCATGGCGCACAAGATCCGCGTGCCGCTGTACCGCCGCCTGCACGAGCTGCTGGAAGCCACCGGGCCAGACCTATTCGGTCTACGTCTCGACCGCGCTGCACGAGAACACCAGCTTCGACGGCTCGTTCGTGGTCACGTTCGAGGAGCTGCAGTCGATTTTCGGCGGCCAGGTCTACTTCATGGGCTACCTGTCGGACACGGCGGTGTTCAACCACCTGCTCGACAGCTCGTATCTGGCCGCCTTCTTCGACAAGGGCCTGCGCGCCAACAACACGACGGTGAACGCCGCCATGGAGTGCGGCTGCACCGTCATCACCAACCTCGACGAGCTATTCGCCGGCCGGGTTGACGCACATGGCCAACGTGGTCGACATCAACCGCTGCGACCGGCTGCCGACGCCGCGAGGAGAGCGAGCGGATCGGCCGGGCGGCCCGGAAGGTGGCGCTGGGGCAGTACGGCTGGGACCAGCTGGTCGGGCAGCTGCGGGCGGTGGCACCCGCCAAGTGAACGGGTCGGGCCCTACCGGCCCAGGAGAGACAGAGTGGCAGGAACACTACGAATCGGAACGCACGAGATCGGCGACAACGCGCGCTGCTACGTGATTGCCGAGATTGGGCACAACCACCAGGGCAACCTGGAGCGCGCGCGCGAGCTGTTCCGCGAGGCGAAGCTGGCCGGCGCCGACGCGGTGAAGCTGCAGAAGCGCGACAACCGCACGCTGTATACCCGCGCCGGCCTACGACAAGCCCTACGACAACGAGAACAGCTTCGGCGCCACCTACGGCGAGCACCGCGAGTTCCTGGAGTTCGGCGCCGACCGAATACAAGGAGCTGCAGGCCTACGCTGCCGAGCTGGGGGTGGACTTCTTCTCCACCGCCTTCGACCTCCAGAGCGCCGACTTCCTGGCCGAGCTGGACGTGCCGGCGTTCAAGATCGCGTCGGGCGACCTGAAGAGCACGCCGCTGCTGCGTCACGTGGCGCGCATGGGCAAGCCGATGATCATCTCGACCGGCGGCGCCGAGCTCGACGACGTGCGGCGGGCCTACGAGACGATCATGCCGATCAACACGCAGCTCGCCATCCTGCAGTGCACGGCCGGGTACCCGGCGGCGTTCGACGAGCTGGATCTGCGGGTGATCGCCACCTACCGGCGCGAGTTCCCCGACGCCGTGGTCGGCTTCTCGAGCCACGACAACGGGATCGCGATGCCGGTGGCCGCCTACATGCTGGGCGCGCGGGTGGTCGAGAAGCACTTCACGCTGAACCGCGCCATGAAGGGCACCGACCACGCGTTCTCGCTCGAGCCGGTGGGCCTGCGCAAGATGGTGCGCGACCTGGAGCGCACCCACCGGGCGATGGGCGACGGCACCAAGAAGATCTACGAGAGCGAGAAGGCGCCGATCGTCAAGATGGGCAAGAGCCTGGTGGTGGCGCGGGACCTGCCGAGCGGGCACGTGCTGACCGAGGCCGACATCGTGATGAAGTCGCCCGCCGGCGGCATCCCGCCCTACGACCTCGACAAGGTGCTGGGGTGCACGACCACGAAGGCGCTGCACGCCGACGACTTCCTGTCGTACGACGTGATCGGCGCCGCCGTGAATCCGCAGCTCGCGCGTAAGTGAGCACACGCTTCCGGCTGGACGGCCAGGTCGCCGTGGTCACGGGCGCCTGCGGCAAGCTGGGGCCGGTGTGGGTGGGCGCCCTGCTGGAGGCTGGTGCCCGCGTGGCGGCGCTGGACCTGCCCGCGGCTCCGCCGTCGCCCGCTTACGAGCGAGCTGGCCAGGCAGTGGCCCGACGCGGTGGTGCGCGTGGATTGCGACATCACGCAGCGCGCCTCGATCGAATCGGCGGCGCAGGCCGTGGTGAGCCGGCTCGGCACCCCCAGCGTGCTCGTCAACAACGCCGGCATCGACCAGCCGCCCGACAGCCCCGGCGGGCGTCATCAGCTGCCGGACCTGCCGATCGACTCGTTCCGGCGCATGGTGGAGGTGAACCTGCTCGGCACCTTCCAGGTGATCCAGGTGTTCGGCGCGCTGATGGCAGCGGCCGCCGGCGGATCGATCATCAACATCGGATCGCTCTACGCGTCGGTGTCGCCGGATCCGCACTTCTACGACCATCTGGCCGGCAACGCGCCGTTCATCAAGTCGCCCGCCTATGGCGCGTCGAAGGCCGGCGTCGTCAGCCTGTCGAAGTTTTTCGCCACGCACTGGGCGGGCAGCCGGCGTGCGCGTGAACACGCTGTCGCCGGGCGGCGTCCTGGCGGGGCAGGACGATCAGTTCAAGGCCAAGTACGGTGCGCGCGTGCCGATGCGCCGCATGGCCGAGGCCGAGGACCTGAAAGGGCCGCTGATCTTCCTGGCGTCAGGCGCGTCCTCGTACGTGACCGGCCACGAGCTGCGGGTCGAAGGAGGGTTCACGGCGTGGTGAGCCCGTCGATCGACCTGTCCCGCATCCCGGACGTCATCCCGAACCTCGTCGGCGGCAGGGACGCGGCGGCTGCGGACGGCCGCCGCTTCAGCAAGCTCGATCCGGCCACGGGCCGGGAGATCTGCCAGGTGGCGCGGTCGGGCGCGGACGACATCGGTTCGCGCGGTGGCGTGCGCGAAAGCCGCCCAGCCGGCGTGGGCCGAAACCACGCCGGTGCGGCGCGGCGACATCCTGCGCCAGGTCGCGATGCTGATGCGCGAGCACCGGCAGGCGCTGGCCGGCCTGGTGGCGCGCGAGACCGGCAAGTCGCTCAAGGACGCGCTGGGGGAAACCGACGCGGCGATCGAGATGGGCTTCTTCGTCGCCGGCGAAGGGCGCCGCTTCTACGGCCACACCACCACCAGCGCGGTGCCCAACAAGACGGCGATGGTCGTGCGGCAGCCGCTGGGCGTTGCCGGGCTCATCATCGCGGCCAACACGCCGATCGCCAACGTGGCGTGGAAGGCGTTTCCGGCGCTGCTGTGCGGCAACGCCGCGATTCTCAAGGCCGCCGAGGACACGCCGCTTTCGGCGTGGGCGTTCGGCGTGCTGGCTCGCGAAGCCGGCGTTCCTGACGGCGTCTACGCCACCGTCCACGGGTTCGGCGAGGAGGCGGGCGCGCCGCTCGTGGAGCACCCCGACGTGGCCGTGGTCAGCTTCACCGGTTCGTGCGAGGTCGGGCGCTGGATTGCCCAGACTGCGGGGAAGCGGCTGGCCAAGACCTGCCTGGAGCTTGGCGGCAAGAATCCGCTCATCGTCTGCGACGACGCCGACCTGGCCAATGCCGTGACCTGGACGCTGGGCTCGGCGTTCAGCAATGCCGGCCAGCGCTGCGCCGCCGGCAGCCGCATCATCGTGTTCGACGGCGTCTACGACCAGTTCAAGGCGATGCTGGTGGAGGCGACGCGCGCGCTGAAGGTCGGCACCGGCGACGGCGACTTCTTCGGCCCGGTGATCAACGAAGAGCAGATGACCAGCATGCTCGCCGCCGTCGCGCGCGCCAAGGCCGGCGGGCGCGGCGCGTGCTGACCGGCGGGCACCGCCTGACCGGCCCCGGCTACGACGGCGGCTACTTCGTGGCCCCGACGCTGATCGAGGACGTCGCGCCCGGGCGACGAGGTGTCCCGGAGCGAGCTCTTCGGTCCCATCACCTGCCTCTACCGCGTGCGCACGTTCGACGAGGCCATCGCGCTCGCCAACGACTCGCCCTTCGGCCTCACCGCCTCGGTGCACACCCAGAGCCTGCACCGCGCCATGACCTTCCTCAACCGCATCCAGTCCGGCGTCGCGGTCGTGAACGGCGGCACCTACGGCAGCGAGCCGCACATGCCGTTTGGCGGGCTGCGGCAGTCCGGCAACGGGTGGCGCGAGGCCGGCACCGAGGCCCTCGA
>CAVQMT010000022.1:0-78271 GCA_963713655.1 uncultured Acidobacteriota bacterium
CCGCAAGTCGATCGTCTGTCGGCCGACAGTCATGCTCTGGGCGCGGTACTCAGTGGGCCTCGCCTTGCTTCGATAGGCCACCACAGCGAGGGTCATGCCTGGTTTCAGCATGTCCTCCGTGAGATCGCGGAACTGCATTCGCGGCGCCGGCGCCAGGATGATGACCAGTGGCTTGCCGTCCACTTCGAGGGTCATGCGCGGCATCGTGGCATCGAAGTCGATCTGCCTGAGAATGCCGGAGAGTGTCTGGGCATTGGCCAGATCGTAGGCGCTCCACTGGTGCTGCTCGTCGTAGACGAGGTTGGTGTCGGCATCCTTGGAGCCGAGCCAGGGCGTGATCGAGCCTTCAATCAGCGCGCTCAGGTTGCCCTCCATACAGGCGTACTCCATCAGCTCGACGTCCGGCGTCAGCACGAAGACCCGCTCGTTGCCGATTGGGCGGGTGTAGGTCTTGGGATCGTCGAGGACCCATTTGAACTGGATGTGGCCCATGTCCGGCCGCCTGAACGTCATGGTCAGCCTGGCCTGATCGCTCATCGGATGGCCGATCGTGCCGAGCTTGGTCCACCCGTTGAAGTTCACGGCCTCGATGACCAGCGCGTCGCCGTCCCAGCGGCCGCGCGAATCGCCGAACCAGGTCGGCGGCCAGTCCTTGCGATGCGGCAGTCCCTCGGTATTGACCACCTGAAACATGGTGCTCTGCTCGAACAGGAAGGCGATGTTCTCGTTGTTCTGCAGAATCTGCATCGGATGCGGCGTGAACGATCGGATCCAGCCAAACGGCATGCAGCTGCCGGCGTAGTCGCCGTTCTTCGTCGCGTTGTAGTTGTCCCACTGGGCCTGACCCCAGGGCGTGAACGGCAGCGGATTGGGTTCGCCGACGTTGCTGGTCCCGTTGTTGTTCTTGACCGTCCTCGTCAGGTCCTGAACGCCCGGCCGCGCCCAGACCCCGCTGAAGTCGGGCTTCCCGTTGGGCAAGCGCGGAGCGGGCGCGTTCATGTCCACCTTGATTCGCGCCGACTGCGCATGTGGCGGTCGGCGCTGAGCGCGACGAAGAGACCAATCGCCCACAGGAAGATCCTCATGGCTCCAACCCCTCTCCCGTCCGCACGAGCCTCCGCTACTTCCGCTGTGTGTCCAGGAAATCGAAGATCTGCGACGCATAGGTCAGGTAGGCGCCGAGGTGCGTGCCGCCGGGCACGGTCGCGTACACCGCGTTGACGCCGGCCGCCGTCGCCGCCTCGGCCATCCGCTTGGAGGCTTCCATCGGATTCGTCGTGTCCTGATCGCCATGGATCACCAGCAGCCCCTTTCCCTTGATACGGTCGAAGGGGTAGGTGTCGTAGACGATTGGCCCTGAGCTGATCACGAGCGCCGCAAACCGCTCCGGGTACTTGGCGCCCAGATGGAGCGCTCCAGACCCGGACGGGTTCTGGCCGTGAAGGTAGATACGCGAGGTGTCCACTCCGTACTCCTTCGTGACGAGATCGATCACGTTAATCACGTCCTGCTCGGCCCGTTCGTCTTCGAGCGGCGTCCAGCCCTCGGCCGGCGCCGGCGGCTTGGGCCTCGCGATTTGATACTTGCTGCCGTAGTAGGGCTGTCGCAGCGGACGGTAGCCCATTGGCGTCACGACGAGATAGCCGCGCTGTTCCGCCTGCTGCACGAGGCTGTTCGGCTCGCGGTACGGGTTGTCCACGCTTTGGCCTGCCCGCAAGGTGACGAGCAATGGCAGCCGCGCGCCGGGTTTCCATCGCGACGGCACGAACAGACGATACGGAATGGACTCGGCGGTCCCCGGGAACTCGTAGACCCGATACTGCTCACCCGTGTGTTGATACAGGGGCCCTTTCGGGTTGGGTTGCAGTGGCGGCGCAGCGGGCGCCTGCGCCGGGGCCTGGCTGTAGGCCGGCGAGCAACACGCCACGACGAGAAAGAGAGCGAAGACGACTCTGTTCGTCATGAGACTCTCCTCTGAAGCGGGCTAGCGATGCGGGCTGGTGGCATTGCCCTCGTAGCTGCCCGTGCCGGCCCCTGGCAGCTCGCTGGCGCGCGGCCCCGTGTAGCGCGCCACGTGCAGGCCGGTGTCGTTGTCCACCCAGTAGATCAGGCCGTCCTTGAACACGGGATACGTCCGCGCCACGCCCTGCGGCACGGTGAGGGCGTGCCCCACCTCGCGCGGATTGTGCGGGTTCGAGATGTCGATCGCCCGCAACCCGTGCGCATACCAGGTGGTGAACACCAGGTTCTTGAACACGGTGGGATTGTGGTTCTGCTGCGGAATGCGCCGCCGCGGCTGCTGGCTTCCCGGTTCGGTGGTGGCCTGCGTCAGGCACTCGTCCACCAGGTTGTCGGGGATCGCGAACGCGCCGACCATGATCGGCACCATCTCGGACTCCACCGAGACCATCCGTGCATGGTTCAGCGGGCACCCGCCGTTCTCGTCGGACAGCCACACGTAGGCGGGACGGCCCTTGTCGTTGCCGCGGACGCGTGCGGGCCGGTTCGGCACGAACACCGCGCTGTGCGTCCCCGTTGGCAGGGCGTTCACCGGGGGATAGACGTCGAACCGCGATCGAGTGAGCAGCACAAGGTACCGCTGCGCCTTGGTCTCGGCCGCCGCGTTCGAGGCAAGGAACGCCTTTAAGCCAGGGTCATCGTTGACGACCATGTGCAGGCAGTCGTTGGCCAGCGCGGGAAGCTTCGAGGCGTCGATCACACCGCCGACCGACACGATGGTCGAGCGGCGGTTGCAGCCGGCCGTGCCCGACGTCAACGCCGCGTCGCGCCCGCGGGCCACGGCCTCGGAGTTGAGGACGTAGAAACCGGCCGTCGTGCCGGCCACGTAGACGCGTTCGCCGTCGTCGGTCACCGACACCGAGTGGAGGCGGTTCTGCTCGCGGTTCTGGAAGTTGCCCGCCTGGCCGAGCGCGTTCTTCGAGTCGCTGAAGTCGGCGAAGCGGCCGTCGGAGAAGAGGCCGGTGGCGTCGGCCCGTTCGTCGATCGGCGGCCCTCCCACCTCCTGCAGCGTGAAACCCGCCAGCAACTTCGGCTTGGGCAGCATCTCGCCGGTCGCCTCGTCGGTGACCGCCAGTGCCATCAGGTCGGGGACCTTGAGGCCCGGGTTCTCGGGATCGGGCACGCCACCGGTCCAGTTCGTCATGTAGGCGACGATGCGGTTCGTGTTCGCGGGGTCGTGCCAGAGGAAGAACTCGTGCGACTGCGCGTGGAAGTCCCACACTTCGCTCTTGCGGCTGGGCAGGCACGTGTTCGAATCGATCTGATAGGTCTCCATCCGGCCGAGGGTGTTCGTGCCGGCGTTGCGCACCAGGATGAAGCGGTCCTGGCCCGAGGACGTGCGATGGACGAGCGCGCGCAGCTCGCGATCGTCGAAGCCTTCGTTGCCCTCGAACATCGCCGGAATCTCGCCCACCTGCACCGGCGGCTGGCGCTCGGGGTTCGGCTGGATCCGGAAGATGTTGATGGCGTGCCGGACGCCGGCGCCGTTGGCGTGACCGACGAAGATGCAGTTGCCGGCGATGCCCAGCCCACGGCCGTCGCCCGCACCGTCCAGGTCGCCGCCGCGCCAGGCCCCGGTCGCGGGATTCTTCTCGGAGGGCACGGTGACCACCCAGTGCAGGTGCTCGAAGTTGCGGAAGAGGTGAAGGCGCTTCTCCAGCTCGAACGCGCCGGCCTTGGCGTCGGCCTCGGACGACGTCGGGTCCACTTGTCCCTGGCGGTTGACGCGCACCGACGGCATCTGCGCCATCGGCGTGTCGAACGTGCTGGGCTGGCACCCCGCCGGATCGTTCGAATGGTCCACGCAGGCCGCCTGCTGCTGTGCGAAAGCGTTCCGAGGCGTCGAGCCGCCGGCCGCGGCGAACCAGACCACCGCAAGGGCGCAGATCAGGCGACCGATGACACGGGCTCGGGGCATGATGCGGGCCAGTATACGCGGCGGATGCCAGCGACGAGGACTGGCGAGGTTGGCAGCCGAGCGATCCGCGATACCCTGCAGAGCGCGACTGGAAAAACACAAGGAGAGCACGGTGGTTGGACTCATTCTCAAGTTGCGCTGGGCAGCGGTGGTGATTGCCCTGTTTTCTGCGCTTCACGCCATAGCGTTCGTCGCGATCGGGGTTGTGCGCGGCGTCATCGGTTACTCACTAATCATCCAGGGCCCGCCCTGGGATGGCGATCGGGCTCCCGGCATTCAGCTGGCGAGGTCCGTGGACGCATTCCTCCTCGCGCTGGTCTTCTTCGTCTTCTCGATCGGTGTGCTGGCGCTCTTCCTTTCGAACAAGGGAGATTCCGGTCTGGAGTCCGTTCCGGAATGGATGCGCGTCAGGAATCTGTCGGAACTCAAGTTTCTAATCTGGGAGGCCATTCTTGTGGCGCTGGTCGTCGCAAGCGTCGAAAGCTTCGTCGTCGCAGGTCACGAATTGACCTGGTCTGCACTGATCCTTCCGACGGGAACGCTCATCCTCGCGCTGGGACTCTTTCTCGCCCGCCGAGCGTAGTAGTCGAGAAGAGCGAGACTCCCAAACGCTCTGGCCCTGACGAGA
The DNA here is from genome assembly GCA_963713655.1 of uncultured Acidobacteriota bacterium. Classification (GTDB taxonomy): domain Bacteria; phylum Acidobacteriota; class Vicinamibacteria; order Vicinamibacterales; family UBA2999; genus CAWEBF01. The sequence goes on from CAVQMT010000022.1 coordinate 4,566, forward strand.
GCGTCAGCGCCCGCGGTTCTTCCAGTTCTCCGTGCAGACGTATTCGAGCACGTCTGTGTCTGGTAGCAGCGTCAGTGTGGTCTTGTAGCCGAACGGCCGCGTGTAGTACTTGGGGTCCTCGAACGAGATCTCCAGATCCATGTGCCCGAAGTCGCGGCGGCGATAGCGTTCGGTAATGCGCATGCCTTCGCTCCGCGGATGACCGAATCCGTCGAGCCAGGCCCTGGTGGTGATGCCGACGGTCTCGACCACCAGCGTGTCGCGCTGCCAGGAGCCCACGGAGTATCCCATCCAGTTGGGATCAGGATTTTTGGGCAGGCTCCGGCCGTCCGTATGAATCTGGCGCACAGGGTCGCCGTTTTCCAACACGACGACGATTTGGTTTGGCGCCTGAATCATTTTGAACGTAAGAATCGACATGGCCGCGGGCAGGCTCGTCGGCAAACAGTACGCGCCCTGAAAATCCTGTCCGCTGGTTTGCCGCTCTTTAAGGATGGCCGCGGCCTCGGGCCGAAGCGGCTCCTCTTCGGGTTTCAATCCCCAGAACACGTTGAGCACGTACTTCGTGATGTCGGCGATATCGACCTGCAATTGCAGGAGCCCGGGGCCCATCACACGGGTGAATTCCTCGGGGGGCGTCCGTTCTGTCTGCCACACGCCCGAAAGATCGGGCCTGCCGCCCAATCGTGGAGCGGGCGCGGAGAGGTTGGGCTTGCCGTCCGCGGTGCGTGGAATCCTGGGATCGCGATGGTTCAGCCATTGCGCCTCGACGCACGTCATGGCGCCAGCGAAGAGAAGGCCGACGGTCAATGCGAGCTTCAGCATCGGTGACCTCAATGTGGAGCGGTTCGGCGGGAGATGATAGCCCAAAGAACCTGTGAGTGGAGGATAGAACCCAGTGTGAAGGGAGGAGCTTCGATACGACTCGGCCCTCTTACACTAATACCCAGAACGCAGCGCAACAGAGGGCTGCCTGTGACGCACATCCATGCCGACGCTCAGATCAGCGGATCCACTCTGGTACCTGGACGCGGTGTTCTATCAACTCCACGTCAAGTCGTTCGCCGACAGCAACGGCGACGGCATCGGTGACTTCCCCGGCCTCTCGTCGAAGCTCGATCATCTCGCCTCGCTCGGCGTGGACTGCCTCTGGCTCCAGCCGATGTACCCCTCGCCGTTCAAGGACGATGGCTACGACATCTCGGACTACACGGCCATCCACCCGAGCTACGGGACGCTGGAGGACTTCAAGGACTTCCTGAACCAGGCGCACGGCCGCGGCCTGCGCGTCGTCATCGAGCTGGTCCTGAACCACACCTCGGATCAGCACGCCTGGTTTCAGGAGGCGCGCAGCTCGGTCGACCACCCCAGACGCGACTGGTACGTCTGGAGCGACACCGACGATCGCTATCGCGGCGTCCGCATCATCTTCATCGACACCGAGCTCTCCAACTGGGCCTGGGATCCAGTCTCCAAGGCCTACTACTGGCACCGGTTCTTCAGCCACCAGCCCGATCTCAACTACGACAACCCCGCGGTCCGTGAAGAGATCTGGAACGTCATGAAGTTCTGGCTCGAGCTCGGCGTCGACGGGTTTCGCGTCGACGCGGTGCCGTATCTCGTCGAGCGCGAAGGCACCTCCTGCGAAAACCTGCCCGAGACACACGCCGTGCTGAAGGAGCTGCGCGCGCGGCTGGACGCCAGCTTCACCGACAAGGTACTGCTCGCCGAGGCCAACATGTGGCCGGAAGACGTCCGCCCCTACTTCGGATCGGGCGACGAGTTCCACATGTCGTTTCACTTCCCGATCATGCCGCGCATGTTCATGGCGCTGCGGCTCGAGGACCGCAAGCCGCTCATCGACATCATCGAGCGCACGCCAAGCATTCCGGACACCTGTCAGTGGGGTCTGTTCCTCCGCAACCACGACGAGCTGACGCTCGAGATGGTGACCGACCTCGAACGTCAATACATGTGGGACGAGTACGCCAAGGACCCGCGCGCGCGCATCAATCTCGGCATCCGCCGGCGGCTCGCGCCGCTCATGGACGGCGACCGCCGATGCATCGAGCTGATGAGCGGGCTGTTGATGTCGTTGCCCGGCAGCCCCATCCTCTACTACGGCGACGAGATCGGCATGGGCGACAACGTCTATCTCGGCGATCGCAACACGGTCCGCACGCCGATGCAGTGGACGAGCGGCGTGAATGCCGGCTTCTCCACCGCCGACCCCGAACGCCTGTGGCTGCCGCTGGTGTCGAACGCGGTCTATGGCTATCAGGCAGTGAACGTCGAGTCGCAGCAACGGAATCCCACCTCTCTGCTGAACTGGACGAAACGCCTCATCGAGGTACGTCGTCACACGCGCGTGTTCGGCCGCGGGTCGATCGAGTTCCTGAAGCCGGACAACCACCGCGTGCTTGCGTTCACGCGCACGCTCGGCCGCGAAACGATCCTGGTGGTCAGCAACCTCGCCGGCACGGCGCAGGCCGTCGAACTCGATTTGTCCAGGCTGGCCGGCGCGATCCCGATCGAAATGTTTGGCGGCAGCGTCTTCCCGCGCATCGGCACCGAGCCCTACATCATGATGATGGGCCCTTACGACTTCTACTGGTTCCGGCTGAGGCGCCTATGAGGCAACTGCATGCTCGTCGGTTCGAGGCGGAGCATCGCTAGACGTGGAGACCGAGAGCATCCTTCCCGACGCGTTACTCCGGCAGCTGATCGCTGTCGGCCAGGTGGATGTCCTCGTCGGCCTGCCGACGTTGAACAACGCCGCCACGATCGTCGACGTCGTCCGCGCCGTGCACGTGTCCTTCACCCGCGATTTCCCGCGCCTGCGCACGGTGATGATCAACTCCGACGGCGGATCGGCCGACGGCACGCCGGATCTGATTCGCGGTGCGACGTTCACCGAGGCGGATCGCGTGCAGACGTCGCATCCGCTGCGCACGCTGCATCGTGTGCTGGTGCCGTATCACGGACTGCCGGGAAAGAATACGGCGCTCCGCACGGTGTTTGCCGCCGCCGAGCTGACGCAGGCGAAGGTGCTCGTCGTCATCGATCCGAGCGGACCGGCCACGAGCCCGGAGCGCGTGACCGAGCTGATCGCGCCGATCGCGCGATCCGACGTCGAGTTCCTGGCGCCGCGCTATCGCCGTCATCCGCGGGACGGCATCCTCATCACGCAGCTGGTGCGGCCGCTGGTGCGCGCGCTGTACTCCATCGGGCTGGACGAGCCGCTCGGCGCCGAGTTCGGATGCTCGGGACGCTTCGCATCGCATTGCCTCGAGCAGGACATCTGGAACCAGGAATCGGCCAGGTTCGCCATCGACCTGTGGCTGCGCACCGAAGCCGCGGCCGAGCAATTTGCCGTCGGCCAGATCTGGCGCCCGGCGACCTCGCCGACCGGCAGCCGCACTACGCTGCGCGAGGTCGTGCACCAGGTCGTGGTGTCGGTGGTCGAGAGCCTTCGCGCGCACGAGTCGGTACTGGCTGAAGGCGAACGGGGTCGCCGAGCTGCGTACGTGGGGCGTCGATCCGATGGTGGCGCCGGACGTGTCACCGTGGGACTACCAGGCCCTGGCCGAGCAGGCCCGTCGTGACATCACCGAGATCAAGCCGCTGCTCGAGGACGTGCTCGATCCGGGCCTTTTCGTCCGGGTCATGGACAACGTCTCGGGCACAACCGCCCGACTCGACGACGAGCTGTGGGTGAGGACGGTCTACGGGTTCGCGACCGCGACCCGGCACGGTCGCGCCGCCATCGACCATCTGGCGGACATGTTCGCGCCCCTGTACATGTGGCGCGCCGCGGCGTTCATGGCGGAGGCGGCGCCCGAATCACCGGCCACCGTGCAGGGTCGGCTCAACGCGCTGTGTGAGACGTTCCAACGGTTGAAGCCAGCGCTCGTCGCCAGCTGGGTGGACGGAGGGTGAGGTCACGATGATTCAGGAAATCGCTGATGCGCTCGTCCAGTCGTGGCACAACTTCGCCACGGCGTTCGTGCTGTTCGTGCCGCGACTTGTCGCCGCGTTGATCATTTTCGCCGGCGGCTTCGTCATCGCGCTGGTCGTTCGGATGGCGATCCAACGCTTCCTCGCCTGGATGAACTTCGATCGTTTGACGCTGCGAAGCGGCGCGAGCGAGATGCTGCGGGTGGCCGAGATGCCAACCGCGGAAGTGCTGATCGCGAAGATCGTCTTCTGGATCGTCTGGCTCGGGTTCATCGTGTCGGCGGTGGATACGCTGCAGCTCACGCCGTTTCAGGGACTGGTCGAGGAGTTCTTCCGGTTCGTTCCCCGCTTCCTCGTCGCACTGCTCGTGCTCGCGGTCGGTTTCCTGGTCGGCAACTTTCTCTGGCGCGCCACGCTGCTGGCGTCGGTCAACGCTGGACTGCCCGGCGCGCGTCTGCTCAGCGGCGCCTTGCGGGTCCTGGTGATCGCCATCGGCGCGGTGATGGCCCTCGAGCAGGTGGGGCTGGCCACAGCCGTGATCCTGGCCGCGTTCGCCATCACCTTTGGCGCGCTGATGCTCGGGCTCGCGATCGCGTTCGGCATGGGCGGTCGCGAAGCCGCCAGAACACTCATCGAGGAGCAGCTCAGGGCCAAGCGAGATCGGAAGTCGGACGCCGCGCCTCACCTCTAACCATGCCGTTTCGCCGTTCAAGTGGCGTGCTCCTCCACCCGACGTCGCTGCCGGGTGGCTTCGGGATCGGGGACCTCGGCCCCGCCGCTCTCGAGTTCATCGATTTGCTTGCGTTCGGAGGGCAGCGACTCTGGCAGGTATTGCCACTGGGCCCGACCGGCTATGGCGACTCCCCGTACCAATGCTTCTCCGCGTTCGCCGGTAACACGCTGCTCATCAGCCCCGATCTCCTGATCGAAGACGGTCTGCTCAGCGCCGACGACGTGGAGGCCGCCTTTCCTGGTCTGAGCGACGTCGAGGGCGGGCGGCCCACCAACAGCGTGGACTTTCCTGCCGTCATGGCCCATCGCCAATCGCTCTGGACGCGAGTGCTCGATCGGTTCGATGCGGCCGGTGCCGGCCCGATGCGCGATCGCTTCGAACGCTTCTGCCGTGAGCAGGCGCACTGGCTGGACGACTTCGCGCTGTTCATGGCGATCAAGGAGGCGCACGGTCGAGCGGCGTGGACCGCATGGGAAGCGGACATCGCGCAGCATGACCCGGCGGCGATCGCGAAATGGTCAACCCGTTGCGCGCGAGAGATCCGGCTGCACAAGCTCACGCAGTTGCTGTTTTTCGAGCAGTGGCGGCGCCTGCGCCAGGCGTGCCACGCGCGATCGATTCAGATCATGGGCGACCTGCCGATCTTCGTCGCGCACGACAGCGCCGACGTCTGGGCGCGGCAGGAGCTGTTTCGTCTCGACGCCGACGGCCGGCCGACCGTCCTCGCGGGCGTGCCGCCCGACTATTTCAGCGCCGACGGTCAGCTGTGGGGCAACCCTCACTACCGGTGGGATGTGCTTCGCAACGCCGGATATGCCTGGTGGGTCGAACGTTTTCGCGCGCTGCTGACGCTGGTCGACTGCGTCCGCATCGATCACTTCCGCGGGTTCGAAGCGTCATGGGAAGTGCCGGCCAACTCCTCGACGGCCATTCACGGCACGTGGGTGAAGGGCCCGGGCGCGTCACTGTTCGATGAAGTGCGATCGGCGCTGACACTGGAGCACCTGCCGTTTGTCGCCGAGAACCTCGGCGTCATCACGCCCGCCGTCGAAGCGCTGCGCCGGCAGTTCGGACTTCCGGGCATGGCGATCCTGCAGTTTGCGTTTGGCACCGATCCGCAGGCTGCCGATTTCCAGCCGCACAACTACCCGCGCAACCTGGTGGTCTACACCGGCACGCACGACAACGACACAACGGTCGGCTGGTGGACGAGCGCGATTGGCCACAGCACGCGGTCCGCCACCGACATCGCGGACGAACGCGAGCGCGCAACGCGGTATCTCGGCCTCGAGGGTCGAGAGGTTCACTGGGAGTTCATTCGCGCGGTGATGGCGTCAGTCGCGGATACGGCGATCGTTCCCGCGCAGGATCTCCTCGGCCTTGGCAGCGAGGCGCGCATGAACCGGCCGGGAACGGCCGCCGGCAACTGGCGCTGGCGGCTGCGTCCAGGACAATTGACTCAGGACACGATGCGGAGGCTTGGCGTCCTGGCCGACACCTACGACCGAGCCTAGTCGTCGTGCCGGAAAGGGCATACACTCCGCCGCAGCGAAATTTCCGAAGGGAGCAGGCCGTGGCCAGACCGTCGAAGTCGAAGGTGGACAGGCGAGGGTTCCTGAAAGGGGCCGGCGCGGCGGGAGCCGCGGCGTTAACGGTCCCCGCCGCTGTCGGCGGCGCTGGCGTCACCCCGCCCGAGGCACCAGCCGCGACTCCCCTCTCACCCGAACAGGCATCGCAGCGCCTGGCGGCCGAGACCGCTCCTCTGGACGATGAAGCCAATCCACTCACTGTCACGGACCCGGGGTCCGACTTCATGGTGGATGTGCTCAAGACGCTGGACTTCGAGTACATCATCTCCAACCCTGGCTCGAGCTTCCGCGGTCTGCATGAATCCTTCATCAACCACGGCGGCAACAAGTCGCCCGAGTGGTTGACGTGCACGCACGAACAGGCGGCGGTGAACATCGCCAACGGCTACTACGCGGTGGCCGGCAAGCCGATGGCGATGATCACGTTCGCGCCATCGGGCCTGCAGCACGCGGTGATGGGCATCTTCGGCGCGTTCTCCGGCCGCACGCCCACCTATCTCCTGTGCGCCAACATCCTCGACGGCGAAGCGCGGCGGCCGGCCTTCGACTGGGGACCACACGCGATGCAGGACCCCGCGGACATGGTTCGCGACATGCTGAAGTGGGACGACACGCCGGGCTCGCTGCAGCACTTCGCCGAGTCGGCGGTGCGGGCTTACAAGCTGGCGATGACCGAGCCGAGGGGTCCGGTGATGCTGGTGGTGGACGCGGCGCTGCAGGAGAACGCGATCGCCGACCGATCGAAGCTCCGCATTCCGAAGCTGACGCTCTCGACGCCGCCTGCTGGCGATGCCGCGGCGGTCGCCGAAGCGGCAAAGACGCTCGTGGCGGCGGAAAACCCGCTGATCCTCGCCGGCAGTGTCGCCCGCGACGAGGACGGCATGCGGCTGCTGGTGGAGCTGGCGGAGACGCTCCAGGCTCCGGTGCAGGGCGGGGGGCGCGCCATGCCCAATCAGCATGCGCTGAGCGGCGGCGGCAACGTCCGCACGGCGGACGTCATCCTGGCTTTGAACGAGGATGGACTCTTCGGCCGCCTCAATCGCTATGTCGATCAGCAGGCGCGCGGGTCCACGCCACTGATCAAGCCGACGACGAAGGTCATCAGCATCACGTCCTACGACCTGAGCACGCGCGGCAACTACCAGAACGTCGAGCGGTTCCAGGAAGTCTCCCTGGCGATCGCCGCCGATCCGCAAGCTACGCTGCCAAGCCTGATCGAGGCGTGCAAGCGGCTCATCACGGCGGACCGGCGGCGCGTCATCGAGGAGCGCGGCAAGGCGCTGGCCGCAGCATCGGCACAGGCCCTCGAGCGCGCGCGGGTTGAGGCGAGCTACGGCTGGGACAGCAGCCCGATAACGCTGCAGCGTCTTTCCGCAGAAGTGTGGGACGTGGTGCGGACGAAGGATTGGGCCTCGGTCGGCGGCGGGGTCAACCGGCTGTGGAGCGTTGACAAGTTCTACCGCACGATGGGCGCCGTGAACGGCGGCGGCATCGGCGGATCGATGTCGATTGCGATCGGCGCCGCGCTTGCGCACCGGAAGCAGGGGCGTCTGTGCGTGCGGTTCCAGCCCGACGGCGACATGCTCTACGTGAACAGCGCCTTGTGGACGGCCACGCACCACAAGATCCCCATGCTCATCGTGATGCAGAACAACCGCGCCTACCACCAGGAGGTCATGCATCTCCAGCGCATGGCCAATCGGAGACAGCGCGGCATGGATGTCGCGGCCCGCGGCCTGCCCGGTTCGACGCTGACGGATCCGAACATCGACTTCGCGAAAATGGCGGAGAGCATGGGCGCATATGCGGAGGGGCCGATCTCGAACCCGCAGGAGCTGCGCCCGGCGCTTCTTCGCGCGGTGGCACGGGTCGAAAAGGGCGAGGTAGCCTTGCTCGACACCATCACCCAGCCGCGCTAGCAGCCCGGCGAGAAGAGGCAGCGATGTTCATGCGACTGGTCGCACCGCTCATCGTCGCGACGGCACTGGCGGCGGGTGGAACGTCGGCCCACGCGCAGCAGGCATCCGACGCGCCCGCCGGCAACGGCGCGAAGGGCAAGACACTCTTCGTCGAGCGGGCCTGCTGGCAGTGCCACGGCCTCGCGGCCCAGGGTGGAGGTGCCGCGGGTCCACGCCTGGCGGGCCGCGTCGCTCCGTGGCCGGCGTTCTCGCGCTACGTGCGCCGCCCGACCGAAGAGATGATTCCCTTCACCGTCAAGGTGCTGCCGGACCAGGAGCTCGCGGACATCTACGCCTGGCTGCGGTCGATCCCCGCGCCGCCGCCGGTGGCCAGCATCCCGCAGCTGGCGCCGAAAAAGTAAGCCACGACACTAAGATAAGTCCCTGGTCGAATGGAGGACACCAATCGATGCGAGCGATCCTGACGCTTTCTCTCGTCACGCTGTGCGCCACCGTCTCACCGGCCGCGGCGCAGAACCAACCCATGAGCTTCTTCGTCAGCAGCGCCGGCTCCGGCTTGGGCGGCAATCTTGGCGGCCTTGCTGGCGCCGACAAGCACTGCCAGGCGCTGGCGGCGAAAGCCGGCGGCGGCAATCGCACCTGGCGGGCGTATCTCAGCACCACCAACCCGGACACGCACGCACGCGACCGCATCGGCAGCGGACCCTGGTACAACACCAAGGGCGTGCTGATCGCGTCCAACGTCGCCGAGCTGCACTCGGACAAGGCCAACATCAACAACGACACCGCGCTCGACGAGCAGGGCCGCCAGATCAACCCGCAAGGCGCCCCGAATCGCCACGACATCATGACCGGCTCGACCACCGACGGAAGAGCGACGCCGCAGACCTGCGCCAACTGGACCAGCAGCGCCAGCAATCAGACGGGCATGCTGGGCCACCACGATCGCCTGACGTTCGGCAAGCCCGGTTCGCCGTGGAACTCGGCGCATCCCTCCAAAGGCTGCTCGCAGGAGAACCTGGTCACCACTGGAGGCGCCGGCTTGATCTACTGCTTCGCGGCCAACTGAGCCAGCCTGGCGACTCGCGGACTGGAGGTCGATCCGCTAGGGGCGCGCAGCCGCGCGTGCGCTGCGCTTGTCGGAGACGATCCGGCCGCCCTTGATGGTCGTCACCACGTTCAGCAGCTCGTTCACGTCGGCGAGCGGGTTGCCGTCGATGAGCACCATGTCCGCAAGCTTGCCGGGCTCGAGCGTGCCGATCGTGTCCGGCGCGCAGGGCCGCGCGGGCCGCGCCCTGCCCCATGATCTTCGTGATGTCCAGCGGCGAGAACGTCACACGCAGCGCCCGCAGTTCGTCGGCCAGCGACTCCTTGGGCGGCCAGCTGGTGTCGGTGCCGTAGCCGTAGGACAGGCCGGCCTGCCAGAGCAGACGCGCGTTCACCGGTCCCTGACCGGCGCTGGAGAGCGTCTCCCATGGAAATGGCAGCGCATCGCGGAAGAGCGGCGTGTTGTCCGGACCGAAGTGCGGGACAAAGACGGCCAGCGTCGAGGTCATGGGGATGCCGGCGCCGACGATGGTCTTCACCTCGGAGTCCTGCAACTGCCCGATGTGCGGCGTGTGCACCAGCACGGCCGGGCGCGCCTCCACGGCCGCCAGCGTATCGATCACCGAGACGGCGTGCGTGATCGTCGGCAGGTTGCGCTTCTTGCCCTCCTCGACGATGAGCTTCAGCGTGTCCGGGTTTCAGGACCGTTCGGCGTGGTGGTGATGACGGTCTTGATGAAGTCGTAGCGCTGGCTGGCCACCGCCTCCACGGCTTGATCGTGTCGGCCGTTGGAATTTCGGCGGCGGGCTGGGTCGGCCGCAGCGGCCCGCGCGACGTGTCGAACCGCGCGGGATCGCCGCGGGCGCCCCCACCCGGCGCACGCGCACGCCCCAGCGGGAGGATCTGCGCCATCAGCAGCCGAGGCCCCTGCAGCGTACCTGCCTCGACGCGCTGCCGGGCCTCGACGCCTTCCGCCGGGCAGATCGCGCACAGCACGGTGGTGAAACCCGCGTCGAGGAACTCCTGGAGCTGCGCGGCGGCGCGTGTCTTCAGCCACTCCGCGCCGTTGCCCTGGACGATGTGGCGATGCGCGTCGATGAACCCGGGCATCAGCGTCCGTCCCTGGGCGTCGATCTGCTGCGCGCCGGCGATGGAAGCCGCAGCACCAGCGGCGACCGAGACGATCTTCCCGTCGCGGACCACGACGGACCCACGTTCGATCACGCCGCCCTTGCCGTCGACGATCCGGGCGTTGGTGACGACCAGGTTCTGCGCTTCCGACGCGCGCGGAACGGCAACGGCGAGCAGGCAGAGGGAGGCGAGTCAGGAGCTTCATCAGGTTTTCCTAGAACTCGTATCGGCAGGCGTGATGCCCTTGGCTCGCAGATACATTTCCGCTGACGCGCGGTGGTGCGTCGTGTGGTCGAGCACGAACATCAGCACTTCGAGGCCGGTCATCGATCCAAACGCCGGATAGGTCATGGTGACCTGCGCCGGCGTCAGCTTGGAAACGGTGGCGATCGACTGGTCGAAGGACTGGCGCACGTAGGCCATCACATCTTTCTTGCTCATCGAGGCAGGCTTCGAGGGCTTCGCCTTCCGCCTGAGAACGGGGCGAGGAGATTGGCCTGGTCCTCAGCGAGATGCGCCATCTGCTCGGCAAAGCTCATCTGGGGAGGCGTGAGCTTGAAGCCGTAGTCGGCCTCCGGCATCTGGTCCGCGACCTTCAACGTGAAGTCGCGCGAGGTCGTGAGGTGCTTCACGACGATGGCTGAGATGTCCTGCGCGTTCGCCGTCTGGGTTACGAACAGCAGGCCGGCGCAAGCAAGGGCGAGCGTAAGCGATCTGGACGTCATTTCAGAGCTCCTGACCCGGATTATATCTGCCGCTCCCGTGATAGCTTTACGCCGCATGCGAGTCCTGCGTCTCGCTCTCGTGCTGCTCATGGCGCTCGGTCATGTGGAAGCGCAGACGCGGCCGACTCCACGGTTCGAGGTCGAGCCAGGCTGGCTCAAGGTGCCGCAGGGCTGGGTGCTGGGGCAGGTCTCGAGCAGCGCCAGCGACGCGCAGGATCACCTCTGGGTCCTGCATCGGCCGCGCTCGGTGCGTGCGGGGCAAATGACCGGACCGCCGGTGCTCGAGTTCGACGCGGGCGGCAATTACTTGCGCGGCTGGGGAGGTCCTGGTGAAGGCTACGACTGGCCCGAGTCCGAGCACGGCATCTTCGTCGATCACCAGGGCTACGTGTGGATCGGTGGCCAGGGCGACAACGATCAGATCCTGAAGTTCACCAAGGACGGTAAGTTCGTCCTGCAGATCGGGCGGCGCGGTCAGCCGAAAACGAACCGCGACACGCAGAATCTGTCGCGGCCGAGCGACGTGTTCGTGCACCCGCCGACCAACGAGCTGTTCGTCTCTGACGGCTACGGCAACAAGCGCATCATCGTGTTCGACGCCGCCACCGGCGTCTACAAGCGCATGTGGGGCGCGTTCGGCAACGAGCCCCTGGACGGACCGCCGGCCGCGCCATCGGCCGCGCTCGACCCGAACGACCGGGGGCCGCAGCAGTTCAGCACGGTTCACGGCGTCAAGGTGTCGAAAGACGGGCGTGTCTACGTGGCCGACCGCGGCGGCAAGCGCGTGCAGGTCTTCACGACCGAGGGCCGCTATCTCGCGCAAGCGTGGATCGAATCGGTGGTGCCTCGCGGCGGGCCAGGGCTGTGGCAACGGCGAGACCGCGGCCAGCGTCGCCTTCTCGGCCGACCCGGAGCAGCGATTCCTGTTCGTCGCGAGCCGGAGCCCGGCACGGATCTGGGTGCTCGATCGGCAGTCGCTCCAGCCGCTGCGACTCGTTCGGCCGCCCGGGAATCGCGCCCGGGGAGTTCAACGTGCTGCACCACATGACCACCGACTCGAAGGGCAACCTCTACACGGCGGAAGTGCAGGACGGCCGGCGGCTCCAGAAGTTCGTGTTCAGAGGGGTTGTCGAGGGGCGGCCATGAGCGATGACGCGAGCACCAGCCAGCGAACGGGATCGATCGACGCAGACTCCTGACGCTCGGCGCCGGCATGGGTGCGGGCGTCGTCATGGGTCGCGTGCTGGAGCCTTCGACCGCGTCGGCACAGCAGCCTGGCGGGCCGCCGCTACACTCCGGGCCTGGGTGGGCACACACCTCGACTCGCGCATCGGGCAACGGCGCCATGGATGCCACCAGCCGCCGGATCGTCGAATACGCGCGCGCGTTCTCAGCAGCCGACCTGACGCCGCGTCTCCAGGAGGCGTTCGCCAACACGATGCTCGACACCATCGCCTCGCTGGTGTCGGGGTTTGAGTCCGAGCCGGCGCGCATCTGCGCGCGGCTGGCGCGCGCACAGCGAGGCGATCTACGAAGCACGGTGCTGGGCTACGGCATCGTGACGACGCCCGAGCTGGCGGCCTACGCCAACAGCAGCATGATCCGCCACACCGACTTCAACGATCACACGAGCGACATGATCGGCGGAGTCCTCGCGGTCGGCGAGGCGGTGCATGCATCGGGCACCGACGTGATGATGGCGATCGTCCTCGCCTATCAGGTGTACGGGGCGCTGTCGAGCGCCGGTGGCAGCACGGAAGGGTTTGATGCAGGCATCTATTACGCGCCCGCCGGCGCCGTGGCCGCCGGGAAGCTCCTCGGCCTGAACGAGGATCAGCTGGCGAACGCGCTGTCGCTGGCCCTGACCATGCACGTGCCTCTCCGCGTCAACCGAGCCGGCACCCTGTCGATGCAGAAAGGCTGCGCGACTGCGGACGCAGCGCGCAGCGCCGTGTTCGCGGCGCTCGCGGCACGCGAGGGCATGACCGGCCCCGGCCGAGCCGTTCGAGGGACGCGACGGGCTGTGGGACAAGATCACGGGGCCGTATCGCCAGCTGCGCCTGCCGCCCGCGCCGCCGAACGGCGTCGGCCTGAACAACATCATCAAGCGCTTTCCCGCGGAGGCCTACACGCTGGCGGTGCTCCAGAGCGTGATCCCCGAGGTCAGGAAGTGGACGCGCGTCGAAGACATCGCCGCGATCCACGTCGAGCTGAACCGTGTGGGATGGCTCGAGATCGCGGATCCGCCGAAGTGGGACCCGCGCAACCGCGAGACGGCGGACCACAGCCTCCCCTACGAAATCGCCCGGGCGCTCGTGGACGGCGAGATCTGGATCGACTCGTTCGGACCCGACAAGCTGATGGATCCGGTGGTGCGCGGCGCTGATGGACAAGATCACGGCGTCCGCGAACCCCGACTACTGGTACCACGGCCAGGTGCGCATGACGGTCCGCAAGAAGGCCGGCGCCGAGCTGGTGCGCGAGCTGGGCCGGAACAACACCGGCATCAGCCTGGGGACGCCGGTGACGCACGACGAGATCGTGGCCAAGTTCGACCGCGTGTTCACGTTCATGCGCGTCTCGAGACACGCAGCGCGAGCGGGCGTTCGAGCAGTGGTCGAACCTGCGCAGCGTGCGCGACATCGCCGAGCCGATCGCCAACCTTGCGCGGTTCGGCTCGCCGGCACCGCTCTGACCTGGATTGGCCGGAGGTAGCTCGGGCATCCCCCTCCTGCTTGCGGCCGGCGCTCGCGGCCCTGGCCGTGCTCGGCCCGGCCCGCGAACAGCCGGTTCTGGCCCGAACGCTCGTCACGACCGCCATCGCCCTTGGCGCATGGAACCTGCGGCTGATGGCGCGTGCGCGACGCAGTGGGCGCACGCTCTCGCTCCAGACCGTGCTCAAGGCCCAGCACTATCTGCAGGCGTGCGCGCAGGGAGCGGTGCTCGTCTACTGGGGCTGGTACTGGCGGCCGGTCTACGACTACGCGCACCTGATCGTGGCGCAGCTGCTCTTCGCCTACGCGTTCGACATGCTGCTGTCGTGGACGCGGCGCGGTGTCTACACGCTCGGCTTCGGGCCGTTCCCCGTGATCTTCAGCATCAACCTGTTCCTCTGGTTCCGGCCCGACTACTTCTTCTTCCAGTTCCTGATGGTGGCCGTCGGCTTCGCCGCGAAGGAGCTGCTGCAGTGGGACAAGGATGGGCGGCGCGCGCACATCTTCAACCCGTCGTCGTTCCCGCTGGCGGTGTTCGGGCTGGCCCTGCTGCTCAGCGGCCGCTCCGGCCTCACCTGGGGCCAGGAGATCGCGACGACGCAGTTCTACCCGCCCTACATGTACCTCTTCATCTTCCTGATCGGCCTGCCAGGCCAGCTGGCGTTCGGCGTGACGACGATGACCTGCTCGGCGGTGGTGTCAGCCTATCTCTTCGGACTCGCCTACTACGCGACCACCGGCGTGTATTTCTTCTACGACTCGTACATTCCGATCGCGGTCTTCCTCGGGATGCACCTCCTGTTCACCGATCCCTCCACCTCGCCGCGCACGGAGTTCGGCCGCGTGATCTTCGGCGTTCTCTACGGCGTCAGCACTGTCGCGCTCTATCAGCTCCTTGGGACCATGGGGTTGCCGACCTTCTACGACAAGCTGCTCCAGGTGCCGATCCTCAACCTCTCGGTAAGAGCCATCGACCGAATCGCGGTCCGGGCACGGGCGTTCGACCCGACTGCCATCGCCCGGGCGCTGGCACCCCGTCAACGTCACCTTGCCTATGTCTCGATCTGGACGATGGTGTTCGTCGCGATCAGCGCCGCCGGCGGAGTGGGCGACGACCATCCTGGCCAGTGGCTGCCGTTCTGGAAACGGGCGTGCGCGGACGGGCGGCCGCACGCGTGCCGCTACGTGGCCGACGTGCAGGCGGCGTTCTGCGTCCAGGGATCGGAGTGGGCGTGCAACGCCGCGGCGAGCGATGCGCCCGCCGGCGCGAACAGCGCGCTGCCGACGCTCGCCGACTATCCGATCATCCTTCGCGGCAGCAAGGGTCCCGTCCGCGAGCGCACGCCAGCCGGACTCACGGCTCTCGCCTGCCGGCAAGGCTGGGCGCACGCGTGCGCCGGGCGCTGAGCCCCACCGCCGACGTGACAGTTACTTCTTCTGGCTGCCCGGCGTCAGCTCGTGCGGCGCGCCGGTGCCGGACGAGCCCATGAACATCTTGCGCCCGTCGGCGAAGGTGATGTCCCGGCCGTTGGCCCGCCGCGATCCGTCCTTGGCGCGGTAGCCGTCGATCACGATCTTCGTGCCGGGCAGGAGCGAGTTCTTCGTGAACCCGCGCCGGAACAGGACGTTCGGCGTGCCGGCCTCGAACGCCCAGCTCTCGGTCTTGCCGTCAGGGAGCTTCACGTCCATGTGCAGCCAGACGTGCGGATTGGTCCACTGCATCTTCGTGACGGTGCCCTCGAACTTGACCGGCTTGTTCGCGTCGAACTCGGCCGCGAAGGCGTGGTGCGCCGAGAGCCGTGCGGCGCCTCCCGCCAGGACGACACCCACGCACGCGATGGCCGCTAACGTCTGTAGTCGCATTGGTTTCATCCTCCAAGGTCGCCGGCGCCGCGCCGCGTGCGGCGGTCAGCGCCGGTACCAGTCGTAGAACTTGTCGCCGGGAGGGACCTTCCGCGTGATGTCGACGATCATCGTCTCGCTCTCCCACCGCTTGACCAGGGGCTGTTTGCGGACGTGCCCGTAGAGGAACTCCTCCGCAAACTCGATGCAGGGATACTCGACCAGCTGGGCGTTCGTCTCGAGACGGCGATAGATCGGCATGGAGATCTTCCACGCGCGCGTGAAGGTCTCCGGATCCTCGATCGTCGCCTCGTAGTGGATGCGCGTCCGGCGTGATCGGCGTGAAGCGCTCGGTGAGCTTCAGCGCGGCGCTGTGGAAGTTGCCGGCGCGGTCGAACCAGTTCTTGCCGTTGAAGCTGGTCACGTCAACGACGAGCGTATCGCCTTCCCAGCGCCCGACCGAGTGTCCCATGTAGGTGTCGTCCGGCGGCCCTTCGACCTTGTCCAGGTGGATCGTTCGCGCGGCGTTGGCGAAGGTATAGGCCATCTGAATCTTGTTCGTGCTCTGCACGATCTGGAAGGGATACGGCATGTACATCGCGCGGGGAATGCCGGGCAGGTAGCACTTGAGCTCGGGGTCGCGATCGACCCAGTTCTCGCCGTTCTCCTTCTTGAGCGCCGCAGCCTCGGGCTTGTAGGGAATCTGCCCGTCGCCCTCGACGACGCCGATCGAGCCGGGCACGCCGGCGGCGGCGCCGAGCGCGAGCACCGGCGCCGCGGGCACGCGCGCGTACTCGAGCGGATACACGCCCGGCTGCGTGACCATGCCTGGGCGCGCCTCGTGCGCCTGCAGGTCCCAGTACGCCTCGTTGTTCGCCTGCCAGATGCCGCTGAAGTTGGGCTTGCCATCGGCGGTCCGCGCCGGGCGCGGCGCCGGCTGCGCCGTGGTGCCCCCGGGTGTCTGCGCCAGGACCAGGGAGATGGCCGTGGCCACGCCGGCGCCGACGACCCCCGAGAGGACTGCGATCGCACTCGTCTTCGTCATGGCCTGCTCCTAAAAGATCGCGCCGCCAGCGCCCGTCAGCGCGTCCACTCCGCCCTCGTTGCCGAAGTCCGTCGCCGTGTCCTTCGTCGCCGGGTCCGGCCCCTGGCCCCGGCTGAACGCGCGCTCTTCGATGCGCGTGCCAAGCAGCATCGTCGGCAGTCCGTAGTTGCCCTCGTGGCAGCGCGGCTCGTAGTAGATCCGGTTGGCCTGCTCGTCCTGCTTCACGAACTCCTGCTTCACCGTCCACGGGCCGCGTCCAGGTGGTGGGATCCTCCACCGTCACCGAGTACTCGATCGTGTTGGCGTCGAGGCGCTTGAACCGCTCGACGAGATGCAGCTTGTCGCGCGCCGCCTGATAGCTGTACTTCGGCGAGAAGTTGGTGACGTCGACGACGAGCGTATCGCCGTCCCAGCGTCCGCGCGAGTCGCCGAAGCGCTGGCGAATCGATGACGGCAGATGGGGACTGGAGCCGACCGGGATCACGCGCTGCCAGCCCTGCCCTTGACCGGTGTCGTAGAAGATCGACACCGCCCCTGGCGATCTGCACGATGCGCCGATAGCCGCCGAAGTCGGGCAGCACGGCACCGATACAGCGCTCCGTGAGGCTCCGATCCTCGGGGCCGTCGTTCCGGTTGAGGCGCCCGGTGTTGTAGAAGGGCGGCAGCTCGTTTCGCCGCGGTGACACCGGCCCGTACTTGCCACCGGCGCAGGCGGCGTCGCCCTTCTTGCAGGTTTCGGTCGGCTGCAGCAGCGCCAGCCTGAACTCGCGCTCCACCGCGTTCCGCCTGGTGGCATCCTCGGTCAAGGGGGGAAGCCTGCCGTCGGGGGGATCGACGACGAGCGACGTGCGCTTGCCGGTCGGCCGCACCGACTGGAAGACGGCGTTGTAAGCGCCGGCCACGTCGCGCTCGCTGCCCCGCTCCACGCGCTGGTCGCGACGAAGGATCGCCGCGCGCTGCTGATCGAGGGCCGCGCGCTCCTGGTCGGTAAACACCTCCTTGCTCGGCAAATTGCGGCGGCCGCTGCAAGGGTGTCTGATACGGGATCGGTCCAGATGCCCTGAAGGTCCGGATCGCCCCACGCGGTCCGTCCCGCCGCCACGGGCGTGGAACCGCGCCGTCAGAGGGCACACGCGCCAGCCTCAGCAGGCCCGCAAGCCCGGCAATCAGTACCACGATACTGAGCGCGCCCAACAGCCGACTCTTCATGTCGCGTCCTCCGCCCGCACGAAGTGCGGGCCAAACAGACACTGCTAGCGAGGCGGAGCCTGCATGCTTGTCGGTCGCAGGCGGAGCCTCGCCAGCGTTCGGGTGCCGGTCCCTGGCACGCGTGTGGTACATCGCGGCCGCTCGCCATGTCAAGACTCAGGCACGCCTGAACGGCGTGTGCGGAGGCGAATGGGTGTATAAGAGCCCGACACTTGGCGAGGCTTCGCCTCGGAGCGGCAAACGGAGGTGGCCATGCGGGGAGCCGTGCTCGTAACCCTGGTGCTGACGACGAGTGTGTTGCCGCTTTCACCAGCAAAACCCGCCAGAAGCCTCTCGGCGCAGACGGCGTCCGGCGCGAGCCGTGGCTCCACCCTGCCGCCCGACGTCGATCCGGTCTCGCGCAACCGTCTTCCACCGTTGGCGGCTGGAGTCGAGGGAGCGGCAGCGATCCGACTGCACGTGTCGAGCCCCAACGTGCGCTGGGCCTCGCCGCTCGGGCGCGCCCTGACCGAACTGGCGATTCTGACCACGGCGCGCGAGCACGACCAGCCCTACGAGTGGTCGCTGCACGAGATGGAGGCGCTCGCCGTCGGACTCGAGCCGTCCACGATCGACGTCGTGCGGCACCGCCGGCCGCTCACCGGTCTCGCGGAGAAGGAGGCGGTCGTCATCGAAATCGGCCGCGAGATCTCGGCAACACACAGGCTCGGCCGGGAGACCTACGCGCGCGCTGTCAAGGCGCTCGATAGAGCGAACCTCGTGGACATCGTCAACCTGATGGCCACCTACGCGGCGACGGCGACGCGGCTGACCGCATTCAACCAGCACATGCCGCCCGGCTGGAAGCAGTTCCTGCCGCTGCCGTTCACGCTGCCAGCCGACTTCCATCCCGATTCGCACAGCCGCCTGCCGCTGATTCGCGCGACGACGATCAACCCCCAAGCGAATCTGTACGCGCGTCAGCTCGCGCCCGAAGGCACCGGGCCCAACCACATCGCGCGGCACGCGGGGAGCCTCGCGTCGCTCGAAGCCAGCCGGGGCAAGCCGCTCATGGCGCTCGCCGGGCTCGTCACCGCGCGCGAGCATCACTCGCAGTACGACTGGACGATGAACGAGGCGACGGCGGTGAAGGACGGCCTGGACCCGCGCGTCATCGACATCGTGCGTCTTCGACAGCCGCTGGACGGTGTCGGCGACGGTGAAGCGGCTCTCATCCAGTTCGGCCGCGAGCTGTTTTCCGCTCACCACGTCAGCGCCGGCACCTACGCGCGCGCCCTGAAGATCTTCGGCGAGCGGGATCTCGTGGACCTGGTGGGCGTGATGGCGCAGCACGCGGGGGATGCGATGCTGCTGGCGGCGTTCGATCAGCATCTGCCCGCTGGTCAGCAGCCGCGCCTGCCCGCGATCGGAGGCGGCAAATGAACATCAGCCTCAGGACGGCCGTCGGCGTAACGGCCACACTCGCCGCTCTGCTCTCGACCGCCGCCTGCCGTCAACCGACGTCGCCGGCGTCATCCGATCGGGCAGCGCTCGTAACCGCGTGGGGCGATCCGAACCTGCAGGGCATCTGGACCGACGTCTACGAGACGCCGCTCCAGCGGCCCGCCAAGTACGCCGGCCGCGAGTTCCTGACCGAGGAGGAGATCGCCGCCCTCGATCAACAGCGCGCCGCGATCCTACGCCGCGATCATCGCGAGCCCAAGGGCAGCGAGCGCGACGTCTCCGGCGCCTACAACGCGGTGTTCGAGACCGTGAAGCCGACGGGCCGGCGTACGTCGCTGGTCGTGGATCCGGCGGATGGCCGCATCCCGCCGTACACCGCGGCGGCACGCCAGCGCCTCGACCTTTACCGCGAGTTCCAGCTTGCGCTGATGCAAGCCACCGAGACGTGCAAGAAGCAGGAGCCGAGCTGCCGGGGCGGCAAGTACGGCCCGCCCTCGCCCCGGCGGGCGGAGCCCGCGCCCGTCTACAACCACGACCGGCTGAATCGCACCGACGGTCCCGAGGATCGCAGCCTGGCGGAGCGCTGCATGGCCGGAAACCTGCCCGACTTCGGCGGCTATCGCCGCATCGTCCAGTCGCCTGGCGCGGTCGCGATCTTCTACGACACCGGCCAGGGACAGGGGTGGCAGCGCGTCATCCCCGTGGACGGCAGCCCGCACCTGCCGTCGTCGGTGCGCCTGCGGTGGGGCGACTCGCGGGGCCGGTGGGAGGGCGACACGCTGGTCGTTGACGTCACGAACTTCGGACCGAAGACGGACTACCGCGGCTCACGCGAGAACCTGCATCTGGTCGAGCGTTTCAAGAGGGTGGACGCCGGCACCCTCGAGTACAGCGTCACGATCGAGGACCCGACGCACCTGGACACGGCCGTGGACCGTGCGGCAGGAGCTCACGGCGCAGGACGAGCAGGCGAATCGGATCTACTACGAGCCGCGATGCCACGAAGGCAACTTCGGCATGTCGGGCATGCTGATCAACTCCCGCTCCGAGGAGCGCGATTTCGCCCTGGGCCGGGGACCTGACCCCGCGACGCGTGACAACTCGACCGGCGGGGCCGGCGGCGGCGAGGCGAACGCCGACCCGCTTGCGGGCGGCAATTGAACCTGAACACGTTCCTCGGCAGGACCTGATCCACCTACCATTTCACGGCCGAGGGGCATAGAATCGCGTCGCTCCACTCCGATTCCGGCCGGCAGACAGTTTCATTCGACCAGCGTTCTTCAAGGCGAGGTGAAACGTGGCACGAACAGCTTTCAGTCTCATCGTTGCTCTCGCGCTGACGGCCTCCACGGCGGCGGCGCAGGACGCCAGAACCGTTCTTCAGTCGGCGGCCAAGAACATGGGAGCCGACACGCTCAAGACCATCGAGTTTTCCGGAACCGGCATGAACGCCGCCGTGGGCCAGAGCTTCGCTCCAGGCACCGATTGGCCGCGTTTCGAGATCGCGAGCTACAACAAGGTCATCGACTACGAGAACCGGGCGTCCAGAGAGCAGCTCACGCGCCGGCAGGGCAGCTATCCGCCGCAGGGCGGCGGTGGCACGCCGCTGCTAGGCGAACAGCAGCAGCAGGCCGTGCTCAGCGGCAACTTCGCCTGGAACGTGCAGGGCACGGCGGCGAACCCCGCTGCAGGGGCCGCCGAGCTGCGGCAACTCGACATCATCATGACGCCGCATGGGTTCCTCAAGGCCGCTCTCGCGGCCGGAGCGAATCCGACCGCCTACACGCGCACCAGCCAGCTTCCGGGCCAGCCCGGTCGAAGGGTGACGGTGGTCTCGTTCACGGCGCTGGGCAAATACAAGATCAGCGGCGCGATCACCGATGAGAATCTGGTCGAGTACGTCCAGACGTGGATCGCCAACCCGGTGCTCGGCGACATGATGTACGAGGTCCGTTATACGCAGTACAAGGATTTCGGCGGCGTGAAGTTTCCGGGAGACATCCACACGCACCAGGGCGATCAGCGGCTGGACGAAGGCCATAACTCGTTCCAGCTGACCGTGAAGGACGTCAAGCCGAATGCGAGTGTCCCTTCCCTCGCGGTCCCGGACAACGTCCGACAGGCATCTGCGCCGGCAGGCACCAAGGCGGTCTCGCAGAAGCTGGCTGACGGCGTGTGGTACATCGGCGGCGCGGGCGCCAACAGCGTGGCCGTCGAGTTCAGGGACTTCGTCGCGATCGTCGAATCACCCACCAACGAGCAGCGATCCATTGCGGTGCTCGACGAGACGCGCCGGCTCGTCCCCGCCAAGCCGATTCGCTACCTGGTGAACACGCATCATCACTTCGACCATCTCGGCGGGATCCGCACGTTCGTCGCCGAAGGCGCGACCATCATCACGCACCAGCGAAACCGGGACTTCTACGAGCGGGTGGTCTTCTCGCCTGCCCCCCGGACGCTCGAGCCCGACCGGCTGTCGATCACACCGCGGGCACCGGTCTTCGAGACCCTGAACGAGCGGTACGCGCTGAGCGACGGCACGCGGGTACTGGAGATCTACGCCGTGCCCGGCCTGGCGCACAACCAGAACATGCTGATCGCGTATCTGCCCAAGGAGAAGATCGTGATCGAGGGAGATCTGTACACCCCACCGGCGGCTGGAGCGCCGGCACCCGCAGTGAACGCCAGCAACCGGACGTTCCGTGACACCGTTCAGCGGCTGAAGCTCGACGTTGCGCAGATCGCGTCGATCCACGGCCGCGTCGCACCGTGGGACGAGTTCGCCAGGTTCGTCGGCCCAGGGACGAACTGACAGGGTCGACGACTACGCCACACGATCGCCGGGCTCACGCCCGGCGAAAAACGCGTCGAGGTTGTCGAGCGCACGGAACCCCATCGCATCGCGCGTCTCGCGCGTGGCGCTGCCGATATGCGGCATGAGGAACGTATTGGGCAGCGCCACGATTCGCGGATCGACGTTGGGCTCGTTGTTGTAGGCGTCGATCCCGGCCGCCCGCAGCTTGCCCGATCGCAGCGCCTCGACGAGCGCGTCATCCTCGATTAACGCACCACGTGCCGCGTTGACCAGGATGGCACCGTCCGGCAGCAGCGCGAATCGCGCCGCGTTCATCAGGCCGCGCGTGGCCGGCGTGACGTTGCAGTGAAGGCTGAGGAAGTCGCAGTGCGGCAGCATGTCCTCCAGCGTCTCGTGGAACACGCCCTCGTCGGCGGCCAGCGGCCGGAGATCGTGGTAGTGGATGGCCATGTCGAACCCGCGCGCGCGGCGGGCCACGACGCGGCCGACCCGGCCCATGCCCAGGATGCCAAGCCGCTTGCCGGTGACCTGCGTCCCGACCATGAACGCCGGGCTCCAGTCCTTCCACAGCCTCTCGCGCACCAGCCTTTCGCCTTCGCCGGCCCGGCGTGCGGCGCCGATCAGCAGCATCATCGTCAGCTCGGCCGTCGCATCTGACAGCACGTCGGGTGTGTTGGTCACGACGAGGCCCCGCCGGCGGGCCGCCTCCACGTCCACGTGGTCGTAGCCGACTGAGAAGTTGGCGATGATCCGGACCTCCGAGGGCAGCTGCTCGATGACGTCGGCTCTGAAGTGCTCGGTGTGGCACGGCAGGATGGCCTGGGCGCCCCGCGCGCGCTCGACGAGCTCGTCGCGGGTGTACAGCCGGTCGTCTGGATTGAGCCGCGCGTCGTAGTCGCGCTGCAAACGAGCCTCCACGGCGGTGGGCAGCTTGCGGGTCACAAGAACGGTCTGTTTCGGGCTCATCTCGGCTAGAGTCTACGCGAACGAGGCATGGGCCACTTCCTTTGCTCGAGCCCATGCCTCGTTCGGGCAGTATCTTTTTGGCGCGCTTCGCGCGCCGGGGCCACAACATGAGGATCTACCGGTTCATCAATCGCGTTCCCGGCGGGTTGATGGTCGTGCCGCTCTTCATCGGCATGGCCATCAACACCTTCTTCCCGACGCTGCTGCAGATTGGCGGCTTCACCCAGGCACTCAGCGGCGCCGGCTATCCCACCATGCTGGGGATGTATCTCTTCACCGTCGGCACGAAGATGACGATGCGTGCCGCGCCGCGGATGCTGATGCGCGGGATGGGCCTGCTGACCGCGAAGGTCGGCACGGCGACGCTCTTCGCCCTTGCGGTGGCGAACTGGTTCGGCGGCGACATCCTCGGCCTGAGCACGCTGGCCGTAATGGTGGCCATGAGCGACACCAACGGCGGCATGTTCCTGGCGCTGACCGGCGTGATGGGCGACAAGGAGGATTCCGGGACCTACGTCGTGCAGAGCATCGAGACGGGCCCGTTCCTGACCATGCTGATCTTCGTCGGAGCCGGGCTCGCCGTGATTCCCTGGCTGACGATGGTCTCGGTGATCGCGCCGCTCGCCGCCGGCGCCATCCTCGGCAACCTCGATGACGAACTGAAGGAGTTCTTCGCCTCCACGGGAGGCGATCATCGTGCCGTTCATGGCCTTTACGCTCGGGCAGACGATCAACTTGAAATCCGTCGTCACGGCGGGCATGCCCGGCATCCTGCTCGGCCTGACGGTGGTGACCGTCACCGGCATCGTGTGCATCGCGGTAGACCGGCTGCTGGGCGGCTCGGGCATCGCCGGCGCGGCCGCGTCGAGCACCGCCGGCAACTCGGCCGCGGTGCCGCAGGCGGTGGCGCTGGCCGACCCCTCGTTCGCGCCAATGGCGCCGGCCGCAACGGTACAGGTCGCGGCGTCGGTGATTGTCACGGCGATTCTGACGCCGCTCCTCACCGCGTGGTGGTCGCGGCGGGTCACTCGTTCGCCAACCAGCCACGTGGCAGCCATCGGTCCCGCACCGATCGCTCACGCCGAGCCGGGTCAGCGGCGCACGAGCTGAAGGTCGATCCTCGTCTCGCCGGTGATCACGACTTCCTGGCCCTTGCCTTCGTGCCCGCTACCCTCCAGGGCGTTCGAATCGACTCGAGGGTCCTCGAAACCGTCTTTGCTGAGACCAATCGAGTTCTTGCTGCCGGCATACAACCCCGAGAACCGATAGAAGCCGTTCCTGTCGGTTGTCGCGTCCTGGGCAACGGCAACCAGGCACGACCCCGCCGGGAAGAACGGTGGGATGGCCGCCGTGTCCTCGCAGGAATAGGAGGATACGCGCACCCCCTCGATGGGCACCGGTCCAGCCGGCGTGGTTTCCGAAACAATACCGGAGAGCGTGAAGACCGCCACGCGTGGGCCGAGATGGAAGTCGAAACGCATATCGCGGTCGACGGCCACGACTTCCCGCGCCATCGCGTGGCCTTCCTTCACCGCAAACACGCCACCGTAGGAGGCGCGCACGCCCATGAGGCGGAAGGCGCCGGCGCCGTCCGTCGTGCCCCGCTGGTTCGCGAAACCCACTCGCGCACCCGCGATGGGGGCGTCTCCTTGCCCGAACACGACGCCGGACACGGTGAACGTGGCATCCGGCGGCTGCGTCTGGGTCGGCGACGTGGGGACCGCGGACGGACCGCCGCCGCAGGCTTCAAGTAGCACAGCAAGGCTCAGGACAACTGTGCGGCGCATGGATTATCAGCCCCACACTAACGCGTTCCAGGCCCAGCGACCAGCTATCTTTTGGATAGCTGTCCGAGCGAACGTAGGTGCCTCAGGGGCCACAATTTCCGATCCTCGGCACCATTGACAGGCAGACGGGCGCGCACCGATAGTGTGGACGCTGTGGCGCCGTCGCGAGCGGCGCTGGGAAAGGTGGACGTCCGATGCGTCGATTCCGTGAGCTTGCCGGCCTGGCCTTGGTGTCGGCCCTGGCCGCCGCGCCGGCGGCCTGGGCACAGGCCCCTCTGCACGACAACCAGTACGCGGACGCGGACATCGCCTACGGCGCCAAGGTCTACGCGGCGCGGTGCGTCAACTGCCACGGCACGCAGGGCGACGCGATCGGCGGCGTCAATTTGCGGAGCGGTCAGTTTCGCAACGCGGTGATCGACCGCGACCTGGAGCGCTTCATCCGCACCGGCTCACCAGCCGGCATGCCGCCCTTCGCCCTGGACAACGCCGAGATGGCGGGCATCATCGCCTACCTGCGGAACATGAACGCGGCGGAGGCAGCCACCGTGGCGACCGGCGACGCCGCCCGCGGCCGCACGGTTTACGACGGCAAGGGCGGATGCGCCAGCTGTCACCGCGTCGAGCAGACCGGGTCGCACGTGGCCCCCAACCTCAGCGACATCGGCGCCGTCCGCAGCCCCGCTTCCCTGGAGCGGTCGCTGCTCGACCCGACCAGCCAGATGATGCCGTCAACCGGCCAGTGCGCGTCGTCACGAAGGACGGCACCGTCATCAACGGCCGCCGGCTCAACGAGGACACCTACGGACTGCAGCTCATCGACGATCGCGAGCGCCTGCACTCCTTGGTCAAGGCCGATCTGCGCGAGTACACCATCGGGAAGACGTCGCCGATGCCGTCCTTCAAGGCCACGCTCTCGCAGGCCGAGATCGCGGACCTCGTCGCCTACCTGCTTTCGCTGAAGGGACAGTAGCAATGACCAGACGACTCTGGCGCTTCGGATGGCTCGTCGTCGCGGTGGCGGCGGTGCTGCCGCTGCGCATGCAGGCGCAGGTCACGCCGCAGCGCCTGGCCGCGTCGGCCAGCGAGCCGCAGAACTGGCTGACCTACTCGGGCAACTACGCCAGCACGCGGTTCACCCGCTGGCGCAGATCACGCCGGCCAACGTCAGGAACCTGAAGCTGCAGTGGGTATATCAGTCGCCGGTGGCGGGCAACTGGCAGACGACGCCGCTCGTCGTCGACGGCGTCATGTACATCACGCAGCGGCTCAACGACGTGGTGGCGCTGGACGCCGCGACGGGCCGCGCGTTCTGGGTCTATCGCTACACGCCGGCCGCGGAACGCGTCGTCTGCTGCGGCGCGAACAACCGCGGCCTCGCCATCCTCGGCAACACACTGTTCATGGGCACGCTCGACGCGCAGCTGATTGCGATCGACGCCAAGAGCGGCCGCAAGATCTGGCAGACCGAAGTGGCCAGCACCAAGGCCGGCTATTCGATCACGCTCGCGCCGCTGGTGGTGAAGGACAAGGTGATGGTCGGCGTCGGCGGCGGCGAGTACGGCATCCGCGGCTTCGTCGCCGCCTACGACGCGAACACCGGCAAGGAAGCGTGGCGCTTCTACACGATTCCGGCGCCCGGCGAGCCCGGCTCCGAGACGTGGGAGCGGTGCCCCGCCAACGCGACGAGCTTCTGCGACCCCGAGGCCTGGAAGCACGGCGGCGGTTCCATCTGGCTGACGGGCTCCTACGATCCCGCAGCTGAACCTCACCTACTGGGGCGTCGGCAACGTCGGCCCCGACTACAACGGCGCGCAGCGCCCGGGCGACAACCTCTACACCGATTCGGTGGTTGCCCTCGACGCCGATACCGGCAAGCTGCGGTGGCACTATCAGTTCACGCCGCACGACGTCTACGACTACGACTCCGTGCAGATCCGGTGCTCGCCGACAACTGGGCCAACACCGGCATCAACGTCCTGATGTGGGCCAACCGCAACGGCAACTTCTACGTGCTCGACCGCGCGACCGGCCGGTTCCTGCTCGGCAAGCCGTTCGTGAAGGTGAACTGGATGAGCGAGTTCGACGAGCGCGGCCGGCCGACGCAGACGCCGCAGCCCGAGGGCCAGCCGACTTATCCCGGCAATCAGGGCGGCACGAATTGGTACAACCCGTCCTACAGCCCGCGGACGCGCCTGTTCTACGTCTCGGCGTGGGAGGACTACGCGAGCATCTTCACCGGAGCGCCGTCGCAGTTCAAGGAGGGCACCAACTTCGTCGGCGGCGGGCCCCGGAACTTCGGGCCCGTCCCGAATGCGCCCGGCCTCGGCCGCTCACCCATCAACACCTGGACCGAAGCGGCCGGCCACGGCGCGGTGCTGGCGCTCGACTCGAGGACCGGCGAGCAGAAGTGGAAGTTCCAGATGACCGACGTCACCGACAGCGGGATTCTGACGACGGCGTCGGATCTGCTGTTCGCCGGCGGCCGCGAGGGCTACTTCCAGGCGCTCGATGCGCGCACCGGCGCGCTGCTGTGGAAGATCAACCTCGGCGCGGCGATCAACAGCGGCCCGATGTCCTATCGCATCGGAAACAAGCAGTACGTATCGATCGTGTCCGGGCTCTCGCTCTCGGTGTTCGCGCTCGACGAATAGCGGACGTCAATAGTTGAGGTTGGTGTAGCATGCCCGTTCATGTCGACCGCCAACGCGGCAATCACGACCCCAGCTAGTCCAGCACCGATCGCCGTCGCGCGCCCGCGCAGCCGGTTCTACCTCGGGCTGACCGCCCTCATGGTCGGCATCGTCCTGGTCGGCTTCTGGCCGTCGTACTTCGGCCCGATGCTCCGGGCAACATCGCCCGCCCGTTGGTGATTCAGCTGCACGGGCTGGTGTTCGTCGGCTGGATGGCGCTTCTCGTCGCGCAGGTCGTGCTGGTGGCTCGCGGCCAGGTACATCTGCACCGCCAACTCGGACGCATCGGCGTCGCCTACGGCTGTGCGGTGATCGTGATGGGACTGGTTGTCGGTGTCGCGGCGCCGGTGATGAAAGTCAGGGCCGGCGAGTGGGACCACGATCGTGGCGCCGCGTTCCTGCTCGTCACTCTCGGCGACATGGTGCTGTTCGGCAGCTTGTTCGGCGCCGCAGTGGCGCAACGGCATCGGCCCGCGGTGCACAAGCGGCTGATGGTGGCCGCCACCGTGGCGCTGCTGTTCGCGGCCGTGGGCCGCATGCCGTACATCACGTCGGCGCTCGTGCTCACCCTCATCTGGTTGTCGCCGCTGTTGGCGGGCATGGCCTACGACGTCATGACCAGCCGGCGCGTGCATCCCACGTGGATCATCAGCACCGTTTTCCTGTTCGTGGGTGGGTTGCGTCTTCTCGTCAGCACCTCTGAGACATGGCTGCGGATCGGCCGCCCGCTGCTCGACGCGTTCCTGTGACCCGACGAATCAGTCCTGGGGATTGGTGGCGAACACAGTCAGTTCGGTGATGAAGCCGCGGTCGTCCATTTCGAGCGCCGTCTTCACCGCGTGGGCGATGTCCGACGGCTGCAACTTGGTCGGGCCCGCTTTCTGCGCCAGGCCGGCGGCGGCGCTGAAGTTCGTGATGACCTCGCTCGGATTGACCAGCATCACCCGCACGTTGAACTTCCGCAATTCAGCGCGCCAGCATTCGGTCATCCCGCGCAGCGCGAACTTGCTGGCGTAGTAGGCGGTGCCGTTGGCTGCGCCCCGGTGCGAGGCCGTGGAGCCGATGTTGACGATCGCCCCGGATTGGCGGGTGACGAAGTGGCGGGCGGCTTCCCGCGCCATCAGCATCGCCCCGGTGACATTGGTGGCGAACACGCGCTCGAAGCCGGCCAGCTCCATCTCCACGAGCGGCGCGAACACGCCGAGCCCGGCATTGTTGACCAGCACGTCCAGATGCCCGAAGGTGGCCAGCACTTCGCGAACCGCCCGGGAGGCATCGGCTTCTTTCGACACGTCGGCCTGAATGGCGTGCGCGCCGATGTCCCGCGCGGCCGCCTCGAGGCGCGCCCGATCGCGCCCGGTGATCGCGACCTTGGCGCCCGCGCGCGCGAGCGTGTGGGCGATGTCCTTGCCGATACCGGAGGAACCACCCGTGACGAGGACGACGGCATTGGCCAGCTGCATGACGACCTAGTGTAGCGGTGGAGAGGGCACGCGCCAGCGCCGGCTACTCCCCCACTCTGAAGCTCTGCGAGGTTTCGATGTGAGCCACCGGCGGCTTGGCCCACTGCGACGGCGCGAGGAGCGACCAGAACAGCACCGCGGCCCCGGCCGTCGCGGTCGCACCCAGCGCGGTGAAGCCATAGGCCCATCCCATGCGCGTCCACGGCCAGGTGCGCGGGTCGCGCCACTTCCGGGCAAACGAGTCGTGCAGCAGCTTCAAGAAGTCGTCGGTAATCGGCTTGGGTGCGGCCGCGGTCCACAGCTCCCACAGAAACCACGTCGCCAGCACGAACATCAGCAACCCGCAGAGCACCGAGAACAGCGCGTAGAGCGCGCCCGTCCGGTAGACGACCCCAGTGACGACCTCGCCGGAATCGGCGCGTTGGCAAGGCTGCACGACCGGTTGAGACGCATGGCAACCGGCGTAGACCTGCACCGTGATCAGGCGGTCGGGAGCGGTGACGATGAGCAGCGCGCCGAACCCGACGATGCTGCACAGCAGCACGCCCATCCACAGCTCCCAGATCGCGAGCTGGACCCAGGCCTGGCGCGAGTCGGGCGGAATCGTCAGCGGGCGGCGATTCCACGGCGTCATCTCGTGCAGCGGCAGTCCGGCCATGCCTCTAGGCTCTCGACTCCTCGATGGTAATCACTTTATTGCTACCTCGATCGCCCCATGGAGGTGGCGCCCCGTCGCCGACGCGAATCGTGATCACCGGAAACCGCGGCGCCTGCTCGGGCCAGGGCGTGTGGCAGTCGGTGACCACGATCAGCAGATCGATCGGGCCGCTCCGGCCTTCGGCGAACCACTGCAGGCCGGCGCCGATGTCGGTTCCGCCGCCGCCGTACAGCTCCACCTTCGCGGCGGTGAATGCCTTGCGCGCGTCGTGCACGGCGGCATCGCAGCAGGCCACGGCTATCTCGGCGCCGTAGCCAAGCTGACGCGTCAGCCCGCCCAGCTCGGCGACCGCCCGCGCCAGCTGGGCGTTCTCCATCGAGTTGGACGTGTCGATCAGGAAGCCCGGCCGCGGTCGCGGCTGGTAGTAGGAAGCCATGATGAAGTCGCCGTAGCAGGCCTGCCGGCGATGCGGCCGCCTGTAGGTGCGATCGTACCGGCCCAGCGTGCTGTCGCGCAGGGCCCGGCGAACGGCATGCCGGATGGTGGCCATGTAGTCCACCTTCGGCGTCAGGACATTGTGAGCCCAGCGGCGCCAGCCCAGCGGAATGTTGTTGTCCCGCTCGCGGGACATCTCCACGATGCGCTGCGCGACCTCGCGCCGCACCAGCTCCGCCTTCACCGAATCGACGCCGGGCACACCGGTGGAGCTGCCGTCGTCGTCCGGCAGCTCCCACGCTCGTCTTTCGCCGTGCGCGCCGGAGCCGCAGTCCTGGTAGTCCGGCTGCGGCTGGGAGTCTTCCTCGGTGCTCTCTGCGTTTTCGTCGGGCCGGACGGGCTTGTACAGGTGGTGGTAGTAGACCTCGGCGCTCTCGCCCGTCTGCAATCCGTACTTGCCAGGGAGCGGGGGATCGCCGGGCAACGGCAAGCCTTCCGCGGCCAGATCGTCGTTGATCTCGCAGTCCCCGGCCGTGTTCCACACCCGGTCGTTCTTGACGTCCGCGGCTTTCTTGCGCCCGTCGTGGTCCCGCAGCAGGTGGCCGACCTCGTGAATCAGCAGGGACGCGTTCTCCTCCACCGTATGCGTGGCCACCCATGACTCGTTGTAGTAGAGACGCCAATGGCGATCGACGGCCATGCTGCCGATGAGATCGGTCTGGACCGGCACCAGCCGAAAGAGCGCCGGGGCGAAATAGGCGCGCTGATACGATGCGCGCACGCGGGCGGCCTGGAGCCCGCGCGAGTAGCCGCCGGCGCTGCGATCCGCGCCGCGCATCAGCCTCGCGAGCAGTTCCAGCATTGCGTCAATCCCGCGGCAGCAGGTTCGCCGCTTGCATCAGGTCGTAGAAGGGCCGGCACTCGGGAGGTAGCTTGATCGGCCCGTCGGGCCGGTTGCGCCGGTCGCAGAGCGTGCGCGCCGCGGCGGTCGGGATGTCGGCGTTCTTCCTCCCGGCGACGCCGAGCGCGATCATCGCCGCCTCCCATCGCTGCGGCGTCTTGTTGTTGAGGACGGCACCGACCAGCGAGTAGCAGACCGCATAGGCGCGATCGATCCGATCGGGCAGCACGAGGCTGCGGGGATCTCTGAGGATGTCTTCGGGATCCGGCAGGTTCAGATGCTCGCGGTACTCGAGGAAGGGCAACGCCTGGTCGCCCACCAGGCCCGCCAGCGCCGGACCCTGCAGCAGGTGATTGCCGGGGGCCACCGCTTCGATGGCAGCCAGGAAACGTGAGGCCAGGTACCAGGTGCGGCCCGACGGCCACGGGCCACTGCGGCGCGCCGGATCCTCGGGCGGTGCCAGCCAGGAATCGCGCCCCGCCGATTTCACATACGCCGCGATCAGCGCCCGCTGCCGGTGATGGTGCTTGTGCAGATAGTCGGCCGGCAGCACCGGCAGGTCGCTCGGCGGCGGGAAGTCGCTGACCATCATGTCGCACCAGGTTTCGTGGTCCATCGGGAACTCGCCGTGCCACAACCGGTTCGCCATCGGCGCCTGGATCTCCTGCCCGCCGGCGGCCCATTCGACGGCGTTGCTGGCGCACAGGTAGACCACGCCCCCTTTCCCGGGCTCGTAGTCCGGCAACTGCAGCTCGCCGCACACGTTCTCGGTCAGCAGGCGCAACATGGCGGCCTGCGTGGTTGGCGGGACGGTGGTCAGCTCGTCAAGAAAGACCACCACCAGGTAACCCTCCTCGGCAAGCCGTCGGGCGTCTCGCGCCCAGGCCATGGGCAGGAGCCGCACGCCGTCGGGCGTGGACACCGGAAAGCCGCCGAAATCCTGCGGTTCACGAATGGATCCCACCAGGATCAGGACCTTGCACTTGAGGCCCGCGCGCGCGAATCCCGCCTCGAGGCTCTTGGTGAACTCGGTCTTCCCCACGCCGGGAAAGCCGGTCATGTGCATCGGGATGCGGGCCTGCAGCCCGATCGCGATCAGCTGCACGAAGTGTTTGAAGGTCATGCGGCGTCGGTGACCGTTCTACTGTTAGACACCACGGAATCCCTTTCGGGTCAATAGCCCAGCTACGCTCGCAGCGTAGAATCGAGCCAGAACTCGCGGGAGGCCCCCGAAGTAAGTCGCGTGATGGACGCTGAACGCCGGCAAAGGATCTCGGATCTCTTTCACCAGGCCCTCGCTCGGCCGACTGAGGAGCGGCCCGCCTTTCTCGCGTCAGCGTGCGGCAGCGATGACGCCCTGAGTCGAGAGCTGGAATCACTGCTCTCTGGTGGCACGACTCGGAATGATCTAACACAGTCGTCCGCCGAAGGCATGACCACTGACGCGAGGCCAGGCGCGATTCTCGGCAGTTACCGGCTCGAGCGCTTTCTGGGCCGTGGCGGCATGGCGACAGTGTTTCTCGCGCAGGACTTGAAGCATCGCCGAAGGGTCGCGGTCAAAGTCCTGAAGGCCGAGGTCGCCGCCGCGATCGGGATTGTGCGCTTCCTGCGCGAGATCGAGATCGCGGCTCAGCTCGTGCATCCGCACATCCTGCCGCTCTTCGACTCAGGCGCTGCTGGCGATCAGCTGTACTACGTCATGCCTCACGTAGAAGGTGGGTCTCTGCGCGCACGGCTCCGGCGCGAGGCGCCCCTGCCGCTCGAGGAAGCCCTGCGCCTCGCGCAAGAAGTCGCCAGGGCGCTGGGCCATGCGCACCGGCAGGGATTCGTCCACCGCGACATCAAACCAGAGAACATCCTCCTCTCAGACGGGATGGCGTTGGTGGCGGACTTCGGGATCGCCAGGGTGTTGAACGCCAGTGACCAGGAACCGTTGACGGGGCACGGGATGACGGTGGGAACGCCTCGCTACATGAGTCCCGAACAGGTATTGGACACCGGAGAGGTCGGCCCACCGGCGGATCTCTATAGCCTGGCCTGCGTGCTGTACGAGATGTTGGCGGGAGAGCCGCCGTTCACCGGATCAGACGCGATCACCGTGCTGTCGCAACACCTTCTTGGAGCGGTGGTGCCGATCAGAGTGAAGCGGCCGGAGCTTTCTGAGGGCATCGAGCGGGTACTCGAGAAGGAGCTTGCGAAGGCCCCTAACGACCGCTATACGACTGCTGCGCAGTTCGCTGAAGCGCTGATCGCCGCCGCGATGGGAACACCGATGCCAGGTCTTTCCGTCAGCGCAGGTCCCGTCGTTTCGCACAACCTGCCGCCGCAGCGCACCAGCTTTGTCGGTCGCGAGAAAGAGCTGCACGAGTGCACGAGACTCTTACACGACACTCGACTGCTGACCTTGACCGGCATCGGTGGCGGCGGAAAGACCCGCCTGGCATTGAAGCTCGCAGAGAGTCTGCTTGCCAGGTATCCAGACGGGGTGTGGTTCGTGGATTTGGCGCCGCTCTCCCAAGGGAGCGGCGTGGTAGACGCCGTAGCGCTGGCGCTGTCCGTGCGGGGTGAGCCGGGGACAGTCCTCACCGAGACGCTGTGCCGGCACCTACAGGGCAAACGTGTGCTCCTGGTCCTGGACAACTGTGAGCACTTGCTACAGCCGACCCGGGAACTGGTCGAGGCGTTACTTGGGGCCGGGGACGAGCTCCGGATCCTGATCACCAGCCGGGAAGGCTTGGGGATCGACGGCGAACGTCCCGTCGCGGTGGGTTCCCTCCCGGTTCCCGCGCCGGAATCGGTGGGCGACCTCCAGGCGGTCGAGGCCTCGGGGGCGGTGCGGTTGTTCGTGGACCGTGCGCGGATCGTGGATCCCCGCTTCACGTTGACGCTGCGGAACGCTGCCGTGGTGGCGGATGTCTGCCGACGGCTCGATGGCATCCCGCTGGCTATCGAGCTGGCAGCTGCGCGCGTGAAAGTCCTGTCGATCGAGGAAATCCGGTCCAGACTCGACGATCGGTTCCGACTCCTGACCGGAGGGAAGAAGGCGTTGCCGCGCCACCAGACGCTGTGGTCGGTGTTCGACTGGAGCTACGACCACCTCACAGCGGACGAACAGCGGCTGTTTCGCCTGATATCGGTGTTCGCCGGCGGCTGGACCCTGGCGGCGGCGACGGCGGTCTCCAGTAAGGGAGGAGACGAGTTCGAGGTGTTGGAGCTGCTGACACACCTGGTGGACAAGTCCCTGGTGGTCGTGGAGCGCATGGGAGCCGAGCGGGTGCGCTATCGGCTCTTGGAGACGTCCCGCCAGTTCGCGGAACAAAAGCTGAACGCCGCAGGTGAGGGAGAGGCTGAGCGCAGGAGGCACCTGGAATACTTCGTCGCGTGGGCCGAGGCGCGCGAGCCGCTCGCGGTGGGACCGCAGCGCGGCCAGTGGCTGGCGGACATGGGATGGGAGCACCAGAATGTGCTGGCAGCACTCGAGTGGTGCGACGGTGCGACGGGTGCGGCGGAGCAGGCCCTGCGACTGGTCGCAGCGGTATGGCGCTACTGGCCCACCCGCGGGCTCTCTGCATTGGGGCGCGAGCGACTGACGCAGGCGCTCAAGGGGCCAGGGCGCGGAGGCGCCCACGCCAGCCCGCGCTCGGGCCCTCTCGGGCGCGGGACGCCTGGCCTTGCGTCAAGGCGCGCTGGCGGAAGCACTCGCGCTGTTGGATGAGAGTCTCTCGCTCTATCGCCGCTTCGGTGACCGCAGGGGGATGGCTCGCGTGCTCAACAACCTGGGCCTCGTTTGCAGTCAGCAGGGCGACCACGACCGAGCCCGCGCGCACTTCGAAGAGAGTCTCGCCCTGGCGCGCGAGGCCGCAGATCGGCGCGGCGCGTCCATGTGCCTCAACAACCTGGCGGAGATGTCCCGGGAGCGTGGCGACTTCAACGCCGCACGTCCCCTGTATGAAGAAGCGCTCGCCGAAGCCCGCATCGGCGGCGACCCGGGAAACGTCGCACTCTGCCTGCAGAACCTGGCGATACTGCTGTTGCAAAACGGGGACCCTGAGGGAGCGCGCGCACCCATCCTCGAAGCGTTGCGTATCGTACGTGACATCGGCCTGCGAGCCTTGGGAGTGGGTGTCATCGAGGTCGCGGGCGGAATAGCCCTGGCGTCGGGAGATCTGGTGAGCGGCATTCGGCTCGGCGGCGCGTCCGGGGCCCTCTTTCAAGCCATCGGCATCGTGCGAGATCCAGTGAGCGAGCGGATGCATGCGCAGATCGTGGCGTCGGTGCGCCCGAAGATTGGTGAGCAGGCGTTCGCGCAGTTAGCGGCCGAAGGCGCTGCGCTCAGCTACGAGGCAGCTCTCGAGGAGGCGCAGGATTGGCTCGAGGCTGACGCCACTCCAGGCTAGAGCCCGCGTCGACGAAACAAATGGTCGTAGACGAGCGGCTGGCCGGACTCCCATGGCCGGTAGTCGTTGAAGAAATCGATCCGCTCGCCCACGGGTGGATGGCTCATGCGGAACCACGTATAGAGCCGGCCCGGCCGAGGCACGACGAGATTCTCCTGCTGCATGATCGCGAACGCCATCGCGCCCGCGTGGTTGTCGCGCGTGACCTCGAGCGCGAAGCGGTCGGCCTCGTGCTCGAAATAGCGCTGCGCGGCAAGCGCCACCGGATCGGTGACGAGCGACACCCCGGTGAAGAGCATCAGCACGAGGGGGAGCGATGCGACATCGGCCAGCGAGCTGAACCCGAACCGCGCGCCAAAGCGATCGATCAGCGTGGCCGACAGCCGGTGCACGGCGTAGAGGAGCAGGACGATCATCAGCGCCAGGATGCCGATCAGTTTCCAGACG
The DNA here is from genome assembly GCA_963713655.1 of uncultured Acidobacteriota bacterium. Lineage (GTDB taxonomy): Bacteria > Acidobacteriota > Vicinamibacteria > Vicinamibacterales > UBA2999 > CAWEBF01. The sequence continues at coordinate 40,482 of CAVQMT010000022.1, forward strand.
TGGCCGAGCACGTAGTGGCCCATCTCGTGCCCCATCACGACCATGAGCTGCGGCCGATCGAGCGCCGCGAGGATGGTGTCCCACAGCACGATCCGCTTGGTGCGGCCGAAGCCGTTGACGTAGGCGTTGAGCGCCTTGGTGTCCTGGCTCTTGGCGACCTCGAAGACGCGGCCACCTTCGATACCGGCGCGGTCGGCCAGTGCCAGGATGTCGGCTTCGAGCGACGCGTCCTTCATCGGCCCGAACCGGTTGAAGAGCGGGTCGATCCAGATCGGCTGAACCAGCACGATCAGGACGATGAAGGGCACGGCGAGGGCGCCGGTGTAGAGCCACCACCGCCGCGGGCTGCGCGCCAGCAGCAGGTACGGCACCCACAGGACGAGCGCACCGATGACGAGCGTGACCCCGAGGCCGGCAACCTGATCGCTGGCCCACTTGCCGAGCGTCTGGTTCGATAGGCCGTAGGCGTGCTCGCGCATGAAGCTTTCGTAGTACACCCGTGGCAGATCGACCGCGGTGGTCAGGATGGCGAAGATCACCCAGTAGAGGGCGACGGCAAAGAACCATTTCCGGCCCGCGGCCTGCGCCCAGTCGCGCATGCGCGCCGAGAGTCCGGTCCACAGCAGGGCCGCGGGCAGGACCAGGGCCCACAGGGTGTTCAGCACCCAGAGCACGTTGCCGCTCCGGTGGTAGGCCAGCGCCTGTGCCGTCGGCTCCGGAACCGGGACCCGGTCGCTCGCGCGCCAGGCTGCGTGGCGGGCTGGCGGGACGGGCTGCGAGCCGGGGGCGGAGCGGGAGTCTGCGCACCCAGCTCCCGCCGTCATCGCGAGGAGCAGCACGAGAAGCGGCAGCACGCCGCGGCTGAGGACTGGGGCTCGAGGTGGAGAGTACACGATCCGATCAACCCCGGTCGACACAGATGCGTTTCAGGGCCGATAGCAGGTCCTCTACGGCCGTCTTCGACACAAACGCAGATGCGCCGGCCGCCAACGATGCCTGCGCGACCTCCGGTTCGCTCGCAGCCGTAAAGATGATCACTTTCGTCTCTGGATTCGCCCGAATGGCCTGACGACAAGCCTCCAGTCCGTTGGCGTTCGGGAGGTTCAGGTCGAGCACAATCACGTCAGGCCGGAGTCGTTGCACCGCCTCCAGCAATGCGCTGCCGTCTGCGACGCTTCCCACGATCTCGTAGTCCAGGGCCAGCAAGCGCGAGACGGCTTTCACCACCTCCGGGTAGTCGTCTGCGATCAGCACGCGGGGTCGCGTGGACAACATCAACCTGCTTCGACAGCGTTCGCCGAGGAACGATTCGCCAGCGACGCGATGGTGGCAATCAGTGCCTTGCCGTCGACCGGCTTCCAGAAGAATTCGGCGCAACCGTTCTGCTGCGCGCGCTCGCGGATGGCCGCCTCGCGGCTGGCGGTCGTGACGATGATCGGTGGTGGCGTGCCTGTGGCGCGCAGTCGCTGCTGCAGCTCGATGCCCGACATGCCCGGGAGCCGCACGTCGACGACTATGCACAGCGCCGCCGGTGATGCGTCGATGTAGGCTTCGGCCGATTCGAAGAGGGCTGGCTCGAATCCCCCTGCCTGGAGCAGACGACCCAGCGCTTTGCGCAACGCAGCATCATCCTCGACGACGGCAACGACGGGGGTCTGGTTCAGCATCTCATCGGTCGCGTAATATAGCTCATCCGCAACGACAGCTACTACCGGGACTGCACGGCCTGCCGTCCTGCTGTGCCTGGCGCTTCTGACACAGCCACCACGGCCGTTTCGCTGCGGCGCAGCGTGATCGTGAATGTCGCGCCCCCTTCGGGATTGTTGTGGGCGTCGAGCGTGCCGTCATGGGCATCGACGATCGTGCGCGCGATCGTCAGGCCGATCCCGAGGCCGTGCGATTTCGTCGTCACGAATGGCGTGAACAGCGTGCCGATGACATCCGCCGGCAAACCCGCTCCGGTGTCGCGCACCGAGACTTCCACATCGGCGCCGCTGAGCTGAGTGCTGATCGTGAGCCGACGCCGGGCCGGCGGTGTCTCGGCCATCGCGTCCATGGCGTTCATCACCAGATTTACCAGCACCTGCTGCAACAGCACCTGATCGCCGCTGATCACACACGGACTCGATGACAGGTTGACGGTGGTCTCGATCTGCCGCGTTTGCAGGTCGTGGGCGACGAGAGCCAGGCTTTCGTGGATCACGGCGTGAAGATCGGTCGGTTGCTTGTCCACCTGCCGGCTTCGGAGCATGGTCCGGTGGCGATCGATGATCTGCGTCGCGCGGACGCCCTGGGTCTGGATGTCGGACAGGATTTCTCCGATTGTGTCTGGCGTGGCGCGATCGGCGTTGACCATCATCTGAAGGGCCTGGGCGTTGTACATCATCGAACTGAGGGGCTGGCCCAGCTCATGAGCAATCGAGCTGGTGAGCGCCGACATCGTCTGGCGGCGACTGGCGTCAGCGGCCAGCGCCAGATTCCTCCGGCTTTCGGTCTCGGCCCGCTGCCGTGCGCGGCGCTGGTACAAGAGCCCGATAATCAGCAGCGATTGGACGGCCAGCGCGCCGACGGCGCTCAGCACCGTGCCCCTGTATTCGCTCCACAGGCTCGGGCCTGCGATAGACGCACAAGGCTCCCCGGCGGCAACCGGCTTTCCGGGATGCCCCACCGCTGTAACTCGCGCCAGTCGAATGTCGGTTGCACCCGGCGGCTGTGGCGGCAGTCTGACGCTGCTCGGCGGCGCGCCGTTCAAGAGTCGAACGGCCACGTCGGCCGTGTCGCGACTGAGGTCGGCGATGGGCAGCAGCGATCCGCCGACGATTCCGATGCCCAGGAACACGCTGTGCGCCGCAAACACGGGCGCATTGGCCGCGGCGTGAAGGTCGGCAAACACTCGCTCGTCCGCATACGCTGCCCCCGCCGCATCCGTGCCGAAAGTCGAGATAGAAGATCGCCGAGTTGTCTGGCAGGCTCGCACAGCGGCGCAGGATCTCCGGAAGGGACAGATCGTCGAACCAGACAAATGTCAGCCGGTCGTGAAATCGTTTGAACTCGCTCTCGAGCTCGCGATGCCAGAACTGGCCCATTTGTCCGGACCCCATCACCATGAACACCTGCCTGGTCTGGGGCAGCAGCTGCAGGATGCCCTCGATGGCGCCGGCGAAAGTCGTTGACGACGGCGACCGCGGTCTCGTTGTCCCCAAGCGGGGCGTCACCGAGAAAGCGCTGATCGACGGACGCAAACAGGAGCGGCGTGTCGGGAAAGAGCTGCTGTCGATACTTGCGGGCGAATACCGCGGCGGGGCCGGCCGACCGTCACGATCAGGTCCGGCTTGGGACGATCGGCGAAGGTGGATCGGATGTAGTCGACGACCGCTTGTTCGGGCGCGCCGACAAACCCTGTCGGACCCACCGACGACTTGAACAACGTTCACGGGCCTCTCGGCGCGCTGGTCCAATTCGACACGGAAGTTGCCGGTGAACTGGTCCACCGGCAGGTTGCCGCGGTCGAACGATTGCAGCAGCAGCACCTGTTTGACCGCCGGTCTGGGCGTCGCTCGGCGCCGCAGCGAGCAAGAACAGGCCCGCCAGTGCCGCGCATGGGAGTCTGCTGCCCACGGCGCGCGGGCACGATATCGACGCTATCAGCCAGGCCAAATCATTGCCCCGTTGGATAGGAATGATATACATCTTCGACTGCGACATGACTCGGTTGATGGTCGCAGTGCGGCTACTTGACGCGCTGGCCGTGCTTGATCACTATCGCCGGATTGCGAAGCACATTGATGTGGCGTAACGGGTCGCCGAGCGTCGCGATCACGTCCGCGTACTTACCGGGTTCCAGAGTGCCATAGTCGCGTTCTACGCCCATCACTTTGGCCGGCATTGCCGTCGCCCTGAGAATCGATTCCATCGGGCTGACGCCGAATTGACTGGTCCACGCGTCGAGCTCGAGCCAGGTTGCGTTGGGATGAAAGTGGCCCGGGTTGCCGCTGTCGGTACCAACCAGCAGTTCCGCCCCGGCGTCTCGCAGTTGTTGAAACTTCTTCCGGTAGATCGCCAGATCAGGCACGACTCCGGGGCGAGCAAGTATCCCTGGCATCAGCCGAAGGGACGCCCGAATGTCCTCGACGATCGATGGCGGCAAGCCGCGCTGCCATGAGGGGTCATCGAGCAGCTCGGCGTTCTCTTTCATGAAGGTGTTGTTGACGGGATTACCGACGGTCGGGGTCCAATACAACGGTCGCCGTCGCACCCTCTCGCGTATGCTGCTGACGATGTCGTCGGGAAGCACACCCTGCGTCCCAAGGTGCTGAAAGTCGTCGACTCCTGCCGCGAGACATTTGCGGATCTCGTCGTCTGATCGACCATGAGCCAGGACCAGTCGATTGCGGGCATGGGCCTGCTGCACGACAGCGTTGGCTTCTTCCTGCGTCATATCTGGTACGCACAGAAGCTTGATGACGTTCACGCCTTTGTCGACAAGGCGATCGACCTTGGCCCGGGCGTCCTCGACGCCGGAGACGCTCCATCGAAAAGAGTCCGCACCAGCCGGTGCCTTGTGCTCGAGAAGCGCCCCCGCGACATACATCGTGGGCCCCGGAAGGTCGCCCCTTGCGATCCGATCACGCACTCTCAAGACGGGATCAAGCGGCGCCATGGCATCCCGCGCGCTGGTGATGCCCGCCATCAGCAACTGGCTGGCGATGGCAGGCATGATGACCGCTTCCATCTGGGACAGATATCTGGAGTTCCACGCGCCCAGGTCGGCGTGAGCCGAATACTGCAAGTGGGTGTGCATGTCCCACAGACCAGGTAGGACCGTCATCCCCTCAGTGGAAATGCGCCGGTAGTCGGCAGGAACTGGCGTCGACTCGACTGTCCCGACGGCCTCTATGCGTTTCTGGCGGATAAGGATGACGCTGTCCCGAATCGGCTTCCCGCCGCGCCCGTCGAGCAAGGAGCCGCCAACCAACGCCAGCGGTGCATTGTCGCTGTTGGTGGTGGGGATGGGTGCCTGGGCTCGGAATGTCGCAGAGAACGACACCACGATGGCCGCCCAGACGATCTTGCCAGCCAACCGGCTCGGGTTCGCGGTCATGAACGGTGGCGCGGCTCGAAGCGCGTCCTACTTCGCCTCGGGCATCTGCGTGACCTTCACGTAGCGGTCGGTGTCGAGATACGTCCGCGCCGCCTGCTCGATGGCCTCCCCGGTCAGGGCTTCGATCTGGCCGGGGAGATTCACCACGCGTGCCACGGAGGCCGCGTCCCCATCCTCATACCGCCGCGCAATCTGATTCAGCAGGTAGCCGTTGCTCTGGCTGTCCTGCTCGAAGTCGCGGGCCAGCGCGGTCCGGATCCGGGTCACCTGGCCCGAGGTCAGCGACGTCGTCTTGACGAAGCGGATCTCGTCGAACACCCGTTGCACCAGGCTCGCCGTGCGCGCCGGATCGCTGGTCCACTGGATGCGGATGGTGTACTCGGGCCGCGGCACCTTCTGCGTGCGCTGTTCGGTCTCGATGCTGTAAGTGCCCCCGAGCTCCTGCCGGATCGTGTCGAACAGGCGCGACTGCAACACCATGGTCATCGCCCGGATCGCCAGCAGATGGGCGTCGTCGTAGACGAACGGTCCCGAGAAGACGATGCCCACCTGGCTCTTGGGAGCGATCCCCTTCTCGATCGTCCGGTCCACGACCCCGGTGGGCGTGGTGATGCCGACGTCTCGCCAGGTCTCGCTTCCATGTGTGGCTGGCAGGCTGGCCAGATAGGTTTCGACGAACGGCTTCAGCATCTCCGGCGTGAAGCTGCCGACGAACACGAAGGTGAAGCGGCTGGCGTCGGCGAAGCGCGCTTTGTAGAAGGCCGTCGCCCTGGCCATGTCCCACTGTCCGACCGTGGCGGGCGTTTCGGGCGCGCGGCGCGGATGGTTCTGGCTCAGCGCGGCGTCGAGGGCCCGGCCGAACGCGACATCGGGGTTCGCCTCGCGGTTGGCCAGCAGGCCCTTGGCCTGTGACACGGTCCCGGCAAACGCCGTTGGATCGGCGCGCGGCTGCGTGAACCGCAGGTAGATCAGCTGGAACATCGTCTCGAGATCCTGTGGCGTGCCGCCGCCCGCCATGCTCTGGCTGGTCTCGCCGATGAACGGCGACACAGCTACGGCCTTGCCGGCGAGCAGCTTGTCCAGCGTCGGTCCGTTGAACCGCCCCACGCCCATCGCGGGCACGACGTAGTCCGCGGCGCGCGCCTGGACGACGTCGTCGTCGCCCGCCAGCGAGGTGCCGCCCGGCGCAGTGGCCCGGAACAGGATCTGGTCCTCTTTCAGCGTGGTCGGCTTGAGCACGACGGTGGCGCCGTTCGACAGCGTCCACTCCGTGATCCCCGCTTCCGGACGCAACGTCACCTTCGCGATCGAGCCCTTCGCCGGCGGTGCCTCCATCAGCTTCAAGCCGGCCGCGACGTCCACGTAGCGATCGACCGGCCGGGCCGAGGCGGTCTTGACCGCGTCGGCGAGCTGCGCCTGCGTGGGCAGGGCGACGCCCGCGGCGTCTGGCGCGGTGACGATCACGAGCCGGTTCTGATCCGGGAACCACTGCTCGGTGAGCGCGTTGATCTCCGCGAGGGTGATGCCGGGGATGAACCGGCGGTGGAAGGCAAGCTCCTGCCAGACCGTGGGCAGCGCCTCGTTCTGCAGGAAGTTACGGGTGTACTCGTCGGCGCGGCTCGACGACTCGCGGTCCGGGCTCTCGGTGACGCCGCGCTCGTAGGCGAGCATCCTCGTCTGCTTCGCGCGCGTGAGCTCGCTTTCGGTGAACCCGAAGCGGCGGACCCGGTTGATCTCGGTGACCATCGTCTCGAGTCCGCGGGTGATCCCGTCGTTCGGGACCAGCGCCTGGAGCACCACCTCGTCCTTGGTCCGCGGCGTATCGAAGAGGCCGCGGCCGGCGGCCACCCTCAGGAACGGCGGGTTGTCGCGCTGATCGAGCTCGTCGAGCCTGGCGTCGAGCATGTCGCCGAAGAGCTGGTCCATCATGATCTGGCGGTAGCCGCCGACCGTGTCCTGCGGACGCGCCGGCCGCAGGTTGCTGATCGCGAGTGCCGTCGACGTCGCTTCCTTGTCGGTGACGATGGTGTAGCGCGTGCCGGGCTTCTCCGGCACGTCGAACGCCGGCCGCGGACGCTTCGACGGCGGCGTCACCAGCGGACCGAAATGCGCCTTGATCATGGCGACGGCCTGATCGCGATCGACGTCGCCGACGACGATCACCGCCATCAGGTCCGGACGGTACCAGTCGCGGTAGAACCGGACCAGCTGCTCGCGTTGTGCGCGCTGGATGACGTCGGGATCGCCGATTGGCGGCCGGTTCACGTAGCGCGATCCCTCGAGCTGCACGCCACGAACCTTGTCCTCCGTGCGCTCGGCGGCGCCCAGGTGCAGCCGCCATTCCGACAGCACGATGCCGCGCTGGCGCTCGATCGCGTCCGGGTCGAACGTGGCCGCGTGCGCCCAGTCTTCCAGCACGAGCAGTGCGCGGTCCAGCACCTCGGGCGAGTCGGTCGGCACGCGCAACGTGTACTGCGTGTCGTCGTAGCTCGTCCCGGCGTTGGCGTCCGGGCCGATCCCGAGGCCGAGCGACGCCAGGAACGCGTCGATGCCGCCCCGCGGGAAGTGCTGCGTGCCCTCGAACTGCATGTGCTCGACGAAGTGCGCGAGCCCGAGCTGGTCCGCATCCTCGAGAACGGATCCCGCCTTTACCACCAGCCGCAGCTCGACCCGGTTCGCCGGCTTGCCGTTCGGGCGTACGTAGTACCGCAGGCCGTTTGGCAGTGTGCCTACCACCACCTCCGGGTCCACCGGCATCATCTGCGCCAGGCCGTACGACGCGACCGACTGCGCGGATGTCTCGCGTCCGGCGGGTTGCTGCGGTGCGGCGACGAGCGCGACCGCGACAAGTGCGGTCGTCAGCACGCTCGAGAGAGAAGCCAGGGCTCGGCGGGAGTTCATGCCCAAGATCCTACTGGACGGCGCGGTAAAGTGGCGGCTTGTCAGTTGCATGCCTTGTCACCATGAAAACGACGAGATTGCTGGTACTGGCTCTGCTGTGTTCCGACGGCTTTGCCTCCTATGCGGCGAGCCAGACGTCGATGGTCGCCGTGAGCGGACCGTTGGAGCCTCGTTCCAGGAAGAGGGCGAGAGCGATTCGCCGTACCTCGGCCCTGGCTTCGGTGGGACGACGCCTGCGCTGGTCGTGTTTGTGGACGGCCCGATCGCATCGCGCTTCACGATCGGCGGCGAGCTCAGCTGGGCGAGCGACATCAGCGGCGAACAGTCGCAGCGAGTGCCCGGCGGCAGCAACATCTTCGTCAGCGATCATAACGACACGGTGATGTCCGCCACGGTGAAGTTCAGCTCTCCGCGCGACGCCGCCGTGGTCGGCGGAGCCGGTCTGGCGAGGCGCCACACGCACCGCGTCGGGCAGCTGTTCAGGAACTCGCCGCCGTTTGAGGGCCCCCCGTTCGAGGAGACCATCACCAGTTTCGTCCCGGCTTTTACTGGCGGCGTTGACACAGTGGTGCGGCTCGGCAGCCACGTCGGCGTCGTCATCGCCGGCCGGCTGCACTATCTGCTCGACGACGACCGGCAGGATGACGGGGTGGTCGAGCGCGGGGTGTCGAGCTTCATTTTTCGCTTCGGCGCCGGCCTGCACGTTCGCTTCTGATGGAGGGCGTCCTCAACCAGCCGCCCATGAATCCCGCGCGGTGAAGGCCCTCAACGATGTATGGACAGCCACGCATCAGACGCCAGATCAACCCTGAACGATAGTTCTCGATCATCAGAATGACCGGTCCCTGGTCGAGCGCGAAGTGGTCTTTCGAGATCCAACCCGAGCCTCCTGACCCGCGACTCGGAAATGTCGGGTTGAAACTGCAGACCAGCCCGTATTCGTTTTCCATGTTCGGGTACGTCTTTGAACAATGCTCCAGGGTGGGAAGCACGATCTCGGGAGCAAATGGCAACGATGCGACGACAGCCCATGGCGCCAGCGTGCCATCATCCGGACCGTTTGGCACGCCTCGAGCGACGTATCCAAGGAAGCGCCGAGTGACTCCTCTGACCCGGCGCGTCGTCGGTCCAGGGCCGTTACTCGCGGTGATGCCCCAAGCGTGCTGACCGTAGTACCTGAAGCCCTTCGGATTGCGAATGCCGTACTGTTGGTTCACATAAGTCGCGCGACGGCTGTTCTCGAAGTAGTCAAGCGCCTGTCGGCGCATGAAGGCATCCTGGATGCCGCGGAAGTCAACCCACACGTGAGAGAGCTGATGCATGAACAGCGGGGCGCCGTAGAGAAATTCGTGCCCGTAGAGCTTCTTCCAGCGATAGGTCGACGTCCACGCGAGATAGCTCTTCGCGGGCAAGGGGTGCGTTGGCGAGCCGAGGCCGAGCACGTAGAGGATCAGCGCCTCGTTAAATCCTTGCCACCGATATCGTAGGAACCCGCTTTCCGGCTTCCATCCGTGCGACACGGTGGCCCCACCGTTTTGCGCCCATCGCCAGTCCACCCGTCGGTACAGCGAGTCGGCGAGCTCCCGCACTTCGCGCTCAGCGTCTGTGTCCCGATCGAAATATGCGGCGGCGGTCAACGCGCCAGCGATGAGGATGGTCGTATCGATCGTCGACAGCTCGGAACTCCACGCGCGGCCGCCAGTTGTGACATCGAGGAAATGATAGAAGAAGCCCCGATGACCAGTTGCGTCTGACGCCGCCCCTTGCGGAGCCTTCCAGAAGAAGCGCAGCGTGGCTAACGAACGCTCGACGGCCTTTGCCCGGGGCACGAACGCGCGCTCGACGGCTACAGGATAGCTGGCTAGAGCGAATCCAACACCTGCAATGCTGGCAGGGATGTCGTCGGCGGAGGTGTGGTCCGGAATCAGCCCGTTTTCGGGGTTCGTTTCCTCCCAGAAGTATCGGAAGGTGTTTCGCTGCAGCGTGTGTAGCTGCCGATCGCCATACGCCGGGACTGGATGCCGGGCAGTCCTCTTTTGCGCGCTCATGCCGGCAGGAACTCGACGGTAAGGGCGGCGACGGCGTGAGGAGGGAGCTCTATCTCGACAGCCAAACGGTTCTCGCGCCATGTCCAGGGACACGCCTCTCGTGTCGAGCGAGAAGCCTCATGAAGTTGTTCGACCGCTGGGCCGTCGAGGTATTCCGGCGCGCCCAATGTCTGCCATCGACGCTTGGCGTTCGCGTGATTGTCGTCGATTCGCTCCACCCAGGCCGCCGAAGGTTCGAGTGCATGTGCAAGATGGACTCGCACGCGGACGCTCGCGATCGGATGGCGCGGCAGCGCGTGATTCACCAGCAACACTCTGACGCTCGCGTTGTCACGCGTGACCCAGGCGCTCGCCGTCTCATGCAGGCCGTCAACCAGCAGGCGCTCGTTTCCAAGCCTGTGCAACAGCTCGAAGGCCCGGTACGTCGGCTTGGCGATCCCGTGCAGAGTCAGCAAGCCAAATCCGCCGTGAAACGGCACGGACGGAAAGTAGTTCTCTTCAAAAATATCCGAGAAGGTCCAGAAGCTGTACCCCTGGACCAGATCGCTGGCCTCGAGGGCCGTTTTTGCCACAAAGGCCGCGGCGTAGGGCTCATCGTGCCGCGGATCCCGGGGATTAGACGAGGAATTCCATTCGGTGTAGTACACGGGGAGCTTGCCAGCGCGGCGCCGTGTGTCCTGCGTCCATTGGCGAAGAACTCCGCGCTGACTATTGGCCAACTGCGTTTCCGTATCATCGTCTTCATGACCCAGGGCGTCCGTCGGGTAATGGTGGGTGGTCACAAAATCGATCGGCACGTTGCCGCGCTCGCAGAATTCGAGAAACTCTTCGATCCATCCATCTCGCGCCGTCGCCGGTCCGCCGACTTTCAGCGACGGACTGACCTTCTTGATCGCGTCCGCCGTGACTCGGTACAGTTTGAAATAGTCCTTCTGGGTCCCAGTCCAAAACGCCTTCAGATTCGGCTCGTTCCACACTTCGAAGAACCACTGTGACAGTTCCTCGAGGCCATACCGCTCGACCCAGTGCGCCACGAGCGCTTGAATCAGGATCGACCATTGCTTGTAATCCCTTGGCGGCGTCACGTTGGCCCGGTAATGGAAGACGGTCTCGGATCCGGATGCCAGCGCGGTAGGCATGAAACTCAGTTCGACGAACGGCCTCATGCCAATCGACAGGAGAAAGTCGACGATTTGGTCGGCGTTGAAAAACGAGTACAACAGCTCGTCGTTGTGTCTGATGACTGTTCCGACATCATCCGACAACAGCCCGTGAAACCGGACGTAGCGAAATCCCAATTCGGCCTGGCAGCGGCGAAGCTGGTGCTGCCAGTCGGCTCGAAGCGCGATCGGCGCATGGCAGCTACCGACTGTGTGCTCCCAGCAGTGCGGAAGCTCAGTCCCTTGCTGCGAAAGATCGCACGAGAATTCGACTATGCCCACTTGAGGCGTGTGCGGATTGTCAGTTACCTGTCAGTCACGGATGAGCTGATTGGGGAACACTCCTCTAGGATGGATTCAAACCTATGGCGGCGCCAGACCAACGCGCCAGCCATTTGAGCGCAGGCGCGACTCCAGCGGAAGCACACAGACGAAGCCGAGCCACGCCCAGCTCCTCGCCGTGCGAAACCGAAGCCGGGTTGACGCGTGGAGCCCTGAGAAGCCTGCGAAACTTGAACCGCCTAAAGACGTCCCGTTAGTGCCAGGATGATCAGGATCAGCACTATTAGTCCTGCCAAACTGCCACCGACGCGTGGGCCGCCGGCATAGAAGCCGCCGCCGCCCAGAAGAACCAAGAGAATAACCAGTATCAGCAGAAGGCTCATCGCACTCTCCTGTTCGGTCAGGTTCAAATCGCCGATTAACTTCGGGACCTCGCAAGCCTCGAATTGCAGCAACTCGACGCCGGTTAATCCCGAGGTAGCGATATGCATCGATCGTGCCGCATGGCGTTCTGAGTGCCATGAAGCTTGGCTCTGAACGAATCGAAGAGCGGCATGACCTAGGTTCGAGCAGGGCTAGACCGACGCCCCGAACGGCGAGTGGTGCGGGCCTCGTATAATGCGCAGCGCTTGCCCCTGAGCCCTGGCACCCGCCTCGGTCCGTACGAGATCCAGTCGCCCTTGGGTGCCGGCGGCATGGGCGAGGTCTATCGAGCGACGGACACGAATCTGAAGCGCCAGGTCGCGATTAAGGTGCTGCCGGCATCACTTGCCGGAGACGCGGAGCGATTGGCCAGGTTCCAGCGTGAAGCGGAGGTTCTGGCTGCCCTGAATCATCCCAACATCGCCGCTATCTACGGGCTGGAGCGCGCTAGTGGCCAGACTGCGCTCTTGATGGAGCTGGTCGAGGGCCCCACCCTCGCAGACCGCATCGCGCTTGGCGCGATCCCCATGGACGAAGCCCTCCCCATCGCGAAGCAGATCGCTGAGGCCCTCGCGGCCGCGCACGAGCGGGGCATCATCCATCGCGACATCAAGCCGGCCAATATCAAGGTCCGCGAAGACGGCATGGTCAAGGTGCTCGACTTCGGGTTGTCGAAAGCCACGGCGCCCACGGGCGCGATGGCGACGGACTCGTCGCAGTCCCCGACGATCACCTCACCGGCGTTGACCGAAGCCGGCGTGATTCTGGGAACCGCTGCCTACATGAGCCCCGAGCAGGCACGTGGCAAGGGCGTCGACGCCCGCTCCGACATCTGGGGCTTTGGCTGCGTGCTCTACGAGATGCTTACGGGGCAGCGGGCGTTCGCGGGGCAGAGTGTGTCAGACACGCTGGCGCGTGTCATCGAGCGTGAGCCCGACTGGGCCAGGCTGCCGACGGGGCTCTCGCCCGCGCTGCGCACCTACGTCGTACGCTGCCTGCACAAGGATTCCCGACAGCGGGTGCAGGCGATCGGCGACGTCCGGCTGGCGCTCGAGGGCGCGTTCGAGACGCCAGGGCCGCCGACAGCGGCGCCCGCTGGTGTGGCGTGGCGGCGTGGCGCCTTCGTCGGCGCTGCAGCGATCATCGTGAGCAGCGCGATCGTGGGCTCGTTGACGTGGGTCGGTATGCGCCAGCAGCCACCGCGCGTCTCGCGTCTGCAGGTCGTGTCCTCGGGAGACGCCCAGCCCAGCGTGGGCTACAACGACCGCGATCTGGCCATTACGCCAGACGGTTCACGGCTCGCATATGTCGGCAACCTCGGCACGCAGATCTTCGTCCGCGCGCTCGATACCCTCGCGCCAGTGGCGGTGTTCACCGGCGTGCCGTACGGGTTGTTCACCTCTCCTGATGGCCAGTGGATAGGATTCACGGACCACCGCGGCGCTCTGAAGAAAGTGGCGGTGACTGGCGGGCCGGCGGTCACGCTCGCGACCATCGACGCCGCCGGTCCCGCCGGGGCGGCGTGGGGACTTGACGACACCATCATCGTCGCAACCGAGAGCGTGGCGACGGGCTTGCAACGTATCTCGGCGGCGGGTGGGTCGACAAAGGTGCTCACGCGACCCGACGCCGCGAAGGGCGAAGCCGACCATCTCTGGCCCGAGATGTTGCCCGGCGGACGCGCCGTGCTGTTCACGATCACGGCGCTCTCCGGCGGTCTGGGAGCCGCACAAGTGGCCGTCCTGGATCTGCAGACCGGGACGTACCGGGTTCTCCTGCGCGGTGGCAGTCATGCCCACTACGTCCCGAGTGGCCATCTCATCTACGGGGAGGCCGGCACGCTGCGAGCGGTGGCGTTCGACCTGGCCCGTCAGGAGACACGTGGCACACCGGTGACGGTCATCCCCGATGTCGTCACGTCAAGCCAGGGCGGCATCAACGCCGTGGTGGCCAGCGATGGCACGCTGGCCTACCTGTCGGTCGGCGGCGTGGCGGGCGAGCCGCGGACGCTGGTGTGGGTGGACCGCCAGGGCCGCGAGACACCGATTGCGGCGCCGCCGCGCCCGTATTTCCTTCCCGCGCTGTCACCCGACGGCACGCGCCTCGCCGTGTTCGCCAACGATCAGGATGGCGACATCTGGCTGTGGGATCTGGGCCGCACGACGCTCACCCGACTGACGGTGGTCCCCGGCAGAGATGTCGTCCAAGTGTGGACGCCGGACAGCCGACGCGTGATCTTCAGTTCGGAGCGAGCGGGGGGCCGGAATCTGTTCTGGCAGGCTGCGGACGGCAGCGGCGCGGTCGAGCGGTTGACCGAGAGTCCCAATACCCAGTACCCGTTGGCCGTGTCGCCCAATGGTCGCCAGCTCATCTTCTCCGAGGAGGCCGTGCAAACAAGCACCGACCTGATGGCGCTCGAACTCGACGGAACACGCCGCGTAACACCGCTCATGCGATCCCAGTTCACCGAGCGGAACGGCATGATCTCGCCCGACGGCCGCTGGCTCGCCTACGAGGCGGACGATTCGGGCCGGTTCGAGATCTACGTGCGGCCGTATCCAGACGTGAACGCCGGTCGCTCGGTCGTGTCCACCGCCGGCGGCACGAAGCCGATCTGGGCGCGGAGCGGGCAGGAACTCATCTACGTCTCCCCGACGGGTGCGTTGATGCGTGTGGGAGTGGTCCGCGGCGCATCATGGGTGGCGACGACGCCGGCGCTGGTGGTGAACGAGGGCTACTTCACCAATCCCGTCTGGTGGGGCCGGTCCTACGACGTGTCACCCGATGGCCAACGGTTCCTGATGATCAAGGAGGGCGGCACAGACCAGACCGCCGCGTCGACGAGCCTCGTCATCGTGCAGCACTGGGTCGAGGAGCTGAAGCGTCTCGTGCCAACAGATTAATGCCCCTCCATGGTCCGGGGGAATCACCAGCGTGACGGCCGGGTTGCTGCCTGCAACCCAGCCGTCAACGAATGAGGCACGTCGCCTGCGAGCGGAAGCTCGACCTGTACCCGAGCGCCGGTGCGCCACCCGGCCAGGACGACGCCCTCGAACAGGGCGGCGCCCGCGGCATTTTGCCCGCCGCGGATCAGCGCGGAAAACGAACGAGCCCCGTCCACGTCCACGACCTCATATAGGGCCTCCAGTCCGGTGACGTGCCCGTTCACGCTCGGTTGTCGCCAAAGAACCTCCGCGACGAACGAGCCGACGAGACCGTCATCGAAGAAGCCTTCGAAGCACGATCCGCCTTATCCCAACGCGTAGGCGTCCGCAGACGCCGGGGCACGACGCCGCATCGGCTGCCGCTGCCAATAGGTCAGCGAGCGCCAGCACCACTCCAGCGGGCCGAAGCGGAAATAGCGCAGCCAGATGGGACTCCATGCCAGGTTGAGTATCCAGATACCGAGGACGACGAAGTACAGCTGATACCGCTGCAGCTGTCCGAACCACCCCAAGCCGGGCGTGTAGAAAACAACCGCGTAGATGATCGAATGAGAGATGTAGTTCGAGAACGCCATCTGCCCAACTGCCGCGAGCCTATCTGTCAGCCACCGCAGCGACTGACCTTTGGCCAGCAGGATCACGACCGAGGCATGACCCAGCGCCACCGCGACGCGGCCAATCTGATACGGCGAGTTCCAGAACATCGTCGCGATGATGTCGTAGTTCGACGTCATCATGCCGTAGGTGGACAAGGCGTTCACGGGGATGCCGATCGCGTAGCCGGCAACAGCCAGACGGACGTAGAAGCTGCGCGGACGCTCACCCTGGAGCACACCGAGTTTGAACAACGCCATGCCAATGAGCATCAGCGCCCAGATGTCGATGCCGGGGGGAAAATAGACCGGAACGAAGTTGAATTTGCGCATCACAGGCGCGCGCTGCGTCATCACGCCGCCGTATCCCTTGCGGTAGTTGTCCACTTCTTCCTGCAGCTTCTCCTTAGAAGGCCGGGCCATGTTGTACGCCTCGTCCCACTCCTTCTTCGCGTCCCGCTGCTCCATGGTCAGTGTCTGTCCCCGCGCCTCGGCGGCGCGCGCCTCCACCGCCGCGTCGCGCGTGGAGCGCTGAACGAACCCCCGACCCACGCCGGCCAACGACAGCAGCGTCAGTGCCACGCCAGCGGTGATGAGCAATTTGCGCGGTGCGACGTTGCGCATCGGCACGATCAACAGTCCGAACAACCCATAGGAATAGAGAATGTCGCCCGCCCAGATCAGCCATCCGTGCAGCGCACCGAACAGCATCAGCCACAACATACGCCGCGTGAGCAGATCCGCCGGGCGCACGCTGTTCTCCCGCGCCAGCGCACGCTCCATGAAGAGCACGATCCCGGCGCCGAACATCATCGAGAACAGCGCGCGCATCTTGCCGTCGAATAGCACCCACTGCACGGCCAGCACGCCGACGTTGAGCGGATCGTTGCCACCCCACAGATTCGGATTCGCGTAGGCGGCAAACGGCAAGCCGGTGAACACGATGTTCATCAGCACGATGCCGAGCAGCGCCGCGCCGCGCAAGACATCCAACGTCCGCAGACGCTCATCGGACGAAACCGGGTCAAAACGGGTAGCCATGAGACCCGCATCGTAGACGATTTGCGTCGTCTCAGCGAGCGCAGAGCGGGGTCGATGTGAAGCCGAACGCAGCGAGGCATCGCATGTCCTGGAGCGTGCGACTCCTGGGCCGTGGCCCGCCTCACGTTTTCGGGCGAGCCTGATTGCTCGACCCGCCGAGACAGCAGGAGCATGCGCATTGTCGTCGTGTGTCAGTCGGCTGAGCGTAGACATGTCGTGTGGCAACCAGTTGGCGTTACTGTGCAGTCCAGAGCACTCGATGCCGTACGATATCGCGGTGCAGGCTGCCCAGCCGGCGACGTTCACCTCTCTCGAGGTCTGTTGCTCGTTGACAATCTCTGTTTCCGATGTATCGTCGGACAGCTTTCGGGAGGAGGTCGGACACTATGAGGAAAAGAACGTTGCCTCAGGGAATGGCGGTCGTTGGCCTCGCGATCTTCGTGGTCGCCTCGCTGGTCGGAATTAGCGCCTTCCAACTCCCGGGCGAAGCCGTCCGAATCGACAACGACGACCTTGGCGGGGTTGTAACGGCGCACGGGGGCCCGAGGCAGGCGTCTGGGTGATCGCGGAAACGACTGACCTGCCCACCAAGTTCGCCAGGATCGTGGTCACCGACGATCGGGGCCGCTACCTGATACCGGATCTTCCGAAAGCGACCTACAACGTGTGGGTGCGCGGCTACGGGCTGGTCGATTCGCCGAAGGTACAGGCCGGCCCCGGCAGGATTCTGAACCTGAACGCCGTGGCGGCGCCGAACGCGCGCGCGGCGGCGGAATACTATCCGCCCAGCTACTGGTATTCGCTGGCCAAGGTGCCGGACAAGAGCGAGTTCCCCGGCACGGGCCCCAAGGGCAACGGCATTTCGGATCGAATGAAGAGCCAGGCCGACTGGCTCAACCAGATGCGCTGCGGCGCGTGCCACACAATCGGCACCAAGGCCACGCGGGAGATCCCCAAGGGTCTCGGCACGTTCCATTCCTCAGTGGCAGCCTGGGAACGGCGCGTGAAGTCGGGGCAGATGGGCACCGGCATGTCCGCCATGCTCGCGGGGTTCGGCCCGCGTGGGATGGCGATGTACGCGGACTGGACCGATCGCATCGCGGCGGGCGAAGTGCCCGAGGCGCCGCCCCGGCCGCAGGGGCTGGAACGCAACGTGGTCGTGAGCTTGTGGGACTGGTCCAACCCGGTCGGATTCGTCCACGACACGGCGTCGACCGACAAGCGCAATCCGAGCGTCAACGCCAACGGTGCCGTCTACAGCATCTCGAGGTTCAGTGCGCCCGACGTCAACATCCTCGACCCGAAGCGCAACGCGGCGTCGGGTGTGACGGTGCCGATTCGCGACAAGGACACGGAGTACACCAACCCGCAGAAGAACATGGAGCCGTCGCCCTACTGGGGTGATGACGTCATCTGGTCGGGCCAGGCCAGCCTGCACAACCCGATGCTTGATCACACGGGACGGGTCTGGCTCACGCATGCGATTCGTGGGACCGCCAATCCGGCGTGGTGCAAAGCGGGATCGAGCCACCCATCCGCCCAGAACTTCCCTATCAACACCAGCGGCCGCCAGCTCTCCGTGATGGATCCGAAAACCAAGCAGGTGACGATGATCGACACCTGCTTCGGCACGCATCACCTGCAGTTTGCCGAGGACGCCAATCACACGCTGTATTTCAGTGGCAGCGGCCAGGTGGTGGCCTGGTTCAACACCAAGCTGTTCGACCAGACGAAGGATGTACAGAAGGCGCAGGGTTGGGCCCCCTACGTGATCGACACCAACGGCAACGGCAAGCGGGATGCGTACGTGGAGCCGAATCAACCAACCGATCCCACCAAGGACAGGCGATTCCAGGGTGGAAGCTACGGTGTCATCGTCTCTCCGGTCGATGGGTCAGTGTGGCAGTCGTTTCCGGGCGCGATCTACCTCTCCGAGGGAAATCTCAACGGCCCCCCCGGCGCCATCACGCGGACCGTTCTGGGCTCGAACCCGCCGCAGACCACGCTGACCGAATACTACGAGCCCCCGTTCAACAACGCGAAGTCGCCCATCAATGGGTATACCCCGCGTGGCATCGACATCGATCGCAACGGCGTCGTGTGGACCGCGCTGGCGGGCAGCGGCCATCTGGCCAGCTTCGACCGGCGCAAGTGCAAGGGTCCCTTGAATGGTCCGGCGGCGACAGGACAGCACTGCGTCGAAGGCTGGACGCTGCACGTGACGCCAGGGCCGAAATTCAAGGGCGTGACCGACGAGAGCAACAGCGACATGCTCTATTACAACTGGGTGGATCAGTTCGACACGCTCGGGTTGGGCAAGAACGTGCCCTTCGCCACCGGCTCGTACTCCGATGCGCTGCTCGCCTTCTCCGAGGGGAAGTTCGTCGTGATGCGCGTGCCGTATCCGATGGGGTTCTACCACCGCGGCGTGGACGGCCGGATCGACGATCCGAAGGCGGGCTGGAAAGGTAAAGGGCTCTGGGCGAACTATGGCGCCTACACCCCGTGGCACTACGAAGGCGGCAAAGGCCAGACGAGCAAGGCCGTACATTTCCAGCTTCGACCCGACCCGCTCGCAAAGTGAGCTGTTACCGTGTTCAGAAATTCGTGTCCAACTGGGTCTTGATCCAGGCCACCCGGCGGCGAAGGAAATCTTTCAGCAGTGCGATCTCAGCGGCGTGGGAGTTGTCTCGCGGCGGGAACTGCGTCCAGCGGCGGAAGTTTCGATCCGCGGCGTCACCGACCTCGGAGGCCATCCCATCGACGATGCGGTCGAGGTTGTCGGCCGAGAATTCCCCGTTCAACAGCGCCTTGAAGCGCGCCCGATATCGTGACCTGAAGTCCGGATCGCGAAACAGGAGCCGCCACCATCCCTCGTTGAAGTAGTCGGTCGCATTCCACGTCTGGTTCCACTCCTCGGGCTCGGTGGCGCGCGGGTCGTACGGCGTGCCCAGGCTGCGATCGAAATCCCACACCGGACCCGCCGCCAGACGGCCGCCGCGCTCCTTGTGAAAGTAGGCACTGAAGCGCAGCCCGTCGACGTTCTTGGTCAGCGCGTTGATGATGTTGTGATCGATCCAGGCATCGACGTCGATGAACTCCGAGTAGTGCTGGCCTGGTGGAGGGATGCCTGAAGTCCGCGGCGCTCGCGGCCTGCCCGAAGCCGTCGATGAAGGAGCTGATGAAGTCGAGCTGCGGCCTCCGCTCCGGGAGACCTCATGTCCTCGGGGTCCGGATACACGAACTGGAGCCACCGCCCCGCCGCGTCGAAGTCGGGCACGCCCTTGTCGATGCGCAGGATGAACCCGCCGGTCATCGCCGGCAGGCTTGCCGCCGATCCGGGGAGCCTGCTCACGTTCACGCGCTCGGGATCGCGCGTCGATCTTCTCGATCAGCGTGAAGAACCCGAGAAAGCTTTCCGGCGCGCACGTCACCGCCGTCGTCGACCATGAACACTTCGGCGAAGCGCGTGCGCGGCGCGTAACGCCCGATGCGGTTGCTGAGCGCGAAGGCGAGCGCGTTCCTGATCAGCGACCGATCGTAGGTGACGGGGTCGGACAACACCCAATCGGAGTTGCTGGGCAGCCCGAGCATCGGCCGATCGCTGTCGGTATCCTGGTCGTCGGCGCGCAGCTCCATGGCGTATTGCTTCTTCGGAAATCTGCGCGACGTCTCGCCGCGCACGTGAATGCCGATGCGGGCATCGAGCGCGGCGCGGCCGACGATGCGGCTGGTCCCCGACGTCGGCTCCAACACCTGGAGCGCCGCCGGGACGTGCTCGGTCCCATAGGCATCCGGCGTCCCCGACTCGAACGTGTGAATCAGGATGATGGGCAGGTGGCTCGTGAAGCTCTGCGTGTCCGGGTCCACGCGCAGGTAGATTTCCGTGGCGACTGGCCCGCGACGCTCCGCGTCAGGCACGATGGCGACTGCCCGGAGGCGCGTCGATTTGTCGAGGGTGACGGGCCCCCGGTAGATGGGCGACATCACGGTCGGCAGCGAGCCGTCGAGCGTGTAGTGGATGGCGGCCCTGGCCTGGACACTGAGGGTGACCGTTTCGCTGCCGACGAACGTTCCCGCGCTCGGGCTGAAGAGAACCGTCAGGGAGTTCGACTGGGCGGGCGGCGAGGACTCCAGGCTCGACGAGCAAGCAAGCAGGACGAGGACCAGCACCGCTTGGCGCACTATCCCACCGACGCAAACGTGAACCCGCGTTCCTGCGCTCGACTCAGTGAAACGATTCCTGACGGCACCATATGGGAGTTGGCCATCAGGTTGCCGAGGACTTCCTTGTAGACGGCGTCCGCGGTCCCTCCGGTGGACTGCGCCAACCCGCCCACGAAGAGTCGAGTTGCCGTCTGACACACCGCAAGATGCACTCCCCGCTTGAGCACCGCGTCGAGCGTGATACCGAGGCTTGCCAGGGCCGCCGAGTGCGACGTCGAGTTGTAGACGTTAATCGTGGCCGGCTTCTGAGTCTGCGGATCGTTGAAGTTGATTCGCTGCGAGATGATGGCGCCGTACTTGGCCCAGATCGCGTCGTTGTACCCGAACATGGTCGAGAGATGTCGCACCACGATCACAACAGCCGAATCGGCGTCTTTCAAGCCGTATTCAGCCTGACTGGAGTTCAGAAAGTTGTTCGCATACAGCAACGCGTTCCCGAGCCCGGTGGCGGTGGTCGTGTCGAGAAGAAGCCGATGCTGGCCGGGTAGCTCGTCCAGCCAATTGTCCTGGGCATAGCGCCTCGGTTGGCGTCGTGCGCTTCCGGGGGATTGCGCCCGCAACGTCGCCCCACCTGCGGCCAGCGTCGCGGCCCCGATCGCCGCAGAGACTCCCGTGCCGAGCTGCGAGAGAAACGAACGACGGGCCAACGGTAACCAACTCATACAGTTCCTCGATTCCCAGACAAGTTGCGCACCTCTCGGAGCCAACTCCGTTGCGCTGCTTGCTGACGAGTGGCGACTATCCCTCGCTCGGCCATGAGAGGTCAAATAACGCCCTGCCCTGGCGCAGAATGAGCTGGGGGAAGGAGATAGAATGCGCCCATGAGACGCTCTAACACCCTCCTTGCCCTGGCCCTGGTGTTGGGCGTTTCACACGCGCTACTCGCGGCTTCTCCGGTCCTTCCCCCGGCAGGTGCAGCCGCTCTCGTCCAGCTTCTGGATGCAACAACCCGCCGTGGCGACGTGCCGGCGGTGGTCGTGCTGGTGACCAACGCCGACAAGGTGATTTTCACGCATGCATCCGGTCGTCGCGACGTGGCCGCTGGCGCGACGCTGTCCCAGGACGCGATTTTCCGAATCGCATCGATGGCCAAACCGATGACCTCGGCCGCCATCATGATGCTGCAGGAATCCGGCCGGCTCGGGCTCGACGATCCGGCAGGTCGCTATGTGCCAGGTATCGATGCGTTACAGGTGGTCACCCGCGTCAATCCCGATGGGTCGCTCGAATTGAGACCGCCGCGCCGCCCTATTACCATCCGGCACTTGCTCACGCACACCTCTGGAATCGGCTACTCGTTTTCGGATCCGATCCTCTTCAAGCTCCAGCAAGCGGGTAAAGCCGAACAGGATCTTCCTCTGCTGCACGATCCCGGCGAAAAATGGACGTACGGGGCAAGCACGAAGTATCTCGGCGACATCGTCGAACGCGTATCCGGGCAGTCCATCGATACCTTCCTGCGCGCGCGCCTCATCGAACCTCTCGGGATGGTTGACACCTCGTTCGAGGTTGCCGCGGGCGCCCGCTCCCGCCTGGTGACGCTGCATCAGCGCGTGGACGGCAAGCTGATGGAGCGGCCGAACCCGGACGTCCCGAGAAGTCCCGTACGGGGCGATGGCGGCCTGTTCTCGACGGCCCAGGACTACGGCGCGTTCCTGCGCATGTTCCTGAACGGCGGATTGGCAGGCTCCGCTCGTCTTCTCACCGAAGCGTCCATTCGTGACATGACGCGAGGCCAAATCGGTGGCCTGGTTGTCGGGAGACAGCCAGCCGCAAATTCAAGCGTCAGCAAGCCATTTCCCCTCGGCGGCGCGAGTGAGCACTGGGGATTTGGCGATTCGTGGAGTCTGGCCTTCCAGATCTCGGCGCCCACGATACTGCCTCACCGGCGTGGACCGGGCAGCTACAGCTGGGCCGGCATCAACAACACCCACTTCTGGGTCGATCCGGAACGCCGGATCGGCGTCGTCGTGCTGATGCAGGTACTGCCGTTCTACGACGACGCCTGCATCAAGTTGCTGACCCAGGTCGAAGAACTTGTGAACCAATACTGGCGAGAGACGCCGCAGTAGGCCTAGCAGCCGATGGCTCTGCAACCGGGCATGCGCGTCGGCGTATACGAGATCGTGGCTCTCCTTGGAAAGGGGGGCATGGGCGAGGTGTATCGCGCCCGCGACGCGAAGCTCGGGCGCGATGTCGCGCTCAAGGTCCTGCCCGAAGCCTGGCTGACGGATCCGGATCGGCGAGCCCGCCTGGAACGAGAGGCCCGAGTGCTCGCCTCGCTCAATCACCCGCACATCGGCGCGATTTACGGCGTCGAAGAGGCCGGCGGTATGCCGGCGCTGGTGCTGGAGTTGATCGAGGGTCACACCCTGGCCGAACTCTTGTCATCGTACGAGCGTGGCCGCGTGGACCCCCAGAAGTCGGACCCCGCGCCGGCTTCAGGTTCGAGAGTCGGACTGCCGCTGAAACAGGCTCTCGAGATCGCCCGTCAGATTGCCGACGCGCTGGATGCGGCTCATGAACGAGGCGTGATCCATCGTGATTTGAAGCCGGCAAATATCAAGCTCACGCCCTCAGGCGATGTCAAGGTGCTCGACTTTGGTCTGGCCACATTTCAAGCGGGCGTTCTCGATGGTGGAATCCCCGAATCCGCCAGCATGGCCGATCTGGCTCTGACGATGAGCGGCGGTACGCTCCCGGGCACGATTCTCGGCACCGCGCGGTACATGAGCCCGGAGCAGGCGCGCGGGCGACCGGTGGACAAGCGGACCGACGTCTGGGCGTTTGGGTGCGTGCTCTACGAGATGCTGACCGGACGCACGCCGTTTGGCGGCGACACCAGTTCCGACGTGATCGCCGGCATTCTCGAGCGGGAGCCGGTGTGGGCGGTGCTGCCAGGCACCACTCCTCCCCGTGTGCGAAGGCTGCTCGAACGATGCCTCGCCAAGGATCCGAAGCACCGCGTCCGGGACATCGGTGACGCGCGATTCGAGCTGGACGATGCGCTCGGTTCGCCGGACGCGCCGCCACTGACGGCAACCGGCGCTCCCGCGAAGGTGCCGCCGATGGCGCGATGGGTCGCTGTTGCCGCAGGGTCGGCCGTTCTGTCGGGCGTTGTCGTGTGGGCGCTCACGCCGCGGCAGCCGGCTCCGTCCCCATCCCAGTCGGTTTCGCGTCTCGTCGTGGCTCAGCCTCCGGCCGTGCCGCTGGCCGTTGATATCGCACAGATTGCGGTGTCGCCCGATGGCCGCTCGGTCGCCTATGTCGCCGGTCGCGGCAGCCACACGCAGATCTACGTCAGAGATTTGAATCAGTTCAACAGCACTCCGATTCCTGGAACCGAGGGAGGAAGCAACCCGTTCTTCTCGCCCGACAGCCAGTGGCTCGGATTCTCCGCCTTCGGACGACTGATGAAGGTCCTCCGCAAGGGCGGCACGCCGGTAACGGTTTCCGAAGTGGTCGGGCGTGGTGACATGGCAATCGGCGCCGAGGTGGGAGGTTGACGACACGATCCTGTTCACGCCGACGGTCGGGGCTGGCATCTGGCGAGTGGCCGCCGGAGGCGGTACACCGACGGTCGTCACAAGCTTGACTGGTAGCGAGAGCAGCCATCGCTGGCCCCAGCTCCTGCCGGGTGGGAAGGCGCTGCTGTTCAGTGCATTCACAGGTTCTGACGAAGCCCAGGTCTACATCCAGCCGCTCGGCGACGGACCGCGCCGCCCGCTGTTCAAGGGTTCCGGCGCCACCTTCCTTCCAACTGGGCACTTGGCTTACGTGCAGGCGGGGACGCTGATGGCGGTGCCGTTCGATGCGGCCCGCCTCGAAGTCAGAGGGCCCCCCGTGGCCGTGTTGTCCGGCATCATGGAAATGAACCGCCTTCGGAACAGTGGGCTCGGAAACCAGGCCCCGCAGGTGAGCTTCTCAGCGGCGGGCACGTTGGCGTACGTGCCGGCGGGGACACCCAAGCAGACGACCCTCGTCTGGGTCGATCGAACGGGCGTCGAGACACCCACCAAAGCATCCGGCGGCGCGCTACTATCAGCCGCGCATCTCGCCGGACGGTCAGCGCGTGGCCGTGACCGTGCGAGGCGCCGACCAAGACGATGTGTGGATGTACGACCTGACGCGCGAGACGTGGAGCCGGTTCACGTCGACCGGGAACAACGCCTTTCCCCTCTGGGCGCCGGATGGCCGCGCGCTGACGTACGTGTCCGACAAGAACAGCCTCGACAACATGTATCGACGGTCTCTGGATGGAGGGGCCGAGGAGCGCTTGTTCACTTCGGACCGACCCAACTATCCGTTTTCCTGGTCGCGGGACGGCGTTCTGATGTTCGTCTCGATTTCTCTGCGTTCCGCGCAGGACCTCTGGATCCTTCGAACGGGCGCGGAGCGAAAGGCGACGTCGTTTCTGGAGACCCCCTTTGTCGAAGGGGCGCCGGCGCTGTCGCCGGACGGTCGTTGGGTTGCGTATGTGTCGGGCGAATCAGGTCGAAGCGAGATTCATGTCATGCCGTTTCTCGGTTCTGGAGAGAAGCTGACGATCTCGACAGAAGGAGGCAATGAGCCAGTGTGGTCGCGCAACGGCCGGGAGCTGTTCTACCGGAGCGGCGACGCCATGATGGCGGTGGACGTGACGACCAGTCCCCTGCTGAGCGCCGGCAGGCCGCGGCGGCTGTTCGAGCGGCCGTACGAGGTGAGCCACGCGCTCTGGCCCGATTACGATGTGTCCACGGACGGGCAACGTTTCCTGTTGGTCAAAGCGATCGAGTCGTTTGACGCGCCGGCCCAGATCAACGTCGTGCTTGATTGGAGCGACGAGCTGAAGCGTCTCGTGCCGCCACAATAGCGGCCGAGGCGGACAGGCAGCTTCAGCGGGAGCGGATGTCCGGGCGTCCTTGACATACCTCATTGGAGCGACCAAGCTTTGCACACCTGAAGTACGGACCTTGTCCAGGAGGTCGCCATGGCGCTGAGAATCGGACTGGTCGTACTGGCGGCGCCACTTCTCCTTGCTGTGCAGGTGAAGATGTCTGCGCAAGGTGATGCCGCACCTGCAGGACGTTCTCCCGCCATATCGAGTCAGCGTCAATTCCTCGATCGCTATTGCGCGACGTGCCACAACGAACGCCTGAAGACCGGCGGCCTGAGTCTGGACCAGGTTGACGTGTCGAGGCCTGGTGCGCAACCCGAACTATGGGAGAAGGTCGTGCGCAAGCTGCACACGGGCGTGATGCCGCCTGCCCAACGCGCCGCAGCCTCCCAAGTCCGATCGGCTCGCGATGTTGACGCGGCTGGAAGCGTCGCTCGATGCGGCGGCGGCCGCACAACCCAATCCTGGTCGCACCGAAACGCTGCGACGCCTGAATCGCACCGAGTATCAGAACGCGATCAGAGACCTGCTGGCGCTCGACATCGACGCCGCCTCGCTGCTGCCGGCAGATGAGAGCGGTCATGGCTTCGACAACGTCAACGTCGGCGACCTGTCGCCGACGCTCCTGGATCGTTACATCTCGGCCGCCAACAAGATCAGCCGCCTGGCGGTCGGGAGCACGCAGTCCTCGTTGCAGAGCGACACGTTTCTGCTGCCTGCCGACCTGACGCAGGAGGATCATCTGCCCGGGCTGCCGATTGGCACGCGCGGCGGCATGTCGAGGTCTCATACGTTCGCCCAGGACGGCGAGTACGTGCATCCAGATGCTGCTCGCTCGCGATCTGGCCGGAATCGTCAGCGGGTTGCGCGAGAACCGTCCACACGAGCTGCTGGTGCTGCTCGACCGGGAGCCGGTCGCGACCTTCACGGTCCAGAAGCCAGCCAACGACGACGACACGCTGCTCGACAAGGATTTGAAGGTGCGCGTCGCCGTGCGTGCAGGCTCGCACGACGTCGCCGTCACATTCGTCAAGGTGGGCTCATCGCTCATCGACACGGCCAGGCAGCCTACAGAATCCCGCTTCAACGACAGGCGGCATCCGCGTACGGCGCCTGCCATCAGCCAGGTTTCGGTGACCGGACCTTATGCGCCCAAGGGCGTCGACGACACCCCAAGCCGCCGCCGATTGTTCGTCTGCCGGCCAACCGGACAAGACAAAGCACAGGAAGATCGGTGTGCGGGAACGATTCTGTCGACGCTGATGCGGCGCGCCTATCGCCGGCCAATCGCCAACGCCGACGTTGCCGGGCCGATGGCCTTCTATCGCGAGGCGCGCGCCGAATCGCGGTTTCGACGCCGGAATCGCCGCGGCGGTGAGTGCCGTGCTCACCAACCCGGAGTTCCTGTTCCGCGTGGAAAGCGATCCGCAGAAGGTCGCGGCGAGCGGTGTCTACCGAATCAGCGCGCTCGAGCTGGCGTCGCGATTGTCATTTTTCCTGTGGAGCAGCATCCCGGACGACGAGCTGCTCGACGCCGCCGTTCGGGGCAGGCTGAGTCTGCCCGGAGAGCTCGAGAAGCAGGCGCGCCGGATGCTCGCCGATCCGCGCTCGTTCAACCTCGCGACGAATTTCGCCGGACAGTGGCTGCGGCTGCGCAATATCGATGCGGTCAATCCCAACGCCTCTCTCTATCGGGACTTCGACGACAACCTCCGGCAGGCCTTCCGGCAGGAGACCGAGCTCTTCTTCGACAGCGTGCTGCGCGAGGATCGCAGCGCGCTCACGTTCATCAGGGCGGACTACACGTTCCTCAATGAACGCCTGGCGAAGCACTACGGCATTCCCAATGTGTACGGCAGCCGATTCCGCCGCGTGACGCTGGCACCCGACAGCCATCGTGGCGGCCTGCTGCGGCAGGGCAGCGTGCTGTCGGTGACGTCGTATGCCACCCGGACATCGCCGATCCTTCGCGGCGTCCTGGTGCTCAGCAACATCTTCGGCGCGCCGCCGTCGCCTCCCCCTCCGGACGTGCCGGCGCTCGACGAGAGCAACGTGGCCGCCAATCTGCCGATGCGCCAGCGCCTGGCCGCACATCGTACGCAACGCCGTGTGCGCGAGCTGTCACCGCACGATCGATCCGGTGGGCTTCTCACTCGAGAACTTCAATGCGATTGGACAGTGGCGAGAGACTGAAGTAGACGGGCAGCCCGTCGATGCATTGGGAGCGTTGCCCGGCGCCGCGGAGCACCGAGGGGTCACCGGACTCGAAGACGCCCTGTTGAGCCGTCCCGAACTGTTTGCCACGCACGCTGACGGAGAACCTGCTGACGTTCGCGCTCGGACGCGGCGTCGAGCACTACGACGCGCCTGCGGTTCGCAGGATCGTGCGCGACGCGCAGCAAGACGGATACCGGTTGTCGTCGCTCATTCTCGGAATCGTCAAGAGCGTTCCGTTTCAGATGCGCCGCGCGCACGCGCCTGAAGCGACCGTCGTCAGTAAATAGGCAATACGAGGAGAGCGTGATGTTTCTCACGAGGAAGGCGATTCCCAGGCGGACGCTCCTGAAGAGCGCGCAGGCGGCTCTGGCCCTGCCTCTGCTCGAGGCGATGATTCCAGCCGCCACGGCGTGGGCCCAGACGCCGGCGAAGCCGGTGCCGAGGCTCGGCTTCGTGTTCATCCCGATGGGAAAGGATCACACGCGATGGACGCCGCCCGGCCGGGACACGCTCGACGAGCTGTCGCCCATCCTCGGCCCGCTCAAGCCGATCAAGGATCAGGTGACCGTCCTCACCAATACGCGGTTGCAGAATGCCTATCCGGGTACGCACGACACATCCAACTCGGCGTTTCTGAGCGCGGCGCCCGCCAAACACACCGAGAGCTCGGACTATTTTCTGGGCACGACAGTCGACCAGATCGCGGCCAAGGAGCTGGGCCGCGAGACGCAACTGGCCTCGCTCGAGCTGGCGATCGATCTGAACCCGCTGGCCGGCGTGTGCAACAACGGTTACGCATGCGTCTATCAGAATTGCCTCTCATGGTCGTCGCCGACCACACCGCTTCCGTCCGAGGCGCATCCGCGCGTCGTCTTCGAGCGCCTGTTCGGCGAGGGCGGCAATCCGGCCGCGCGCCGCGCGGCGTTGCGCAAGCGAGCAAGCCTGCTCGATGTGTTCGTCGGTGACATTGCCAGGCTGAAGCAGCGCGTCGGCGTCCCCGATCGCGTGCGCCTGGATCAGTATCTCGACAGTGCTCGGGCGATCGAGCGTGAAATCGAACGCGCCGAGCAGGCGGTCACGGACAACACGACGCCGGACCTCGATCGGCCGGTCGGGGTCCCGGCGGCGTTCGCCGACCACGCGAAGCTGATGTTCGACCTGCAGATTCTGGCCTTTCAGGCGGATATCACCCGCGTCGTCACGTTCCAGCTCACGCGCGAGCAGAGCAATCGTTCGCTATCTGGAGATCGGCGTCCCGGACCCGCACCATCCAACCAGTCATCACGGCAACAATCCGGAAAAGCTGGCAACGATTGCGAAGATCAATACGTTCCATGTGTCGCTGTTCGCGGACTTCCTCCAGCGAATGAAGGACACCCCCGATGGTGACGGCTCGCTCCTCGATCATTCGCTCTACCTGTACGGCAGCGGCATGGGTAACCCCAGCCTTCACGATCACGAGGACCTTCCGATCCTGGTCGCCGGCGGCGCCGCAACCGGCCTGAAGGGCGGTCGGCACATCAAGTACCGAGAAGGGAACGCCGCTCGCCAACCTGCACGTCACGCTGCTCGATCGCGTTGGCGTTCATCTGGATTCGTTCAAGGACAGCACCGGAAGGGTCGAAGACCTCTTCGATCCCGTCATCCTGAATTGACTGTCTTGAATTGACGTCAAGGAGCCGCACATGGACTGGCGAAAAATAGGCGGACTCGTCCTCTTGGGGCTGGGGCTGGCCGCCGGGGCCGTCGCAGCGGACCGTGCGGCAGTCGCCGACGCCGCGGAGCGGCGCGACAGGGCGGGAGTCCGCACGCTCCTTCAAACGGGCGCCGACGTGAACGCCGCGCAGGCCGATGGGACCACCGCGCTGCACTGGGCCGCGGATCACGATGATGCGGAGACCGTTACATTGCTCGTGCGAGCGCGCGCGAACGTGAACGCGGTGAACCGCTATGGCGTGCCCCCGCTGGCACTGGCGAGTACGAACGGCAACGCTGCAATCGTGACGCTGTTGTTGGAGGCCGGAGCCGACGCGAACGCCACGATGAAAGGCGGGGAAACCGCCCTGATGTTGGCTGCGCGCTCCGGGAATGCCGAGGCGGTGAAGGCGCTCCTCGTGCGCGGCGCCAAGACCGACGCACGCGAGCGGCGCGGCCAGACGGCCTTGATGTGGGCGGCGGCCGAGGGGCACGCTGCCGTCGTCCGCGCGCTGATCGAGGCGGGCGCCGACATGAAAGCGACAGTCGATTCCGGAGCGACGCCGTTCTTCTTTGCCGTGCGTGAGGGCCACCTCGACGTGGTGCGCGCGTTTCTCGCAGCGGGCATCGATGTGAATGCGATGCTGCGGCGTCCAGAGAGCGCGCCGGGCGGGGGTGCGCCTCCAGGCGCGGTGAATCCGGGCGTGAGCCCGTTGCTGCTCGCGGTGCAGAACGGCCACTTCGACCTCGCGATAGCGCTCGTCGACGCGGGCGCCAATCCGAACGATGTGCGAACAGGATTCGCTCCACTCCACCCGATTGCCTGGGTGCGAAGGCCGGACAATAGCGACATCAGCGATCCCGCGCCGCCGGCCGGGTCGGGCCGCCTTTCGAGCCTGCAGTTCGTGCGCGAAATCGTGAAGCGAGGCGCGAACGTCAATCTTCGCCTGCCCAAAGGCGCGCCGAGGCAGCCCAACACATCGTCGAAAGTCGAGACTGAGGGGGCGACGCCGTTTCTCCTTGCCGCCGATCGCGCCGATATTCCGCTGATGCGCCTGCTCCTGGACCTGGGCGCCGATCCCCTGCTGCCGAACGACAACAACACCACGCCGCTGTTGGCTGCAGCCGGTGTCGGCACGGGAGAGCCGGCCGAAGAGGCCGGCGAGGAAAACGAAGCGCTGGAAGCCGTGAAGATGCTGCTCGACCTCGGCGCCGACATCAACGCAGTGAACAACGATGGCGAGACGGTCATGCACGGAGCCGCGCACAACATCTACCCGCTTGTCATAGAGCTGCTGGCCGAGCGTGGAGCCGATCCGAAAATCTGGTCCAAGCCCAACAAATATGGCCGGACGCCACTATTCATCGCCGAGGGTTTCGTGAACCCCGGCGGTCTCCCGCGTCCCGATGCCCCGACGCTCAAAGCCGTGACCAGGCTGATGCTCGCAGCGGGTCTGTCGACCGAAGGCAAACGTCCGGAGTTCGTTGATCGCTACTCAGCTCCGCTCAAACCTGCCCCACAGTAGATTAACTATCGAAGGACGCCGATCATGGGTTTGACCAGACGCAGCATATTGGCAGCGGGAGCTGCGGCAGCAGCAACGGCCGCCGTGCCCCGTGTACTCGCTCAGCAATCGGGCAAAGCGGCAACGGGAAAGTTCTATGAGCGAGGCCCTGTTCGCATCTACTACGAGGAAGCCGGCTCCGGCTTCCCGCTGCTACTGCTTCCGGGCGGCGGATTGAACTCCACCATAGCCTTCTTCACCGGCAACTCGCCCTTCAACGCGATCGAGGAATTCAAGGGCCAGTATCGCTGCATCACGGCTGACTTGCGCAACGCCCCCAGCGGCCAGTCCACCGGCCCTGTCGAGGTCGACCGTCCGTGGGAATCCTATGCGGACGACCACCTCGGCCTGATGGATCATCTCGGGATCGACAAGTTCATGGTGATGGGCTTCTGCATTGGCGGCCCCTTCATCGGCAGTCTCCTGAAGCGCGCACCCGCTCGTATTGCCGCAGCCGTGCTGGCGCAGCCCGTGGGCTGGCGTCCGGAGATGCGCGACCCAAAGTACCCGGGCACGTTTTGGAAGAGCTGGGGTCCGGCGCTGATTGCGAAGCGGCCCGAGATCACGATGCAGACGACAGACCAATTTGTGACCAGGATGTTCGAAACGGACCCCGACTTCCTGTTCACCGTGTCACGCGATTTCATGCGGACGTGCCAGAACCCAATCCTGGTCCTGCCCGACGACGTCCCTGCGCACCCCCTCGCCGTGGCCATGGAGTGCGCGATGCTCGCGCCAAAGGCCGAAGTGAGCATGTTCCCGTGGAAGCTACCCAAAGAGCGAATCCCTCTGGCGGTGCGCCAGATTCACTCCTTCCTCAAGGCGCATCGGCCCGCTTAGCCGAGGGGTTCATACGCTGTCGTATCGAAGCGTTTCTGTTCTGGGTCCTACTGCGTCGCCAGGGCCACACCGTGTGCGGCTTTCGCAATGATCGCCGCGACGGCCTGCGACTTCGAGACGTAGACCGCGTGACTCCCCTTGGCCCCCACGATGTTAAACCAGCGCGCTTGGACATCGCGCGCTGCGCATCAGGGGGAATCATCGGGCGAGTTGACGACCTCAGATCTCGTTGTGAACAACGGATGCTGGCTGCCGAGTAGCGCCCCTGCGCTCGCCCACACCTCGTTCGCGTCGTCTGCCGCAGCGGGTTGGCAAAGATGGGGACGAGGTCACCGCCCAAAAATCAGTTTCGCGGCTGCAATCGACTGGCGGCGCCATCCGATTTGAATGGCGCCGCCGTCTGACGCACTCCTACTCGACGACGGTAATCTTGTCGGGCGCCCAGCCTCCGTGGAAGCCGTGCGGCACGCGGACAGGCAGGCGGATCGTCGCGATCGGCTCCCCGGCGAAGTCCTGGGCATCAAGGATGACCACGTCGCTGAGGTCCCGTTCCGGGTCATAGACATAGGACATGATCCAGCCTTCGTCCTCGGCGGCGGCTCCCGGCTTCCGCACGAAGACCGGCTCCGACGTCATCCGGCCCCGGCCGTAGTCATGGACCTCGGTCGTCTGGCCGTGCATGTCGTGCTTCATGGCCGGGCCGAAGGTCACGTCGTTGCCCCAGTGCGCACTGTAGACATAGCGATAGGCTTGCCCACTGTAGCGTCCATTGATCCGCATGAACTCGTCGCCTCGGTCGTCGACAATCGTCTCGGTCAATTTCCCGGACGGGCGATGGAGGGTCCACCGGACCAGGATGGGCGCGCCTTCGTTCGGGCCGTTCTGATCCGTGAAGAACATCCGCGGATGCTTTGCCAGGTCGATGATGGTGAGATCGCCGTCGTCGTAGGCGTTGGCAAAGTGAAACGCAAAACAGCGCGGCGCCTCGAACCACTGGATGCGCGACACGTCGCCGTTGCGCGGCAGCAGGCCGATGCGGGAGTCGCGGCTGCTCGTCCCAGAGCCATGGGAAGTCCGTGTGGGACAACTCGGGCTGAAACGTCACCGGGAAGTCGGGAACGACGATGAAGGATTGCGTGAACGCCATGTCGTGGATCAGCGGAATGTGCGGCAAGTCGATTCGCGCCTTGGTTGTGGCGCGCCCGTCGCGGTCCACCGAGATGTAGCGGACCGGCTGGAACGGTTCATAGGCCAACGCGTGGTGCTCGCCCGTCATCGGATCGAAATGCGGGTGGCCGGTGAACCCCGCTTCGAGCGTGCCGTCGAAATCGGTCCGGCGGACGCTCGCCAGCTCGTAGTCGAGTTCGACCGGAATGCTGCCGGCCTCGACGACAGCGCACAGCTTGCCGCCGGCGTTCATCAGGTTCGTATTGACGTTGCCGTCGCGTGTGCCTTCGCCCGGCCCGGGGAGCGGCTTGCGGCTCAAAATCCTGGCCGCGTCCCGATCAAGCACGAAGCGGCTGCGGAACCATTCCGGCTTGCCCCCGCGCAACCGCAAGCCGTGCGCCATGCCTGAACCGGCGAACCAGTGATGGCGCGCGAGGCGCACCTGGTCCAGGTCATCGATCGGATTGGGGCCGATCCGCAGAAAGCGGCCTGTCAGTGCTTCCGGGATATGGCCGATCACCTCGAGATCGAAGGAGGTGACCTCGCTTCTGAGAGGCGCAAAGTTTGCCGCCACGTACGGCGCGCCAGTGCTGTTCGCCGAGGGGATTGTTGCCGTTGTCGGATTCATGATGATCTCCTTCTCCAATCGCTAGTGGCCGGCGGCTCGATTCAAGTCGTCGAACATCGCCTGGTTGACCGCATGCAGCCGCGGCGCGAGGAATGCGCGCCCCAACCATGGGAGCAGTCCGACCTGGGTTTCGTGGCTGACGACGACGGTGCTCGAGCCGTCGGGGGTGGGACGGAGCGTGAAGGTGCGCTCGGCGCGCACGCCCGTCGCGTCGGCGGTGATGGCGAAGGAATGCGGTCGGTCGCTCTTCACCACGGCGCTGCGCAGTTCGACCGGGTGCGCCTTCCATCGGAAGACGACCGACGCTGCACTTGCAGGTGACTCGAGTCGAACCCACCGACAGGCGCGCCACCAGGACGGCCACCGTTCGACATCGGTTAGCAGGTCCCACACGCGTTCGATCGACGCGTGGATCACCGCTGCGTTGCGAACCTCGATCGGTGCCCCGGAGGTCGTGCGGGCCTGGCGGAGCATGAAGCTCAGGATGAAGTTGGTGAGTCGGCCGAACGGGGGACGCAACAGCGCGCCGCCGTTCCATCGCCCAACCTCGAACACCGCCTTCTGGTGACTGAATGCGCGGAAGCCCTCGATGCCGTGGTACGCGCCAAAGCCGCTCGCCCCGATGCCGCCGAACGGGAGATCGTCCTGCACGTAATGCAGGAGCGTGCCGTTGATGGTCACGCCGCCGGAGGTCGTCCGCGTGAGTACCTGCCTCCGATTCGGTGCGGAGGATCCGAAGTAGTAGAGCCCGAGCGGTCGAGGCCGGGCGTTCACAAATGCGATCGCGTCGTCCAGATCTCGATACGTCACGATCGGCAGCACGGGCCCGAAGATCTCCTCCTGCATGATCCGCATGTCGTCATGAACGTTGAGGACTAGCGTGGGCGGGAGCGTGTGCGCGCGACGCTTCGCATGCTCGGGTGACGGTCCGGTCTCGACGACTCGCGCGCCCTTCGCTCGCGCGTCGTCGAGCAGGCCGCGCAGACGTTCGTAATGGCGGACGTTGACGATTGAGGTGTAGTCCTCGCTTGCCGGTCCCTCCGGGTAGAGCGCCGCTACCGCCTTGCCCCATGCCTCGACGAACCCGTCGACGTCACCCTCGTGCAACAGCACGTAGTCCGGCGCGACGCACGTCTGGCCGGCATTGGCCAGCTTGCCGTAGGCGATGTCGGCCGCGACGCGCTCGAGCGGCTGCCCGCGATCGACCAGCACCGGCGACTTGCCGCCGAGTTCGAGCGTCACCGGCACGAGGTTGTCGCTGGCGGCGCGCATCACCGCGCGGCCGACGGCGGTGCTGCCCGTGAAGAAGAGGTGATCGAATGGCAGGGCCGCGAACGCCGCGCCCATGGAGGCGTCGCCAGTGACGACGGCGACCTCGTCCTCAGAGAAGGTATCGGCGATCAACGCCGCCAGGAGTCGCTTGTCGCCGGCGTGAGCTCCGACGGCTTGATCATCGCGCGATTGCCCGCGGCGAGGGCGGTCGCGAGCGGCATCAGCGCAAGCGACAACGGGTAGTTCCATGGGGCCACGATGCCGATGACGCCGAGCGGCTGATACTCGACGTACGCGCGGGCGAAGCGCATGGGAAGTGCGACGTGCCGGCGCTCGCGCCGCATGAAGCGTCGCAGGTTCTTGTGCAGGTAGTCGATCCCCACGTGAGCGCGAGGATTTCCATGATGGCGGTTTCGTGCCGCGAGCGATGGCCGAAGTCGGCATCGAGCGCCGCTTCGAAATCCGCCCTTCGCGCGAGCAGCGCCGCACGAAGCTTCTTCAGATTTGCGCGGCGCTCGGCGAGCGACGGAGGCCCGTGCCGCAGAAAGGCGGCGCGCTGCCTGGCGAGCAGGGCGGCGAGTGCCTCCGGCCGCGTGGCGGTGCCGCTCGCTGTGTCGGTTGACGAACGACAGCGTCCGGCGACGTTGAGGATCGCGTTTGCGTCGAGCGCTGGCGTCGTCATGGCACCCTCACGCAGCGACTGCCGCGCCCGCACGACAGAACTCGAGCAGGTCGGCATTGAGGCGATCCTTGAGGGTGGTCGGGAGTCCGTGCCCCGCGCCTTCGTAGATCTTCAGCGTCGCCTGCTTGACGATCTTCGCGGCCAGGAGCGCCGACGCGCGCAATCGGCACGATCTGATCGTCGTCGCCGTGGATGATCAGCGTCGGGACGTCGATCTTCTTGAGGTCTTCGGTCAGATCGGTCTCCGAGAAGACCTTGATGCAGTCATACGCGTTCTTGAGGCCGGCCTGCATGCCGAGCAGCCAGAACGTGTCGAGGATGCCCTGGGACACGGTCGCACCGGCGCGGTTGGCGCCGAAGAACGGCACGCTCAAGTCCTTGAAGAACTGTGAGCGGTCTTTCAGCACGCCGGCGCGGATGTCGTCGAACACCTTCAGTGGCAGGCCGCCGGGATTGGCCGGCGTCTGCAGCATCAGCGGCGTGATCGCGCCGATCAGGACGACCTTCGCGACCCGGTGGTCCCGTGCCGGCCGATGTACCGCGCCACCTCGCCTCCGCCCGTGGAGTGCCCCACGTGAATCGCTTCTTTCAGATCGAGCGCCTGGACGAGCGCGGCCAGGTCGTCGGCGTAGGTGTCCATGTCGTTGCCGGTCCACGGCTGGCTTGACCGGCCGTGGCCACGGCGATCGTGCGCGATGCAGCGAAAGCCACGCGAGGCGAGGAAGAGCATCTGGTCCTCCCACGCATCGGAACTCAAGGGCCATCCATGGCTGAAGACGACGGGCTGGCCCGTGCCCCAGTCCTTGAAGTAGATCCGCGTGCCGTCCTTCGTCGTGAACCAGTTCATCGCGCACTCCTTTCGACCGAAGCGTCGGCCATCGACGGAGCACGGGGCGGGCCAGCGATGCGCGCGGCGATTTACTCAGAGAAATGAGCGGTGTTGGTGAGTGTGGCTGCCGTGCCAGCGTCGAGATCGACAGGTGCACTGTCGAAGAACTCGAGGGTCTGAAGGATCCTTTAGGTTGCAACCAGTGCCGGAAGGTGGCATGATCGCCACGTCTCGGTCGGGAGCTGGAACGACCATGTCCACAATCTTGCCTCTACGCGGCCGGTGGGCGGCACCCGGACGATCAGCTGCCCGGGGAGGCCGCCCGAGCCGAGCGGGACCTGCGTCTCATCCTGGACAGCGTCCCCGCCCTGGTGAACACGATGACTCCAACCGGCGAGATCGATTTCGCCAACGGCAGCTCCTCGACTACCTGGGTGTCGGCCTCGAACAGCTTCAGGATTGGCTGCAGTTCATCCACGAATCCGACCGCTCGATGATGATCGAGCGATGGCAGCAATCCGTCGAAAGTGGGCAGCCCTACGAGGCGCAATACCGACTTCGTCGTGCCGACGGCGTGTATCGCTGGTTCCAAGGTTCAGCGGTACCGGTGCGCGCGCAGGACGGTGCGATGGTTCGCTGGTACAACCTGATCACCGACATCGAGGATCGGAAGCGAGCCGAGGATCGGCTGCGATCGAGCGAGCGGCAGTTACGCGCGATCGTGGACAACATTCCAGCCTCGATTGCGATCCACAACGTGTCGGGTGAGCTCGAATGTCGAAAACCGGGCCGCTCAGAGTACCACGGCCGCCTGCTCCGAACGAAGCAGTGGGCGCAGAGCGACCTGGTACATCCCGATGACCTGCCGGCGCTGGTCGCCGCACAACGAGCGCTCGTTTCGACGGGCCAGCCGCTGGAATTCGAGCTGCGCCTGCGGCGCGCGGACGGTGCGTATCGGTGGTTCCACATGCGGGCCGTCCGGTCGTCGAAGACTACGACGGTGCCTCTCGCTGGTACACGGTTGGAACCGACATCCACGACCGAAAGATGGCCGAGGAGGCGTTGCGCCGAAGCGAGGCGTTTCTGCTCGAGGTGCAGCGACTCAGTCGTACCGGGGGTTGGCGCTCCGATCTGGCAACGGGCAGTGTCGAAAGCTCGCCAGAGATTCAGCGCGTCGTATGCCGTTCAGCCTGGTGAGGACATCTCGCGGCGGGCATTCTGGTTTGACAGGATTCACCCGGAAGATCGTCCTCGCGTTCAGGCGCAGTTCGAGCGGTGCATGCACGAGAAGACAGACT